>JACJWK010000036.1 GCA_020637195.1 Microthrixaceae bacterium
GCGCCGAGGTGGGGCGCCACCTCGGCGTGGAAGGCGTCCATCTGGTCGAGCAGCTCGTCGAGCGAGCGCGCGCGGAACCGGATCTGGGCGTGGTTCACGCCGAGGTCGGCGAAGCCGCGGATCTGCTCGGCGATGGCCTCGCCCGAGCCGGTGGTGGTCCACGAGCCGACGTCCCACGACGGCTCACCCACGTAGTAGATGCCGGTGATGGCGCCGATGTCGATCGGGTCGTCGGCCCGCCCGGCGGCGGCCCGGGCCTCGCGCAGGTAGGCGATCGAGTCGGGCATGTCCTTCCTGGGCGTGCCCTGGGGCAGCCAGCCGTCGCCCCGCGCCCCCGCCCGGCGCAGCGCCGGCTTCGACGACCCGCCGATCCAGATGGGCAGGTGGTCCTGGCGGGGCCGGGGCCCGACGCCGGCATCGGGGTACGTGCCGTCGAACACCGAGCGGAGCACGTCGACGGCCGCGTCGGTGGCCGCGCCCCGGCCGGCGAAGTCGACGCCGAGGCGCTCGAACTCGGGCTCGACGTGGCCGGCGCCGACGCCGAGGACCGCCCGGCCGCCCGACAGCTCGTCGAGCGTGGCGAAGGCTTTCGCGGTCACGAGCGGGTGGCGGTAGGCGGTGACGTACACGTGCGACAGCAGGCGCACCTGCTCGGTGATCCCCGCCAACCAGCCCAGGGTGGCGACGGTGTCGTACCAGACGTCCCCCATCTTCTCGTCGAGCGGCGGCGGGATCGTCACGTGGTCGCACACGGCGATGTAGAAGAACCCGGTCTCGTCGGCCTTGCGCGCCACCGCGGCGAGCTCGGGGGCGCCGGCGTCGAGCTCCCACGGCTCGACGTAGATGCGGCTCTGTGACTGGATGGGCAGCTGCATCCCGTAGACGAGCTGGCCCTCGGGGACGATCGACGCCATCCCGGCAACCTAACCCGACCGAACCGGCTCCCGATCCGACCGCCAGGGCGTTCGGATCGGGAGCCAGAACGTCGGAGGGTCCCCGCCGGCGTGTCAGGATCACGACATGCTCCTCGAAGACCGTGTCGCCATCGTCTCCGGCGTCGGGCCCGGGATGGGTCGCGACATCTCCCTCGCTTTCGCCCGCGAGGGCGCCGACGTGGTGCTCGCCGCCCGCACCGCCGGCAAGCTCGAGGCGGTGGCGGCCGAGGTCGAGGCCCTCGGCCGCCAAGCGCTCTGCGTGCCGACCGACATCACCGACGAGGACCAGTGCCGCGCGCTGGCCGACGCCGCGGTCGACAAGTTCGGCCGGGTGGACGTCCTCGTCAACAACGCCTTCATCCAGCCGCCGTTCGAGACCATCGAGGACAACGACATGAAGGCCTGGCGCAAGGGCTTCGAGGTCAACGTCTTCGGCTCGATCCAGATGACCAAGGCGGTCATCCCCGCCATGAAGGACCGGTCCACGGGGTCGATCGTCTTCATCAACTCGATGTCCGCCCGGCGCATCGAGCCCGAGTTCGGCATCTACAGCGCCACCAAGTCGGCGCTGCTCACCGCGGTGCAGACGCTGGCCCGCGAGCTCGGCACCTACGGGATCCGGGTCAACTCGGTGGTGCCCGGCTACATCTGGGGCGACTCGGTCGAGTGGTACTTCCGCTTCCTGGCCGAGCAGGCGGGCATCACCCCCGAGGAGCAGTACGACCGGGTGGCGAGCGAGACGTGCCTGCACCACCTGCCCACGTCGGCCGAGATCGCCGACTCGGTGGTGTTCTTCGCGTCGGACCTCTCGCGGGTGGTCACCGGCCAGGCCCTCGACGTCAACGGCGGACACTGGTTCGCGTAGCCGGACGGTTCGCCGGTCCTGGCGAACTGTGTAGAATTCTGTATAGTTCGGCCATGGCCGTGATGCCCAGCTCGGCCGAGACCCTCTCGGTCACCCAGGCGGCGGAGCGCGGCGTGAGCGCCATCGTTCGTGCCGCGCGTGAGGGGCGCGAGGTGGTGGTCGAGCGACACGGTCGACCGATGGCGGCCATCGTCGGGATGGAACGGCTCGCAGCGCTGGCCGAGCTGGAGGCCGACCTGCGCAGCGCCGCGCTCGTCCTCTCCCGCCTCGCCACCGACGACGGCGGGCGCACGTCGCTCGATGAGGTCATCGCCTCGCTCGGTTTCGATCGAGCCGAGCTGGAGGCCGAGCTCGACGCCGATCTGGCTGACGGCGTCGGCTGATCAGGACATGGCGGGCGGCTCGGAGGAGACGCGCGCCTTCGTCCGGTTGATCGACCCGGCCGTCGACGATCTCGTTCGCCTCGTGCGCGTCGACCCCCAGGTGGTGCGCCAGGTCCTGAAGAAGATGCTCCTCCTCGAGCGGGATCCGAACGCGGGGGAGCCATTGCTCGGGGCGCCGGTGGGCTTTCGGAAGCTGACCGTCGGCGACCGACACTGGCGCATCGTGTGGCGGGTCACCGCCGACGACCTCGGGCGCGTGGTGGTCGAGATCGCCGAGGTCTGGGCCGTCGGCGCGAGACAGGACGCCGCCGTCTACGCCGAGATGGAGGGCAGGGTCGCCGACCTTCCCGAGAACCCCGGATCCAGGGCACTCGCCGACGTCATCGCCACGCTCGGCCGCACCGTGGGGGCCGTCGACCAGGCGGCCCGCGAGCCCGCGGGCGAACCGGTGCCGCAGTGGCTCGTCGAGCGCCTCGTCCACACCGCAGGGCGAGACGAGGACGAGGTCCGGGCCATGGATCCCGAGGCGGCCATGGAAGCGTGGGAGGCGTTCATCACCCGCCCGGCACCCTGAGCGGTCCACGAGGGACTTCAGTGCACCGTGATCTCCGCTTGCACGGTGTCGACGGGAAGGTCCGTGCCGACGACGCGGGCGCGGAGCGGGATGCCGTAGAGGTGGTCGTGACGGGCACGCCGGCGGACGTGGACCTCGATGCGAATGGTGGTGGACGCGCCGGGCTCGAGGGGAGGAGTCACGTAGCGGCCCGTCAGCACGTCGACGGTGACGTTCTCGTGCGACCGGCCCTGGAAGTAGCGACGGCGGATCTGCCATTCGCTCCCGCCCATCTGGAGGACGGTGAACCGTTCCCGGCGGTCGCCGTCGTTCTGGAGGCGCAGGTAGAACGTGACGCTCCCGAGGCGCTCGCGGCGGACACCGACCCGCTGGTTCCGCAACTGGCCCTCGTAGCGGTCGTCGCCGACCCAGGGGCCGCCGTCGCGCTTGAGGGCAAGGTCGGGTCGGCGGACGTGCTGGCCGGCGACGAGGTCGACGATGGGGAGAGCGTCGCCCATCTCGCCCGTCTGGTCGCCGCGGTCCCTTTCGTCGCCGAGGCCGAGGGCGCCGAGGGTGTTGTCGCCCCAGCACTTCACCGCACCGCCGTCGAACACCACGCAGTTGTGGTCCGCGCCAGCGACGACCGTGGCGGCGACGGGGCCGGAGCCGAACTGGATCGGGGTCAGGGCGGCCACGTCGCGCCGGTTGGTCTCGTCGCCCTGACCGAGCTGGCCCTGATCGTTGCCGCCCCAGCACTTCGCGGCGCCGTCGTCCAGGATGGCGCAGGTGTGCGATTCGCCGAGGGCGACCGTCCGTGCGGTCCGGCCGGCCCCGAGGGCAACGGCCGCAAGGCGGTCGCCCATCTCTCCCGGGTCGTCGCCGATGGCGCTGGCCCCGCTCCGCCCGAGCTGCCCGACCCGGTTGTCGCCCCAGCACTTCAACGAGGCGTCGTCGAGCAGCGCGCAGGTGGTGTAGCCACCCGCGAACACCTCGACGGCGGTGCGGCCGGCGCCGAGGTCGACCTGCGGGAGGGCATCTCCCATCTCCCCGGGCTCGTCCCCACGCGCCTCCTCGTCGCCGAGGCCGAGCTGCCCGTAGTAGTTCACCCCCCAGCACTTGATCGAACCGTCGTCGAACAGCGCACAGACCGACCCCCGTCCCGCCGAGAGGGCCCGAACGGTGCGGCCGGTGCCGAGGTCGATGGGCGGGAGGGAATCTCCCATCTCCCCGGGCTCGTCACCGCGCGGTTCCCGGTCGCCGCGGCCACCGGCCGCTCCCCAGCACTTCACGGACGAGTCGTCGAGCAGCGCACACACGCCGACGGTCACTGCTTCGACGGCCACGGCCGTGCGGCCGGAGCCGAGGTCGACGGGCGGTAGCGCATCGCCCATCTGGCCGCGCCTCGCGCCGCGGGGCTCGTCGTCGCCCTGGCCGAGTTGCCCGTAGTCGTTGCCGCCCCAGCACTTGACGGTGCCGTCGTCCAACAGCGCGCAGGTGAAGTCGCTCCCGGCGGTGATGGCGGTGGCGGTCCGGCCCGTGCCGAGGTCGACCCGCCCGAGCTGGCGACCCATCTCCCCGGGCTCGTCGCCGCGGGCGTAGGTGTCGCCGAGGCCCAGCCTGGTCCCGTTGCCCCAGCACTTCACCACCCCGTTCGCGAACAGCGCGCACGTGTGCTCGTCACCGCCGGCCAGAGCGGTGACTGCGAACGCCTCCGTCGTGGGCGGGACGGCGTGGGCGTCGTTCGGGGACGAGGTGAGCGCCATCGCCGCCGTGACCAGGATTGCCACAAGGACCGACCCGCATCGTGACGGGCGGCAGGGGCGCCAACTCACGGAGGGAGTCTTGCAGCCGCGATGGTCATGAGTCGACGGCACCGGCCGCCGATGTGCCGGTCGTTGCCCGGAGCCCTGCTCGTCGCTCGGCTGGTGGCGCCCCCGTCACGCACGTCGCACGACGGGTCTCATCGGCATCTCCCACTTCGGGGCGAGGAGGAGCCCGACGCTAACCTGACGCCCTGTCAGATCTGGCCCGGGAGGGCCGGTTGGCGACCGCGACAGACGACCGGACGATCGGGGGGTGCATGAGCGACGGCGAGGGCTGGCAGACGTGGAGGACGGTCCCGGGGCTGGTGGCGAGCGGCGTCGCCCGCTTCGGTGACGCCGAGGCCCTCGTCGACGGCGACCTCCGCCTGAGCTTCGCCCAGCTCGCCGAGCGGGTCGAGCACTCGACCCGGGCGGCCATGGCCGCCGGCGTCGAGCCCGGCGACCGGGTCGCCATCTGGGCCCCGAACCTCTGGGAGTGGATCGTCGGCGCGCTGGGCGCGCTGGGCGCCGGCGGGGTGCTCGTCCCCATCAACACCCGCTTCAAGGGCGCCGAGGCGGGCTACGTGCTCGAGAAGTCGGGCGCCAAGGTGCTGCTCACGGTCAACGGCTTCCTCGGGTTCGACTACGTCGGCATGCTGCGCACGGCGATGCCCGGCGACGGCGGGCGAGCGGGCACCGGTCCCGTGCCCGGCCTGCCCGCCCTCGAGAAGATCGTGGTGCTGCGGGGCGCCGCCCCCGAGGGCACCGGGACCTGGGAGCGCTACCTGGAGGCCGGCGGGGCGATCGACCCGGCCGACGCCGCCGCCCGCACCGCGGCGGTCGGCCCCGACGACCTCTCCGACATCATCTTCACGTCGGGCACCACCGGCCGCCCGAAGGGCGTCATGGTCACCCACGCCCAGACCCTGCGGGTGTTCGAGACGTGGTCGTCGTTCGTCGGTCTCACCGAGGGCGACCGCTACCTGGTCGTCATGCCCTTCTTCCACACCTTCGGCTACAAGGCGGGCTGGATGGCCGCCCTCATGCGGGGCGCCACCACCGTGCCCCAGGCCGTGTTCGACGTGGACGAGGTACTGCGCAACGTCGAGAAGGAGCGCATCTCGATGCTCCCCGGTGCCCCCACGCTCTACATGGCCATCCTCGAGCACCCCGACCGGTCGCGGTACGACCTGTCGAGCCTGCGCCTCGCGGTGACCGGCGCCGCCGCCGTGCCCGTCGAGATGATCAAGCGCATGCGCACCGAGCTCACCTTCGAGACGATCCTCACCGCCTACGGGCTCACGGAGTGCACCGGCACGGCGACGATCTGCCGACCGGAGGACGACCCCGAGACCATCGCCAACACGTCGGGTCGGGCCATCCCCGACGTCGAGGTGCTGGTCGTCGACGACGACGGCCACGAGGTGCCGCGGGGCGAGCCCGGCGAGGTCGTGGTGCGGGGCTACAACGTCATGCTCGGCTACTTCGAGGACCCCGAGCAGACCGCCGAGACCATCGACGCCGACGGGTGGCTGCACACCGGCGACATCGGGGTGATGGACCAGCGGGGCTACCTCGACATCACCGACCGCAAGAAGGACATGATCATCCGCGGCGGCGAGAACATCTATCCCGCCGAGGTCGAGAACCTGCTGCTGGGCCACGGCGGCATCGCCCAGGCCGCGGTGGTGGGGGTGCCCGACGAGCGCTTCGGCGAGGTCGTGATGGCCTACGTCATCCCGCGTGCCGGCGCCGAGGTCGACCCGGCCGAGGTCATCGAGTGGGCACGGGCCAACATGGCCAACTACAAGGTGCCCAAGTTCGTCGAGGTCGTCGACGAGCTGCCGCTGAACGCCAGCGGCAAGGTCCTGAAGTTCGAGCTCCGGGAGCGCGCGTCCGCGGCGCACGCACCCTCCGACAACCAGTAGGAGATCGCCGTGCGAGGAATTGTGTATGACGGGACGGAACCCGCCGTCCGGACCGACGTGGAGGTCCGGGACCCCGGGCCCACCGACGTCGCCGTCCGGATCGTCAACGCCGGCGTCTGCCACAGCGACCTGAGCGTGCTCGACGGCTCCATCCCGTTCCCCACGCCGCTGGTGATGGGCCACGAGGGCGCCGGCGTGGTCGAGGCGGTGGGCAGCGAGGTGTCGAAGCTCAAGGTGGGCGACCACGTCGTGCTGTCGACCCTCAAGTACTGCGGGCAGTGCTCGGCCTGCAACACCGGCTTCCCGACCCGCTGCCGCCGCAGCTTCGGCGTGATGAGCCAGCCCTTCACCGTCGGCGGCGAGCCCGCCTACAACTTCGCGGCCACCTCGGTCTTCACCGACGTGACCGTCGTGGACCAGGTGCAGGCGGTGAAGGTCAGCAAGGACATCCCGCTCCAGTCGGCCTGCCTGATCGGCTGCGGCGTCATCACCGGCGCCGGCGCCGTGCTCAACACCGCCGACGTCACCCACGGCCAGACCGTGGCGGTGTTCGGCGTGGGCGGCATCGGCCTGAACGTGATCCAGGCGGCCAAGCTCTGCGACGCCTCCCGCATCATCGCGGTCGACACGCTGGCCTCGAAGAAGGACCTCGCCCTCGAGTTCGGCGCCACCGACTTCGTCGACGCCAGCGACGGCGGCTCGGTCGAGCAGATCCAGCAGCTGGTGAAGGGCGGCGTCGACTGGTCGTTCGAGTGCGTCGGCCACCCGGCCGTGGTGGGCGACGCGGTCAAGGCCCTCGACTGGGGCGGCAACTGCGTGATCATCGGGGTGCCGGCGGCCACGGCCAAGGTCGAGATCCCCATCACCCACCTCACCCACATCGACCGCGGGGTGCGGGGCTGCCGCTACGGCGGCGCCCGCCCGCACCACGACATCCCGCTGCTGGTGCAGCTCTACCTGGACGGCAAGCTCAAGCTCGACGAGCTGGTGTCCAAGACCTATCCGATGGAGTCGTTCTCCGACGTCGTGGAGGACATGCACGCGGGCCGCCTGGCCCGGGGGGTGCTCACGTACTGATGGCCGACGCCTCGAAGTGGACGAGCACGAGCGAGCACGCGCCCGAGTCGGACCTGGGCGTGCTGCCCCGCGCCGCCGGCCGCGTGGCGGTCGTCACCGGTGCCGGCTCGGGCATCGGTCAGGCCACGGCCCGGCGCCTCGCCGCCGAGGGCGCGAAGGTCGGCTGCGTCGACCTGCTGGCCGAGACCGCGGAGGCGACGGCGGCGGAGATCACCGAGGCCGGCGGCACCGCCATCGGCCTGGCGTGTGACGTGTCGAAGGCCGCCGACTGCGAGGCCACCGTGGCCGCCGTGGTCGACGCCTTCGGCCCGGTGTTCGCCCTCTGCAACATCGCCGGCATCGGCACCTTCGCCAACACCCACGAGATGGACACCGGCCAGTTCGACAAGATCGTGGCGGTCAACCTCAACGGCTCGGCCTACATGGCCCGCTTCTGCCTGCCCCACATGCTCGAGCAGGGCGAGGGCGTGATCGTGAACACCTCGTCGAGCGCCGGCTTGTTCGGCCAGCCCTACAGCGCCGCCTACTGCGCCTCGAAGGGCGGGGTGATCCAGCTCACCAAGGCGATCGCCGAGGAGTACAAGGACCGCAAGATCCGCTGCAACGCGATCTGCCCGGGCGGTGTCGACACCCCCATCATCCACTCGTTCATCGAGCTGCCCGAAGGCGGCGACTACAAGAAGATCCGCAAGATGATGACGCCCATGGGCGCGTCGAAGCCCGAGGAGATGGCCGGTCTGTTCGCCTACATGGTGTCGGAGGAGGCCCGGTACATGACCGGGTCCATCGTCCCCCTCGACGGCGGCATCACCTGCTGAGCGGGTCGTCGCCGTGCCCGACGCCCCCGCACGCATCCCTGCACCCGAACCGACGCTCTCGCTGACCATCAGCGGGCTGCACCGCCACTTCGGCGCCGACCACCGGGTCGTCGTCGAGGTGGCGCGACGCGCCGAGGCGGCCGGCTTCGACCAGGTGGTCCTGCCCGACCACGTGGTCATGAGCGCCAACGTCGAGCCCTACCCCTACGGCGAGTTCCCGTACCCCCCGGGCGACCCGTGGATCGAGCCGCTGACCGCGCTCGCCGCCATCGCCGGTGCCACCTCGACCGTGCGCCTCGGCACCGGGGTGCTCATCACCCCGCTGCGGCCGGCGGCGCTGCTGGCCAAGACCGTCGCCACGCTCGACAACCTGTCGGGCGGGCGGGTCGACCTCGGCGTCGGCCTCGGGTGGCAGCGCGAGGAGTACGACGCCGTCGGCGTGCCGTGGGAACGGCGCTGGGCCCGCCACGACGACACGATCCGGGCCTGCCGGGCGCTCTGGGCCGGCCGCGGCGAGCCGGTCACGTTCGCGTCCCCGACGGTGTCGTTCGAGGGCGTCTGGTGCGAGCCCGCGCCCGCCCAGGAGCGCATCCCCATCTGGTTCGGCGCCAGGGCGACGCCGGCGCTGGCGGCCCGCCTGGCCGAGCAGGGCGACGGCTGGCTGCCGCTCGGGCGGATGCGCCCCGAGGACGTGGTCGCCGAGTCGGCCGTGCTGCGGGACGGCTACGCGGCGGCGGGACGCGACCCGGCCACCCTCGGCATCCGGGTGGGCCTGCCCCTGGCCCGGGCGGGGGAGGGCGCCTCGGGCCCCGAGGTGGTCGAGGGCTTCGACCTGGCCGCGTCCCGCGATCGGATCACGGCCCTGGCCGAGGCCGGCGCCACGTCCTTCTCGGCCACCTTGCTGCCCGGTCTCGACACCCTCGACGCCATCGGTGGCTGGCTCGACGCAGTCGCCGGGGCGTTCCCCCGCTGACCCGGCCCGGCGCCCGGAACCGGCCCGGGGCAGGATCTGACGGGGCGTCAGATCGTCCCTACACTCGCCCGGCGTGGACTTGCGCTACTCCGCCGAGGAAGAGGCCTTCCGGGCCGAGCTGGTCGAGTGGCTGGACGAGGTCCTGCCCACCGTCGGCCCGCCCCCCGGGAACCAGAACGACTGGGACGCCCGCCGCGCCTACGACACCGCCTGGCAGCGGATGCTGTTCGACCAGGGGTACGCGGGCATCAACTGGCCGACCGAGGTCGGCGGCCGGGGCGCGTCGCCGGCCGAGCACCTGATCTTCCTCGAGGAGACCGAGCGCCGAGGCGCCCCCTACGTCGGCGTGATGTTCGTGGCCCTGCTGCACGCCGGGCCGACGCTCATCGCCGAGGCGTCGCCCGAGCAGAAGGCGGCCCACCTGCCCGCCATCCTCCGGGGTGACCAGGTCTGGTGCCAGGGGTTCAGTGAGCCCCAGGCCGGCTCCGACCTCGCCTCGCTGCGCACCCGGGCGGTGCGCGACGGCGACGAGTACGTCATCAACGGCTCCAAGATCTGGACGTCCAACGCCCAGGTCGCCGACTACTGCGAGCTGCTCGTCCGCACCGACCCCGACGCCCCCAAGCACAAGGGCATCAGCTGGCTGATCCTGCCCATGGACACGCCGGGCATCGACATCCGCCCGCTGCGCAGCGTCCCCGGCACCGAGGAGTTCAGCGAGGTCTTCTTCGACGACGTGCGGGTGCCGGTGGCCAACCGCGTCGGCGACGAGAACGACGGCTGGCGGGTCGCCATGGTCACCTTCAGCTTCGAGCGGGGCACCGCGTTCGTCAGCGAGATGCTGGCGTCGATGCAGCTCGTCGAGCAGCTCGCCGCCGCGGCCAAGAAGGTCACCCGCGGCTCGGGCACCGCCTGGGACGACGCCGGCCTGCGCCGCGACATCGGCCAGGTCGCCGCCGATCTCGACGCCCTGTGGGCGCTGGTGAAGCGCAACGTCACCCAGGCGTCACGCACCGGCGTGCCGGGCCCGGGCGGCTCGGTGTTCAAGCTCCACTACTCCGAGGTGCGCCACCGCCTGGGCCTGCTCGGTGAGCGGGTCTTCGAGCGGGCCGGCCTGGCCCTCGACGACGTGGCCGGCATGGGCAACGGCCCCCACGTCGAGGGCCTCCTGCACGCCATCTCGATCTCCATCGCCGCGGGCACCACCCAGATCCAGCGCAACATCGTGGCCGAGCGCATCCTCGGCCTCCCCAAGGACCGGTAGGAGAGCGCCGTGGACTTCGATCTGAACGAGGACGAGGCCGCCCTCCAGGAGGGCGTCCGCAGCTTCTGCGCCGGCCGCTTCGACATGGAGACCGTGCGGAGCCTGGCCGACTCCGCCGGCGTCGACCGGGGGCGCTGGCGCGAGCTGGCCGACACCGGCGTGTTCGGCCTGCGCCTCCCCGAGGCCGACGGCGGCGTGGGGCTCGGCCTGACCGAGGCCGTGCTGGTCTTCGAGGAGTTGGGCCGGGCGGTCGTGCCCGGGCCGATCCTCGCCAGCCACCTGGCCGCCGGCCTGGTCGACGGTGCGCTGTCGGGCGACCGGGTGGTCGGCCTCGTCGAGCGCCCGGCCCACCCCGTGCTGGTCGAGCACCTCGACGCCCTCGACGCCCTGGTCGTCGTGGACGACGAGGGGCTGCACCTCGTCGAGGCCGATGCGATCTCGGGTGAGCCCGTGGGCCGTCCGCTCGACCCGTGGACGCCGCTGCACGTGGTCGCCGACCTGCCCGCGGGCCAGGTCATCGGTGGCCCCGAGGACGCCGCCCGCTGGCGCCTCGAGGGCGCGGTGCTCGCCGCCGCCCAGCTGCTCGGCATCGCCGGCGCCACCGTCGAGCTGGGCACCGCCTACGCCAAGGAGCGCGAGCAGTTCGGCAAGCCCATCGGCACCTTCCAGGCCGTGAAGCACATCCTCGCCGACATGCTCACCCGGGCCGAAGTGGCCCGCGCCGCGGTCTACGCCGCCGGGGTCACCCTCGACGACCCGTCGGTCGGCGACCCCGCCCGTGCCGCCCACGGCGCCAAGCTCATCGCCGGCGAGGCCGGCATCGCCAACGGCAAGGCCTGCATCCAGGTGCACGGCGGCATGGGCTTCACCTGGGAGGTCGACGCCCACCTGTACCTGAAGCGGGCCTTCGTCCTCGACACCGTCTTCGGCAGCGGCGACGTGCACGCCGAGGCCATGGCGGCGCTCGTCTGAGTTGAGTCTCCGGCCCGCAGCCAGTTCTCGCGGCGGTGGACAGGGCGGGCCCGTTCCTTGTGGGGAACGTCGATTCCGGCGCCGTCAGGCTCCGACAGTCAGCGGCTCGGTCGACCCGTTCGGTGCGTGTCCGCAGTCACCGCCCGGGGATTCGAAGGTGGCGAGCCACCTGGCGCTCGAGGTCCGACCACAGGCGAGTCTTCAGCTCGTCCATCAGCCGGCCCATTTCTTTTGCGCGTGTACCGGCCCCGCGCTGTCTGACCTTCGATCGTGACCCCGGTCGGCACGTGACGGAGGGTCAGGTGGCCCTGTTGCGTCCCGGCAGCGGTGCGCGAGGTTCGTGCGACCCCATGCGGTCTGGCGCTGCTACGGCTCCAATGTCGGCCCACCTGGACGTCGGACGGCTTGAGATGCCACTCCGTACGTGAAGGTCGGGTCATCAGAGGGGACCTGAGGACGACTTCGGCTTGGGACCCAGTCCAGGCGTGAGATCGTGCCTCGGCCTGACCCAGCGGTGTGGGCAATCCGTGGCGGCCTCGAGGTGAAGCATCTCGGGGGCCATGTCTGCGCCGTTGGGCCAGACGAGCGTCCGGGCTTCAGGGTCGACGCGTACAGCGCGGAACAGGTCGTCGTTGTCGGCCAGCGGGCCGAAAACCCGTCCGGTCAGGGCGGAGCCGAGATCGAGGTCGCCCTCGCAGCCGTCGGTGAAGGTCAGATGGACCACGCGGTCGTGGAGCACTTCCACGCTGGTGACGTGGACAAGTTTCGGGATTCGGCCGTTGGTGGTGGTCGTCATGGCAGTGGCTCGATCGTACCGAGGTCTTCATCGCTCGTCGCTCGTTCCCAGCAGCGCTCAAGATCGTCGTGGTGGAGCTCGGCCCATTCCCGGACGAGGCGGTCTTGGTTGCGAGGCAGCTCCCCTTCGAGGCAGACGCCGTCGAAGGTGTAGGTCGCCTCGTGCTCTGCGTAGGTCGCATGGAAGTGCGGTGGGGGATGCTCGCGGCGATACATCCGGATCACGATCCCCATGAACCGACAGAGCTCGGGCATCAGACGTTGCCGTTCGGAGGGGCGAGCGGGTGCTCCGCCTCTTGCAGCTTGGCCCCGATCCTGCGGGGTCGGATCACACGCGCTGGCTCGTCGCCCAAGGTGCACGCGGTTCCCTCTGAGTGTCGGTGGTCGACAGCCATCCGGACTCCTGGTCGGGCGCGCCGACGCGCGACACGAAAAGGGGCTGGATGGCCGATGGGCGCGGGCCCGGGAACACGTCGAGCCGGCCATCGAGGCTCGCCGCGGAACGCTAGCGAGCGCCTCTGACGGTTTGCGCCGGCAGCCCGAGATGAGGCGGTCCCGGCGGCCGGCCAGTCAGTCCTCGCGGTCGGGCGTCGGTGCGATCCGATTCAGGACCTCGACGCCGGGGGCGAAGTAGTAGGCGCCGCTGACGGGGTGGGTGAAGTCCATCAGGCGGTCGTGGAGGCCGTCACCCGAGGCGCCGTACATGCGGGCCAGCATCGCGTCGAAGGCACCGAGGCCGTCGCTGAAGGCGAGGAAGTACAGGCCGTGCTCCTCGCTGGTGCCGTAGGGGACCGAGCGGCGGTAGATCTCGATCTCCTCGCCGTCGTCGTCCTCGATCTCGACGCGGGAGATGTGGGCGTCGGCGGGCTTGTCCTCCAGCTCGACGCTGTCGGCCCGGCTGCGGCCGATGACGGCCTCCTGCGCCTCGGTGTCGAGCGCGTCGAAGGCGTCGAGGTCGTGGACGTAGCGCTGGGTGATCACGAAACTGCCCCCGGCGCCGGGCCCGTCGGCGACCACGGCGAGCTCTCGGGCCTCCTCCACCGGGGGGTTGGCGGTGCCGTCGATGAACCCGGTGAGGTCCCGGTTGTCGTGCCACACCCACCCCACGGTCTCGCGGGCGAGGGTGGCCCGCCCGTCGAGCGCCCGGCGCGCCGTGTGGGCGAGGTCGAAATTGCGGTCCGGACGGTTGCCGTGGACCCAGAAGAAGAGGTCCTCCTGCGTGGCGACCGCCACCGGTCCGGGCTCGGAGCCGACCGCGGTGAACGGGTGGAAGCCCTCGGGCACGTCGTCGGGAGCGAGGCGGGCCAGCAGGTCGGGGCCGAACCCCACCGCGAGGTTGACCGCGTCGGTGGGGGTGGTGCCGGCCGCCTCGGCGCGAACCGCGGAGACGGCGCCGCGGACGGCGTCGAGGTCGGCGCCGTCGACGAGGCGGTAGTGGAGGAACCAGTGAGACGGCGTCCCCTCGGCGAAGACGGCAGGTTGGGGCTGGGGCATGGGCCGCTTTCTAGTTCCCCTAACGTGCCCGTCGTGACACACAGCGGACAGGACCAGGCAGGCATCGCGGGCGCGGCGGCGCTCATCACCGGGGGCGGCAGCGGCATCGGGCTGGGCTGCGCCCTGCGGTTCGCGGCCGAAGGCGCCCACGTCACGATCTGCGGGCGCAGCGAGGAGCGCCTGGCCGGCGCCGTCGAGCAGATCCGCGCGGTGGCCGCCGAGGGGGTCACCGTGGCGTCCATCCCGTGCGACGTCACCGACGAGGACCAGGTGGCCGCCGCCGTGGCCACGGCGTGCGAGCCGACCGGCGGCCTCGACGTCGTGGTCGCCTCGGCGGGCGGCTCCGAGACCATCGGTCCCGTCCACTCGATCGACGTGGAGGCGTGGCGCCGCACGATCGACCTGAACCTCACCGGCACCTTCCTCACCCTCAAGCACGCCGCCCCCGTCATGGTGCGGGGCGGCGGCGGCTCGTTCATCGGCGTCACGTCGCTGGCCGGCGCCACCACCCACCGGTGGTTCGGCGCCTACGGCCCGGCCAAGGCCGGCATCGAGCAGCTCGTGGCCATGGCCGCCGACGAGTTGGGCGCCTCCAACGTTCGGGTCAACGCCATCGCCCCCGGCCTGGTCGACACCGAGCTGGTGGGCGCGGTCACCGCCGGTGGTCCCGTGCTCGACGACTACCTCGAGCAGACGCCGATCTCCCGGCCGGGGACCGCCGAGGACATCGCCGGCGCCGCCCGCTTCCTGGCCGGGCCCGACTCGGCGTGGATCACCGGCCAGGTGCTCCACGTCGACGGCGGCCACAGCCTGCGCCGCGGCCCCGATTTCCGGGCGTTCCTCGAGCCTCTCTTCGGCGCCGACGGGCTCCGCGGCGTGGTCGCCGAGGAAGGTGTTCCGTCGTGAGCGCGCCCCCTCCTTACAATCCCGGCTATCCGGAGTTCGGGATGCTCCACGAGAACGCCGCCGAGGTGGGGCTGCCGCACCCGGGCGACGTCGTGGTCGAGCGGGTGTTCGTCGAGGTCGACGCCGGGGGGCGCCGGGTCAGCGCGCTGAAGTGGGGGGAGGGCGACCCCGAGGTCGTGCTCGTCCACGGCGGTGCCCAGAACGCCCACACCTGGGACACCGTGGTCCTCGCCCTCGAGCGGCCGGCGCTGGCGGTCGACCTCCCCGGCCACGGCCACTCGGACTGGCGTGACGACCACGCCTACTGGCCGCCGATGATGGCCGCCGACCTGGCCAAGGTGGTCGGCGCGCTGGCGCCCGACGCCGATCTCGTCGTGGGCATGTCCCTCGGCGGGCTCACGTCGTTCTGCCTGGCCGCCACCCACCCCTACCTGGTCGAGCGCCTGGCGATCGTCGACGTCACCCCGGGCACCGACCACGCCAAGGCCGAGCCCATCGTCACCTTCATCAGCGGACCCGAGACGTTCGCCAGCTTCGACGAGATCCTGGCCCGCACCATCGAGCACAACCCCACGCGCTCGGAGTCATCGCTGCGCCGCGGTGTCCTGCACAACGCCAAGGAGAACCCCGACGGCACCTGGTCGTGGCGCTACGACGCCGTGCGCGACTGGAAGGCGGCCGGCGGGGACGACGCCTCCCGCATGGCCGACTTCACCAACCTGTGGGAGGCGGTCGATGCGGTGGACTCGCCGCTGCTGCTCCTCCGGGGCGGCAACTCCGGCGTGGTCGGTGACGAGGACGTGGAAGAGCTCCAGCGGCGCCAACCCGAGGCCGAGGTCGTCGTCGTGCCCGACGCCGGCCACAGCATCCAGGGCGACCAGCCCCTCGTGCTCGCCCAGCACCTCCACGACTTCATCACCCGCAGCGAGCGCTCGTAGTCCGAACGGCCGTTGCCGCCCGCGCCGCGTAGGCGTATGGTCAGACGTATGCCGCGGATGCAGGTGTACCTGCCCGACGACCTCTACGACGAGGTGAAGTCCCGCAAGCTGCCCGCGTCCGAGCTGCTGCAGGAGGCGGTGCGGGCCGAGCTCGAACGCCAGCGGGCGCTGGAGGAGACCGATGCGTACCTGGCCGAGCTCGACGCCGAGCTCGGCCCGCCCGCAGCCGAGGAGCAGGCGCGCGCCGAGGCCATCGCCCGCCGCATCCGCGAGCGCTCCGTGCACCGAGCGGGCTGAGCGCTGCTCGTCCTCGACAGCGGCGCCGTCTCCCGGCTCGCGGGACGAACCGACTTCGCCCGAAACACGATTCGGGAGCTCCGGCGAGACGGTGAGTGGCCGCCGGTCATCCCGTCGGTCGTGCTCGTCGAGTCACTGCAGGGCGACCCCGGTCGAGATGCGACGACGAACCAGTTCCTGAGGACGTGCCACGTCGAGCCCACGGTGACCGTGCGGCTCGCGCGGCGGGCGGCGACGTTGCGCCGCCTTGCCGGGAGGGGATCGGCGGTCGACGCGGTCGTGGTCGCCAGCGCCGAGCCTGGTGGTGTGGTGTTGACCGGAGATGTCGGTGACCTTCGAGCGCTGGCCGCCCACGCTCGAGACGTCGCCGTCGAGCGGATCTGACCCCTCACGCCCAGAAGCGCTGCCAGGACTCGTAGCGGTGGGGGATCGTGCCCACGCCGACCTGGTGCTCGGGCCAGTCCGCCGGCGGCTGGGCGAGCGGTTGCTCGTCGAGCGCAACGCCCCAGAAGAGCTCGTGCTTGCGGCCCACGAACCGCCACTCGCCGTCGCTCCGGTGGTAGCGGTCCGAGTACTGGATGGCCTGCTCGATCATCCGGGGGCTGCCGGGGTCGGCCTGGATGCGGCCGAGGCAGTAGACGGTGCCGCGGGCCTGGTCGTGGTCGTCCGGGTCGAGCTCGACCAGGTGGGTGCCCACGAACAGCATCGTCACGCCGACGGCCCGCAGGCTCTCGTCGAACGACGCCTTCAGGGCCTCGTGGCCGATGCCGTGGGGCCCGGCATCCACGTCGTCGACGAACAGGGCGACGAGGGCATCGAGGTCGCGACGGTCGACGGCGAGGGCGTAGCGCAGGGCGAGGCCCCGGATCTCCTCGATGGCGACGAGGTCGTCGGGAGTGAGGCCGCTCATGCCGCCGGCAGCCGGCCGTGGACCGACTGGGTGACCGCGGTGGCGCCCTCGACGAGGCGCTCGGCGAAGGAGGCGACCTCGGCGCCCGTCACCGGGCCGCGGAAGCCGATGAGCGCGAGCAGGACCGACACCCTCCCGTCCGGGTCGAAGACCGGCGCCGCGACGTGGTTGACCCGGTAGGACCGCTCGGGGTCGAGGTCGATGACCAGGTAGTCCTGGTGGCCGAGCTCGTCGACCAGGGCGCCGACGTCGTCGCGGGACGCCACCCGGGCGTCGCCGCCCGAGGTGGCCCGGGTGAAGCGGGCGTGGGCGTCGGCGTCGAGGGTCACCGAGTAGCCCCGGTCGCGCACCGCGGCGAGGGCGGCGTCGTAGCGGGCCCGCTCGTCGTCGGTGACGGGGGAGCCCGACCGGGCCAGCCACCGCTCGATGGCATCGGCGGTCTCCCACGCCACGAAGGCGGTGCCGAAGGGCGGGGCGATCGGCACCCGCTGGCCCACCGCCACGCTGACCGTCAGCGGCCGGGCGGTGCCGACCCGCTCGAGGATGACCATGTCGCCGTC
>JACJWK010000037.1 GCA_020637195.1 Microthrixaceae bacterium
AGGCCGCGGAACTGGAGCACGGTCGGGTTGGCGCCGAGCCGCTCGAGCAGGGGCTGGGCGACGGCCAGCCCGGTGAGCCCGGCGACGACCAGCAGTTGGTTGAGCGGCCGCCGGCGCGCGGCGAGGGCGTCGGGTGCCCCGGAGGCCGGCGCCGACGGGGACCGGGTGGCGGTGGGCGACAACTCGGGACCTCGTCGGGGGAGCCCCGACCCTACCGCCGCGCCGCCGGCGGATCGGCGCGCGGCGACGCCGCTGTGGCACCGTGGGGCCGTGGAGCTGCGCCCCCGCTACGGCGACGACCCGGTCGTCGTCCTCGACGGCGATCCGGCGGCGATCGCGGACCCGGCCGCGCGCCAGCGGCGCCGCCTGGTCGACGCGCTGGGCACGCTCGACGACGAGCAATGGGCGGCGCCCAGCCGGTGCGAGGGCTGGTCGGCCCGCGACGTCGTGGTCCACCTCGACGGCACCAACGCCTTCTGGACGCACTCGATCCGCGCCGGGCTGGACGGCGCGCCCACCGAGCTCCTCGCCCGCTTCGACCCCTCGGCCACGCCGGCGCAGATGGTGGCCGGCGCCGGCGAGGTCTCACCGGCGGAGGTGCTCGACCGGTTCGCGGCGTCGAGCGGGGCGCTCGCGGACCTGCTCTGCTCGCTGGGGCCCGACGACTGGTCGGCCACCGCCGAGTCGCCTCCCGGGCACGTCAGCGTCTCGACGGTGGCCCACCACGCGCTGTGGGACTCGTGGGTGCACGAGCGCGACGTCCTGCTCCCGCTCGGCGTCGCGCCGGCCGAGGAGCCCGACGAGGTGGTGGCGTGCCTGCGCTACGCGGCCGCGCTCGCCCCCGGACTGGCCGTCACGATGGGCGAGGACCGTCGAGGGGTCCTCGTGATCGAGTCCCGCCGCCCCGCCGCGGTGGTCGAGGTCACGGTCGCCGGTCGCGTCACGGTCCGGGCCGGGCACACGGCGGGGGCGACGCCCGACCTCACCCTGTCGGGAGACGCGGTCGCACTGGTCGAGGCGCTCAGCGTCCGGCGCCCGTTGGCGCCGCCCGTGACCGGCGACGCGGCGTGGCTGGTCGCCGGGCTGGCGACGGTGTTCGAGACCGACGCGCCGTCCGGGGGCCCCGAGCCCGGGTGATCCTCGTCGACGCCGCCGGCGTCACCATGACGCGGCCCGGCCGGTCGCTGTTCACCGACCTGTCCCTCACCCTGTCCACGGGCGACCGCCTCGGGGTCGTCGGCGTCAACGGGTCGGGCAAGTCCACGCTCCTGCGGGTCCTGGCCGGACGGGTCGAGCCCGAGTCCGGGGTGGTGCGGCGGGGGAGTGGAGCGGTCGTGTCGATGCTCGACCAGGGCGACGACCTCGGCGCCGGCACGGTCCGGTCGGTGGTGGGGGGTGACTGGCGGGCCGAGGCCGTCCTCGACCGCCTCGGCCTCACGCCGGTGCTCGACCGCGACGTCGCCTCGGTGTCGGGCGGCCAGCGCAAGCGGGCGGCGCTGGCCCGCGCCCTGTCGACCGAGTGCGACCTGCTCGTCCTCGACGAGCCCACGAACCACCTGGACATCGAGGCCATCGCCTGGTTGGAGGAGTGGCTGGCGGCGTTCACGGGCGGGTTGGCGCTCGTGACCCACGACCGCCACGTGCTCGACCGCGTCACCAACCGGGTGCTCGAGATCGACCGCACCGGCTCGTACGTCCACGAGGGCGGCTACGCCTCGTACCTGGAGGGGCGGGCCGAGCGGGCGGCCCGGGCGGAGGCCGCCGAGGCCGTGCGGGCCAACCTGGCGAAGCGCGAGCTGATCTGGCTGCGCCACGGCGCCCCGGCCCGCACCCGGAAGTCGAAGTACCGGGTGGCCCGGGCCGAGGAGCTCCAGCAGGTCGCCCGGACGGACGACGTGCGGGCCGAGGACCTCGACCTGCACCAGGGCACGCCCCGCCTGGGCAAGCACGTGATCGAGATGACCGACGTGTCGTTCGCGCACCCGGGCCGGCCGCCGCTGCTGGAGGGCGTCGACCTGCTCCTCGGCCCGGGCGACCGCATGGGGGTCGTGGGGGCCAACGGCGCCGGCAAGAGCACGCTGCTGGGCCTCGTCGCCGGCGAGCTGGCGCCCACGTCGGGTGAGGTGCGGATCGGGCCGACGGTGCAGCTCGCCCACTATGACCAGACCGGGCGCCACCTGGACCCCGGGCTCCGGGTGCACGAGGTGGTGTGCGGCGTCGGGGTGAAGCCCGACTGGCGTGACGTGCGGCTCATGGAGCGGTTCTGGTTCGACGCCGACGCGCAGCGGGCCCCGGTCGAGCTGCTCTCGGGCGGCGAGCGGCGGCGCCTCCAGCTCGTCGCGCTGCTCATGACCAGGCCGAACGTGCTGCTGCTCGACGAGCCGACGAACGACCTCGACCTCGACACCCTCCGGGTGCTCGAGGAGTTCCTCGACGACTGGCCCGGCACCCTCGTGGTGGCGTCGCACGACCGGGCCTTCCTCGGACACACCGTGGAGGACGTCGTGATCCTCGACGGGTCGGGCACGGCGGCCCGTCGTCCGGGTGGCTACGCGGCGTGGGCCGACGAGCGACTCGCGGCCCGCCGACGCGGGCGGGGCGGGGGCGCCGAGGGTTCCGAGCCGGGAGCGGGAGCCCGGGCCGGGAGGCGTCGCTCGGTCCCGGCCGGTCCGAAGCCGCGGTCGCGCAGCACGCTCACCCGGCTGCTGCGGGAGGCGGACAAGGAGGTGCAGAAGCTGGCCCGCCGCCGGGAGCGCCTGCACGAGCAGCTTCTGGAGGCGGCCGCCGACCACCAGGAGCTGGCCCGGCTCGGCACCGAGGAGGCCGCGGTCGCCGCCCGGCTCGAGGCCGCCGAGGAGGCGTGGCTCGCGCTCGCCGAGGAGGCCGAGGCCCTCGACGCGTGATCGTCAGGGCCCCTCAGAAGTAGTAGGGGAAGCGCGACCAGTCGGGCGGGCGCTTCTCGAGGAAGGCGTCGCGGCCCTCGACGGCCTCGTCGGTCATGTAGGCCAGGCGGGTGGCCTCGCCGGCGAACACCTGCTGGCCGACCAGCCCGTCGTCGATCAGGTTGAACGAGTACTTCAGCATGCGCTGGGCGGTCGGGCTCTTGGCGTTGACCAGGCCCGCCCAGCGCAGGCCCTCCGCCTCGAGCTCGTCGTGGTCGACCACCGCGTTGACGGTGCCCATGCGATGGCCGTCCTCGGCGGAGTACTCCTGGCCCAGGAAGAAGATCTCCCGGGCGAACTTCTGGCCGACCTGGCGGGCCAGGTAGGCCGAGCCGAACCCCCCGTCGAAGCTGCCCACGTCGGCGTCGGTCTGTTTGAACCGGGCGTGCTGGCGGCTCGCCAGGGTGAGGTCGCAGACCACGTGGAGGCTGTGGCCGCCGCCGGCGGCCCACCCGTTGACCAGGCAGATCACGACCTTCGGCATGAACCGGATGAGCCGCTGCACCTCGAGGATGTGGAGCCGACCGGCCCGTGCCGGGTCGATGCTCTCGGAGGTCTCCCCCTCGGCGTACCGGTAGCCGTCGCGGCCCCGGATGCGCTGGTCGCCACCCGAGCAGAACGCCCACACGCCGTCTTTGGGGGCGGGACCGTTGCCGGTGAGCAGCACGCAGCCGACGTCGGAGGACATGCGGGCGTGGTCGAGGGCCCGGTACAGCTCGTCCACCGTGTGGGGCCGGAACGCGTTGCGCACCTCGGGCCGGTCGAACGCGATCCGCACCGTGCCCGCTCGCCGCTTCGTGGGGTCGCCGGGGTCCTGGTCCACCGCCCGGTGGTAGGTGATGTCGGTGAAGTCGAAGCCCTCCACCACCCGCCAGGCGGCGGCGTCGAACGTCTCGGAGACCATCGCCCCTTCCTAGCGCACCCGTCGGCTCGCCATCACCGTCCGCTCGCCCTCGGACGCACGCCGGGAGGATCTGCCGGCCACCCGTGACCGACCGCGCGCCCCGCCGGTGCCTCTCGCCGCCACCCGGCGCCGTCAGGCGGGGATGCCGTAGCGGGCGGCGAGCTGGTCGGCCTTGGCCGAGAAGCTGGCGGCCTCCTCGGGGAACGTCGTGGAGGCCGCCTTGGCCCGGAGGCGCTCGATGCGTCGGCGGCGGTCGGCCCGGGTGGCGTCCTCGGGCACGGGCGCCGGCGTCCACTCGTCGATGATCAGGCCGACCCGCGCGACGACGTCGACGGTCAGCTCCTCGACGACCGAGATCGCGTGGTGGACGGCCTGGTCGACCGAGGCGCCGTGGCGGAGCTGCTCGTGGGCGACCGCGATGGCCTCGCGGCCGAGCTCCACCTCGATCAGGCCGGTGGTGGCCTCGTAGCCGTACCACTCGGCCCGGCGCGACCGGGCGACCTCGCCGGCCCACGCCCGGAGTCGCCGGTCGGCCTCGTCGCGATCGGCGCGGAACTCGTCCACCCGCTGCTGGGCCTGCTCCCGGCGGGCCTGGCGCTGCTGGACCAGCCGCAGCGGTGCATCGCCGTCGGCGGGGGGCGTCGGCGGCGGCGCGGCGCGTCGGTGCCGCCGGGGCAGGTCGGCCGGGTCCCTCCGCAGGTGGGCCGCGAGCAGCACGACCCCCAGCGCGGCCGCGAGGAGGGTCGCGGTCACCAGGGTCATCCCCTCCCATCGGCGGGCCGGGTCCCGGCGTTGACCTCGCGGTGTCAGGGGCCGGTGGTCGGCGATGAGCCGGTGGCCGCGGTCGCCGGCGCGGTGGTCGCGACCGGCCCCCGGTCGGCGAGGTAGCGCCGGAGGATCTCGGGCCCGAGCCAGTCGGTGCTGATCGCAGTGGCGGCGTCCCACGTGAGGTGGATGCCGTCGGGACGCAGCGTCGGGTCCATCTCGCCGCCCGGCGTCGAGCGCAGGTAGCCGGCGAGGTCGACGACTGCGGCCTCGCCGGGCCGGGCGTCGGCGACCTCGGCGAGCACCGCGTTGAACCGGGCCATGCGCGACGGGTCGGAGGCCGGGCGCTCGAACGCGGGCGGGACGCCGTCCTGGGTGCCGATGCGGATCAGCGGGCTGGTGAGCAGGTAGACGACGGCCCCGCCCGCCGACAGGATGTCGACGGCCTCGTCGAGCTCCCGGCGCACCAGGTCGTCGACCGCGGGCTGCCCGAGGTGGACCCACTCGCCGGTGTCCTCGTCGCGCCAGTCGGCGACCTCCCACGGTCCCACCACCAGCAGGGCGATGTCGGGGTCGGTGGCGGCGATGTCCGCCGCCCACGCCTCGTCCACCGACGCGCACGTGTCGGGCGCGTCCGCCTCGCCGTCGTAGCGGAACCGGGTGAAGTGGTCGTCGGGCAGCAGGCCACAGCCGAGCTCGTTGACCCCGCCCTCGCCCCGGGCCAGCCCGCTCGCCTGCACCCACCCGCCGAAGCCGAGCCCCAGGCGCAGCGCGGTGGAGTCGCCGTAGAGCGCGATCTCGGGGCGGCCTGCGGCGGCCAGGTCGGCGGGGGGCGGCGTGGCGGCGAGGTCGGCGACGGGGGCGTCGGTGAAGTCCCCCGCCTCGACCAGGGCCTGGGCCTCCTCGAAGGTGGGCTCGGCGTCGCGGCCCGGCACGGTCACGACCACCGCGCCGACGACCACGACGAGCGCGGCGGCGGGCGCCAGCACGAGCGCCTCGCGACCCGCGAGGACCCGCCGGGCGCGGACCGGCCGCTCGAGCAGCGCGTACGACGCGACGGCGGCGCCGACGGTGACCAGCACCCGCAGCACGAACAACGGGCCGGTCCCCAACCCGGTGCGCTCGGGGGTGAGCCAGAGGAAGATCGGCCAGTGGAACAGGTACACGCCGTAGGAGATCAGGCCGAGGCGGCGCAACGGCTCCCAGGCGAGGGCCCGGGAGACCGCGGTGCCGGGGTGGACCGCCCCGGCCACGAGCGCCGCGGACACGAGCGCGAAGGCGGTCAGGCCGCCGCGGTAGAGCCACGCGTCGGCGAGATCGACCCGCGACCACGCCACCACGGTGACCGCGAGCGCGGCGAGGCCGAGCGATCCCGCCAGGCGCCGCCCGGCGCCGTCCAGGTGCCGCCGGTGGAGCGCGACGGCCAGGAGCGCGCCGAGGGTGAGCTCGGCCGATCGGGTGTCGGTGCCGTAGTAGATGCGGTCGATCGCGGCGCCTTGGAGCAGCGCGGTGGCCAGCAGCGAGCCGACCACGGCCACGCCGAGCCCGACGGCCACCGTCCGCCGGACGTCGCCGGTGCGTCGGGCGACCGCGAAGAGCCCGACCATGGCGACGGGGTAGAGCAGGTAGAACTGCTCCTCGATCGCGAGCGACCAGAAGTGCTGGGTGGGCGACGGCGCCGCGAAGAGGTCCGCGTAGCTCGTCCCCGAGACGATGAGCTGCCAATTGGCGACGTCGGCGAGCGCAGCCGCCACCTGCACGCGGAGGTGCGCGAGCTGGCCGGCGGTGGCCACCGTCGCGCCGAACACGACGACGCCGGCGAGGCACAGCAGCGAGGCGGGGAGCAGGCGCCGGAACCGCCGCGACCAGAAGCGCCGGAGGCCCACCCGACCGTGCTGGTCGTGCTCGACCAGCAGCACGGTCGTGATGAGGAACCCCGACAGCGTGAAGAACGTGGAGACCCCGAGGAACCCGCCGGTGGCCCAGCCGAATCCGCCGTGGAAGGTGAGGACGGCCGCGACCGCGATGCCGCGCAGGCCGTCGAGCGCCGGGACGTACGGCGTCGACCCGGGCCCCTCCACCGGCGGGCGCCGTCGCGCGGACGCGACCGGTAGGCGTGATCGCGCGGCGTCCGGCGTCGAGGTACCGCCCACCGTCGTCACGACCATCACGCTGGCAGAGGCGGGCGACGTCCGACCACTCCGGGCGGGTCGCCCCGGGGCCGGGGGCCGCCGGCGCGCGGCCTCACCGCACGGGACGCCCGTGGGGGAGCGGGCCGGCGCCGGGCCCACCCGCTCCCGGGACTACTTCGAGCTGCGGGTGATGCCCGCCGCCTTCAGCGTCGAGGCGGGCACGCCGATCTCGCGCCAGGCCGCGTAGCTGATGCCCTTGCGCTGGCTGTAGGGCCCCGCCGCCTCGACGAAGGCCTGCTCGATCCCCTCGAGGTCGACGGTCTCCTCCTCCTCGGCGAGCTCGGCCTGCAGGTCCAGGCGCTCCTGGCTCAGTTGGAGGCGCTTGACGGGGTCGGCCTTCTCGAGCTGGGCCTCGACCGTCTCGAGCCGCTTGGCCACCGACTCCCGGGTGCGCTTGCGGCCGCGCTTGGGCTTCGACGACTCGAGCGCCTCGAGGTAGCGACGGACGGCTCGGCCCTGCTCGCGCCCTTCGGCGAGAGCGGCCTTGTGCGCGTCCGACATCGTGCGATTGGTTGTGTTGGAACTTGCCATGGGCATGACTGTACACCTCTGTCTAGCCGGGTCGTGACATCGTGTGGGCGCCTCTATTCTGCCCCGAACAACGGTCTCCATGCGGGCCATTGTTCGTTGGAATGCGATTGTAGGCGTTCGGTGACATCTCATCAGTGAGGGAGGGCGGCGTGACCGCAGCCGGCACAGACGACAGGGCCCGGGGCAAGGACAGCCGGCGGCGGCTGCTCGAAGCGGGCATGGAGCTGTTGGCCGAGTCGAGCCGCGGCGACCTGAGCCGGGTGCTCACCACGGGCGCGCTCGCCGAGCGGGCGGGCCTGCACCGCCAGACCTTCTACCTGCACTGGGGCTCGCAGGCCGAGTACCTCGACGACTTCATCGACCACGTGACCGACCCGTCGCTGAGCTCGTCGTCCGAGCGCCTCGCGGGGCTCGCCGAGCGCATGCCCGATCCCACCGACGACCCCAGCGCCGAGCTGCGCGACCGGGCCCGCGAGACCTTCACGCACTGGGTCGACGACCCCGTCTACGTGTCGCGGATGGTGCTCTGGGCACTGCACGCCAAGGACGACCAGGTGCGGGCCAAGCTGCGCGACCTCTTCCGCACCAACGACGAGCACACCGCCGCCGGCTACAAGGCCATCGGCGACGCCTGGGGGGTCGAGCCCCGTCCGCCCTTCACCTACGACAGCATCGCCCTGCTGTTCAACGCGCTGCGCGACGGCCTGCTGCTGCATCTCACCATCGACGCGACGAGCGTGCCCTCGTCGTTCATCGAGGACGTCAACCTGGCGCTCAGCTGGGCGGTCACGCGGCGCATCGACGACCCCGACGACGCCGGCAGCCTCGACGAGCGCTTCCGCCAGGAGATCGCCGGCCGGCGAACGGACGCGGCCGAGGACGCGACCGGGGACGAGGACGAGGCCTGAGGCCCGCCGCCGACCGCCGCCTCAGCCGAGGAGGCAGACGATTCCGGGCGCCAGTGCCCGGTACGTCGCCTCGGTCGGCTCGAAGCCGGGCGTCGGGGCCAACTCCACCTCGGCGCCCTGGGTGACGGTGGCGGTCACGGCGTCGCGCGCGGCCCGGTCGACCGAGGAGATGGCCTTGATGCGCCGCGTGATCGACGCCCCCGGCCCGGCGTTGGCCCGGACCTCCACCCGCATCTCGACGAGGACCTCGTCGCCCGGTCGTACCCCCGCGGTCCGGTAGGTGCCGAGGCGGATGCCGCGGGTGATGTCGGTGCCGGCCTCGTCGTAGTACCGAACGCCGAAGCCGGCGAGCGGCTTCTGACCCTTGAGGGTGAAGCGCTCCCAGCGGTTGCCGTCGTTGCGGAAGCGCATCGTGAACGTGGCGGTGCTGCCGGTCGGCGTGGTCACCGAGCGGTTCTGGTCGGCGCCGTTGCGGGAGAACACGTCCCAGCCCATCCACACGCCGTCGTCGCCCACCCGCACCTGGGCGTCGGGCCGGGCCCGCACGCCGGGGCAGCCCTTCGTGGTGAACGTCCACGAGTAGGGCACCACCGGCTCGCCGGCACCGTCGATCAGCGCCTCGGTGACCGACACGCGGTACTCGGTGCACTTGGCCAGGTTCCCGTCGGGCTGGATGGCGATGGTGTGCTCGCCCGCCTCCGGCGTGTACGGGACGATGCGGGGGTAGCCCGACCGCAGGGGCACGGGGGTGCCGGTGGCGGCCTCGGTGAGGGTCATCGCGCCCGGAGGCAGGGTGGCCGAGATGTTGTTCGGCGAGTTGACGTTGGGCCGGTAGGGGAGGCTGGCGCTCAACACCGCGACGATGCGGGTCTCCGCGCCGCCTCGGGTGGGTGCCGACCCGGGCAGGAACGTGGCCCGGTCCCAGCCGAACCGGGTGACCTCCTGCTGGCCGTCGGCGGGGTAGGTGATGGCGACCTCGGTGGGGGGCTGGTCGCCGAGCAGCCGGCCCCACATGCTCTCGTAGTTGGCGGCGATGGCCGTCGCCGCGAACTCGATGCCGCCCGCGGCGGTGATCATGTGCGCCGCCGTCCACGGCATGTTCGTGGTGATGTGGTCGTGGAAGTTGCGGGTGAGGAAGCGCTCGCCGTCGCGGACGAACAGCATGCTCTCCTGGCCGTTGAGCAGGTCCTGCGCCTCGATGTCGGTGCGGCCGATGTCGGCGAACACGCCGAGCAGCCGGTCCGGGGCGGGCCAGTCGGGCAGCGGGGGCTGGGTCGGCCGGGCGTGGTCACCGATCGCGATGAGGTCCATCTGGAGCTCGAGGCCCCCGTCGTTGAAGCCCAGGTTGGCCAGGGCCGGGGGGATGTAGCTCTCGCCCCGGTCGGGGGCCTGCGGCTCGAACAGCCAGTCCCACACCTCGTCGCCGACGCCGTGGGCCATGGCCCCCATGGCGTGGGCGATGCGGGCCGCGCAGGGGCCGTTCGGGGCGGTGAGGTCGCCGCACGACGGGTCGTCGCGGATCTGGTCGAGGTAGGCGTAGGAGAAGCGGGGCCAGTGCGCCTCCTCGCCGTAGGTCGAGTCGAACCCCTTCTGGGGGTTCGCGTACCCGCTGTCGGGGAAGTGCCCGCCCGACGAGATCTGGTCGATGTTGGCTTCGAGCAGGGCCCGGAGCTGGGGGTCCTCGACGCGGTTCACGGCCTCCATGGCCATCCACGCGTGGGTGGTGACGCCCGACGCTCCCGCTCGGTCGGCCAGCACCCCGAACGCGCCGAGCGCCACGAGCACGCCCGTGCACCCTGCCACCAGCTTGCGCAGCACCCGACACCCCTGTCCTCGTCCCGCCGGCCGCCCGCAGGATAGCCGTGGGCGCCGTCATGGGACCTTCGACCCTGGTGACCCGGGCCGTTCGGCGCGGGAATGGCCGAAACGCCACGGGAGGTCGTGCCATGGGCGGCACCGAGTCGTATCCGAACCTGCCGGACACCTCGCCGGTGGGCCAGCCCCTCGACTGGGCCTGGCTCCGGGGTGCCCGCAGCGAGTGGGGGGTGCAGCCCAAGCCCAGCGCCCGCGGCCTCACCATGATGGACATCGCCGTCGGGAGCTACGGCGAGGTGCCCGAGCGGCCCGGGCACCGGTCGATGGCCCCCCGTGGCGCCGACGTCGACCCGGACACCCCCGACATGGGGTACCTCCTCAACGCCAAGACCGACGTGTGGGCCCTCAACGTCCGCGAGCTGTACGAGGAGGCCGTCGCCCGCCAGTGGTCGGCCACGCGGGACATCCCGTGGGGTGAGCTCGAGGAGCTGCCGAGCGACCTCGAGCACGCCATCTGCCAGCTCTGCACGTCGCTCACCGAGGTCGAGATGATCGCCGCCGACCTTCCGGCGAAGTGGATGTGGCGGATGAACCACGACTTCATCGAGGCGAAGATGTTCCTCTGCACGCAGATCATGGACGAGGCCCGTCACGCCGAGGTGTTCCGCAAGCGGGCCCTGGCCAACGGGGGCGGCCTGTTGAAGTCGAGGGCCGGGCCCGCCTCGCTGCTGCGCACCATCATCGAGGCCAAGACCTACACGCAGGCCACGGCCCTGCTGCACCTGCTCGGTGAGGGGTTCATCCTCGACCTGTTCCGTCAGGGCGAGCTCATCGCACCGGGTCCCGTCGAGAAGAAGATGTTCCGCATGGCCATGCAGGACGAGGCCCGCCACGTCGCGTACGGGACCATGCACATCCGCTACGCCGTCGAGCACGATCCCGACGTGGCCGACGAGATCCACGAGGCGCTCGACGTCGGCGAGGCCGCGTTGTTCGAGTTGGGCACGTCGCCCGACCTCGGCACGGCGCTGGCGCTGCTGCTGGCCGGTGGGAGCGAGCAGGTGGAGGAGCAGGGGTTCGCCATGCAGGGCGACCTGCTGCGCAAGCAGGTCACCTCGTACCTCTCGCGCTGCGAGCGGGCCGGGGTCCCGCGCCTCGATCGCACGACGCTGCCGCTCGACCTGCTCGGGATCACCCGCGACGACCTCGTGGGGGTCGGCGCGTGAGCGCGCCACCGGTGGACAGCGTCGCCTTCCTCGAGGGGCTCGCCGCCCAGATGAACGCGCACCCGGACCGCTACGAGGTCCTGGGGGACTGCGACCTGGTCCTCGGCGTCGTGGTGCAGCGGCCCGACGGCCAGGCCTTCCGGGCCCGGATCACGTTCGAGGGCATCGCCTGCCTCGACGTCTGCGAGGCCGAGGCGGGCGACGAGGCTCTCGCCGACTGCTGGCTCGAGGGCCCCCTCGACGCGTGGTCCGCCATGGTCGACGACATCGTCGAGCACGGGCGGGCCACGGGCCGCCACACCCTCAACAGCCTGACGCTGATGGGCGAGTCGATCCGCCTCCGGGGCCAGGACGTGATGGGGATCGACAAGTTCTCGCGGTTCAACCAGAGCCTGCAGGAGTTCTTCGACGGCGCCGCCGCCCGCTCGGTGCGGGCGGTCGGCTGAGAGGAGGCACCGTGGACGCCCCGACGTGCGAGCACTGCGGCGAGCCCGTCACCCGGGCCCTCGACCTGCCCTACGGGTGGTGGGAGTGGGACGGCGAGCGCTACCAGCAGCGCAGCGCCTCGTCCCGGGTGGACGTGGCGCCCTGGGTCCACTGGGACTGCATGAACGAGCTGCGGCCGTTCCATCCACAAGACGTCGTCGCGCGATGAGCGGCAGCGGGACGGGGAGGACGGCGCCGTGAGCTTCGAGGTGCTCGACGACTGCATCGGTTGCGGTGCGTGCGAGTTCTCGTGCCCGACCACCGCCCTGTCCAAGACCGATTCCTTCCTGGGCACCTTCGTGATCGACCCCTTCTTGTGCAACGACTGCGGGGAGTGCGTGGACAAGTGCCCGGTGCAGGTCATCGTCCGGGCCCCGGCCTGGCCCGTGTGCGGCGGGCACGGATGCCCCCTCACGGCTCGGCGGCTCGCGGACGTCGACTGCGCCTACTGGCAGGAGCGCTGCCCCGACTGCGGCAGCACCCTCTGGCGGCGCGACGGGGACGCCTGGGCGTGTCCCCAGTGCGGGCTGGGCGCCCGGGTGCGCTGCCCCAAGACCCGGTTGGCCGGGGTCGAGCCGGTCCGCTGACCGCCGACTGGTCGCTCCCGGGTCCACCTGATACCCTGGGGGGTATGTGTAGACCAGCAACGTGTTCCCAGTGCGGCAAGGCGACCTACGCGGGCTGCGGCCAGCACGTCGAGCAGGTGCTCGGCGGCGTGCCCCACGCCGAGCGCTGCCAGTGCGAGGCCCACGCACCGATGAGCCTCTGGCAGCGCCTCCGCGGGGCCCGGGCCGAGGCCTGACCTCCAGGACCGACCGGCTCCCCGGGGTGCTCAGGCCGGCGAGGCCGGGCCCTGATCGACGGGCAGGCAGGTGCGGCAGAAGTCCGCACCGAAGGCGGTGAGCACGATCGAGCGCCGCACCGTCTTCGGGGCGCGGCCCGCGCCACGGAGGGCCTCGACCACCTCGGGCTGCACCTCCACCACCTGGTAGCGCGCGGGCGCGACCGGCTCACGCGAGAACCACACCAGGCCCAGGCGGTGGAGGTTGGTCAGGTACGACGCGGTCCGGTCGAGGTGGCGGACGCCGGCCTGGGTCCCCACCATCGACAGGCCCGCGGCCACGAGCTCGCTGCCGACGCCGAAGGGGCGACCGGTGCGCACGTCGACCGACGGCTGCGGGCCCTCGACGTACAAGAAGCGCAGGATCCGGGCCTCGTCGGGCGTCAGGTCGTCGAGGATGTGGGCGAAGGCCGGGTGCGTGTCGGCGCGGTCCCGGACGTCGGCGGCGCGGTCGAGCAGGGCGGCCCCCCGGGCCCGGAGCTCCTCGTCGGTCGGCGGGTCCCCCGGTCGGGGCCGGGTCCGCCGGGCGCCCCCGGGCGCATCCCCCGGTCCGGTCTCGTCGCCCCCGGCGTCGTCGCGGCCGAGCCCCCGGGCCACGGCCTCCCACGCCTCGAGGCCGGCGTCGCGGACGACCGGCACCGGTGACTGGCCCTCGGCGACCGCCGCCGCGACCGCCTCGCCCGTCGAGCGCGTCTCCCCGGCCATCCACGCGAGCGTGCGCAGCCCGGCCCGGAGCCCGATGCGGGCCAGTCCGGGGAGGGCCTCGGCCAGCGTCGGGTCCGGCGGACCGGAGGCGGCGTCCTCGTCCTCGCCCCGGAGCCAGTCGCTCGCGAGCGGGTCGTGGATCGCGTCGGTCTCGTCGGTGTCGCCGGTGCCGTCGCCCGCGTGGGGCCCGTGGTCGGGAACGTCGGTCACGTCACACCCCGAAGATCGCCAGGTGGAGCAGGCCGGCACCGAAGCCGAGGACGGCACCGTGGAGGAACAGCAGCCACTCGTCCTGTCTGATGGCCGAGCGCAGCAGCTCGGAGAACTCGGCGGGCGGGAGGCGCCGCATCTGGGTGGCGACGAAGGACTGCACCCGCTCGGCCTGCTGGCGGTTGAACGCCTCGTCGGAGAAGGCGGCGGCGAAGTCGGTCGCCTCGCTGGCCACGGAGTCGCGGATGCGGTCGTACCGGCGGGTGCCGATGGCCACCCGCACCGCCCCCTGGGCGGGGCCCAGCGCCTTGTCGACGGCGGGGCGCACGGTCGACTCGAGCATGCGGTAGGTGCGGTCGCTGCGCGAGCCGTGCAGCAGCTCGTCGCCCACGTTCTCGAGGTTGATCACGTCGTCCGCGATCAGGCGGGCGAACACGTCGCTCACCTCGGGCTGGCGCTTCATGAAGAGCCCCTGGAACGTGAACGGTCCGACCCGACGGGGCTCGACCGGCTCGAAGATCATGGTGATGCCGAGGTAGTTGACCACGTAGCCGATGACCACGCCGCCCACGGGCAGGACCCACCAGTACGGCAAGGCGTCGACGAGGAACACCAACACGATGCCGAGGGGGAGCCCGAGGTAGAAGCCGAAGTTCTGGATGAACCGCAGCTCTCGTCGCCCGACCTCGCGCAGCAGGTCGTTCATCTTCTCGGGGTGGGCCTCGAAGTAGCGGATGACCATCAGCTTGGCGTCGAGGAGCTGGTCGATGTGCTCGCCGATCTGGTCGGTGATGCGGCGCACGATGGCCGGGAGCTGGCGGTGCACCCGCAGCAGCAGGGCCTCGCGCAGCGCCGGGGGCAGGTCGTGCCAGAGCTGGGGGTGCTCCCGTTCCATGATCTGGGCGATCACGTCGTCGATCTCGGCCTGGGCGCCGGCCACCAGGTGGTCGGCCACCTTGTCCGGCTCGAGCTGGTGGTAGAAGTCCGCGATGCTGCCCACCTTGGCCAGCGCCTTGTCGACCGAGATGCTCGCCATCTTGTCCACGCGGGACGGCACGATCCCCTGCCAGCCGAGGCGCCCGTCCTCGCGCAGCGCCGGGATCACCTGGACCCGGCGGGGCAGCAGGGGGTAGGCCAGCGACAGCCCCGGGACCCGGACCCCGTGGAAGCGCAGGGGCGAGAAGAGCATCACCACCCCTGACCAGTTGGTCAGGTAGCCGATGACGCCGGTGAACAGCGGGATCGTCACGAGGTCCACCAGGAAGTCGTGGCTCGTGACGTCCACCGCCACGACGGCCGCCCCGATGCTCACCGCTGCCTGACCACGGCTCGTCTCCTCCCGCCGATCGTGGGGGCAGACTCTAGAGCGAGACCGCCGCGCCGCTCAGCGACCCAGCGGCGCGCGCCAGGTGACCTGCGTCCCGCCCGCCGGGCCGGGGCCCACCTCGACGGTTCCGCCGTGGCGTGCGGCCCGCTCCTCGAGGTTCCGCGTCCCCTGGCCGCGGCGGGGGTGGGGGCCGATCCCGACACCGTCGTCGCGGACGACGAGGACGACCGCGGTCTCGTCGGCCGAGACCGTCACGTCGGTGGTCGACGCCCGCGCGTGCCGGGCCACGTTCGACAGGGCCTCCCGCAGGGCGGCGACGAGGTCGTCCGCCAGGGCGTCGACCACGAGGGTGTCGACCGCGCCCTCGAAGGTGACCCGGGGCTCGGCGCCGAGGGCGCGCGCCGCCTCCTGGGAGACCGCCAGGGCGCGCAGGCGCATCCCGTCGTCGCCGCGTCGCGGCGACTCGATGCCGAAGATGACCGTCCGGATGTGGCGCACGATCTCGTCGAGCCGGTCGACGGCGTCGTCCAGCCGCGCGCGGGCGGTCGGCTCGTCGACCAGGCGGGCGGCGCCCTGCAGCGTCAGGCTGGTGGCGAAGACCCCCTGGATGACGGTGTCGTGGAGGTCCCGGGCGATGCGGTCCCGGTCCTCCAGGATGGCCAGGTCGCGGAGGCGGGAGCGCTGGCGCTCGTGGTGGAGCACGAGGCTCACCTGGCCCGCGAACGACGAGACGATGTCGCGCTCGAACGCCGCGAACCGGGGCCGGCCCCGGCGGCGGGCGACGACCAGGGTGCCGAACGGCGCGTCGTCGGCCTCGAACGGGACGAAGACGGCCGCGCCGAGGTCGCCACGAGCCTGGAACGGCCCCGTGCGCGGGTCCTCCGCGAGGTCGTCCACCGCGACCCGGTCGCCCGTGGCGAGGACGTGGCCCGACACGCTCGTCCCCCGTGCGAAGGTCGTGGCGAGCAGGGCGTCGGCGCCCGCTCCCACCGCGAGCTCGACCCGCAGCTCGTCGCGGTCGCCGGTGGGCACGACGATCGCGGCGAGATCGGCGCCCGCGAGGTCACGGGCCCGTCGGGCGACCTCTCCGAGCAGCTCGTCCCGGTCGGCCCCGCCGAGCAGCGTGCGGGCGACGCCCTCGAAGGCCACGAGCGTGTCCTGGCGGCGCCGGGTCTCGGTGTGCAGGCGAGCGTTCTCGATGGCGATCGCGGCGGCACCGGCGAGTCCCTCGACCAGCTCCTGGTCGATGTCGGTGAAGACCTCCGCCGAGGTCTTGTCGGTGAGGTAGAGGTTGCCGAACACGCGGTCGCCGATGCGGATGGGCACCCCGAGGAACGACTGCATCGGCGGGTGCCCCGGCGGGAACCCGGCGCGGTCCGGGTCCTCGGTGAGGTCGGCGACCCGGCGGCTGGCGGCGTCGGTGATGATCGCGCCGAGCAGGCCCAGACCCTTGGGCAGGGCGCCGATCGCCCGGTGGGTCTGCTCGTCGACCCCCACCGTGATGAACTCGGCCAGCGCGTTGCCCGACTCGTCCAGGACGCCGAGGGCGCCGTAGCGGGCATCGACCAGCGTGACCGCGGCCTCGGTGATGCGGCGCAGGGTCGCCTCGAGGTCGAGGTCCGACCCGACCGTGAGCACCGCGTCGAGCAGGCCGCGGAGGCCGCGCGCGCCGACGTGGGCGCTGGGGGTCTCCCAGGCGGGCGTCGAGCTCACGGCCCGCAGCTTGGCGATCGACCTGGGGGCGGCGGAGCCATCGTCCTCCCTCGTGCACGCC
>JACJWK010000038.1 GCA_020637195.1 Microthrixaceae bacterium
GCGGAGGGTGCTCCATCCCAGGTAGGCGCCGAATCCGGCCAGGGCCAGGCCCGACAGCACGTCGACCGGGCGCTGGACCCGCTCACCGAGGCGGGCGCCGAGGGTGCCCGACACCAGCGACAGGATCACGAACCAGGAGAACGACCCCAGCCCGATGGCGACGAGCATGGCGCCGGCGCTCGGGGCCGAGTCGGCCACGTCGGCGGCGTGGGCCGCCGTGAAGATGGCGGCCCACGACACGATCGTCGACGGGTTGGCCGCGGTGGCGGCGAGGCCGGTGACGAACGCGCGTCGAGGGTCGGCCACCTCCTCGACCGCCTCGAGGCCGGTGCGGGCCCGCAGGCCCTGCCACATGGTGCGGCTGCCGAGGACGACGAGGAACGCCGCGCCGACCAGTCCGAGCCCGACCCGGAGCCCGGCGACCTCGAGCAGGCTGGCGGCGCCGGCCACGCCGAGGGCGGCGTAGGCGGTGTCGACCAGCGCAGCAGCGGCGCCGATGGCCAGCCCGGTGGCGACCCGGCCGCGCAGGGCGGAGCGGGCGCACAGCAGCCACACCGGTCCGACCTGGGCCGCGACGAGGAAGCCGAGCCCGAACCCGGTGGTGGCGGCCGCGATCACGGTCGGCAGTCTGGCCCTGACCCGCCGTAAGCGCCCAGCGGATTCCCGGCTGCGGCGGACGGCCACCTGCGAACATGGCGTGGTGCGAGCGGCGACGCGGGAGGGGTGGTCGTGACCGGGCCTTCCACGGTCGGTCCCTATCGGGTGGTCCGGCTCCTCGGCCGCGGCGGCATGGGCGACGTCTTCCTCGCCGCCGACGATCGTGCGCCCGCCGACCGGCGCGAGGTGGCGGTCAAGGTGCTCCGCCCCGACCTGGCCGCGGACGACGGCTTCCGCCGGCGCTTCCGGCGCGAGCTCGAGGCGGTGCAGCGGGTGCGCGGGCGCTCGGTGGCCCGGATCCTCGGCGCCGACCTCGACGCCGAGCGGCCCTGGATCGCCTCCGAGTACGTGCCGGGGCCGACGCTGCGCGACGGGCGCGCGGGCGTCGACCTGCGGGCGCTGGCCGCCGGCCTGGCGCGCGCCCTCGCGGACATCCACGCCGCCGGCGTCGTGCACCGCGACCTCACCCCGTCCAACGTGCTGCTCGGCCCCGACGGCCCCCGGGTCGTCGACTTCGGCATCGCGTGGTTCGACGACACCACCACGCTGACCCGCACCGGCACGGTGCTCGGCACGCCGGCGTGGATGGCGCCCGAGCAGCTCGGCGACGACCGCACCTCGGCCGCCAGCGACGTCTGGGCGTGGGGTGCCGTCGTGACGTTCGCGGCGACCGGCCGACCGCCGGTGGCGGGCAGCCGCCCCGAGGTGATCCAGGTGCGGGCCGCCCGCGGCGAGCTGGACCTCGACGGCGTGCCCGACTGGCTGCGACCGCTCGTCGAGGGGGCGCTCGACCCCGACCCCGCCCGGCGCCCGACGGCCGACCGGCTCGCCGTCGATCTGGGCGCGCCGACCGACGCCGAGCTCACCCAACTGCTCGAGCGCACCTGGGTCGACGCCGCGGGTCCACCGGCCGGGCAACCGGGCCGCCCCGTCGCGGCGCCCGGCGCGCCGGCGGCACCCGATGCCGTGCCCGAGCCGGCCGGAACCGCCACCGACCGCGCGCAGGTGATCCCCGACGGGCTCACCCGGTGGGCGGTCGCGGCCGTGCTGACGCCCGTCGGGGTGCTCTACGCCTGGACCGCCAGCTTCCTGCCGGTGGTCCTGGTCATCGCGGTGCTGGTCATCGTGGCCGCGGTGGCGCGGGTGGTGCGACAGGAGCGCGAGCCGCGTCCGCCCCACCGGTGGGTGCCCACCCCCGGCTCGTTCGTCGTGACGGCGCTCGCGGTCGCCGGCTCCGCCCTGGCGTCCGCGTTCGGGCTGCTCTGGGGCCTGGTCGCCCTGCTGCTCGTCGTGGCCTTCCTCGTGGCCATCGGCATCGACAGCATCTGACCGCGTCGCCCGCCGCGCTCGCCCCCGCCGCGCCCGCCCCCGCCGGATCGACAGCCCGGCGTCGCCCGGCCAGACTAGAACCTGTTCCAGCGACGGCCACCCCCGGGGGACGATCCATGTACGTCGGCTACGACGAAGACCAGCAGGCGCTGCGCCAGGAGCTGCGGGACTACTACGCCCAGCTCCTGACCCCCGAGGTGCAGGAGGACCTGCACCACGCCCACGGCGTCGGCCCGGCCATGCGCGCGGTGGTCCGCCAGATGGGCGAGGACGGCTGGCTGGGCATCGGCTGGCCGACCGAGTACGGGGGCCAGGGCCGCACGCCGCTCGAGCAGTTCATCTTCTTCGACGAGTCGATGCGCTGCGGCGCCCCGGTGCCGATGCTCACCATCAACACCGTGGGCCCCACCATCATGAACTTCGGCACCGACGCCCAAAAGGAGCACTTCCTCCCGAAGATCCTCAAGGGCGAGATCCACTTCTGCATCGGCTACACCGAGCCGGGGGCGGGCACCGACCTCGCCGCCCTCCAGACCAGGGCCGTGCGCGACGGCGACGAGTACGTCATCAACGGGCAGAAGATCTTCACCAGCCTGGCGAGCGACGCCGACTACATCTGGCTCGCCGTGCGCACGAACCCGGAGGTCAAGAAGCACAAGGGCATCTCGATGGTCGTCGTGCCCATGGACACGCCCGGCATCGAGGTCGTCCCCATGTCGCTGCTCAGCGAGCACGACATCAACCAGACCTTCTTCAGCGACGTGCGGGTCCCGGTCGACAACTGCGTCGGCGGCGAGAACAACGGCTGGACGCTCGTCACCAACCAGCTCAACCACGAGCGGGTCACGCTGTGCTCGTCGGGCATGATCGAGAGCTCGATCAGCGAGGTCCGCCAGTGGGCCCAGGAGACCAAGCTGGCCGACGGCCGCCGGGTGATCGACCAGGAGTGGGTGCAGCTCAACCTGGCCCGGGCCCACGCCAAGCTCGAGTTCCTGCGCCTCATCAACTGGAAGGTGGCGTGGGGTGCCACCGAGGGCCTGCCCCTCGACGTGGCCGACGCGTCGAGCATCAAGGTGTTCGGCACCGAGTTCTACCTGGAGGCCTTCCGGCTGCTGATGGAGATCATCGGCCAGCAGGCCTACCTCCAGCGGGGATCGGCCGAGTCCATCCTGAAGAGCCGGCTGGAGATGATGTACCGCAGCCTGCTCATCCTCACCTTCGGGGGCGGCACCAACGAGGTGCAGCGCGACCTGATCGGCATGTTCGGGCTCGGCCTGCCCCGGGCCACCCGGTAGCCCCGGCCCGCCCGACGAGCCCGACCCCACGAACGCATCGAGACGAAAGAGCACGACGACATGGACTTCTCGTTCACCGAAGAGCAGGAGGCGGTCCGCGACCTGGCCGCCCAGATCCTCGACGGCCAGCTCGGCAACGACGCCCTGAAGGCCTTCGACAAGACCGGCGAGGCCTACGACGCCGCCACCTGGGCCGAGCTGGCCAAGGCCGGCCTCCTCGGCATCGCCCTGCCCGAGTCGGCCGGCGGCGCCGACCTCGGCTTCCTCGCCGCCGCGCTGGTGCTGGAGCAGGTCGGCCGCACCGCCGCCCCGGTCCCGTACCTGCCGACCGTGGTGCTCGGCGCCCTGCCCGTCGCCGAGTTCGGCACCGACGCCCAGCAGGCCGCGCTGCTCCCCGGGTGCCGAGGGCACGGCGCTACGATCCTCACCGCCAGCGCTCGTCGAGTTCGGCACGTCGCCGACTGCACCCACCACCACCGCCCGGCGCGACGGCGACGGCTGGCGCCTCGACGGATCGAAGCTCTGCGTGCCCATGGGCCTCCAGGCCGACCGGATCCTCGTCCCCGCAGCCACCGGCGAGGGCGCCGTCGGCGTCTTCCTGGTGGACCCCTCGGCGCCGGGCGTCTCCCAGGAGGCCCTCGTCACCACGTCGGGCCAGCCCGAGACCCGCCTCGACCTCGACGGTGCCGTGGTCGGCGCGGACGACGTGCTGGGGGACCCCGACCGTGGCGCCGCCATCGTCGAGTGGATGGTCGAGCGGGCCACGGCCGCGCTCTGCGTCACCGCCATCGGCGTGTGCGCCGAGGCGTTGCGCCTCACCGCCGAGTACACCAAGACCCGCGAGCAGTTCGACCGTCCCATCGCCACCTTCCAGGCCGTGGGGCAGCGCGCGGCCGACGCGTACATCGACACCGAGGCCGTGCGCCTCACCGCGTGGCAGGCGGCCTGGCGGCTCGCCGAGGGCCTGCCCGCCGCCGAGTCCGTGGCCATCGCCAAGTTCTGGGCCGCCGAGGGCGGCCAGCGCGTCGTCCACGCCGCCCAGCACCTGCACGGTGGCATGGGCGTCGACCGCGACTACCCGCTGCACCGCTACTTCCTCTGGGCCAAGCAGCTCGAGCTGACGCTGGGCGGCGGCACCCAGCACCTGCTCGAGCTCGGCCGCATCCTCGCCGACGAGCCCGTCTGACCCCAGACCGCGTTCTCGAGGCAATGCCCCCCGGGCCTGTCGTTGGAGAAGCGCCGGGGGGCATTGCGTCGAGCTCGGCTCGGGTCCGGGCGCGCCGGGTCGGCGGTCCGGCCTACGCCGGCGTGACGTCGAGGGCGAGCACCGTGGCGTGGTCGTCCACGAGATCCTCGGGCACCTCGATGATCGCTTCGCCCACCGGGTCGGCGTTGAACAGCTCGTCGATCACCGCGGCGCGGGTGTGGAAGGTGAGCGCGCGCTCCGAGGGCACGTGCCGCACGCCGGCGATGCGCCGGATGGGCACGCCCCGCACGGTCACGGAGTCGTAGGGCCGCATCAGCAGGTGCAGGTACGTGGTGTCGTCGCGCTGGGTCGTCGGCCCGTAGAACTGCCAGGGGGCCAGGCCGGCCCCGGTGGCGAAGACGGCCTCGCCGTGCGCCGCCACCCAGTCGCCCACGACGGCGAGGCGCTCGAGTTGCTCGGGCGGCAGTGAGCCGTCGCCCCGGGGGCTGACGTTCAGCAGCAGGTTGCCGCCCCGGCCGGCGGTCTCGCAGAGCGTGTGCACCAGGTCGCGCGCCGACTTGTAACGGGTGTCCGCGGGCACGTGGCCCCAGGACCGGTTCATGGTGAGGCACGTCTCCCAGCGCCCCTCGGGCGGCTCGGCCGGCACGAACTGCTCCGGGGTCTCGAAGTCGCCCTGGAGGGGCAGCCGGTCGTTGACGAGGCAGTCGGGCTGGAGCTCGCGGACCAGCGCCCGCAGCTCGTCGGCCTTCCACTCCCAGGGCGTGCGCTCCCACTGGCCGTCGAACCACAGGACGGACACGTCGCCGTAGTCGGTGAGCAGCTCGCGCACCTGGGCGAACAGGTAGTCCAGGTAGCGGTCCCACGCGCCCGGGTCGTCCGGGCGCCGGTAGGCGAGGAACGAGTAGGGCTTGTCGGCCTCGGTGAAGGCCGGGTAGTCGGGGTGGTGCCAGTCGGACAGCGAGTAGTAGAAGCCCACCCGCAGGCCCTCGGCCCGGAACGCGTCGACGAACTCCCGGACGAGGTCCCGACCCGGGAGGAACCGTCCGACCGACCAGTCCGACACGGCACTCGGCCACAGCGAGAAGCCGTTGTGGTGGCGGGTGGTGAGCACGGCGTAGCGCATGCCCGCGGCCCGTGCCGCGGCCGCCCACTCGCGGGCGGCGTGCGGCTCGGGCGCGAACGTCGCCGCCGTCGAGTGGTACTCCTCGATGCCCACGGGGTCGCCGGGCAGGTTGCCGAGCCCGCCCACGAGGGGCCAGGACACCTCGAGGCCCGCCTGGCTGGCGTGGTCCCAGTGCACGAACATCCCGAACCGCGCCTCGTCGAACCAGCCGCCCGCGTCATCCCCCATGTGAGGACGTTAGGCGCGTCCCGGCCCCGGCGTGCCGACCACGGGCGGCGGGCTGGCAGGATGGCGCGATGCGCTTCGGGATCACGATGTTCCCCACGGACCTCTCGATCGGGCCGGTGGAGCTCGCGCTCGAGGCCGAGGCCCGGGGCCTCGACTCGATCTGGTTCCCCGAGCACACCCACATCCCCGTGAGCCGCCGGACCCGGGCACCGGCGGGCGAGCCGCTGGCCGAGGAGTACAAGCGCTCGCTCGACCCCTTCGTGGCCATGGCCGCCGTGGCGGGGGCCACCGAGCGCATCCGGGTCGGCACCGGCATCGCCCTCGTCGCGCAACGCGACCCGATCGTGATGGCCAAGGAGGTGGCGTCGCTCGACCTCGTGTCGCGGGGTCGCCTGGACCTCGGCATCGGCTTCGGCTGGAACGTCGAGGAGATGGCCGACCACGGCGTCGACTTCACGCGCCGCCGGGACGTCGTGCGCGAGAAGGTCCTGGCCATGAAAGCGCTCTGGACGGAGGACGAGGCCGGCTTCGAGGGCGAGTACGTCAACTTCGAGCCCAGCTGGTCGTGGCCCAAGCCGGTGCAGCGGCCGCATCCGCCGCTGCTGATCGGCGGGGGCGGCGGCCCGAAGCTGTTCGCGGCGATCGCCGACTACGCCGACGGGTGGATCCCGATCGGCGGGGCGGGCATGCGCGAGGCCCTCCCCGCCCTGCACCGGGCCATGGACGCCGCCGGCCGCGACCCCGCCACCCTCCGGATCGTTCCGTTCGGGTCGATGCCCGATCCCGGCAAGATCGAGTACTACGGCGGCCTCGGGGTCAGCGAGGTGGTGTTCCGGGTGCCGTCGGCGCCCGCGGACGTGGCCCTGCCCGTCCTCGACGAGATCAGCGCCACGCTCGCATCGCTCTGATCCGAGCGCGGGCTCGCCGGCACCGCGCCTAGCCTCGGGAGCGGTGTTGGCGGAAGGGCGAGCGATCGACGACTCGGTCCTCGTCGAGCGCCTCCGCGCCGGCGACGAGGCCGCGTTCCGAACCCTGGTCGAGGCGCTCGACCCGGTGCTCCGGCGGGTGGCCCACACCTACGTCCCCAGCGACGCCGTCGCGGACGAGGTCGTCCAGGAGACCTGGCTCGGCGTGCTCAACGGGATCGACCGCTTCGAGGGCCGCTCCTCGGTGCGCACCTGGGTGTTCCGCATCCTGGTCAACCGGGCGAAGACCCGCGGCGAGCGCGAGCGTCGGACCGTCCCGTTCGCCTCGGCCTTCGACGCGAGCCGCGAGCCCGAGGTGCCGGCCGTGGACCCGGGTCGCTTCGAGGCGGTCGACCACCCGCTCGTCCCCGTCCACTGGGCGGCGCCGCCCGACGCGTGGCGCGGCTCGCCCGAGGCCCGGCTCCACGCCGCCGAGACCCGGGCCGCGCTCACCGCGGCGTTCGAGGGCCTGCCGCCGGCGCAGCGCGAGGTCGTGCTGCTGCGCGACGTGCACGGCTGGACCTCGGTCGAGGTCTGTAACGCGCTCGACCTGTCCGAGACCAACCAGCGCGTGCTGCTGCACCGAGGTCGGACCCGCCTCCGACAGGCGCTCGAGGAGCTCCATGACGAGCAGTGACCCCACCCCCCGCCCGATGTCGTGCCCCGAGATGGTCGAGCTGCTCACGACCTACCTCGACGGCGCCCTCGATGACGCCGACCGGGCGGCGTTCGACGCGCACCTCGCGCTCTGCCCCGGCTGCGTGCGGTACCTCGACCAGTACCGCGAGACGATCGCGGCCACGGGCACCCTCGCCGAGTCGGACGTCGACCCCGGCGTGCTGGCCGCGCTGCTCCGGGCGTTCCGCGACTGGCGGGCGTCGCGCTCGGGCGGGGCCGTGTAACGCCCGGCGCCGCGACGGGACAGACAGCGACCACAGCGACGACGGAGGGGGAGCGGGCGATGGGGTTCGTGGAGCGAGGGCGCAGCACCGAGCACCTCATGGGCAGCGGTGACCGCAACGAGGGCGCCGGTTGGATGGCGGTGTGCGACCTCGACGAGATCGAGCCGGGCCGCGGCGTCGTCCGGGTGGTGAACGGCCTCGACCTGGCCCTCCTGCGCGACGGCGACGGCTCGCCCGACGACGCGGTCCACGCCTTGGGCAACCAGTGCCCGCACCGGGGCGGGCAGCTCGGGGACGGGCGGGTCGTGGACGGCAAGGCCATCTGCCCGCTGCACACCTGGGACTTCGACCTGCGCACGGGGGTGTCGCCCTTCGACCCCGCCGACTCGGTGCCCACCTTCCCCGCCCGGGTGGTCGACGGCCGGGTCGAGGTCGACGCGTCGGCGGTGCCGCTCACCGCCCCGCGACCGCCCGTGTACCTCGGCCCCTGGATCCGGCGGGGCGCCACCGACCGCGGGATGTACCTGGTGCATCACCTGGCCGAGGGCGCCGGCGCCTTCGTCGAGGCGATGGGATCGGAGCGCAACGAGCCCGGGCACGACACCGGGCGGCGCTACCCGAGCTACGACGACCTGGTCTTCCGGCCCGCCCAGGTGGCGGCCCTCCCGACCCTCGGGGACGTGCCCATCGACACCGCGACGGTGCTGGGGACCCGCTCGTCGCGACCCCTGCGCCTCGACCTCCCCGTGTTCGTGAGCCACATGTCCTTCGGCGCCTTGAGCGCCGAGGCCAAGGAGGCCCTGGCGCGAGGGTCGGCGGCCGCGGGGACCGCCATCGCCTCGGGCGAGGGCGGTGCGCACCCGCGGGAGCGGGACAACGCCGCCCACTACATCTTCGAGATGGCCTCGGGTTACTTCGGCTGGACCGATGAGAACATCGCCGCCGCCGACGCCATCGAGATCAAGTGCGGCCAGGGGGCGAAGCCCGGCCTCGGCGGAACCCTGCTCGGCGCCAAGGTGACCGACGAGATCGCCGCCATCCGCGGCGTCGCCCCGGGCACCGACGTCCACTCGCCCGCCCACTTCCCCGACATCAACTCGGTGGCCGACCTCACCCGACGCGTGGCCGAGATCAAGTCCGTCAACGGGGGGCGGCCGGTCGGCATCAAGTTCGCCGCCGGCCACGTCGAGGCCGATCTGGGCGCCGCGCTCGAGGCCGGGGCGGACTGGATCACGGTCGACGGCCTGGGGGGCGGCACCGGCGCCGCCCCGACCCACGTGAAGGACAACGTCGGCCTCCCGTCGATCACCGGCCTGCACCGGGCCCGCCGCTTCCTCGACGCCGAGGGAGCCACGGACGTCCAGCTGATCGCCACCGGCGGCTTCCGCACGCCCGACGAGATGGCGAAGGCCTTGGCGCTCGGCGCCGACGCCGTCGCGCTCGCCACCACCTCGCTGATGGCGATCGGCTGCCAGCAGTACCGGGCCTGTCACCGGGGGACCTGCCCGGTGGGCATCGCCACCCAGGACCCGAAGCTGCGCGACCGGCTCGACGTCGACACCTCGGCCGAGCGCCTCGCCAACTTCCTGGTCGAGTGCACCGCTCTGATGGCGGACTTCGCACGGGTGGTGGGCAAGACCCGCCTCGTCGACCTCGACCGCTCGGACCTGGTGTCGCTCGACGCCCGCCTCGCCGACCGCTGCGACCTGGAGTACGCGTTCTGATGGCCACCGACCCCGTCCCCTCGCCCGCTCGCGCCTGGGTGCGCGTCGACGTCCCCGACCTCGACGTCGGGCGCGTGACCACGGTCGTCGCCGGCGGGCGGGCCGTCGCCGTCACCCGCACCGAGGATGGGTGGGGAGCGCTCGACAACCACTGCCCCCACCAGGGCGGGCCCCTCGGCGACGGCCAGCTCGAGGGTGGCTACCTCATCTGCCCGTGGCACGCGTACGAGTACCACCCGTGCTCGGGCCGCCCGCCCCAGGGCTTCAGCGACGGCGCCACCGCCTACCCCGTCGAGGAGCGCGACGACGGGCTGTGGATCGAGGTGCCCGAGGCCGACCGGTCGCCGACCCTCATGGACCAGATGGTCGACGTGATGTGCGACTGGGGCGTGGACACCGTCTTCGGGATGGTGGGCCACTCCAACCTCGGGCTGGCCGAGGCCCTGCGGAAGGCGGAGGCGGACGGCCGCCTGCGCTTCTTCGGCATCCGCCACGAGGGAGCGGGGGCGTTCGCGGCCTCGGGCTACGCCAAGCTCACCGGACGTCCCGCCGCCTGTCTCACCATCGCGGGCCCGGGCGCCACCAACCTGCTCACCGGGCTGTGGGACGCCAAGGTGGACCGCGTCCCGATCCTGGCCCTGACCGGCCAGGTGCAGACCCAGGTGCTGGGGCCGGGCGCGTTCCAGGAGGTGCCCCTGGCCGAGGCGTTCTCGGCCGTGGCCGAGTGGAGCCAGACGGTCCTGACCCCGGGCAACGCCACCGAGCTCATGGCGCTCGCGCTGAAGCACGCCGAGGTGCAGCGCGACGTCGCCCACCTCATCTTCCCCGACGACGTGCAGGACCTCCCGGGGGTGGACGACCCGCCGTCCCGCCCGAAGGCGGGCCGGGTGGCGGCCTCGGCCGTCGCGCCGCCCGAGGCCGACCTGGCCGCCGCGGTGGCGCTGCTCGAGCGGGCCGAGCGGCCGGCCATCATCGCCGGCAACGGCGCCCGGCCCTTCCGCGACGACGTCCTGGCGCTCGCCGAGCACCTCGACGCCCCCGTCATCACCACCTTCAAGGCCAAGGGGCTGGTCCCCGACGACCACCCGCTCGCCTGCGGGGTCCTCGGCCGGTCGGGCATCCCGGTCGCGTCGATGACGATGGGCCGGTCCGACGCCCTGCTCGTCCTGGGCGCCTCGTTCTCCAACCACACCGGCATCGCCACGTACGTGCCCACCGTCCAGGTCGACCTCGACCGGATGACGCTCGGCAAGTTCCACCCCGTCGACGTGCCCGTGTGGGGCGACATCGGGCGCACCGTCGCGCTGCTGCGGGCGGCGCTCCCCGCCGGTGACCGTCCCGACCTGCGCCGGGCCGTCGCCGGGCGGTGGGAGCGCTGGCGGGCCGAGAAGGCCAAGCGCCGGGACCTCCTCGACGGGCAGGGTCGCCTCCACCCCGCGCTGGTGTTCGACGCCCTCGGGGCCGTGGTGCCCGACGACGCCGCGATCTGCTGCGACGTCGGGAACAACACGTACTCGTTCGGCCACTTCTTCGAGTGCCGAGGTCGCCAGGACGTGATCATGTCGGGCTACCTCGGGTCCATCGGGTTCGGCTTCGCGTCGGCGATGGGCGCGTGGGCGGCCACCCGGGGGTCCGGTCGCAAGGTGGTGTCGATCTCGGGTGACGGCGGGTTCGGGCAGTACCTGGCCGACTTCACGACCGCGGTGAAGTACGGCATGGGCATCACCCACGTGCTGCTCGACAACGGCGAGCTGGCCAAGATCAGCCGGGAGCAGGTCTCGGCGCTCCATCCCGTCTGGCAGACGTCGCTGGTGAACCCGGACTTCGCGGAGTACGCCCGCCTCTGCGGCGGCGAGGGCTACTCGGTGACGACCGCCGACGAGCTCGCTCCCGCGCTCGAGGCCGCGATGGCCGTCACCGACCGCCCGTCGCTGGTGGCCGTGCGCTCCTCGAACCGCGACGTGTGAGGCGTGCCCGGGGTCAGCGCCCCGGTCGCTCCGTGCCGAACGCGACACGGAGCGCGGCGCCGACCTCGGCCTCGGCCTCGACGGCGCGGTCGCAGAGCGCGGTCATGCCGAGGAAGCCGTGGATCATGCCGTCGTAGCGAGACACCGTGGCGTCGACGCCGGCGTCGACGAGGCGTCGTGCATAGGCCTCGCCCTCGTCGCGCAGGGGATCGAACTCCGCGGTCAGGACCAGCGCGGGCGGCAGGCCGGCGAGCTCGGTCGCCCGCAGCGGCGCCGCCCGTGGGTCGTCGCGCTGGGACGGATCCGTGTAGTGGTCGTAGAACCACTGCATCGCGTCCCGGGTCAGGAGGTAGCCCTCGGCGTTGTCCACCATCGACGGCGTCGTGACGTCGAAGTCGGTGACCGGGTACACGAGGACCTGGAGGCGAAGCGGGGGTCCCCCGGTGTCGCGGGCCACCATCGCGGCGGCCGCGGCGAGGTTGCCGCCCGCGCTGTCGCCGCCGACGGCGAGGCGGTCCCCATCGATGCCCAGCTCTCCGGCGTGGTCGGCGCACCAGCGCAGCGCGGCGACGCAGTCGTCGAGCCCCGCGGGGAAGGGGTGCTCGGGGGCGAGGCGGTAGCCCACCGAGATCACCACGCAGTCGGCCGCGACCGAGAGCCCCCGGGCGACGGGGTCGGACTCGTCGATGCTGCCCAGCACCCATCCGCCCCCGTGGAACCAGACCAGGGCGGGGAAGGGCCCGTCGCCCGGGGGGCAGTACACCCGGACGGGCACCGCCCCGGCGGGCCCGGGGACGGTGCGGTCGTGCACGGCGTGGACCTCGACCGCTCGGGCGCCGCCCCGGAGGTTGGCCATGAGGGCCCGGGCGGCGTCGGGCTGGAGATCGGTGATCGCGGGTGACCCGCTCGAGGCGAGCAGGTCGAGGAAGGGCTGGAGCTGTGGGTCGACGCTCATCGTCGTCGTGGCCTCAGTCGAGCAGGTCGAGGGCGTTCTCGGGCGGCCGTCCGATCACCGCCCGGTCGCCCCGCACGACGACGGGGCGCTCCATGAGGATGCCGTGCTCGCTGAGCAGGTCGACCACGGCGTCGGCCGAGTCGTAGTCCGCGATGTCGAGCCCGAGCTCGCGGAAGTTCTGGTCGCGGCGCACCAGCGCCCGGGGCGGGTCGGGGACGAGCTCGACGATGCGCTCGATCGTGGCCCGGTCGAGCGGATGCGCCTTGTAGTTCACGACGGTGGGCTCGACCCCGCGGTCCTGGAGGAGCGCGAGGGTGGTGCGGGACTTCGAGCACGAGGGGTTGTGGTAGATCACGATCTCGTCGGCCATGGGCGGGGAACCTAGCCGCCTCCGGTGGGCGCCGGCCCGGGCCGATCGCTTGACGCAGCGAGACGAGAACGTGTTCTCTTTCACCGGTGGACACCGAGTCCCTGACGGTGAGCCAGGCGGCTCGCCGTGAGCGGGTGATCGCTGCGGCGATGGAGCTGGGCACGGACGGCGGCTACGAGGCCGTCCAGATGCGCGACGTCGCCACCACGGCCGGCGTCGCCCTCGGCACGATCTACCGCTACTTCTCGTCGAAGGACCACCTGCTGGCCGCGAGCATGGTCGACTGGTCCCAGGAGCTGCGCGAGCGGGTGGAGGCGCAGCCGCCGGTCGAGGGGACGGCGGCGGACCGGGTGGTGGCCGTGATCCGCGGTGTGACGAGCGGGATGGAGCAGCATCCGAAGCTCGCCGCCGCCGTCGTCAACGCGGTGACCGCCAGCGACCCGCAGGTCGTCGCCTGCCAGCGCGAGATCACGGCGACGATCATGGCCGTGCTCGCCGCCCCCATCGCCGACCTCCCCGACGACGAGCGCGACGGCGTCGTGCGCGTGCTCGCCCACGTGTGGAACTCCACCAACCTCGGCTGGGTGAACGGGTGGCTCACCGTCGGCCAGGTGGGCGACGACCTCGAGCAGGCGGCCCGGCTCCTGCTGCGCGACGCCCCCTGAGGCGGTGCCGGGCCGGCGGGCCGGTGCGATCAGGGCGGGCAGACCCGGTTGACGAACCGGTCCACCTTGCGGGCGTAGTTGGCCTGGCCCGTCGCGTTGAGGTGCAGGCCGTCGGCGAGGAACCACCCGGGATGGGCGGCGGCCGCCCGGTTCCAGTCGAGGACGTGCAGGCGGGGGAAGTAGAGGTCGTTGCCCGGGCCGTCCTCGGAGGCCCGCACCAACCAGGCGTTGAACGCGCTCGCGACCTGGCGCCACTGCTGGTGGTAGTAGGGGTTGACCCCGCGCTCTTTGACGTTGATCCAGACGACGCAGGGCACGTTGAAGGTGGCGCCGAGGATCTGCGTGGCGGCGGGGTACGGGTTGAGCCCTGCGTCCATCTCGGCCATGTCCGGGTTGCCGAGGCCGAGGACCATGACCGCGGGCCCGTTGCCCGCCATGTCGCGGGCCGTCGGGGTCATCTGCGCGATGGTGGCGCCGAGGACGCTGACGAAGCGCGGCCGGTACTCGGGCTTGAGCCGCCAGCGGACGCGGTTCTCGGCGCTCTTGAACACCGAGTCGCCGACGCCGCGCGCCTTGGGGGCGGTGGAGGTGCCCTCGGCCGGCGGCGTGGGCGGGACCGGGGGAGCGGTGGTGGGCGCGCTCGTGCTCGGGGGACGCGTCGTCGGCGGGAGGGTCGTCGGGGCGGGGGGCGCCGTGGTCGTGGTGCTGTCGGCCGCCGTGGTGGGGGGCGTGGTCGCGTCGGGTGTCGTGGTGGTGGTCGCGCCGGCGACGTTGCCGTCCTGCGCGCCGGCCGGGGCGGGGGCCGACGTGAGGCCGCCCACGAGCGCCAGGACGGCCAGGAGCAGGGTGGGGCGGCGCACGGAGGGCAACGATAGGGCGACGCTCCGCAGGAATTCGACCCAGCGTTTGCCGCGGAAAAATAGAATGTGTTCTACTTTCCGCGTGAGCGGTCTCTGCGAAGGTCGGATCGTCGTGGTCACGGGTGCCGGGCGGGGCATCGGCCGGGCCCACGCGCTGGAGTTCGCCCGGCAGGGCGCCAAGGTGGTCGTCAACGACATCGGCGCCAACATCGACGGCTCCGGCGGGTCCGACGGCCCCGCCGGCGAGGTGGTGGACGCCATCCGGGCCCACGGCGGTGAGGCCGTGGCCAACGGCGACGACGTCGCCGACTGGGACGGCAGCGAGCGGCTCATCCGCACCGCGATCGACACCTGGGGCGGCCTCGACGTGGTGGTCAACAACGCCGGGTTCCTCCGCGACCGCATGCTGGTGAGCACCTCCGAGCAGGAGTGGGACGCGGTCATGCGGGTCCACCTGAAGGGCCACTTCTGCCCGTCCCGGCACGCCTCGGCGTACTGGCGCGAGCAGGCCAAGGCCGGCGAGCCGGTCGACGCGCGCATCATCAACACGAGCTCGGGTGCCGGGCTGCTGGGCAGTGTCGGCCAGGGCAACTACTCCGCCGCCAAGGCTGGCATCGCCGCCCTCACCCTCGTGCAGGCCGCCGAGATGGGCCGGTACGGCGTCACCGCCAACGCCATCGCCCCCGCGGCGCGGACGCGCATGACCGAGGCGGTGTTCGCCGACACGATGGCCGCCCCCGAGGAAGGCGCCTTCGACGCGATGGCGCCCGAGAACGTCAGCCCCCTGGTCGTGTGGCTGGGGTCGACGGAGTCGACGCAGGTCACCGGTCGGGTCTTCGAGGTCGAGGGCGGCATCATCGGCGTCGCCGACGGCTGGCACTCGGGCCCGCGGGTCGACAAGGGCGCCCGGTGGGAGCCCGCCGAGGTCGGCGGGGTCGTGGCCCAGCTCATCGACGAGGCCCCCGAGCCCAGCCCGGTCTACGGGAGCCAGTAGCCCCGTGGACTTCGACGACACGCCGGCCGAGGCCGCCTTCCGGGCCGAGGCCCGCGCCTGGCTCGACGCCCACGCCACCCGGCGCGAGGAGGGGGCCGGCTTCGGTGGCTACCTGAGCCGGGCCGAGGACCACGTCGAGGCGTGCAAGCGCTGGCAGCGCACCCTCTACGACGGCGGCTGGGCGGGGATCACCTGGCCGAAGGAGTACGGCGGGCGCGGCGCCACGCCGATCGAGGCCGCCATCTTCAACCAGGAGCAGGCCCACTACGACGTCGACGCGGGCGTGTTCATGGTCGCGGTGGGCATGGTGGGCCCGACCCTGATCGCTCACGGCACCGACGCCCAGAAGGAGCGCTTCCTCGACCCGCTGCTGCGCGGCGACGAGATCTGGTGCCAGCTCTTCAGCGAGCCCGGCGCCGGCTCCGACCTCGCCAACCTCGCCACCAGGGCGGTGCTCGACGGCGACGAGTTCGTCGTGAACGGCCAGAAGGTGTGGACCTCGGGCGCCCAGCACAGCGACTGGGGCATCCTGCTCGTGCGCTCGGACCCGGAGGTGCCCAAGCACAAGGGCATCACCTACCTGCTCGTCGACATGCGCAGCCCGGGCATCGACGTGCGCCCGCTCCGCCAGATCAACGGCGTGGCCCACTTCAACGAGGTGTTCCTGTCGGACGTGCGGGTCCCGAAGCAGAACATGCTCGGTGAGCTCCACCAGGGCTGGGGCCCGATCCTCACCACGCTCGCCAACGAGCGGTCGGCCATCGGCGGGGGCGGCGGCATCCGGTTCGACCACCTCGCCGGGCTGGCCCGCACCACCGGTCGGGCCGGCGATCCCCTCACCCGCCAGGAGCTGGCCCGGGCCTACACCCGCTACGAGCTCATCCGCTACGTGGGCTACCGGGTGCAGACCGCCCTCAGCCAGGGCCGACCGCCGGGCCCCGAGAGCTCCACCCTCAAGCTCGCCTACTCCCAGCACCTCGCCGCCACCGCCGACCTGGTCCTGGCGATGGAGGGCGCCGGCGGCACCCTCGACGGGGACGACGCCCTGGCGGGCGGCGTGTGGCAGACCTACTTCCTCGGTCAGTGGGCGTCGCGCATCGGCGGCGGGACCGACCAGATCCAGCGCAACGTCCTCGGCGAACGG
>JACJWK010000039.1 GCA_020637195.1 Microthrixaceae bacterium
GAGGGTGGCGTCGACGAGGCCGAGCAGCGGCTCGCCGGCGGCGAAGCGGGCCACGTTCGCGGCGATGCGCGCCGACAGCAGCGGGGTCGCCATCTCGGCGGTGTTGCCCGTGTGCGGCGTGATCAGGCAGTTGGGGAGCGACCAGAGCGGGTGGGCGTCGGGCAGCGGCTCGGGGTCGGTGACGTCGAGCCCCGCGCCACCGATGGCGCCGGCGCGCAGGGCGTCGACGAGGTCGTCGGTGACGACGTGCGCGCCGCGCGCCACGTTGACCAGCCACGCGTCCTCGTCCATCAGCGCCAGCTCCGGGCGCCCGACCAGGCCGACGGTCTCGGGCACCAGCGGCAGGGCGAGCACGACCAGGGTCGCCCCCGGCAGCGCCTCGTGCAGGCCGTCGGCGCCGAGCACGTGCTGCGCTCCCGGCATGGGCGCGGGATGCCGGCGCACCACGGTGGTGGTCGTGCCGAAGGGGGCCAGGAGCCGCAGGAGCGACTCGGCGATGCCCCCGCCGCCGACGATGGTGACGCGCGCACCCAGCAGGTTCACCCCCCGCTGGCCCGTCCAAGCATCCGCTCGGGCGTAGTGGCCGAGACCCCGCAGGCCCGCCAGCCCCAGCATCAGGGCGTGCTCGGCGACCGGCTCGGCGTAGACCCCCTTGCCGCACGTCCACACGTGCTCGGCGTCGAGCACCGCGGCGAAGGGCTCGATGCCGGCCCAGGGCAGCTGCACCCACCGGATGCCGGGATGGCGGCGCAGGACCGCCGCCAGCGCGTCGGCCTCGCCGGTCGACGCCCACACGAGGCCCTCGGCGTCCTCCGGGCCCACGAGCGCGCCACCGCCGCGCCGGACCGCGTCGGCGAGCCACGGTCGCACCCCCTCGGGGGCGAGCGCGATCCTCGGTCCGGTCACCGTCGCACGCTACCGAACCGGCGTCGGGCGGCCCGTTGTCACCAACCGGTCAGCAGGCGGGACGCCGGGCTGGCACGCTGGTGCGCATGACGATGCGGGTGGGGGTTCCGACCGAGGTCAAGAACAACGAGTACCGGGTGGCCATCACCCCCGACGGGGTGCGCGAGCTGCACCAGCACGGCGTCGAGGTGCTGGTCCAGTCGGGTGCCGGGGCCAACTCGGCCATCGCCGACGAGGACTTCGTCACCGCCGGCGCCGAGATCGTGGCGACGGCCGAGGAGACGTGGGCGCGGGCCGAGCTGGTCTGCAAGGTGAAAGAGCCCCAGGCCGACGAGTTCGGGCTCCTGCGCGACGACCTCGTCCTGTTCACCTACCTGCACCTGGCCGCCTACCCGGAGGTGGCCGACGCGCTGCTCGACGCCGGCACCACCGGCGTCGCCTACGAGACCGTGCAGACCGACGACCACGCGCTGCCCCTGCTGGCCCCGATGAGCGAGGTCGCGGGCCGCATGGCCACCCAGATCGGCGCGCACTACCTCGAGCGCGAGAACGGGGGCCGGGGCATCCTGCTCGGCGGCGCCCCGGGCGTGGCGCCGGCACGCGTGGTCGTGATCGGCGCCGGCAACGTCGGGTGGAACTCCGCCTGGATCGCCGCGGGCATGGAGGCCGAGGTCCTCCTGCTCGACAAGAACCTCGACCGGCTCCGCTTCGTCGACCAGATCCACCAGGGCCGCATCATGACCCTGGCGTCGAACCGGGGAGCGATCGAGCGGGCGGTGGCCACGGCCGACCTCGTCATCGGCGCGGTGCTCGTGCCCGGCGGCCGGGCCCCGACGGTCGTCACCGAGGACATGGTGCGGGGCATGAAGGACCGCTCGGTCATCGTCGACGTGGCCATCGACCAGGGCGGCTGCATCGAGACGATCCGCGAGACCACCCACCAGGACCCGATCTACGTCGAGCACGGGGTCGTGCACTACGCCGTCGGCAACATCCCCGGGGCGGTGCCCCACACCTCGACCTACGCGCTCACCAACGCCACCCTCCCCTACCTCCGCGACCTGGCCGCGCTCGGCCCCGCCGGCGCGGTCGAGCACGACCCCGCCCTGGCCCACGGGTTCAACACCGTGGGCGGCCACGTCACCCATCCCGTCGTGGCCGACTCGCTGGGCCGCCCCCACCGCGAGCTTTCCCTGGGCGCCGCCTGAGCCGCTTACCATCGGCCCGTCCCGGACGAGGAGAGGCCCGCCCATGAAGCTCGGACTGCAGATCGGCTACTGGAGCCGCGGCGCCCCCGACGGCGCGGTCGACCAGATCGCCACCGCCGACCGGCTCGGGTTCCACTCCATCTGGACCGCGGAGGCCTACGGCAGCGACGCGCTCACCCCCTTGGCCTGGTGGGGGTCGGCCACCGAGCACGTGCAGCTGGGCACCTCCATCGTGCAGCTCTCGGCCCGCACGCCCGTCGCCACGGCCATGGCGGCGATGACCATGGACCACCTGTCGGGGGGCCGGTTCATCCTGGGCCTCGGCGCGTCGGGCCCCCAGGTCGTCGAGGGCTGGTACGGCCAGCCGTACCCCAAGCCGCTGGCCCGCACCCGCGAGTACGTCGAGATCGTCCGCAAGGTGATCGCCCGCGACGAGCCCGTCGCGTTCGAGGGGAACCACTACACGCTGCCCCACCCCGGCGGCACCGGCCTCGGGAAGCCGCTGAAGTCCACGCTGCACCCGCTGCGCACCGACATCCCCATCTACCTGGGCGCCGAGGGCCCGAAGAACGTCGCCATGACGGCCGAGATCGCCGACGGCTGGCTGCCGATCTTCTTCGCCCCCAAGGACGACGGCTTCTACCGCGCTGCGCTCGACGAGGGGTTCGCCCGGCCGGGGGCCCGCCACGGCCTCGACGACTTCGAGATCCCCGCGACGGTCATCGTCGTGCCGATCGACGACGTCGAGGCCGCCGCCGACATGGTGCGTCCGTACCTGGCGCTCTACATCGGGGGCATGGGCGCCCGCGACCAGAACTTCCACTTCGAGGTCTTCTCCCGGATGGGCTACGAGGCCGACTGCCACAAGATCCAGGACGCCTACCTCGACGGCCGCAAGGACGAGGCCATCGCCGCGGTGCCCACCTCGATGGTGGAGGACATCTCCCTCATCGGCTCGGTCGACAAGATCCGCGACGAGCTCCAGCAGTGGGAGGAGAGCGTCGTCACCACCCTGTTGCTGTCGGGCCCGCCCGAGCTCTTGGAGCTGATGGCCGACCTGGTCGGCTGAGCACGACCCCTCCGGGTCCGGCGGCGGACCTGGTTTAGCCTCGCCGACATGACGACCGGGCCCGAGGACACCCGGGAGCAGGCCGGCGCGTCGACCGCTCACCGCGAGGACGGGCCGATCACCGTGGTGTCGTTCAACCTCCGCTTCGACAGCCCCACCGACGGGGCGAACCGGTGGCGGCGCCGGCGCCGGGCCGTGGTCGACTTCCTCGACGGCACGGCCGACGTCGCCGGGCTGCAGGAGGCGCGCCGCCGCCCGCTGGGCTACCTCGTCCGCCACCTGCGGGCCTTCAAGTGGGTCGGCGTCGGCCGCGACGACGGGCGTCGCAAGGGCGAGTACGCCCCGGTCTTCTACCGGCGCGAGCGCTTCGAGCGGCGGGACCGGGGGACGTTCTGGATGTCCACGACGCCCGACGAGCCCGGCAGCGTCTCGTGGGGATCGTCGCGGCCGCGCATCGCCACGTGGGTGGTGCTGCACGAGCGGGCGACGGGCCGCGAGGTCGTGCACGTCAACACCCACCTGGACCACCGCTCGGCCGAGGCTCGGGCGGAGGGCGCCCGACTCATCCGCGAGCGCCTCGGACGCCTCGCCGGTGGTCGCCCCGTCATCCTCACCGGCGACTTCAACGACGGCCCCGGCGGCGAGGCCCACACCGCCCTCACCGATCCGGCCCCGGCCGACGGCGCGCCGATCCTGGTCGACGCCCGCCACGCATCGCTGAGCGGGCACGAGGGTCCCGACTCGACGTGGACGGGCTTCGAGGCGGTCAAGGAGGGGCGGGTCATCGACTTCGTCCTCGTGTCGAACGACGTCACGGTCGTGCGCCACCGGTCGGTCGTGGCCCGGACCGGCGACCGCTTCCTGTCGGACCACCTCCCGGTGCTGGCCGTCCTCGACCTCCCGGCGACGTCGGGCCCGGCGGTGCCCTGACCTGGTGGCGTCTCCGCGGCCACAAGCTCGTACCCTCGACTGACGTGAGCCGCCGGTCCAACCGCGACGAGGACCTGGCGCTCACCGTCGAGGACGCCGAGGACGCGTTCGTCGACGCCGACCGGACGATCCGCCCGGGCACGGCACGGGCGGCGCTGCGCCACCGGGACTTCCGCAACCTCTACGCCGGCGCGTTCACGTCCAACATCGGGTCGTGGATGCAGAACGCGGCCCTCGGCGCCTACGCGTTCGAGCTCACCCGGTCCGCCACCTTCGTCGGCATCATCGCGTTCGCCAACCTCGGGCCGCTCCTGCTCTTCTCGATGATCGGCGGCGCGCTGGCCGACCAGTTCGATCGCCGCACCCTGCTCATCGTCGTCACGATCGAGCAGATGATCTTCGCCGTCGCGCTGGCCTGGCTGACCACGGACCCCGACCCGTCCCGGCTGACGCTCGTGCTGTTCGTGCTCGCCATCGGCGCGGCGCAGGCGGTGTACGGGCCCACCTACTCGGCGACCCTGCCCGGGATGGTGGGCAAGGAGGACCTGGCCGGCGCCATCTCGTTGAACTCCGTCTCGATGAACGGGTCGCGGGTCATCGGGCCCGCGATCGGCGGCGTGCTCTACCACTTCGTGGGCGTGTCGTGGGTGTTCCTGCTCAACGCCATCACGTACGTCGCGGTCCTGTGGGTCCTGGCCCGCATCCGCCTGCCCGACGCGGTCCGCAACCCCGACGAGCCCCAGGGGCTCCGGCGGATCATCGGCGGCATCACCGCCGCCCGGCGCAACCGCACGATCAAGCTCGTGCTGCTCGCCATGACCCTCTTCTCGTTCTTCTGCCTCCCCTTCGTGGTGCAGATGCCGGTCGTGGCCGAGTCCAACTTCGGCATCGAGCCCGACTCGTCGGCGTACGGCCTGCTGTACGCGTGCCTTGGCGCCGGGGCCGTCGCGGGCTCGCTCTCGATCGGCACGTTCCTGTCCGGCTACTCGAAGCGGCGCATCGTCCGCCAGGGGTTCTTCGGCTTCGCGGTCACCCTGACCGCCCTGGCGCTGCTGCGGGCCGAGTCCCTCGCCTACCCCACCACCTTCGCGGTCGGCTTCTTCTACTTCGCCACGGTCACGTCGCTGAACACGATGCTCCAGGAAGAGGTCGACGAGGCCGTGCGGGGCCGGGTCATGGCCCTGTGGATCATGTCGTTCGGGGGCGTCGTGCCCATCGGGGGCCTGGTGGCCGGCCCCTTCATCGAGACGTGGGGCGTCACCGCCCTGATGCTGGTCGGCGCCGTCGTCGCGCTGGCCATCTCGGTGTGGAGCTACTTCTTCTCGAGCGACCCGGGTCCCCGCCGAGCCCGCCGCCTCGCCGGCGCCTGACCACCCGCCACCGCGGGCCCGGCGCGGAGAGGTCCGGTCAGGTGGTCACCCGGCGAGCAGGAGGTCGGCGAGGCGCTCGAGGCCGGCCACGCGGCTGCCCTTGAGCAGCACGGCGTCGCCGCGGCTGAGCTCGCCGAGGCGCTCGGCCGCGGCGTCCACGTCGGCGACCGTCGCCACGCCGTAGAGCGGTGCGTCGACCGCCAGCACCTCGATGCCGAGGTCGCGGGCGAGGCGGGTGATGGCCAGGTGCTCGTCCTCGGCGATGTCGCCCAGCTCGGCCATGACCCCGAGCACCGCGACGCGACGCTCGCACTCGAGATCGGCCAGCGCCCGCAGGGCCGCCCGCATCGACTCGGGGTTGGCGTTGTAGGCGTCGTTGACGACGATCGCCCCCGCCGGCGTGGTGTGCAGTGCCATGCGGAACGGCGACATCTGCGCCCGGCTCAGGCCCTCGGCGGCGTCGTCCAGCGACGAGCCGGCCAGCAGCGCGATCGCCACGGCGGCGGCGGCGTTCTCGGCGTTGTGCCGGCCGTGGACGGTGAGCTGGAGGCTGATCACGCCCTCGGGCGTGACGAGGCGGAACCGCGGCCGCAGGTGGCCGTCGAGGTGCAGCTCGGTGACCCGCACGTCGCCTCGGTCGATCCCGTAGGTGACGATGTCGGCGTTGGTGTGGCGGGCCATCGCCTTGACCCGCTCGTCGGTCTCCTTGAGCACGGCGGCACCGTCGGCGCGGAGCGACTGCACGAGCTCGGCCTTCGCCTCGGCCACGTCCTCGATGCTGCCGAACAGCTCGGTGTGGGCGTGGGCGACCGCCGTGACCACGGCGATGCCCGGGCGGGCGACCTCGCAGAGGCGGGCGATGTGGCCGTAGCCGCGGGCCCCCATCTCGATGACGGCCACCTCGGTGTCGTCGGGGGCGTTGACCAGCGTGAGGGGGACACCCAGGTCGTTGTTGAACGAGCGGTAGGACGCCGCGGTGCGGTGGCGGACCGACAGCGCCGCCGCGGCGAGATCCTTCACGGACGTCTTGCCCACCGAGCCGGTGACCCCGATCACGGTCGGGATGCGGTCCCGGACGTGGGACCCGAGCGCGCTGAGCGCCGCGGACGTGTCGGCCACCCGAACCGCCGGCACGCCCACGTCGTCGAGCGGCGGCGCCTGGGTCAGGTAGGCGCCGGCGCCCGCTTCGACGGCGGCGGCGATGAACGCGTGCCCGTCGCGCTCGGCGACGACGGGCACGAACAACGAGCCCGGCTGAACGGCCCGGCTGTCGATGGTCGCCCCCTCCACCGCCACGACGTCGCCGACGACCTCCCCGGCCGTCAGGGCGGCGATCTCGGCGGTGTCCAGGCGCACGTCCGGAACGTAGCGCCCGGTGCGTGACTGCCACCCCACCGGGGCGTGCCCGGAGGGACGCCGCCCGCCACGCGCGGCGACCGGGTCCGGACCGACGGGCCGCCCGTCCTCGGTGGGCGCGGTCCGACCTCGACCGGCTCGGCGTCCGGCCGGCACGCGCCGTCACCACCTCCGAGCGCCCGCGGAGCCGCGGGTAGCTTGGCCCGATGGCCGACGAACCCGTCCCGAGCGAGCGCATCCGCCTCGTCGTGCTCTTCGGCGGCCAGTCGGCCGAGCACGACGTCTCGTGCGTGACCGCCTCCCACGTGCTCGCCGCCGCCGACCCGCAGAAGTACGCGGTCCAGCCCGTCGGCATCACCCGCGAGGGCCAGTGGGTGTTCGCCGAGGACGCCGCCAAGGCCCTCGCCGAGGGCCCCAAGGCCCTCCCCGCCTCGCTGGCCACGACCGGCCCCGATGTCGACGCCCTCCCCACCGTCGCCCCCGCCGGCGACGAGACCGTCGTGGTCCTGCCCCTCCTGCACGGCCCGATGGGCGAGGACGGCACCGTCCAGGGGATGCTCGAGCTGGCCGGCGTGCCCTACGTGGGCGCCGGCGTCCTCGGCTCGGCGGTGGCGATGGACAAGGCCATGGCCAAGCAGGTCACCGGCGCCGCCGGCATCCCCCAGCCCCGCTACCGGGCCTGGCGTGAGGCCGACCTCAGCGACCGGGCGCTGCACGCCGCCATCGACGACCTGGGCCTGCCGCTCTTCGTCAAGCCGGCCAACATGGGCTCGTCCATCGGCATCTCCAAAGCCAAGACGTTCGACGAGCTCGAGCAGGGCGTCGCGCTGGCCCTCAGCTACGACGAGTGGGTGGTGGTCGAGGAGGCGGTGTCCCCTGCCCGGGAGATCGAGGTCGCCGTGCTCGGCAACCTCGAGCCGCAGGCCTCGGTGCCGGGCGAGATCGTCCCCGGCGCCGAGTTCTACGACTACGCCGACAAGTACGAGGACGGCGCCGAGGCGCTGATCCCCGCCGATCTCGACGAGGCCGAGACGGCCGAGGTGCAGGCGCTCGCCCTGCGGGCCTACCGGGCGCTGCGCGCCGAGGGCATGGCCCGCGTCGACTTCTTCTACGAGAAGGGCGGCCGGGGCTTCCTCCTCAACGAGATCAACACCATCCCCGGCTTCACCCCGATCTCGATGTACCCGAAGCTCTGGGAGGCCTCCGGCCTGCCCTACGACCGCCTCATCGACGAGCTGGTCCGTCTCGCCCTCGAGCGCAACGGCCGGCGCCGCCGCCGCACCGACCGGTAGCGGTTCGCCGGCCGGTCGCGCTGGTCGCCGGCGGCCGCGTCCCCGCCCCGTCGAGGGTCGCCCCGCTCGCTCAGGTCGACGTGGGCTCGGATCCCGGCACGACGAGCGCGCTCTTGAGGAAGTCGAGGAGCTCGGTGCGGCGGCGCACCATGGCCTTCATGCCCGGCTCGACGCCCACGGCGCGCAGCACCTCGACCTCGGTGGCGACGCCGATCACCGTCGAGTAGGCCGACATCAGCACCAGGCGGGGGTCCGAGCGGCGCATGTGGCCCGCCGCCATCTCGGCCTCGAGGAAGCCGCGGGCCCGCACCACCAGCGGCTCGAGGTCGTCGGTCAGGCGCGTCGCCGCCGGCGGGCCGAGGCGGGTCACCTCCCGGATCAGTCCGAGCAGCTCCGGGCGCCGCAACGCCAAGCGAAACACGGAGCGCACCACCGCCTCGATCCGGGGCCAGCCCGGCGGCGACGACGCCACCGCGTCCTCCAGCGCGCCGGCGAGCTCGGCGGCGCTGAGGTCGATCACCGCGTCGAGCAGCGCCGCCTTCGACGGGAAGTAGTAGAGGATCGTCTGCTTCGACACGCCGAGCTCGGCGGCCACGTCGTCGAGCGACGTGGCCTCGTACCCCGGGCCGCCGAACGACTCGAGCGCCGCCTGCAGGACCCGCTCGCGGGTGTCGGTCGTGCGCGCCACTTACCAGATGGTAGAGAATGGGGCCGTGATCGGGGAGACGCATGATCCCAGCGCACCGCTGAAGCGAGCGCGCCCGTGATCCGGGAGGCGCTGAGCGGCAAGCGCATCGCGATCACGGGCTCGACGGGCTTCCTCGGCACCGCACTGGTCGAGCGCCTGCTCTGGGCGGTGCCCGACTGCGAGCTGGTGCTGCTCATCCGCGCCGGCCGCAGCTCGAGCGTCGAGCGCCGCGCCGCCCGCGAGCTGTTCAAGAACGACGCCTTCGACCGCCTCCGGGCCGCGCTCGGCAAGGAGGGCTTCGAGGACGCCGTCGCCCGGCGGGTGCAGGTGGTCGAGGGCGACGTCAGCAGCGACGGCCTCGGCCTCGACGACGCCGGCCGCGCCGCCCTGGCGAGCTGCGACATCGTCATCCACTCCGCCGCCACCGTCTCGTTCGACTCGCCGCTCGACGGCGCCGTCGAGGTCAACCTGCTCGGGCCCGTGCGCATCGTCGAGACCCTCCACGACCTGGGCGTCAACCCGCACCTCGTGGCGGTGTCCACCTGCTACGTCGCCGGCTCGCGACGGGGCGACGCCCCCGAGGAGCTCGTCGACGACAGCCCGTTCTTCGTGGACGTGCCGTGGCGCGCCGAGGTCGACGCCGCCCGGCGGGCCCGCACCGACGCCGAGGCCGAGAGCCGCACGCCCGAGATGCTGGCGCGGTTCGCGAAGATGGCCCGCGACGAGCTCGGCGCCGCCGGCACCCCGCTGCTGTCGGCCAAGACCGAGCACCAGCGCACCCGCTGGGTCGCCGACCGCATGGCCGAGGCGGGCATCGCCCGGGCCAGCTCGCTCGGGTGGCCCGACGCCTACGCCTACACCAAGGCCCTGGGCGAGCGGGCCCTCGTCGAGACCCGCGGCGACGTGCCCGTCAGCATCGTGCGGCCGTCGATCATCGAGTCGGCCCTCGCCGAGCCGAAGGCGGGCTGGATCCGGGGCTTCCGGATGGCCGAGCCGGTGATCATCTCGTACGCCCGCGGCCTGCTCACCGAGTTCCCCGGCGTCCCCGAGGGGATCATCGACGTCATCCCGGTCGACCTCGTCGTCGGCGCCATCTGCGCCGCCGCCGCCCAGCCGCCGCCGGCCGAGCCCCACGTCATCCAGGTCGCCTCGGGCACCGCCAACCCGCTGCGCTACCGCCAGCTCGTGAAGCTCGTCGAGGCCTGGTTCACCGAGCACCCGCTCTACGAGAACGACGGCCAGCCCATCGCCGTGCCCGAGTGGGGCTTCCCCGGACGGGGCAAGGTCGAGGGCCAGCTCAAGCGGGCCAAGAACGTGCTCGGACGCACCGAGTCCGTCCTGTCCGCCCTGCCCCTGCGGGGCCGGCAGGCCGAGTTCAGCGCCAACGTCGAGTCCAAGCGCGAGGAGGCCGAGCGGGCCCTCAGCTACGTCGAGCTGTACGGCAAGTACGCGGAGTGCGAGGCGCTCTACGGCGTCGAGCGCCTCATGGCGCTGTGGGCCGAGATCGACGACGAGGACCGCGAGCACTTCGCCTTCGACCCCCACGTCATCGACTGGGACCACTTCGTCCCCCACGTGCACCTGCCGTCGGTCGTCGACCAGGCCCGGGTCAAGAGCACCCCCGGCAAGAAGGCGGGCCCGACCCGCGAGGTGCGCCTCCGGGGCCAGATCCTCTCCCCCGACCGGCACCTGGCCGCGTTCGACCTCGAGAACACCCTCATCGCCTCGAACGTCGTGGCGTCGTACGCCTGGCTCGCCAGCCGGCGACTCTCGCGCCAGGAGCGGGTCCGCTTCGTCGCCCGGACGCTCGCCGAGGGACCCCGCCTGCTCTCGCTCGACCGCAAGGACCGCAGCGACTTCCTGCGCTACTTCTACCGCAGGTACGAGGGTGCGCCGGCCGAGCAGTTGGCCGAGGACAGCCAGGAGATGTTCAGCGCGCTGATCCTGTCGAAGTCCTTCCCCGCCGCCATCCGGCGGGTGCGCGAGCACCGCCGCCTCGGCCACCGCACCGTGCTGATCACGGGCGCCCTCGACTTCGTCATCGAGCCGCTGCGCCCGCTCTTCGACGACATCGTGTGCGCCGAGCTGTCCCAGACGCGGGGCCGGTACACGGGCGAGCTCATCGACGTGCCCCCCACCGGCGAGACGCGCGCCCAGGCGATGGCGAGCTACGCGGCGGCGGAGGGGCTCTCGCTGAAGGAGTCGGTCGCCTACGCCGACTCGGCGTCCGACCTGCCCATGCTCGAGGCCGTCGGCTTCCCCGTGGCGGTCAACCCCGAGACCCGCCTCGCCGCCCTCGCCCGCAAGCGGGGCTGGCTCGTCGAGCACTTCGACAAGGCGCCCGGCGGGCCCCGACCCCCGCTGCCACTGGCCCGCCGCCGCGGGGCCACCGGCCCCGGCCTGCTCGAGTCGATCATGAACAAAGAGCCGGCATCGTCGGGCGCCAGGGCCCGGAAGGGCCGGCGATGAAGGCCCTCGTGTTCGAGCGGGACGTCCCCCGCTTCGCGGCGGCCAAGGTCGCCGGCGGCCTCCTGCCCGGGCGTGGCGTCCGGGTCGGCCCCCTCCAGCTCGACGACGTCGACCCGCCCGAGCTGCCGGGCCCCGACTGGGTCGTCGTGCGCCCCCGCCTGGCCGGGATCTGCGGCTCCGATCTCGCCACCATCGACGGCGCCTCGTCCCGGTACTTCGAGCCCATCGTCTCGTTCCCCTTCGTGCCCGGCCACGAGGTCGTCGGCGAGCTCGACGACGGCACCCGGGTCGTGCTCGAGCCGGTCCTCGGCTGCGTGACCCGCGGCATCAACCCCGTCTGCGGCGCCTGCGCCCGTGGCGACCTGGGCAACTGCGAGCGCATCGCGTTCGGCCACCTCGAGCCGGGCCTCCAGACGGGCTTCTGCTGCGACACGGGCGGCGGCTGGTCGACGTTCATGGTCGCCCACCGCAGCCAGCTCCACGAGGTCCCCGACGCGATGAGCGACGAGGCCGCGGTGATGGTCGAGCCCGCGGCCTGCGCCGTCCACGCCGCCCTGGCGGCCCACGCCGGCCCGCAGGACACGGTGGTGGTCCTCGGCGCCGGCACCCTGGGCCTGCTCACCGTGGCCGCCCTGCGGCGCTGGTCGCCACCGGCCCAGCTGCTGGCCACGGCGAAGCACCCCGACCAGCAGGCCCTCGCCCGGGCCCTGGGCGCCGGTCGGGTGGTGGAGCCGGGCGCGGTCCGCCGGGCCGTGCGCCGCCTCGCCGGCACCCTCGCCATCAGCCGCGGCGAGGACGAGGGCGACATCGAGCGCCTCACCGGCGGCGCCGACGTGGTGGTCGACTGCGTCGGCAGCGCCGAGAGCCTCGCCGACGCCCTGGCCGTCGTCCGCCCCCGGGGCCGGGTGGTCGTGGCGGGCATGCCCGGCCAGGTGTCGATCGACCTCACCGGCCTGTGGCACCGGGAGATCGAGCTCGTCGGCGCCTACACCTACGGCACCGAGACCCTGCCCGGCGGCGAGCGCCGCCGCACCTTCGACCTGGCCTTCGAGCTGGCCGCCGCAGCCGACCTCGGCCGCCTGGTGTCGGCCACCTACCCCCTGCGGCGCTATCGCGAAGCCATCGAGCACGCCGCCACCGCCGGCGCCCGCGGCGCGGTGAAGGTCGCCTTCGACCTCCGAGACGAGAAGGAACGCAACCCATGACCAACGACGCCCAGAACGCGCACGACGCCTGCCCGCCGGTCGAGCGGCTGCGCCGCGGAGCGGAGCAGCGGCGCCGAATCGAGTCGGATCCCGAAGGGGCGCCGACGAAGGAGGCGCAGGCGGTATGAACCCCCGTCCGGGCTTCGTGTTGGAGGTCGACAAGTCGACCCCGCCGATCCTGTTCCACCACGGCGAGGGCTTCCGCCTCGAGCGCCTGCCCGCCGGCCGCTCACGGGTGATCTACGCCGGCGAGCCCCTCAAGGCCCTGAAGGACCCCGACGGCGCCATCCGCGACGCCCTCGAGCACCCGGTCGACAAGGAGCCGCTCCGGGCCCTGCTGTTCCCGGGCATGAAGCTCACCATCGCCTTCGACGACATCTCGTTGCCGTTGCCCCAGATGCGCCGACCCGACATCCGCCAGCGGGTCATCGAGGCGGTGCTCGACCTCGCCGCCGAGGCGGGGGTGGACGACGTCCACCTCATCGCCGCGCTGGCCCTGCACCGGCGCATGACCGAGTCCGAGCTGCGCCACGCGGTCGGCGACCGGGTCTACGACGCCTTCGCCCCCGACGGCCTGCTCTACAACTTCGACGCGGAGGACCGCGACAACCTCGCGTTCCTCGGCGAGACGGAGAAGGGCGAGGAGGTCGAGATCTCCAAGCGGGCGGCGGAGAGCGACCTCGTCGTCTACGTCAACATCAACCTCGTCTCGATGGACGGCGGCCACAAGAGCACCGCCACCGGCCTGGCCAGCTACCGCAGCCTGCGCCACCACCACAACGTCCACACCATGCAGCACTCCAACTCGTTCATGGACCAGGAGCACTCGGCCCTGCACTCCGCGAACTGGCGCATGGGCAAGGTGATCCGCGACGCCGGGGTGAAGGTCTTCCAGATCGAGACGACGGTCAACAACAACGTGTTCGGCACCGAGGGCCCCATGAGCGTGCTGCAGAAGCGCGAGTGGGAGTGGACCGCCCGGGACCGGGCCAGCTTCCTCGCCATGTCGAAGGGCCTGAAGCACATGCCGTCGAAGGCCAAGCGCTCGGTGTTCAACGGCTGGCGGGCCCCGATGGGCATGACCGGCGTGCACGCCGGCGAGATCGAGGCGGTGCACCGCCTGACGACCGCCGACGTCTACCGCCAGCAGCTCGTGCCGGTCGAGGGCCAGACCGACATCCTCACCATGGGCCTGCCCTACATCTGCCCGTACAACGTCAACTCGGTGATGAACCCGATCCTCGTCATGTGCCTGGGCCTCGGGTACTTCTTCAACATGTACAAGGGCCGGCCCCTCGTGCGCGAGGGCGGCGTGTTGATCATGAGCCACCCCACGCCGTGGGAGTTCCACCCCGTGCACCACCCGAGCTACATCGACTTCTTCGAGCAGGTGCTGGCCGAGACCACCGACCCCGTCGAGATCGAGAAGACCTTCGAGCAGGGCTTCGCCGAGGACGAGTGGTACCGCCACCTGTACCGGACGTCGTACGCCTACCACGGCGTCCACCCGTTCTACATGTGGTACTGGGGCAGCCACGCGCTGAAGCACCTGGGTGCGACCATCATCGTGGGCGGCGACACCCGTGCGGTCCGCCGGCTCGGCTTCAAGCCCGCGTCGACGCTGCAGGACGCCCTCGAGATGGCCTCCGACGTGGTCGGACGCGACGCCACGATCACCCACTTCCACAACCCGCCCATCCTCATGGCCGACGTGTCCTGATGGCCCGCTCGCCCCTGGTCACGCGTTCTCGAGGCAATGGCGGTCGCAAGCCGACCGCCATCGCCTCGAGTTGGCTCAAGCGCCAGTCGTTCCCCCTCACCGCGCCCACGACGCCCGAGACCGTCGAGCCGGTGGAGCGCCCCGGCAAGGTGGGCGCCGACTACGACACCGACTGGGCCCGGCGCACCCCCGCCCGCATCGCCCGCCTGGCCCTGGTGGAGGGCGTCATGCGCCCCGCCGCCGCGGTGCTGGCCCAGCCCGACCGGCGCGGCGGCGACCGCCTCGCCGACGTCGACGGCCCGGTGATCTTCACCCCGAACCACCACAGCCACCTCGACACGCCGCTGATGCTCACGTCGATCCCCGAGCCGTGGCGGCACCAGCTCTTCGTCGGCGCCGGCGCCGACTACTTCTTCACCAACCGGGTCACCAGCGCGCTCTCGGCGCTGACCATCGGGGCCATCCCCGTCGAGCGCAGGAAGGTCACCCGCCGCTCCGCCGACCAGGCCGCCGAGCTCATCGACGCCGGCTGGAGCATGCTCATCTTCCCCGAGGGCGGGCGCAGCCCCGACGGCTGGGGCCAGCCCTTCCGGGGCGGCGCCGCCTACCTCTCGCTGCGCTGCGGCGTGCCGGTGGTGCCGGTGCACCTCCAGGGCACGGGCCGGATCCTGCGCAAGGGCGCCAAGCTGCCCACCCCCTCGTCGACCACGGTCACCTTCGGCGACCCGCTGCGACCCGAGGACGGCGAGGACTCCCGCCGGTTCGCGGCCCGCATCGAGGACGCCGTCGCCGCCCTCGCCGACGAGACCGCCACCAACTGGTACGAGGCCCGCACCCGGGCCCATCGCCGGGCCAACCCCACCCTGGCCGGGCCCGAGGTGGCGCGGTGGCGTCGCGCCTGGGCGGCCGACGCCACCCGGGCGAAGCGCCGCCGGACGGGCCGCTGGCCCCTCTGAGGCGCGCGGCGCCGACGGGCGCCGGAGAAAATCCGCGAATCGCGCAATCCCCTCGCGGCCCGCGCCCGTAGGACCCTTCCGACATCACCGGAAAGGAACCTTCCCATGAAGCGCACCGCCCCCCTGCTCGCCCTGGCCGTCGCCGGCCTGCTGCTCGCCGCCGGCTGCAGCTCCGACTCGGACCCCTACGGCGGCAGCTCGGACACGACGGCCGCCGAGTCCAGCGCCACCACGGCCGCCGACGGCGGTGCGACCACGGCGGGCGGCGCCACCGTCGCCGTGGCCGAGGTCGGCGAGGTCGGCGAGGCGCTCGTCGACGCCGAGGGCTTCACCCTCTACCTGTTCGACCAGGACGACGGCACGACCAGCGCCTGCACCGGCGGCTGCCTCGACTCGTGGCCGGCCGCGGTGGCCGACGGCGAGCCCGAGGCGGGCGACGGCGTCGACGCCTCGCTCCTCTCGGTGGCCGACGGCGCCGAGCCCGATCAGCTCGTCTACAACGGCCACCTGCTCTACCGGTTCTCGGGCGACACCGCCCCGGGCGACGCCAACGGCGCGGCGATCCCCTCGTGGCACGCGGTCGACGCCGACGGCAACGCGATCGAGGTCGGCTGAGGCCGGTCGGTCGAGGACGGCGGCGAGGCCGGCAGGACGGGACGTAGGGTCGCTCCGATGTGGGACGCGTCCGACGAGGCCCTCCTGGCCGGCTTCGCCACCGGCGACCCCACCGCCGAAGCCGTGTTCGTCCGTCGCTTCCAACGACGCGTCCACGGCCTCGCCCTCACCGTCGTCGGTGACGAGGGCGAGGCCGCGGACGTCGCCCAGGAGGCCTTCGTGCGGGCGTGGCGCCACGCCGGCGCCTACGACCCCCGGCGCGGCGCCGTCCACACCTGGCTCCTC
>JACJWK010000004.1 GCA_020637195.1 Microthrixaceae bacterium
TCCACTCCGGTGGGTCGAAGCGGCTCACCAGGTCGGTGGGGGAGAGTCCGGGTGCGCTTGTCGCGGCCTCGGTGGCTTCGCCGGCGTCGGGTCCCGCCGCGGCCGGAGCGGGGGCCGTCCGGACGTGGCGGATGACCCGGTACGCGCCGTACGCGCCGACGGCGAGCAGGCCGCAGAAGACCAGACCGACCAGCAGCCCGTGGGCCGCGTTCGCGCCGGTGCGACCCTCTTGGCGCTCGTCGGTGTAGAGGCGGGCGGGGAACTGGTGCCACCGGCGCCGCCAGCGGCGGTCCCAGCGGCCGCGCCGCTCGGGTTGGGGGGCCAAGGGGTCCCAGCGCACGGCGCGCAGGAACAGCCAGAGCGGGGTGAGCAGGAGGATCGCGAGGGGGGCGAGCAGCAACCAGGTGAGGGCGACGCCGACACCGTGGCTCATCCGGTGCAGGACGCCGGCGGCGGCTCGGTCGAACGCCGGGGACAGGCGCCGGGCGACGGTGAAGGCGGTGACCACGACGAGCAGGGCCACGGCGGCGGCCCGGTGGCTCCGCCACAGGAGGAAGGCGACGGCGGCGACGCCGACCGCCACGCCGATCAGCAGCGACGGGGCCGAGCCGGCGACGCTGGGTGGGGAGGCGATCTCGTGCCAAGGCCCCGGTGGCGCGCCCTCACGCGACCCGTGGTCGCGCTCCCCCCTCCCCACGGTGCCGGAGCGTAGCCACGGGCGACGGTCGCCGTCGTTCGGCTGCCACCGCGACGCTGCGCTGAGGGACGGGTCCCGGCGCGCGTCGAACACACGTTCGATAGGGTGCGCCCGTGGCCTACAACAACCCCCCGGTGCCGTGGTCCACCCTCGAGCAGCGCTTGTCGGGGAAGCGCCTCTCGGGGACGGGGCGGCCCGAGGGGGTGCCGGGGGCGTGGCCCGCCGCCGACGGGGGTGACAGCCCGGCGTGGTCCCGCAAGCGCCAGCCCTACGCCGGCCCCACCCTCGCGCGTCGCCCCGACACCACGCCCTACGCCGAGCTGCACTGCCACTCCAACTTCAGCTTCCTCGACGGCGCCTCCCACCCCGAGGAGTTGGCCGAGGAGGCGGTGCGCCTCGGCCTCGAGGCCCTCGCCCTCACCGACCACGACGGGTTCTACGGGGTGGTGCGCTTCGCCGAGGCGGCCCGGGCCCACGGCCTGCCCACGGTGTTCGGCACCGAGCTCACCCTCGACCTGCCCGGCCTCGAGCTCGGCGCCGCCGACCCCGGCGGCACGCACCTCGTCGTGCTCGCCCGCGACCCCGAGGGCTACGCCCGCCTCGGCACCGCCATCAGCCGCTCGCAGATGGCGGGGGAGAAGGGCGCCCCCCGCGGCTCGCTCGACGACCTCGTCGGCGCCGGCGCCGGCCACTGGCTGGTGCTCACCGGCTGTCGCAAGGGGGCGGTGCCCCGGGCCCTCACCACCCAGGGCCCCCACGCCGCCGCCCAGGAGCTGGCCCGGCTCATCGACGCCTTCGGCCGCGAGCACGTGGCCGTCGAGCTGTGGGACCACGGCGACCCCCTCGACTCGGCCCGCAACGACGCCCTCGTCCAGCTCGCCCTCCAGGCCCGGGTCGACCCGGTGGCCACCAACAACGTCCACTACGCCACCCCCGGCCGGCGCCCCCTCGCCACCGCGCTGTCGGCGGTGCGGGCCCGGCGCTCGCTCGACGAGATCGACGGCTGGCTGCCCGCCGGCGCCGGCGCCCACCTGCGCTCGGGCGCCGAGCAGGCCCGCCGCTTCGCCCGCTACCCCGGCGTGGTCGAGCGGGCCGCCGAGCTGGGGCGGGCCTGCGCCTTCGACCTCGCCCTGGTGGCGCCCCGGCTGCCCGACTACCCGGTGCCGCCCGGCCACACCGAGATGTCGTGGTTGCGCGAGCTCACCGAGCAGGGCGCCACCCGCCGCTACGGGCCCCGGCCGGCCACGGTGCCGCGCCGTCCCCGTCCCCCCGGCGCCGCGCCGGCGCCGCCGCTCCCCGGCCCGGTGCCGGCGGTGGGGGCCGAGCTGAACGAGCGGGCGTGGCGCCAGATCGAGCACGAGCTCGACCTCATCGAGGCCCTCGGCTTCCCCGGCTACTTCCTCATCGTCTGGGACATCGTCGAGTTCTGCCGCACGGCGGACATCTACTGCCAGGGCCGGGGGTCGGCCGCCAACTCCGCGGTCTGCTACTCGATCGGCATCACCAAGGCCGACGCCGTGCGCCTCGGCCTGCTCTTCGAGCGCTTCCTGTCCCCCGAGCGCGACGGCCCGCCCGACATCGACCTCGACATCGAGAGCGGCCGGCGGGAGGAGGCCATCCAGTACGTCTACGACCGCTACGGCCGTGACAACGCCGCCCAGGTCGCCAACGTCATCACCTACCGGGCCAAGTCCGCGGTCCGCGACATGGCCAAGGCCCTCGGCTACGCCACCGGCCAGCAGGACGCCTGGTCGAAGCAGGTCAGCCACTGGGAGCCGGTGCGCGAGGCCGCGGCGGCGACCGCGGCCGGCGGCACCCACGAGATCCCCGCCCCGGTGCTCGACCTCGCCCAGCAGGTCGAGCACTTCCCCCGCCACCTCGGCATCCACTCCGGCGGCATGGTCATCTGCGACCGCCCCGTGGTCGAGGTCTGCCCGGTGGAGTGGGGGCGCATGGCCGACCGCAGCGTGCTCCAGTGGGACAAGGACGACTGCGCCGCCACCGGCCTGGTGAAGTTCGACCTGCTCGGCCTCGGCATGCTCACCGCGCTGCACGTGGCCATCGACCTGATCGCCGAGGCCCACGGCGACGGGCTCGACCTGGCCGAGGTGCCCCAGGACGCCGCGGTCTACGACATGTTGTGCCGGGCCGACTCCATCGGTGTGTTCCAGGTCGAGAGCCGGGCCCAGATGGCCACCCTGCCCCGCCTCAAGCCCCAGACCTTCTACGACCTCGTGGTCGAGGTCGCCCTCATCCGCCCCGGGCCCATCCAGGGCGGCTCGGTGCACCCCTACATCCGCCGGCGCAACGGCAAGGAGCCCGTCACCTACCTGCACCCGCGGCTCGAGAACTCGCTGGGCAAGACCCTCGGCGTGCCCCTCTTCCAGGAGCAGCTCATGCAGATGGCCATCGACGTGGCCGGCTTCACCGCCGCCGAGGCCGACGAGCTGCGCCAGGCCATGGGCTCCAAGCGCAGCCGTGAGCGCATGGAGCGCCTCCGGGCCCGGCTCTACGAGGGCATGGCCGAGCGGGGGATCACGGGCGAGGTGGCCGACGAGATCTACGCGAAGCTCGCCGCCTTCGCGAACTTCGGCTTCCCCGAGAGCCACTCGGTCTCGTTCGCCTACCTGGTGTACGCCAGCGCGTGGCTGAAGCGGTACTACCCGGCGGCGTTCTGCGCGGCGCTGCTCAACGCCCAGCCCATGGGCTTCTACTCGCCCCACACCCTGGTGCAGGACGCCCGCCGCCACGGCGTGGAGGTGCGCGGTCCCGACGTCAACGCCTCGGCCGCCGACGCCACCCTCGAGCCCGGCCGCCACCTCGGCACGGATTCTCGAGGCAATAGCCCCCGGAATCCGGGGGCTATTGCCTCGAGTTCGCCGGTGGGGGAGCGGGCGGGGGACGGGGCGCCGGCCACGTGGGGCGAGCGGGGGCCGGCGGTGCGCCTCGGGCTCTCCTCGGTGCGCCACCTCGGCACCGACCTGGCCGAGCGCATCGCCGCCGGCCGGCCCTACGCCTCCATGGAGGACCTGGCCCGGCGCAGCGGCGCCCCCCTGCCCGTGCTCGAGGCCCTCGCCACCGCCGGCGCCTTCGGGTGCTTCGGCCTCGGCCGGCGGCCGGCGCTGTGGGGGGCGGGGGCGGTGGCCCAGACCGGCGCCGACCGCCTCGACGGCATCGTCACCGGGGTCGAGGCCCCCACCCTGCCGCTGCTGTCGCCCCGGGAGGAGGCCCACGCCGACCTGTGGGCCACCGGCATCGCCGCCGAGGGTCACCCCACCCGCTTCGTGCGCGACCACCTCGACGCCCTCGGGGTGGTCCCCGCCGAGCGCCTGGGCGACGTCCCCGACGGCGACCGGGTGCTGGTGGCCGGCGTGGTCACCCACCGCCAGCGCCCCGCCACCGCTTCGGGCACCACGTTCGTGAACCTCGAGGACGAGACCGGTCTCGTCAACGTCATCTGCTCCAAGGGCTGCTGGGCCCGCTACCGCCAGGTGGCCCTCACCGGCCCCGCCCTGCTCGTGCGGGGCACCCTGGAGAAGGCCGAGGGCGTGGTCAACGTGGTGGCGGACAAGCTCGAGGTGCTGCCCCTCGGCGAGCCCGTGCGCTCCCGCGACTTCCGCTGACGGCGGATCGGCCCATCCTTGGCACGGCACCGGCTGCCGGTGGGGCAGAATCTGGCCCCATGGGGGACACCAGGGCGACCGAGCCCGTGCCGCGTCGCGACGGGACCGTGAAGCTGGCCGACGGGCGTCGGCTGGGCTTCGCCGAGTACGGGGACGAGGGGGGTGACCCGGTGCTGTGGTTCCACGGCACCCCGGGGGCGCGCCATCAGATCGCCCCCGACGTCAACGACCTCGCCGACCAGCGGGGCGTGCGGGTCATCACCGTGGAGCGGCCCGGGGTGGGGGACTCCACCCCGCACCTGCACGGGCGCGTGCTCGACTGGGCCGGCGACGTGGACCAGCTCACCGCCCAGCTCGGCATCGAGCGCTTCGCCGTCGCGGGGCTCTCGGGCGGCGGCCCCTACGTGCTGGCCTGCGCCCACGCCTTCCCCGACCGCGTCGTGGCCGGCGCGGTGCTCGGCGTGTGGCGCCCACGCGCACGGGAGCCGACCGCGCCGACGGTGGCCTCATGGCGCTGGCCAAGCGCTTCAGCGTCCCCCCCTCCAGGCTGCTCCGCGAGCCTCGGCTACACGCTCTGGGGGCGATGAGGCACTGATGCCCTTCGGCGACCAGAACCGCGCGCTCTGCATGAAGGCGTCGCCGCCGGGTGACCAACGCGTGTTCCAGATGCAGGGATGAAGGAGATGTTCTGAAGGACATCTCCACGGGCTCCGCGCCGGCGCTTCCACGCCGTCATCTACGACGTGGTGCGCTGGCTTCACCCGCGACTGGGCTTCTCGCCGCAGGAGGTCCGGGTGCCCATCCGCTTCTGGCACGGCGACCCGGGGACCACATCGTGCCCCTCGTCGGCCACCACGTGGCCTCGCTGATGCCCGACGCCGGGTGTTCGGGCGGCGCCCGGGCGAGCCTCGGCGCCCTCGCCTGATGGACGAAGATTGCTCGACACCCTCCCTCGACTCTCCGGCCTGACCGGGCCAACGCCCGCTTTCAGCGAAGGCGAAGGCGAAAGAAGCAGGCCACCACCAGAAGGCCACGATGAAGGCCGACCAAGAGGCCACCACCAGAAGGTCGCCGGCTGAACGACCGCGCTCCGCCTCCACCGACCGTTCTGTGTGCAGATCTCTGGAACGGTTGCCGCGCGGTCTCTGTACACAGAACGATCAGCGCCGACCAGAGCTCCGCACCCCCCCACCCGACCCGTTCTGTGTACAGATCTGGAAGGGGTGTCAGCGCGGTTTCTGTACACAGAACGACGGTCAGCACCAGCGAAAGGTGCGCTCGGGTCGTCAGGGCGCTTTCGCCAGGCGGAATGAGGACGAGGCGGTGGCCTCGGGGTGCCAGCAGACGGGCGGGCGTGGGAACGGAAGCAGAACGCCCCAGTGGAAGGCCTCAGCCGCCTCCAGGTGGCGCCGACCGCAGCGGGGCGCGCCAGGCGTCGTCGCTCGCGGCGGATCAGCAGGGAGTCCGGTCAGCGGGCCGACCTCACAGCAGGGCATGCAGCCCAGGCGGTAGCAACGTCGTCAGGCGCCACCACCGTGGCGACCAGCCGCCGGCCGGCTCGGGGCGACCTCCACCCGGCCAGGCCAGGTCCGCCGGCCGACCGCCACGGGCCGGCGAGCACGGCACGGCAGCGAGGCCCTCGAGTCGCGCCTCGTCCCCCGCACGGGGCCAGGCGCCGACAGCTGGCGGCGGCGGCCCCGACGCCGAGCACCGCCAGCAGCCACAGCACCCGGCACGACAGGCGCCACGCCACGCTGACCGCCGCAGCGCACCAGTCCGCCGACCGACCAGCGCTTCCAGGTCGCCGATCATTAATGCACCCGCCGCGGCACCCGCCCGCACGACCAACGCTCGTGCCCACGCCGCCAGGTCGACGAGTCCGCCCAGGCCGCGGGTGGCGGCCACGTCGGCGACCGCGGCCTCGCTCTCCGCGTTGAGGGCCGGGAGCTCGGCGGGGAGGAGCAGGGGCGACCCGGCCTACTGGGGTGCACCTTGGCCGCCCGGTGACCACACCGCCACTGTCAGGCCCCCACCACCGGGCGTGGCGGCAGCGGAAGCGCTCCCCAGTCGGTCGCCACCGCCGGGTGCACGACGGCGACATCCAGAGCGAGGCCAGCTTGTCCAGGGCGCCAGGGTCGAGCGCAGCGCCCGGCCCCGCAGCTGCGTCTGCCGCCGACGCCACCTCCGGACACGTCGACCAGCACGTCGGCGCAGGGTGGTCCCAGCCCACCTCGCCGACGAAAGACCTGCTGGTGGCCACGAGCACCGGGCGGCGCCGGCGTCGAGCCGGCCTCGGCGGCGGCAGGCTGGCGGACGTCCACGGTCCCTCGCCGACGGGCGCACGCGCCCCGGATGTCGCAGCCCTCGGCGCGGACCCACCGCCAGCCGTCCTCAGTGAGCCCAGGTCGAGGTTGATCGCCGCGGTGACTGACCGCCTCGGCGTCGGCGGCACCCGCCAGGCCCCGGCCGTCCGCGACGACGCCGGGGTCGCTGACCCCTCAGGCCGAAGAGCGCCGAGCGCCACCGCCAGCACTCAGGCGGCGGTGCCGGCGTCGCCCAGCACCGCCCGGAGCCTCGGCCAGCGGTGACGTGGCCCCTGATCGCGCTCGACCACGACGAGGGGCCCGCAGGTCGCCGGCCCGCCGGGCAGCCTCGCCGGCGAGATCTCGGCGGCGGCGTGACCTTCGCCGACGAGCGGGCGCAGACCAGGTCGCCCACCAGGCGTCCCCAGCGCACACGCCGGCAGTGGTGAACGACAGCCCGTAAGCGCCGGCCCAGGGCCTCGACCGCAGCGCTCGTCCTCGCCGGCGAATTGCCCTCGGGGTCGTGCAGCCAGGCGTCGACCAGCGCAGGCGGTCGGCGAGGTCAACGCCCGCCGCCTCAGGCGGGGGCAGCGAAACCGGCAGGCAGGGCGAAGGGCCCCAGGCCGCCCACCGAGTGCGTACCCACCGCGGCAGCAGCCAGCAGGTCACGGTCCCAGAACGCCCGCCACGCCGGCGCCTCGCCCCAGGACCAGGATGATCAGGGCCGTGCGCGCCAGTGCTCAGCGGTGGCCCCGGCAGCCGACTCCGGGCCGCAGCCCGCGCGCTCGCCGCAGAGACTCGTCTGGCAGCTCGCCAGGCTCGACCGCCGCCAGCTCATACGCGACCGGCTCGACCGGCATCGGCCCCAAGGCCCGACCGGTGTGTCGCCGGCGGGATCAGTGCCCCAACGCCAGCCTGCTCACCGGCTGGGACCTCTCGGGTGTTGCCCCCGCCTCGTCAGGCGTCGCCGGGCGGACGCCGGCAGGCGTCGTCCCCCGGTCAGGGGCGTGATCTGGGCCACCGCCCGCGTCACGAGCGCCTCACCGACGAGCACGTCGTCGAGCGACGTGGTGAGCTCGCCCGTGATCCAGGAAGGCAGCGCAATGGGGCGCCGGCGGCACGGGAGCACGCCGTCGCGCCACAGGGCCAGCGCCCTCCGCCACCAGGAGCACGGCCAGGTGCAGCTCGGCGCGTCGACCAGCGGGCCGAGCAGGCCCTCGTAGTTGCCCGCCCTCACGGCTCCGACGCCGGCTCGGTAGCGTCGCCGTCGAGCCCGATCACCGCCACGCCGCCGGGGCCGCGGCGAGCCGCTCGACGAGCACGCTCACCACGAGCGCCCACCAGTCGAGGAGGTGGTGGCACTCGTCGAGCACGACGGTGCCGAGGCCGCTCGACGCCAACTGGTCGACGAGGGTGGCGGTCCGCGGGCCCAGGAGCTGGGCCCGGGGGACGCCGACGTCCTCGCCGGTGCCCAGGCTGCGGCGCAGCGCCCGGACGTGGCGCCCGATCTCGCGCCCCGCCCGCTTGGCGTCGCCCTCCTCGGTGGCCCGCACCCGCGCCTCGGCCGCCTCCGGCCCCACCTCGGTGGCGACCTCGGCCACCCACAGGCGCCGGGCCGCGGCCCGGAGCTCGTCGTCGGCCTCGCCGGGGTTGCCCAGCAGCTGGTAGGTGACACACCGCAGGGGGACCGCGGCGGCAGGGTCGTCGCTGGTGAAGGTGGCGGGGTCGGCGCCGAACTGCGCGACCGACGCCCGCCACTGGTCCCGGATGGCGGTGGTCGGCGCGAGCGCCAGCGTCGGCCGCCCGACCTGTCGGGCCAGCTCCAGGCCGATCAGCGTCTTGCCCGCGCCGGGCGGCGCACAGAGGTGCCAGCGCCCGTCGGCGACGTGCCCGGCCAGCTCGAGCAGGTGGCGCTGCGAGGGGCGCCACTCGAACCGCGGCGCCAGCCCGTCCCAGCTCACCGAGCCAGTGTCGCGCCGGCGCGACGCGCGCTCCGGGACCGGCCGCGCCCGGCGCGCCCGCCGTAGGCTCGCCCGGTGGTCGTGCTGCGAGCGCTGGCGGTGGTGGCGGGCTCGGCGGTCGTCGTGTGGACGCTGCTGTCGGCCGTGCGGGCGGTGATCCTGCCGCGGGGCGAGGTGGTCGCCCTGAGCCGTGCCGTGTTCGTCACCCTGCGACGGGTGTTCGGGCTGGTGGCCCGCCCGGCCCGCTCGTACGAGGCCCGCGACCGGGCCATGGCCATGTACGCGCCCGTCGCCCTGCTCGCGCTGGCCGGGTCCTGGGTGGTGCTGGTCACGCTCGGCTTCACCTTCGTCTACTGGGGCCTCGGCGTCGAGCCGCTGCGCCAGGCGTTCACCGAGAGCGGTTCGTCGCTGCTCACCCTCGGGTTCGTCAAGCCGACCGACCTGCCCACCACGATCGCGGCCTTCGTCGAGGCCACCATCGGGCTCGGCCTCATCGCCCTGCTCATCAGCTACCTGCCCTCCATCTACTCGGCGTTCCAGCGCCGCGAGCAGGCCGTGGTGCTGCTCGAGACCCGCGCCGGGGCGCCGCCCGACCCGGCGGTGATGATCAAGCGGGCCCACACCCTGGCCCGCCTCGACCTCCTGCACGAGACGTTCGTCCAGTGGGAGGTGGTCTTCGCCGACATCGAGGAGACCCACACCAGCCAGCCGTCGCTGCCGTTCTTCCGCTCGCCCGCCACCGGCCGCTCGTGGGTGACCGCCTCGGGCTGCGTGCTCGACAGCGCGGCCCTGATGATGTCGGTGGTGAACCAACCCGTCGACCCCAACGCCGCCCTGTGCCTGCGGGCCGGCTTCCTCAGCCTGCGCCGCATCGCCGACTACTTCCAGATCCCGTACGACCCGGACCCCGACCCGGACGACCCGATCTCCATCGACCGGGCCGAGTTCGACGAGGTCTACGAGGACCTCGCGTCGTTCGGGGTGCCCGTGCGACCCGACCGCGAGCGGGCGTGGCGCGACTTCCAGGGCTGGCGGGTCAACTACGACCTGCCCCTGCTGGGTCTGGCCGGGCTCACCATGGCGCCCTACGCCAAGTGGTCCTCGGACCGCTCGGTCAACCTGGCCCTGCCCCGGGTGCGCGCCGCCCTGCGGCTGCGCTGGGCCAAGTCGGTCGACGGCTGAGAGCCGCGCCGCGACCCGGCGGGAACCTCAGCGTCCGGGCGCGCCCAACCGCACGTGGGGGGCGCCGGTGGCCCGGACGGCCTCGTCCACCTCGAAGTAGGTGCGGGCCCGGAAGCCGAAGGCGCGGGCCACCAGGTTCGACGGCACCGACTGGACGCGCGTGTTGTAGTCGCGCACGTTGCCGTTGAAGATCCGGCGGGCCGCCTGGATCCGGTTCTCGGTGGTGATCAGCTCCTCCTGGAGTTCCGCGAAGCGGACGTTGGCCTTCAGCTCCGGGTAGGCCTCGCTCACGGCCAGCAGGCTGCGCAGCGCGCCGACCAGCACGTTCTCGTCGGCCGACTGCGAGGCGGCGTTGCCGTCCGAGGCCATGGCCTGGGAGCGGGCCCGGGTGACCGACTCGAACGTCGTGCGCTCGTGGACGGCGTAGCCCTGGACGGTCTCGACCAGGTTCGGGATCAGGTCGTACCGGCGGCGCAGCTCGGAGTCGACGTTCGACCACGAGTTGTCGATGAGCTGGGCGTCGCGGACGAAGCGGTTGTAGGACGCGAGGAGCGCCACGACCCCGAGGAACACCGCTCCGGCGGCGACCCACACCGCGGGGCTCACGCCGCACGCTCCTCGCCGGTGCGCGCCCGTCGGGTCACAGGAACCCCCCGTCGAGCGAGGCCCGGGGGCCCTGGGGGTAGGTCTGCCAGACGAGGTCGGGGACCGTGGCCCGCAGGGCGTCGTGCAGGCCGATCAGCGCCGGGAAGCCCCGCGGGGGCTGCTGCTTGCCGGCGATGAGGATCCAGCGGCCGCGGGTCTCGAACTCGAACTCGCCCTGGGTGGCGACCAGGAACTCGATCATCTGCGCGTCGACGAACGCGTGGGCGAAGTGCTCGTCCTCGCAGGTGACGCGGAACATGCGGTTGAACTCACCGGACTCGAAGTGGATGTCGGCGCCGTCGAGGGCGTTGACCAGGCGGGTCAGGCCCTTCTGCGGGACGATGCGCAGGTTGGGCCACACCGCGGGCACCTCGGCGAGCGCGCAGGTGAAGTAGCGGTAGGTGCGCTGGGGGGTCGTCTCGCGCTCGCGGCCCGGTCCGAGCCCGAGGCCCATGCCGGTGCTCAGCCCCATCAGCCCCCGGTCGTCGCGCGACTCCGTGTAGTAGGCGTAGTCGAAGGCCCGCACCACCGCGCCGTCGGCCGAGGTCCGCCACATCGTGTTCGTGACCTCGCGCCCGTCCCCCAGGCGGAACAGGGGGAAGGCCACCCGGGCGCTGCCGAACGCGTCGCCCTCGGAGTACGACAGGCCGGCCTGGCGGGCCACCTGGGGGAACGCCGACACGCGGTCGGCGTGGCGCTTCCACGACAGGATGCTGATCAGGCCGAGGACCATGAACACCACGAGCAGGGCGACCGCCGTCCCATCCATGGGGTCCTATCGGCCGGTACGGTCGCCGCCGTGAGCGGACGATTCAGCACCGACACCGCGGTCGAGGCCCTCGGCGAGGGTCGCTACCGGACCCGCATCGACCCCGGCTGGTGGATCGAGCGGGGCCCCAACGGCGGATACGTCGCCGCCCTGGTGCTGCGGGCGATGTCGACCGAGGTGGACGACCCCGGGCGGCCGGCCCGGTCCCTCACCGTGCACTACCTGCGGCCACCCCACGAGGGCGACGCCGAGGTCGCGGTGCGGATCGAGCGCACCGGGCGCACGCTGTCCAACGTGTCGGCCCGGCTCGAGCAGGACGGCCGCCTGCTGGCCGTGGCGCTCGGCGCGTTCGCGCAGTCCCGCCCCGGCGTGGCGTTCCTCGACGCGCCGCCGCCGCCGGTGCCCGCGCCCGAGGAGGTGGTCCTGCTCCCCGAGCCGCCTATCACGATCCCGATGCGGGCCCGGTACGAGAGCCGATTCGCGGTCGGGCCCCTCCCGTTCAGCGGGGCCGCCGAGGCCGAGACGGGCGGCTGGATCCGCCTCGCGCCCGACGAGGCCGACGGGGAGGTGGTGGACCAGCACCTGCTGGCCGCGTTCACCGACGCCTGGATCCCGGCGGTGTTCTCGAAGGTGGTGGGGCGTCTCGGCGTGCCCACCGTCGACCTCACCATCCACTTCCGCAACCCCGGGGTGGTGCTGCCCGCCGACCGTCACTGCCTGGCCCGCTTCCACACCCGCGCCGCCGCCGAGGGCTTCCTCGAGGAGGACGGCGAGATCTGGGGCCCCGACGGCGTGCTGCTGGCCCAGTCGCGTCAGCTCGCGGTGGTGCTCGACGGCTGAGGGGCGCCGCCCGGGCCGGAGGAGCGGGCCGACCGGTCAGGCCGACGGCGGGTAGGTCACCGTGACGGCCGCGCTGGTGGCGGCGAGGCGTGCCACCGTCTCGAGCACGGCGGCGCCGTTCGTCTCGTCGGGCCCGACGAGGTCGGCGGCGCTGGGCGACAGCACGTGCACGGTGAACACGTACTGGTGGGACTCGCCCTCGGGCGGGCACGGGCCGTCGTAGGTGGCGGCGCCGAAGTCGTTCGGGTACAGCACGGCCCCCGGGGGGACCTCCCCGGTGGTGAGCCGCGTGGTGTCGGGGGGGACGGCGGCCATCACCCAGTGGACGAAGTCGCCGGCGTCGGGATCGGTCAGCGACAGCACCAGCGACTCGGCGTCGGCGGGGACGTCGGTGATCGTGAGGGGCGGGGACACGTCCTCGCCGTCGCAGGTGAACCGCTCGGGCAGGGTGCCCGCCACGTCGAAGGCGGGGCTCGACAGCGCCAGGAAGGGTGCCGCCGTGCCGGACCCGGCGGGGGCCGTGGTGGGCGGCGCCGTGGCGGTCAGCTCCGGGTCGGGCTCGGCCAGCTCGCGCCCGTCGGTGCTGCTGCACGCCCCGACCACCAGGCCCGCCGCCACCAGCGCGGCGACGAGCGCGGGACGGCGCGGGGAGGGGCGGGCGGGCGGCATCGGCGGCCAAGTGTCGCAGGTCCCGCTCGCCGGGTACACAAGACTGGAACCCGATGGCTCGCCTGACCCGGCTCCTCAAGGGCTTCGCCGCCCTCTTCGGGCCGGACGTCGCCGACGCCCGGCAGAGCCTCGTCGCGCTCGCGCTGAACACCAGCACGAGCCTGCTGGCCGGCGCGTTCCTCGGCGCCATCACCGCCACCTTCGAGGACCTGCCCGGCCTCCTGGTGCTCGTCCCCGCGGCCATCGGCCTGCGGGGCAACATCTTCGGCGCGTTCGGCAACCGCATCAGCACGTCGATCCACGCCGGCGGCTTCCGGTTCTCGATGCGCCGCGACACCGTGCTCGGCCAGAACGTGCTGGGCGCCACCGTCCTCACGCTGTCGCTGTCCCTGCTGCTGGCGGTGATCGTCAAGATCATCGCCGTCGGCCTGGGCCTGGAGGGCTCCATCTCCCTGTTCGACCTGGCCCTGGTGTCCATCGTGGGCGGCTTCCTCGGCTCCATCCCGGTGATGGGAGCCACGGTCGGCCTCGCCGCCGGCGCGGTCCGCTACGACTGGGACCTCGACAACGTGACGGCCCCCCTCGTGTCCACCCTCGGCGACGTGCTCACGCTGCCGGCCCTCTACCTCGCCACCCTGGCGCTCGGCTACGCCGTGCTGACCCCCGGCCTCGGCGTCGTGGCCATCGCCGCCGCGGTCGCCGTCCTCGTGGTCGGGTGGCGGGCGTCGCTGCCCGAACTGCGCCGCATCGTGCGCGAGTCGGTGCCGATCCTGCTCGCTGCGGCCACGCTGAGCGCGATGGCGGGCGTCGCGCTGGAGAAGAGCTTCGACTCGTTCAGCCGCTACCCGGCGCTGCTCGTCCTCGTTCCCGCCCAGCTCAGCACCGCCGGGGCGCTCGGGGGCATCCTGTCGGGCCGGCTCTCGAGCAAGCTGTTCCTCGGCGTCGTGGCCCCGTCGCCGGTGCCCAGCCGCGAGGCCCGCCACGACATCGTGCTCGTGCTCGTGCTGGCCGTGCCGGTCTACCTGTTCAACGCGGTGGGCGCCGAGGTCGTGGCCGACCTGCTCGGCCAGGCCACCCCCGGGCTCACCGCGATGATCGCGGCCTCGATGGTGGGCGGCTTCGTGGCCATGGCGATGGTGGTGGCCATCGCGTACTACGCCGCCATCGTCGCGGTCCGCACCGGCCTCGACCCCGACACCTACGGCATCCCGGTGGTCAGCTCGTGCGTCGACTTCGTCGGCGCCTTCGCCCTCGTCGTCGCCATCAGCGCGCTCGGCATCACGTGATGCGGCGCTTCTCCTCCGGCATCCGGGTTCGTCGGCGCCGCGACTCCGCTCACCTCACGATCTTGATCCCGCTCTGCTCTACGCTCGAAAGGGCCACGCACCATGGATGACCGGAACCGCAACCTGCGCACCATGCTCTCGGAGGCCAAGGACACCTCCGAGCTGATGGTGGACCTCGCCTACGCCGCGCTGTACTTCGGCGACCCCGACATGGCCGACGAGGTCGCCGAGCTCGAGGAGCAGATGAGCGACCTCGTCCACGACATGCGCGCCGTGTGCATCCTGGCCGTGCGGGCACCGCGCGAGGCCGAGTCGATGTCGTCGGTCCTCCAGGTGATCAGCGCCATCGAGGGCATCGCCAACGGCGCGGTCGACATCGCCCGCATCGTCACCCACAACCTGGGCATCCCCCGCGAGCTCGTCGCCGACCTCTCCGTGGCCGAGGAGGTGTCGCACCGCGTCATGGTGCGCGACGGCTCGCACATGGCGCACCGCCCGCTGGCGGCGCTCGAGCTGCCGGTGGCGACCGGCATGCGGGTGATGGCCATCCGGCGCGACCGCGAGTGGAACATCGACGTCGACGGCGACTGCGTGCTGGTGCCGGGCGACGTGCTGTTCCTCGAGGGCTCGCCCGCCGGCATCCCCCGGCTGCGCGAGCTGGCCAACGCGCCCCTGTGGGAGCCCGCCTCACCCCCCGAGGACGGGACCGTGGACGACCTCGACCGGGCCGTCGACGTCCTCGTCGAGATGAAGAACATCTCCGAGGTGGCGGTGGGCCTCGCGTACTCGGCCCTCGTGTTCCGCGACGCCGGGCTCGCCGCCGAGGTCCGCCATCTCGAGGACCGCCTCGACGAGATGAAGGACCGGCTCGAGCTCTGGGTGCTGCGGGCGGCCGCCGACGACATCGACCCGTCGCCGTTGCGGGGCCTGTTGCACCTGTCCCAGGCGGCGGAGTTCATCGGCGACCAGGCCCAGTCCATGGTGTGGATCGTCGAGCAGGAGGAGGACATCCACCCGATCCTCAACATCGCGCTCGGCGACTCGGACGAGGTGGTGGTGAAGGTGCCGGTGGCGCAGGGGTCGATGGCCGACGGCGCCGCGCTGGCCGAGCTCCGGCTCGACATGGAGCCCGGGTACCACGTGCTGGCGGTGCGCCGCGACCAGCGCTACCTCTACCGGCCCCGGGGCCACGTGCGCCTGGAGGCGGGCGACGAGATCATCGCCGCCGGGCCCGACGAGGGGCGCCAGCACCTGGCCGAGCGGTGCGGCTGGCGCCTGCGCCACGACGAGGAGACGGGCGAGAGCGAGCTCCTCCCCGCCGAGCGGGTCTGACGGGCGGCGGTCCGGCGGCCGCGTCGGCCGCGGGCTCAGCGCCCGGCCGGCGGCGCGGGTGGGGGCGAGGCGGGACGCGGGGGCGGCGGCTCGTCGCCGTTCTGGTTGAACAGCTCGGCGATGCCGCCGATCGAGCCCATCACCCCGGCCATGTCCGCCGGCAGGAAGATCTTGGTGGCCCGCCCGTTGGCGATGCCCTGGAGGGCCTCGAGGTACTTGACCGCGAGCAGGTCCGGGGTGGGGTTGCCCTCGTGGATGGCGGCGTAGACCGAGCGGACGGCCTCGGCCTGGCCGGCGGCCACCGTGAGCTGGCGGTACTTCTCGGCGTCGGCGATCGCCCGGGTGGCCTCGGCCTGGCCCTCGGCGTCGAGGATGGCCTTCTGCTTCTGGCCCTCGGCCTCGAGGATCTGCGACTGCTTCTGGCCCTCGGCCTGGGCGATGGCGGCCTCCCGCTGGCCGCTGGCGGTGGTGACCACGGCCCGCCGGGTGCGCTCGGCCTTCATCTGCTCGTGCATGGCGGCCATGACGTCGGGCGGCGGGTCGATGCGCTGGATCTCCACCCGGGCCACCCGCACGCCCCACTTGTCGGTGGCGTCGTCGAGGATCTGGCGCAGGGCCAGGTTGATGTTGTCGCGCGACGTCAGCGCGGAGTCGAGCTCCATGTCGCCGATCAGGTTGCGCAGGTTCGTCTGGGCCAGCTTGGTGATGGCGAGCAGGAAGTTGGCGACGTTGTAGATGAGCCGCTGGGGGTCGCTCGGCTCGTAGTAGATGACCGCGTCGACCGACACGACGACGTTGTCGGCGGTGATGACCTCCTGCGGGGGGACGTCCACCACCTGCTCGCGCATGTCGACCAGGCGCATGGTCTGGATGAAGGGCAGGATCATGCGCAGGCCGGGGTCGACCGTGCTCTTGTACTTGCCGAGCTGCTCGACGATGCCCCGCTGGTACGGGCGCACGATCTTGAAGCTCTTGACGACCACGATGATCAGGAACAGGGCGATGAGCCCCAGGACGATCGCGGCGATCTCGGTGGCGCTCATGGCTGCTCCTCGGTCGGGGGGTCGATCGGTTCGGGTGGCGGGGCCGGGGCGTTCGGGCCCCCGGCGGGGAAGACGACGACCCGGGTGCCGCGCACCTCGACGACCTTGACGGCCGCGCCGGCGGGGATGGGCGAGCCGTCACCGCTCTCGGCCCGCCACTCCTCCCGGTCGATGCGCACGGTGCCCAGGTCCTGGGCGTCGATGGCCTCGAGGACCTTGGCCTGCTGGCCGATCAGGCGCTTGGCGCCGATGCCGTCGGTGGGCTCGGTGCGGTCCAGGCGGTGCGACAGCTGGCGGAAGCCGGCCAGCGCGGCCACCGAGACCACGATGAACACGCCGAGCTCGACGGCCACCGGCACGCCGAGGAAGGCGAGGACGGCCGCCGCCGCGGCGCCGAACGCGAACGGCAACAAGAAGAAGGCGCCCGGCGACGAGAGCTCGCCCAACGCGAACATCGCGGCCGCCGCCAACCAGATCCACCGCCAGGCCTCGGGCTCCACGCCGTCGAATCTACCGGCGGAGCGGGGTCGGTGGGGGCCGGATCCGGGTAGCTTCGCTCGGGATGAGCGAACCCCTGTCGCTGCTGACCGTGCACGCCCACCCCGACGACGAGGCCTCCAAGGGCGCGTCGACCGTGGCCAAGTACAAGGCCGAGGGCGTGCGCACCACGCTCGTGTGCTGCACGGGCGGCGAGGCGGGCGACATCTTGAACCCGGCCATGGACACGCCCGAGGTGCGCGCCCGCATCGACGACGTGCGTCGCGACGAGCTGGCGTTGGCCGCCCGGATCATCGGGTACGACCGGGTCGCCCTGTTGGGCTATCGCGACTCGGGGATGCCCGACACCCCGGCCAACGAGGACCCCCGGTGCTTCGCCCGGGCGGACCTCGACGAGGCCGTGGCCCGCCTGGTCGAGGTGATCCGGGCCGAACGGCCGCAGGTGATCGTCACCTACGCCGACGACCAGGAGGGCTACCCGCACCCCGATCACCTCCGGGTGCACGACATCAGCCTCCCCGCCTTCGAGCAGGCCGGTGACCCCGACGCCCACCCCGACCTCGGTGAGCCCTGGCAGCCGCTGAAGCTGTACTACGTCGTGTGGTCGCGGGCCCGGATGCTGGCCACCCACGCCAAGTTCACCGAGCTGGGCCTCGAGTCGCCCTTCACCGAGCACTGGTTCGAGCGGCCCAGCCAGGACCACCGCATCACCACCCAGGTGCCCACCGACGGCTTCCAGGACGTCCGCCTCGAGGCGCTGCTGGCCCACGCCACCCAGGTCGACCCGGCGTCGCCGTTCTGGTTCGGGCTGCCCCGCGAAGTGAGCCGCGAGATCCACCCCTTCGACGACTACATCCTCGCCCGCAGCCTGGTCGACCTGCCGCCCCACGACGCCGAGCACCCCGAGACCGACCTGTTCGAGGGCCTCCGCCCGTAGTCCCTGGTCCCGCCGGCGGCCGCGCCCGGGTGGCGGGGGTGGGTGACGCCGGCTCGGGGCGGCCGCTCGACCGGCCCGGCGCGGTGGCTCAGCCCCCCTGCTGGACGACCCGCAGCTCGCGGTAGCCGACCAGCGTGGCGCCGGCCGCCGCCACGTCGGCGGCGAGGCCCTCGCGGTCGGTGAGGTACGCGTGGTCGTCGACCCGGTCGACCCAGTCGGGGGCGATGGCCCGCAGCTCGGGGGTGTCGGCGGCGGGGTGCAGGTACACCTCGGTGACACCGGGGCGCAGGTCGGCGAGGACCGCGGCGATGGCCGCGCGCCCGCCGAGGCCCTGCACGTGCACGAAGTGGTCGGGGAAGACGACGCCCTCCTCGGCCGCGAGGCGGCGGAAGGGGAAGCCGACCGCCCGCTCGGTGGACGCCCCGGACAGGCGCAGCGGGAGGCCGAAGTCGACGGCGAGGTCGAGGTACACGTCGAAGAACTCGGGCCGAAGCTGGAGCGTGCCCATGTGCGAGTCCAGATGGGTGACGTCGAAGCCCCACAGGATGGCCCGCTCGACCTGGGCCCGGCACTCGCGCCGCACCTCGTCGAGGTCGGCGTGGTCCCAGGTGTCGGTGACGGTGCGGGGGAAGCCGCCGTCGCCGTCCAGCAGCGACGGCGCCTGGGTGATGGGCCCCCAGCGGTACACGTCGTACTCGGCGTTGAGGGTGAGGTGGACGCCGACGTCCTCGCCGCGGTAGCGCGACGCGGCCTCGCGCGCCCAGGGGGCGGGGACCATCAGCGAGGCGCTCGTGCCCGCGCCGTCGCGCAGCGCGTCGTAGACCCCGAGGTTGGCGGCGTGGGTGACCCCGAGGTCGTCGCAGTTGACGATGAGCAGGCGGGCGTCGGGCGCGTGCCCCAACCGTTCGGCGAGCGACGTCACACCCCAACGCTAACGAGCGGGGACGTCGGGGCCTCCACATGCGCCCCACAACCCGAGTCCGGCCGACCGGGCGTCGGCCACGGCGCGGGCGAGCTCGGCGGCGTGGGCGCCGTTGGGCGCGATGTCGAGGGCGTCGGCGTACCCGTCCTCGGCCAGGGAGCGGTTGACGAACAGGCCGTCGTCGACCCGGTAGACGTAGGCGAGCAGCCGGCCGTAGCGGTCGCGCGCCTCGGTGTCGCGCACCAGGCGGATCGCGGTGCCCGCCGGCAACAGCTCGGCCGTGCGGTCCGAGGCCTCGGCGCCGTAGCACTCGACCGGCCGCGTGGGGTGGTGGGTCTCGGGGGTGTCGACGCCGAGCAGGCGCACGGTCTCGACGGCGCCGCCGTAGTCGACGTCGATCGTGTCGCCGTCGGTCACCGACACCACGGTGGCGGCGCCGTCGGTGGGCGCGGCGCGGGTGGGCGTGCAGGCGGCGGCGTTCACGGCGAGGATGGCGGCGGCGAGCAGCGTGGGGAGGGGGCGGGCGCGGGCCATGGCGGCCTCCGGTGGTGCGACGGTTGGAGGCGGTGCGCCCACCGCGAGCCCTGGCGCGTGGTGCCAGTGTGCCGGGTCGGTGTGACCTCGAGGCGGGCGGCGTCGTCCCCCCGCGGGGCGGCCGCCGCCGGTGGGAGGCGGCCGCCCCGCCGGCAGGTGAACGGGTTCAGCCGCCGGCGGTGACGGACACGGCGTTGGCGATGCCGCCGGTGGGCGTCACGATGATCGATGTGGGTGGGCTGGTGGCCCGGTCGGCGCGGCGCGAGGCCAGGGGCCCGGGTGCCGCTCGGGCCACTCTCCGGTGACGGGCGGCGCCTTGCCGGCGACGGACCCGGAGTGGCCCGCGCCGCTCACGCCGGCGGCGTCGCGGCCGACTCAAGGAGGGTCGCGGCCCGTGTCGGGTCGGGGCGGCGCAGGAGGCGCGGGAGACGTGACGGCCTTCGACACCGAGCGGGGAGGGCCGGCGCCGACGACGGCCGCGGGTGCCGACCTCGACGGAGCGCGGTGGCGTCGCGCCCTGGTCGCCGGCGGGGTCGCCTACGCCGCTTCCCGCCTGCTCGTCCTGCTCGGAGCGGCCATCGCCTCGGCGCGCACCACGACCGGGGGCGTGGCCGGCGCGCTCACCGTCTGGGACGGCGAGTGGTACCTGGCCGTGGTGCGCCACGGCTACCCGGACCACGTGCCCGCGGGCATCGACTCGGTGGGTCGGTGGGAGGAGGCCCGGGTCGGGTTCTTCCCGCTCTACCCCGCGCTGGTGCGCCTGGCCGACCCCTGTCTGCCCGGCGACGACGTGGCCGCTGCGCTCGTGGTCAACCTCGTGCTCGGGGCGGCCTTCGTCGTGCTCGTCGGCGCCCTCGCCCGCACCTGGTTCGGTGTGGACGCGGCGCGTCGCGCCATGGTGCTCGTGGCGCTGCTCCCGGCCAGCGCCGTGCTGAGCCTGGCCTACAGCGAGGCGTTGCTCCTCGTGCTCGTGGCCGCGTGCCTGCTCGCCCTGACCCGCCGGCAGTGGGCACTCGCCGGGGTGGTGGCCGCGCTGGCCACCGCGGCCCGGCCCAACGGGCTCGCCGTGGTGGCCGCGTGCGCGGTGGCGGCGTGGCCGGCCGTGCGGGCCCGCCGGGAGTGGCGGGCCCTGCTCGCGCCCGCCCTCGCACCCCTCGGCTTCGTCGCCTTCCACGCCTATCTGTGGTGGCGGACCGGCGAGTCGGGGGTGTGGTTCCGCGTGCAACGCCAGGTGTGGGAGGAGCACCTCACCTTCGGGGCGTCGACCGCGTGGGACGTCCGCCACTTCGTGCTCGACGCCGACCGCAACCTGGACCAGCTCCTCACCACCCTGACCGTGGCGGCCGCCGTCGCGCTCGTCGTGGTGGCGCGGCGCGTGCGCCTGCCGCACCCGGCCGTCGCCTACAGCGTGGCGGTGGTCGGGCTGATGGTGATGACCAGCACGGTGACCGCGAGGCCCCGCTTCCTGTACACGGCGTTCCCGCTGGTGATCGCGCTCGCCGCCTGGTGGCCCGACGAGCGCCGTCCCGCGGCCCGCCACGCGTGGCGGGCACTGGTGTCGGCCTCGGCGGTGGGCCTCGTGGCGCTCACCGCGCTCTACGGCACCTACGACGTCGTGCCCTGACTGCCGGCCGGGCCCGGCGCGGGCCGGTCGTCGGCGTGGCGGCGAGAGGCGGCGGCGTCGGCGTCGTCGACCGGCGGGGCCGCGCCGGGCGCCGCCACCGCCGCGGCGTAGCCCCGGAGCGCGGCGTTGATGGTGGGGTAGAAGTGCTGGGGGTCGATGGTGCGGGTCAGGCCGTAGCGGTCGATCTTCTCCCGGACGGGGTCGGCCAGCTCGGCGAAGGCCAGGGTGATGCCGTGGTCGTTGAGCCACTCGTCGAGGTCCTCGAGCATGTCGGCCGCGGTGGTGTCGACGTCCGAGATGGGCTCCGCGGCCACCACGACCCACCGCGGCGAGGGGTCGGCGCGGGCGATCGTGAGGACCTGGTCGCGGAACGTCCGGGCGTTGGCGAAGAAGATCGGGCCCGAGAAGCGGTAGACCACGACGCCGGGCGGAGTTGCGGCCTCCGGGTGGGTGCGCTTGTCGTAGTAGCCGTGCAGCCCGTCGAGGCGGCCGAGCTGGGTGTCGTCGGGCCACCACGCGCGGCGGAACACGTTGAGGATGCTGAGGACGACGGCCACGCCGATCCCCGGCAGGACCCCGAGCAGGGCGACGCCGGCGAACGCCGCCATCGAGAGCCAGAACTCGGTGTGGCGTTGACGGTAGAGGCGGCGCGTGGCGGGGATGTCGGCCAGCGACAGCGAGGCCGCGATCACCACCGCGGCGAGCGTGGGGTTGGGAAGGTTGCGCAGGAGGCCGGGCGCGAGCAGCAGCAGCAGGGTGATGGCGCCGGCGCCCACCAGGCCCGTGAGCTGCGTCTTCGAGCCGGTCTGCTCGGCCACCGCGGTGCGCGAGCCGCTGGTGCTGACCGGGAAACCCTGGAACAGGCCGGCGGCGACGTTGGCGGCCCCGATGCCCACCATCTCCTGGTCGGCGTCGATGGTGTCGCCGCTGCGGGCGGCGAAGGCGGAGGCGGTCGAGATGGTGTCGGTGAGCGACACGAGCGTGATGCCGAGCGCGCCGCCCACGAGGAGCCCCAGGTCGGACCATTCCACCGAGGGCCACGTGAGGGGCGGGAACCCCTCCGGGAGGACGCCGACGAGCGACACCCCCCGGTCGCCGGCGCCGATCAGCGAGGCCACGACGATGGCCGCCACCACGGCGACGAGGACGCCGGGGACCTTGGGGAGGAACCGGCCGAACCCGAAGATGAGCACCAGTGAGAACAGCCCCAGTGCCAGGGCGGCGGTCACGGTCTCGCCGTCGGCCAGGCCCTCGACGAAGCCGCGCACGTCGCCGAGGAAGTCGTCGCTGTCGACGCTGAAGCCGAACAGCTTCGGCAGTTGGCCGACGAGGATGGTGAGGGCTAGCCCGTTCATGTAGCCGAGTTGGGTCGGCCGCGAGAGCAGGTCGGCGATGAACCCGAGCTTGGCGACCCCCAGCACGATCGAGAACGCCCCGACGAGCAGAGCCAGCATCGAGGCCAGGGCGATCGCCTTGGCGGGATCGCCGTCGGCGCCGACGAGGGGCAGGATCGTCGCCGCGATCATCGGACCGAGGGACGAGTCGGGCCCGAGCACCAGGATCCGCGACGGCCCGAAGGCCGCGTAGCCGATGAGGCAGAGGATGGTGGTGTACAGGCCGGTGATGGCCGGGAGGCCCGCGAGCTCGGCGTAGGCCATGCCCTGGGGGACGAGCAGCGCGGTGAGGACCAGCCCCGCCACGACGTCCCTGGGCAGCCAGGCGCGCTGGTAGCGCCCGGGGAGCCCGAGGCCGGGGACCCACCGGCGCAGGGCGGTCCAGGCCCGGGTCGGTGAGGATCGGTGGCTGCCCGCCCGGGGTTGGCTCAGAGGCGCTCGATGATGGTGCCCGTGCCGAGGCCGCCGCCGCAGCACATGGTGACGAGGCCGTTGGTGCCATCCGTGCGCTCGAGCTCGTGCAGCGCCTTGGTGAGCAGGATGGCGCCGGTGCCGCCGAGGGGATGGCCGAGGGCGATGGCGCCGCCGTTGGGGTTGACCTTCTCGTCGTCGGGCTGGAGCTCGCGCTCCCAGGCGAGCACCACCGAGGCGAACGCCTCGTTGATCTCGGTGACGTCGATGTCTGCCATGGACATGCCGGTGCGCTCGAAGAGCCGGTGGGTGGCGTCGATGGGGCCGGTGAGCATGAGGACCGGGTCGGTGCCCACGAGGCAGGTGTCGACGATGCGGGCCCGGGGGGTGAGGCCGAGGGCCTCGGCCTTGGCTCGGCTGGCGACGAGCACGGCGGCGGCCCCGTCGGAGATCTGCGAGGCGGTGCCCGCGGTGTGCACGCCGTCCTCACGGGCGACGGGCTTGAGGCCGGCGAGGCTCTCCATGGTGGTGTCGCGCAGGCCCTCGTCGCGGTCGACCCGGTGGGTGGTGCCGGTGGGCTTGCCGTCCTCGCCGAGGTCGGGGGCGTCGATGGGGACGAGCTGGGTGGCGAAGCGGTCCTCGGCCCAGGCCCGCGCCGCTCGCTCCTGGGACGACACCCCGAGGCGGTCGGTGTCCTCGCGGGTGATGCCCCACTTGTCGGCGATGCGCTCGGCACCCTCGAACTGGGTGGTCCACTCGTACTGCGGGAAGTAGCTCTTGGGGATGGCCTTGCCCACGCCCTGACCCATGCTGGCGCCCATCGGCACCCGGCTCATGACCTCGACGCCGCAGGCGACGGCCACGTCGACCACGCCGGAGGCGACGAGGCTGGTGGCCAGGTTGGTGGCCTGCTGGGACGACCCACACTGGCTGTCGACCGTGGTGGCGGCCACGCCGAGGGGCAGGCCCGCGGTGAGCCAGGCCGTCCGGGTGACGTTGAAGCCCTGCTGGCCCACCTGGCTGACGCAGCCGCCGACCACCTGGCCGACCTCGGCGGGGTCGATGCCGGAGCGCTCGATCAGGGCCTTCTGCACCGCGGCCAGCAGGTCGGCGGAGTGCATGGTCGACAGGCCACCACCCCGCCGCCCGATGGGCGAGCGGACGGCTTCGAGGATCACGACGTCGTTCGGTGCGGCGGTCATGGGCGGAGCATAGGTCCGCCCGGCGCGACCGGGCCACGGGCGGAGGGAGCGGGCACGGTCAGGCTGCGGAGCGCTCGACGGGGGCCGAGGCCTCACGTCGGGCGGGCTCCGCCCGACGGAGAGCCTCACGGGCCTTCGCGATGCCGACGCGCCCGACCTCGCGGGTGTGCTCGTCGAGCCGCCACACCGTCGGGGTGTCCTCGAGGAGAGCCAGTTGACGTTTCATGATCCGAGTGTGCCCAGGGGGTGTGACAGTGACGCCGGGCCGGACCGGGGTCACAGGCCGGAAAACCGGGTCGAGTAGCGTGCACGGCATGCGGGCCGGGATTCGGACGCGCTGGGTGGGCATCGGGGTGCTCACCGTGGTGACGGCGGTCGGCGCGACCGCCGCGCCGTCGTGGTCCGCCGGGTCGGCCGGGCGGGCGGCGCCCGAGCCCGGCGCCGTCGTCGTCGCCGACCAGGAGCAGGGCGCGGTCCTCGCCCTCGGGCGCGACGGTCGCTCCCAGGTGGTGCTCGACGAGCTCGGCGCGGTCCGCGGCGTCGTCGTGCTGTCCGACGGCACGGTCGTCGCGGCCGACAGCGAGGCGGGCACGCTCGTGGCCACCGCGGGGCGCTTCGGTGACGACCGCGTCGAGCTCGCCACCGGGCTCGAGTCGCCCGAGGGCCTGGCGGTCGCGGGCGGTGGTCGCCTCTACGTGACGTCGTTCAGCGAGGGCACGCTCAGTCGCGTCGACATCAGCAGCGGCCGGGTCGAGTCCCTGGCCGCCGATCTCGACGGCCCCTCGGCGGTGCTGGCCCAGCGCGAGCCCCGTCCCGCCGCCCGGGTCGCGGTGGCCGAGTGGTTCGGCGGTCGCGTCGCCGACCTCCGCCGCACCGGATCCCGCGCCGGTGCGCTCGTGCGCGGGCTCGAGCGGCCGGCGGGCCTGGCGCTCGACGGCGACGGCGTCCTCTACGTCAGCGACCGCGCCGAGGGCACCGTCACCGCGGTCGACCTCGACGGCGCCCGCCGGGTGGTCGTCGAGCTCGACGCCCCCGCCGGGCTCGCCCTCGACCCCGCCGCCCCGGCCGCGGGCCAGTCGTACGACCTCGTCGTCGCCACGGCGGCCGGGGTCGTGCGGGTCGACCCCGGCAGCGGGGCCACCGACGAGCTCGACCCGTTGCCCACCGGGGTCGGCCTGGTCGTCGCCCCCGACGAGTTCATCGTGGCCGGTGCGCCCGCCACGCCGGTCGCCGAGGCGGGCCGAGCGGCCGGTGGAGCCGCCGGCGGGGGCGACCCGGTCGTGGCCGCGTCGGGCGCCGACGTCGACCCCGTGCTGGTCGGCCTGATCGCGATCGCCGTGTTCCTCGCGGGCATCGCCGTGGTGAGCGGCGTCCAGCTCTGGCGCGGACGCGGCGACGAGGAGGAGGAGGGGGGGGATCGCTTCGTGGGCATGAGCCGCGGCGAGCGCCGCCGGGCCCGGCGCACGGCACGCCGTCCAGGCGGCCGAGCGCAAGACCGCCAAGGAGGTGGCCAAGGCCGAAGCGGGCGGCGAAGCTCGGTGCCCGAGCCCGGCGGCGGTGCCGAGGGCCCCTCGGCACCGCCCTCTCGCGCGTGCGGCACCGAGGCCGAACGCCGACGAGGCCGGATGGGCGCGCGACGAACAGGCGCACGGGCAAGACGCCCAGGCCAAGCAGCAGGTCGAGCAGGCCGAGCGGGACTGACCCAGAGCGAAGGCCGACGTGGGGCCAAGCCAAGCCCCGCCGGGCGTCGACCCAGCGACAAGCCGTCGCTCGACCGCACCCGGTCGCCAGGACGCCGGCGATCCCGACACGGCCTGGGGACGACCTCGGCGACGGCCCCAGTGCGGCGTCCCGGCCTCGCCGGCCGTGGGGCCCGGACCGCGCGCCGTTGTTCGCACCGCCTCACCGCCGCCCCCCTCACCGCGGGGCCGTTCCTCGAGTCTTCTTGTTCGCCGACGAGGGCCTCGTGCCCGTCGCCCGCCCCGGCGACGCCGCCCCTGCGCCGAGGCCTCCTCCGCCGTGGCCGGACGCCGCGCGACGACTTCGCGCGGCGCCGGCCGGGTGGCCCACCTTCCGGTTCGGTGGCGTGGCCGCTCCGGGCGGCCGTCGCCCGTCCGGGCCTTCTTCTTCGACGACGCCCCGCCCGTCGCCCGGCGCCCGCCGGCGCCGGCGGGCGGCGCGCCTCGGGCCGCCGGCGATCCCGCCGCCGTCGGGCCGGACCGCGGAGGTCCTCGGCGACGAGCGCGGCCCGGGCGGAGCCGCTCCGGCCCGCCGTCCCGCGCCGTCCCCGAGCCGTCCGACCGCGGTCACCTGGCGGTGCTGCCCGCGGCCAGCGCCGCGCCACGGCTCCGCCTTGAGCCCGGCGACGACGAGCGCCGAGACGGTGGCGGGCCCGATGCCTCACCGAGCGGGTGGCCCGCCATGGTCGCGCCACCCGCGTGGGTCGTGCGGTCGGCGGCGGCGCAAGCGGCGGGCGAAGGGCGGCCCGTCACCGCCAGCTGCGGGCCCTCGCGCCATCATCGACGTGCCGCCGCCGGCGCTGCCGACACCGGTCCGCCGTCGCCTCGGCGTGGCGTGGCGGCCTCGGTGGCCAACCCAGACGACCGACGGCTCGCGACCGCCGGCGGCGTCCGGGCCCGGGTGAGCCGGTAGGTGCCGGTCCCCGCGGGCCGGCCGCCGGCGCGAGCCCTGCGGGCCGGCCCCGGTGTGGCCGCCCGCCTGGCGACGACGTGGGGGTGCCCTGGCCACGGCGCCGCCGCACACCGGCGGTGTCCCGGCGCGGCGTCGGCGTGGCCCGACGAGCCACCGCCCTGACCCGGGCGGGCGAGCACCGCATCGGCCACCGACGGCGCGGTCACGACCGGGCCTCCGCCCGGGCCCGCGGCGCCCCGCCCCTAGAGTCGGCCCCCGGACGACGGGAGGACCTGCACCGATGGATGCCGTGGCCTGGCTGGGGCTGGAACCGACCGAGGACCCGATGCGCTGGCGCCTGCCCGTCACCCCGGGGATCTCGACGATGGGGAACTTCCTGTTCGGCGGCTGCGCGCTGGGCGCGGCCATCGGCGCGATGCAGGGTGCCACGGGACGCCCCATCGTCTGGGCGACCGCCCAGTACCTGTCCTACGCCCGGCCGGGGTCGGTCCTCGACATCGACCTCACCGTGCCGCAGGCGGGGCGCCAGACCACGCAGGCCCGGGCGGTCGGCCACGTGGGCGACACCGAGATCCTCACCGTCAACGCCGCCCTGGGGTCGCGCCCGCTCGAGCTGTCGGGCCAGTGGGCCGAGCGCCCCGACGTGCCCCCGCCCGACGAGTGCCCGCCGCGGGGCTACCGCGCCGAGCACGCCGACACCTTGATGGCCCGGCTCGACCAGCGCCTCGCGGTCGGCCGGGAGATGGACCAGCTCGACGGCACCCCCACCGAGGACGGGCGGTGCGCCCTGTGGGTGCGCATGCCCGAGCTGCTCGAGATGTCAGGGGCGGCGCTCGCCATCCTCGGCGACTACGTGCCGTTCGGGATCGGCCAGGCCCTCGGCCAGCGGGCCGGCGGCAACAGCCTCGACAACACGCTGCGCCTCGAGCGGCTGGTCCCGACCGAATGGGTGCTGCTCGACATCCGCGTGCACGCCGTCGCCCACGGCTACGGCCACGGCCTCGTGCACCTCTGGGCCGAGGACGGCACCCTCCTGGCCACCGCCAGCCAGTCCACCATCGTGCGCTTCTGGGAGGACCCCAAGTGACCGAGCCCCGCTACGGGATGACGATCCCGTTCGACGACGTGCCCCTCCACGCCCAGGCGGACTGGGTCCGCGAGCTGGCCGACCTGGGCTACACCGACGTGTGGTCGAGCGAGGCCAACGGCGCCGACGCCTTCACGCCGCTCGCGCTGGCCTCGGTGTGGGCGCCGTCGTTGCGGCTGGGCACCGCCATCGTCCCCGCGTTCACCCGGGGGCCCGCCTGCCTGGCGCAGTCGGTCGGCGCACTGGCCCAGGCCGCGCCCGGGCGCCTGGCGTTCGGGATCGGCACGTCGTCCAACGTCATCGTCGAGGGCTGGAACGGCATCCCGTTCGAGCAGCCCTACCAGCGCACCCGCGACATGGTCCGGTTCCTGCGGGCCGCGCTCACCGGCGCCAAGGTCACCGAGGAGTACGAGACGTTCTCGGTGCGCAGCTTCACCCTCGGCGTGGTCCCCGAGCAGCCCGTCCCGATCCTCGTGGCCGCGCTGCGCCCCGGGATGCTGCGCCTGGCCGGTCGCGAGGGCGAAGGTGCGATCATCAACTGGCTCTCCGCCGACGACGTGGCCACCGTCAAGCCCCACGTCGATGCCGGCGGGCCGGGCAAGGAGATCGTGGCCCGCATCTTCGTGGCCGTCTCCGACGACGCCGACACGGTGCGGGCGATGGGCCGCTTCGCCATCGCCGCCTACCTCAACGTGCCCGTCTACGCCGCCTTCCACGAGTGGCTGGGCCGGGGCGAGCGGCTCCGGCCCATGTGGGACCTCTGGAAGGCCGGCGACCGCAAGGCCGCGCTGGCGGCCATCCCCGACTCGGTGGTCGACGAGCTCATCGTCCACGGCCCCGCCGAGGCCTGCCGCGAGCACATCGCCCGCTACGTGGACAACGGCGTCACCACCCCGGCGCTGGCGCTGCTGCCGTTCGGCACCGACCCCCGGACCGCCTACCGCGCCCTGGCGCGCGTGACCTAGGTCCTCCTTCGTCGGACCGCCTTCGGCGTGCGGTTCGTCGGCGGCGTGCGATCCCTGACGGCTCGACGAGTGCCGGCGTGAAGCGCCGTCAGTCGGGCAGCCAGTTGCCGTGGGGGCCGAAGGGGACCCGGCGGGGGAGGTGGACCCGGGCCACGGGGTCGGCGGTGAGGTCGCGGGCGTCGAGGATGACGAACTCGGAGGTGTCGGCCTCGGCGTCGTAGACGAAGTTGAGCAGCCAGCCGTCGTCCTCGGCGTGACCGTCGGGGTCGGGGGCGAACACGGCCTCGCCGCAGACGTGGTGGTCGCCGTAGCGGTGGACCGTCGAGGTGCCGGCGTCGAGGTCGTGCTTGACCACACCGTCGAAGCGGCCGCCGGTGCGGGTGAGCGCGCCGGCGTGGGCGACGTAGCCGTAGCGGTTGCGACGGCCCGCGTGGTCGTCGTTGATGCGGGGGAAGTCGCCCGAGCGGTCGTCGAGCGCCTCCTCGGTGACGGCGCCGGTCCCGAGGTCGAGGCGCCACCGGTGGAGGTGGGGGAACTCGCCCGCCGCCGGGACGCGGTCCTCGCCGAAGCCCACCACGAGGTCGTCGGCCCGGCAGCCGTCGACCACCACGGCGTCGCCGTCGTCCCAGCCGTTGAGGAAGTGGAACGCGTAGAACGGGTCGAGCTCGAACCACCGCACGTCCGCGGAGCCGCCGTCGCGGGGCATGACCCCGATGCGGGCGCCGTGCTCGGGGGCCCAGCGCACGATCGGCCCCCCGGCCAGCATCCCCTCGATGTCGAACACGGCCGGCAGGTCGAAGAACACGGCGTGGCGCTCGGTCACCACGAAGTCGTGCATCATCACGGGGCGGGGCAGGTCGACGGGCTCGCGCCGCACCAGGGCGCCGGCGGCGTCGAGCTCGTAGTAGTGCAGGTACGGGGCGAAGCCGCTCGCGCCGAAGAAGCACAGCGCACCGGTGTCGGGGTCGGTCTTGGGGTGGGCGGTCATGGGGCCCACCAGGGCGCCGCCGAGGTCCGTCTCGCCGATGGTGGCCAGGTCGTCGGCCACCATCTCGGTCGGGTGCCCGGCCTCCCAGAGGGCGAGCAGTCGGTCGGCGTGGCGGATGATGTTGGTGTTGGCGAGGTTCTTGACCATGCCGACCTCGGCCAGCAGGTCGGCGTCGGGCACGGTGAACTCGGCCATGCCCCCGTACAGACTCCGACCCTCCCGACGCTCGGCCTGCAGCCCCTTGGTCTGCACCCAGCGGTTGCGGTACCGGGCGGCGCCGTCCCCGAGGCGCACACCGTGGATCATGCCGTCGCCGTCGAACCAGTGGTAGCTCGGCCGGGGGGTCACCGCGGGGTTGAACCCGTTGCGCAGGTACTCGCCGGTCAGCGCCGCGGGGATCTCGCCCGTGACGGGTAGCGGCCCGGTGTCGAGCTCGTCGTCGACGGGGGCGAAGTTGCCCTCGAGCCAGGGGTTGACGGTGGGCTCGGCCTCGACGGACACGGGGCGCCTCCGGGTCGCTGAACGGTGTTCAGCGCGAGCGTAGCCCCGTGGGCTACTCGTCGATGCCGACGGGTCGTCCCTCGACGATCTGGTCGAGGTACTCCGACAGCCCGTACCCGGTGGGGCGACCCTCGACGTGCCACTCGGTGAGGCCCTCGGAGATGCGGGTGACCCGTCCGTCGCGACGGTTGCGCAGCGGGATGAGGTTGAGCACCTCGCCGGCGATGCGCCACTCGCGCTCGCCCGAGCGCAGCAGCGCCTCGATGCGCTGGTGGTAGGTGTCGTCGCCCGCCCACTCGGTGCGGATCTCGCTGTGCCCGCACAGGTGCAGGGTGCCGTCCTCCCACACGAACCCGCCGCGCGTGCCGTCGCGGTCCTGGCGGGCGATGCGGCTGACCATGAAGCCGAAGTCGGGCCCGGCGTTGCCGGTCAGCCAGCGGTAGTACCACGGCGCCTGCCAGGTGCGGGGGCCCCACGAGTGGTCGCGCAGGCCGAAGCCGTCGACCGCCCACTCGGCGTCGCCGACCGTGATCGTGCCGACGGCGCGCACGAGCTGTTCGTAGTGGCCCTTGGCGAACTCCTCGCCCGGCCGCTCGTGGGGCTGGTCGGGCTCGCCGCCGACCATGTCGCTGACCCGCGTGTACGTGAGGGCCGCCGTGCAGCGCTCGTACGGGTTCTCGGTGAACGCCGCCCGGGGGTCGGCCATGGCCAGCGGGTCGTCGAGCATCACGACCTTGCCCGTGTAGTGGACGGTCAGCTCCTCGAACGGCGTCACGACGTCGAAGCGCATGCCGGCGGCGTCGAAGGCGTCGTTGTCGCGCACCTCCGGCCGCTGGAACATGAACCCCACCCGACCGTCGGGGAGGTAGAGGCAGACCGTCATCTCCCCCCGGCCCTCGTTGGCCCGGTTGGCCAGGCGGAAGAACCCGCCCAGCCGGCGGGCCGGGTCGTACACGTTGAAGTACATCGACTCGTTGAAGGTCTCCTCGGGACCCAACTCGTGGAGGTACTCGTCGTTCGGCTCGAGGCGCACACCCATGGCCGCAACCTACGCCGTCGTGGCCGGCGACTCGTCCCGGCTCGCCGTCCCGGTCCCGGGGGTCGAGCTCACGAGGCGGGCGGGCCCTGCGCGCGGGCGCCGGCCAGCGCCGCGGCGGCGCGGAGGTGCCCGGTGAGGTCGTCGAGGGAGCTGTGGGCGTTGAGCCCGCTGGTGGACGGCATGACGTACGCCGGGACGGAACCGAGGCCCTCGGGCTGGATCCCCGCGACCGCCCGGCGGTCGACCGCGGCCCGCCAGCCGGCCAGGCCCACGAAGCACACCAGCCCCGGGCGCAACCAGGCGACGAGGCGCTCGATGCGGGCCATGCCGTCGCGGTACTCCTGCGGGTCGAGCTGGTCGGCGCGCGCCGTCGCCCGCTTGACCACGTCGGTCATCCCGACGCCGTGGGCCCGGAGCGCGTGCCACGGGTCGCGATCGCGGGAGACGAGCCCGGCGGCGAGCGCCGCGGGCCAGAACCGGTTGCCCGGCCGTGCGAAGCCCACGCCGGCGTCGGCCGAGCGCGCGTCGTTGAGGCGCGCAGACCAGCAGGCCCATCCCAGCCCCGACGGTGTCGGGCAGGTGCGCTCCTTGTGGCCGGCACCCGCAGGCCGGACGGCGGCCGGGTGGCCGACCGGTGTCGAGCCGGTCGAAGCGCGAGGACGCGCCCTCGACGACGTCCGCAGGCGGGCCTCGGCCACCTGGGAGAAAGCGTCGCCACGGGGAAGTCGTCGACCTCGAGGGGGCCAGCTCGACGTCGGCCCTCGAACACGAGCAGCTCGGTGAGGCGCGTCCTTGCCGTGGCCCGGTGGAGCTCGGCGGCGCCAGCCACCGCCGACTCGGGCCAGGTGGACGTAGCTCTTGGTGCGCGTGCAGGCCCCGGAGCGAGCTGGGGGCCGTCGTCGCGGCAGGTCGCGAGACGACGCCTGCACCGAGGCGGCGCAGGCGGGGCGTGGCCGGGACGAGGTCGAGCATGGCGAGGGCCACGTCGAGAGCGCGACGGCCGGGCCCCGTGCCGTCCGCCAGCGGCGGTGCTCCACCGGGACCGCAGCCGAGGTCGGCGACTGGGCCGGAGGGGCCCTCGAGCGGCGCGGCGAGGCGCGCGGCCGCCAGGCGCGAGGGGCGCGTCGCCGTGGGGCGGTGCAGCGTAGTGCCGCCTGCCAGATCGAGCGGGCGGCCTCGGCCTCGTAGACGGCGCGGGTGGGGTCGGGTCCGGCGGTCGGGGCGGCGTCAGCGGGCACCGAAGCCGCCGCCGCCGCCACCTCCGCCGCCGCCCGACGAGAAGCCGCCGCCGCTGAAGCCGGACCCGCTGGAGCTGCTGCTCGGCGGGGTGAAGCTCGACGTGGCCTTGGAGCCGAAGTTGGAGGCGAACGTGCCGATGGAGCCCATGGACCCGAAGCCGCGGCCCATCGTGGCGGCCGAGTGGCCCACGTACCAGGTGGCGAACTGCTGCTGGTCGACCTCGGTCGGCAGCTTGGCCTGGAGGCCGGCCACGAGCTGGTCGGCCACGCCGAGGGCGACCGAGGCCACCAGGTAGCGCTCGTAGATGACGAGGTCACCCGACACCGCCTCGTCCAGGCGCGAGAAGTCGGCCAGGAAGCGCTTGAGGCCGGTCCACTGCGCGTAGCGCTCGCTCCCGGCGGGCGTGCGTTGGCGCAGGAGGCCCGTGCAGAACAGCAGCGCCACCGCGGAGAAGAGCGCGGCGCCGGCGACCACGGGGGCGTCGGCCGCGAACGACAGGAACCCCATGATGCCGAGGACCGACATGACGGCCGTGTGGATCAGGTACGGCGCGGGGCGGTTGCGGGCCACGTACCCGCGCGTGTTGAACTCGGCGGTGACCTGCTTCTGGAAGCGTGACCAGAACTTGGCCGACGCGCTCTGGTGGGCCCGCGCCCACGCCGTGAACTCGGTCTGGGTGATCGACTGACCGCCCTGGAACAACGTGCCGAGGAGGTCCCGCTCGAAGGGCAGCAGCCCGGAGCTGTCCTGGCCCTGCCAGTCGAACCGGTACTCGGTCTTGCTCCCGAAGAGGCCGCCCGACCCGGCGGTCTCGGTGATCGTGAGGAAGCCCCGCTGGGCCAGGTCGACCGTGGTGGCGGCGAAGGCGGTCGAGGTGACCGTGCCCCAGTTGAGCAGGGCCACCGCCACCGCCGGCGGGTCGTCGGGCACCTCGCGCCAGTAGTCGCCGATGTCGGGGGGCGCGGGAGGCTCCTTGCCCCACCGGCGCCAGACGAGGAGGAACACGAGCCAGCCGAGGGCGATGAGCAGTGGGGTGACGACGGTGAAGAACGCCCGCACCTGCCGGTCGCGGTCGGCCTGCTCGGCGGCGGCGGCCCGCTGCTCGTTGGCGATCTCGGCGAGGCGGGTCTCCTCGGCGACGATCCGGTCCTCGACCGGGGGGCCGAAGGGCTCGACCGTGAAGCGGTCCGCGGGCACGAGCACGCGGCTGTCGACGAACTGCCCGGGGGGCACGTCGGTGACCGCGAGCAGGATGTGGTCGCCCTCTCGGCTGATCTCGCCGTTGAGGGGACCGTGGGCCCAGGCCCGCACCTGGCGGCCGGGCCCCGGCACCTGGAGGTCCACGTCGAGGCGGTCGGTGCCGGGCGACGTCGTGCCGATCCAGTTCCAGTACAGCTCGGCCACGTCGGGGTGGACGAGGGCGGCGTCGGTGACGCGGTAGCGCAGCTCGTAGGTGTGGGTGCCCGAGGTGGACGAGTCGGCGTCGGGGTCGAGGTCCCACTCGAAGAGGCTCGGGGTGTCGGTGATCGTGGGCAGGGGCTCACCGTCCTCGAACGCCCGCACGTCGACGATCTCGTAGTCGAAGCCCGCCGACTCGAAGCTGCGGGTGCCGACCGAGAAGTTCCCCGTGAAGTCGTAGGTGGCGCGCTCGACCACGTCCATCGAGCCGTCGGGGTTGAGCACGGCCTCGGTGTCGATCCGGGTGATGGTGAAGCTCTTCTCGCCCGTGGAGCACGCGCCGAGCCCGGCGAGCGCGACCACGAGGAGGGCGAGACCGGCCAGCAGGGGCCGGCGCGGCCGGCGTCGTGGGTTCACAGCAACCTCATCTGCTCGGTGCGGGCGGCCCGCTCGCGGGCGGCTTCACCCGCTCGAGCTCGGCGCCCCGCCCGCCGGTGGTGGCGACCTCAGGGCGGTCGAGGGGGCGAAGCAGGCCGCGCCGAGGGGCACGTGACGTCGTGCAGGCCGATGCTGCCGTCGCGCTCGACCTGGTCGACCGTGCCTCGCGCCAGTGCCCGCCGGCGCGTCTGGCGGAACCGCACCCGGTCACCGGGCCGCAGCCCCAGCGCCGCCAGGTCGAGGCCGGCGGCCGAGCTTGCCCCGTCGGCATCGCCGTCGGCGGCGGCGATGGCCGCGGCCGAGCTTGCGCATGCCGCCGATCCAGCGGTCGTAGTCGCCGGCCTTGTTGCGGAAGTAGTCGAGGACCTCGGGGTGGGGGAGGATGAGGAACCGCTCGTCGGCCAGGCCGGCCACCACCGCCTCGGCGACGTCCTCGGGCTCGATGGCGCCCTGGGCCAGCACGACGGCGCCGGCGAGTTGGGCGGGGTCGCCGTCCGGGGCGTCGCCCGCGGCACCGAGGAGCATGTTGGTGCGGACCCCCTGCGGGCACAGGCACGACACCTTGATGCCCTGGTCGCCGTGGGTGATGGCCAGCCACTCGGCCAGCCCCACCGCGGCGTGCTTGGTGACCGAGTACGGCGCCGCCCCCAGGTTGGTGAGCAGGCCCGCCGCGGACGCCGTGTTGAGCAGGTAGCCGCCCCCGCGGTCGACCATCCGGGGGATCAACGTGCGCGCCGCGTAGACGTGGGCCATCACGTTGACGTCCCAGATCTGTTGCCACCCCTCGGTCGGGGCCTCGACGCCCCCGGCCGGCGCGGCGATGCCGGCGTTCGAGCAGAACAGGTCGATGGGGCCGTAGCGGTCCTCGGTGATCTCGACCAGGCGCACCACGTCGCCCTCGAGCGCGACGTTCACCTCGAGCGCGGCGGCGGCGTCGCCGAGCCCGGCGGCCACCGACGCCGCCGCGTCGCCGCCGAGGTCGGCCACCACGACGCACGCGGCACCCTCGGCCACGAACCGCCGGCACAGTGCCCGGCCGATGCCGTTGCCGCCGCCGGTGACCACCGCCACCTTGCCCCGCAACTCCATGGCCCGATCGTAGACGTGCCCACCGACACCCTTCCCCGGGGCGCCCGGCCCGGCGGCCGCCGAGGTGGCGTAGTGTCGCCGGCCATGGGGGAGCATCCAGAAGCAGAGGTCCGCGCCGCGTTCGACGAGTTCCTGCGCGTCGGTGCCTACGGGCGGGACTGGACGGCCTGGGCGTCGCTCTTCACCGACGACGCCACCTACGTCGAGCACTACCTCGGGCGCTTCCGGGGCCGTGACGAGATCGAGCGGTGGATCACCACGTGCATGGCCGACTACCCGTCGATGACGTTCTCGGTGGACTGGTGGATCATCGAGGGCGACCGGGTCGTCTTCTACATCTGGAACAACCTGCCCGACCCGACCGGCGGTGACACGCCCTACCGGTTCCCGAACGCCTCGGTGCTGCACTACGCGGGCGACGGCAAGTGGGACCTCGAGGAGGACGAGTACAACCCGGTCCACGCCGAGGAGGTGTTCTCGGCCTGGTTGGCCGCGGGCGGGCGCAAGCACACGCCCCCCGACCCTCGGCTCACCGCCATCCCCGACTACACGCCCCAGCCGGTGGCCACCCCGTTCCCCCGCGAGGAGATCGAGGCCGAGTTCGCCAGGTACCGCGAGCGGGCGCAGACCGCGGTGCGCACCGGTGACTGGGACCCGTGGGCCGACCAGTTCACCGAGGACGCCCGGTACTTCGAGCACCACTACGGGAAGTTCCACGGGCGCGAGGAGATCCGGGCGTGGATCAAGGGTGTCATGCAGCCCTTCCCCACCATGGAGTTCCCGTACGAGTGGTGGGTGGTCGACGGGAACCGGCTCGTGTTCTGGTGCCAGAACCGCCTGCCCGACCCCCAGGGGGGCGACCGGGTCTTCGACGTCCCGACCCTCTGCATCCTCCACTACGCCGGGAACGGGCAGTGGAGCTACGAGGAGGACGTCTACAACCCGCGGGAGTTCCCCGAGGTCGTCACCGCGTGGCTCGAGGCCGGCGGCGAGCTGCCCGCCGACTTCGACCTCAGCGTCGGCTGAGCGCCGCCCTCAGGGGGCGCCGGCGGCGGCGCGCATCGTGGCGTCGACCACCGCCATGCGGTCGGGGCCCCACGGCAGGGGCATGAGCACGGGCACGTCGACGCCGCCGGCGACGTAGGCCTCCACGGTCGAGCGCACCGTCGCGGCGTCGCCCATGACGTCGATGGCGTCGACGAAGCGGTCCGACACGGCGGCGATCGCCGCGTCGCGGTCGCCCGCGGCCTGGCACTCGCGGATCTGGCCGACCTCGTCGGCGAAGCCGGCCCGCTCGAAGTTGGCGGCGTAGGCGTCGACGACGGCGTACGACCAGAGGTCACGTCTCGCCAGCTCGATGCCGTCCTCGCGCTCGCACACGCCGGCGTGCACGTAGGCGTAGATCGTCGCGTCGCCCCCGGCGCGCACCTGCTCGACCGACCAGGGCACGTGGGAGGCGGGGAGGTAGTTGAGCAGGACCCCGTCGGCGACCTCGCCGGCCAGCCGGAGCATCCCCGGGTTGAGGGCGCCGACGACCACCTTCGGCCGGCGCTCGCCGAGGCGCACCCCGAGGCGGAACTTGCGGCACCGGTAGAAGTCGCCCTCGAAGGTGACGGGCTCGCCCGAGAGGCACTCCTTCACCAGGGTGACGTACTCGCGCACGCGGGCCAGGGGCCGGTCCCCGTAGGGGACGCCGTGCCACCGCTCGGTGACCACCGGCGAGGAGATCCCGATGCCGAGGAGGATGTCGCGGTCGGGGTGCAGGGCCTGGAGCGTCGCCCCGGCCATGGCCACGACCATCGGGGTGCGCAGCTGGAGGGCGAGCACGCCGGTGCCGAGGTCGAGCCCGGGCGCCGCGGCGCCGACCGCGCCGAGCACGGAGAACGCCTCGGGCCCGGTGGTCTCGGCCGTCCAGAACGACCGGTAGCCGAGCTCGGCGGCGTCGCGGGCGGTGCGCCGCGCCGCCTCGGGCCCGAACGACATGTAGCTGGCGAAGGTGAGACCGAGCGCGTCGGTCCCCGAGGGGGTGTCCATCGCCCGAACCTAGCGACCGGCGCCAACCGGTCGCCGGGGCGTGTAACACGGAATTCACCGCTGATGCCGATCGCTCGTCACAGACGGTGGGTAAGGTTCCCGCAAGTCCCTGGTGAGTGTGTGGCCCGCTGGGCGCAGGTGACAGCGGTCACGGAACAATCCGGTGGCGACGCCCGTTGTTCCGTGCACCCTGTTCCCGTGGAGGAAGCGATGCCCGAGACCCGAGAGTTCACCTCGATCGACGAAGCGCTCGCGCTCATCGACCAGGGCCTGGGCGACATGCTGCACCGCGAGCTCGTGTCCACGAGCGAGGTGGCGGACCTGCTGCTCGACGTCCGGACGCTGCTGCGGTCGCCGGCCCCGGAGATCACCGACGAGGCGCTCAGCCCCAACTGAGCGAGGCGTGACGCGGCGGGCTACGCCGCCGCGATCAGCTCGGCGTAGGCCTGCGCGAGGCAGTCGCGGAGCAGTGCCGCGTCGCCGACCGCGCCGGTGTCGACGGCGAGTCCCATGTTGAGGGCGCCGTCGTAGGACAACAGGGTGAGGTTGAACGCCGTGCCCGCCAGCGGCCCCAGCGGGTAGTTGGCCTCGATGCGACCGCCGGCGATGTAGAGCGGGAGCGGGGCCCCCCGAACGTTCGACGTGGTGAAGTCCACCGTCTCGGTCTGGGCCCGTGCGGCCCGAACCAGCACCGAGGTGGGGAGCACGTTCATCAGGCCGGCGAGGCCCTCCAGCACGGAGAAGGCCCGCTCGGCCTTCGTGCGGTCGAGCCGCTCGCGCACCTCGGCGAAGTGCTGCACCGGGTCGTCGATCGCGACCGGCACCAGGACCCGCGACGGGGCGAAGGCGTTGCCCCCCGACGAGCGGTCGCTGCGGGTGCTCACCGGCATGGCCATGCGCAGCTCGTCCACCGGGTGGCCCATGGCGACGTGGTAGGCCCCGGCGCCCCGGGCCGCGCCGGTGACGAAGAAGTCGTTGATGCTGCCCCCGAGGGCCTTGGTGACCCGCTTGGCGTCGTCCATCGCCACGCTGAGCACCTCCATGCGCCGCCGCAGCGTGCGGTCGGTCCACAGGGGCGAGTGGGCGCGGTCGGTGATGACGGCCTGGCGCACCACCGAGCGGGTGGTCTCGACGCCCGCGGCGCCGACGGACCCCCACGACGTCGGGTGGGTGAGCACGCCCGCGGTCTCGGCCACCCCGCGCTGGGCGGCGCCCGCGGTCCGGCGGGCGACGTGCGACGCGGTGTCGGCCAGGGTGGCCAGCAGGCCCGTGGGGCCCGGGTCGCCGGGGCCGAGGTCGTCGGTCGACTCGTCGCCGGAGGCCGGCCCGTCGGCACCGCCGGGGTCGCGCTCGAGGTCGATGAACTGCTCGGACATGCGCACCCCGCCCACCCCGTCGGTGATGGTGTGGTGCATCTTCTGCACGATCGCCCCGCGCCCGCCCGGCAGGCCGTCGACGAGCGTGAAGGCCCAGAGCGGGCGGGAGCGGTCGAACGGGGCCTGCCAGTAGCGGGTGGCGAAGTCGAACAGGTCCCGGTCCGTCGCCCCCGACGGCAGGCCGTCGCGCCGGACGTGGAAGTCGACGTCGAAGTTGGGGTCGTCCTGCCACTGGGGCGGCGCGAGGCGCCCGAACCCGCCGACCACCCGCTGGCGGAGGCGGGGGATCGTGACGACGGCCGCGGCCATGCGCCGCCGGAAGCGGGCCAGGTCGGCGGGCCGGTCGAGCAGCGTTACGTTCGCGAACGTCGAGCTGAGGTGCGGGTCCTTCTCGATGTTCCACATGAGCGCTTCGAGGTCGCTCATCCGCCGATCGGACCGGACCTCCCGCTGCGCCATGGCCCGATGGTACGGCCCGGCTAGCGGGGGATGCTCGTGTGCTTGAGCTCGTTGAGCGCCGGCCAGCCCGTGAGCAGGTCGAGCACCCGCTCGACGGTGCGCACCGCCTCCTCACCATCGCCGCCGGGCGGGTCCATCAGGCGGACGAACCCGGCCTGGTCGCCGGCCACGAACGTGGGCACGCCCCACACCTCGTGGGTGGCGGCCGCCCGTCGGTGCTCCTCGCGCAGGGTCTCGAGCCCCTTGGTGCGGGCCGCGTCGAGGACGGCGTCGGCATCGGCGTCGAGGCCGTGGTCGACGAGCACGTCCCGGAGGACCCGGTCGTCGCGCAGGTCGAGCCCGTGCACGTGGCGGGCGTCGAAGAGCGCCTCGTGGACGTCGAGGAACGCCTCGGGGTGCTCGTCGCGCACGACCAGGCCGACCTGGAGCGACAGCCGCCCCGGTTCGGCCGACGGGTCGTCCCACACGTCGGGTTGGCCGTCGTCCCGGTGCACCTGGCCGAGCGAGAACGGGACGAACGCGACGTCCCAGTCGGCGCCGGCCCGCAGGCCCTCGATCACGTGCAGGTGGGCGATGCGGGCGAACGGGCACCGGTAGTCCCAGGTCACGGCGAAGGAGCGTCGGGTCGCGGGGGTCATGCCCGACCGAACCCGGGGACCGGTGGCTTTGTTCCTCAGGGGCGCGACGGGAGCCGCCACAGGCGCCGGACGGCGAGGCCCAGCGCGGCGCCCACCGCCGCGCCGGCCACGATGTCGCTGGCGTGGTGGATGCGCACGTGGACGCGGCTGCCCGCCACGACGAGCGCGACGGCGCACCAGAGCGCCGGCACCCGGCTGCCGTCCGACAGCAGCACGGCCGCGAACGCCCCGCTGCTGGCGTGCCCGCTCGGGAAGCTGGTGGTGAGGGGGGTGCGCAGGTGCAGCGGGCGATCCGTGGTGACCACCGGGCGGGCCCGGCGGAACAGTCGCTTGATCCCCTGGTTGACCAGCAGCGACTCGAGCCCCAGGCCGGCGACGAGGCGCACGAACGCCTGCTCGTCGCGCTCGGACCGCAGGCTGCGCACGGATCCCACCAGGGCCCACACGAGGCTGAAGTCGCCGAGCGCCGAGGCGCCGTACATGACGCGGTCGACCGCAGGGCGCCCTCGCAGGCGGTCGAAGGCGCGATCGACGGCGTCGTCGAACCGGGCCACCGGTGCGAAGGCGTCGGCCGGTGACGGCGCGACCTCGGCGACGCCCGGGTCCTCGTCGCCGAGCGTGTCGCCGTACGGGCGCCCGGCGAGCGGGTCCGACGGGTCGGGGGTGGGCGCGCTCACGAGGCGACCAGCGCCGGCGCGGGCGCCTCGGTGCCCGTGCCCGGGGCGAGCGCGGGGTCGCCACCCATGGCGGGGCAGTAGGCCGCGAAGCTGCACCACGAGCAACCCCGGCCCGGGCGGGGGCGGAAGTCCTCGTCGGAGCAGGCCCGCTCGATCGCCTGCCAGACGGCCTCGACCCGCCGGCCCAGGGCGCGCGTCGACTGCTCGGTGGGGACCGCCACGATGGCGAGGGGCTCGGCGAGGTGCAGCAGCTGGATGCGTGCCGGGCGCACGCCGAGGGCCTGCTCGCAGAGGAAGGCGTAGAACTGGACGCCGCCGAGGCGGGCCTGCTCGCTCTGGACGGACGGGGCGCGGCCGGTCTTGTAGTCGGTGACCACGAGCTCGCCGTCGTCGCCGAGCTCGAGGCGGTCGATGACCCCACGGAGCCGCAGACCGCCGACCGTCGCCTCCAGGCGCACCTCGAGGCCGACGGGTCGGACCGCGGTGGGATCCTCGAGGTCGAAGTAGCGGCGCACGAGGGCCTCGGCCTCGGCCAGGAACCGGGCCTCGCCCGCCTGGTCGAGGGCGAGGCCGGTGAAGTCGTCGTCGGTCCGGAAGGCCGCGGCGGCGTCGCGGAGGCAACCGAGGGCGCGCTCGACGGTGCGCTGGTCGGCCGGGAGGTCGAGCAGGCGCTCCAGGGCGGCGTGCACGAGGGTGCCGCGGCTGGCCGCGACGGTCGGGGCCTCGGGCAGCCGGTCGATGGCCGAGTACCGGAAAGCCAGACCGCAGTCCCGGAAGGTGGCCACCTTCGAGGGGGAGAGGGTCGACGGGGGCGTCAACGCCATGGCGGCATCGTACGCAGGGCCACCGACACCGTCGGGTGACCGCCGGCCGGGCTCAGCGGGCGAAGGCGGCCGCCACGTGGTCGGCGACGCGGTCGGGGTCCTCGAGGGGACCGAAGTGGCCGAGGTCGTCGAACACCTCGAGCTCGCCCCGGGTCAGGCGCTCGGCCAGCATCGGCGCGACCGCGGCGGGCCCGTACGGGTCCTTGCGGCCGGTGGCGATCGTGACCGGCGCGACGATCTCGGCGAGGTGGGCGAAGGCGTCGTGACCGGCGCCCATCCGGTACACCTGCGACTCGTCCTGCGGGCGGCACCGCAGCGTGACCGTGCCGTCGTCCTGGCGGCGGAATCCGCCGTGCACGTACGCCTCGAGGACGTCGGCCCGCAAGACGTCGAGGGGCGGCTTGGTGGCGAAGTTGTCGAACGCCTCCTCGAACGAGGCGAAGGTCGCCCGGCGCCGCAGCGCACCCTCGGCCAGGTGGTTGCCGCGTCCCGAGCCCTCGGCGCCGGTGTCCTCGCCGGCCCCGCCCCCGGGCATGGGTGGGAACACCACGGGCTCGAAGCAGTAGAGGCGCGCGAAGGTCCCCGGCCGGCGCTGCTCGGCGAGCAGCAGGGCGGCGCCGCCCTTGCTGTGGCCGACCCCGAGGAGCGGTCCCTCGACCCCGTGACCTCGGAGGTGGTCGACCACGGCCAGGACGTCGTCCGCGAACCCGTCCCAGTGGAAGTCGAGGCGCTCGGGCGTGACCGACTCGCCGTGCCCGCGGAGGTCCGGCGCGAAGGCGTGGTAGCGCCCGGCGAGGCGCTGGGCGAACGGTCGCCAGACCGCGCCGCAGAAGCCGGTGGCGTGCGTCAGGAGGAGGGCAGGGCCGTGGCCGCCGAGGTCGTGGAGGGCCACGTCGACGCCGGCGGAGGATCGGACGAGCTGCACGGTCCCATCCTCTCACCGCTCCAGCCGATCAGGGCCCACGCCGGCTCGAGCCGACGCTCGGCGAGCAGGACGAAGATCCGGTCCATCGTCGCCGGGTCGAGCGGCTGGTGGCCGTCCCGGAGCACGTCGACGAGCAGGTCGACGGGGACGACCGTGACGTCGTCGTGGTGGTGCGGGCCCGCGGTCGGCGAGACCAGCAGCGGGTCGAGGAACGGCACCCACGGCAGGTGGTCCGAGAGCGCCACCCGCGTCGCACCCGTGACCTGGAGCAACTCGTACGCGTCGCGCTGGAGGTCGTCGGACGCGGCGCGGACGACGAAGCCACCCGCGGGCCCGGCCACGAAGCGGTCGTCACCGAGCGCCCCGACGGCGAACTCGCGTGGGAGCGAGGTCAGCAGGCGGTCGAGATCCGCCGCATCCAACGTCGCCGCGCACGCCACCCTGCCTTCATCGGTCGCGCCACCCGGATCCCTTAGGGCGGATGCCGACGTGGACAGAAGTGTCGTGTGGGGCGCGGGAGCGTCGCTCAGGCGCCGCCGGCGTCCGCGTCGCCGGACTTTCCCCGGGACTCGGCCGCGGCGCCCCGGTACACGCCCTTGGCCATCGTCGAACGCTCGGCCTGCGCCCGCGCCTCGTTGACCTCGGCCCGGACCCGGTGGGCGTCGACGTCGTCGGGCGCCGCCTGCGCGGCCAGCTCGGCCAGGTGCCCGGCCAGGCGCAGGTCGCCGGCCTCGGCCAGCTCGGTGGCCCGCCGAGCGAGCACGCCGGCGCCGCCGGCCAGCGCGGCCAGCTCGGCGGCGAGCGCCGCGTCGGGGGCGGGCTTCAGCCGGGCGGGGTTGCCGTCGTACCAGCCCCCGTAGAGCCGCCACACGCTGCGCACGATGAACTCGGGCTCGTCGTAGACCGGCTGGAGGTACGGCTTCGCGGCCAGGTCCGCGGGGGGCGCCACCGTGTGGATGATCTCGTCGAGGCGGGCCCCCTCGTTCATCAGCGCGAGCGTCTGGTCGTGCAGCGACTCGAGGTACGCGGCGGTGTCGTTCAACACCATGGCGATGTCGTCGGCCCCGGCGAGGGGCAGGCCGTGGCCCGGGAGCATGAGCTCGGCGCCGAGGCCGGCCATGGCCCGCAGGGCGACCGCCCAGTCCTTGGGGTACCGCTGGACCTTCTGCGGGTTGCCGGCGTTCGGGGCGCACCAGATGATGAGGTCGCCCGGGCACAGGACCTTGCGGTCGGGGATCCAGACCCAGGTCGCGTCGTCGGTCTCGCCGCGGGCGTGGTGGAGCTCGAACCGGGTGTCTCCGACGGTGCGGTCGAGCCGATCCCGGTAGGTGAGGTCGGGCCGGCGGTAGTCGGTGGGCCAGCGGAGCGTGGGCAGGCCGTGTCGGCGTCGGTTGACGACCGCGGGGCGGCGCCGTGGCGACGTACCGGTCGAAGCGGGGATCGACCTGCTCGACAGCGGAGACCACCTCACCCGGGCCGGCCCTGCTCGACGTTCGCCGGCGTCGAAGGCGGGCGTGCCCGTGACGTGGTCGACGTGGCCCCGTGGGTGTACATCGCCGTGTGGAACGGCTCGTCGGTCCACCCCCGGACGGCCGGTCCGGATCGTGGCGGCGCTGAAGGCGTGGCCGGTGTCGACGAGCACGAGGGCCGCGCCGGTCGTGGCGGGCGGCGACGTTGGCGAACGACGACACCATGGCCGTGAGGTCGCCCACCTCGCACAGCTCGTTGCGGGCGGCCATGGGATGGCCATGCTGGAATGCCGGCCCCCGTGGAGGACGGCGAAGAGAGGGCGAGCAGGTCGGTGGCCACGATCGGGCCTCGGGTCGGGCGATCCGTGCGCCGGGCCGGGGTGAGCCTACGCTCGGACGGATGGTGCAGGGGAGGCGGCCTTCACGCGCCCGCCTGCACCGTGCGTGCGTCGCGGCGATCGCTGGTGGCGGCGGCGGCGGTCGGGGCCTGCTCGTCCGGGCTGGCGAGAGCGCAGCCGATGGGGAGCGCTGAGCCGCCGTGGCCGCCGCGCCGCCGCCCCTCCCGGAGGGCCAGAACCTGTACCGCCCACCCCTCGAGACCCTGGCCGGGCCTCCCGGGAGCCTGATCTGGTTCGACGAGGGGACGCCCATCGGTGGGGCCCGGGCCTGGCGCACCCTCGGCCGCACGACCAACCGCAACGGCTCGGCGCGGTGGTTGACCGCTCGGGTGTTCCGTCCCGCCGGCGAGGCCCCGGAGGGTGGGTACCCGGTCGCGGTGTGGATGCACGGGACGGCCGGCCTCGCCGACAAGTGCGCCCCCTCGCGCACGGCGGCACCGGTGCCGGGCGTGTCCAACCTGCTCCAGGCCGGCTTCGTGGTGGTCGCCCCCGACGGGGCGGGCCTCGGCGTCCCGGGACCGGCCGCCTACCTCGTGGGCGACAGCCAGGGCCACGCGGTCCTCGACGCCGCCCGCGGCGCGACGCAGGTGCCGGGCGCCGATGCCGCGGCCCGCGTGGCCCTCTGGGGCTACTCGTCGGGGGGCCAGGCGGTCCTGTTCGCCGCGGCGCAGGCGGACGAGTACGCGCCCGAGCTCACGGTGCTCGGCACGGCAGCCGTCGCGCCGGTCTCCGACGTGGCCCGGTTCGCCGGACGCGCCACGGCGTTCCCGGTCTCGTTCGGCTTCGGGTTCATGACCTTCTCGGCGTGGGCCCGCGTCTACGGCGCGGATCCCTCCACGATCTTCACCGAGGAGGCCCTGGCCGAGCGCCCGGTGCTCGAGACGATGTGCGGCGACCGGATCGCCACCCACTTCGCGCTCACGCCGGTGGACCGGATCCGCGCCGCCGACCCCGAGACGACCCCGCCGTGGCCCGCCCTCCTCGCGGCGAACGAGGCGGGCACCGCGCCGACCACGGGACCCGTGCTGCTCGTCCAGGGCTCGGACGACCCCATCATCGACCCGGCGTCGACCGACGAGCTGGCCGAGCGCCTGTGCGGGCTCGACACCACCGTCGAGTTGCGCCCCGTCGCCGGGGCGGGCCACGAGGTGGTGCTCCCGGTCACCCCCGAGATCGTCGCGTGGTTGGCGGACCGGTCGCTCGGGGTTCCCCCCGCGTCCACCTGCTCGTCGTAGGCCCGACGGGCCGCCGTCGTACCCTGGGGCCATGACGGTGATCGAGGACCCGACCCACGCCGCGGCGCGCGACCGCGTCCGAGCGGCCCTGCTCGACCCGGCGCTGTCGCCGATCGTCGACATGGTCTTCTCGGTCGACGGGCCCGCCGCCGCCCCCGAGTTCGAGGCGGCGTCGGCCGAGGGAGTCGTGCGCTTCACGCGCCACGCCGACGGCGCGCGCTGGGCCTTCGAGGTGACCGGGGTCGACGGCCGCGACCCGCTCGCGTGCCAGGACCCCGCCCGGCTGGCCCCGCTCGCCGACGAGCGGGCGACCCCGTCCCCCGATCGCTCGGCCAACAGCTACCCCTTCGCCTTCGAGCAGATCAGCCAGCTGTTCGACTCGCCCGTGGCGCCGGACCTGTGCGTGCAGCACAGCGCCGCCCACAACTGGGAGGACCAGGGCGGCCACCGCGGCGAGCACGGGTCCATCGGCGTGGTGCAGGCCCGGGCGCCGTTCGTGATGGCGGGCGCCGGCGTGGCCGCGAGGGGCCTGGTCGACCGCTCGTGCCGCGTCGTCGACGTGGCCCCCACCGTCCTGCGCCTGGCGGGCGCGTCGCCGGCGCCCTCGAGCACCGGGCAGAACGGCCGGCCCCTCGCCGGCGGCCTCCTCGCCCGCCAGGACGGGCAGGTGCTCGACGACCTGCTCGACCCCGACCAGGCCCCGCCCGAGCACGTCGTCGGCATCTTGTGGGACGGCACCAACGCGAACGTCCTGTACGACCTCGCGGCCCGTGGCGAGGCGCCGAACGTCGCCCGGCTGATGGCGCTGGGCACCACCTACGCCCACGGCGCGATGTCGTGCCTGCCCACCGTCACGCTGGCCAACCACACGTCGATCCTCACCGGCGCCCAACCCGGCCACCATGGCATCCTCCACAACGCCTGGTGGGACCGTGCCCGCCGGCAGCAGGTGATCACCAACTCGCCGGCCACCTGGCACCAGGCCATGGCCGACCTCGATCCGTCGGTCGAGACGCTCTACTCGGCGTTCGAGCGCAACTGGCCGGGGTCGCTCAACGTCGCCGTCAACGAGCCCTGCGACGCCGGCGCGGGCTGGTCCACCTTCGGCGTGTTGCGCTCGGGGGGCCAGATCGAGCGACCGCCTCGCGCCGACGAGCTGCCGTACGCCACCGAGCGGTTCGTCCGGCCGGTCAAGGAGTACGAGTGGTCGTCGCGCGTCGACCACACGAGCGTCACCCAGGCCCGCCGGGCCTTCTCCGGCGAGCTGGGGGCGGTGCCGCGGTTCTGCTGGTTGAACTTCACGCTCACCGACGCCGCGTTCCACGAGGGCGGGCCGTACTCGGAGATCGCCGCGGCCAGCGTGGCCGACTCCGACGCCCGGCTGGGCCAGGTGCTCGATGCGGTGGAGGCCGCCGGCGTGTGGGACCGCACGGCGTTCTTCCTGGTGGCCGACCACGGCATGCAGGAGTCGGACCCGACCGTGACCGGCGACTGGGCGAAGCGCTCAGCGCATCGGGCGAGCCCACCCGCGACGAGGGCTACGGGTTCGTCTACGTCCACCCGTGACGCCCCGGTCCGGGGCGCGGACGGGCCCCGGCGGCGCGCCGGGGCCCGACACGTCGGTGGCGGCCGTCAGGTCAGGTCTCGACCGTCAGGCCTTGAAGTGGGCGAGCACCTGCTGGAGCTCGTCGCTGAGGCTGGCCGGGGTGATGTAGCCCTCCTCGTCGCGGATCTCGCCCCAGTGGTCGCGGACGTCCTCGACCGTGAGCTCGGGGTTGTAGTACCCGTGGGTGAGGCCGATGAACATGCGGGCGATGCGCCCCCCGGCGGCCGAGTAGATCTCGCCGCTCACGTCGCAGTCCTCATGGGCCAGCCAGGCCACCAGCGGCGACACCAGGCTGGGGTCGAGCTGCTCGGCGAGCGGCCCGAGGAGCTCCTCGGTCATGCGGGTGCGGGCGATGGGGGCGATGGCGTTGGCGCGGATGTTGTTGCGGGCGCCCTCGACCGCCAGCACCCGGGTGAGGCCCACCAGGCCCATCTTGGCGGCGCCGTAGTTGGTCTGGCCGAAGTTGCCGAGGATGCCGGCGTTCGACGCGGTGTTGATGACCCGCCCGTAGTTCTGCTCGCGCATGATCTTCCAGGCCGGGCGGGTGACGTAGAACGCCCCCTTGAGGTGCACGTCGAGCACCGGCTCGAGCAGGTCGGGCGTCATGTTGTGGAACGCCTTGTCCCGCAGGATGCCGGCGTTGTTGATGACGATGTCGACCTTGCCGAAGGCGTCGACCGCGGTCGCGACGATCGCCTCGCCGCCCTCGGGGGTGGCCACCGAGTTGGTGTCGGCGACGGCCACGCCGCCGAGGTCGTTGATCTCCTTGGCGGTGGTGTGCGCCGGCCCCTCGGTGCCCTCGCCCGAGCCGTCGACGGTGCCGCCGAGGTCGTTGATGACGATCTGCGCGCCACGCGACGCGAGGAGCAGGGCGTGCTCGCGACCCAGGCCGCCGCCGGCGCCCGTGATGATCGCGACCTTGTTGTCGAAGCCGATGTCAGCCATGGGAACGGACGGTAGTCAGCCCGTCCCCGACCGCGTAAATCCGGGCGCTGCTCCCCCCGGGCGCGTTCTGGCTCCTGATTTCGGTGCCGGGGCACCGAGATCAGGAGCCAGTTGCGAACGGGTCGGCGGGCCGGACCCGGGGTCCCTCAGACGTCGGTGGCGAGCGCCTCGGTGGCCTCGCGGGTGAGGCGCTTGTAGTCGACCTTCCCGTTGGGGGCCCGGCCGATCGTGTCGACCGTCAGCACCCGCCGCGGTGCCTTGTAGTGGGCCAGCCGAGCCTTGACGTGGGCGATCACCTCCGCCTCCTCGACCGTCGCGTCCGGCCGGGGCTCGACGACGGCGGTGACGGCCTGGCCGAACTTCTCGTCGGGCACGCCCACGGCCACCGCGTCCGCGATCGCCGGATGCTCCTTCAGCACCTCCTCGACCTCCTCGGGGAAGACCTTCTCGCCGCCGGTGTTGATGCACACCGAGCCCCGTCCCAGCAGCACGAGGCCGCCGTCGGCGTCGACCTGGGCGTAGTCGCCCGGCATCGAGTACCGCTCGCCGTCGATCTCCACGAAGGTGGCGGCCGACTTGGCCTCGTCCTTGTAGTACCCGAGGGGGGTGACGCCCTTGACCGCCACGCGGCCGATCTCACCGGAACCGGGGGCCACGTCGTTGCCGGCGTCGTCGATCACCCGTGCGTTGGCGCCCAACATGAACTTGGCGGTTCCCGACGTGCCGCCGGCGCTCGACACCGACTGGCCCATGCCGAGGGCCTCGGAGGACGAGAACGCGTCCATGAGGAACATCCCCTCGTTGTGGGTGAGCAGACCCTGCTTCACGGGCTCGCTCCACATCACGCCCGACGAGATCATCAGGAACAGGCTGGAGATGTCCCAGCGGTCGGGCTCGGCATCGAGGGCCGACAGCATCGGCTTGGCGAAGGCGTCACCCACGATGACGATCATCTGGACGCCCTCGGCCTCGATCGTGTCGAAGAGCTCGGGGATGTCCAGGTGGCGGGACTCGAGGGTGACGACCAGGCCACCGACGCTGAGGTTCTGAAGCATCATGAACCAGCCCGTGCCGTGCATGAGGGGACAGGCGGGCATGGCGACGGGGCGTCCGGGCTCGGCGGCGAGGGTGCGGACCGCGTCGAGGTCCTGCTCCTCGCCGTAGGTGGGCACGGTGGCGCTGGTGATGGCGACGAAGAGGTCTCGCTGGCGCCACATCACACCCTTGGGCATGCCCGTGGTGCCGCCGGTGTAGAGCATGAGGATCTGGTCGCCGCTGCGACCCCACGGCGCCTGCACCCGCTCGGTGGGGGTGGCCGCAGCCGTCTCGTACGGGACGGCCCAGTCGGGACAGGGGCCGCTGCCGTCGTCCACCCAGAGCCAGAGGCGCACGCCGGGCACGGCGTCGCGGATGCCCTCGATGCGCTCGGCGAAGGTGCCGTGGAACACCACGGCGATGGCGTCGGCGTTGTCCCAGAGGTAGGTCAGCTCGGCGTCGGCATAGCGGTAGTTGGTGTTGACGGGGACGAGCCCGGCCTTGAAGCAGGCGAACACCGTCTCGAGGTACTCGGGGCAGTTGTGGACGTAGAGCGCGACCTTGTCCTGCTCGGCCGTCGGCGCCGCGGCCGTGCCCGAGTCGAGGATGGCGCGGGCGATGCCGTCGGCCCGCCGGTCCATCTCGCCCCAGGTGATGACGCGCGCGCCCTGACGCTGCGCCGGCGCGTCCGGGATGGTGTCGGCCACCGCTTCCCAGACATCAGCGAAGTTCCAGCCCGTTGCCATCGATTCCCCCTGGGTGGTCGGTGTCGAGCAGTTGGGGGAGTCTAGGTACGGTTCTTCCATGGACTTCGAGGTGGCCCCGCCGGACGATCCGCGGCGGGTGGTGGTCCGGGAGTGGCTGGCGGCCCATCCCGACCCGTCGGGCCGCGACCTGGCCGACGCGGGCTACGTGGCGCCCCACTGGCCCGAGCCCTACGGCTTGGACGCCGACCCCATCTACCAGCTGATCATCGACGAGGAGCTCCGCGCCGCGCAGGTGCGCCGGCCCGAGAACCCCATCGGCATCGGCTGGGCCGGCCCGACCATCCTGCACGGCGGCACGGACGAGCAGCAGCGCCGGTACCTGCCCCGCCTGCTGTCGGGCGAGGACCTCTGGTGCCAGCTCTTCAGCGAGCCGGGCGCGGGGTCGGACCTCGCCGGCCTCGGCACCCGGGCGGTCCGTGACGGCGACGAGTACGTGGTCAACGGCCAGAAGATCTGGACCTCGCTGGGCCACGTCGCCCGGTACGGCATCCTCATCGCCCGCACCGACCCCGACGCTCCGAAGCAGCAGGGCATCTCCTACTTCGTGTGCCCGATGGACGCGCCGGGCATCGAGGTGCGCCCCATCCGCGAGATGACCGGCGTCCACCTCTTCAACGAGGTGTTCTTCGACGACGTCCGCCTCCCGGCCGCGAACCTGGTCGGGGAGGAGCACGGCGGGTGGGCGCTGGCCAAGGTCACGCTCGGCAACGAGCGGGTGAACCTGTCCGCCCCCGGCGCGCTCTGGGGGCGAGGGCCGACGGCCGAGGACCTCCTCGAGCTCGTCCGGGCGCGGGGCGGCTGCGACGACCCGCTCGTGCGCCAGCGCCTCGCCCAGCTCCACATCGAGTCGGAGCTGCTGCGGCTCATCCGGCTGCGGACGGTGACCGCCGCGGTCCGCGGGGTGCCGCCGGGGCCCGAGGCCTCGATCCGCAAGGTGCTCGCCGACGAGCACGGCCAGCACATCATGGGGCTGGCCAAGGACCTGGCCGGCGCCGCCGGCGTCCTGTCCGACGTGGGCCCACTCGGGACGCCGGTCGACCTCTGGGAGTACGGCTTCCTGTTCGCGCCGGCGCTCACCATCGGGGGCGGCACCGGGGAGGTGCAGCGCAACATCCTGGGCGAGCGGGTGCTCGGGCTGTCGAGCGACGTGGACGTCGAGGCGGGCCGGACCTGGGCGCAGACCCGCACGCCGGCGGGCGCGGCCGCCCGGGGGTGATCGATCCGTGCGGGTGCTGGTCACGGGCGGCGCCGGACTGCTCGGCCGCCGCCTCGCCGCCGACGCGCCGGCGGGGGTCGAGCTCCATCGCACGTGGCGGCACACGCCGCCGACCGACGGCGCGGGGACCTGGCACCGGGTCGACCTGGCCGACCGGGACGCCACCCGGGCCCTCGTCGGAGGCCTGGAACCCGACGTCGTGGTGCACACCGCCTACGCCACCCCCGCGGGCACGCGGGACATCGTCGCCGCCAGCACCCACGTCGCCGAGGCGGCGTCGACCGTCGGCGCCGGCCTGGTCCACCTGAGCAGCGACGTGGTGTTCGACGGCGAGCACGCGCCCTACGCCGAGGGCGGCCACGCCGTGCCGATCTCGCCCTACGGCCGGCACAAGGCCGAGGCCGAGTCGCGGGTCGCCACCGCCTGCGCCGGGGCGGCCGTCGTGCGGACCTCGCTCGTCACCTGGGCCGAGCCGCTCGATCCCCGCTCGGCCTGGGTGGCCGACTCGCTGCGGGCGGGCCAGGCCATCACGCTGTTCACCGACGAGGTCCGCTGCCCGGTGCGCCTCGACGACCTGGCCGCCCAGGTGTGGGAGGTGGTCGGGCTCGAGGACCGCGGCGGGCCGTGGCACCTCGCGGGGTCCGAGGCGCTGTCCCGCCACGAGCTGGGTGTCCTGATCGCCGAGCACCTCGGCCTCGACCCCGCCGGGATCACGGCGGCGCGCAGCCACGACCAGGCGGTTCCCCGCCCGCGCGACCTGCGGCTGACCACCGGCCGGGCGGACGCGGCGTTGCGCACGCCGTGCCGGTCCGTGCGCACCCTGTTCCCTCCGTCGGCCGCGTCCGGCCGCAGCATCACGACGTCCTCGTCGTGAACGCGGCGCCCGACCGACCCCGGGCGGCGGTCGGGCTACGGTCGCCGCCATGAAGATCAGCATGCAGCTCCAGTACGCCGGCGGGTTCAAGGAGTCCGCGGCGCGGGTGGTCGATCTCGAGAAGGCCGGCCTCGACATGGTGTGGGTGGCCGAGGCGTACGGCTTCGACGCCCCCAGCCTCATGGGCTACCTGGCTGCCCAGACCGAGACCGTGGAGATCGCGGCGGGCATCCTGCCCATCTACACCCGCACGCCGACGCTGCTGGCCATGACCGCCGCCGGCATCGACGCCCTCAGCGACGGCCGCTGCGTGCTCGGCCTGGGCGCCTCGGGCCCCCAGGTGATCGAGGGCTTCCACGGCCTGCCCTACGACAAGCCCCTCACCCGCACCCGCGAGATCATCGAGATCTGCCGGTCGGTCTGGAAGCGCGAGCGGGTCAGCTACGAGGGCAAGGTGTACACGCTGCCCCTGCCTGCGGAGCAGGGCACGGGCCTCGGCAAGCCGCTGAAGATGATCACGCACCCGGTGCGCGAGCAGATCCCCATCTACGTCGCGTCGCTCGGGCCCAAGAACGTCGAGCTCACCGCCGAGCTCGCCGACGGCTGGCTGCCGATCTTCTACCACCCCGAGAAGGCGGCGGACGTGTGGGGCGACGACCTCGCGGCCGGCGCGGCCAAGCGACCCGACGACCTGGCGCCCCTCGAGGTCGTGGCCGGCGGGGCCGTGGCGATCTGCGGCCCGGACGAGGCGCAGGCGGTCCGCGACTTCGCCCGCCCGATGGTCGCCCTCTACGTCGGGGGCATGGGGGCCAAGGGGCGCAACTTCTACAACGACCTCGTCCGGCGGTACGGCTACGAGGCCGAGGCCGAGCGCATCCAGGACCTCTACCTCGACGGGAAGAAGGACGAGGCTGCGGCCGCGATCCCGGACGCGCTCCTCGACGCCCTGTCGCTCTGCGGCGACGAGGGCTACGTGCGCGAGCGCATCCAGGCGTTCCGGGACTCGGGCGTGACCAACCTCAACATCAACCCGGTCGGCCCCGACCCGGTGGGCCTCACCGCGAAGATCAAGGAGTGGGTGTCCTGACCCCGGCGGGCACCGACGCACCGGTCGCGTCGAAGGCGCCCGGCCCGTGGAACAGGCCGGGGCGCCACCGGCCGGGGGTCACCACCACGGCCCGCGGATAGTCCTCCCACAGCCACCGGGCGAAGTTGCGGCGGGTCCACGCGGTGGCGCCGGCCACCCGGACGGCCGCTCGTGCACCCTTGCGGTGGCGGAGCGCCCGCACGAGCAGGCTCGACATGCGGTGGTCGGCCACGAAGTGGTGGCGCACCGCCTCCTGGTAGCGGGTGGCCGCGAGGTGGTGGTCGTCGGGGCCCGTCGCCACGACCGCGTCGGCGGCCAGCACGCCGGTGAGCAGGGCCTGGCCGATGCCCTCGCCGCTCATGACGTCGCACGCGGCGGCGGCGTCGCCGACGAACAGGCACCGGCCGGCGCTGAGCGCCACCGTGTCCACCCGGGCGGGGATGGGCCAGGCCCGATGCGGACCCTCCGGGGTCGCCGCCTCGCCCAGGACGGCCCGGATGGCCGGCCGCCCCAGCAGGTCGGGCCAGAGGCGTTTCATCGCCGGCACGGGGACCTTGCCGCCACGGTGCACGCCGAACCCGACGTTGGCGCCGCCCCCGGGCAGGGGGAACGACCAGACGTACCCGGGAAGGATGTCGGGCTCGAACCAGACGTGGAGCTCGTCGGCCGCCGAGGGCGCCACGTGGTGGAAGTACTGCCGGAACGCGTGCCACTCGCCGAGGTAGCCGGGCACGGCCGCGCCGAGGTGCTTGCGCATCGGTGACCACATCCCGTCGGCGGCGATGGCGTAGCGGGCGTCGACGACGACCGGGCCGTCGGGGCCGATGGCCCGGAGCCGGATCCGGTCGGCGGACGGGTGGGACGCGTCGGTGACCTCGTGGCCCTCGAGCACGCGGGCGCCGGCGTTCCGGGCCAGGTCGACGACGGCGGCGTCGAGGTCGGCCCGGCGGGCGACCGCGGCGTAGAGCCCGGGGCCCTCGGGCAGGGGGAAGCGCACGGTGTGCCCGGAGGGCGACTGCACGGACATGTCGGTGACGGGTTGCCACGACGCCACCGTGGTCGGGTCGAGGCCGAGCTCGTCGAGCAGGCGCAGTGCGCCGGTCGTGAGGCCGTCCCCGCAGATCTTGTCCCGGGGGAACCGCGCCTTGTCGAGCACGACGACGTCCAGGCCCGCGCGCGCCGCGACGACCGCGGCCGCCGCGCCGGCCGGGCCCCCGCCGACGACGGCGACGTCGGCGATCACGAGGGGTCGGGTGGACGGCTCCCGGCGGAAGCCCTCACGCCAACTCGAGGATCTCGTCGAAGCTCTCGCGCATGCAGTCCATGAGGACGTCGGGGTCGGCCACGGCCGCGGGGTCGGTGTTGAAGCCGATGTTGAGGTCGTTGCAGTAGCTGAGCAGCGTGATGTTGCAGGCCGCGCCGGCCATGGGGCCGAAGGCGAACTGGCCCAGGAACTCGGCGCCGGCCAGGTACAGCGGCACCGGGGCCCCCGGCACGTTGCTCGCGGTGAAGTCGATCCCTTTCATGATGGAGCCGAACAGGCCGGCGGCCACCTCCTTGGGGAAGCGGTTGAGCAGCCCGGCCATGGGGTCGAGCAGGGCCAGGGCGGGCTCGGCCCGCGCCTCGTCCACCAGGCGGTGCACGGTGCGCATGCGCTCGACGGGGTCGGTGACGTCGAGGGGCACGGCGAAGCGGGCCGGAGCGAACTGGTTGCCGGCCTGGTCCGCGGTCTCGTCGTTGCGGACGTTGATGGGCATCGACATGCGCAGTGCCGGCAGGGCGACGCCGTGGCGGTCGTGGTAGCGGCGCCACCCGCCGATGAGCCCGGCGAGGAACGTGTCGTTGAGCTTGCCCTCGGCGCGCTTGGCGGCCCGCTTGGCCTCGTCCAGCGGGAGCGTGATGGTCGAGAAGTGCACGCTGAGGGATCGCTCGCGCATGATCGGGCTGAGCGGGGCGGTGGTCGGCTGGAGCATGCGCAGCACCGACTGGGCGGTCTCGCTGACCGCTCCGGAGGTGCCGATGGGGTCGGCGGCGGCCAGTCCCAGGGCGCCCACGACGGTGCCCAGGGACCGCTTGGCGATGCCCGCGTTGCGCCGTCGCTCGTGGGCCATGGCGTCGAAGAACCGCTCACGCTGGTTCATGACGTGGACCTCGGGGGCGTCGGGCATCGGGCCGCGGTCGCCCGGGTCGCGTTCGAGGTCGAAGGTGGCGAGCATGAGGGCCACGCCGCCGACACCGTCGGTGATGGCGTGGTGGATCTTCATGATCAGGCCCGCCCGTCCCTCGGCGAGGCCCTCGACCACGACGTACTCCCACAGCGGGCGGGCGCGGTCGAAGCCCTGCATCGCGATGGGCTCGGCGATGTCGAACAGGTCCTGGATGCTGCCGTCACCGCCGGCGCGGACCCACCGGAGGTGGTAGTCGAGGTCGAAGTTGGGGTCGACCTCCCAGCGGGGCGGCGCCACCGAGAGCGGGTTGGACACGACCCGTTGGCGCAGACGCGGCACCTTCCGGCTGGCCCGCTCGATGATGTCGGTCATCGCGGCCCGATCGGGCGCCCGGTCGAGCAGCACCACCGACGTGATGGTGCTGCGCAGCATGGGGTTGTGCTCGATGGTCCACATGAGCTTGTCGGCGTCGCTCATGCGGTGCTCGTAGCGGATCTCGCCGTCGGCCATGGGGCCGAGGCTACGCCACGATCGTCGGGGCCGACCGTGTCACGGGCGGGCAATACCCTCGGTACCCAGGACGGCCAGAGGAGGTCCGCGGTGCCGAACGAACGTCGTGAGACCCGAGAGCAACTGCTCGAGGGCGCCATGCGCCTGTTGGCCGAGTCCAGCCGGGACCACCTGCGCCGGGTGCTGACGGCCGGCGCGGTGGCCAAGGCGGCCGGCTTGCACCGCCAGACCTTCTACCTCTACTGGAGCACCCAGGCGGAGTTCGTGGACGACTTCGTGCGCTACGTCACCGATCCCGGGCACAGCCCCTCGTCCGAGCGACTCGCCACGATCGACGAGGACCTCGAGGACGCCTCCGACGACCCGGCCGCCGAGGTGCGTCGCATGAGCCGGCGCACCTACGAGCACTGGGCCGAGGACCCGGTCCACTTCGCCCGGATGGTGCTGTGGGCCACCCATCCGAACGACGACCTCGTCCGTCAGCGCATGGAGGCGCTCTACCGCGCCAACGACGAGGCCGCCGCGAAGACGTTCGGCGCGGTGGGCGACGCCTGGGGCATCGAGCCCCGGCCGCCGTTCACGCTCGACACGATCGCGCTGTTGTTCAACGCGCTGCGCGACGGCCTCATGCTCCAACTCATGATCCGGGGCGACGACGCGCCGGCGTCGTTCTTCGGCGACGTCCACCTGGCCATGAGCCAGGCGGTGACCCGTCCCGTCGGTGAGACCGACACGCCGACCCTGGACGAGGACTACCGGCGCCACGTGGCCGGCCCGGACGGGGCCGGGCCCGACGGCGAGCCCCGGGTCTAGCGGTCCCCGGCCCCCTCGGCGCGGTCGGCGGACCCGGCCACCTTCGCCACCCGGTCGCCCGGTCGCACCCGCCCGCCGACGACGACCCGGGCGTTGACGCCGCGCAGGTGCAGCGCCCGACCCTCGGGCGAGTTCACCAGCCGGGCCGCGGCCGCTCCGAAGCGGTCGACGAACTTGGCGCACCCCCGGTGCGGCTGGTCGGTGATCTCGATGACCGCGGTGCCCAGGGCGAGCCGCGTGCCGGGGGGCAGGTTCGCCTCGCTGAGGTCGAGGTCGAGGTGGAGCTGGTCCCCGGCGAGGGCCCGGTGGGCGTCGTCGTCGGCCACGAGGCGTGAGAACCGCGCCCCGATCAGGTTGAGCTGCATGTCCGGGTGGGGCCCACCGTCGGCGGTCCGCTTGGACCCGCGCTCGGGCCAGGTGTCGCCCACCAGGCCCACGGTCGGGTCGAGTCGGCCCTCGGCGAGGATCTCACGCTCGTCGACGCCGGGGCGGCGCACGACGAGGTCGACCGTGCCCCCGTCGGTGGGCGCACGCCGCACGTGGTCGAGGCCGCGGGTGAGCTCGTCGTCGGTGCGGTGGGCCATCGCCTGAGCTTCGTCGCCCGCCCGCCGGTCACCAAGCGGTTTCGGTCAGCAGGTCGGCCCGGAGTTCCGGTAGTAGCCGCTGAACGTGTCGGTCTCGGTGTGGCCGTCCACGAACGTGCGGGTGCGGGTGGTGGTGACGTCGGTGCACGATCCCCGCGAGCTCGTGGTCTGGCCGGTCTGGGCACCGGTGGCGTAGCGGGTCGAGTACAGGTGCATCGTGATGCTGGTGTCGGTGTAGGTGGGCCACATGAGCACGCCGTAGGGCGTGTTGTTCTCGACGATGAAGTTCGGCGCCGGGTACGACACCGTGGACTCCCGGCCGTAGGGGTAGCGGCTCAGGTACTCGGTGTGGAACTGGTAGCTGGTGATGTCGAGGCCCGCGAAGAAGGCGGCGTTGAAGGTGGTGGTGGCGAACTGGGACACACCGCCGCCGACGGACTCGACGTGCTCGCCGTTCTCGATGGCGCCCGCGGTGACGAACCCGTTGGCGGTCGTGCGCTGGCCCACCACCTCGTTGATGGAGAAGTGGCCGCCCGGCATGATCACGTAGCCGCGGACGATGTCGGCCATGCGCTGGATGTTGGTGACCCGCGACTCGCAGCAGTTGTGGTGGGTGGACGAGCGGCAGCCGCTGGCGGCGCCGGAGTTGCAGGGCTCCTCGTCGGGGAGGCTGATCTCCTCGACGATGCCGAGGGCCTCGGCGTCCTCGGTGGAGAAGTCGGGCTCCCGCGGGCCGAACTGGAGCTCGACGCTCCCCGTGCCCTCGCGCAGCGCGGTGGCCACGATGGCCGCCGAGCCCGGGGCGCAACAGCCCGTGCCGGGCCGGCCGGGCACGACCTCGGGGCCGAAGGCCCCGACGGTGAAGCTGGCGTCCACGGGAGGGTCGCCGAACGCGGGGAGGATCAGGGGCAGGTCGACCTTGATCTTCTCCTTGTCGATCTTCAGGCGGAGGCGCTCGGCCCCCACCTTGGAGCTGATCCAGTTCTGGAGCTGCGCCGGCGTGGCGTTGGCGGTCTCGCCACCGGCGGTGATCTCGAGCGGCTCGTCGGTCATGTCGTTGGCCTCGACGGCCAGCGCCTCGGCGTCGGCGTCGGGGAAGCGCGGCGGGATGGTCTTGTTCTCGACCTCGAGGGTGATGGCGGCGCCGGGGCCCTCGCTGTCGATCCCGACGCGGTTGAGGCCCGACAGCACGTCGGCGGGGTCGATGCCCTGGCCGTCGACCCCCTCGACGACCTCGTACCGGCCCTCGACCAGCTCGAGGCCGGGCTCGACGGGGGGCGTGCGCTCCTCGCCCTGGAGCGTGACGAGGGCCTCCTCGACCCGGACGGGGTTGGCCCGGAAGACCACGGGGGCGGTCTCGCCGTCGAGGAACGACCGGGCCCAGGAGACGGGCTGGCCCACCACCGATCCGTCGCGGCCGACGTCGAGCGCGGCGGCGACGGTGGCCTCCTGGTCGACCTTGGCGCCCAGGTCGCCCACGGTGGTCTCGATGCTGCGGTCGCCCACCTCGAGGGTGACCGCGGTGTCCTGGTAGCGGTCGGCCAGCTCCGCGACGGTGTCGGTGAGCTCGGCCTGGGACATCGTGCCGACGTCCACGCCCGCGAGCGTGACGTTGCGCACCACCTGGTCGTCGTCGCGCGTGTCGTAGGCCCAGGCCCCGACCGTGGCGGCCAGCACGACGACCGGGATCACCACGGCCAGGGTGATCACGATGCGTCGGCCGCGCCCCCGTCGTCCGCGGCGTCGTCCCCGCCGCCGGCCCGTCTCGCTGCCGTCGGACCGGTCCGGGCCCGAGGCGGGGGCGTCGTCGGTCGCCGCGGCGTCGGACGTGTCGGGGCGGGGCTGGTCGTCGGTGTCGAAGACGCTCATGGGTGCAGGCGCGGGTGGCGGAGGGGCGCGGGCCGCGTGCGCGGCCGGGTGGGCCCCTACACGCTAGACATGCCATCATCGCTGGCGGTCGCGCCCACGAGGGGGATTTCGAGAAAAGATGGCAGGGATCTGTGAAGGACGAGTGGCGGTCATCACCGGCGCGGGCCGCGGGATCGGGCGCGAGCACGCGCTGATGCTGGCCGGCCAGGGGGCCCGGATCGTGGTCAACGACCTGGGCGGCTCGATGGACGGCACCGGGCAGGGCGAGGGCCCGGCCCACGACGTGGTGGCCGAGATCGAGGCCATGGGCGGCCAGGCAGTGGCCAACGGCGACGACGTCTCGGACTTCGAGGGCGCCGAGCGCCTCATCGGCCAGGCCATCGACACCTTCGGCGGCCTGGACATCCTCGTCAACAACGCCGGCATCCTGCGCGACCGCATGCTGACCAACATGAGCGAGGCCGAGTGGGACGCGGTCATCAAGGTGCACCTGAAGGGCACCTTCGGCCCCACCCGCCACGCCGCCGCCTACTGGCGCGAGCGGGCCAAGGCCGGCGAGGCCAACGACGCCCGGGTCATCAACACCAGCTCGGCGTCGGGCATCTACGGCAACGTCGGCCAGACCAACTACGGAGCGGCCAAGGCGGGCATCGCCGCCTTCACCATCATCGCCAGCCAGGAGCTGGGCCGCTACGGCGTCACGGTCAACGCGATCGCCCCCGCGGCGCTCACCCGCATGACCGAGGGGCTCGGCATGGGCCAGGCCACCGAGGAGCTCAAGGAGCAGATGTCGCCCCGGTGGATCGCCCCGATCGTCACCTGGCTGGCCAGCCCGGAGTCGAGCGCGGTCACCGGGCGCGTGTTCGACGTGTCGGGCCGGGCGCTGTCGGTGGCCGAGGGCTGGCACATCGGCCCGTCGGTCGACCCGTCCGACGATCCCGCCGAGCTCGGGCCGCTGGTCGCCGAGCTCATGGAGAAGGCCCGGCCCAACGCCGACATGAGCGGTCGCGACGCCACACGCTGACCCGCCCGCCACTGGCACGAACGCCAACCGACGAGAAGCGACAAGGAGCCCCCCATGCCCATCAACCTGGATGCCGTCGGCGTCGAGTCCGAGCCCGGCGAGCGCTCGTGGGACTCGAAGGACTGCCTGCTGTACGCGCTCGGCGTCGGCGCCGGCACCGACGAGCTGGCCTTCACCACCGAGAACAGCATCGACGTCGAGCAGAAGGTGCTGCCCACCCAGGCCGTCGTGCTGAACGCCATGGGCGCGGGCATGCCGAGCCTCGGCGACTTCAACCCGGCCATGCTCGTCCACGGCGAGCAGAGCGTGGAGCTCCACCGCGAGATCCCGGTCAAGGGCACCCTGCGCAGCACCGGCCGGGTCGAGGCCATCTACGACAAGGGCAAGGGCGCGGTGATCGTCATGTCCACCCGCGCCGTGCTGGCCGACACGGACGAGCCGCTGTTCACCAACACCATGTCGGTCTTCATCCGCGGCGAGGGCGGCTGGGGTGGCGACCGCGGCCCGTCGGGCCCGCAGAACGTGCCGCCCGACCGTGACCCCGACCACTCGGTCACCTATCAGACCCGCGAGGACCAGGCGTTGCTCTACCGCCTGTCCGGCGACCGCAACCCGCTGCACTCCGACCCGAAGTTCGCCGAGATGGGCGGCTTCCCCCGCCCGATCCTCCACGGCCTGTGCACGTACGGCTTCACCGGCCGGGCCCTGCTCCACACCCTCTGCGGCGGCGACCCGGGTCGGTTCACGAAGATGGAGGGCCGGTTCTCCTCGCCCGTCTTCCCCGGCGAGGCCCTCACCGTCAACCTGTGGGTGGACGGCGACCAGGCCGTCTTCCAGACCTGCGGCGGCGACGGCCGCGTCGTCCTCGACGCCGGCCTCTGCACCTTCCGCTAGGCCCTCCTTCGTCGGGGCGGCCTCGCCTCCGGCGGTCAAAACGCACGGCGACCGGTCGAGCGCTCGGAGGCGTCCCACCCCCGGTCGGTGAGACGCCGGGGCAGAACAGCCGGAGCTCGTCGGACTCGATGCCCCGCAGGGCGTCGTAGTCGACCTCCACGCACGCGATCTCGCGCGCCGAGGCGAGCACGCGCGCCTGCGGCTTGATCTGCTGGGCCACGAACACGCCGCGCACGGGGCGCAGCATCGGGTCGAGGTTGAGGCGCTCGAGGTAGCGGGTGAGCTGCTCGACGCCGTCGATCTCGCCCCGGCGCTTCACCTCGATGGCCACCGTGGCGCCGTCGGCGTCCTTGCACAGCAGGTCGACCGGTCCGATGTCGGTGGGGTACTCGCGGCGGACGAGGCGGAGCCCCTCGGCGATGGACGTGCAGTTGGCGGCCAGCAGCTCCTGGAGGTGGGCCTCGACGCCGTCCTTCTGGAGCCCCGGGTCGACGCCGAGCTCGTGGGCGCTGTCCGACAGCACCTCGTCGAGCGTGATCGTGAGCACCTCGCCCTTCGGGTTGGTGACCGTCCACTCGCCGTCGCCCTCGGTGAGCCGGTTGGGGGCGTTCATCCAGTTGAGCGGCTTGTAGGCCCCACCGTCCGCGTGGACGGCCACGCACCCGTCGGCCTTCACCATGATGAGCCGCGTGGCGAGGGGCAGGTGAGCGGTCAGCCGGCCCTCGTAGTGCACTTCGCAGCGGGCGATCACCAGGCGCACGGTGGGCAGCGTAGTGAGCGGCACCACCCGTCCCCGACGGCCGCGGGCGCGACCGCGTGGCGCACTGTCGGAGCTCTGGCGGGGCGCGCCATACTTGCCGCGCCGTGACCACTTCCTGGCCGCTCGTCGGGCGGCAACAGGCGCTCGACCGTGTCCGCACGGAGCTGCGCCGGACCGACATCTCGGGGCTCGTCCTCGTGGGGCCGCCCGGGGTCGGCAAGACGCGCCTGGCGATGGAGTGCCGGGCGGTGGGGGAGTCGAGTGGCCTCGCCACCGCGCTGGCGGTCGGCAGCCGCGCCGCGGCCGAGATCCCCCTCGGGGCGCTCGCGCCCCTGCTGCCCCCGGCCTCGGGAGCGTCCGAGCGGGGCGTGGCGATGCTCAAGCAGGCCACCGACGGGCTGCTCGGACTGGCCGGCGGCCGGCCGCTGCTGCTCGTCGTGGACGACGCCCACAACCTCGACGACGCCTCGGCGCTCGTGCTGCACGGGCTCGCGGTCGCCCGGACGGCGTTCGTCGTGACCACCGTCCGATCGGGCGAGCGGGTGCCCGACCCCGTCGTGGCCCTCTGGAAGGACGGGCTGGCCGAGCGCCTCGAGCTCGAGCCCCTCGGTCAGCAGGAGGTCGCCGAGCTGCTCGAGACCGTCCTCGGTGGTCCCGTCGAAGGCAAGGTCCTGCGGCAGTTCTGGACCGCCAGCGAGGGCAACGTGCTCTACCTGCGCGAGCTCGTGCTCGGGTCGTTGGACGCCAAGACCCTGGTCGACGACGCCGGGCTCTGGCGCCTCGTCGGCGAGGTGTCGAGCTCGCCCCGGCTCACCGACCTGGTCGAGGCTCGCCTGGCCGGCCTGGACGACGAGGAGGTGGCCGCCCTCGAGCTCGTGGCGTTCGGTGAGCCCATCGGCGTCGACGTCATCGAGCGCCTCACCACCGGCGGGGCCCTCGAGCGCCTCGAGCGACGGGGCCTGCTCGCCACCGAGGTCGACGAGCGGCGCGTGCAGGCCCGCCTGGCCCATCCCCTCCACGGCGACGTCCTGCGGGAGCGGACCCCCCGGATCCGGGCCCGTTCGGTGCGGCGGGCGCTGGCGGACGAGGTCGAGGGGTCGGGGATGCGCCGGCGGGGCGACGTCTTGCGGGTGGCCCTCTGGCGCCTCGACGGCGGTGGGCCGGGCCGTCCCGACGTCCTGCTCGAAGCGGCCCGCCAGGCCACGTTCGCCAACAACTACGACGTCGCGGTCCGCCTCGCCCGGGCCGCCTACGAGCTCGAGCCGTCCTTCGACGCCGGCCACATCCTCGCCGACGCCCTCTACTCGTCGGGCGCGGTGGCCGAGATCGAGACCGTGCTCGCCAGCATCGACGACCTCGCGGCCAGCGAGCCCGATCGCTCCCGGGTGGCCCTGCTGCGGTCGTTCAACCTGTTCTGGCACCTCGGGGACCTCGATCGGGCCGTCACCGTGGTGGAGCACCTCCTCGACGGCCTCGAGGACCCGGAGCTGGTCGGGGAGGCCCGCGGGGTGCTGGCGCTGTACGACGTCGCGGTCGGGCACGCCGAGCGGGGTCTCCCCGCGATCGAGCCCCTGTTCGACGGCGGCGCCGGCCGCGCCTTCCTGCAGGCCGCGCTCGCCGGGAGCCTGGGCCTGCCCGCCCTCGGGAGGGCCGAGCAGGCCCGCGACCTCGCGGTCCGCGGGCACGCCGCCCACCGCGGCCGGGTGCCGAGCATGTACGAGCCGTCGCTGCTGCGCGTCGCGCAGGTGCTCGCCCTCACGGCGCTCGGGCGCATCCCCGAGGCCGACCAGCTGGGCCACGAGGGGTACGCGATCGCGGTGGGCGAGAACGACGGTGCGGGGTGGGCCTTCCACTGCCTCGCGCTCGGTCGGTGCACGCTCGACCGCGGGCGCGTGGTGGACTCGCTGCGCTGGTGGCGCGAGGCGGCCGCGCTCTTCGAGGCCGTCGGGCACCGTGGTCCCCACCGGTGGGCGCTGATCGGCCAGGTGTTCGCCCACGCCGTCGGGGGCGACGCCCCCGCGGCCCGCAAGGCCCACGAGGAGCTCCTCGCCCTCGGCCCGCACCCTGCGGCGCTGAACGACCCGGACCTCGAGCGGGCCCTGGCCTGGGCCGCGGCCGCCGACGGCGACCTGCGGGCGGCCCGCGAGCGCCTGGTGGCGGTCGCGGCCGCCGACCGGGCGCACGGTCATCTCGGCCAGGAGCTCGAGGCGCTCCACGACCTCGCCCGGCTGGGTGGTGCGGCCGAGGCCCAGGCGCGGGTGCACGAGGTGGCGCCCCGCGTGGAGGGGGCGTTGGCCGACGCCCGCCTCGCCCACGTCGACGCCCTCGTGGCCGGCGATGCCGCCCGCCTCGTCGAGGCGGGTGAGGCCCTGGCCGCCTGCGGGGCCTCGCTGGCGGCCGCCGAGGCGCTCGAGGCGGCGGCCGCGGCCCACCGGCGGACCGGCGACAGCCGGGAGGCCACGGCCTGCCTGCGCCGGGTGGGTGAGCTGCGGCTCGAGTGCGAGGGCGCCGCCACGCCCGGGCTGGCCCGGCTGGAGGCGCCGACGCCGCTCACCCGGCGCGAGTCCGAGATCGCGTCGCTCGCGGCCGAGGGGCTGGCCAGCAAGGAGATCGCCGCGCGGCTGTTCGTGTCCGTCCGCACGGTCGACAACCACCTGGCTCGGATCTACGACAAGCTCGGGGTCGCGGGACGGGCCGGCCTCGCCGAGGCGCTCAAGGCTGCGCCCCTGAGCTGACGACGGTGACGTGATGGGCGACAACGCAGCGTTGAGCTGGCCGCTGACCGGCCGAGCCGAGGAGCTCGAGTCCCTGCGCGCCGCGGTCGAGGCGCGGGCGTCGGCCGGGGTGGTGCTGATCGGGCCCGCCGGGGTGGGCAAGACCCGGCTCGCCAAGGAGTGCCTCTCCATGGGCGAGGAGGCGGGCTTCACGACCGCGCTCGCGGTCGCGAGCCGGGCGGCCGCGGGCATCCCCCTCGGCGCGCTCGCCAGCTTGTTGCCGGCGATGCCCGAAGCGGCGGCCTCGGGCATCGGCCTCCTCCAGTACGCGCAGGAGGGGCTCGCCCGCCTCGCCGGCGACCGGCCCCTGCTGCTCGTGGTGGACGACGCCCACAACCTCGACGACGCCTCGGCGGTGCTGCTCCAACAGCTCGCCGCCTCGGCCGCCGCCTTCATCGTGGCGACCGTGCGCACGGGCGAGCTCGTCCCCGAGCCGGTCGCCGCGCTGTGGAAGGAGGGGCTCGCCGAGCGCGTCGAGCTGGGCGCCCTCTCCGCCCCCGCCACGGAGGCGTTGCTCGAGCGCGTGCTCGGGGCACCGGTCGAGGCGGTGGCCGTGCGCCAGCTGTGGGAGGCCAGCCAGGGCAACGTGCTGTACCTCCGCGAGCTGGTCCTGGCCGCGCTGGGGACCCACACGCTGGTGGACGACGCCGGGCTGTGGCGGGTGGTGGGTGAGGTGTCGGCGTCGCCCCGGTTGCGCGATCTCGTCGACGCCCGTCTCGCCGGGCTGGACGAGGACGAGGTCGCGGCGCTGGAGCTGGTGGCGTTCGGCGAGCCCCTCGCGCTCGGTGTCCTCGACCACCTCGGGGTGACCGCGCCCGTCGAGCGGCTCGAGCGCAAGAGCATCGTCGCGATCGACGCCGGTGCCGACCCCGAGGTCCGCCTGGCCCACCCGCTGCACGGCGACGTGCTGCGGGACCGGACCCCGGTGCTTCGCTCGCGGCGGGCCCGGCGCCTGCTCGCGGACGCGGTCGAGGCGGTCGGCGGGGACCGGCCGGGCGAGGTCCTGCGGGTGGCGCTCTGGCGGCTCGACGGTGGCGGGCCCATCGAGCCGGACGCCCTCGTCGCCGGTGCCGCGCTGGCGGGACACGCCTTCGACTACGCCACCGCCGAGCGCCTGGCCCGGGCCGCCTTCGAGGCCGAGCCCAGCTTCGCCGCCGGCTACCTGCTCGCCGGCGCGATGAACGAGCGCGGCGACGCGACCGGGGTCGAGGCGGTGCTGGCGCAGCTCAGCGACCTCACCGAGGGCGAGGACGACAAGGCCTCCATGGCCGGGCTCCGGGTGGCGAACCTGTTCTGGCGGGCACGCGACCTCGAGGCGGCCATCGCCGTGGGGGAGCAGGTGGCCGCCGAGCTCACCGAGCCGGACGCCCGGGACTACGTCCTGAGCCACGTCGGGGTGGTCGAGGCCAGCGCGGGCCGGTCGCCGGCGTCGATCGATCGCGTCGCCCCGCTCTTCGACGCCTCGGCGGGACGGACCTTCTACCACGTCGCCCTCGCGGGCGCGCTGGCGCTTCCCCTCGTCGGGCGGCCGGGCGAGGGTGCGGCGATGGCGCAGCGGGGCATCGACACCCACGCCGGCCTGGGGGTCCAGGGCCGGATCTTCGAGGTCTCGCTGATCACCGCGGCGCGCTCGATCGCCCTGCTCGAGGAGGGCAGGGTCGACGAGGCCCGCTCGCTCGCCGTGGAGGGCTTCGACCGCGCGGTGCTCGACCAGGACGACGTGGGCCGCTCCCAGTTCGCGCTGGCGCTGGGCCTGATCGGGCTCGAGTCCGGCGACGCCGCCGACGCGGCGCGACGGTTCCGCGAGGCCGAGGCGCGGTTCCGGCGCGACCGCCACGACGGCATGACCCGGTGGGCCCTCGGCGGGCTGCTCTTCGCCCAGGCCCTGCTGCGCGACGTCGACGGCGCGCTCGCCACCGAGGCCGATCTCGACGCGGTGGGCGAGCATCCCGCCCACTTCACCGAGACGATCATCCGTCGGGCCCGGGCGTGGCTGCGCCTCGCGCAGCACGATCGAGCGCGGGCGCTCGACCTGTTGCGCGAGGCGGCCGCCGACGCCGGCGACCGGGGCCTGCCCACGCGCGAGCTCCCGGCGCTGCACGACCTCGCCCGCCTCGGCGAGGCGGGCGAGGTGCTCGAGCGGGCCCGGGAGGTGGCTGCTCGCATCACGGGCACCTCGGCCCCGGCCCGCCTCGCCCATGTCGAGGCGCTGGCCACCGGCGACGCCGCGGCCCTCGTGGCCGCGTCGGATGCACTCGACGGCCAAGGCCTCGGTGTGGCGGCGGCCGAGGCGATGGTCGCCGCGGCCGATGCCTGGCGCAGCGCCGGCGACGGCCGCCGGGCGGCCCAGTGCGCCCGGCGCTCACAGGAGCTGGCCCGGCGGTGTGAGGGCGTGGTGACCCCCGGGCTCGTGCAGGCCGACTCGATCGTGCCCCTCACCAAGCGTGAGCGCGAGATCGCCCTCCTCGGCGCCGAGGGTCTGTCGAGCCGGCAGATCGCGGAGCGGCTGGTGGTGTCCATCCGCACCGTCGACAACCACCTGGCCCGCATCTACGACAAGCTCGGCGTGTCGGGTCGCTCCGAGCTCGGCGAGGCGCTCGGCAACCTCGAGTGACGGCGGCTCCCGGGGGCGGCCGATCCCGGGGGCTCAGCGCCGGAAGACCCCGAGCTTGTCGTTGCGGTGGGCGAACCGGCGTCGGATCACCTCGCGCCGCTCCTGGAGCTCGGCGTAGGTCAGCGCCTCGGTGCCGGCGTCCACGCCGAAGCTGGCCTTGACCCCCTCGAGGTCCACCTCGTACGAGCGCGGGTCGATGCCGACCTCGGCGGCGATGCGCTCGCCGTGGGTCTGGGCGAAGTAGAGGGCCAGGTTCGTGATCTCGGCGAACAGGTCCAGCTCGGGCGCCAGGGTGGCGATGGCGCCGTCGAGGAACACCATGTTCTTGACGAAGAGCATCAGCTCCTTCGGCATGCGGGCGCCGTACGCGAGCAGGCCCTTCATGACCTGTTGGATCTCGGCCACCATCTCGTCGGGGGTCAGCGTGGTGGGGTCGACCGGGGGACGGTCGAGGCCGAGGTCGCGGATCACCGCGCCCAGGTCGGTGTCCGGCGGCAGGGCCCCGAGGTCGCGCAGGGCGGCGAGCTGGCCCGGCACGTCGTTCATCGTGGCGCCCATCAACAGGCGCAGGAACGCCAGCCGGCGACGCTCCTCGAGCCGCCCGGTGATGCCGAAGTCGAGCAGCGCGGTGCGGCCGTCGGGGAGGACCCGCAGGTTGCCCCCGTGCAGGTCGCCGTGGAAGACGCCGTGCATCATCGCCCCCTCCAGGAAGGCGATCATCCCCGTCCGCACGATGCCGTAGGTGTCGACCCCGGCCTCGACCATGCCCGCGACGTCGTCGAAGGCGAACCCGTCCAGGCGCTCCATCACCAGGACCCGCCGGGTGACCAGGGCCGGGTGGGGCCGGGGGATGACGTAGCCGCGCTGGCCGAGGGCGGCGAGGGACCACGCCACGTCGAGCATGTTCTCGGCCTCGAGCCGGAAGTCGAGCTCCTCGTTGATGGTCTCGGCGAACAGCTCGACGAGCGCCGGCGGGTTCGCCAGCGAGGCGATGGGGATGCGCCCGACGAGGAACGGGGCCACCCAGGCCATGACCCGCAGGTCGTCGTGCACGAGGCGTCCCACCGACGGTCGCTGCACCTTGACCACCACCGCCTCCCCGCTGTGGAGCACGGCGCCGTGCACCTGGGCGATCGACGCCGCGGCGATCGGGGAGCGGTCGAAGGACGCGAAGACGTCCTCCAGTCGGGCCCCCAGGTCCTCCTCGACGACCCGGCGCACCACGTCGAACGGCTCGGCGGGCACGCGGTCGCGGCACTTCTTGAACTCGTCGACGAGCTCGGCCGGAAAGATGCCCTCACCCGACGAGATGATCTGCCCCAGCTTGATGTACGTGGGGCCCAGGCGCTCGGCGGCGACCCGCAGCCGACGCGAGATCCCGAGGCGCGACCGCTCGCCGCCCCGCGGGCGCTCGCGGGCCGCCCACAGGCCGAGGGCGAGGCCGAGGTGGCGCAGCACCCGGAGCAGGCGACCCAGGGGCGGGCGCCGACCGGGCTCGACCAGCTTGGGCACCTGGCGGCGGCGGACCTCCCGGACGAGGTCGAGGCCGCGCCGCCACGCGAGGTCGTCGGGACGGTCGAGCACCCAGGGGGGGTGGTCGCTGAACGCCCCGTGCTCGAGGTCCGGGGGCACGGTCATGCCCTCAGGGTGGCACCACGACGCCCGGATCCACGAACCGGGCCGGTAGTACCCTGAGCGGTGCCCCGTGGCTCGGGGCGGACCGGGGGAGCGACATGGCCGAGGGCTGGATCGTCGACGACGCACCGAGCGCTCGGTACCCGATCTACACGCGGGGCAACGTGGGGGAGGTCTTCCCGGACCCGGTGGCGCCGCTCTCGGCCACCCTGGCCATCACGCCCTACGCGGAGCCCGGCTGGCGCGACGCCGTCGTGCGGACGGGCGTGTTCAGCGCCGACGAGTTCGACCCCGACCGCAACGAGATCATCGGCGTCTTCGGCGGCTACTGCTACCTGAACGTCTCGATCAACCGCATCTCGGGCGTCCGGGTGCCGGGCATGACCCCCGAGATGATCGACCTGGCGCTGTTCGGCGACCAGCCCGGGGCGCCGCCCTACGAGCCCCGGCCCGGCGACGACGACCCCGAGCGCGCCACCGCCGCGTTCGAGTGGCTGATCTGGGTGATGACGGCCACCGAGCTGCCCGAGCTCGTCGAGGACGAGCGGCGCACCAAGCAGCTCCGGGACCAGCGCCCCGACGTGGGGGCCCTGTCCGAGGCCCAGCTGGTCGACCGCACCCGAGCGCTGTTCGCCGAGCACTTCCGGCGTCTCTTCGCCCAGCACATCTTCGTGTCCAGCTCGGTGCAGATCCCCCTCGGCGTCATCACCCAGGCCTGCGCCGCGGCGGGTGACCCCTCGCTCGCGATGCGACTCGTGGCCGGCCTCGGCGACGTCGAGTCGGCGGCGCCGTCGTTCGCGCTGTGGCGGCTGGGCCGGCGGGTGGCGGCCTCGCCGGGACTCACCGCCGCGTTCGACGGCGGCGTGCCCGGCCTGTCGGACCGGCTCGAGGCCGGACGGGGCGACCCCGAGGTCGACACGTTCCTGGCCGAGCTCGACGCGTTCCTGCGCGAGCACGGGTCCCGTGGCCCCAACGAGTGGGAGACCAGCGCGCACACCTGGGAGACCCGACCGGAGCTGGTCCTCGCCGCGCTCGACCGGCTCCGCCTCCTCGACGACGCGGACGACCCCGCCCGCCACCACACCGCCCTCGTGACCGACCGCGAGGCGGCGGTGGCCGAGGCCACGGCCGCGCTCGCCGACCAGCCCGAGGTGCTCGAGCAGTTCCAGCAGGCACTGGCGTCGGCGGCGCTGTTCCTCCCGGGCCGCGAGCGGTCGAAGACCAACGCCGTGCGCTTCCTGCAGGAGACCCGCGTGCTGCTTCACGAGCTGGGTCGGCGGATGGTCGACCGTGGTCACTTCGACGACCTGCGCGACGTCGGCATGCTCCTCGCCGACGAGCTCGACGACTTCCTGGTCGACCCCGGGGCGCTCGCGCCGGAGCTGCGGGCGCGCCGCGCCCGCTACCAGGAGCTGGCGGCCCTGCGGCCCCCGTTCGTGTTCGCCGGCGCACCCCCGCCGGTCGACACGTGGGAGCGCCGCGACGAGCACGTCGAGCCGCTCGCGGGCCCGGGGGACGTGCTGGGTGGCATCTCCGGTTGCCCGGGCCGGGCGACGGGACGGGCGCGCGTCGTGCTCGACCCGTCCGACCCCGGCGCGCTGGCGCCGGGCGACGTGCTCGTCGCCCCGTTGACGGACCCGTCCTGGACCCCGCTGTTCATGGCGGCTTCGGCGGTCGTGGTCGACGTCGGTGCGCAGCTCAGCCACGCGATCATCGTCAGCCGGGAGCTGGGCATCCCGTGCGTCGTGTCGGTCACCGGCGCCACGCAGCGCCTCCCCGACGGCGCGGTCGTGACCGTCGACGGCACCGCCGGTACGGTCACGGTCGGTGACGCTTGAGGGATACCGGGTCGTCGAGCTGGGAGTCTGGGTCGCGGGCCCGAGCGCGGGCGGGCTGCTCGCCGACTGGGGGGCCGACGTCGTCAAGATCGAGGCGCCGGGCGGCGATCCGATGCGCCGCCTCTTCGCGGTGCTGGCGGGGCACGGCCAGACCGAGAGCCCACCGTTCGACCTGGACAACCGGGGCAAGCGCAGCGTCGTGCTCGACCTCACCACCGACGACGGGCGCGAGGACGCCCGTCGCCTGGTGGCGACGGCGGACGTCTTCTTGACCAACCTCCGCCCCGAGGCGGTGGACCGTCTCGGCCTCGGCGCCGACGACCTGCTGGCGGCGAACTCGCGGCTGGTCTACGCCAGCGTCACCGGCTACGGCCGCGACGGGCCGGACGCCCACCGGGCCGGGTACGACGTCGGCGCCTTCTGGGCCCGCGCCGGGATCGCCCGCTCGCTCGTGCCCGACGACGAGGCTCCCGTCGACGTCCGGGCCGGCATGGGCGACCACGTCACGGGGCTCACCATCTTGAGCGGCATCCTGGCCGCGCTGCTCCAACGGGAGCGCACGGGCACCGGGCAGCTCGTCGAGACCTCGCTCCTGCGCACCGGCATCTACTGCGTGGGGTGGGACCTCGGCATCCGTCTGCGGTTCGGCAAGCTCGCGCCCACCCAGCCCCGCACCCGGATGATGAATCCAATGGTCAACTGCTACCGGGCGGCCGACGGCGAGTGGTTCTGGCTGCTCGGGGTCGAGTCCGACCGGCTGTGGCCCAAGCTCGTCCGCGCCCTCGACCGCGCCGACCTGGGCGAGGACGAGCGGTTCGCCACGGCCCGCGCCCGCCGCCACCACCCCGAGGAGTGCATCGCCGCCCTGGACGAGGTGTTCGCCACCCTCACCCGTGACGAGTGGGTGGAGCGGTTCGACCGTCACGACGTGTGGTGGGCGCCCGCCCACCGGCCCGAGGACGTGCTCGAGGACCCGCAGGCCCTCGCCGCCGGCGCCTTCGTGGACGTGCCCGCGGGCGCGTCGGGTCCCGCCCACCGCGCGGTGGCGACCCCGGTGACGTTCTCGGCCGACGACCCCGACCGCCGGCCGGGCCCCGTGCCCGCCCTCGGCGAGCACACCGACGAGGTGCGCCGGGAGCTGCACGGCCCGGACGTACGCTGACGGGCCATGGGTCGCTCCTCGGTGCTCCGGTCGCTGCTCGTCGGGGCCCTGCTCGTCGCCGGCGCCGCCGGGTGCAGCTGGGGGGTGGGCACCGCTCCGGAGGACTACGTGCCCGACGACGGGGCCCCGGGCGCAAGCGGCGGCGCCGACGGCGCGGCGGCGGTCGACCTGCTCGTCGACGGGCCCCAAGAGGCCGTGGCCGAGCTCCGGGCGGCGGTCGGTGGACCGGTGCGGGCGCTCCAGCTCACGGTCTACCCCGACTCGGTGTACCTGGAGGCGCAGCGGCCGGGCGACCCCGGCCGGGTCGACGTCTACCGGTGGGACGCCGGCGAGGGCGCGAGCGAGGGCGGCGAGAAGGACGTCGCCGGTGTGGACCTCGAGGCACAGCTCTTCGCCCTGTCACAGGTCGACCTCTCGGCGCTGCCCGGGCTGGTGGCCGATGCGCCGGGCCTCACCGGCGTGCGCGGCGACGTCACCAGCAGCGTCACCGTGCAGCGGCCGGCCGGGAGCCCCACGCTCGTCACCGTGTTCGTGTCCACGCCGCGCGGGCAGAACGGGGCGGTGGTCGCCGACGCCGCCGGCAACGTCCTCTCGACCACGTGAGGCCGGCCGGCGCCCGGTGGGTCAGCGGCTGATCGTGTGCTCGCAGTCCGCCAGCGTGTCGAGCTGGTCGACGAGCGCGGGGTCGGCGTAGTCGCCCTGGTCGGGCTGGGCGAGCGACTGCACCTTCTCCATGTCGATGAAGACCGCGGAGAGGATGGCGCGCGAGTCCTCGTCGTCGAGGCCCGACGTCAGCTCGGCCTGGATGGCGTCGAGCTGCTCCTCGACCGCCGCGGTCGCCTCGGACGCGTCGGCGACGAGTCGACCGGCGTCGCCGTCGTCCCGGATGGACAGCGCGGCGTAGCGCTGGGGCAGGAAGCGGGTGGCGGCGCGCACGTCCTCGGTCGCCTCGAGCAGGAGCGCCCGGGTGCGGTCCGGGTCGGTGTCGGCGGTGATCTGGTGCGACGCGTCGTTGACCTCGACCGCCACCGTCCGGTCGAAGGCCACGAGGATGCGGCAGACGCCGGCGGCGGCCTGGTGGGCCACCGGGTCCGCGCCGCCGCCCGAGCCGGCATCCGGGTCGGCGCCCCCGTCGCTCCCGCAGGCGCTGGCGGCGAGCGCCGTGACCAGGGCGACGGCGGCGAGGGCACGGACGGGCCTCATGCGTCCGTCCCGCCCTCGGGCCCGTCGGCGAAGCGGGGCACCCGCCGGGCCTTGAGCGCGGCGACGCCCTCGGCGAAGTCGGGCTCGGCGACCATCGTCTCGAGCAGGTCCTCGGCGCGCGCCACGGAGGTGCCGACGTCCCCGTGGAGGTCGGCGTAGATCTGGCGCTTGGCGGTCGCCGTCGCCCGGGGCGACACGGCCGTGGCGAGGTGGCGGGCGTACTCGTAGGTGACGCCGAGCAGCTCGTCGCCGGGCACCGCCCGGTTGACCAGCCCCATCCGCTCGGCCTCCTCGCCGAGGACCACCCGGCTGGACAGCAGCAGGTCGGTGGCGTGCCCGGTGCCCACCAGGCGGGGCAGGACCCACGACAGGCCGTACTCGGCGGGCAGGCCGAGCCGGCCCGAGGCCGTCGTGAGCTTGGCGTCGAGCGCGGCGAAGCGGAGGTCCGCGAAGCACGCGAGCACGAGACCGACCCCCGCCGCGGGGCCGTTGACCGCGGCCAGCACCGGCGTGGCCATGCCGAAGTGGAACGCGAACGCGTGGTCGAACTCGGGGCGGACGCCGTAGCCGGGCTCGGCGAGCGGCGCGCGCACGCCGCTGTCGTAGGCCCCGGCGGACACGTGACCGTCGAGCGCGGCGGTGTCCGCGCCGGCGCAGAAGCCCCGGCCCGCGCCGGTCACCACCACCACCCGCACGGCGGGATCGTCCTCGGCCCGCGCGAGGGCCCAGCGGTACTCCTCGTGCATGCGCCCGGTCCACGCGTTGAGGCGGTCGGGTCGGTTCAGCGTCAACGTCGCCACCCCGTCGTCGACGGCGTAGCGCACCACCTTCAGGTCCATGGGCACTGGTTAGCATCGCGCCGATGGGCCTGGTGGACGACCTCAACCGGCTGAGCGAGCTCCACGCCGCGGGGCAGTTGACCGACGACGAGTTCGAGGACGCCAAGACCCGCCTGATCCGCGAGTCCACCGGCAGCGCCGCCCCCGGCGACACGGCGGGTGGTCCCGCCACCAGCGCGCCGTTCGCCCCCGTCGCCCCCACGCCCGAGCGCGACCCGGGGCCCGAGGCCGGTGGTGACCCGCCGGCGCCGTCCGGCGGGGGTGCCGCCGCGCCGCCCCCGCCCGGGACGACGGTCGTGCACGGCACCGCGACGGTCGTGCCCGGCGGCGTCCGCCTCGGCGCACTGCCGCCGACCACACGGCTCAAGCACCGGGCACAGGGCCTCACCGCGCCCGGCACCGTCGAGCCCGGTCGCAGCACCAAGGCCACCTTCTTCGCCAGCCTCGGGTGCGCCACGGTCGTCATCGTGTTCGTGGCGCTCATGGTGGCCACGGCGGGTGTGGCCATGTTCCCGGCGCTGGCCCGCCTCAGCGCCCCGTTCCTCTGCGACGCCCCCTACGACCACAGCTACGTGGACATCACCTCGAGCAACCCCGTGCCCGGGGAGACCTACATCGAGTGGACCCTCCAGTGCTACAACGACCGGGGCGCGATCCAGGAGCCGAGCCAGTTCGCGGTGATGGGCATCGTCTTCGCCGAGACCGTCGTGGCGCTGTACGCCCTGCTCCTGTCGGTCGGCCTGCTCGTCCGCGTCGGCCGAGGGCGGCGCCGCCGGGGCGCGGACGCGTCGGTCCGCCCGGACCCCCCGTCGGGCGACCTGGGTGACCTGAGCGCCACCGGGGCGTACCCCCCGGGCGACGGCCCCATCGTGAACCCCCCGTCCTGATCCGTCGCCGCCGTCGGTCGTGCCCCCTCTCCGGCTCCACCTGGCCGCCCCTCCCGGGCACGGCGCGGCCCTGGCCGCCATCCGCGCCGAGCTCGGCGTCCCGGACGCCTTCCCGCCGGCGGTCGAGGCCGCCGCGACGGCCGCCGTCGAGCGGGGAGCGGACCGGTCGGGCGACACCGCGGCGCGGGCCGGCCGCCGGGACCGCCGCGACCTCGAGCTCGTCACGGTCGACCCGCCCGGCAGCCGGGACCTCGACCAGGCCTACGGAGCGGTGCAGCGCGGCAGCGGCTACCGCGTCCACTACGCCATCGCCGACGTCGGCGCCTTCGTGGTCGCCGGGGACGCCCTCGACCAGGAGAGCCGGGCGCGCGGCGTCACCCTCTACTCGCCCGACCGGCGGGCCCCGCTGTACCCACCGGCGCTCTCCGAGGGCGCCGCCAGCCTGCTCCCCGGCGTGGACCGACCCGCGGTGCTGTGGACCCTCGACCTCGACCAGCGGGGCGCGCTCGCCGACGTCGGCGTCGAGCGGGCCACGGTCCGGAGTCGGCGGCAGCTCGACTACCGCACGGTGCAGGCCACCGTCGACGACGGCTCGGCGACGCCGTCCCTCCAGTTGCTCCGCGAGGTCGGCCAGCTCCGCCTCGAACGGGAACGGGACCGGGGCGGGGTCAGCCTCCCCCTGCCGGCGCAGGATGTCGTCGTCGGCCGTGACGGGGCGCTGGACCTGCGATTCGACGGTCCGCTGCCCGTCGAGCGCTGGAACGAGCAGGTGTCGCTCCTCACCGGCATGGCGGCGGCGCAGCTCATGCTCGAGGGGCGGATCGGCCTCCTGCGGACGCTGCCGCCGGCGCCGCCCGAGGTGTTCACCGGGCTCCGGGCGAGCGCGGCGGCGCTCGGCGTTCCGTGGCCCGGCGGCTGCTCGTACCCGGACTTCGTCCGCAGCCTCGACGCCCGGCGCCCCTCGCACGCCGCGGTCCTCGCCCAGGCGGCCCGGACCCTGCGGGGCGCGTCCTACACGGCCTTCGACGGTCCGGTCCCGGACCAGCCCCTGCACGGCGCCATCGCCGCGCCGTACGCCCACGTGACCGCCCCCCTGCGCCGGCTCGCGGACCGGTTCGCCAACGAGGTCGTGCTCGCCCTCGCCGAATCGAGGGAGCCCCCCGAATGGGCGCTCGCGGCCCTCCCGGCCCTTCCCGCCACCATGGACGCGGCCCACCAGCGGCAGCGCGCGCTCGAGCGCGCCATCATCGACTTCGTGGAGACGGTGCTGCTCGGCCCCCGCGTGGGCGAGGTGTTCGACGCCGTCGTCACCACCGCCGCCGAGGGGCGGGCGACGGTGCAGTTGCTGGCCCCGGCGGTCCTCGCCCGCGTGGACGACCCCCGGCTCGAGGCCGGGGCGACGGTGCGCCTCCGCCTCGACGCCGCCGACCCGGGCGCTCGCCGCCTGACGTTCTCGCTCGTGGAGGGCCGGTGAGCGCGTCGACGCCCGGGACGGGGATCACCCTCGTCGCCCACGCCTCGGTGCTCGTCGACGCCGGGCCGGTGTGCGTCTGGACCGATCCGTGGCTGTCGGGCACCGCGTTCAACGACTCGTGGGACCTGCTCGCCCCGGCCGTGCTCCCCGAGGGCGCCCTCGACCGGGTCACCCACCTGTGGATCTCGCACGAGCACGCCGACCACTTCCACGTGGCCACGCTCCGCGCGCTGCCGGACGAGCTCAAGGGCCGCGTCCGGGTCCTGCTGCGCGCCGGCGACGCGGCGAAGCTCGCCAGCGCCCTCGGGCGCCTCGGCTTCGCCGACGTGTGCTCCATCCCCCACCGGGGGAGGGTCCCACTGGGGGACGGCGTCACCGCCTACAGCTACGAGGTGGGGCAGATGGACACCTGCCTGGCCGTCGAGCACGCCGGTCGGGTGGTCGTCGACGTCAACGACGCCGAGCTCAGCGACCCCGACCGCCGGCTCCTGCGGGCCGACCTCGGCCGCTGCGACGTCCTGCTGGACCAGTTCTCGCTCGCCGGGTACGGCGGTCACCCGGACCGGGCCGACCGCCTCGCGGCGCAGGCGAGCCGGGTGCTCGACACCGTCGTGCGCGACCACGAGGGGCTCGACGCCGCGGTGACCGTCCCCATCGCCAGCTACGTCTACTTCTGCACCGAGGACAACCGGTACGTCAACGAGCACGCCAACCGGCCGAGCGACGTGGCGCGGGTGCTGGCCGACCGGGGCCACACCTCCGTCGTGCTGGTGCCCGGCGAGCGGTACGAGGTGGGCGCCGAGCACGACTCGTCGCAGGCCCTCGCCTGGTGGGACGAGCGCTACGACGCACTGGACGACCTGCCCTACCGGCGGGTCGCGCCCGTCCCGCTCGCCGACGTCGAGGCCGGCTTCGACTGGCGCTGCGACCAGCTCCGGACCGTGCTGCCCGAGCTCGTGGTGCGCCGCCTGGGCCCCGTCGTCGCCCACCTGCCCGACCGGGACGAGACGATCCGCTTCGACGTGGGTCGCCGCACCTTCGAGCGGCTCGAGGGCCGGCCCCCACCCGACCTGACCGTCGACTCGCAGCCGCTGGCGTTCGCCCTCGGCCAGCCCTTCGGCGTGCAGACCCTGGGCGTGTCGGCACGCGCCACCGTCGCCCCCGGCAACCGGAGCTGGCGACGGCACCGAATCGCCTGCGCCGTCGCCCACAGCGGCCTCGACCTGCGCCTGCACCGCCTGGCGTGCGCCGGCAACCGCCGCCTCGTCCGCCCCCGCCTCCGTGGGGGCCTCACCCAGGTGCGCGAGCAGCTGAGGAGGAACGCCTGATGGTCCCGTCCCCGCTCCGGCGCCGGGTGCGCGCCGCGCTCGTCGGCCCCGGCTGGCACCGAGCGGTGCCGGCCCCGCTCCGCCGGGCCCTCGGCGCCGGCCTCTCGCTGGCCGACACGTCGGCCTGGCTGGCCGAGAGCGGCGTCGTGGCCTCCCACGAGCGGCGGGAGGACCTCTACGCCGCGGTCCGCGACGGCCTGGCCGACGACGAGCCGCTGGACTACCTGGAGTTCGGGGTGTCGACCGGGGCGTCGCTGCGCTGGTGGAGCGCGGCGCTGCACCACCCCGCCACCCGCCTCGTCGGCTTCGACACCTTCGAGGGCCTCCCCGAGGACTGGGGCAAGGTGGGGGCGGGCGCGTTCACCGCCGGTGGGCGCGTGCCCGACATCGACGACGACCGCATCGACTACGTGGTGGGGCTGTTCCAGGACACGCTGGGCCCGTGGCTCGAGACCGCGCCCGTCGGGCGCCGCACGATCGTGCACCTCGACGCCGACCTGTACTCGTCCACGCTGTTCGTGCTGGCCTCGCTCGCCCCCCGCCTCCGCCCGGGCGACGTGCTCGTGTTCGACGAGTTCGGGTCGGTCCGCAACGCCGACCACGAGTTCCGGGCCTTCCGCGACTTCACCACGGCGTTCGGCTGGTCCTACGAGCCCCTCGGCGCCACCACCGCCTACAAGCAGGTCGCGCTGCGCGTGGCGCGCTGAGTGCGCCGGCGACCGGAGCCGTCGCTCAGGCGGCGAGTGCCGCCAACGCGGCGTCGGCCAGCTCGGGCCGGCAGATGAGCAGGTCGGGCAGGTAGACGTCGGCCTGGTTGTAGGCGAGCGGGGAGCCGTCGAGACGCGACGTGTGCAGGCCCGCGGCCGCGGCCACGGCCACCGGCGCACAGGAGTCCCACTCGTACTGGCCGCCCGAGTGGGCGTAGATGTCCACCGCCCCCTGCACCACGGCCATGGCCTTGGCCCCCGCCGAGCCCATCTCGACCAGTACGCCGTCGAGCGCCTCGGCCAGCCGCTGGGCCGCCGCCGGGGGGCGGGTGCGGCTGACGACGAGGCGGGGCGGGCCGGCGTCGGGCGGGGCGAGGGAGGGCGGCGCGGCGGTGCTGAGGGTGACCCCCTGGGCCGGGAGGGCGACCGCGCCGGCGATGGGCACGCCGCCCTCGACCAGCGCCACGTGCACCGCCCAGTCGGTGCGGGGCACCTCGCCGAACTCGCGCGTGCCGTCCAGGGGATCCACGATCCACACCCGGGCGGCGTCGAGGCGGGCGAGGTCGTCCCGGCCCTCCTCGGACAGCACGGCGTCGCCGGGCGCCGCGTCGGCCAGCCCCGCCATCAGCCGCTCGTGGGCCTGGCGATCGCCCTCGGCCTTGAGCGCCGCCGGCGGCGCACCCTCGGCGGTGAGGCGCGCCCGCAGATCGACCAGCAGTTCGCCCGCCTCGGCGGCGAGCCGGTGGGCCAGGGCGTGATCGGCGGCCGATGCAGGCATGTCTGCTATGTCCCTCCTTCGTCGGGACGGCTTCGCCATCCGGTTCGTCGGTGCGGCTGCTCCGCTCCGCTGCGCAGCGTAGAGAGTCGTCGGGAGGGCTTCGCCATCCGGTTCGTCGGTGCGGCTGCTCCGCCACGATGCCGACCCGTCTGGTCGGGAATTCAGGTGCCGAGACTAGGCTTTCGGCGCCATGCACTACGAGCTGTCCCATCTGCGCGCCCTCGAGGCGGAGGCGATCCACATCATGCGCGAGGTCGCCGCCGAGTTCGAGCGGCCGGTCCTGCTCTTTTCGGGGGGCAAGGACTCGATCGTGATGCTGCGCCTCGCCGAGAAGGCCTTCTGGCCCTGCCCCCTGCCGTTCCCGGTCATGCACGTCGACACCGGGCACAACTTCGACGAGGTGCTCGCGTTCCGGGACCAGCGGGTCGACGAGCTGGGCGCCCGGCTGGTGGTCGCCTCGGTCCAGGAGTCCATCGACAGGGGCCGGGTGCGGGAGGAGACCGGGCCCCGCGCCTCACGCAACCGCCTCCAGACCACCACGCTGCTCGACGCCATCGAGGAGCACGAGTTCGACGCCGCCTTCGGGGGCGCCCGCCGCGACGAGGAGAAGGCCCGGGCCAAGGAGCGGGTGTTCTCGTTCCGCGACGAGTTCGGCCAGTGGGACCCCAAGAACCAGCGCCCCGAGCTGTGGAGCCTCTACAACGGCCGCCACCGCAAGGGCGAGCACATCCGGGTGTTCCCGCTCTCCAACTGGACCGAGCTCGACATCTGGCAGTACATCGCCGAGGAGGGCGTCGAGATCCCGTCCATCTACTACGCCCACCGCCGTGAGGTGTTCCGCCGCGACGGCATGCTCCTCGCGGTGGGCCCCTACGTCACGCTCGCCGACGACGAGGAGCCCTTCGAGGCCGTGGTCCGGTACCGCACCGTCGGCGACGCCTCGTGCACCGGAGCGGTCGAGTCCTCGGCCGACACGATCGACAAGGTGATCGCCGAGGTGGCCGCCACCCGCATCACCGAGCGCGGGGCCACCCGCGCCGACGACCGCGTGTCCGAGGCCGCCATGGAGGACCGCAAGCGGGAGGGCTACTTCTGATGGAGCTCCTCCGCCTCGCCACCGCCGGCTCCGTCGACGACGGCAAGTCCACCCTCATCGGGCGGCTGCTCTACGACTCCAAGGCGATCTTCGAGGATCAGCTCGAAGCCGTCGAGCGCACCAGCCGCCAGCGCGGCGACGACTACGTCGACCTCGCGCTGCTCACCGACGGCCTCCGCGCCGAGCGCGAGCAGGGCATCACGATCGACGTGGCCTACCGCTACTTCGCCACCCCCAAGCGCAAGTTCATCATCGCCGACACCCCTGGCCACATCCAGTACACGCGCAACATGGTCACCGGCGCGTCGACCGCCAACCTCGCCCTGGTGCTGGTCGACGCCCGCAACGGCCTCGTCGAGCAGTCCCGGCGCCACGCCTTCATCGCGTCGCTGCTGCGCATCCCCCACCTGGTGCTGTGCGTCAACAAGATGGACCTCGTGGGCTACGACCAGGACGTCTTCGAGGCCATCAAGGCCGAGTTCCGCGAGTTCGCCGCCCGGCTCGACATCGCCGACCTCACCTTCATCCCCATCTCGGCCCTGCACGGCGACAACGTCGTGGATCGCTCGGCCAACATGCCCTGGTACGAGGGCACGTCGCTGCTGCACCACCTCGAGGAGGTCCACATCGCGTCGGACCGCAACCTCATCGACGTGCGCTTCCCCGTGCAGTACGTGCTGCGGCCGAAGAGCGACGAGCACCACGACTACCGCGGCTACGCGGGCACCATGGCCGGCGGTGTGCTGAAGCCCGGCGACGACATCGTGGCCCTGCCCTCGGGCTTCACGTCGCGCGTGGCCCGCATCGACACCATCGACGGGCCGGTCGACGAGGCGTACGGGCCCATGGCGGTGTCGGTGCTGCTCGAGGACGACATCGACATCTCGCGTGGCGACATGATCTGCCGGCCCCAGAACCGGCCCGAGACCGGCCAGGACGTCGACGCCACGGTGTGTTGGATGTCGGAGTCGTCGATCCTGGCCCCCGGCGCCAAGCTGGCCCTCAAGCACACCACCCGTTCGGTGCGGGCCCTGGTCAAGGATCTGCACTACCGGCTCGACATCAACACCCTGCACCGCGACGAGGACGCCAACGAGCTGACCCTCAACGAGATCGGCCGGGTCAGCCTGCGCACCACGGCGCCGCTGTTCTACGACGAGTACCGGCGCAACCGGACGACGGGCAGCTTCATCCTCGTCGACGAGGCCACCAACGAGACCGTGGGTGCGGGCATGATCCTCGGTCCCACCACCTGAGGGCCGTGGCCCCGCCGCGACCCGGCGCCGCCCGACCGGCCGCGTAGGTTCTGACCATGGCCAGCGAGAACGTGGTGTGGCACCCCTCCGAGCTGCCGCGTGCCGAGCGCTGGGCCGCCCTGGGCACGGCCGGCGCCACGCTCTGGTTCACCGGCCTGTCCGGCTCGGGGAAGTCGTCGGTCGCGGTCGCCGTCGAGCGCCGCCTGCTCGACGCCGGACGGCCGGCCTACCTGCTCGACGGCGACAACCTGCGCCACGGCCTCAACGGCGACCTGGGCTTCAGCGCCGCCGACCGCTCCGAGAACGTGCGGCGGGTGGGCGAGGTGGCCCGGCTGTTCGCCGACGCCGGCGTGGTGGCCCTCGTGCCGCTCATCAGCCCCTACCGGGCCGACCGCGACCGGGCGCGGGCCGCGCACGCCGCCGCCGAGGTCCCCTTCTTCGAGGTGTTCGTCAACACGCCGATCGAGGAGTGCGAGCGTCGCGACCCCAAGGGCCTCTACGCCAAGGCGCGTGCCGGCGAGATCACCGACTTCACCGGGATCGACGACCCCTACGAGGCGCCGGTCGCGCCCGAGCTCGAGCTGACCCCCGCCGACGGCGACCCGGCGGCGCAGGCGGCCGCGGTGCTCGCCCTGGTGGGCCTCTCCCCGGGTGGCTGAGCGCACGCCTCGGCGTCGCCTCGTCGTCGCCCGGCCGGCGGCGGCCGCGGCGTTGGTGCTCGCCCTCGCCGTCGGGACGGTCGCGTGCGGAAGCGACGACGACGACACCGGTGCTGCCGCGGGCGCGGCGGTGGCCGGGTCGGGCCCCACCAGCTCGTCGGCGACGGCCGAGGAGCTCGCCGCGGTGGACCTCACGCCGGCGCTGTTGCGGCCCTCGGACTTCCCCGAGCCGGACGCGGTCGAGCCGATCCTGCTCGCCGGCGACTTCGGGGCGGTGGGCCCGGGCCAGCGCATCAAGCCCTGCGGTCAGGACCTTCGGGTCGAGCTCGGCGCCGAGGCGGGCCGGTTCTCGCAGTTCCGGGTGGACCGCTACGCGGTCACCCACACCGTGAGCGCGCTGCCCGAGCCGCAGGCGAGCGCGCTGGGACAGCGGTTCGCGGCGCTGACCCGCACCTGCACCGAGCCGTGGGTGCAGCCCGACCCGAACGGGGGCCAGATCACCCGCCGGGTGCTCGGCGGCTTCCCCATCCCCGATCTCGGCACCGACGCGGCGGCCTTCCTCGTCCGGGCGGAGAACCAACTGGGCGAGGACGACACCGTGCTGTTGATGGCGATCGACGGCCCGTACGTCGCGACCCTCGCGGTGACGGGCCCCGTCGGCGACCGCTTCGGGGCGGTCAGGCCGCTGGAGCTGGCGCTGGCCGAGCGGCTGCGCTCGCTGCCGCCCCCCGGCGGGGCGTCGTAGCGGCGGGCGGCTGCGCCTCACCGTAGGGAGCACCGGCGGTCGTGTAGCACTCGGCGTGGTAGTGCTCGACGCGGTCCCACACGCCCTTGACGTAGACGTTGCAGATCGCCTGCTGCGCCTTGACCTTGGCCCGGAACTTCACCGGCTCGCCGCACTCCACGCAGGTCACCGAGCTGCCGGGCTCGATCGCCCGCAGCACCGCCCGGCTGGTCCAGCGCCGGGATCGTGGCGCGGCCCGCCCCCCGGCCCGCGAGCGGCGGGTGGTGGTGGGAGCCATGACTTCCTGTCGGCACCAGACGCCCGCGCATGAGCCGCTCCCCGGCTCGGCGGGACGCGCCCGTCCTAGACTCGTGGGGACGGGCGGACGTGTACGGGCGACGGGGAGGGGCAAGACGCCCGATGCCACCGCGGATCGACGGCTTCGACGACCTCACCCTGATCGGTCGCGGCGGCTTCGGGACGGTCTACCGAGCCCGCCAGACCCGCGTCGACCGCGTCGTCGCGGTGAAGGTGCTCGACGTCGTGGACGTGGACGAGGCGGCCCGTCGACGGTTCGAGCGCGAGTGCCAGGCCATGGGGCGGCTCTCCTGGCACCCTCACGTCGTCGTCCTCCACGACTCGGGGCTGTGCGAGGAGGACAGCCGGCCCTGGCTCTCGATGGAGTACCTGCCCGCGGGCTCGTTCGGTGACCTGGTGGAGACTCGGGGTGCTCTGGCCTGGCAGGACGCCCTCGCCCGGGGCGTCGAGGTCGCCGGAGCGCTCGGTGCTGCCCACGGGGCCGGCGTGCTGCACCGCGACCTGAAGCCCGAGAACCTGCTGGTCGGTCCGTTCGGCGAGGCGAAGCTGGGCGACTTCGGCATCGCCGCGTTCGAGGGCAGCGGCGCCACGACGGGACACGCCACGTTCTCGGTCGCCCACGTCGCCCCCGAGATCCTCGAGGGCGCGGAGCCGGACGAGCGGGCCGATCTGTACGGTCTCGCCTCCACGCTGTTCACCCTGGTCGACGGTGCGCCGCCGGTCGTCGACGGATCGCCCTCCCTCGCCGCCCAGATCACCCGCGTGCTGCGCGAGCCCGCCCGGACACTGTCCGGAGTGCCCGACGACGTGGCGCGGCTGCTCGCCGAGAGCCTGGCCAAGGACCCGGACGTGCGCCCGGTGGACGCCGCCGCGTTCGGACAGCAGCTGCAGCGGGCGCAGCGGGACCATGGCCTGCCCGTCACCGAGCTGCGGCTGGCCGCGCGCGGGGTGGCGGAGCGAGGTCTCGACGAGAATGCCGCGGCGGAGGCGGAGGACGAGCCGCCTTCGGACGGCGGCTCCGGAGCGGGGCCGACGTCGATCGAGGGGCCCGGCGCACGCCCGGCGGCGGACCGGCGGCCGACCATCTCGATCCCGACGCCCGGGCCGCTTCCCGCGCCCGCCCCGAGGCGGACGCTCCGCCGGCGCCTGCGCCCCGCTCCGAGTCGGAGGGGGAGGCGACCCGTGGGGGTCGACGACCGGCGCGGGCGGTCGCCGCCGGTGCGCTGCTGGTGCTCCTCCTCATCGGTGGGGCGGTCGTCTGGCGGTGGGCCGACGGGGGGTCCGACGACCCCCCGGGTGGTCCGGTCGAGACGTCGCCCCGCGTGGAGTCGATCGCCGTGGGATCGGCGCCGCGCGGCGTCGTGGCGACGCCGGCGGGGGTGTGGGTCGCCAACTCCGACGACGACTCGGTCACCCGCCTCACGGGATCGGGTGACGAGGTCGCCACGATCGGGGTCGGCGCTCAGCCGCACCGGGTGGCCGCGACGGCCGACTCGCTCTGGGTGACCAACACCGGGGACGGCACCGTCAGTCGCATCGACGCCGAGTCCGATGCCGTCGTCGCCACCATCGACGTCGGCTCGCGTCCGACCGGCATCGCCGCCACCGGGGACTCGGTCTGGCTGATCAACTTCGGGGACCGTTCGGTCATGCGCATCGACCCGGCGACCGACGCCGTCGTCACCACCGTGCCCCTCGACGCCGACGCGCGGGGCATCGCGGTGAGCGACGAGGCCGTCTGGCTGGTGCTGCGCGACGAGGGCGCGGTCGTGCGCGTCGACCCGGACGTCGGGGAGGAGGTCGCCCGGGTGCGCGTCGGCGCCCGGCCGTCCGACGTCGCGGCCGACGATCAGGGGGTCTGGGTGACCGTCGAGGGTGACGGCACCCTGGTGCAGGTGGACGAGGCCTCGAACGAGGTCGTGGCGACGGTCGACGTCGGTGACGCCCCGAACCTCGTCGCGACCGACGACGAGGACGTGTGGGTGGCCGACGCGGGACCCGGACGAGTCGTGCGCATCGACGCCCGAACGAGTCGGGTGGTCGAGACCGCGGACATCGACACCCCGGCCCGGGGTCTCGGCGCCGCGGCCGGGCTCGTCTGGGCCTCGGCCATCGACCCCGACACCCTCCTCCGGGTCGACCCCGGCGCCTGACCCTCGGCGGGTACCGCTAGCCGCGGACGAGGGGCTTGTACTTGATGCGGTGGGGCTGGTCGGCCTCGGCGCCGAGCTCCTTGCGGCGGAAGGCCTCGTACTCGGTGAAGTTGCCCTCGAACCACCGCACCTGCGAGTCGCCCTCGAAGGCCAGCACGTGGGTGGCGACCCGGTCGAGGAACCAGCGGTCGTGGCTGATGATCACCGCGCAGCCGGGGAAGGACTCGAGGCCGCCCTCCAGCGCGCGCAGCGTGTCCACGTCGAGGTCGTTGGTGGGCTCGTCGAGCAGGAGGACGTTGCCGCCGGTCTTGAGCACCTTGGCCAGGTGCACCCGGTTGCGCTCGCCGCCCGACAGCGTGCCGACCTTCTTCTGCTGGTCGGAGCCCTTGAAGTTGAACGAGGCCACGTAGGCCCGGCCGTTCACGACGCGGCCACCCACGGTGATCTCGTCGAGTCCGCCCGTGATCTCCTCGTACACCGTGGCATCCGGGTCGAGGGCGGCGCGGGACTGGTCGACGTAGGCCAGTTCCACCGTGGGGCCGATGGTGAGGGCGCCCGAGTCGGGGGCGGTCGGGCCCTCGGCATCACCCTCGGCGGCCGCCACGATCATGCGGAACAGCGTGGTCTTGCCGGCGCCGTTGGGACCGATGACGCCGACGATGCCGGCCGGCGGCAACGAGAACGACAGGTCCTCGACGAGGAGCTTGTCGCCGAACCCCTTGGCCAGGTGGTCGGCCTCGATGACGAGGTCGCCGAGGCGCTGACCGGCGGGGATCGTGATCTCCAGCTCGTTCACCCGACCCTCGGCCTCCTTCGCCTCGGCCAGCAGCTTCTCGTACGCGGCGAGACGGGCCTTGCCCTTGGACTGGCGGGCCTTGGGGGCCATGCGCACCCACTCGAGCTCGCGGTCGAGCGTGCGGGCGCGGGCCGAGTCGGCCTTGTCCTCGGCCTCGAGGCGGGTACGGCGCTGCTCGAGCCACGAGCTGTAGTTGCCCTCGAACGGGTGGCCGCGGCCGCGGTCGAGCTCGAGGATCCAGCCCGCCACGTTGTCGAGGAAGTAGCGGTCGTGGGTGATGGCCACGACCGTGCCCGAGTACTCCTGGAGGGTGCGCTCGAGCCACGCCACCGACTCGGCGTCGAGGTGGTTGGTGGGCTCGTCGAGCAGCAGCAGGTCGGGACGCGAGAGCAGCAGGCGGCACAGCGCCACCCGGCGGCGCTCGCCGCCGGACAGGGTGGACACGTCGGCGTCGCCCGGCGGGAGGCGCAGGGCGTCCATGGCGATCTCGATCGTGCGCTGGAGGTCCCAGGCGCCGGCCGCCTCGATCTTGGCCTCGAGCTCGGCCTGCTGGGCCCCCAGCTTCTCGTAGTCGGCGTCGGGGTCGGCCCAGCCCGCCATCACCTCGTCGTAGCGCGCCAGCAGGGTGGCGGTCTCGCCGACGCCGTCCATCACGTTGCCGAGCACGTCCTTGGCCTCGTCGAGCTGCGGCTCCTGCTCGAGCAGGCCGACGGTGAAGCCCTGGGTGAGCTTGGCATCGCCGGTGAACTCGTCGTCCAGGCCGGCCATGATGCGCAGCAACGACGACTTGCCCGACCCGTTCGGGCCGATCACGCCGATCTTGGCCCCCGGGTAGAACGCGAGGGTGATGTCCTTCAGCACCTCACGGTCGGGCGGGTAGAACCGGCTGACCTTGCGCATCGTGAAGATGAACTGTGCTTGCGACATGTCTGGTTTGTGCCTCCTTCGTCGGCATCCCTTCGGGATCCGACGTACGACGTTGGTGCTGCTCCGCTCCGCCTGCGCAGCGTGGGAGCCGTCGTCGGCGCCCCTGCGGGATCCGGCGTACGACGGTGGTGCGGTTCCGCCCTGCTGCGCAGCGTCACGATCCGCGGGGATCGTCGAGACCGGATTCGCAGCCTACGAAGCCGAGACCGGCATGCGGCAGCCGGCTACTTCTTGCGGCCGATGAGCTTCTTCGCGGCCTCGGCGATGCCACCGCGCTTCTTGGCCGCCTTGCGGGCGGCGGCGGGCACGTCCTGCACGCCGTCGACGATGGTGGCGGCCTCCTGCGCGTCCTCGGCGGTGGTGGGCTCGGGGGTGGCGGGCAGGCCCGGCAGGATCAGGTCGATGCCCCGTCGGGGCGTGTCGAAGGCCAGCACCACGAACTCCCGCACCTCGCCCCGCTCGACCACGTCGCGGGCCCGGTTGGGCGGCGGGTCGCCCAGGGACTTCAGCGAGACGTAGCAGCGGGCGCCGCCCGCCTGCACGTACGCGCCGTGGGACGAGAACCGCTCGACCTCGCCGGTGACCGTGCTGCCCACGGGGTGGTTGGCCACGAACTCGATGAACGCCATCGGCTCGTTGGTCTTGTTGACGCTGGTGCGCTTGGCCGGCGTCGCCGCATCCTTGCCGGCGGCCTTCGCCGTGCCCTTCGCGGTGCCGCCCTTCGCGGTGTCGCCGCCTTTCGAGGTGCTCGACCCGGACGCGGCCTTCTTGGGCGCGGCCTTCTTCGACCCGCCGCCGGAGCCGCCCCCCTTGGCCGACCCGCCGGCTCCGGCCTCGGTGGCCTTCTTGGAGCGTCCCCGGCCCCGCCCGCCGCCCGTGGAACCGGCGGCATCGCCGGTCGACGCCGGTTCCTGGGAGGCGCGCTTCTGGCTGGCGCCCGACGCCTTCTTGCGGGCCTCGCGCACGGCGCGCTGGCTGGTGGCGCCGCGCACCGGCGACCGGGGCACGAAGACCCAGCCCACCTCGGGCACGGGCTTGCCCCCGATGAGGCGCCCCTCGTCGAACAGCCACGGGTGCATCCCGTGGAACTCCTGGAACGAGTCGTTGGACAGCACGGTGGCACCGGCCCGCTCGGCGATCTCCAGGACGAAGGCGTCGCCCCGCCCGATGGCGCCGGCCGGCGGGGTCACCATCTCGTTGTTGGCGATGGCGTCGTCGAACAGCTTGCGCTCGGAGCCGTCGATGCGGTGCCCGAACGTGGCATCCACGACGACCGTGAGCTTGTCGTGGGGGTGCTCGGCCAGGAACGCCCGCACGGCTTCGTCGAGTTGCTTGAGACTGGGGGTCGACCGGCCCTCGGTGGCGATGTTGGAGCCGTCGACCACGACGTGCATCGAGGCCATGACGGGTCCCAGTCAAGCACCTGACGGGTCGCGGACCCGACATACCTGTTGTCTGGCTGCTCCTTCGTCGCAGCGGCTTCGCCGATCCGGTTCGTCGGCGCGGCGCCTTCGCTCCGCTCCGGCACGTCGCCGGTCACGTGTCGGCTGGTCCTTCGTGGGAGCGGCTTCGCCGATCGGATCTACCCTGGCCGGGTGCTGCCTGCCGCCGACACGGTCACCGCCGAGGTCACCGACCTCCTCCAACACCTCATCCGCAACGCCTGCGTCAACGACGGGACCCCCGAGTCGGGCCAGGAGATCCGCAGCGCCGACCTGCTCGCCGGCTACCTCGAGGGCCCGGGGTGCGATCTCGAGCGGTACGAGGCCGCGCCGGGGCGGACCAGCCTCGTCGGGCGCATCGAGGGCACCGACCCGGAGGCCCCCACGCTGTTGCTGATGGGCCACACCGACGTCGTGCCGGTCACCCCCTCGGGCTGGAGCCGTGACCCCTTCGGGGGCGAGCTCGTCGACGGTGAGGTGTGGGGCCGCGGCGCGGTCGACATGCTCAACCTCACCGCCTCGATGGCCACCGCCTTCAAGTACCTCGCCCGGGACGGGTTCCGCCCGAAGGGCACCCTCGTCTACCTGGCGGTTGCCGACGAGGAGGCCAACGCCACCTACGGCGCCGACCACCTCCTCGGCCACGAGCTCGACGCGGTCCGGGCCGACTACGTCATCACCGAGTCCGGCGGCATCCCCATCCCGTCGCCCACCGGGCTGAAGCTGCCGGTCATCGTGGGCGAGAAGGGCCTGCACGGCGTCCACCTCACGGTGACGGGAACCCCCGGGCACGGCTCGCAGCCCTTCAAGACCGACAACGCCCTCGTCACCGCCGCCGAGGTGGTGCGCCGCATCGCCGAGCACCAGCCCGCCACCCAGATCCACGACATCTGGCGGGCCTTCCTCGAGGGGATGGAGTACCCCGACGAGCTCGTCGCCCCGCTGCTCGACCCCGACCAGCTCGTCGGCGCCCTCGACGTGCTCCCGGTGGGCATGGCCCGCCAGTTCCACGCGTGCACCCACACCACGATGGCGCCCACGGTCATGCACGGCGGGACCAAGATCAACGTGATCCCCGACGAGGTGACGCTCCAGGTCGACATCCGCACGCTGCCGGGCCAGACCTCCGAGGACATCCACGCGATCCTCGGTGACGCCCTCGGCGACCTGGCCGACCGGGTGCGGATCGAGATCGACAGCAACGACCCGTCCAGCTCCTCGTCGGTGGACACCCCGCTCTGGGACAGCCTGGCCCGCCTCACCCCGCGCTGGTACGGCGAGTCGAAGCTGGTGCCGTTCCTCACCGTGGGCGCGACCGACGGGCGCTTCTTCCGCCGCCGCGGCGTGCCCGCCTACGGCTTCGGGCTGTTCAGCGAGCGCCTCACCATCGAGGACTTCGGCACGATGTTCCACGGCAACGACGAGCGCGTCGACCAGGACTCGCTGCGCCTGTCCACCGAGCTCTGGGACGCCGTCGCCCGCGACCTCCTCGCCTGACTCGGCCTCGGGGCCCCGGCGCCGGCGCCGGCGGGGTTCGGGGTTACGCCAGCGCCGCCGACAGGAGCTCGGCCTGCTCTTGTTGGTGCACGGCGTGGCTGCCGGTGGCCGGGCTGCCCGACTCGGTGCGGCTGATCCGACGGATCGTGTGGGTGTCCTCGTGGGCCTCGTACAGGCGGCCCTTGACGAAGTTCCAGGGCCCCATGTTCTCGGGCTCCTCCTGGAGCCACACCAGCTCCTTCGCGTTCGGGTAGCGCCCGAGCACCTCGGCCACGTGGTCGTAGGGCCACGGGTACAGCTGCTCGACGCGCGCCACCGCCACCGGGGCACCCTGCTCGTCGCGGGCGGCGAGGGCGTCGTGGGCCACCTTGCCGCTGGCCAGCACCACCCGGGTGACGGCGCCGGGGTCGTCCACTCCCGGGTCGTCGATCACCTCGAGGAACGTGCCCGAGGTCAGCTCGTCGACGTGGCTGCGGGCCGAGCGGGCCCGCAGGAGCGACTTGGGCGTGAACACGACGAGCGGCTTGCGGATGCCCCGGCGCATCTGGCGCCGCAGCAGGTGGAAGTACTGCGCCGCCGTCGACGCGTTGCACACCTGGATGTTGTCCTCGGCGCACAGGGTGAGGAAGCGCTCGATGCGGGCCGAGGAGTGCTCGGGGCCCTGACCCTCGTACCCGTGGGGCAGGAGCATGACCAGCCCCGAGGTCTGGCCCCACTTGTCCTCGGCGGCGACGACGTACTGGTCGATGACGATCTGGGCGCCGTTGGAGAAGTCGCCGAACTGCGCCTCCCAGCACACCAGCGCGTCCTTGTGGACCACCGAGTAGCCGTACTCGAAGCCGAGGGCCGCGTACTCGGACAGCAGCGAGTCGTAGATGAAGAACTTGGCCTGGTCGGGGCCCAGGTGGGCGAGGGGCAGGTACTCGGCACCGGTCTCGTAGTCGAACAGCGCGGAGTGCCGGTGCGAGAAGGTGCCCCGCCGGCTGTCCTGGCCGGCGATGCGCACCGGGGTGCCCTCGAGCAGCAGTGAGCCGAGGGCGATGGCCTCGGCGAAGCCCCAGTCCACCTCGCCGTCCTCGTACAGGCGGTGGCGGCTCTCGAACTGCTTGGCCAGCTTGGGGTGGAGGGTGAACCCCTCGGGTGGGGTGACCAGGGCGTGCATGACCTGGTCGACGAGCTCTCGGGGCACCCCCGTCTCCACGCGGGGGAGCACGCCGGCCGCGGGCGGCGGCGCGGCGGCCCGCGCCCCCTCGGGGGGCGCCGACTCGCGCGTGTGGTCGAGCGCTTGCTGGAGCTTGGCCTGGAAGTCGTCGAGCGCCTGCTCGCACTCCTCGAGGGTGATGTCGCCACGCTTGACCAGCGACTCGGTGTACAACTTGCGCACCGAGCGCCGGGCCTCGATGCGCTTGTACATGATCGGCTGCGTGTAGCTCGGGTCGTCGCCCTCGTTGTGGCCGTGGCGGCGGTAGCAGATCATGTCCACCACCACGTCCTTGTGGAACCGCTGGCGGTACGCGTAGGCCAGGCGCGCCACCCGGACGCAGGCCTCGGGGTCGTCGCCGTTCACGTGCAGGATCGGGGCCTGCACCATCTTGGCGATGTCGGTGCAGTACTCCGACGAGCGGGCCGCCTCGGGCCCCGTGGTGAACCCGAGCTGGTTGTTGATGATCACGTGGATGGTGCCGCCCACCCGGTAGCCCTTGATCTGGCTGCAGTTGAGGGTCTCGGCCACCACGCCCTGGCCGGCGAACGCCGCGTCTCCGTGGAGCAGGACCGGCAGCACCGAGAACGTCTCGGGCTGGTCGATCAGGTCCTGGAGGGCCCGGGTCATGCCCTCGACCACGGGATCGACGGTCTCGAGGTGCGACGGGTTGGCGGCCAGCTCGATCGCCAGCTCGGCGCCGGTCCGGCTGACGAACTTGCCGGTCTGGCCCAGGTGGTACTTCACGTCGCCCGACCCCTGGATGGTCTCGGGATCGACGTTGCCCTCGAACTCCTTGAAGATCTGGTCGTAGCTCTTGCCCACGATGTTGGCCAGCACGTTGAGGCGCCCCCGGTGGGCCATGCCCATCACCGCGCCGTCGAGGCCGTCGTCGGCGGCCGCCTCGAGCACGGCGTCCACGAGGGGGATGACGCTCTCGCCGCCCTCGATGCCGAAGCGCTTCTGGCCGATGTACTTCTGGCCCAGGAAGCGTTCGAACGCCTCGGCCCCGTTGAGCTTCTCGAGGATGTGGCGCTGGTCGTCGGTGGGCAGGTCGGGGCTGACCCCCTCCACCTGCTCCTGGATCCAGCGCTTCTCCTCGGGCTCCTGGATGTGCATGTACTCGATGCCCACGGTCCGGCAGTAGGCGTCGCGCAGGACGTGCAGGATCTCGCCGAGGGGCAGGTGCTCGGTGCCGCCGAGGCCCTGGGTGAGGAACTCGCGGTCGAGGTCCCAGATGGTGAGCCCGTAGGTGGCGGGGTCGAGCTCGGGGTGCATGTGGGGCTCTTTGGACGCCAGCGGGTCGAGGTCGGCGATGAGGTGGCCTCGCACGCGGTGGGCGTTGATGATCGAGTTCACCTGCATCTGCTTCTCGAGCAGCGCCTGCTCGCGGTCGCGCGGGTTGAAGTCGCGTCGCCACTGCACCGCCTCGTAGGGCACCCCCATGGCCCGGAACACGTCGACGTAGAAGTCCTGCTCGCCGAGCAGCAGCCCCGACACGGCCTTCAGGAACAGGCCCGACTCGGCGCCCTGGATGATGCGGTGGTCGTACGTGCTCGTGACGGTGGTGACCTTGGACACGCCCAGGTCGGCCAGCGTCTGGGGGTCGGCCGCCTGGTACGAGGTGGGGTACTCGATGGCTCCGACGCCGACGATCAGTCCCTGGCCCGGCATGAGGCGCGGCACCGACTGCTTGGTGCCGATGGTGCCCGGGTTGGTCAGCGTGACGGTGACGCCGGCGAAGTCGTCCGGGCTGAGCTTGTTGGTGCGGACCTTGCGGATCAGCTCCTCGTAGGCGGCGTGGAACTCCTGGAAGTCCAGGGTGTCGGCGTCGCGGATGCACGGGACCAGCAGCGTGCGGGACCCGTCGGACTTCTCGACGTCGACGGCGAGCCCGAGGCCGACGTGCTCGTGGCGGATCACCTGCGGCTTGCCGTCGGCGCCCTCGACGTAGCTCGAGTTCATCGCCGGCATGGTGTCGGCCACGGCGCGGACGACCGCGTAGCCGATCAGGTGGGTGAACGAGACCTTGCCCCCGCGGGTGCGGCCCAGGTAGCCGTTGATCACCTGGCGGTTCACCTCGAGCAGCCGGGCGGGGACCTCCCGGAAGCTGGTGGCCGTGGGCACGGCCAGGCTCGCCTCCATGTTGGCGACGATGCGGGCCGCGGCGCCGCGGATGGGGGTGGCATCGGCCGGCGTCTCGTCGGCGGGTTCGGGCTCGGCGGCCGGGGCGGGCGCCGACGAGCCGGGCGTGTCGCGCCCGTTGGTGGTGGGCGGGGCGGCCGCGGGCGCGGTCGGGGGCGCGGGGGACCCCGGTGTCTCGACCCGCGCCGGGGCGGAGGTGGACGCGCCGGGGCGGTAGTCCGCGAAGAACTCCTGCCAGCTCGGGCTGACCGAGGTCGGGTCGGCCCGGTACTGGTCGTACATCTCGTCGACGAGCCACTCGTTGGGCCCGACGGTCGGTGTCACGGGGTCGTCAGCCACGGGTGCGAGCCTACCGGTGGCCGTCCGCACGGCTCGGGGGGAGGTCGGGCTGGTCTCGCGGTCGGGCACAGGCGGTACCTTCCTCCGGTGCGCATCGTCACCTGGAACGTGAACTCGTTGAAGGCGCGCCTACCCCGGGTGGAGGAGTGGCTGACCCAGGTGCGCCCCGACGTCGTGTGCCTCCAGGAGACGAAGCTGGCCGACGCGGCCTTCCCCGCCCTCACCTTCCAGGCGCTCGGCTACGACGCCGCCCACCACGGCGAGGGTCGCTGGAACGGGGTGGCGTTGCTGTCGCGGGTCGGGCTCGCCGACGTCGAGTACGGGTTCGGCGGCGCCGACGCCGAGCTCGAGCGCGAGGCCCGGATCCTCACCGCCACCTGCGGGGGGGTGCGGGTGTCGTCGGTCTACGTGCCCAACGGCCGCGAGGTCGGCCACGACCACTACCACTACAAGCTCGCCTGGCTGGCCGGCCTGTCCCGGTACCTCGACCGGGACGACCCGGCCGGCCACCGGCTGCTGTGCGGCGACTTCAACATCGCCCCCGACGACCGCGACGTCTGGAACGTGGACGAGGTCCACGGCGCCACCCACGTCAGCGCCCCCGAGCGCGCCGCCCTGGCCGCGCTCTGCGACCGGGGCCTCGTCGACGTGTTCCGGGAGCGCTACGACGCCGGCGGCCTCTACTCGTGGTGGGACTACCGGGCGGGCAACTTCCACAAGGGCAAGGGGATGCGCATCGACCTCATCCTGGCCAGCCGCTCGCTGGTCGCCGGCCTCGGGGCGGTGCTCATCGACCGCAACGCCCGCAAGGGCAAGTCCCCCTCCGACCACGCCCCCCTGCTCGCCGACTTCTCGCTTCCCGAGGTGCCCTGATGGCCGACCAGCCGAGCCCCCCACCGCCGAGGACCCCCGTGCACGACACGGTCACCCCCGAGGAGGCGAGGCGCCGCCTCACCGACTCGTGGGACGACGGCGTCGCGCACCCGCTCACCCCCCGGCACCTCGAGATGCGGCGCCTCGCCGACGCGACCCGTCTGATCATCGAGCACCTCATGTCCACCGGGGCGCCCGAGGGCGCGCTCGGCGCCGCCGCCGACGCCCTCGAGTCCATCGCGGCCGACCTCGACGAGTACCCCCACGGCAGCATCTACGAGGGCTTCGCCGAGGCCGCCAACTCGGGCACCAGCCCGTCGACGGGGTTCTTCGACCACAGCCCGCTCATCGGCAAGGCCAACCCGCTGGCGTCGCCGATCGACGTCCGCCTCGAGGGCGACCAGGTCATCGGCACCGCGACCTTCGGCACCGCCTACGAAGGCCCACCCGGGTGCGTGCACGGCGGGTTCGTGGCGGCCTCGTTCGACGAGATCCTCGGAGCGGCCCAGTCCATGAGCGGCCTGCCGGCCATGACCGGCACGCTCACCATCCGCTACCGCAAGCCCACGCCGCTGCACCGCGAGCTGCGGTTCGAGGGCACGCTCGACCGGGTCGAGGGTCGCAAGGTGTTCGCCACCGGCCGGGTGCTCGCGGGCGACACCGTCACGGCCGAGGCGGAGGGGATCTTCGTCACGATCGACTTCGGCCGCTTCAAGGCGCTGATCGACGAGCGCGACCAGCCTGGCGGCGATCAGCCCTCGGCGTAGCGGGCCACCACCCCGAGCAGGGTCTCGCCGTAGCGGTTGGCCTTGACCGTCCCCACGCCGGGCAGGGCGAGGAGCGCAGCCACGTCGGCGGGACGGGACCTCGCCACGGCTTCGAGCGTGGTGTCGGGGAACACCACGTCGGCCGGCACCTTGGCCGCGCGCGCCTGCTCGAGTCGCCACGCCTTGAGGGCGTCGAGCACGGCACGGTCGTCCGCGGTGAGTGAGGCGGGCGACCGCGCGCCCCGGCCCCGGTGGCCCGTGCCGTCGGTCGCGGCCAGCCGGCGACGCTCGCGGCGGACCTCGGCCAGGCCGTCGGTCGGCCGGCGCCGCTCGGCGAAGGCGCCGAGGACCGCCTGCACGTCGGCGAGGTAGGGCGAGGGCTGCCGGCGGGACCGTCGGGAGCCGAAGGTGCGCTCGGCCGCCCACGACAGGCGCAGCACCCGCTCGGCACGGGTGAGGGCCACGTAGAAGAGGCGGCGCTCCTCGGCTTCGGCCTCGGAGGTGCGCGCGTGGCCGATGGGCACCAGGCCGGCCTCGACGCCGGCCACGTGCACGATCGGCCACTCGAGTCCCTTGGCGGCGTGGAAGGTGGCCACCTCGACGGCGTCGCCGGCCCCGCCGGCGTCCTCGGCGCGCGCCGCGGCCTGGAGCCACTGCACGAACCCGGCCCCGCTCGCGGCGGGATCGAGGCCGCGGTAGTCGCGCCCCAGTTGCACCAGCGCGGCCAGGTTGGCGCGGCGCTGCTCGGCCTGGCGACCCTCGTCGTCGCGCCGAGCGGCGCCCTGGCCGTCGGCCCCGGCCGCGGGATCGTCGTCACCGGTGGCACCGGCCTCGTCCGTCTCCTCGGGGAAGCGACCCGACACCTCGGCGTCGAGGTCGGCCAGGGCGACGTCGAACGGGACCCGGGCCCGTCGCAGGCGTGCGAGGGCCTGCTTCACCTCGGGCTGGGCCGTCAGGGAGGCGCCCCCGCGCACCCGATGGGGGATCGCGGCGCGACCGAGCGCGTCCGCGATCAGCGCGGCCTGGGCGTTGGTTCGCGCCAGCACGGCCTGGTCCGACCAGGGGCGGCCGGGGCCGTGGGCGTCGCGGATCGCGCGGGCGATGCCGCGGGCCTCGTCGGCGTCGTCGGCGAACGGGACGACGGTGGGGGGTTCGCCGGCGGGCCGGTTGGGCCGGAGCGGCAGGCCGGCCTCGCGGTCGCCGATGACGGCGTTGGCCACGGCCAGGATCTGCGGGGTCGACCGGTAGTTGTCCCGGAGCTCGTGCACCTCGCCGCCGGGGAAGTGGCGCGCGAAGTGGTCGAGGTAGCTCGCGTCGGCGCCGTTCCAGGCGTAGATGGCCTGGCGGGGGTCGCCCACCACGCACAGGTCGCCGCGGTCGCCGAGCCACGCCCGCAACAGCGCGTACTGGAGCGGGTTGACGTCTTGGAACTCGTCCACGAAGAGGTGACGGAACCGCCAACGCTGCGTGGCCGCGAATTGGGGGTCGGTGACGAGGGCGCGCTCGCAGCGCACGAGCAGGTCGTCGAAGTCGACGAGCCCGCGCCGGGCCTTCTCCTGCTCGTAGCGCTCGTAGACGCCGGCCATCTCGGCGGCGGGCAGTGGGGGCCGCCGGTTGTGGTGGAGCGCCTCGTCGGCGTAGTCCCGGGGGGCGATGCGGCGAGCCTTGGCCCACTCGATCTCGGCGACGGCGTCGAGGGGGTTGACCTCGCGCCGGCCGGGGCGCCGTGCGATGTTGCGGGCCACGAGCGCGTACTTGCGGTCGAGCAGCTGGGGCTCGGTCTCCCCCCGCTCGAGCCACCGCGAGCGCAGCTGGGCGAGGGCGATGCCGTGGAACGTGCCCGCGGCCACGCCGTCACGCAGCCCCAGCGCGGCCAGGCGGCCCCGCAGCTCGCCGGCCGCCTTGCGGGTGAAGGTGAGGGCCAGCACGCGGTGGGGCTCGGCCGACCCGGTCGCCACCCGGTGGGCGATGCGTCGGGTGAGCACGCGGGTCTTGCCCGAGCCGGCCCCGGCGAGGATGCAGAGGGGGGCGGCCTCGGTCGTGACCGCGTCTCGCTGGTCGGGGTTCAGGCCGGCGAGCAGCGCCTCGGCGTCCACCCGGCTCACCCTACCGAGCGGGTCTGACGGGCCGGCCGGGAGTGGCACCATGGCGGCATGCGCCTTCCCGCCGGCCACGCCCTCCGGGCGGCCTACGAGGAGGACGGGGGCCCGTCGCGGGGCCGGGTGCTCGAGCTGCTCGCCGAACCGGGCGATCGCTTCGCCGTGCGCGACCCCGCCGGGGGGCTCGAGGCCCGCTGCGACGGCACCGTCGTGTGGGCCGGCGACGGCGACGGGGTGGCCTTCGCCGGCGAGGTGCCGGCCGGGCCGGCGGGAACGTTCGCGCTGTTGCCGGCGCTGTTGGCCGAGCTGCTCCACTCCGAGTCGGCCTACCTCCACGCCGCGTTCGCCGACCCGAGCACCACCGACGAGGAGCTCGAGCTCGGCTGCGTCCGCATCTCGGGGTCGGATCTCTCGATCGTCTACGACCGCAGCATCGACGTCGTGCACGAGTACCGCCGGCCCGACGGGCTGCGCCGCCGCCTGGTCGACCTCGAGGTCGTGCCCACACCGGCGCACCCCCCGTGGGCGGATGCGCCCGGGGACGTCGGCGGTGGCCGGGCCACGGTCAGCACCGTCGTGCCCGTGGCCGCCGTGGACGAGGCCCGGTCGGCGGCGGCCTTCGCCGCCCGGGTGGAGCACGCCAGCCCGGTCCTGCGCTACTGGCTGGACGGCCCGGGGTCCGGCGGCGCCGGGGCCCCGCTCGCCGACTGCCTGGCGTGGGCGCGCTCGCAGCGGGCCGAGGTGCGGGTGACCGTCGACCTGTTGTCCGGCGAGAGCGTCGACCTCCCGGTGGCCACGACCGCGGACTAGCACGACCGCCGACGAGCACGACCGCCGACGAGCACGACCGCCGACGGACCGTTGCCGGCGGGTACGGTCGGCGCCGTGGTCGACGTCGCGCCGGAGCGCTTCGAGGAGCTCGTCGGCGACGCCCTCGACGGCATCCCCGACGAGCTGGCGGCGCTGATGGACAACGTCGCGGTGTTCGTGGAGGACCGGTCCCGCAAGCGAGGCCTGCTCGGGCTCTACCAGGGGGTCCCGCTGACCGAGCGCGACGCCGGGTACGGGGGCATGGTCATGCCCGATCGCATCACGATCTTCCGGCTGGCCATCTGCGAGGCGTGCGCCGACGAGGCCGAGGTGGTCGACCAGGTGCGCATCACCGTCGTGCACGAGGTGGCCCACCACTTCGGCATCGACGACCAACGCCTCCACGAGCTCGGCTACGGGTGAGCGCGCCCGGGGCGAGCGGGACGCTCCCCCCGGGGCCGGCGGGTCTAGTCTCCCGGCCATGGCGTACCCCAAGAACCTGCTGATCCCCGGCGAGGAGGTCGTGCTGGACCTGCGGCCGCACTGGTGGTTCCTCACGCCGCGGGCGCTGCTCTCGGTCGCCGCGGTCGTGGTCGGCATCATCGTGCTGGCCCAGGGGTGGGAGGGCACCGCGGCCGGGGCCCTGCACCTGATGATCGGGGTGGCGATCCTCGTGACCATCGTGTGGTTCCTGCTACGGCTGGCCAAGTGGGCGACCACCGAGTTCGTGCTCACCAACAAGCGGGTCATCTACCGCTACGGGGTCATCGGCAAGAACGGCAAGGAGATCCCGCTCGACAAGATCAACACCGTCTTCTTCGACCAGACGCTCTTCGAGCGGGTGATCGGGTGCGGCACGGTGGCCATGGAGTCGGCGGGCGAGTCGGGCAAGGACTCGTTCACCCACATCCGCAAGCCCTCGCTCGTCCAGGGCGAGATCTACCGCCAGATGGAGGAGGACGAGCGCAAGGACCACGAGGCCATCGGCCGAGCGGCCCGCGGGGGCGGCGGCGGCGGGGGGCTCTCGGTGGCCGAGCAGCTCGAGAAGCTCCACGAGCTCCACCAGAGCGGCGCCCTGAGCGACGCGGAGTACGAGGCGCAGAAGGCCAAGCTGCTGTAGCGGTGGGGGGTTCGGCGCCTAGCGCAGGGTGCGGACGCGCGCGCCGCCCGACGGGCGCACGACGGTGCCGTGGCGCACCGCCCCCGGCGCGGCGAGGACCACGACCGAGCCGCCGAACCCGCCGCCGGTGAGCCGGGCGCCGTAGACGCCCTTGCGCCCGGCCAGGCCGGCGACGGTCTCGTCGAGCCCCGGGGTGGACACCTCGAAGTCGTCGCGCAGGCTGTCGTGGCTCGCCAGCATCAACCGGCCCGCCTCGGCCAGGTCGCCCGCGCCCAGCGCCCGCACGCACTCGAGCACGCGGGCGTTCTCGGTGATGACGTGGCGTGCGCGGCGGCGCAGGACGGGGTCGTCCAGGCGCTCCAAGTCGTCGAGCGAGGCCCGCGCCAGCGAGCCGACCACGGCCTCGGCGGCCTCGCACTGGGCTCGCCGCTCGGCGTAGCCCGATCCGGCGAGCGTGCGGGGCTCGCCGGGGTCGACCACGACGACCTCGGCCGATTCGGGGAGCTCGACCGGCGTCACCGTGAGGTTCGTGCAGTCGATCAGCGTGGCGTGTCCCTCGACGCCGGCGAGCGACGTGAGCTGGTCCATCACCCCGCACGGGACCCCCGAGGCCCGCTGCTCGGCCCGCTGGCACAGGGTGGCGATCTCGGCGGCGGTGCCGCGCGCTCCCAGCGCCAGCGCGACCGCCACCTCGAGGGCGGCGCTGGAGGACAGGCCCATGCCCATCGGGACGGTGGAGCGGACCGCGCCGATGAAGCCGTGCGCCGGGCGGACCTCGGCCACCACGCCGGCGACGTACCGGGCCCAGGACGGCTCGATCGCCGCCGGGTCGGCGACGTCGAGCGGCACGAGGGCGGGCTCGCCCTCGAGGTCGGACTCCAGCACGACCCGGGTGCCGGTGGGCTCGCCCGTGATGGTCACGCCGAGCTGCACCGCGAGGGGCAGGACGAGCCCGCCGGTGTAGTCGGTGTGGTCGCCGATCAGGTTGACCCGGCCGGGGGCGTACGCCTCGATGGTCACGCCGGGCGCTCACCGGCGCCCTGGCGCCCGTCGGTCGGCGACCCGGCTCCGCTCACCCCGCCGACGCTACCGCCCGGCTCCGGCCGCTCGCAGCGCCGCGGCGGCGTCGACCGGGTCGACCGGGTTGAAGAACATCCCGCTGCCGAGCTCGCCGGCGGCCACGTAGCGCTGGGTGCCGGGCGAGCGGTAGAGGGGGGCGAGGTGCAGGTGGAGGTGGGCGGTCGGCCAGGGGCCACCGTCGCTCGGGCGCTGGTGGAACCACAACATGTAGGGCATGGGGGCGTCGAAGAGGGCGTCGAGCCGGCCGAGCACGTCGACGAGCGTGGCCGCGAGGCCGTCGCGCTCGTCGGGCCCGAGGGCCGGCAGGTCGGGCTCGTGCGCGACGGCCGCGACCAGCAGCGAGTACGGCCAGGTCGCGGCGTCGGGCACCCAGGCCCGCCACCCGCCGGCCTGGCTGACGAGGCGATCGCCGGGATCGACCCCGCACAGCGCGCAGGACGCCCCCTCGAGCTCGCGGCGGGGGGCGGGCGGCACCTCGGGGAAGGCGTAGATCTGGCCGTGGGGGTGCGGGATCGTCGCCCCCACCTCGGGCCCCCGGTTCTCGAACACCAACACGTAGTGCACGTCGTCGCGCGCGCCGAGGTGGGCGGTGCGCTCGGCCCACAGGTCGACCACCTTGCGGGCACCGGCGACCCCGAGCGACGCGAACGTGGCGTCGTGGTCCGACGTGTAGAGGACCACCTCGCACCGCCCGTCGGAGATCGACGGCCACCGGTTCGGGAAGGCCTTCACGTCGTAGTCGTCGGGCGCCTCGATCCCTCCGGGGCAGAACGGGCAGCCCGACGAGCGGGTGTGGACGCCCTCGCCCAGGTTGGGACGGGCCTGGCGCTTGGCGACGATCACCGCGGCCTCGCCGGTGAGCGGGTCGACCCGGCGGTCGTAAGGCGCGGCCACGACGGTCAGGCGCCGAGCTCGTCGATGGCGCCGGCCAGGTGGTCCAGGCTGGCCACGTCCCACGGGGCGCGCATGGCGATGTTCACCTGGTCGGCCCCCGCCGCGACGTACTCGCCGATGCGGTCGACCATCTCGGCCTGCGAGCCCATCACCACGCCGGGGCGCACGTAGTCGGCCATGGCCCCGAACTGGAGGTGCAGGGCCTCGTCGTCGCGCGCCACGCCGACGTTGACCGCGCAGCGCAGGTCGTCGACGGAGCGCCCGGCCGCGTCGCAGTGCTCGGCCAGGACCCCGCGCTTGCGCGCGAACGTCGCGGGCTCGACGAAGGGCACGTTCCACCCGTCCGCCCAGCGGGCGACGATGCGCAGCGTGCGCCGCTCGCCGCCCCCGCCCACCCAGATGGGCAGCTCGGACTGGACCGGCTTCGGCTCGCAGCGCGCCTCGCGCAGGGTGAAGTGCCGGCCGTCGAAGTCGGTGACCTCGTCCCGCAGCAGGCCGCGCACGCACTGCACGGCCTCCTCGAGCAGGTCGAGGCGCCGGCCGGCCGGGGGGAACGGGATGCCGTAGGCCTCGTACTCGGGCTGGGCCCACCCGGCCCCGATGCCGAACTCGACCCGTCCGCCGCTCAGCTGGTCGATCGTGGCCATCGCGTTGGCCAGCACCGCCGGGTGGCGGTAGCCGGCGCAGTACACGAGCGCCCCGCAGCGGACCCGGGTGGTGGACAGGGCCAGCGCCGTGTGTGCGGCGACGGCCTCCAGGCAGTGCGGGCCGGTGAGGTCGGCGGCGTAGAAGTGGTCCCAGATGGAGATCCAGTCGAAGCCGAGGTCCTCGATGTGGTGCCAGAGGTCGGTCAGCTCGGTGACCGTGGTGTTCTGCAGGCCGGTGTGCACACCCCAGGCGGGAGACATGGGCCGACCTTAGGGGGCCGTCACCCGGCCGTCCCGCCGTCCGTGGGCGCCGGCCGGCGCATGGGCACGTGGGGGATGCCGTCCTCGACGAACTCGGGGCCGTCGGGCGCGAAGCCGAACCGGGCGTACCAGCCCACCATCTGCGACTGGGCGTCGAGGACGGCGGGTCCGTCGACGCCGTCGAGCGCGGCGGCGACCAGCGCGGCGGCGAGGCCCTGGCCGCGCCGGTCCGCCCGGGTGGCGATGCGACCGATGCGGGTCACGCCGTCGGGGTCGGCGAGGCGACGCAGGCACGCGACGAGGGCCTCGCCGTCGGCCACCCAGAAGTGGCGGGCACCGGGCTCGGCGTCGCGACCGTCGATGTCGGGATAGGGGCAGTCCTGCTCGACGACGAAGACGTCGCACCGCAGCCGCAGCAGGTCGTGCAGGACCCGGGGCTCGAGGTCCGCGAAGGCGCAGGACCGGACGGTGAGGTCGGCGGGGTCGGCCACGTGGGCATGCTTAGCGCACCCCCCGCCGCCGTTCTTGACCGGTCGGTCAAGCAGGGCGAGGATGGCCCGATGCCCTTCACCGACCGCAGCGGCGTGACGATCTGCTACGAGACGCACGGCGACCCCGACGACGTCCCCCTGATGCTGGTGTGCGGGCTCGGCATGCAGCTGGTCCGCTGGGACGAGGAGCTGCTCGCCGCCCTCACCGCCCGCGGGTTCTTCGTGATCGCCCACGACAACCGCGACATCGGGCTGTCGGAGAGCTTCGCCCACGTCGAGGTCGACGTGATCGCCGCGGTGATGGCCGCGATGGAGGGTGCCGCCGTCGAGGCGCCCTACCTCCTGAGCGACATGGCCGCCGACGCGGTCGCCGTCCTCGACGACCTCGGGGTCGAGCGGGCCCACGTGGTGGGCACCTCGATGGGCGGCATGATCGGCCAGGCCATGGCCATCGAGCACGGTGACCGCGTGGCCAGCCTGACGTCGATCATGTCGACCACGGGCGATCCCGACGTCGGCCAGCCGAAGCCCGAGGTGCTCGGGGCGCTGCTCCCGGGCGGCGGAGAAGGCCGCGACGCCGTCATCGAGGCGACGGTCGAGACGTTCCGGGCGATCGGCAGCCCCGAGCACTTCGACGAGGACCTCACGCGGGCCGCGGCCGCCCGGGCCTACGACCGGGCCCACGACCCGTTGGCGCAGAGCCGCCAGCTCGTCGCCACCATCGCCAGCGGCTCGCGGTCGGACGCGCTGCGCTCGATCTCGGTGCCGACCCTGGTCGTGCACGGCGCCGAGGACCCCCTGATCGACGTCAGCGGCGGCCGGCGCACCGCCGAGGTGATCCCCGGCGCGGAGCTGCTCGTCGTCGAGGGCATGGGCCATGACATCCCCCGGGTGTTCCAGCCCCAGATCATCGAGGCCGTCCTGGCCCTCGTCGGCCGCGCCGAGTCGGCCGTGGCATCGTGATCCCGCAGTCGCCGACCACCGAGGAGCCCGAGTCATCGTGAGCACGACGAGCACCAACCGGACAGGCCCGCTCGCGGGCGTCAAGGTCGTCGAGTTGGCGGGGATCGGGCCGGGGCCGTTCTGCGCCATGCTCCTCGCCGACATGGGGGCGGAGGTCCTGCGCGTCGACCGCGCCGGCGCGGTGAAGGGCTTCGACCCGGCCACGCCGTCGGCCGACCTGCTCAACCGGGGGCGGCGCTCGGTCGGCGTCGACCTCAAGCACCCCGACGGCGTCGAGACGGTGCTCGGCCTGGTCGAGCAGGCCGACGCCCTGATCGAGGGCTTCCGGCCGGGGGTGACCGAGCGCCTCGGCCTCGGGCCCGACGTGTGCCTGGCCCGCAACCCCCGCCTCGTCTACGGCCGGATGACCGGCTGGGGCCAGGAGGGGCCGTGGGCCCTCGAGGCCGGCCACGACATCAACTACATCGCCCTCGCCGGCGCCCTCGACCCGTGCGGCCGGGTGGGCGAGGCACCGGTGCCCCCGATGAACCTGGTGGGCGACTTCGGCGGCGGGGCCATGTTCTTGGCCTTCGGCGTCGTGTGCGGCATCCTCGAGGCCCGGGGCTCGGGCGAGGGCCAGGTGGTGGACGCCGCCATGGTCGACGGCGCGGCCCTGCTCACGACGATGATGCACGGGATGATGGCCATGGGCATCTGGAACGTCGAGCGCGGGACCAACATGCTCGACACCGGCGCCTTCTTCTACGAGGTGTACCGGACCAAGGACGACAAGTTCGTCTCGGTCGGATCGATCGAGCCGCAGTTCTACGCGGCGCTGGTCGAGCACACCGGGCTCGGCGACGGCGCGGCGCCGCCACAGTTCGACCGGGCGAGCTGGCCCCAGCTCAAAGAGCAGCTGGCCGCGATCTTCGTCACCAAGACCCGCGACGAGTGGTGCGAGCTGCTCGAGGGCCACGACATCTGCTTCGCCCCGGTGCTCACGATGGCCGAGGCGCCCGATCACCCGCACATGGCGGCCCGCGGCACCTTCGTGGAGGTGGCCGGGGTCCGCCAGCCCGGCCCGGCCCCGCGCTTCAGCCGCACACCGGGTGCCGTCGCGTCGCCGCCACCGCACGCCGGCCAGCACACGGACGAGGCGCTGGCCGACTGGGGCCTCGCCGCCGAGCGCGTCGCCGCGCTGCGGGCGTCGGGGGCCATCGCCTGAGCCCGGGACGGGGGCGGCCCGGGCCGTAGGCTGCGGCGCATGGCGACGCTCGCGTGCTTCCACGCGCACCCCGACGACGAGTCGATCGCGACCGGTGGCGTCATGGCCCTGGCCAAGCGAGACGGCCACCGGGTCGTCCTGGTGGTCGCCACACGGGGCGAGCGGGGCGAGATCCAGCCCGGCGTCCTCGACGCGGGCGAGGAGCTGTGGGAGCGGCGGGTGAAAGAGACCGCCGCGGCCGCCGAGGTGCTCGGGGTCGACCGCGTCGAGTTCCTGGGCTACGAGGACTCCGGGATGATGGGCGAGCCCACCAACGACGAGCCCGGGACGTTCTGGACCGCCGACGTCGGCGAGGCCGCCGACCGCCTCGCCGCGATCCTGCGCGACGAGCAGGTGGACGTGCTCACCGTGTACGACGCCAACGGCAACTACGGCCACCCGGACCACATCCAGGTCCACCGGGTGGGCCACGCGGCCGCCGAGCGGGCCGGGGTCACCCGGGTGCTCGAGGCCACCATGGACCGCGACTTCATCCGCCAGGGGATGGCCGAGGCCGCCGAGCGCGGTGACCTGCCCGACGACTTCGAGCCCCCCGACCACACCGACGAGTCACCGTTCGGCAGCCCGGCCTCGGCCATCACCCACGAGGTCGACGTCCGCGACGTCGTGGCCCAGAAGCGCCGCGCCCTGGCCGCGCACGCCAGCCAGGTGGCGCCCGACTCGTTCTTCTTGTCCATGGACGACGACGCCTTCGCGCTCGCATTCGGCCAGGAGTGGTTCATCGATCCGTCCATGGTGCGGGCGCCGGGCGCGCCCCGCGCCACCACCGTCTTCCAGGAGGTCCCGTGAGCGACGTCGACGGAGTGGGTGCCCCGTCCCGCTGGACCCACACGGGCTTCGCCCAGCAGATCCACTTCGGGTCCGGCGCGGTGGACCGCCTCGGTGAGGTGCTGAAGGGGCTCGGGGCCCGGAGGGCGCTGCTCGTCACGACGGCGGGGCGATTCGCCTCCGACGACGGCGCCCGGGTCCGGGCCGCGATGGGCCGCCTCCACGCCGCCAGCTTCGCGGAGGCGTTGGCCCACGTCCCCACACCGGTCGTGCAGGACGCCACCCTCCAGGCCCGCCGTGACGCCATCGACTCGGTGGTGTCGTTCGGCGGCGGCTCGTGCGCCGATCTCGCCAAGGCGGTGTGCTGGTTCGCGGAGCAGGAGTCGGGCACCCCCGGCGCGTCCTTCGCCGACCGCCCCGCGCTCGTGCACGTGTCGGTGCCCACCACGTACTCGGGCGCCGAGCTCACCCCGTTCTTCGGGATGACCGACCCCGCCACCCGCCAGAAGCAGGGGGGCGGCGGTCCCACCATCGCCCCCCTCGCCGCGGTCTACGACCCCGAGCTCACCCTCGCCACCCCGGCCCGGGTCAGCGCCGAGACCGGGATGAACGCGCTCGCCCACTGCGTCGAGGCCGCGTGGTCGCCGACCCGCACCCCCGAGGCGGAGGCGATCGCCCTGGCGGGGGCGCGACGCATCCACGCCGCCCTGCCGGCGGTGGCGGCGGCGCCCGACGACCGGGACGCCCGGCGGCGGATGCTCGAGGGCGCCGTGCTCGGGGGCCGGTGCCTCCAGAACGGCTCGATGGGGGTCCACCACGGGCTGGCCCAACTCGTCGGCGGCCGCACGGGGATCCCGCACGGGCTCGCCAACGCGATGATCCTGCCCCACGCCATCCGCTTCAACGCCGCCGGGGTCCCGGACACGATCGCCGCGCTGGCGACGGCGCTGGCCGTGGACGACCCCGCCGACGCCGTCGAGGCGCTGGTGCGCGACCTGGGTCTGCCGGCCGGCCTGCACGAGTGCGGCGTCACCGACGAGGACCTCGACGCCGTGGCCCGGATCGCGCTCTCCAACCCCAACGTCGCCAACAACCCGCGTCCCGTCACGGAGGACGACGCCCGGGCCATCCTCGCCGCCGCCTCCTGAGGCCGGTCGGCCGCGCGGGTCAGCCCGCCGGCGCCGAGCCGGCCTCGGTCACCGGTGTCGGGGCGGGGCCCGCCCCGTCGGTCAGGCGTCGACACGGCTGGTCGGCGAGCCAGCGGCTGAGAGCGTCGGCGGTCGCCGGCCGCTGGTGGTGGTAGCCCTGGGAGCGGTCGCAGCCCAGCTCCCGGACCAGCGTCAGCGTCGGCTCGTCCTCGACGCCCTCGGCCACGATCGTGAGCCCGAGGGTCGTGGCGAGCGAGACGATGGAGGCCACGATGGCCCGGTCGTCGGGGTCGACCGCCAGGTCGGTGATGAAGCTGCGGTCGATCTTCAGCTCGTGGACGGGCAGGCGCTTGAGGTAGGACATCGACGAGTAGCCGGTGCCGAAGTCGTCGATCGACAGGCGGACGCCCAGGGTGCGCAGCCGGTCGAGGTGGGCGACGAGCAGGTCGGTCTGGCCCGAGAAGGCGCTCTCGGTGACCTCGAGGGTGAGGCAGCGCGAGGGCAGACGGGCGCCGAGCACCGCGTCGTGGACGCCGCGGGCGAAGTGCGGGTCGAGCAGCGCCTTGGGGGAGAGGTTGACCGAGAGCGACAGGTCGAGCCCGTCGTCGCGCCAGCGGGCGCACTGGGCCAGGGCCTGGCGCAGGACCTGGGAGGTCACCTCGCCGATCATGCCGGTCTGCTCGGCGAAGGGGATGAACTGGTCGGGGGGCACCCAGCCCTGGGTGGGGTGGTGCCAGCGGGCGAGCGCCTCGACCCCGACGACGAGGCCCGTGCCGACCTCGATCTGGGGCTGGTAGTGCACCTCGAGCTCGTGGCGCTCGAGCATCGTGCGCATGTCGTTGAGCAGGACGAGGCGGCCGGGGCGGTCCTCCTCGTCCTCGCTGCCGAACACCGCGATGGCCCGGCCCTCGCGCTTGGCCCGGTACATGGCCACGTCGGCCGCCTGGAGGATCGCGGTGGCGCGGTCGGCGTCGGCGCTGTGGCAGATGCCGATGCTGACCCCCACCGAGAGGCTGAGGCCGTCGAGCTCCACGGGGTCGTCGAGCGCGGCGAGCAGGCGGGCGGCCACCTGGCCCGGTCGGCCTTCGCCGGGTGGGTCGTCGATGAGGAGCGCGAACTCGTCCCCGCCCAACCGGACGACGGTGTCACCCGAAGGGGTGGCGGCGTGCAGGCGCGACGCCACCTCGCGCAGGACGCGGTCGCCGACGTCGTGCCCGAGCCCGTCGTTGATCTCCTTGAACCGGTCGAGATCCATCAACAGGAGCGCCGACTGCGGCGGGTGGGACCCGTCGAAGCGCGCGGCGAGCTCGCGCATGAGGTGCGACCGGTTCGGGAGACCGGTGAGGGGATCGTGCAGCGCCTGGTGGCGCAGGTCCTCGCGGCTGTTCGCCAACGCCTGGATCTGGTCCTCGAGTCGCCGCGTGAGGGCGGTGTTGTCCCGGTGCACCAGGGTTTGGCGGACGAGCAGCAACAGGACCAGCGGCACGCCCGCCCAGGCGTAGACGCCCTCGAGGTGGCCGACCCGGACCTGCATGGGAATCGCCAGCAGCACGAAGACCGCCATCGGGAGGTAGGGGAGCATCAGCAGCCACTCCGGCGGCGCCTCCGACGACGTCCGCTCACCGGCGCCGCTGACCCGGCCCCAGCGGGCGGCGAACGCGATGACGAGGAACCCGGCCACCCAGCCCGTGTTGAACGGGCTGGTGGTGTAGGTGTCGGTGGTGGCCAGGTACGCGAAGGCGGAGTCCGCCAGCGTCAGCAGGCAGGCGCCCACGATGAGGGTCACCACGGTCGGCCGGTACGGGGCGCGGGCGCGGGAGAGCACCGTGAGCGACACGACGATGATCACGATGTCGCCGACCGGGTAGGCGAGCGCGAGCACGAGGTCGAGGCCCGTGCCCGACGTGGACGCCACCCGGTCCAGCACCAGGATCCAGCTGATGCCGATGCACGCGCAGGCGATCGTCAGCCCGTCGAGCACGGAACGGACCCGTCCGGCCCGCCGGAGGTCCGACGGGAACGTCAGCAGTCCCGCGGTCAGCAGCGGGATGGAGACGAGGAAGCCGAGGTCGGCGAACGAGGGGAACGGCGCCTCGCCGGCGATGGTCTCGTGGTAGGTCCAGACGCACTGACCGAGGCCCCACGAGAGCGTGCCCGCCCCCAGGAGCAGCCACGAGCGGCGGGTGTGCGCGTCGGCTCGCCGGGCGGCACCGAAGCAGGCCGTGGCGGCGAGGAGCGCGGCGGCGCACTCGACCACGTTGTCGACGTCGGTCACCAGGTCGGCGCCGCCCGCCTCGACGAGCACGACGAGGAGGTACACCGCGACCGCGACGACGAGGAGGGTCGCGTGGCGTCGCTGCCGTCGCGGCATCGGGGCGGCCATCCCCACCTATCGTCCACGCCGACCGCGGGCTGAGGGTCTCGCCCCCGGCCCCGCTTTCCCTTCCGCGGCTCCCGACGGCGATGATGGGGCCATGTCGATCATCAAGATCAACGCCATCACCGTGCCCGCCGAGAGCGGCGACGAGCTCGCCCAGCGCTTCGCCGCTCGGGCGGGCGCCGTGGACGACCAGGACGGCTTCGAGGGCTTCGAGCTGCTCAAGCCGACCGACGACCGCACCACGTGGCTGGTGATCACCCGCTGGCGTGACGAGGCGGCGTTCGAGGCGTGGCTCGCCTCACCCGCGTTCGCCCACGGCCACCGCTCCGAGGGCGGCGGTCACCCGGGCGGCGAGTCCGGCGGTCACCCCGGGGGCGCGTCCGGCGGGCCCGGGCAGGGCGGCGGCGAGCGTCCCGTGGGCGTCGCCAGCGAGGTGTGGTCGTACGTGGTGGCCGGCGGCTCCGCCGGCGCCGGGGCGGCGAGCTAGCACCGTCCGTGCTGCGCCTGCACGCCGACGGGGCGTGGCTGCTGGTCGGCGTCAACGCGGTCGCCGGCGTGGCCGCGCTGGTCGCGCACTGGCGACCGTCGCTGCGCCACCGGGCCGTCTGGTGGCTCGTGCTGGCGGGGTGGGTCACGGTCGCGGCGCAGGTGCTCCTCGGGGTGTACCTCACCGCCGGCGAGGACCTCGAGGCCCCCGAGTTCCACGAGTTCTACGGTTTCGTGGCCCTCATCTCGGTCGGGCTGATCTACAGCTACCGCTCGCAGGTGCGACAGCTCCAGTACCTGCTCTACGGGCTGGGGGCACTGTTCCTCATGGGCCTCGGCCTGCGGGCCGTGTACCTGGCCTGAGCGCTCAGAGGTTCACCACGGGGCAGGTGAGGGTGCGGGTGATGCCGTCGATGAGCTGGACCCGGCTGACGACCATCTTGCCCAGCTCGTCGACGCTGGCGGCCTCGGCCACCGCGATCACGTCGTAGGGGCCGGTCACGTCGTCCGCCGACCGCACCCCGTCGATCCGGCCGACCTCGGCGGCCACCTGGCCGCTGCGGCCCACCTCGGTCTGGATCAGGATGTAGGCGCGGACGGACATCGGCGCTGATGGTAGTGGAGGACCCGGCCGCGCCGGGCCGGGTCCTCCACGGGTGATCGGGTGCCGGGGGCGCCGGCGCCTCGAGGCTCAGGCCGCCTCGGAGTCGACCGCGATGGCGCGGTCCGCGCCCTCGGTGGCGCCGATGGCCACCTTGCGCGCCTTGTGCTGCTCGGCCATCGGGATGACGACCTCGAGCACGCCGTCGCGGTAGTCGGCGCTGATGTGGGCGGTGTCGAGCGAGTCGCCGAGGAACACCTGGCGGGTGACCCGGCCCTGGCGGCGCTCGCCGGCGAGGACCTCGTCGCCCTCCTGCGGCGCGAAGTGGCGCTCGGCCCGCAGCGTCAGCACGTTGCGCTCGACCTCGAGGTCGATCGAGTCGGCGTCGACCCCGGGCAGGTCGAAGGCCACGTAGACCTTCTCGCCCCGGCGCACGGCGTCCATCGGCACCGCGGGCGCCAGCGAACGGGTGCGCTCGGCCCAGCGATCGAGCTCACGGAAGGGGTCGTAGCGAAGCAGCATCTCCAGCCTCCTGGGTGCGTGTGGGTTGTTCAGTGAGTGGGAGCAGAAAAGCTCACCACCAAGAATACAGCAAACTTGAGTGTTGACAACTCAAGTTCTCCGGAACGTGGTCGGGAAAACGGCGAGGGCGCCGGCACCCGCAGGTGCCGGCGCCCTCGGAGGTCGGGCGGGAGTGGGGTGGCTCAGCCGGCGAGGCGCTTCTCGAGGTTCTCGAGCTCGTCGCGCAGGGCGGTGGGCAGGCGCTCGCCCACGAAGTCGTAGTGCTCCTCGATGAGGGGGATCTCCGCCCGCCACCGGTCCTCGTCGACGTCGAGGAGGCGGTGCACCTGGTCGTCGTCGAGGTCGAGCCCGGTGACGTCGAGCGCCTCGCGCGTCGGCACCCGGCCGATCGGGGTGTCGACGGCGCCGCCGGTGCCCTCCACCCGCTCGATGATCCACTTCAGCACGCGGCTGTTCTCGCCGAAGCCCGGCCAGATGAACCGGCCCTGGTCGTCCTTCTGGAACCAGTTGACCCAGAAGAGCTTGGGGAGCTTGTCGGCCTCGGTGGCGTCGCCGATCGACAGCCAGTGGGCGAAGTAGTCGCCGACGTTGTAGCCGCAGAACGGGCGCATGGCGAAGGGGTCGAAGCGGACCTCCCCGACCGTGCCCGCGGCCGCCGCGGTCTTCTCCGAGGACATGATCGAACCGAGGAAGACGCCGTGCTGCCAGTCGAGGGCCTCGGTGACGAGGGGGATCGTGCTCGCCCGGCGGCCGCCGAAGAGGATGGCCGAGATCGGCACGCCGGCCGGGTCCTCCCACTCGGGGGCGATGGACGGGCACTGCGCCGCGGGGGCGGTGAAGCGTGCGTTGGGGTGGGCGGCGGGCACGCCGGACTCGGGGGTCCAGTCCTGGCCCTTCCAGTCGGTGAGGTGCGACGGTGCCTCGCTGGTCATGCCCTCCCACCAGACGTCGCCGTCGTCGGTCCTGGCGCAGTTGGTGAAGATGCAGTTGGCCTCGAGGGTCGTCATGGCGTTCGGGTTGGTGGACTCACCGGTGCCGGGGGCCACGCCGAAGAAGCCCGCCTCGGGGTTGATGGCGTAGAGGCGGCCGTCCTCGCGGAACTTCATCCAGGCGATGTCGTCGCCGATCGTCTCCACCTTCCACCCCGGCAGGGTGGGGATCATCATCGCCATGTTGGTCTTGCCGCAGGCGGACGGGAAGGCGGCGGCGACGTAGCGCTTCTCCCCGCCGGGAGGGGTCACACCGAGGATGAGCATGTGCTCGGCCAGCCAGCCGTCGTCGCGGGCCATGGTCGAGGCGATGCGCAGCGCGAAGCACTTCTTGCCGAGCAGGGCGTTGCCGCCGTACCCCGACCCGTACGACCAGATCTCGCGCGTCTCGGGGAAGTGGACGATGTACTTGTTGTCGGCGTCGCAGGGCCAGGGCACGTCCGACTCGCCCTCGGCGAGGGGCGCGCCGACCGAGTGCATGCAGGGCACGAACGAACCGTCCCCGAGCACGTCGAGCACGTCCTGGCCCATCCGGGTCATCGTCGCCATGTTCACCGCCACGTACGGCGAGTCGGTGATCTCGACGCCGATGTGGGCGATGGGCGAGCCGAGGGGGCCCATCGAGAAGGGCACGACGTACATCGTGCGGCCCTTCATGCAACCCGAGAACAGGTCCGACAGCTCGGCGCGCATCTCGGAGGGATCGCGCCAGTTGTTGGTGGGGCCGGCGTCGATCTCGCGCTCGGAGCAGATGAAGGTGCGGTCCTCCACCCGGGCCACGTCGCCGGGATCGGAGAGCGCCAGGTAGCTGTTGGGTCGCTGGTCGTCGGACAGGCGCTCGAGGGTCCCCGCGTCGACCAGCAGGCCGCACAACCGGTCATACTCCTCGGTCGAGCCGTCGCACCACTCGATGCGGTCCGGCTGGCACAGTGCCGCCGCCTCGTCGACGAAGTCGAGCAACTGCTGGTTGCTGGTCGGTGCGCTCATGATGGGGGGTCTCCGGGGGGAGTCAGTCGGCGACGGGCGAGTCGCCTTCGGGTGGGGGGCCGTCACCCGCGAGGGTGTCCTCGCCAGGGACGGTCGTCGGAACCTGGTCGAACCCGGGCGTGCCCATGTCCACCTCGGAGCCGAGGCGCAGCGACGCCGCCTGTCCGCGGGCGTCCAGGTCGAACACGACCCGCTGGCCCTGGCGCAGCATGCGGAACACCGAGCCCTCGAGCGCGCCGGCGGCGAGGTCGTACTCGTTCAGGTCGCGGTCGCACACGACGACGCCCATGCCCGAGCCGGGGTCGTAGGACTTGACTACGCCCTGCACTTCGACGCCCTGCCTTGTGATTCGCTGCGCACGCGACGACGCTCCCGGGGGGTGGTTGACCAGACGTGGGCGAGGGTAGCGAGCCGCATCCCCACCAGGCCAGACCGCATCGTCGGTGTCGTGACCTCCCGGGACCCGCCTAGTGGACGAGCTTCTGGACCTTGCCGGCCTTGAGGCACGAGGTGCACACCTGCACCCGCTTGGGCGAGCCGTTGACGAGGGCCCGGACCCGCTGGATGTTCGGGTTCCACCGCCGCTTGGTGCGCCGGTGCGAGTGGCTGACGCTCATGCCGAAGGACGGGTGCTTGCCGCACACCTCACACACCGAAGCCATCTCGAGCACCTTCTCACACGTCACGGGACCGGGGACGGCCGACCACGCTACCAGCGGCCCGTCCGGCTTCCCCAATCACCGGCGGGATCGCGCGCCCGGTGCGCGGGCCGATCGCGCCGCGTGCGCCATCCTCTAGTCTCACCGCGCATGGCGTTGCTCGAACAGCTCGGAGCCGACGATCTCCGGCGCGCACTCCTCGGCTACCGCGATGCGCTGGCCACCCACCGGGACGCCATCAACCGGCTCAACGTCTACCCGGTGCCCGACGGCGACACCGGCACCAACATGGCGCTCACGCTCGAGTCGGTCGTGGCCGAGCTCGACGGCGCCGGCCCGGACATGGCTGCCACCTGCAAGGCCATCAGCCACGGCTCGCTCATGGGCGCCCGGGGCAACTCGGGCGTGATCTTGTCGCAGGTCCTGCGCGGCCTCGCCGACGTCCTGGGTGAGTCCGAGCAGTGCGACACGGCCACGTTCGTCCGGGCGCTGCGATCCGCGGCCGACGCCGCCTACGGCGCGGTCATGCGCCCCGTCGAGGGCACGATCCTCACCGTCGTGCGCGAGTCGGCGGAGGCCGCGGTCCTCCACGCCGACGGCGACGGTGCCACGCTCGTCTCGGTGCTCGACGCCGCCCGGGTCGCCGGCGGCGAGTCGCTCGAGCGCACCCCCGAGCTGCTGCCCGTGCTGGCCGACGCCGGCGTGGTCGACGCCGGAGGCGCGGGCTACCTGCTGTTGCTCGACGTGCTGCTCCAGCTCGCCGACGGGCGGCCCGTGCCCGAGCCGCCGGACGGGCCCGACGAGGTCGTCACCGTCGCGGCCCACCCCGACGACCACGCCCGCTCGGCCGAGCACGACGCGCTCGCCGGGCTCAAGTACGAGGTCATGTACTTCCTCGAGGCGCCCGACGAGACCATCCCCGCGTTCAAGGACGTGTGGGCGGGCATCGGTGACTCCATCGTCGTGGTGGGCGGTGACGGCATCTGGAACTGCCACATCCACACCGACGACATCGGGGCCTCCATCGAGGCGGCCCTCGACGTCGGTCGGCCCCGCAACATCCGGGTCACCGACCTGCTCGAGCAGGTCGGCGAGGAGAAGTGGGTGCGTGAGGCCGAGGCCCACCCCGAGCCGGAGCCCGACCTCGCGCCCGTCCCGTGCGCCGTCGTGGCGGTGTCCACCGGCGACGGCATCCGCCGGATCTTCCACTCGCTCGGGGTGCAGGGCACGGTCACCGGGGGTCAGTCGATGAACCCCTCCACCGCCCAGCTGCTCGAGGCGGTCGAGGCGGCGCCGGCCGACCACGTGGTCATCCTGCCCAACAACAAGAACATCATCCCGGTGGCCCGACAGGTCGACGCGCAGACGGCCAAGACCGTCCGCGTGGTGCCGACGCGGGGCATCGCCGAGGGGTTCGCGTCGCTCCTCGCCTACGACCCGCAGGCCACGAGCGACGAGAACCTCGACGAGATGGCCGCGGCCGCCGAGCACGTGGTGGCCGGCGAGGTCACCCGCGCCGTGCGGGACTCCACCTGCGACGTCGGCCCCATCGCCGAGGGCGACTACCTGGGCATCGCCCGCGAGGGCATCCGCGCCGTGGAGGCCACCGTGGCCGACGCCGCCACCGTGCTGCTCGACCAGCTCATCGGCGACGACCACGAGATCCTCACCATCATCGAGGGCGAGGGCGCCACCGACGGCACCACGCGCCAGATCACCGAGTGGCTGGCCGAGCACCACCCCGACGTGGAGGCCGAGGTCCACCACGGCGGCCAACCGCTCTACCCCTACTTCTTCGGGATCGAGTGACGGAGCGGGAACCGTCGCTCCGCCCGACCGCTTCCTCGAGCAGCCAGTCGAGCGACGGATGAGGCCGCGGCGAGGGCCGCTCCACCCCGCCTGGTCCCCGGGGATCGAGTGAGCGGGCCGCCCCTGACCCTGGGGGACCTGGCCGCCCTGCCCGTCACCACCGTCCGCGGCATCGGCCCCAGGAAGGCCGACGGCCTCCGGGCGATCGGCGTCGACACGATCGCCGACCTGTTGATGCACTACCCGCGGCGCTGGCTCGACCGCACGAAGGAGGCCAGCATCGGCGAGCTCGAGGTCGGCGAGGAGGCCACCGTGCTCGTGCGGGTGCAGAAGGTGAGCTCGCGCCGCACCCGCAACCGCAAGACGCTGGTGGAGGTCTCGGTCACCGACGGCACGGGCACCCTGCGCTGCACCTTCTTCAACCAACCGTGGCGTGAGCGCCAGCTCGCCCCCGGCCTCGAGGTCCTCGTCTTCGGCAAGCTCGAGCTGTACCAGGGGCGTCGCCAGATGACCAACCCGGTGATCGACCTGGTGGGGGACAAGACCCGTCGCATCGTGCCGGTGTACCCCCAGTCCGAGAAGGCCGGCCTCTACTCGTCGGACTTCCAGGACTGGGTGGCCCGCACGCTGGCCAAGGCCGAGCCCCGGGGGTTCGCCGAGCCGGTGCCCGCGGGGATCCTCGCCGAGCACGGTCTCGTCGGGCGCGGCCCGGCCTTCCGGGGGATCCACGCCCCCGACGCGATGGGCCAGGTCACCCAGGCCCGCGCGCGCCTCGTGTTCGACGAGCTGCTGCGCGTGCAGCTCGCGCTCGTGCTCCGCAAGCGCCACCTCGAGCGCACCACGGCGGGCATCGCCCACCGCGTCGACGACGACTTGGTCGAGCGGCTCCTCGACCGCCTCCCCTTCCCGCTGACCGGCGCGCAGCAGCGGGTGATCGCCGAGATCCGGGCCGACCTCGCGAGCGACCGGCCCATGCACCGCCTGCTCCAGGGCGACGTCGGCGCCGGCAAGACCGTGGTCGCCGTGGCCGCGCTGCTCGTCGCGGTGGCGGGCGGCCACCAGGGGGCGCTGATGGCGCCGACCGCGGTGCTGGCCGAGCAGCACCACCTGGGCATCGCCGCGCTGCTCGAGGGCTTCACCGTGCCCGACCGCTCGGGGTCGCTGTTCGAGGAGCGCCCGCTGCGGGTCGAGCTGCTGACGAACCGCACCACGGCCGCCGAGCGCCGCCGCCTCTCGACCGATCTCGCCGACGGCCTCGTCGACCTGCTCGTGGGCACCCACGCGCTGCTCGAGGAGGGCGTCGGCTTCCGCTCGCTCGGCGTGGTGGTCATCGACGAGCAGCACCGCTTCGGCGTCGAGCAGCGCGCCCTGCTGCGGGCCAAGGCCACGGGTGACGCCGTACCCGACGTCCTGGTCATGACGGCCACGCCCATCCCGCGGACCGCGGCGATGACGGTCTACGGCGACCTCGACGTGTCGGTGCTCGACGAGCTGCCGCCGGGTCGCACGCCGATCGAGACCGAGTGGGTGCGCACGGGCGACGGGGGTGGCGCCGGGGACGCCGCCGCGGAGCAGGTGGTCTGGGAGGTGGTCCGCGAGGAGGTGACCGCGGGCCGCCAGGCGTACGTGGTGTGCCCGCTCGTCGAGGAGAGCGAGAAGCTGGAGGTGTCCTCCGCCGAGGAGACCCTCGACCGACTGCGGGCGGGCGCGCTCGACGGGCTGTCGCTGGACCTGCTGCACGGTCGGGTGGGGGCGGCGGACAAGGAGCGGGTCATGGCCGAGTTCCGCGCCGGGAAGATCCAGGTGCTCGTCGCCACCACGGTCATCGAGGTGGGTGTCGACGTGCCCAACGCCACGGTGATGGTGATCCTCGACGCCGACCGGTTCGGCATCGCGCAGCTCCACCAGCTCCGCGGGCGCGTCGGCCGGGGGTCGGCCCGCTCGCGGTGCTTCCTGGTGGGGGCGGGCGCCACCGAGGAGGCGCAGGAGCGGCTCTCGGCGATGGTGCGCACGACGGACGGCTTCGAGCTCGCCGAGGTCGACCTCGACCTGCGGGGGGAGGGCACGCTGATGGGCGAGCGCCAGAAGGGCCGCAACGACCTGCGCCTCGCGTCGTTGCGGCGCGACCGCGAGTGGGTGGCGCGGGCCCGGGCGGCGGCGTTCTCGATCGTCGACGACGACCCCGAGCTGGCCGGCCACCCCGCGCTGCGCGACGAGGTCGAGCTGCTGCTCGGCGCCGACGAGGCCGACAACCTGTTGAAATCGTGAGCGTGATCCCGCCCGAGACCATCGTCTGCGTCGACTGCGGCGGCACCTGCCACCTGCTCTCGTACCTCCCCGAGGACGACGAGCTCGAGCCCGGTGACGTCGTGGCCTACCGGTGCGCCGACTGCAACGACCGCTGGGACGTCGTGCTGGGCGATCCCGACGACGACTGAGCAGCGGTCGGCGCTCCGCGCGGCCATTGCGACTTCGTTACGAGTCGCCGCTGCGCCCTGTACCGTTGCGCCGTGGCCACCGTCTTGTACCCCGGCTCGTTCGACCCGATCCACAACGGGCACCTCGAGATCGTGGAGACCGCCTCGCGGCTGTTCGACCAGGTGGTGGTGGCGGCCATGCGCAACCCGCAGAAGGGCGAGCCCCTCTTCAGCCTGGTCGAGCGCGAGGAGATCCTGAACGAGGTGCTCGGCCACCTCGACAACGTGCGCATCACCATGTTCTCGAGCCTCGTGGTGGACCTGGCCCAAGAGGTCGGGGCCGACTTCATCGTGAAGGGCCTGCGGGCCGTCTCGGACTTCGAGTCCGAGCTCCAGATGGCCCAGATGAACCACGCCATCTCGGGGGTCGACACGCTGTTCATCCCGTCGGCCTCGACCCACTCGTTCCTCGCCTCGAAGCTGATCCGCGAGATCGCCCGCTTCGGTGGGAACGTCGACTCGATGGTGCCCCCGGCGGTGTCCAAGCGGCTCCAGGGGAAGTACGAGCGGTGAGCGACCGAGGCGACTTCGCCACGTCACTGCCGCCCAGCCCGCATCAGGCGCCCGAGGTCGAGCCCCTCCTGCGTCGCGTCGTGGACCTGCTCGAGGCCGCCCGCCCGATGCCGCTGTCCACCTCGGTGATGATCCAGAAGGACGAGATCCTCGAGCTCCTCGACGAGGCCCTCGATCGTCTGCCCGAGGAGCTGCGTGCCGCCCGGTGGCTGCTGAAGGAGCGCGAGGAGTTCCTCGTGAAGGTCCGCCGGGAGGGCGACGACATCCTCGACGAGGCCCGGGGCCAGGCGGCGCGCATGGTCGAGCGGACCGAGGTCGTGAAGTCCGCCGAGCAGCGGGCGCGCCAGATCGTCGAGGGCGCCGAGGAGGAGGCGCGCCGCATGCGCCACCAGGTCGAGGACTTCTGCGACCAGCGCCTCAGCACCTTCGAGCACGTGCTCGACCGCACCATGGCGGCCGTCCACGCCGGCCGTGAGCGGCTCCAGGCGACCGCGCCGCCGCCCGACCCCGACGAGGACGACCTGGCCGGGGTCGAGGACTTCTCGCCCTCGACCGAGGGGTCCCGCGGCTTCTTCGACCAGGACGTCTAGTCCGTGGCCAGACGGCCGCTGCGCGTCGGGGTCGGCGACCTCGTCCGCCACCCGGGCACCCGCCACGAGGTCGAGCGGTCCGTGCCCGCCGGCGGCCTCGGGTCGCTCGTCGTGGGGGCCAGCCGGGTCGATCCCGGGGTCGACGTCGAGGTGGACCTCGTCCTCGAGTCCCAGCCCGGGACCGTGGTCGCCTCGGGGACGGTGGCGACCCGCTGGCACGGCGAGTGCCGGCGCTGCCTGGGCGAGGTGGTGGGCGAGCTCCGGGCCGAGCTGCGCGAGGTGTTCGGCGACGAGTCCGAGGGCGATCCCGACGACGGCGACTTCTACGCGTTGGAGGGTGACGAGGTGGACCTCGAGCCCCTGGTCCGCGACGCGGTGCTGCTCAACCTGCCGGTGGCCCCCCTGTGCGGCGACGACTGCCGCGGCCCGGTGCCCGACGCGTTCGTCCCGGCCGGGGACGACGACCCGGACGGTGGGAGCGACGACCCCTCACGCGATCCCCGGTGGGCCGCGCTCGACGACCTCGACTTCGACTGACGCGGCCCGGCGCCACCGGGACGGGCGCGGCGACTTCGCCCAACCCCGGGTCCTCCCGGTAGCATCGGACGTTCGTGCCCGGTCGGGCGCCCCGCCGCAGAACCGTCGCCGCAGGAGACCTGGAGAGCCATGGCTGTCCCCAAGAAGAAGACCTCGAAGGCGCAGGCCGCAGCCGCCAGACCTCGGCGTGGAGCCTCAAAGGCGCCGTCGCGCAGCGTGTGCCCCCGCTGCACCGCACCAAGCAGCCCCATCGTCTCTGTGGCAACTGCGGCGGCTGGTACGGCGGCCGCAGGGCCATCGACGTCGACTGAGCCCCAGGGAGCGGAGATGCTTCCCGTCGCGGTCGACGCCGGGCGGTAACGCGCCCCCGACACCATCGTCGCGGCGCCCGGCGCCGCCCGTCGCCGAACTTCGGCGTGCCGTCGTGCTGGTGGGCCGTCCTGAGGACCTGTCCGACACCGGCGACCTCAGGTGCTGCCCGCCTCGGAGGTCATCGCCATGGACGCGGACCCGGGTCCAGCGTGCGCATCGATGAAGGACTCGTCGCTCGTGCGCCGCCGCCGGGGCGGTCCGCGACGGCGTGGCCTCCGCCATGGTCAGCGCCGGCAACACGGGGGCCACCATGGCCAGCGCCCTGCTGCGCATGGGTCGCATCAGGGCGTGGCCTGGCTCCTCATCTCCACGCCGATCCCGGTCCCCGGGCACCACGCCCACGATCCTGCTCGACGCCGGCGCTAACGCCGAAGTGCAGCCCGGAGGTGGCTCATGCAGTTCGGCCAGATAAGGCGCAGTGCTGTACTTGCGAAGCGCTCGGCATCGCCACCCCAGGTGGACTGCTGTCGATCGGCGAGAGGTCCAAGGGCAACCCCTGGTCAAGGCCACCCACGCTTCATGGACGAGCCGGGCTGGCTCGATGCGCCGGCAGCTTTCATCAGCAAACGTCGAGGGCCGCGACATCATGTCCGACGACGGGACGTCGTGGTCACCGACGGCTTCACCGGCAACGTGGCGCCTCGTCGCCTCGAGGGCGGCCTGGGCTCGCTCATCGCCGCGCTGTACGGCGTGTCGCCTCGACGGACGAGACCAAGCGCCTGCCGACGTGCTGTTGCCCGCGCTCGTGCCGCTCGCCGAGCAGTTCGACCCTAACAACACCGGTGGGGCGATGCTGCTCAGGGTGAACGGCGTGTGCATCATCAGCCACGGGTCGTCCACCGACACCGCCATCGTGAACGCGGTGAAGGTGGCGAACGAGATGATCGGGGCCGGCCTGGTGGACCGGTTGCGCGAGACCGTGTCGACGGGCGAATAGCCGCCACGCGGACCGCCGTCATTCACAAGCGCACAAGCGCGACCGTATACCTCCCGCCGTTCATCAGCCTCCGAGGAGTCCCCGTGCCCGCCGAAACCCGCCTAGCGGAACAAGGCCCACTCGACCGCCAGGGCGTGTTCGAAACTGGTCCGCGACCGCCTCGCCGACATCCTCGAGGTGGACTCTTCCACGATCAACGAGGGTGCAACTCGTTCTCCGACGACCTCGACGCCGACTTCCGCTGGCGCTCATCGAGCTCGTGGGAGGCGCTGGAGGAGGAAGCTCAGCGAGCGGGCGGCAGGGTTCCGCATCGACGACGAGGACCTCGAGGACCTGAAGACCGTGCGGGACGCCGTCGACTACGTCGTCGGCCGGCTCTGAGCACCACGGCCCCGGTCGACCACGCCGACGCGCTGGCGGAGCGACTCGGCCACCGCTTCGCAGATCCCGAGCTCGCCACCCACGCGCTGCGCCACCGCTCGTGGTGCGCCGAGCACGGCGGCGACTCCAACGAGCGGCTCGAGTACCTCGGCGACTCGGTCCTCGGGCTGGTGGTGAGCGACCACGTCTTCCGGGCCTACCCCGAGCGCTCCGAGAGCGAGCTCTCCAAGATCCGCTCCGCGGTGGTGTCGGGCCAGGCCCTGGCCGCGGTCGCCCGCGAGATCGGGCTGGGCGAGCTGCTGCTGCTCGGCAAGGGCGAGGACCTGACCGGCGGCCGGGACCGCACGTCGATCCTGTGCGACGTGATGGAGGCGCTGTTCGCGGCGGTGTACCTCGACGCCGGCCTCGACGCCGCCCGGGCGGTGATCCACCGGCTCCTCGGGCCCCGCATCGTGGAGGCGGCCACCGGGCCGGGGGTGGGCGAGTACAAGTCCCAGCTCCAAGAGCTCGCCGTCCGGCGCTTCGAGGCGCCGCCCCGCTACACCGTGGTGGAGGACGACGGGCCGCCCCACGACAAGCGCTACTTCGCCACCGTGCGCGTCGCCGGCGAGCTCCTCGGCGAGGGCGAGGGCCGCTCCAAGAAGCAGGCCGAGACCGCCGCGGCCCACCAGGCGTGGCTCCGCCTCGCCGCCGACGAAGAACCCCCCGGGGGAGGAGAGCCCAGTGCCTGAGCTGCCCGAAGTCGAGACCATCCGACGCGAGCTCGACCGCGAGGTCGTCGGCAAGCGCATCAAGTCGGTCGAGGCGAGCGGCGAGCGGACGTTGCGCCGCCACAAGTCGCCCAAGGAGTTCGTCGCCAAGCTCGAGGGAGCCAAGATCAGCGGCGTCGAGCGCCGGGGCAAGTACCTCGTGTTCAAGCTCGACACCGGCGACCTGCTCGTCTGCCACCTGGGGATGAGCGGCCAGCTCCGCAAGGAGCAGGCCAAGGACCCGGTCGCTGACCACACCCACGTCGTCATCACCTTCACCCAGGGGGGCCAGCTCCGGTTCCTCGATCCACGCACGTTCGGCGAGATGTTCGTCACCACCCCCGACGAGCTCGGCGAGGCGGTGCCCGAGCTGGCCGACCTCGGCTTCGACCCCGTCGAGACACCGCTGTCGTGGACCGCGTTCGGCGAGATGCTCATCAAGCGCCAGACGAAGTTGAAGGCGCTGTTGATGGACCAGAAGTTCATGGCCGGCCTGGGCAACATCTACAGCGACGAGATCCTCTTCGCCGCCGGCCTTCGCTACGACCGCCCGGCCAACTCGCTCAGCACCCAGGAGATCCGCCGCCTGTACCGGTCGGTGGTGGAGACCCTGCACGACGCCGTCAAGTACCGGGGGTCGACGCTCGCCGACCAGGGCTACGTCGACCTGTACGGCAAGACCGGCGACTACGCCGAGCACCACAAGGTGTACGCCCGCGACGGCCTCGCCTGCCGGCGGTGCCGCACCCCGATCCAGAAGGTGCGCTTCAACAGCCGCACCACCTACTACTGCCCCCAGTGCCAGGTGTAGCGCGGGCCGCCGGGGTGCCGTTGGGCTCTCCGGGCCGCCGGTAGTGTCGGGCCGACCATGTTTTTGAAGTCGCTCACCCTGAAGGGCTTCAAGTCGTTCGCCGACGCCACCGTGCTCGAGCTCGAGCCCGGGATCACCGTGGTCGTGGGCCCGAACGGCAGCGGCAAGTCGAACGTCGTCGACTCCATCGGGTGGGTGCTCGGCGCCCAGGCCCCGAGCGTCGTGCGGTCCAAGTCGATGGACGACGTGATCTTCGCCGGCACCTCGAAGCGGCCGGCGCTCGGGCGCGCCGAGGTGGCGCTCACCATCGACAACACCGCCGGGCTGCTGCCGATCGACTTCACCGAGGTGACGATCAGCCGCACGCTGTTCCGCACCGGCGACAGCGAGTACGCCATCAACGGCGTGCCCTGCCGGCTTCGACATCCAGGAGCTGCTGTCGGACACCGGCGTGGGCCGCCAGCAGCACGTGATCGTCTCCCAGGGCCAGATCGACGCCGTGCTGAACGCCCGGCCCGAGGACCGTCGCCTCATCATCGAGGAGGCGGCCGGGGTCCTGAAGTACCGGCGGCGCAAGGAGAAGTCCGGAGCGGCGCCTCGCCGCCACCGAGGCAACCTCACCCGCCTCTCCGACCTGCTGCGCGAGGTGCGGCGGTCGCTGCGCCCGCTCGAGCGCCAGGCCGACGCGGCCCGGCGCCACGGGGCGGTGGTGGCCAGCTGGCGCGCTGCGCGTCTACATGGCGGGCCGCGAGCTCACCACCCTGCGCAACCGGCTGGCGACGGGCGAGGCGCAAGGCCGACCTCGGACAGCAGGTGGCCACGCTCAAGGGCGAGCTGGTCGAGCTCGACACTGCAGTGCTGGCGGCCGAGGCGCAGCTGTCAGCCGCGGGCGGCGACGACCTGGGCGACGCCCTCGCCCGCTTCGAGTCGCTGCGCGAGCGGCGCCGGGGCCTGGCGGCGGTGCTCGCCGAGCGCCGGCGGGCGTCGAGCGCGACCGCAGCGCGTTCGTGGACCAGGCGGTCATCTTCAGCCTCGAGGCCGACGCCGCCCGCCTGCGCGACGAAGCTGGGCCGAGGTCGAGGCCGAGGCGGCCGGCCTGGTGCCCGACTGGGCTGACCTGTCCACGGTGGAGGCCGAGCTCGCCGAGGCCCGTTCGTCGTTCGAGCAGCAGTGGGGCGACGGCGTGGTGGCCACCGGGGCGGCGAGGCGGCCGGAGGCGCGGCGAGCTGGCGGCGCGGCGCAGCGGGCTCGAGCGCGACCAGGCCGAAGCTCGAGCGGGCCTGTCACCGCCTGGAGTCGCTCGAGCAGCAGGCCACGCGGCTCGCCGACGACCTGGCCCGCTTCGTGGCGGCGGTGGCCGACGCCACCTCGGCCGCCCGGAACGCCACGGGCCCACGACGTCGCCGCCGAGGCCCACGCCGCCGCCGAGGCCGAGCTGGTCGCGGCCGAGGAGGCCCGTCGCTCGGCCGAGAAGAACCACCACTCGTGGGAGGCCCGCGCCGAGGCGCTGGCGGTGGCACTGGACGAGGCCCGGCGGGCGGGCGCCGACCACCTCGCCGGGTCGACGGCGTGCTCGGCACCCTGCTCCGACCTGGTCGGCGTGGACGGAGGGGTGGCAGGCCGCGTTCGAGGCGGCGGCCGGCAGCGGTCACCGCCGTCGTCGTCGACGACGCCGGGGCCGCGGCGCGCCTCCAGTCGCTGCACGCCGGCGACCTCGCGGAGCGGTCGTGCCCTGCTCGACTCGTGGGCGCCGGCCACGCCACCGCCGCTCGGCGAGCCCGTCCGCCGGCATGCGCGCCGCCCGAGTCGAGGCGTTGCGGCGCGCTGATCGGGGCGTGGTCGCGGTCGCCGACTGGCCTGCCGCGGTCGATGCCGCCATCGCCCACCCGACGCCGTCGTGGTCACCCGGACGGCGATCGCTTCTGGCCCTCCGGCTGGCAGGTGGGCACGGCCCAGAGACGGCGCCACCGGCGCGGCCCTGAACGAGGCCGGGGCGGGCGCACCACCGCCCGCCGAGGAGGCGGCCTGGGCCAACGCCTGCGCCGAGGACGCCCGGTGGCGCTGGACGAGGCCCGCCAGGGTCGCGGACGCGCGCGCGAGGCCGACGACAACGACGCAGTGCTGGCGTCGGCGGACGACACGAGGGCCCGGGTCGACGCCGACTGGCTGACGCCCGGCGCGAGATCGAGTCGCTGCAGGGCCACGTCGACGAGCTGGTCGCCCGGGTCGAGCGCGACCGCGCGCGGGTCGCCGAGCTGGAGGCCCGCCTGCCTGATCTCGAGCGGGTCGACGAGGAGCACGCCGAGCGGGGCCGTGCGCTCGCCGAGGCGCGTGGATCCATCGAGGAGAAGGTCGCGGCCATCGGGGCGCTGCGCACCGACCTCGAGGTGCGGCGGCCGGGCACTCGACGAGCGCCGGCAGTTCCTGCGCCGCCGCCTCGACGAGCTCGAGGCCCGCCTGGCTGCGACGCCGCCGAGCGCGATGCGCAGCCGAGGCGAAGCGGGTGGCGCTCGACCGTCGGCAGGTGGCCCTCGACCGGCTCCACCGCCTTCGTGGCCGAGCGCACCACGGTGGTCGAGAGGGCCTGGCCGACCTGCGCGAGCGCCGGCGCAAGCAGTCCGAGGCGGCCCGGCCGTTGCCAGCCAGCTCGACACGCTGCGCCGCGAGCAGGCCGACGCCGAGCGCCGCCTCCAGGAGGCTCGCGAGCTGCTCCAGCGGGCCGAGGCTGGACAAGGCCGAGACGCAGCTCCGGCTGGAGACCCACGTCGAGACGCTGCGGCGCGACCTCGACTGCGAGCCGGAGCGGGCCATGGCCGCCGAGGCTCCCCGAGCTGCCGAGGGCACCACGCCGGCGGCGCGGGCGCGCGACCTCGAGCGCGACCTGCGCCTCATGGGCCCGATCAACCCCCTGGCCCTCGAGGAGTACGAGGCCCTCCAGGAGCGCCACGAGTTCCTCCAGGCGCAGCTCGACGACGTCAAGGCCACGCGACGGGACCTCGGCAAGGTGATCCGGGCCATCGACAACGAGATCATGAGCGTGTTCGCCGCGGCCTACGCCGACGTGTCCGCCAACTTCGAGTCCCTGTTCGAGACGCTGTTCCCCGGCGGCAAGGGCACGCTGCGCCTCACCGACCCCGAGAACCTGCTCGAGACCGGGATCGAGGTCGAGGCCCGCCCGTCGGGCAAGAACGTGAAGAAGCTCTCGCTGCTCTCCGGCGGCGAGCGCTCGCTCACCGCCCTCGCCTTCCTGTTCGCGGTGTTCCGCAGCCGGCCGTCGCCGTTCTACGTGCTCGACGAGGTCGAGGCCGCCCTCGACGACATGAACCTGCACCGCTTCCTCGACCTGCTCCACGAGTTCCGCCAGGAGGCGCAGCTGCTGGTGGTCAGCCACCAGAAGCGGACGATGGAGGCCGCCGACGTGCTGTACGGGGTCACCATGCAACCGGGCGGCTCCTCCCGGGTGCTCTCCGAGAAGGTCGGCGCTGGCACCTGAGCGCGGGCCGGTGCCGGGCGTGGGCCTGACCCGCGCCGCGCTGGCCCTCACCCTCGGCCTCGTGGCGGTCTTGGTGATCACCGGCGTCGTCCTGACCTTCGCCTACCGGCCTGCCCCGGCGGGACCCCAGGCCGTGCGCGCGGTCCACCGGCTCGCGTCCGCGCTGCTCCTCCCGGCCTCGTGGGTGCTCGCGTTCGCCCTGGTGCGGACGTGGGCCCGGTGCGGGCACGACGGCCGCGGTCGTCGGTGGCGGGCGCTCGTCGCGCCGGCCGTCCTGGTCGCGGCCGTTCCCGCGGCGGCGTTCACCGGGTTCCTGCTGCCCTGGGAGCGGGTGCTGCACGCCACCGCGGTCGTGCCGCCCGACGTGTCGGGCATGGGCCCCGCGTTCGACGCCGCGGTGGCCGCGGTGAGCTTCGGCGGCGCGCCCGTGGCCCGGGCGACCTACCAGCGCTACGTGCTCGCCCACCTCGCGCTCGGCCTCGTCGTCGTGGGGGTGGTGGGGTGGTCGGCGGCCCGCCGCGCCGGTGCGGTCAGGGCAGGCGGGCGAACCACAGCAGCGACAGGGTCGCCGCCGCCAGGAAGAACACCAGCGCCGCCCCCACGAACCACGGGGTGATCTCGCGCTGCTCGGTCTGGTAGCCGACCGAGCTGCCGATGTCCTCGAACACCTGGCTGAGCTCGGCCTCGCTGGCCGCGGTGAAGAACGAGCCGCCGGTGGCGTCGGCGATGGCCTCGAGCGAGAGCTCGTCGACGGGCACCGGGACGATGGTGGGCGGCGTCGTCTCGTCGGTGTACTCGATGGTGCCGGTGGGCGTGCCGAAGGCGATGGTGGACACGGGCACGTCGGCCTCGACCGCGGCGGCCGAGGCGATCGCCTCGGAGCGCCCGACCGTGCGGGTGCCGTCCGACATCAACACGACGCGGGCGGGCACCGGCTCGTCGGTGCCCTCCACGGGCAGCGCCTCGATCGCGTCGAGGCTGGCGAAGATGGCGTCGCCGGTGGCGGTGCTCTCGCCCAGCTCGAGGCCGTCGACGGCCCGGCGCACGGCCTCCCGGTCGGTGGTGGGGGCGACGGCCACCTGGGCGGTGCCGTTGAACGTGACCAGGCCGAGGTTGATCGACGGCGGCAGCAGCTCGACGAAGCGGTCGGCGGCCTCCTGGGCGGCCTCCAGCCGGGTCGGGCGACGTCGGTGGCCTCCATCGACAGCGAGGTGTCGATGGCCGCGACCACCGTGGCCCGCTCGACGGGGACCTGCACGTCCCGGGTGGGACGGGCGACCGCCACGACGAGCGCGACCAGGGCCAACAGGAACACGCCGGCCGTGGCGTGACGGCGCCACCCGGGGTGCTTCAGGGCGACCTTGTCGAGCAGATCGAGGTTGGTGAAGCGCATCGCGCGCGGCTCGGGTCGCCGGGCCTGGAGCACCACGTAGGCGACGAGCAGCCCGATCAGGGGCCAGCAGGAGCAGCAGCCACCCGGGGTCGACGAACGACAGCGCCAGCATCAGGACGGGGGGTGAGGGCCGCGGTCACGGCAGGGGCCTCGGCAGCGTCTCGACCCGCTGGCGGCGCAGCAGTGACGAACCGGACGAGGTCGAGCAGCCAGTCCGGGTCCGTGCGCAGCACGAGATGGTCGCCCCGCCGCCCCGGATCGCGCGCGATGTCGTCGCGCTGGGCAGGGGCGGCGACCGCGCAGCCGCGGCGCGCAGGGCCGCGCTGGTCCGGATCTCGCGGCGGCGGCCGGACTCCGCGTCGATGAGCTCGAGCACCCCCACGTCGGGGAGCTCGAGCTCGCGGGGTCGATGATCTCGATGGCGAGCGTCTCGTGGCGGGCCGCCAGCAGCCGCAGCTGGTGGTCCCAGCCGTCGGGGCCCAAGAAGTCGGAGATCACCACCACGAGGCCACGGCGCCGGGCCAGGCCCGAGCACCGGCGCATGGCGGCGGCCAGGTCCGCGGGCGCCGGGGCGCCGGCGAGGTCGTGGCCGGTGGGAGCGGTGACGAGTCGGTGGAGCACGCCGAGCAGGTGGGCCCGGCCGCCCCGTGCGGGCAGGGTGTCGACGCCGGCGCCGCCGGCGGCGAGCACACCGAACCGGTTGCCCGTCCGGGCCGTGAGGAACCCGACGGCGGCGACGGCGGCCACGGCGAGATCGCGCTTCTCGCAGGCCGCGGTCCCGAAGTCGAGGCTGGGGGAGCGGTCCACCACGACCCACGTCTCGAGCTCTCGGTCGGCGATGGACTCCCGGATGTGCGGTTCCTGCGTGCGGGCGGTGACGTTCCAGTCGATGCGGCGGACGTCGTCGCCCGACTGGTAGGCGCGGGTCTCGCCGGGCTCGCTGCCGTGCCCCGGCACGAGGCCCCGGTAGTCGCCCTGGAGCATGCCGTCGAGCCGCCGGGTGATGTCGATCTCGAGCCGGCGCAGGATCTCCTCGGGTGCCCCGCCGAGGGCGGGGGGCGTGTTCACGCGGTCTCCCCGGGCCCACCCGCTCGGGGGTGGCGACGGGCGGTCACGCGGTCTGCTCGGTGTCGGCCGGGGCCGGCGTCGTCGGGGCGGTGGCCTCGGGGGGCGGGGGAGCGGGGGCGGCCGGCTCGGGCTGGTGGTGGTGGAGCAGCACGGCGGGGTCCTGCGAGGGCGCGATGCGCGGCGCGGGGACCGTGGACAGGATGCGCACCAGCACCTGGTCGGCGCTGATGGACTGGGCCAGCGCCTCGTAGGACAGCACCAGGCGGTGGCGCAGGACGTCGGGGGCGACGTCGTAGACGTCCTGGGGCAGCGCGTAGCTGCGACCCCGCAGCAGGGCCAGGGCCCGGGCGCCGGCGAGCAGGCCGAGGCTGGCCCGGGGGCTGGCGCCGTAGGCGATGAGCTCGCTGATGTCGGCGAGGCCGTGGACCGCGGGGTCGCGGGTGGCCAGAACCAGGCTGACCGCGTAGTCGACCACCGCCCGGTCCACGTAGACGGCGTCGGCGGCCTGCTGCAGGCGCAGCACGTCGTCGGGGGTGAGCACCGCCGAGGGCTCGGGGGGCGAGACGCTCATGCGGTAGACGATCTCGACCTCCTCCGCCGGCGTCGGGTAGCCGAGGACCACCTTCATGAGGAAGCGGTCGCGCTGGGCCTCGGGCAGGGGGTACACGCCCTCGCTCTCGATCGGGTTCTGCGTGGCGAGCACGAGGAAGGGGTCGGGGGCGGGGAAGGTCTGGCCGCCGATGGACACGTGGCGCTCGGCCATCACCTCGAGCAGCGCCGACTGGACCTTGGCGGGGGCCCGGTTCACCTCGTCGGCGAGCACGAAGTTGGCGAAGATCGGCCCGAGCTCGACGTCGAACTCCTCGCTGGAGGCCCGGTAGATGCGGGTGCCCACGATGTCGGCGGGCAGCAGGTCGGGGGTGAACTGGAGGCGGGTGTAGGTGCAGCCCGACACCGTGGCGAGTGTCTCCATGGCGAGGGTCTTGGCCAGGCCGGGCACCCCCTCCAGCAGGCAGTGGCCCCGGGCCAGGAGGCAGACCACGAGGCGCTCGAGGGCGCGCTCTTGGCCCACGATCACCTTCTTCACCTCGAACAGCGCCGTCTCGAGGAGCCGGGCGGTCTCGGCCGGGTCGACGGGCGCGTCGGGCGCGGTCGGTGCCGGGTCGGTGGCCGCGGCGGCGTCGGTGTCGGGGTCCATCGGGCGCTCCTGTCGGCGGGGGGCGTCGGCCACGCTAGAGGCCACCACCGAAAATCCGTGTCAGGGACGCCGGACGACCGGAACGGCCGCCGAGGCGCCACCGAACGGTGACAGGATGGTGACATGACGGTGACCCATCGGCAGGGGGCCGGTGAACCGTGGGTGGACGACGGTGCCCGTCGTGCCATCGCCATCGCGGAGGCCGCGGGTCTCGGCCCGGTCGGGGCCGTCGCCCCGCTCGGGGGGCTGACCAACCGGAACTACCGGGTCGACACGACGCTCGGCGTCTTCGCGGTGCGGTTGCCGGGGGCGGGGAGCGGCGCCTACGTGGACCGGGCCACCGAGGCCCACAACGCCCGGCGGGCCGCCGAGCTGGGGCTCAACTGCGAGGTGGTCCACCTCGGTCCCGACGGGGCCATGGTGTGCCGCTTCGTCGACGGCGAGGTGGTCGCTCCCGAGGCGCTGGCGGTCGACGGCGACCGCCTCGAGCGGTTGGCGCGTGCGCTGTGGCACCTGCACGTCGGTGCCGGGGCGTTCCGGGGGCGGTTCGACCCGGTCGTCGAGGCCCGCCGCCACCGCCGGGCGCTCGTCGCCGTCCCGGCGGGCACCGACGACCTGCTCGCCGAGATCGCCGGGTTCGACCTCGACGCGCCGCTCGCGCCCTGCCACAACGACGCCTGGCCGCCCAACGTCGTCTTCCGGGCCGACGGCGGCGTGGTCCTCGTCGACTGGGAGTACTCGGCCATGAACGACCCCGCGTGGGACCTCGCCCACCTGTCGGTCGAGTGCGGCCTCGACGACGACGACCACGAGCGCCTGCTGCGGGCCTACACGGGCGGGACGCCGCCCACGGACCTGCGCCGCCGGGTCGGCCTGCTGCGCGGCGTCAGCGACGTGGTCTGGGGCCTGTGGGCGCTGGTGCAGGTGGCCGACGGCAACGACGCCACCGACTTCGCCGCCTACGCCGAGGCCCGCCTCCGGCGCGCCCCCACCTGGTGGTGAGACGCCGCCCGTCCTGGTGGTGACCCGTGGTCGGGGGTGTCAGGGGCGCTCGACGCCGTCCTCGGAGATGTAGCCCGTGACGAGCGCCGCGGGGGTGACGTCGAAGGCCCGGTTCTGGGCCTGGACCGTCGCCGGGGCGATGCGCACACCCGCCAGCGAGGTGACCTCGTCGCCGTCGCGCAGCTCGATGGGGATGGACGCACCGTCGGGCGTGTGGGGGTCGAACGTCGAGCGGGGCGCGCGCCACGTAGAAGGGGATGCCGTGGTGGTGGGCCAGCACCGCCACGTTGTAGGTGCCGATCTTGTTGGCCACGTCGCCGTTGGCGGCGATGCGGTCCGCGCCCACGACGACGAGGTCGACGTCGCCCGAGGCCATGAGCGAGCGAGCCCGACATCACGTCGGGGACGAGCGTGCACGGGATGCCGAGGCGGTCGAGCTCCCACGAGGTGAGCGGCGGGCGCCCTGGAGGAGGGGGGCGGGTCTCGTCGACCCAGACCGACGGGCGGCGGCCCGCGTCCGCCGCCGAGCGGATGACCCGAGGGCGGTGCCCCAGCCCACGCAGGCGAGGTGGCCGGCGTTGCAGTGGGTGAGCACCCGGGCGCCGTCGGGCACCACCTCGGCGCCGTGGGCGCCGAGCGCCCTGTTGCGGGCGACGTCGTCGGCGGCGAGGCGGACGGCCTCGGCGACGGGGTCGCCGGCGGCCAGGGCCATGTCGACGCCCCAGCCCAGGTTGACCGCGGTGGGGCGGGTGGCCTTGATGGCGGCGGCCGACTCGTCGCGGTCGAGGCCGAGCACGGCCGCGAGCGCGACGCCCATCGCGCCGGCGGCGCCGAGCGCGGGGGCACCGCGCACGGCGAGGGTGGCGATGTACTCGCACAGCTCGGGCAGGGTGCGGGCCTCGACCACCCGGAGCTCGCCCGGCAGCAGGCGCTGGTCGATCAGCTCGACGTGGGCGTCGGCGCCGGCGGTGGCCAGCGTGTCGCCGCCCACCCACTCGATGGTCGGCGGGATGGCGGGCTGGGCGGCGTCGGGGGGAGGCGTCACCGGCCCGTTTTACCTCTCCCTTCGGGGTGCTGCCGGTACCGTCGGGTGTGATGCGCGTGCTGGTGGTGGACGACGAGGCGGACCTCACCGAGGCGGTGGCCACGGGCCTGCGCCGGGACGGCTACGCGGTGGACACCGCGTTCGGGGGCCGCGAGGCGCTCGACAAGGTGGCGGTCAACGCGTACGACCTGGTCTGCCTCGACCTCACCATGCCCGACCTCGACGGGCTCGAGGTCTGCCGCTGGATCAAGGGCCCCGACGGCCCCGACCCGTCGCCCCGGGTGCTGATGCTCACCGCGCGCGACAGCCTCACCGACCGGGTGGCGGGACTCGACGAGGGCGCCGACGACTACCTGGTCAAGCCCTTCGCCTTCGAGGAGCTCAAGGCCCGGGTGCGGTCGCTGCTGCGCCGGGAGGCGGCCCGGAGCGGCTCGGTGCTCGCCATCGGCGACCTCGAGCTCGACGACGCCCGCCACGAGGCCCGGCGGGGCGGCACCCTCCTCGAGCTGACCGCCAAGGAGTTCGCCCTCCTGCGCTACTTCATGGCCCACGCCGGCCAGGTGCTGTCCCAGGAGGATCTGCTCGAGCACGTCTGGGACGAGCACGCCGATCCCTTCACCAACACGGTCCGGGTCACCGTCGGCACCCTGCGGCGCAAGCTCGAGAGCGGGCCGGCGGACCCACGCCCATCGAGACCGTCATCGGCCGCGGCTACCGCCTCCTCGACGGCGTCACGGAGGGCTGAGCGGTGCCGGCCTGGATGGGCTCGATCCGCGTCCGCCTCACCCCTGCTCTACTCGGTCCTGCTCTTCGGCCTCGCCGCGCTGGTCGTGGCCGGCGTCTACACGGCGCTGTCGCGCGACCTCAAGGACGAGCCGATCTCCGAGAACATCAACGTCACCCAGTTGATGGTCGGTCCCGACGGGCGGGTGATCCGCCAGGAGCGCACCGTGCGGGCCCAGATCAGCGGCCTCGAGCACCTGGTCAACGAGCGGGCCCTCGAGAAGCTCCGCAACTACTCGTACGCCTCGCTCGGCGTGCTGTTCGTGGCCAGCCTCGGCGTGGGCTGGCTGGTGGCGGGCCGCGTGGTCCGGCCATCGGCCGCATCACCGACGTGGCCAACGACATCCAGGCGACGGACCTGTCCCGCCGCATCGCCCTCGACGGGCCCGACGACGAGCTGAAGCACCTCGCCGACACCTTCGACGCCATGCTCGGGCGCCTCGACGCGGCCTTCTCCGCCCAGCAGCGCTTCATCCAGGACACCTCCCACGAGCTACGCAACCCGTTGGCGGTGATGCGCACCAACCTCGACGTGGCCCTGAGCGACCCGGACGCCCCGGCCGACGAGCTGCGCCGCTCGGCCGCCGTCGTGGCCCGCACCGTGGACCGGCTCACCCACCTCGTGGACGACCTGCTCCAGTTCGCCCGTCACGGCACCCCGTCGTTCTCCCACGAGCCGGTCGACCTGGCCGACGTCGTGGGGGAGGTGGCGGCCGAGTTCGAGGGGCCGGCGGCCGAGCGGCAGGTGCGCATCGACGCGGTGGCGCCCCCCGGGCTGGTCGTCGTCGGCGACCGGGTCGCGCTGCGCCAGGCGCTGCACAACCTGGCCGGCAACGCGGTGCGCGTGGCCCCGGCCGGGTCCACCGTCCGCCTCGCCGGCGGCCGCGACGGCGGCTGGATCTGGATGGCGGTCGAGGATCGCGGCCCCGGCATCCCGACACCGAGCGCAGGCTGGTCTTCCAGCGGTTCTGGCGCAAGGCCCGGGCCGACGAGGCCGACACGCCGGGCAGCGGCCTGGGGCTCACCATCGTGCGCCAGGTGGCCGAGGGGGCACAACGGCGAGGTGCGCCTCGCGTCCGAGGAGGGCGAGGGCACCACGTTCTCGGTCTGGCTGCCCGCCGCCCCGGCGGGGCCGACACCGCCGGCGGACGCCGACACCGCGGCTCAGGCCGGCGTCGGGTCCGCGCGCGCCGGTGGCGGGCACGTCGCAGCCGGCCTGAGTCGCACTTAGCCTGGTTTTCAGGGGCCGCTTACCCGCCCTTACGGGTCGTGGGCGACAGTGCGCCCATGGCCCTCACGGAGAAAAACGTTCAGATGTCGAACCCCTGGTCGCCGGACCCCGTGCCGCCGATCGATCCAGCGCCGCCCCTGAGCGCCCCCGCCCTACGCCTACCAGCCGGCGCCGCCGTACGGCGCCCGCCGGCGGCCCTCCAGGTGGCCCCGTCGGCCGGCCAGCCAGCAGCTGCCGCCGCCCCGCGCGCCGCGCGAGAAGGCGCCCCGCCGGGGCCCGTGGTTCTTCGTCCTCGGGCTGGTGGCCGTGGTCGGGCTGATCGCCGCGGGCTTCGGGCTCGGCACCGTGCTCGACGACGACGGCGGGTCGTCCGCGTCGTCGAGCCCCGTGCCCACCTCCGACGTCAGCCAGGGGCGCCCCGCCGACCCGGCGCCCATCGAGGGCACCGGCGAGGAGCCCATCCGTGACGTCGCGGCCGCGGTGGCGCCCACCGTGGTGCAGATCGAGACCGGGACCGGCCTCGGCTCGGGCTTCGTCTACGACGAGAGCGGCCTCATCATGACCGCCGCCCACGTGGTCGGAACCGACGGCCAGGTCGACGTCCGGCTGGCCGACGGCACCCTGCTCGAGGGCGAGGTCCTCGGCGCCGACGACGGCGTCGACGTCGCCGTGATCCGGGTGGATCCCGGCCAGGCCGACCTCCAGGTCGCCTCGCTGGCCACCGGCGTCCCCGTCGAGGTGGGCCAGACCGCCGTGGCCATCGGCAGCCCGTTCGGTCTCGACCAGACGGTCACCGCCGGCATCGTCAGCGCCGTCGACCGCTCGTTCCCCACCAGCGCCGGCGTGGTCAACGTCATCCAGACCGACGCCCCCATCAACTCGGGCAACTCGGGCGGTGCGCTGGCCGACCGCCAGGGCCGGATCATCGGCATCAACGACGCGATCCTCACCGACGGCGCCAGCACCGGCAACGTGGGCGTCGGCTTCGCCATCCCGATCGACACGGCCTTCGCCGCCGCCGAGCGGCTCGCGCAGGGCCTGCCCGTCGAGTTCGGCTTCCTCGGCGTGGAGAGCCGGCCGAGCCAGGGCACCCAGTCGGGCGCCCAGATCGTCAGCGTCAGCGCCGGCAGCCCGGCCGAGGGCGCCGGCATCCAGGAGGGCGACCTCATCGTCCGGGTGGGCGACGACTCGGTGCAGTCCAACACCGACCTGGCCGCGGCGATCCGGTCGCACCAGCCGGGCGACACGGTCGAGATCGTCCTCGTCCGCAACGGTCAGGAGGCCACCGTCACCGCCACCCTGGTGAGCGCCGAGGACAACTGACCCGGGCGACCGGCCCCCGGCCGGTCCGCCTCGACAACCGAGATCCTGCTGCCCGTCGCACCGGGGACGATTCCACCGCCGTCCCCGGTGCGGCGCGCCCGGGCCGCCGGTGCGACGGGCGGCCCTCGGCGGCTCGGGGCCGGCGGGTCGGGTCGGGTCGTTAGGCTCGGCCCCCCATGGAATTCGTCGTCATCGCCCTCGTCACCCTCGTGCTGCTGGCCGGGGTGGCCACCGTGGTCGCCACCCGCCGGCGCCGGGAGCTGCCGCCCCCCACCCCGGCACCCGAGGTCGAGGCCGGGCCCCCCTCGGCCCCGGCGCCGGAGGCGTCGGTCGTCACCGACGAGGCGCCCGCCGTCACGGACGAGGCGCCGGCCGGCCCGGTCGAGGCGCCCAGCCGGTGGCGGGACCGCCTGGCCAAGGCCCGGGGCGCGCTGTCGGGCACGATCGGCGGCCTGCTGTCCCGCAGCAGCATCGACACCGAGACGTGGGACGACCTCGAGGCGGGCCTGCTCCAGGCCGACGTCGGCGTGGCCACGACGATGACCCTGATCGACCGCCTGAAGGACCAGGTGAAGGCCGAGGGGCTGACCGAGCCCGACCAGCTCGTCGAGGCGCTCAAGGCCGACCTGAAGGACCAGCTCGGCGACGCCGACCGCTCGCTGCGCTACGACGAGGGCGCCCCCAACGTGTGGCTCTTCGTCGGCGTCAACGGCGTGGGCAAGACCACCACCATCGGCAAGCTGGCCAAGCACCAGATCGGCGAGGGCCGCTCGGTGATCCTGGCCGCCGGCGACACCTTCCGGGCCGCCGCCGCCGAGCAGCTCCAGCACTGGGCCGAGCGCGTCGGCGCCGACAGCGTGCGCGGCGCCGAGGGCGGCGACCCCAGCTCGGTGATCTTCGACGCCGTGCAGCGGGCCGGCGCCCGCGGCCTCGACCTCGTGCTCGCCGACACCGCCGGCCGCCTCCACACCAAGGTCAACCTGATGGAGGAGCTCCGCAAGGTCCGACGGGTCGCCGACCGCGACCCCGGCACGGTCACCGAGGTGCTCCTCGTGATCGACGCCACCACCGGCCAGAACGGCCTCACCCAGGCCAAGCAGTTCACCGAGGCGGTGGAGGTCACCGGGGTCGTGCTCACCAAGCTCGACGGCTCGGCCAAGGGCGGCATCGTGCTCGCCATCCAGTCCGAGCTCGCCATCCCGGTGAAGCTCGTCGGCCTCGGCGAGACCGAGGACGACCTCGTCCCGTTCGACCCCGACGACTTCGTCGACGCGTTGTTCGCGTAGGCCGAGGGGACGAGTCGGTTGCCGGCGATCGCCCACCGGCCCGGCGGCGAGGGACCCCTCCTCCCTTCCTCCCTCAAAGGTGACAGCAAAGCATCAGTCTGGATGATGCTATGCTGTCACCATGCGGACCACGGTCACGCTGGACCCTGACACCGAGCAGCTCGTGCGCCGGCGGATGGCCGAACGCAAGGTGTCGTTCAAGCAGGCCCTCAACGACGCCATCCGTGAAGGTGCCGGAGCCGGGCCCCGCCCGCCGTTCCGCACCGCCACCGCGTCGATGGGCCGGCCCGCGGTGAACCTCGACCGGGCGCTGCAACTCGCGGCCGAGCTCGAGGACGAGGAGCTCGTGCGCAAGGCGCGCCGCGGCTCGTGACGCTGGTCGACGCCAACGTCCTGCTCTACGCGGTCAACGCCGACGCCGACCACCACGAGGACTCGCGCGCGTGGCTCGACGCGGCCCTCGGCGGTGCGGACACGGTCGGGTTCGCCTGGATCGTCGTGGTGGCGTTCGTGCGGCTGGCCACCCATCCCAGCCTCTTCCCTGCACCCCTCAGCGGCGACGAGGCGCTCGACCGCGTCGACGCCTGGCTCGCCCAGCCCCCCGCGACGATCGTCGAGCCGGGCCCCGGTCACGTCGGGGTCGTCCGGGAGCTGCTCCGATCGGTGGGGGCGGGGGCGAACCTGGTGAACGACGCCCATCTGGCGGCGATCGCGCTGGGCCACAAGGCGTCGGTCGTCTCCTACGACGGCGACTTCGCCCGCTTCCCGGGACTGGCCAGCGCGTCGCCCACCGACCTGCGGTCGCGGTGAGGACCCGTCCGCCCGGGACCGTCTCGGGAACGACCGGCCGCCACCGGTAGGATCGGCCCCTCATGTTCGACGCCCTCTCCGATCGATTCGACGGCATCTTCTCCCGCCTCCGCAACCGGGGGCGCCTCTCCGAGTCCGACATCGACGAGGTCCTGCGCGAGATCCGCGTCGCCCTCCTCGAGGCCGATGTCAACGTCACCGTGGTCAAGAGCCTCGTCGGGCGCATCCGCGAGCGCTGCGTCGGCGAGGAGCTGAGCAAGAGCCTCTCGCCCGCCCAGCAGGTCATCAAGATCGTCCACGAGGAGCTGGTCACCACCCTCGGCGGCGAGACCATCAAGATCACCTACGCCTCCAAGCCCCCGACGGTCGTGCTCATGGCCGGCCTCCAGGGCTCGGGCAAGACCACCACCTCGGCCAAGCTGGCCCGCTGGTTCAAGCAGCAGGGCCGCAACCCGATGCTCGTGGCCGCCGACCTCCAGCGCCCCGCCGCCATCGAGCAGCTGCGCACGCTGGCCGGCCAGGTCGACGTGCCGGTGCTCGCCGGCGAGCCCAGCGGTGATCCGCGCGACGTGGCCCGCACCGCGGTGGCCGAGGCCCGGGCCAAGGGCCGCGACGTGGTCATCGTCGACACCGCCGGCCGCCTGGCCATCGACGCCGAGATGATGCAGCAGGTCCAGGACATCTCCGGGCTGATCGAGCCCGACTACACGTTCCTCGTCGTCGACGCCATGATCGGCCAGGACGCGGTCACCACCGCCGAGGCCTTCCACCAGACGTTGGCGCTCGACGGCGTGATCCTCACCAAGCTCGACGGCGACGCCCGCGGCGGCGCCGCCCTCTCGGTGAAGGAGGTCGTGGGCAAGCCCATCGCCTTCGCCAGCACGGGCGAGAAGATCGCCGACTTCGACCTGTTCCACCCCGACCGCCTCGCCGGGCGCATCCTGGGCATGGGCGACGTGCTCACCCTGATCGAGAAGGCCGAGGAGGTCTACGACCAGGAGCAGGCCGAGGAGGCCGCCGCCCGGCTCTTCGAGGGCCAGTTCACGCTCGAGGACTTCCTCGAGCAGCTCCAGCAGGTGCGCAAGATGGGGCCCATCTCCAGCCTGATGGGGATGATGCCCGGCGTCCCCAAGGAGATGAAGGACGCCGAGATCGACGACCGCGAGCTCGACCGGCTCGAGGCCATCATCCGCTCGATGACCCCCGACGAGCGGGTCAACCCCGTCATCATCGACGGCTCCCGCCGCCGGCGCATCGCCGACGGCAGCGGCACCTCACCCAACGAGGTCACCCAGCTCGTCAAGCAGTTCCGCGAGATGCAGAAGATGATGAAGAAGATGGGCGGCATGGGCGCCATGGGCGGTCGCCGGGGCAAGAAGGGCAAGAAGGGCAAGAAGGGCCGGACCACGGCGCCGCCGGCGCTGCCGGGCAAGCCCAAGATGCCGCTCCAGCTCCCGGGGCTCAACTAGCCGAGAACCAGCCGGGTTTGAATTCGCCCGGCCCGCCGCCTTCAATGGTGTGTTCGCCGGACGCGGGTCACCCCTGATCCCTGCTGACGACCCGCCGACCGACCAGCGATCGCAAGCCGTACCCACCCCGACAGGAAGAACAACGACGTGGCAGTGAAGCTCCGCCTCATGCGGATGGGCAAGAAGAAGCAGCCGACCTACCGGATCGTGGCCGCCGACTCGCGGTCGCCCCGCAACGGCCGCTTCATCGAGATCGTGGGCACCTACGACCCCCGCCCCGACCCCTCCGAGATCACCCTCGACAACGACAAGGCCGTGGCCTGGCTGCGCAAGGGCGCCCAGCCCACCGAGCGGGTCGAGAAGCTCCTGAAGGTCACCGGCGCCTGGGACGAGTTCAAGGGCAACGCCGCTCCGGCGGCCGCGGCCCCCGCACCCGCCGAGTCCGACGCATGAGCGACGAGTACGCCGACACCTACGCCGACGTCGACGAGGACGATCCCAACCGTCGCGACGACGCCGACGACGACGGCCTCGACGACGACGACGCCGACCCCAACACGGTCACCGCGGCCAGCGCCCGCTCGGTGCTCGAGTACCTGGCCAAGTCGGTCGTCGACGACCCCGACGGGGTACGGGTCGAGGTCACCGACGGCCGCCCCGTCACCCTCGAGGTCCACGTCTCCGAGGGCGACATGGGCCGCGTGATCGGCAAGCGCGGCCGGGTGGCCAACGCCATCCGCACCGTCGTGCGCGCCGCCGCCGCCCGCGACGGCGTCGACGTCGACATCGAATTCGTCGACTGACCGCCCCCACCACCCGCCCGTGACCCTCCTCGAGGTCGGCCGGGTGGCCAAGGCCCACGGACTGCGTGGCGAGGTCGTCGTCGCGCTGGGCACCGACCGCACCGAGCGGCTCGACCCGGGTTCGGTGCTGCACACCGACCGGGGACCGCTCGTCGTGGCCGCGGCGCGTCCCCACCAGCACCGCTGGATCGTGCAGTTCGAGGGGGTGGCCGGCCGCGAGGCCGCCGACGCCCTCCACGGGGTGGTGCTGCGGGCCGAGCCCCTCGACGACCCCGACGCCCTCTTCGTCCACGAGTTGATCGGCGCCGCCGTGGTCGACCTCGACGGCGCTCCTCTCGGCACGGTCGACGCGGTGGAGCAGAACCCGGCCAGCAACCTGCTGGTGCTCGACGGCGGGGCGCTGGTCCCGGTCCGCTTCGTGACCGGGCGCGACGACGACGGCACCCTGCACGTGGAACTCCCGCCCGGCCTCCTCGACCTGTAGGCCCGGTCGTGCAGATCCACGTGTTCACGATCTTCCCCGACATGGTGGGGGACTTCGCCGGCCGCAGCCTGCTGGGCCGCGCCGCCGCCGAGGGCCGCCTCGACATCCGGGTGCACGACCTGCGCTCGACCACCACCGACCCCCATCGCTCGGTCGACGACGCCCCGTACGGCGGCGGCGCCGGGATGGTGCTGATGCCCGAGCCGCTGTTCGGCGCGGTCGAGGCGGTCAGCCCGCCGCGACCGCTGTTCCTGCTCGGCCCCGGCGGCCGGCGCTTCGACCAGAACATGGCCCGCGAGCTGGCCTCGCTCGACGGGTTCTCGCTGCTGTGCGGCCGCTACGAGGGCGTCGACGAGCGGGTCCGCACCGCCCTGGTCGACGGCGAGCTGTCGGTGGGCGACTACGTGCTGTCGGGGGGCGAGGTGGCCGCGATGGTCGTCCTCGAGGCGGTCGGCCGCCTGGTGCCGGGCGTCATGGGGAACGAGGCGTCGGCCGACGACGAGTCGTTCAGCGACGGCCTGCTCGAGTACCCGCAGTACACCCGCCCCGCGGAGTTCCGGGGCATGGCCGTGCCCGAGGTGCTGCGCTCGGGCGACCACGGACGCATCGCCCGGTGGCGCCGTGCCCAGGCCCTGCTGCGCACCGCGCGGCACCGCCCCGACCTGCTCGAGGCCCGCGGCGGGCTCACCGCCGACGACGAGGCGCTGCTCGCCGAGTTCGGCCTCGGTGTTGGTCCCGGCGAGCCCCCTCACGTATCCTGATCCATCCCGCGGACGGCCGCCCGTCCGCCCCCGCTTCCCCCTCACGGTCCCGAGGAACCCCACGCCAGGAGCGTGCCGCGCCATGAACTCCACCGATCTCGTCGACCACGCCAGCCTGCGTGACGACATCCCCGAATTCGCCGCCGGCGACACCCTCAAGGTGCACGTGCGCGTCGTCGAGGGCTCCCGCGAGCGGGTCCAGGTCTTCCAGGGCGTCGTCATTCGCCGCCAGGGCTCGGGCGTGCGCGAGACCTTCACCGTCCGCAAGGTGAGCTTCGGCGTCGGCGTCGAGCGCACCTTCCCGGTGCACTCGCCCATCCTGGCCAAGATCGAGGTCCACAGCCGCGGCGACGTGCGCCGGGCCAAGCTCTACTACCTGCGCGACCGGGTCGGGAAGGCGGCCAAGGTCAAGGAGAAGCGCGAGTACTAGGCCGGCCCCGATGAGCCGTCAACGCCTCGACCTCGGGGCGGCCGGCGAGGCCGCGGCCGCGCGGTGGTACACCGACCACGGCTACGAGGTGGTCGCCACCAACTGGCGCTGCCGCCAGGGCGAGCTCGACCTCGTCGTGCGAAAGGGTCGGGTCCTCGTGTTCTGCGAGGTGAAGACCCGCAGCTCCGACGCCTTCGGCGTGCCCGCCGAGGCGGTCACCCGCGAGAAGCGCGAGCGCATCCGCCGCCTCGCCGCGGCCTATCTCGAGGACGCCCCCTTCCGCGCCCGCGAGGTGCGCTTCGACGTGGCGTCGGTCCTGGACGGCCAGATCGAGGTCATCGAAGCCGCGTTCTGAGCGCGCGCTCCCTCAGCCGACGGGGCGGCGCCGGCGCCGGCCCTCCCAGCAGCCCTTGTGCCAGTGGCGGCGCAGGTCGGGGGCGCCGTGGGGGACCGCCACGACGTGGTGGGTGCGGGGCGGGATGTCGCGGTTGCAGCCCGGGCACACGTACGCCTTGACCGCGTCGTAGGGCTGCACGTAGCGGACCTCGACGACGTCGTCGGCCCACGGGTCGGGGTGGCCGCTCGCCCGAGTCACGCCCCGCCCGCCCGAGTCACGCCCCGCCCGCCCGACTTCACCCCAGGAACGCCCAGGCCACCAGCGCGACGGCGACGATCAGCGCGGCGGCGACGAACACGTAGTCGCTCGTGCGGCGCACGTGGCGCCGGGTCGGGTCGAGTCCCATGCCGCCAGTCTGCCCGGCCCGCGCCGTCGCGCCGACGCCGCTGCGCCCCGGCGTCGCTGTCGCACCCCCTCGGTACGGTGCCCGGACCGCCTCGGCGGCCGGCGTCACGGCCCCTCCCCACCCACCGTCCCGGGAGGAGCCCCGTGCTCGCCACCATCTCGTCCGCCACCGTGCTCGGCGTCGAGGGCCGCCCCGTCACCGTCGAGGTGCACGTGTCGAGCGGCCTGCCCGCCTTCACCATCGTCGGCCTGCCCGACACCGCGTGCCGTGAAGCGCGCGACCGCGTCCGCGCCGCGCTGCTGTCCACCGGGCTGCCGTGGCCCACCCGGCGCATCACCGTCAACCTCGCCCCGTCCGGGGTGCGCAAGGTGGGCTCGGGGCTCGACCTCGCCATCGCCGTGGCCCTGCTCGTCGCCCAGGAGGAGGTCGAGCCCGCCGCTGCCGCCGGCGTCGGGTTCCTCGGCGAGCTCGGTCTCGACGGCGCGCTCCGGGCCGTGCCCGCCATGGTGTCCCTGGTCGAGGCCCTCGACGGCGCCGTGGCGGTGGTCCCCGCCGCGGCCGCCGCCGAGGCCCGCCTCGTCGCCGGTCACGAGGTCCGGCCCGTCACCCACCTCCGCGAGGTCGCGTCCGCCCTCATGGGCGAGGAGGGGTGGCCCACGCCGCCCACCCCGCCCCCGGCGCCACCGCCGCCGCCCGAGCCCGACCTGGCCGACGTACGGGGCCAGCCCGTGGCCCGCCTCGCCCTCGAGGTGGCGGCCGCCGGGCACCACCACCTGCTCATGGTGGGGCCGCCCGGCTCGGGCAAGACCATGCTGGCCCGCCGCCTTCCGGGCCTGCTGCCGCCGCTGTGTCGTGAGCACGCGCTCGAGGCCACCCGCATCCACTCCGCCGCGGGGCTGCCGCTGCGGGCCGACACGCTGCTGTGGCGCCCGCCGCTGCGGGCCCCGCACCACGGGGCGTCGCCCGTGTCGATCATCGGTGGCGGCACCGCCGTCATGCGTCCCGGCGAGGTCAGCCTCGCCCATCGGGGCGTGCTGTTCCTCGACGAGATGGGCGAGTTCGCCCCGCAGGTGCTCGACACGCTGCGACAGCCGCTCGAGGAGGGCGAGGTGCGCGTCACCCGGGCCAAGGCCACCGCCACCTATCCCGCCCGGTTCCTCCTGGCGGGCGCCATGAACCCGTGCCCGTGCGGCGAGGGGTCGGTCCCGGGGGCGTGCTCGTGCTCCGACGCGGCCCGCGCCCGGTACCGGCGCCGCCTCTCGGGGCCGCTGCTCGACCGGTTCGACCTCCGGGTCGAGGTGCTGCGCCCGGAGGTCGACGACCTCCTCCGGGGCGAGCCGGGGGAGTCCAGCACGAGGGTCGCCGAGCGGGTGGCGGCGGCCCGGGAGCGCGCGCGGCACCGGGGCGTGTGGGCCAACGCGGAGCTGGGTGCCGCCGCGCTCGACGAGTGCGCGCCACTGTCCGACGGCGCGGCGCTCGTCGTCGAGCAGGCGCTGCGCTCCGGCCGGCTGTCGGCGCGGGGCCTCCAGCGGGTGCGCCGCGTCGCGCTGACGCTGGCCGACCTGTGGGGGTGCGACGGGGCGCTCGGCAGCGACCAGGTCAGCCTGGCCCTGAGCCTTCGGGCCGACCCGGTGGGGCTGAGCCGTGGGTGAGGCCCTCCCTCCCGAGGCGCACGGCGCCGCCCTCTGCACCCTCCCGGGCATGGGCCCGGCGCGGCTGGTGGCCGTGGCCCGGGCCTGGCCCGACCTGGCCGAGGCCTGGGGCCGGGTGCTCGACGGCCGGATCGCCGACGAGCCCACCGTGGCCGCCGCGCTCGGGCGCTCGGCCCGCGACCTCCGGGGGCGTGGGCGGCCGCAGGCCCGCCGCATCGAGCCCGGCGAGGTCCTCGACCGCCACCGGTCCGCCGGGGGCGTCAGCGCGTCCAGGGGCGCCGCCTACCCCGAGGCGTTGGCCGGCGACGTCGAGCCGCCCGTCGTGCTGTTCCACCGCGGGCGGCCTGACGTCCTGGCCGGGCCCCGGGTCGCGGTGGTCGGCACCCGCGACTGCACCGGGTACGGCCGCCAACTGGCCCGCCGGCTGGGCCGCGACCTCGCGGTCGCCGGCGTGCGGGTCGTGTCGGGCCTGGCCCTCGGCATCGACGGCGCGGCCCACGAGGGGGCCCTGCGGGTCGAGGGCGGCGGGCCGCCCGTCGCGGTCGTGGGCTCGGGGCTCGACGTGGTGTACCCGAGGGCCCACGGCGCGCTCTGGGCGCAGGTCGAGGAGACGGGCGTCGTGCTGTCGGAGGCGCCGCTCGGCGCCGCCCCCGAGCGCTGGCGCTTCCCCTCGCGCAACCGGGTGGTGGCCGCGCTCGCCGACGTCGTGGTGGTGGTCGAGTCGCCCCGGCGGGGCGGGTCGCTGCACACGGTCGACGCCGCCCTCGAGCGTGACGTGCCCGTGCTGGCGGTCCCCGGGCCCGTCACCAGCCCCACGTCGGCGGGCTGCAACCAGTTGCTGGCCGACGCCGTGGCCGGCGTCGCCCGCGATGCGGGCGACGTGCTCTCGCTGCTCGGCCTGTCGCAGGCGGCCGTGGCGCGCGGCGGCGCCGACCCGCGCCCCAGCCCCACCCCCGACCAGGCCGCCGTGCTCGACGCCTTCGGGTGGCAACCGGCCGTGCTCGAGCAGCTGGCGGTCCGCACGGCCCTGGGGTTGGGCACCGTGGCCGAGGCCCTGCACGCGCTCGAGGCGGCGGGCTGGGTGGCCGCCTCGGGCGGCTGGTACGAGCGGGTGGCGAGGCCCGACCGGTGAGCGGACGGGCCGGGGCGCCCGCGTCAGTCGATGCCGGCGATCTTCTTCGAGGCCAGCGCCCGCCGCGAGTCGTACGAGCGCAGGATCTGCATCTTCTCGGCCTCGATCGACCCCTCGGCGTGCACCGCCAGCACCGCGTGGTAGCCGCCCAGGTCGCGCGCGGTGAGGTCGCTGATCACGTGCATCAGGCGCAGCCGGTCCTCGGCCGGTGAGCCGACGCCGCCCGGAAAGGTGCTTCTCTCCAAGCACCGGGCGCACGTCGGCGCTGTCCCAGTCGTCGCCGCCGGGGCCCGTGACGAGCAGCCCGCCGGCGCAGTCCTGCACCCACTCGAGGGCCTGGTGGTACCCGCTGGCGAACGTGAACTTGGCCATGTTGGTGGTCATCGGGTCCGGGAAGGCGATGCCTCCTCCACCTGCGCCCGCAGCCCAGCAGCCATCGTCGAGATGAGGGGCGCGCACCGTCTCCGGAGTACGAGATCAGGTGGGTGAGCTTGTCCCGGATGCGGCCGGCCTTAGCCACGCCGTTCATCTCGATCGCCATCAGCGCCGATCCGCCCACGAGCGCGTCGAGCAGGGGCGGCTTTGTACGACACCCTGCGGTGAAGCGGTGGTACTCGACGAAGGTGAGGGCCACGCTGCCGGCCAGCTCCGGCTCGCGGCACAGGAACACCCGGTCCCACGGCACGAACACGTCGTTGAACACGGTGAGGCTCTCGAGCAGCTTGTGCCCGCTCGACAGGGGGAACTCGAAGTCGTTGTGCTCGCGGCCCGAGTACGACGACACGTACAGCTCGAGGCCCGGGGTGTTGACCGGGACGGCGAAGGCCACCGCGTAGTCCTCGTCGGCGGGGCCCATGGCCCGGGTGGGCAGCACCACCAGCTCGTCGGCGTTGGCGCTGCTGGTGGTGTGGCACTTGGCGCCCCGCACCACGATGCCGTCGGCGCTCTGGTCCACCACGTGCACGTACAGGTCGGGGTCGGACTGCTTGCTCGGGCCCACCGAGCGGTCGCCCTTCACGTCGGTCTGGGCCACGGCCACCGCCAGGTCGTTGTCGCGGCAGTGCTCGTGGAAGGCCAGGGCCTTCTCGCAGCTCTCGCCGGCCAGCTTGCGCAGCAGGGCGAAGGTGGCGTCGGTGCCGATCTCTTTGATGAGGGTCACCACGGTGCCGCCCTCGGCCGTGCTGGCGTCGATGAGGCGCATGCGCTCGAGCAGGTCCTCGGCGTCGCGCGGGACCTTGTAGTAGGTGCTGAACTCGGCCCCGGTGTCGGGGTCGGTGGTCACCGCCAGCTCCCGGAAGGCCGGGTCGGCCACCAGGTCGAAGTCGTGCGCGGCGTGGTCGACGGCCACGCGCAGCTCGGGCACCGCGTTCAGGTCGGGGACGGCCTGTCCGCGGTAGAAGAGCGTGCGCCCGTCCACCAGGCCGGCGCGGTACTCGTCAGCAGTGCGCAGTGGCATGGGCCGACCCTAGACCGATCCCGGGGATGCACCAGCAGGCGGAGGGACCGCCCCTCGGACCCGGCGGTCGGCGGCGCCGGCGTTAGCGTGGGGAGATGGGCTGGGACCTCGAGGGCTTCTCGGCCTCGCTCACCGGGGTGTCGTCCGCCACCCGCGAGGCCTACGGGCGCGACGTGGCCGCGTTCGCCCGCTGGGCCGGCCGTCTCGGCCTCACGGGGCCCGAGGGCGTCGAGCGGCGCACGCTCCGGCGGTACCTCGCGTTCCTCTCGACCTCCGGCAAGGCCAAGCGTTCGATCGCCCGGTCGGCCTCGTCGCTGCGGCGGTACTTCGGCTGGCTCCGGCGCAGCGGGCGGCTCGACGCCGATCCGTCGGCCGGCCTCAGCGCCCCGAAGGGCGAGGGCCGCCTGCCCCGGGTGCTCGCCGACGCCGAGGTCACCCAGCTCCTCGACGAGCCCCGCCGCGCCGACGACCCGCCCGAGATCGCCGCCCGCGACCTGGCCGTGGTCGAGCTGCTCTACGGCAGCGGCCTGCGGGTGGCCGAGCTGTGTGGCCTGCGGCCCGACGACCTCGACCTGCGCCGGCGGCGCGTCGTGGTGTGGGGCAAGGGCGCGAAGCAGCGGCAGGTCCCGCTGAGCCCGCCGGCGGTCGAGGCTCTCGACCGGTGGCTGCGCGACGGTCGACCGGGGCTCGCCGGGCCCGAGTCCCCCGACGACGCCGTCTTCCTCAACCGCCGAGGCAACCGCCTCACCCCCCGCGACGTGCGCCGCATCCTGGACCGGCGCTCCACCACGCCGGTCCACCCCCACGCGCTGCGTCACACCTTCGCCACTCATCTTCTCGACGGAGGTGCCGACTTGCGTGCTGTGCAGGAGTTGCTCGGCCACGCCGACCTCGCCACCACCCAGCTCTACACCCACGTCAGCAAGGAACGATTGAAGTCCGTGTTCCAGGCCACCCACCCGAGAGCGTGAGACGAGCGTCCCGTGTCCGATGACGGCGCCCGCGTCGACGCGCTCTGGGAGCGCTACAAGGCCACCAAGGGCCGCGACGCGCGCGACCAGCTCATCCTGCACTACTCACCGCTGGTCAAGTACGTCGCCGGTCGGGTCGGCGTCGGCCTGCCGCAGAACGTCGACCAGGCCGACCTCGTCAGCTACGGGATCTTCGGGCTGATCGACGCCATCGAGAAGTTCGACCCCGAGCGGGGCTTCAAGTTCGAGACCTACGCCATCTCCCGGATCAAGGGCTCCATCCTCGACGAGCTCCGCTCGATCGACTGGGTGCCCCGGTCGGTGCGGGCCAAGGCGCGGTCGCTCGAGAAGGCCTACGCCAAGCTGGAGGGCAACCTCCACCGGAGCCCCACCGACGAGGAGCTCGCCGCCGAGCTCGACCTCTCCGAAGGTCAGCTCCAACAGCTGCTGTCGCAGATCTCGTTCGTGGGCATGGCGGCGCTCGACGAGATGCTCGCCGGCGGTGACCGCGGCGAGTCCATGACCCTCGGCGACACGATCGCCGACTCGGGGCGGGGGCCGGTCACCACCTACGAGGCCGAGGAGACCCGCCAGCTCCTCGCCGAGACCATCAACCGCATGCCCGAGCGCGAGCGCCTGGTGCTGACGCTCTACTACTACGAGGCGCTCACCCTGGCCGAGATCGGCGAGGTGCTCAGCGTCACCGAGAGCCGGGTGTGCCAGATCCACACCAAGGCGGTGCTCCAGCTGCGGTCGCGGATGGCCGCCGCCGAGCGCGAGCCCGCCTAGCCCCCGGTACCGTCTCCCTGGCGGGTGCCGGCGCCCCAGCGCCCGCCCCCTTCCCCCTCGCGTGTCGTCCACCCTCCAGGGGGAACCATGTCGCATCGCCTCCGCCTCGTCGCGGTCGCACTCGCCGTGACCGCCGCCGCGGCCGGGTTCCACATCGAGCCCGCCGCCGGCCAGGCGGTCACCTACCGTCCGCCCGTCGACGCCCCCGTCACCGACCCGTTCCGGGCCCCGGCGTCGCCCTACGGCCCGGGCAACCGCGGCATCGAGTACGCCACGGTGCCCGGCACGATCGTGCGGGTCATCGGCCCCGGCACCGTGGCCTTCGCCGGCTCCGTCGCCGGCACCCGCTACGTCAGCGTCGACCACGCCGACGGCCTGCGCAGCAGCTACGGGGGCCTCGCCTCGATCAGCGTCGTGGTGGGCCAGGCCCTCGGTCCCGGCGCCGAGGTGGGCCGGTCCGCCGACACCTTGCACCTCGGGGTCCGGCGCGGCGACGAGTACCTCGACCCCGAGGCGCTCTTCGCCGCCGCGGCCCCGGCGGTGCGGCTCATCCCGGTCGCCGAGTTCGACGCGGCCGCGGATCGCGAGGCGACGGCGCCCGACGGCGTGGGGGCGGCCCTCGGGGCGCGCCTGGCCACCGACGGAACCGGGGCGTCCTGAACCGGGGCGTCAGCGGGCGGTGGTCGAGGCGGGCTCGGCGTCGGCGGGGGAGGAGGAGGGCGACGGTGCCGGCCGCCGCCCGAGCACCCGCCACCACCCGGCCGTGACCACTGCGACGGTGGCGCCGCCGAGTGCGACCGTGTGCAGCAACACGGCCTTGACCAGCGTGGAGGGGGCCATCTCGGTGCCGTCCACCAGGAAGAACAGCACGTCGTCGTTCCACAGCCATCGGTGGTAGCCGGCCACGTTCCCGCCCGCGGTGACGGTGCGGATCGCGACCTGGTCGTAGGCGATGGCCAGGCCGGTGATGGCCGCCGCGGCGGCGACGACGGCGCCGCCGACCGCCCAGAGCACCCCCGGCGCCACCCGCTCGCCCGGTCGGGCCCGCGCCGCGAGCAGCACCCCGGCGACCACCACGGTGGGCAGGGCCGCCCACGACGCGAAGCCGTGAACGGCGCGCAGCACGTCGCCGGGCTGGGTCCCGTTGTCCGGGAAGGCGTCGCCGAACGCCTGGCTCGGCGTGGGCTCGTACAAGAAGAACAGCGCCGCGCCGGTGACCACGAGCACCAGCACCTCGACGCTGAGCAGGCCGAGGGCCAGCCTCCGGGCGGTCGCCATCGGCCCACGGTACGCCCGGCTGGCCCCGCCCGGGGTCGATCCCGGTAGGATCGAGTGTCGGCCCGGCGCCCGCCGGGTCGATCGTCAACGTCACCCCCGGGCCATCCCCACGGTCGCCGAGAGGCGCACGGCCCGAGGTCCGCACAACCGCGGGGAGGAGTCCCACCATGGCGCCCGTCGTCACCATGAAGCAGCTGCTCGAGGCCGGGGTCCACTTCGGCCACCAGACCCGCCGCTGGAACCCCAAGATGAAGCGGTTCCTCTGGGGTGAGCGCAACGGCATCTACATCATCGACCTCGAGGAGACGCTGCGGCGCATCGAGGTGGCCTACTCGTTCGTGCGCGACCTCGTCGCCGACGGGGGCTCGGTGCTGTTCGTGGGCACCAAGAAGCAGGCCCAGGACAGCGTCCAGTCCTACGCCGAGAAGTGCGGCATGCCCTACGTCAACCAGCGCTGGCTGGGCGGCATGCTCACGAACTTCGAGACCATCTCCAAGCGCGTCGGCAAGATGCAGGAGTACGGCCGGATGCGCGACTCGGGCGAGTTCGCGGCGATGCCCAAGAAGGAGGCCCTCATCTTGGGCCGCGAGCTCGAGAAGCTCGAGCGCAACCTCAGCGGCATCCGCAACATGACCAAGCGCCCGGCGGCCGTGTTCGTGCTGGACACGAAGAAGGAGCACATCGCGGTCACCGAGGCCAACAAGCTCGGCATCCCGATCGTGGCCCTCGTCGACACCAACTGCGACCCCGACGTCATCGACTACGTCATCCCCGGCAACGACGACGCCATCCGCTCGGGCGACCTGATGTGTCGGATCCTGGCCGACGCCGTCCAGGAGGGCCTGTACATCCGCTCGAAGCGCAACCCCGAGGTGGCGCCCGCGGTGCAGCGGTCCGCCGAGGAGGAGGCCGCGGTCGCCGCGCAGCAGGCCGATGCCCGCAACCAGGCCGCGGCCCAGGCGGCCGAGCGCGAGGCGCGCCTCGCCGCCGCGAAGGCCGAGCAGGCCGACAAGGCCAAGGCCCCTGCTCCTGCCGCCGCCCCCCGCCCCCCGCCGCCGCCCCCCCTTGCCGCCGAGGCGCCCGCCCCCGCCGCCGAGGAGGCCCCCGCGGCCGAGACGGCATCCGACACCCCCGCCGAGACCGAGGAGTCCTGATCGTGGCCGACTTCACCGCCAAGGACGTGCAGGCCCTGCGCCAGGCGAGCGGCGCCGGGATGATGGACGCCAAGCGCGCCCTCACCGAGAACGACGGCGACCCCGAGGCCGCGGCCCAGTGGCTGCGCGAGAAGGGCCTCGCCAAGGCCGCCTCCCGCTCGGACCGTGAGAACAACCAGGGCGCGGTCGCCGTGGCCGTCGACACCGAGAACGTGGTCGGCGCCATCGTCGAGCTCAAGTCCGAGACCGACTTCGTGGCCAAGTCCGACCAGTTCAAGGACCTCGCCCAGGAGATCGCCGCGCTGGTCCTCGCCGAGGGCGAGGAGGCGGCCACCCAGAAGGCCGCGGCCATCGACGAGCTGAAGGTGACCCTGAAGGAGAACATCGAGCTCGGCCGGGTGGTCCGCTTCGCGGCCGCCGAGGGCAACCTGCTCGACACGTACCTGCACGTGCAGAGCGAGCGGGGCGTCAACGCCGTGCTGGTCGAGCTCTCCGGGGGCACCCCCGAGCTCGCCCACGACCTGGCCGTCCACATCGCCTTCACCAAGCCGCCGTACCGGTCGCGCGACGAGGTGCCCGCCGCCGACGTCGAGGCCGAGCGCCAGAGCCTCGAGGCCATCACCAAGGCCGAGGGCAAGCCCGAGCAGGCGTGGCCGAAGATCATCGAGGGTCGCCTCAACGGCTGGTACAAGGAGCGGGTGCTGCTCGACCAGGCGTTCGTGCGCGACGAGAAGCAGACCGTCACCCAGCTCCTCGGCGACGCCACCCTGGTGCGCTTCGCCCAGGTCGTGATCGGCGCTTGAGCGGCACCGGCGCCCCCGGGGCGTCCGACGGCTCGCGCCCGCGCTGGAAGCGGGTGGTCCTCAAGCTGTCGGGCGAGGCCTTCGCCGGCGACGTCGGCTACGGCGTCGACGGCGCCATCGTCCGCCAGGTGGCCGAGGAGATCGTCGAGGTCCGGCGCGAGCTCGAGGTGGACGTCGCCATCGTCGTCGGGGGCGGCAACATCTGGCGGGGCATGACCGGCGCCGGTGCCGGGATGGACCGCGCCCAGGCCGACTACATGGGCATGCTGGCCACGGTCATCAACGCGCTGGCGCTCCAGGACACCCTGGAGCAGCTCGGCCAGCCCACGCGGGTGCAGACCGCGGTGCACATGTCCCAGATCGCCGAGCCCTACATCCGCCGCCGGGCCATCCGCCACCTCGAGAAGGGCCGGGTGGTCATCTTCGCGGGCGGCACCGGCAACCCCTTCTTCACCACCGACACCACCGCGGCCCTCCGCGCGGCCGAGATCGACGCCGAGGCCATCCTGCGGGGCACCCACTCGGGCGTCGACGGGATCTACACCGACGACCCCAAGGTCAACCCCGACGCCGAGCTGCTCGCCGAGGTGACCTACATCGACGTGCTCAACCGGGGCCTGCGGGCCATGGACTCCACCGCCATCACCCTCTGCATGGACAACGCCATCCCCATCGTGGTGTTCGACCTGCTGGCCACCGGGAACGTGAGATCCATCCTCGAGGGCAGGTCGATCGGTACCCTTGTCTCCCAGTGAGACGTCCCCGACCGCCTGCCCGGCAGGCCGCATCGAGCGCGTGCCCCGCTGAGGGGAGGCCCCACCGTGTCTGAGGAGACGGTCGAGCTCGTCCTCGACGACGTCACCGACAAGATGGCCAAGGCGGTCGCCCACGCCCGCCACGAGTTCGGCACCATCCGCACCGGCCGGGCCGCGCCGGCGCTCGTCGAGAAGCTCCCGGTCGACTACTACGGCCAGGAGGTCCCGCTCCAGCAGCTCGCGGGGTTCTCGGTCCCCGAGGCTCGCCAGCTGCTCATCTCGCCCTACGACAAGGGCTCGATGCCCGCCATCGAGAAGGCCATCCAGAACTCCGACCTCGGCCTCAACCCCAGCAACGACGGCCAGGTGATCCGCCTCAGCTTCCCGCCTCTCACCGCCGAGCGCCGCCAGCAGCTCGTCAAGGTGGTCAAGTCCATGGCCGAGGACGGCCGGGTCGCCATCCGCAACCTGCGCCGGGCCGCGCGCCACGAGCTCGAGGCCTTCGACAAGGAGGGCGAGCTCACCCACGACGAGCTCGCCCGGGCCGAGAAGCGCCTCGACGAGATCACCCACCGCGAAGAAGCCGCCATCAACGCCGCCCTCGAGGTGAAGGAACAGGAGTTGCTCGAGGACTGATGGGCCTTCCCCGAGACACCGACCACTAGGAGGTTCCGGTGGACCAGGACCCCGGCGCACCGCCGCCAGACGACCAAGAGCCCGAGCAGGTGGTCCGCGAGCCCACCGAGGGCGTGCGCATCATCGGCGCCGAGGAGGCGGCCGAGGCCGCCAGCCGCCCCGACGTCGTGTCCCGCATCCCGGCCGACCGGCCGAAGTTCGGCGACCGCGGGGCGAAGGGCGACGACGCCCCGCCGCCGCTGCGCTTCCCCGCGCCCGAGGCCGACGACCCCAACACGTTCGGCGCCGTGCCCATCATCTCGCCCGACTCGCCGCCGCCCCCCGGGGTGGCCGGCGCGCAGGGGTCGGGGTCGCGCGGCCCCAGCCCGTTCCAGGACGACGACTCCATCGAGTTCGACGCGCCGCCGCCGCCCACGGCCCCGATCGACCCCGGCGCCGCGGCGCCGCTCGACCAGCCCCCCGGCACCGGTCGCACCATGGCCGGCGACGAGGACGACCTCGGGCGCATGCTCGGCGGGCGCCGCGACCGACGTGAGGCCGCCCGCTCGTCGAAGGAGGCCGAGGACCCCGGGCGGGGCCGTCGAGGCCGGCGGGGACGCCGCCGCCGCGACGAGGACGACCTGGCCTCGCCGTTCGAGGACCTGCTGCCGGGCAACGACCCCGTGGACACGGGTGCCCACGACCTGCCGCACTGGAGCGCTCCGCCGACCGGCGAGGTCCCCAAGGTGCTGGACTCGCGCGCGGCCGCCGGCGACGAGGACGACAGCTCGGTCTGGGCGGGCGTGGGCTCGGGCCCCCGCTACCAGGACGAGCACGGCCACGACGAGGCCGACGACTTCAGCGACCTGAGCGACATCACCCGCATCGAGCCGGCCCCCGAGGCGGGCGAGCCGGCGCCCCCGCCGCCCGCGGCGGCGCCGCCCTTCGACGCCGAGCCGCCGCCGCCCGAGCCCCCGGCGCCCGAGCCGGGCCACGCCCAACCACCCGAGCCGGGCTACGCCCCACCGCTCGAGCCGGGCTACGAGCCCGAGCCGGCGTACGAGCCCGAGCCGAGCCTCACCACGAGCGCTCCCTACCCCGAGGACCGGCGCTCCCGCGGCCCGCTGGGCGACGTCGCCGCCCACGACGACGGCACCGGGGCCGGACGCGACCTGCCCGTGGCGGTCGGGGTCGGCGTCGGCCTGTTCGTCGGCTACGTGCTGTTGGCGATGATCCTCGGCACGGCGGGCGTCACCCTGCTCGCGACCGTCATCATCGTCATGGGCGCCATCGAGTTCTTCAACGCCGTGCGCCGCGTGGGGTACCACCCGGCCGTGCTGCCCGGCCTGGTGGCCAGCGGCACGTTCGTGCTCGCCAGCCACTGGAAGGGCGTCAACGGCTTCTTGATGGTCACCTTCCTCACCCTGTTGGTGCTGATGCTGTGGTACGTCATCGGCCTCCAGCACGAGCGGGCGGTGGCCAACATCGGCATCACCCTGTTCGGGGTCATGTGGATCGGCGGCATGGGCGCGTTCGCCGGGCTGCTGCTGGCGCTGCCCGACGGGGTCGGCGTCCTCACCGGGGCGATCGTCGCCACCGTGGCCTACGACGTGGGCGCCTACTTCGTGGGCCGGCAGTTCGGCAACACGCCGTTGTCGCCCGCCAGCCCCAACAAGACCGTCGAGGGCCTCGCCGGTGGCGCCGCGGCCGCCATCGTGCTCAGCATCGTCGTGCTCGGGATCATCGGGGTCTTCCCCTGGGACACCGGCGACGCGCTCGTGCTCGGCCTGGCGGTCGCCATCGTCGCCCCCCTCGGCGACCTCTGCGAGTCGATGCTCAAGCGCGACCTCGGTCTCAAGGACATGGGCTCGATCCTGCCGGGCCACGGCGGCCTGCTCGACCGGTTCGACGGGCTGCTGTTCGTGCTGCCCACCACGTACTTCGTGTACTGGCTGCTCGACGTCATCGTGAACGTCTGACGGGTCCGACGATGGCCCCCTCACCGCCGGGGCGCCGCGCGCACCGGGCTCGCCCGCGACCGCGCGGCCCGGCGCTCGGTGACCCTCGGTCAGGTCCCGGCGCCTCCCCGGTGGGGGAGCGGCGCTCTACGCTGAGGCGATGAGCACCCGCGTCGCGGTGATGGGCTCCACGGGGTCCATCGGCACCCAGACCCTCGAGGTCGTCGCCGCCGAGCCCGGCGACTACGAGGTGGTGGCCCTGGGTGCCGCCTCGTCGGTGGACCAGCTCGTCGAGCAGGCGAAGGCGGTGCGCCCGGCGGTGGTGGCCGTCGCGGACGACGCCAAGGCGGCGGCCGTCGCCGACGGGGTGCCGCCGGGCACCGAGGTCCTGGCCGGGCCCGACGCCCTGGCCCAGGCGTGCGCCGGTGCCGACGTGGTCGTGAACGGTGTGGTCGGCTTCGCCGGCCTCTCCGTCACCCTGGCCACGCTCGAGGCGGGCCGGCGCCTGGCGCTGGCCAACAAGGAGTCCCTCATCGCCGCCGGGCCGGTGGTGGCCCGGGCCCGCACCACCCCGGGGGCCGAGCTCGTCCCCGTCGACAGCGAGCACTGCGCCGTCCACCAGTGCCTGCGGGCCAACGACCACCCCGAGCGCCTGGCCCGCATCGTCCTCACGGCCAGCGGTGGGCCCTTCCGGGGCCGCACCCGGGCCGACCTGGCCGACGTCACGGTGGACGACGCCCTCGCCCATCCCACGTGGAGCATGGGGCCCAAGATCACGGTCGACTCGTCCACCCTCATGAACAAGGGCCTCGAGGTCATCGAGGCCCACGAGCTGTTCGGCGCCGCCTACGACCACATCGAGGTGGTCGTCCACCCGCAGTCGATCGTGCACTCGATGGTCGAGTTCACCGACGGCGCCACCATCGCGCAGCTCTCGCTGCCCGACATGCGCCTGCCCATCGGCTACGCCCTCGCCTACCCGGACCGCATCGCCACGCCGTTCGGGCGCATCGAGTGGGCCGAGCTGGGTCGGCTCGACTTCGAGCCCCCCGACCACGACGCCTTCCCGTGCCTCGGGCTCGCCTACGAGGCCGGCCGGGCCGGCGAGACGGCGCCGGCGTGGCTGAACGCCGCCAACGAGGTCGCCGTGGCCGCCTTCCTCCAGGGGCGGATCCCGTGGGTGGGCATCGCCGACGTTCTCAAAGCCACCCTCGACCGGCATGATGGAACCCGAGCCACCTCGGCCGACGTTGTCATCGACGTGGACCGCCGGGCCCGCGACGCCGCCCGGGACGTCATCGAGAGGACCTACCGCGCATGAGCGCCACCGACACCGACCACGAGGGCCTCGAGCCCGACGAGCCGGTCGCGGACCTCCCGGCCCACGACGGCGCTCCCACCGAGCCGGGTCCCCACCGGGAGCCGCACGACCCCGTGCGACCCAACCCGCTGCGCCTCCTCGCGGTGATCGCCGGCATCGTCGCCCTCGGCGTGTTCGTCAGCCTCCCCGCGGTCATCGTCGTGCTGGCGCTCGTGTTCATGATCTTCATGCACGAGCTCGGCCACTACGTCACCGCTCGCCGCGCGGGGATGCTCGTCACCGAGTTCTTCATCGGGTTCGGCCCCCGCATCTGGTCGTTCCGGCGCGGCGAGGTCGAGTACGGCCTGAAGGCCATCCCCGCCGGCGCGTACGTCCGCGTCGTCGGCATGAGCAACCTCGACGAGGTCGACCCCGTCGACGAGGCCCGCACCTACCGTCAGCAGCCGTTCTGGCAGCGGTTCTCGGTGGCGGTGGCGGGATCGACCATGCACTTCCTGATGGCCCTGGTGCTGTTGTTCGTCGTCTTCGCCGGCTTCGGCGTGGCCGACCCGTCCGACTGGAGCATCGCCCGGGTCACCCCGTCCGACAGCATCGAGCAGCAGGGTGAGCCGGTCGACAGCCCGGCCGAGGTCGCGGGACTCGAGCCCGGCGACCGCATCCTGTCGGTCGAGGGCGAGGAGGTCGACGAGTTCCTCGACCTGAAGGACATCATCGAGAGTCGTCCCGGCGAGACCGTCACCCTCGTGGTCCAGCGCGACGGCGACACCTTCGAGACGACCACGACGCTGCTGTCGCAGGGGCCCGACGGCGCCGAGGAGGGCTTCCTCGGGGTCTCGGGCGAGTCGGCCCGCCGGCGGCTCGGTCCGCTCGCCGCCCTCGGTCGGGCGGGCAGCGAGTTCGCCAACATCACCACGCAGTCGGTCACGTCGCTCGGCCGCTTCTTCTCGCCGAGCGGCCTGTCGAACTTCGTCGACCAGGCCGTGACGGCCAACGAGCCCGAGGCCGACCAGCCCGCCTCGTCGTCCTCCACCCCGTCGGAGGCCGACGAGAACCGCATCGTGTCGATCTACGGCGCGGCCCGCATCGGCACGCAGGCCACCGAGGCCGGCATGGCCACGTTCCTCGTGTTCTTCGCCCTCATCAACATCTTCATCGGGGTGTTCAACCTGGTGCCGCTGCTGCCGCTCGACGGCGGCCACGTGGCCATCGCCATCTGGGAGAAGATCAAGGAGTGGCGCATCGCCGACGGCCGCCGCTACTTCGTCGACGTCGGCCGCCTGCTCCCCTTCACCTACGGGGTGGTGGCGGTCCTCGTGACCATCGGGGTCATGGCGCTGTACCTCGACATCGCCAACCCCATCAACCTGCCCAACTGACGGCGCCGCGCCCCTGATGCCCGAGCCCGAGGCCCACAGCCGCTACCCCCGCCGACGCACGCGCCAGATCACCCTGCCGCACCCGTCGCGGCCGGTCGCGGTGGGCGGCGACGCGCCGGTCACGGTGCAGTCGATGACGACGACCAAGACCGCCGACGTCGAGGGCACGCTCCAGCAGGTCTACGCCCTCGCCGGCGCCGGCGCCGACATCGTGCGCTGCACGTGCAACGAGCTCGAGGCCGCCGAGGGCCTCGCCCAGATCGTGCCCCGCTCACCGGTGCCGATCGTGGCCGACATCCACCACCAGTACCGGATGGCACTGGCCGCCCTCGAGGCCGGTGTGCACTGCCTGCGCCTCAACCCGGGCAACATCCGCAAGCCCGAGCACATCAAGCTCGTGGCCCAGGAGTGCAAGGACCGCGGCATCCCCATCCGCATCGGGGTCAACGGGGGGTCGCTGCACCCCGACCTCTACAAGAAGTACGGCGACCGCATCGTCCCCGAGGCGCTCGTCGAGTCGGCCCAGATGGAGCTGGCCTACTTCGACGAGGTGGGCTTCGACGACGTCAAGATCTCGGTCAAGGCCTCCAACGTCCCCCTGATGATCGAGGCGTACCGCCAGCTCTCCGAGGTCACCGACCACCCGCTGCACCTCGGGGTCACCGAGGCGGGCCCGCCCCCGGCCGGGCTCGTCAAGGCCACCGCGGGGCTCGCCACCCTGCTGTCCGAGGGCATCGGCGACACGATCCGCTACTCGCTCACCGCCGACCCGGTCGAGGAGGCCCACGCCGGGCGCCAGCTGCTCGAGGCCCTCGGCCTGCGCGAGCGCAGCGGGCTCGACCTCATCGCCTGCCCGTCGTGCGGGCGGGCCGAGGTCGACGTCATCGCCGTGTCCAAGGCCGCCCAGGACGCGTTCGCCGAGCGCAACTGGCCCATCCAGGTCGCGGTGATGGGCTGTGTCGTCAACGGGCCGGGCGAGGCGCGCGAGGCCGACCTGGGCATCGCCGCGGGCCGCCAGCGCGGGCACCTGTTCGTGAAGGGCGAGGTGGTCAAGGTCGTCCCCGAGGCCGAGATGGTCGACGCCCTGCTCGAGTGGGCCGAGATCATCGTCAACGACGGCGTCGAGGCGGCGCAGCGCAAGGCGGACGACGGCGCCGCCGCCGAGGCCGAGGCCGACCGCCTCGCCCTCCTCGACGAGCAGGGCCTCGACGCCAACGCCTCCGAGCAGCGCATCGAGCGCATCGAGCGCCTCCGCAAGCCCGACGACGAGTAGCCCCGCGACCCGGCGGGCGACCGACGCCCGCCCGCCGTCAGATCAGAGCGCGATGAGCGCCAATCCCGGGTCGAGGAGGCGGAGGTCGTCGGCGTCGGAGGTCGCCACCGGCGTGCCCGCCCGGCGGGCGCACACGGCGACGTGGGCATCGGCGAGGTCCGCCGTCCGGGTCTCGCCGAGGAGCCGCCCCACCGCACTGGCAGGAGCATCCCAATGCAGACGATCCCGCGTCCCGCGGATTGCGGGCGCGGCGGCCGCTCAAGGGCGCGGGAGGGTCCGAGCACCACGGCAGCGGCTGGTCATGGGGTTCGCACCGGTCAAGCCCGGACCGCCTCGGCCGACGATTGGGTCGTGGACCCTTCGTCGGATCGCCCCGCCCGCTGGACCCGAGAGGACCTGATCCAGGTCGAGTACGACCTGTACTCGCACATGTTGTCGGAGGCCGAGCGCAAGCGACACGACGACCCGGTCTACATGTCCAGCAGGTTTCTCGAGATCGACGTGGCCGACGTGCTCCTGCTGAACACGAGCGTCCCGATGATCGATGCCGACGCCGTGCGCCTCGAGTTGGGTCGCCAACTGGCGGTGCTCCCGAGGGATGCAGTGAGCGCTCCCCGGTTCGACGAGCCGGTCACCTGGGCAGAGGTGCGCCTGGGCGCCGAGAGGGTGAGGGTTCCGGAGTACCTCGGTCTGCGGGCACCAGCGGGGTCACTGGCGCCTGTTCCGCTGGTCGTGCGCTCGTGGCCTCGCCCGAACCAGCTCGACTACTTCGTGCAGGTCTGCGCCCGCGAGAGTGACCGCGAAGAGGCCGAGTCCTACGTCGAAAACCTGCGTGCGTCGGCCTCGGACGAGCGCTCGCCGCACCGGCGGCGGATCCTCGAGATCGGGACGGGGCGGTTCGGGCTGGAGGTGACGGTCGTCGCCTTGGAGGCGATCGCTCGCGAGGACCTGGTGCTCGGAGACGATGTGTGGGAGGCAATCCGCCGAAACGTCGACCGCATGTTCGACCGGATGGACCGCCTTGCGGCCGCGGGGCTCGGCACGAACCGTGGGCTCGTCCTCTCCGGTCCACCAGGGACCGGGAAGTCGGCCCTGTGTCGAGCGCTTGCGCACGAGTACGACGGCAAGGTCACGGTGGCGATCATCTCTGCCTCCGCAGGTCAGTACCTGCTCAAGAACACCTACGAGCACCTCGATCGACTGGCACCGGCGCTGGTCCTCGTCGAGGACCTCGACCTCCTCGTCGGGGACCGGGACCACCACGAGCGGGGTCCGCTCGTCGAGTTCCTCACAGTGCTCGACGGTCTCATGACCCACCACGGAGGCGTTGTCACCGTGGCAACCACGAACGACGCGAAGATGATCGACGACGCCGCCATCCGGGCGGCGCGGTTCGATCAGGTCGTCCCGCTGGCATTGCCCGATGCGGGGCAGCGACGCGACATCCTCGGGGTCTACCTCCGATCGGTCTCCCACGAGGCCGACCTCGACGCGCTCGCCCGGCGAGCGGACGGGTTGAGCGGTGCGGACCTGCGCGAGGTCGTCCGGAGTGCCGTGCTCGATGCGGAGGCCAACGTGGTGTCGCACGACGAGCTTTCCGCGTCCCTCGAGCGGCGGCGCGCCTTCGTCGATCGCCTGCCGGTGGGCTTCGTCGCGTGACGCTCTCGTCCAAGTCGTAGCGGGCTCTCAGAGGGCGATGAGGGCGAGGACTGAGTCGAGGTGATGGAGGTCGTCGGCGCCCGAGGTGTTGGTGGGCCGCCGCCGTTCCTCGTAGCCGTTCGCTGCTCACCGGGCCCGCCGCCGGCGGCTACCCGGCCAGGCCGGGGAACAGGGCGCGGAGGCCGGTGGCGAGGACGCCGAAGGCGATGGCGACCAGGACGATGCCGAAGAGGCGGGTCAGCACCTCCATGCCGGTGACGCCGAGCCAGCGGGCGACGGGGACGGCGAACACGTAGACGATGCCCGTGAGCACGGCCATCCCGACGCAGATCGCCGCCAGCTCGAGCTGGGCCTCCACCGCGTTGTTGGCGCTCGACACGGCCACGATGAAGGCGATGGCGCCGCCGCCCACGTTCAGCGGGATGGCGATGGGCACCACCGCCATGGTCCGCCAGTGGTGCTCGGGGTCGACGTCGGGGGAGGGCCCGGGCAGGCCGTGACCCGCGACCATGGTCATCCCCGTGACGAGCAGGATGAGCCCGCCCGCGGACTGCAGCATGGGGACGGTGACGCCGAGGAGGCTCATCACCCGCTCGCCCACGAACACGACCGCGACCATGGCGAGGGCCATGGCCACGGCGGCCCGCAGCGCCACCCGCCGCTGGGTCGCCGGCGGCAGCGTGCGGGTGTAGGACACGAACGCGCCGACGGTCGTGGGTGGGCTCTGGATGGCGAACAGGCCCGTGGCGAACAGCAGCAGGTCGTGGCCGGTCACCGACGTTGGCTACCACGCCGGCCGGACCGGCGCCCGAGGCGGGGGGCGGGCCCGCCCGCCGGCGCCCCCGACCTGGGGGTCGTCACCGACACCGCCGACCCGCTAGGTTCGCCGGCGGAGTCGGGGCAGCGCGTTCGGGAGCAGTCGCCGTGGGACATCGAGCACGAGTGGCGGTCGCGGGCGTGCTGACGCTGCTCGCCGTCGCCTACCTCGTGGTCGACCTGGGGGCCGACGCCGGGGACGACGACGCGGTCGCCGAGGCCGAGCCGCAGGCGCAGGAGGCGGCGGGAGCGGTCGCGACGACCACGCCGTCGAGCTCGGTCCCGTCGGGACGGGGTGTGTCCACGGTGGCCGCGCCCGACCGCGCCGGTGTGACGCTCCCGGTCGGCCCGGTGGGGGAGTTCCTCCCCGCCGCCACCTCGGGAGGCACCGTGGGCACGGGCCCGGTGCGCACCTACGACGTCGAGGTGGAGGCCGCCACGGGCGTCGACCCGGTGGGCTTCGCCGGGGCGGTCGAGGCGATCCTGGCCGATCCCCGCAGCTGGATCGCCGACGGGTCCGTCGCCTTCCAGCGGGTTCCCGAGGGCGGGTCCTTCACCGTCACGCTCGCCACCCCGCCCACCACCGACCAGATCTGCCTGCCGCTCAACACCGCCGGCATCCTGTCGTGCCGCGAGGGCGATCGCGTGATCATCAACCTCACCCGCTGGCTCGAGGGCACCACCGACTGGGACGGGTCGCTCGAGGACTACCGCGCCATGGTGATCAACCACGAGGTGGGCCACGCCCTGGGCCACGGCCACCTGGGCTGTCCCGGCCCGGGACAGCTCGCCCCGGTGATGATGCAGCAGACGAAGGGCCTCGACGGGTGCGTGGGCAACCCGTGGCCCTTCCCCGGCCCGTAGGCGGGCGCCGAGCCGGGTCCCGGGCGGGGGGCGGCCGACCGTAAGATCGCCGGATGGCCAAGCCTCCCGTGTTGACCCCCCAGAGCGAGGACTTCCCGCGCTGGTACCAGGACGTGATCGCCAAGGCCGAGCTGGCCGACAACGGGCCCGTGCGCGGCACCATGGTCATCCGTCCGTACGGGTACGGGCTGTGGGAGCGCATGCAGGCCGAGGTCGACCGCCGGATCAAGGCGGCCGGGGCCGACAACGCCTACTTCCCGCTGTTCATCCCCATGGAGTACTTCCAGCGCGAGGCCGAGCACGTCGAGGGCTTCAGCCCCGAGCTGGCCGTGGTCACCGTGGGCGGCGGCAAGGAGCTCGAGGAGCCCGTGGCCATCCGCCCCACGAGCGAGACCGTCATCAACTCGTACTTCTCGAAGTGGATCCAGAGCTACCGCGACCTGCCGCTGTGCGTGAACAACTGGTCCAACGTCGTGCGCTGGGAGCTGCGCCCCCGCCTGTTCCTGCGCACCACCGAGTTCCTCTGGCAGGAGGGCCACACCTGCCACGCCACCTACGAGGACGCGCGGGACTACGCCCGTCGCATCCTGTTCGACGTCTACGCCGACGTGATGGTCAACGTGCTCGCCGTCCCGGTCCTGCTCGGCCCGAAGACCGCGTCCGAGCGGTTCGCCGGTGCCATCAACACGCTGGCCTGCGAGGCGATGATGCGCGACGGCAAGGCGCTCCAGATGGGCACGAGCCACGAGCTGGGCCAGAACTTCGCGAAGGCCTTCGACGTCACCTTCCTCGACGCCGCGGGCGACCAGGTGCACGCCTGGCAGACGTCGTGGGGCGTCTCCACGCGGATGGTGGGCGGCATGATCATGACCCACGGCGACGATCGCGGCCTGCGCGTCCCGCCGGTCCTCGCCCCGATCCAGGCGGTCGTCCTCGCCGTGCGCGACGAGCCGGAGGTGCTCGAGCGCACCGCGGCGCTCGCGGCCGAGCTGGCCGACCAGGGCATCCGGGTCGAGCTCGACCACCGGGTCGACCTGTCGTTCGGCCGCCGCGCCACCGACTGGGAGATCAAGGGCGTCCCGGTCCGCGTCGAGGTCGGCCCGCGCGACCTGGCCGAGGGCAACGCCACGCTCGTCGAGCGCTGGGACGGGGCCAAGAGCCCCGTGCACCTCGACGGTGTCGCCACCGCGGTGCTCGCCGCCCTCGACTCGGGCCAGGCCAACCTGGTGCGTGAGGCCACCGAGTTCCGCGACGCCCACACGGTCGAGGTCGCGACCGTCGACGAGGCCATCGAGGCCGGGGCCACCGGGTTCGCGCGCGTCCCGTGGTCGGCGGTCGGGACCGACGGCGAGGCCCGCCTCGGCGAGCACGCCATCACGGTGCGGTGCCTCCAGCGACCCGACGGCGGGTTCCCCGAGTCCGCCGACGAGCCCGACCTCGTCGCCGTCGTCGGCCGCTCGTACTAGTCGCCGCTCGGCGGCGCGTCGCCGCCCGTCGCGTCCGTCGCCCCGGAGTGTTCGCGAGGGCGTTCCGCTATACTTTGCCCGTCTTTCGTTCGAGTTTGTCCGACAAGGCGTGGGCTCGGCCCACGCCTTTGGTTTCTCTCCAGGGAGGTGGGTGCGCGCATGAGCTCCGTCGATCGCCTGCGCGCGCTCGTCGTTCCCCTGGTCGAGGACCGCGGCCTCGAGCTGTACGACCTCGAGCAGTCCGGGAGCACGCTCCAGGTGCTGGTGTCGCGCCCGGGCGGGGTCGACCTCGAGGCGCTCAGCGAGCTCAGTCGGGCCGTCTCGCGCACGCTCGACGAGCACGACCCCATCCCCGGTCGGTACGTGCTCGAGGTGTCGAGCCCCGGGCTCGAGCGGCCGCTGCGCCGGCCGGACCACTACCGCGGTGCCGTCGGCGCCGTGGTGTCGATCAAGACCGTCGCCGGCACCGAGGGTGACCGCCGCGCCCGCGGGGTCCTGCTCGACGCCGACGACGAGGCCGCCACCGTCGCCCTCGACGGTGGCGGCGAGCGCCGAATCGACTACCGGGACGTCGAGCGGGCCCGCACGGTCTTCGAGTGGGATGCCACGTCGAAGGCCGATGCCAGGGCCCGCCGGGCGCCCGGCCCCACCACTGGCGAGGCCGTCACGGCCGCCGATCCGAGGAGCGGGACATGAGTGAAGCCAACCCCGAGATGATGGACGCCCTGAACGCCCTGGCGCTCGACAAGGGCATCTCCGTCGACGTGCTGTTCGGCGCCCTCGCCGACGCCCTCGAGTCCGCCTACAAGCGGATGCCCGAGGCGCACGAGTACGCCTGGGTCACGATCGACCCCGACAGCTTCGAGATCCGGGTCCTCGCCCAGGAGCTCGACGAGGAGGGCGAGCCCGTCGGCGAGGAGTTCGACGTCACGCCCGACGACTTCGGGCGCATCGCGGCCCAGACCGCCAAGCAGGTGATGCTCCAGCGGATCCGCGAGGCCGAGCGCGAGATGAAGTACGAGGAGTACGCCGGGCGCGAGGGCGACATCGTCACCGGCATCATCCAACAGAGCGACTCCCGCTACACCCTGCTCGACCTCGGCCGGGTCGAGGCCCTCCTGCCCCAGGCCGAGCAGGTCCCCTACGAGCGCCCCGAGGCCAACACGCGGGTGAAGGCCTACATCGTCGAGGTCCGCAAGACGGCGAAGGGCCCCCAGATCGTGGTCAGCCGCACGCACCCGGGGCTCATCAAGCGGCTCTTCGAGCTCGAGGTGCCCGAGATCGCCGACGGCGTCGTCGAGATCAAGGCGTGTGCCCGCGAGCCCGGGCACCGCACCAAGATCGCGGTGTGGTCCAACGACGCCAACGTCGACCCGGTGGGCGCCTGCGTCGGCGCGCGCGGGGCGCGGGTGCGCATGGTGGTCAACGAGTTGCGGGGCGAGAAGATCGACATCGTGCCGTTCTCGGACGAGCCCGCCGAGCTGGTGATGAAGGCGCTGTCCCCCGCCAAGGTGAAAGAGGTGCGCCTCGACGACGAGACCGGCACGGCCGAGGTGATCGTGCCCGACTACCAGCTGTCGCTGGCCATCGGCAAGGAGGGCCAGAACGCCCGGCTCGCGGCGCGCCTGACCGGTTGGCGGGTCGACATCAAGAGCGAGACCCAGCTCGCCGAGGAGGAGGCCTACGCCTCCGAGGAGTGGGCCGAGGGCGAGTGGATCACCGATCCCGAGACCGGCGAGCAGATGTGGCAGCCCGCCGAGGGCGGCCCGGCGCTCAGCGCCGAGGAGTGGGAGGCCGGCGACGCCGACGAGGCTGCGGAGGGCGCCGAGGACGCCGACGCCTCCGACGCCGATGCCGAGGATGCCGACGCCGAAGGTGCCGACGCCGAGGGTGCCGAGGACGAGGCGTCTGGCGGCCAGGCCGACACCGACGACGCCGAGGTCCCGGCGGGGTCGACCGGCGAAGGCGACGCCGACGATCTCGCCGACGAGCTGGTGGACGAGGCCGCGGGCGACGAGATCGAGGACGCGGTCGAGGACGCGATCGAAGACTCGATCGAAGACGCCGACGCCGACGCCGACGCCGGCACCGACGCCGAGCCGGAGGCCTGATCCTGGTCCACCCGACCCCTGCGTCTCGTCCCGCGCCCGTGCGCACGTGCATCGGGTGTCGGCGCGCCACCACGCCGGCCGAACTGGTGCGGGTGGTGCGCCGGGTCGACGGAACCCTGGCCGTCGGTCGTACACTGGCGGGTCGGGGCGCCTGGCTGTGCGCCGGTTCCGTCGCCTGCGTCGAGCAGGCCCGGAGCCGGGGAGCGTTCGGGAGAGCCCTGCGAGGCCCGGTCAGCGAGGCCGCCCTCGACACCCTCACCGCCGAGCTGCTGCCCGGCGCAGCAGCATCGCTTTCGTGCCGCCGGGAACGGCCGCGCGAGGATTGACCGAAGCAATCGAAAGGCTGAGAGAACCCCAGTGGCGTCAAGTATCCGCGTGTACGAGCTGGCACGAGAGCTCGGGCTCACCAACAAGGAGACGCTCGACCTCTGCGACGCGCTCGGGATCGGGGTCAAGAGCCACTCGTCGAGCGTGGTCGAGGCCCAGGCCGACCGCGTCCGCCGCAAGGCCGAGCGCGAGGGGCTGATCCGGGAGTCCCAGCCCGAGGAGCCGCCCGCCGACAAGCCGGTCTCCAAGACGGCCAAGGCCAAGGCCGCCAGCAAGGCGACGAAGGCGACCAAGAAGGCCAAGAAGCCCGCCGATGCCGAGGCCGGCGAGCCCGCCGCCGAGGAGGCGCCGGCCAAGAAGGCGCCCGCCAAGAAGGCCGCCGCGAAGAAGGCCGCCGCCACGACCGCCGACGAGGAGCCGACCCCGCCCCCGGCCGCCGCCGAGGCTCAGGACGAGCCGGCGCAGGAGCCGGCCGCTCCGGCCGCCGAGGCTCCCGCCGACGATGCGCCCGCCCCCCGCCGAGCCCGCAGGCGCCGGCGGCGCTGCGGCGCGTCGTGCGCTCGAGCGGCAGCGAGCACCCGCCCGGCGCGAGGACGGCGCAGGGAGCCGCCACCAGCCCCGCCCCGCGCGCCCAGGGCCGACCTCGCCGCCCGCCTCCGTCACGGCGCCGCCGCCGCGAGCCGCGCCCGCCCTGCCCGCCGCGAGGCCGCCCGCCGCCGCCGGCGACACCGCGCCAGCGGCTCCGGCCGCGTCAGGCCCGAAGGCGCCCGCCCGGCCCGTCTCGCCGAGCAGCAAGCCCATCCGCCCCGCCCGGCCCGGTCTCCCGGTCGGGCAAGCCCATCCCCCCCCCCCGGCCAGGGTAGCAGCCCGCCCCGCCGCAGCCCGCCCGAGCGGCGGCCCCCCGCCCGGCGGCGGTGCCGGCCGTCCCGTCCCCCCATGGGCGGGCCCCGCCAGTCGGTGCCGGGCGCCGGGCCGGCTCCCGGTCGCCCCGGTGGCGGTCGGGGCGGCCCCCAGCAGCGCCCGCCCCGCCGGCGCAAGGGTCGTCGTCGTCGCAGCCGTGAGGAGCTGCAGCCGATCGACATGCCGGTGTACACGCCCACCGACGCCGCGGTGCCCGAGGGCACCGTGGTCATCGAGCGGGCCACCACCCCGATCGAGCTCGGTCCCAAGCTGAACCGCACCGCGGCCGACGTGGTGCGCTTCCTCATGCAGCAGGGCGAGATGGTCACCGCCACGCAGTCGCTGTCGGACGACATGATCGAGCTCTTCGCCGCCGAGATCGGTGCCGAGATCCGCCTCGTCGACCCGGGCGAGGAGCAGGAGGTCGAGCTCCAGAAGCTGCTCATGCTCCCCGACGACGAAGGCGACGACGAGGTCGACGCCGACGAGCGCCCGCCGGTCATCACGGTCATGGGCCACGTCGACCACGGCAAGACCAAGCTGCTCGACCGCATCCGGCAGGCCAACGTCGTCGAGGGCGAGGCCGGCGGGATCACCCAGCACATCGGGGCCTACCAGGTCGACCACGACGGCCGGCCCATCACCTTCATCGACACGCCGGGCCACGAGGCCTTCACCGCCATGCGGTCCCGGGGTGCCAACGCCACCGACATCGTGGTGCTGGTGGTGGCGGCCGACGACGGCGTGATGCCCCAGACCCTCGAGGCCCTCGACCACGCCCGGGCCGCCGAGGTGCCCATCGTGGTGGCCATCAACAAGATCGACCGCGAGAACGCCGACGCCACCAAGGTGATGACCCAGCTCAGCGAGCGGGGCCTCACCCCCGAGGAGTGGAGCGGCGACACCGTCATGGTGCCGGTCTCGGCCATGACGGGCGAGGGCGTCGACGACCTCCTCGAGAACCTGCTGGTGGTCGCCGAGGTCGAGGATCTCAAGGCCAGCGCCGACGGACGGGCCCAGGGCGTCGTGCTCGAGGCCAACCTCGACACCGGTCGCGGCCCCGTGGCCACGGTCCTGGTGCAGCGGGGCACCCTCAAGGTCGGTGACCCTCTCGTGGCCGGCGCCACCTGGGGCCGCGTGCGGGCCCTCATCGACGACACCGGTGCGCAGGTCAAAGAGGCCGGCCCGTCCACCCCGGTCCAGGTCCTCGGCCTGTCCGACGTGGCCGCGGCGGGCGACGACTTCGTGGTCGCTCCCGACGAGAAGACGGCCCGCAACGTGGCCGACACCCGCGAGCACTGGCAGCGGGTGGCCAACATCGGCCGTGAGGCCCACGCGATGAGCGGCGGGGCCAAGCTCGAGGACATCTTCGAGCAGATCCAGGCCGGCGAGCCCGCCACGTTGAACCTCATCGTCAAGGCCGACGTGAACGGCTCGCTCGAGGCGCTCACCGGCAGCCTCAAGAAGCTCGAGCGCGACGAGGTGAAGCTCTCGTTCGTGCTGCGCGGCGTCGGCGGGATCACCATCTCCGACGTCGAGCTGGCCCAGGCCTCGGACGCCACCATCATCGGCTTCAACGTCCGGCCGGACCGCAAGGCCCGCGAGCTCGCCGAGCACGAGGGCGTCGAGATCCGGACCTACGAGGTCATCTACCAGGTGCTCGAGGACATCGAGAACGCGATGGTGGGCATGCTCGAGCCGGAGTTCGAGGAGGTCGTCACCGGCGAGGCCGAGGTGCGCGAGATCTTCCGGGTCCCCCGCATCGGGGCCATCGCCGGCTGCTTCGTGCAGAACGGCACCATCACCCGGGGATCCAAGGTCCGCTTCCTGCGCGAGGGCACCATCATCTGGAAGGGCGCCATCGCGTCCCTGCGCCGCTTCAAAGACGACGTCCGCGAGGTGGCCTCGGGCTTCGAGTGCGGCATCGGGCTGTCGGACTTCCAGGATCTCAAGCCGGGCGACATCATCGAGACCTACGAGGAGCGGGAGATCCCGCGCTCGTAGCCGTCGCAACCCGAGGTCGCGGCCATGCACGTCCTCGCTCTCTCCGTGGAGCTCCACCTGCCCGAGTGCCGCAGCCTCAAGGCCAAGCGGTCGGTGCTGAAGCCCGTGACCGAGGGCGCCCGCCGGCGCTTCGGCGTCGCGGTGGCCGAGACCGCGCACCAGAACACCTGGCAGCGGGCGGCCGTCGGTGTGGCGGTCGTGTCCGCCACGCCCCGCCACGCCGAGGAGGTGATCGACGAGGTGGAGCGATTCATCTGGTCGCATCCCGACGTGCAGGTGCTGTCCGCTACCCGCTCCTGGATGGAGGTCGACTGACATGGCCCGACGCCGCACCCACCAGCGCCACCGCGACTATCCCCGCACGGCCCGTCTCAACGAGCTGTTCCGCGAGATCGTCGCCGAGGCCCTCGACCGGGTGGACGACGACCGCCTCGAGCTCGTCACCGTCACCTCGGTCGACGTCGACGCCGACCTGAAGCGGGCCACGGTCTACGTGACGGCCCTCGACCGGGACGCCGACGAGGACACGCTCGAGGCGCTCACCGAGCTGCGTCCCCGCCTCCAGGGCGCGGTCGCCCGGGAGGCCCGGGTCAAGCGCACACCCGAGCTGGTGTTCCGCATCGACGACGTGTTGCGCACGGCCGAGCGCATCGACGAGCTGCTGCGCGAGAACCCGCCGCCGGACCAGTGATCTCGGGGATCGCGGTCGTGGACAAGGCCGCGGGGTGGACCTCCCACGACGTGGTGGCCAAGGCCCGGGGCCTCCTCGGCCAGAAGCGGGTCGGCCACTCGGGCACGCTCGACCCCGACGCCACCGGGGTCCTGCTCCTCGGCGTGGGCAAGGTGACCCGCCTGCTCTCCTACCTGACCGCCCTGCCCAAGTCCTACGTCGGCGAGGTGGTGCTGGGGGTCGAGACCGACACGCTCGACGCGTCGGGTGAGGTCACCGCCACCCACGACATGCGGGCCGTGACCCTCGCCGAGGCGCGCGCCGCGGCCACGGGCTTCGTCGGCGACATCGAGCAGGTGCCGCCGATGGTGTCGGCGGTGAAGATCGGCGGCAAGCGGCTCCACGAGCTGGCCCGCGCCGGCGAGACGGTGGAGCGTCCCCCGCGCCCCGTCACGGTGCACCGCCTCGAGCTCGACGAGGCGGAGCCCGCCGACGGCGAGCGGCCCCTCGTGCTGCGGATCGAGGTCGACTGCTCGTCGGGCACCTACATCCGCACCCTGGCCGACGACCTGGGTCACGCCCTCGGGGGTGGCGCCCACCTGCGCCACCTGCGACGGACGGCCATCGGCTCGTTCACCCTGGCTGAGGCGCGCCCCGTCGAGCAGATCGAGGTGCTGCCGCCGGCCGTCGCCCTCCGGGACTACCCGTCGGTGGCGGTGCCCGAGTCGCTGGCGGCCCGCGTGGCCAACGGCGCCGTCCTCGACCGCGCCGAGCTGGGGGTCGCCGCGTCCGACCCCGGCCCCTGGGCGGTCCACGGTGGCGACGGCGCGCTGCTCGCCGTGTACGAGCCCCGCGGTGGCGAGCAGGTGAAGCCGGCGGTGGTGGTGGCGTGAGCCGCCGGGGCGTCCGGGCCCCGGCGCCACCGGTCGGGATGGGCTGGCGGGTCGCGCACCTGGTGGCGCTCTCGGCGCTGGCGGTCACCCAGCCGGTGCTCGACCTGCTCGGAGGCGCGCCCACGTTCTTCGTCGCCCACGCCGCGGGCCCCGGCGCGGTCCTGCTCGTCTGCCTCCTCGTCGTGGCCGTGGTCCCGGTGGCGCTCGTCGCCGTCGAGTCGGTCGCCAACGCGCTGCACGCCGGGTTCGGCTGGACGGTGCACCTCGTCCTCGTGGGCCTGCTCGGTGCGCTGGTGGCCGCCCAGACCCTCGACCGCGTCCCGCGCCTTCCCGAGGTGCTCGTCCTGGTCGGCGGCGCGGCCCTCGGCGCGCTGCTGGTCGGCGCCTATCGCCGCCACGACGTCGTTCGCTCCGTCCTGTCCGCGCTGGCGGCCACGCCGTTGCTCTTCGCCGGGGTGTTCGTGTTCGCCTCCCCGGCGCACGGCCTGGTCTTCCCTCCCGAGGTGCGGGCCGCGGAGGTCCGGGTGCCGGGGACGCCGCCGCCGATCTTCGTGGTCGTGCTCGACGAGCTCCCCCTGGCCACCGTGCTGGGCGACGACGGTGCGACCGTCGACGCCGCGCGGTTCCCGAACCTGGCCCGCCTGGCGGGGGACGGTGTGCTCTTCACCAACGTCACCACCGTCGCGGGGTACACCCACGAGGCGGTCCCCGCGCTCCTGACGGGGGAGGACGTGCGCGCCGCGAACATCCCCCCGACCGCCGGCGGCCACCCGCGCAGCCTGTTCAGCCTCCTGGCCGACGACTACCGGATCGTCGCCCACGAGCAGATCACCGCGCTGTGCACCCCGGCGCTGTGCGACGAGGGCGCCGGTGACGGCGGCGACGACTCGACGCAGCTGCTCCTCGAGGACCTCGCGGTCGTGGCCGGCCGGGTCACGCTGCCGGCCGGGCTCGACGGCTGGCTGCCGGCGGTGGACGACTCGTGGTCCAACTTCGGGCAGGGCGCGAGCGGGGATCTCGACCAGGAGGGTGACCGGTTCGGCGACGACCGTGCGGAGTTCGTCGACGCGCTCGACGACGTCGACCGGGTCGGGCAGTGGTGGTCGGCGGTGGACGGCATCGGGCGACCGGCCCGGCCGACCCTCACCTTCCTCCACACCGTCCTGCCCCACGTGCCGTGGACGTTCCACGGCGACGGTTCGCGCTACGTCGACCCCGGCTACCCCCAGCGCAGCCCGGCCGGCATCTGGAGCACCTCGTTCTCGGCCGACTTCGGGATGCAGCGCCACCTGCTCCAGGCCACCTACACCGACCAGCTGCTCGGCGGGCTCCTCGACCGCCTCGAGGCCACCGGCCAGTACGACGACGCCCTGATCGTGCTGACCGCCGACCACGGGGTCTCCCTGGCCGAGGACACCAACCGGCGCCGGCCCGACGAGGCGACCCTGCCCGGGGTGATGCCCGTGCCGGTGGTGGTCAAGGTGCCCGCCGGGACCCCGGCCGAGCTCGGTGGCGGGAGACGGCGCGGCACCAGCGACGGCCGTCTGGGTGAGACCACCGACCTCCTGCCGACCATCGCCGCCCTCCTCGGTGTCGAGGTGCCCTGGCCGGTCGACGGTCAGAGCCTCTTCGGCCCCGAGCGCGAGAGCACCGCACGGTCGATCTTCGCCCGAGGGGATCGAGTCGACACCGACGTCCCCGCGCTCGACGTGCAGCCGATCGTCGAGCGGATCCGCCACCTGTTCCGCCTCGACGACGGCCGCTACGAGCTGTACGGCCTCGGTGTCGGCCGTCCCCTGGTCGGCCGTCGGGTCGACCGGTACGTGCGCGACGTCGAGCCCGGTGCCTGCTGGGTGCACGACGCCGAGGCCACCGCCGGCGGCGCGGGCGAGGTCGTCGGCTGGCTCGAGCCGGTCGACCCGGGCGCGCGGCGGATCCCGTTCGCGATCGTCGTCGACGGGCGGGTGGTGGGCACCTCCCGCACCAACGACAGCGGCGACCACGTGAACCGGGTGGTCGCGCTGGCGCACCCCGAGGCGTGGCCCGACGATCCCGACGACGTGGGCCTCTGGCGGGTGCTCGACGACGCCGGGGCGTCCGCCCGGCCCGGACTCGTGCGCCTGCCCCGCTGCGACTGACCGGGATCGTCGGGCGGGGTGGCGGGCCGACCGGTCAGGCGCGCAGGCGCCCGTCGAGGATGTGGGCCACGCGATCGGCGTAGTGGACCATGCGCTCGTCGTGGGTGACGACGATGGCGGCGATGCCCCGGCTCTTCATCTCGGTCTGGATGAGCTCCATCACGGCCTCGCCCAGCTTGGTGTCGAGCGCCGAGGTCGGCTCGTCGAACAGGACGAGCGCGGGGTCGTTCATGAGGGCGCGCCCGATGGCGACGCGTTGGCGCTCGCCCCCCGACAGCTGGCCGGGCAGGTTCTTCGCCCGCGCGCTCAGGCCCAGCTCCTCCAACAGCTGGTCCGCCCGCTGCCGCGCGGGCGCCCCGCGGCGTCGCCCCAGCTCGTCGACGACCAGCAGGTTCTCGCGGGCGGTCAGGAACGGGACGAGGTTGACCGCCTGGAAGACGAAGCCCACCTTGTCCTGGCGGAACGTCGTGAGCTGCTTCGGCGAGTAGTCGCTGATCTCCTCGCCGCCGACGACGACGCGTCCCTCGGTGGGGGAGAGGATGCCGCCGGCGATCGAGCACAGGGTGGTCTTGCCCGACCCGGACGGCCCGACGAGGGCGACGATCTCGTCGCCCGCCACCTCGAGGGTGGCGTGGTCGAGGGCGACGACGTCGCTGTCGCCCATGCGGTACACCTTGCGCACGTCCTCCAGCACGAGCGACGGCTCGGCCGGGTCGGTGGTGTCGTCGGTGGTCGGATCGCTCATGGGGCACTCCCGATGGCGGCGGCAGGGTCGATGCGCAGCACCCGGCGCAGCGAGAACGCGCACCCGAGCACCGACGCGAGGAGCAGGACGGCCACGCTGGCGAGCACCCGCGACGGCGTGAGCACGAACGGGATCGCCCCGGCCGGCACCGCGAGGTCGAGGGCCACCGCCAGGGCGGTGCCGATGGCGGAGGCGACGACGGTGACGAGCAGGGCCTGCGTGACGACGCCGGCGAACAGGGTGCGCGACCGCGCGCCGATGGCCTTGAGGACGCCGTACAGGGCCGTGCGCTCGACGGTGAGCAGGGCGAAGAAGAGGGCCACGACGACGATGGCCACGACGACGGTGACCCCGATGATCTGGTTGAACACCGACTGCTGCTGCTCGACGCCGGGCAGGGCGGCCACCGCCTCGTCGAGGGTCAGGGTGCGGGTCGCCCCACCGGTGGCGTCGTCGATCGCGCCGGCGAGCGTCGCCGGATCGACGCCGCCGGCGGCCTGGACGACGAGGGACTGGAAGACACCGGGCCCCACCGTGGCGTCGGGGCGGTTGGCGTTCTGCACGGACCGCCAGGTGTCGGCCGCGACCCACAACGAGCCCTGCCCCGAGAAGTTGGTGTCGGCCACGAAGCCGACCACCGTGACGGGCGTGCGGGCCGGGCCCACGAGCACCTCGGTGCCGACCTCGATCCCGTCGTCGCGCAGGACCTCGTCGGCGTAGCCCTCGCCCGGCGCCGGCGGATCGCCGACCCCGTCGGGGGGCAGCTCGTAGCCGAACACGGCGAGGTCGGCCAGGTCGCGCGGCCCGTTGCCCGGGACGCGCCCCCCGAGCAGCGCCACCCCGAGCCCGCCGACGGCCTCGACGCCGTCCACCGCCTCGACCCGCGCGCGCTCCTCGGGGGTGATCCGGCTGCGGAAGAACGAGTCGCGTGCGGTGGACGAGTAGACCACGAGATCGGCGTCCTGGGCCCGGAGGGCGCCGGTGGCGTCGCGGACCAGCCCGTCGAGCAGCCCGCCGAGGAACAGGAGCAGCACGGCGATGAGGGCGAGGATGGTGGTGGCCGTGGCGAACCGGCTGGGGCGCCGCCGCAGCTCGCGGAGCGCGATCCTCACACCTGCACCCCGGCGCCGGTGGTGGCCTCGACGGGGTCGATGCGCAGGACGCGCCGGGCCGAGAACAGCGAGCTGAGCACGCCGAGGAGCATGAGCACGACGGTCCACACGACCACGGCCCGGGTCTCGAAGCGCAACGGGATGCTGCCCACGCGCTGCACCGACAGCGGGGCGTAGAGCGCCGTGCCGAGGGCGATGCCCGCGGCCATCACGATCACCACCTGCACGAGCAGGGCGGCCACGAGGCGCCGGGCCGGGGCCCCGACCGCGCGCAGCAGGGTGAGGGCGTTGGCCTTCTGGAAGGTGATGATCAGGAAGAACAGCCCGGTGACGAGGGGCACGACGAGCGCGTACAGCAGGAAGATCACCTGGAACGACTGGCGCACCTGGGCCACGCCGGGCGTCTCGTCGGCCGCCGCGGCCCGGGGGAGGGCGTCGGCCTCGGGGTCGGCGGCGTTCACGGCGGCCGAGAGCTGATCGGGCGTCACGCCCTCCGCGGGGGTGAGGGCGATGGCGTTGGGCAGCGGGTCGCGGGCGTCCGGGTTCACCGAGCGCACCGCGGCGACGTAGGTGTCGTACGTGGTGAACAGGGTCGGTGTGACCTGGAGGTTGATGTCCTCGGCCTGGCCCACGACCGTGAGCTCGAGGCCCCCCGGCTCGAGGGCCACCGTGTCGCCGAGGCCGAGCCCGAGGTCGGCGTCGGCCTCGTTGGCCACCACCTCGCCGTCGCGCTCGGGGAAGCGGCCGGCCGTCAGGGCGGTGGGCGAGCCCAGCCCCTCCGCCTCGTAGCCGACGAGGGCGACGTCGGCCAGGTCCCCGTCGACGGTGGCGGTGAACGTCCCCTCACCGATGCGCCCGGCCCGGCCCACCTCGGGCACCGCCGTGATCGCCGCCTCGAGCGGTGGGGTGATGACGCTGCCCTGCAGGTTGCGGCGACCGTCGACGCTGTACACGAGCACGGGTGCCGACTGGTTCCGGATCGCGCCCACGAACGCCGTGAGCAGGCCGTTCTGCAGCGTCAGCTGGATGAAGATGAGGAAGACCAGCAGCGCCACGGCCGCGACGACGAGCCCGAACCGGGCCTTGGTGCGCCGCATCTCGCGGAGGGCCAGGAACATGACCAGGGGAGTGTGCCACGCGGTCCGCTGCGCACCACGACCCAGCCCGGCCGCGTCCGCGACGGGCCCGATGCGGGTGGTCACGGCCGGGCATCCGGCGATTACCCTCGGCTCGGTGGACGTGTGGCGCGACGACGAGCCCTTCCCGCGGCCGGCGGAGGGGTCGGCGGTCACGATCGGCGCGTACGACGGCGTCCATCGCGGCCACCAGCACGTCATCGCCGAGGTGCGCCGGGTGGCGGCGGCGCAGGGCCTGCGGTCGGTGGTGGTCACCTTCGACCGCCACCCCGCCAGCGTCGTGCGTCCCGAGTCGGCTCCCAAGCAGCTGACCGATCCCGACCAGGAGCTCGAGCTGCTCGCCGCCACCGGTGTCGACGCGACCCTGGTGATCCACTTCGACGAGGCCCGTTCGAAAGAGCCCGCCGAGGAGTTCGTCCGGGAGGTGCTGGTCGGCGCGCTCAACGCGCGCACGATCGTCGTGGGCGAGGACTTCCACTTCGGTCACCAGCGCAAGGGCAACAACGCGCTGTTGGCGGCGATGGGCGGTGAGCTCGGCTTCACGGTCGACGGCATCGACCTGCTCCAGCGCGGCCCCGAGGGCGCGGTCTCGTCCACCGCGATCCGTGCGGCGCTCTCGGCGGGCGACCTCGAGTCCGCCCACGCCATGTTGGGTCGGCCCCACGAGGTCCGCGGCGTCGTCGGGCACGGTGACGCCCGCGCCCGCGACCTCGGCTTCCGCACGGCCAACGTGGCCATCGACGAGGACGTCCTGCTGCCCAAGGACGGCATCTACGCCGGGTGGTACGAGCGGCCCGACGGCGCGACGCACCCGACGGCCATCTCGCTCGGGCGGCGCCCCACCTTCTACGAGCACGCCGCGTCGTCGCTGCTCGAGGCCCACCTCCTCGACTTCGCCGGCGACCTCTACGGCGAGACGGCGCGGGTCCGCTTCGTCGCCCGCCTGCGCGACGAGCAGAAGTTCGACGCCGTCGACGACCTGGTGGCCCAGATGGGGCGCGACGTCGAGCGGGCCCGGGACGTCCTCGGTGCCTGACCCGGTCGCCGAGGACCTCGCCGCCGGCGGCCCCGCCCACGACGCGGTCGTCGACGACGCCGGGGTCCGCTGGGCGGGTGAGGTCGAGCCCCTCTCCGGGCCGGTCACCCAGCCCCTGCGCGAGTCGATCGAGCCCGCCCGCATCGGCTCGGCGGCCCGACTGGCCCGCCACCGCATCCGCCTGTCGGACGGTCACGAGGTCGGGCTGGCGGTCTGCGGCCGGGGCATCCCGCTCGTGGTCGTCCACGGCTTCTCGGCCGAGGGGTTCCTCTACGCCCAGACGCTGTCACGCCTCGTGTCCATGGGCTACAAGGTCATCGCCATCGACACCGCCGGGCACGGAGGCACCCAGGGCCTGCCGCGGGGCGGCGGCGACCTCCACGGCTACAGCGAGCTGCTCGGGCGCGCCGTCCGCGAGCTGGGCATCAAGCGCGCGGTCCTCGCGGGCCACTCGATGGGGGGTCGCCTCGTCGTCGAGCTCGCCGCCGACCATCCCGACCTCGCCGTGGCGGTCGTGCTGCTCGACGCCATCGTCGGGGACACGTGGGACCGGATGGTGAACGTCTTCCGCGTGATGCCGCCGCTGCTCGGCGTCGTGGGGGCGGCGCTCGCGGTGGACAGCCTCTCGACCGTGCCGCTGTTCAAGGACCCCCGCCAGGCGGTCAAGCTGATGCGCCTGGCCCTGCCGGTCGGCGCCGGCATCGCCAGCCACCCGTGGCAGCTGCTCGGGCCGTCGGTGTCGATCCTGCGCTCACGCGGCAGCGGCCACCTGCTCGACACGTTGGCCCGGGCCCACGTCCCGGTGATCGCGATCCACGGCGACAAGGACGTGGCCGTGCCCATCGCCACGGCCAAGGAGGCGGCCCGGCGGGCGCGGGGCCACCTGGTCGTCGTGCACGACGCCAGCCACTCCTGGCTGCTCAAGGACCCCGAGACCCTGCCCGCGATCATGTACGACCTGCTCGGCAACGGTCTCGGGTCGGCCCAGCGCCGAGCGCTGCGCGAGGAGGGGCTCGCGCCCGAGTCCGCCGACGAGGCCGCGGTCGAGGCGGCGCTGTACGAGCCCGACGCCCTGGTGCTGGCCCTCACGCCCGAGGCCGTCGCGCCCACCCCGGCCGACCGGCGCCGGGTCCACCCCCGCCGCCCCCGCTACCGCTGGACGGTGCACGCGCCGCTCGCCTGACGCCGCGATCGCGGTGTCGGCCGGTCGGGCTGCTAGCCTGCGTGGTGCACCGAGCGCCCTCGCGCGCCGTGCCTGCTTCCGGTTACGCCCTCGCGGACCACGAGGCCGGGTCGCACACCCACCCCCTTCCAGAAAGAACCAGAATCCCCCCATGGCTACGAGCTCGGGCCTTCCGCCGAAGGCCGACACGATCGCCGAGAACCGGCTGCACGACTCCGACACCGGCTCTCCCGAGGTCCAGGTGGCGCTGCTCACCGAGCGCATCAACCACCTGACCGAGCACCTCAAGACCCACAAGAAGGACCACCACAGCCGGCGCGGCCTGCTGATGCTGGTGGGCCGGCGCCGGCGGCTGCTCGACTACGTCAAGCGCAACGACGTCGAGCGCTACCGCGCCCTCATCGCCAAGCTGGGCCTGCGCCGCTAGCGACGCACGCCCGGGGCGCCCTGATCGCACCCCATGCGGGCCCGTCCCGCGCACAACACCAACCGAGCGGCGCGATGGTCAGCTGCCAGTGGCCGACCGCCCGACCTGCCGTCGGGCGCTCGACCACTGGGAACTGGCCCCGCCGCCCAACCCGGGGCCACCGTGGCCCCGAGAGGAGGCACATCCCATGGCGGATGCCACCAAGGTCGCCGGAGCCATCTCCGGGACCGACAACACCCTGTCGTTCGAGACCGGCAAGCTCGCCGGCCTGGCGGACGGCGCCGTCGTCGCCAGCATCGGCGACACCGTCGTGCTCGTGACCGCCACCGCGGCCAAGAGCGTGCGCGAGGGCGTCGACTTCTTCCCGCTGACCGTCGACATCGAGGAGCGGATGTACGCCGCGGGCAAGATCCCCGGCTCGTTCTTCCGCCGTGAGGGCAAGGCCTCGGACCAGGCCATCCTCACCTGCCGGCTCATCGACCGGCCGCTGCGCCCGTCGTTCCCCGACGGGTTCCGCAACGAGGTCCACGTCGTCGGCACCATCCTCGGGGCCGACCAGGTGAACCCGCACGACGTGCTGGCCATCAACGCCGCGTCCGCGGCGCTGACGCTGTCGGGCATCCCCTTCGAGGGCCCGATCGGCGCCGTGCGCATCGCCTACAACGCCGAGGGCGAGTGGGTGCCGCACCCCACCTACCAGGAGGGCGACGCCAGCTCGTTCGAGATGGTCGTGGCGGGGCGTGCCGCCGAGGGCGACATCGCCATCATGATGGTCGAGGCCGGCGGCACCGAGGCGGCCTGGGAGCTGTACCAGGAGGGTGCCCCCAAGGTCACCGAGGCGGTCATCGCCGAGGGGCTCGAGGCGTCCAAGACCTGGATCCGCGAGTCCATCGACCTCCAGAACCAGCTGGTGTCCCAGGTCGGCGCGAAGCCGACCATCGAGTTCCCCGCCCAGGTCGACTACAGCGACGAGATGTACGCCGCGGTCGAGGCGGCCGGTGCCGAGCGCCTCGCGTCGGTGATGGCCATCGCCGACAAGGCCGAGCGCGAGGCGGCCCAGGACGCCGCCCGCGACGAGATCCTCGCCGAGCTGGGCGACCGCTTCGCCGACGTCGACAACGCCGAGAAGCAGCTCAAGGCGGCCGTGCGCTCGCTGACCAAGGCCCTGGTCCGCAAGCGCATCGTCGAGGAGGGTGTGCGCATCGACGGTCGTGGCGTCGCCGACATCCGGCCGCTCTCGGCCGAGGTCGGCATCCTGCACGCCGTGCACGGGTCCGGGCTCTTCCAGCGCGGTGAGACCCAGGTCCTCAACGTCGCGACGCTGGGCATGCCCCGCATGGAGCAGATGCTCGACACCATCGGCATCGACGACCGCAAGCGGTACATGCACCACTACAACTTCCCGCCCTTCTCGACGGGCGAGACCGGCTTCATGCGTGGCCCGAAGCGCCGCGAGATCGGCCACGGGCTGCTCGCCGAGCGCGCGCTCGTCCCGGTGATCCCCCCGGTCGAGGAGTTCCCCTACACGCTGCGCACCGTGTCCGACGTGCTGTCGTCCAACGGCTCGACGTCGATGGCGTCGGTCTGCGGCTCGACCCTGTCGCTCATGGACGCCGGGGTGCCCATCAAGGCCCCGGTGGCCGGCATCGCGATGGGCCTCGTGTACGCCGAGGGCAAGTACACCGCCCTCACCGACATCCTCGGCGCCGAGGACGCGTTCGGCGACATGGACTTCAAGGTGGCCGGCACCGCCGAGTTCGTCACGGCCCTCCAGCTCGACACCAAGATCTCCGGGCTGCCCGCCGACGTGCTCGCCAAGGCGCTCGACCAGGCCAAGGACGCTCGGCTGGAGATCCTCGAGGTCATGCGCGGCGCCATCGCCGAGCCCCGCCCCGAGGTGGGCCCGACGGCGCCCAAGATCATCAGCTTCGAGATCCCGATCGACAAGATCGGCGAGGTCATCGGTCCCAAGGGCAAGGTCATCAACGCCATCCAGCAGGAGACCGGTGCCGACATCTCCGTCGACGACGACGGCACGGTCGGCACGGTGAGCATCGGCTCGAACGACGGCGGCGTGGTGGCCGAGGCCGAGCGCCAGATCCGCCTGATCCTGAACCCGCCCACCGCCGAGGTGGGCCAGGTGTACCAGGGCAAGGTGGTCAACATCACCAAGTTCGGTGCCTTCGTGAACATCCTCCCGGGTCGGGACGGCCTGCTGCACATCTCCAAGCTCGGTGGCGGCAAGCGCATCGACAAGGTCGAGGACGTGGTCGACCTCGGCGACGAGATCGAGGTGCGGGTCGACGACGTCGATCCCAACGGCAAGGTGTCGCTCAGCCCCGCCGACGCCCCGCCCGCCTCGGGCGGCCGGGACCGAGGCGGCGATCGAGGCGACCGCGGTGACCGCGGCCGCCGCAGCGACGGCGATCGCCGCAGCGACGGCGACCAGGCCGAGAGCGGCGACGACGGCGACTCGGTCAGCGTCTCGTTCGAGGACGCCTTCGAGGAGGAGCTCCGCGAGGAGTTCGGCGACCTCGGCCCGGCCGAGTCGTCCCGCGGTGGCTCCGGCGGTGGCCGGGGCCGCGACCGCGGCCGGCGCGGCGGGCGCCGCTGAGCGCCACCCCGGCCTCCGGCGGGCCACCGGCCGTGGCGGCCGCCCGCGCGGACGACGACACCGTCCGCCTCACCACGCTCGACAACGGCATCCGCGTGGTCACCGAGCACATGGACTCCGTGCGCTCGGTGGCCACCGGGGTCTGGGTGGGCGTGGGCGCCCGGGACGAGCCCGAGGCGCTGAGCGGCGCGTCGCACTTCCTCGAGCACCTGCTGTTCAAGGGCACCGCCACCCGGTCGGCCCAGGACATCGCCGAGTCGGTGGACGCGGTGGGGGGCGAGATGAACGCCTTCACCACCAAGGAGTACACGGCGTACTACACGCGCCTGCCCGCGGCCGAGCTGGCCTTCGGGATCGAGCTGCTCGGCGACGTCGTCGCCGCACCCGCGTTCCGGCCCGAGGAGGTGGACACCGAGCGCCACGTGATCCTCGAGGAGATCCTCATGAACGAGGACGCCCCCGACGATCGGGTCCACACCCTCGTCTTCGAGGCCCGCTACCCGGACCACCCCCTCGGGCGCGAGGTGCTCGGTGACGCCGGGACCATCGAGGCGATGGCCCGCGACGACATCGCCGACTTCCATGCTCGGCACTACCGCCCCGAGAACCTGGTCGTCGCCGCCGCCGGCCTGCTCGACCACGACGACGTGGTGGCGAGGGTGGACGCGGCCCTCTCGACGCTGCCCGCCGGGGTGCCACCCGAGCGCACGGCCCCGTCGTCGACGCCGCGGCCGCTCGCGGTGCTGCGCCGCCCCACCGAGCAGGTGCACCTCGCGCTCGCCTGGCCCGGGCTGTCCCAGGACGACCCCGACCGGTACGCCCTGTCGGTGGCCAACCACGTCCTCGGCGGAGGGACCGCCAGCCGGCTCTTCCAGGAGGTGCGCGAGAAGCGGGGGCTGGCCTACGGGGTGTACTCGTCGCCCTCGTCCTACGCGGACACCGGCCTCGTGCTGGCCTACGTGGGCACCGCGCCCATGCGCATGGGCGAGGCCGTCGACGTGGTGGCCGAGGTCGTGGACGGCCTCGTCGGTGGCGGCGTGACCGACACGGAGCTCGCGGTGGCGCGCGGCTACCTGGAGGGGTCGTTGGTGCTCGGGCTCGAGGACAGCAGCAGCCGCATGGGTCGCATCGGCAGCAACGTGTGCACCCGGGGCAAGGTCATCCCCATCGAGGAGCACCTCGACCGCATCCGGGCCGTCACCCACGACGACGTCGCCCGCGTGCTCGGGCGGGTCTTCGGCGGGGAGCGCACGCTGGCCGCGGTCGGGCCGGTCGACGACCGGGACTTCCCGGTCTGACCGAGGGGGTCCGCCCGGTAGGGTCCGGGCCATGACGATCCGGGTGGGGGTGTTCGGCGCCGGTGGGCGTATGGGGCGGACGGTCTGTGGGGCCGTCGCCGCCGACGACGCCCTCGACCTGGTCGCCGCGGTGGACCCCCACCACGAGGGCGAGGTCGTCGAGGGCCTCACGGTGGCCGCGGGGCCGGACGCCCTGGCCGACGCCGACGCACAGGTGGTCGTCGACTTCACCGTCCTCGACGCCGCCCGGGAGAACCTGCGGTGGCTCGCCGGGCACGGGATGCACGCCGTGGTGGGAACGACCGGCTTCTCCGACGCCGACCTCGACGGCTTCCGGGAGGCGTTCACCGCCAGCAACTGCTTCCTGGCACCCAACTTCGCCATCGGGGCCGTGCTGATGATGCGGTTCGCCGAGCTGGCCGCGCCCCACTTCGAGACCGCCGAGGTGATCGAGCTCCACCACGACCGCAAGGTCGACGCGCCGTCGGGCACGGCGATGCTCACCGTCGAGCGCATGGCGGCGGCGTCGGGGGAGTGGGGCGACGACCCCACCACGACCACCGTCGTCGGCGGGGCCCGCGGCGGCGTGGCCGCGGGCGGCATCCACGTCCACTCGGTGCGGCTGCGCGGCGTCGTGGCCCACCAGGAGGTGCTGCTCGGCACCACCGGCCAGACCCTCACGCTGCGCCACGACAGCTACGACCGCTCGTCGTTCATGCCCGGGGTCGTCCTCGCCTGCAAGCGGGTGGACGGCATCCCCGGCGTCACCATCGGGCTCGAGGCGCTGCTCGACCTGTAGGCGGCGCCGGCGCGCCCCGGTCGCCGGCGCTCAGGGGCCGAGGAGGGCGGACACCTCGATGGTCGTGCCGGCCCCGACCGGCACCGTGGTGGCGTCGTCGTAGGCGTCGGCACCGTCCCAGTACTGCTGGCGGCGCACCCCGGACGGGTCGACGAACGTCACGCGGTACGTGCCGGGGGCCAGGCCCTCGATCTCGAACGAGCCGTCGCCGGCGGCGACCGCCCCGCCGGCGATCCCGGCGGGCCCGATGGCCACGATCCAGGTGCCGGGCAGGGCGTCGCCCGACGCCCGGTCGCGGACGTCCCCGACGATGCGGCCACCCGAGTCGGTCAGGGACGCGTCGACGGTCGCCGGGGCGTGGGCGGTGTCGGCCTCGGCGATCGCGTGGTACGGGCGGTCCTCGTGCCATTCCGCGGCGCGCCGCCCGCTCGGGTCCACGACGACGAGCTTGTAGCCGCCGGCGGCGAGGTCCAGTGCGTACCCGCCCGCGTCGTCGGTGACGGCGGTCCCGGCCAGCGAGTACCGGGACGCGGTGAGGGCGAGGACCCACACCCCCGGGAGGCCGGCGCCGGTGCGCTCGTCGGTGACCCGGCCGTCGAGGGACGAGCCACCGGGCTCGACGGGCTGGGGCGGGAGCGCGGCGTCGGCCACCGTCGATCCGCCTTCGCTCACCGGGGCCGGCGTGGCGCCGGCGGCGTCGGCGCTGCCGCCGTGGAAGCGGGGGGCGTGGGCGCCGGCCGGGTCGAGCAGGACCACCCGGTAGTCGCCGACCGGCAGCGGGTCGGTGGCGTAGCGCCCTGCCGCGTCGGCGGTCACGCCCGACCGCGGGGCGCCGGTGACGGGGTCGAGCGCCACGGCCCACGCTCCCGGGACGGGAGCCCCCGTCCCGTCCTCGGTGACGGTGCCCGCGATGGTGCCTCGCCGCGGGTCCATGGTGGCCACCAGATCGGTCGGCGCGCCGGCGCCGACGGTGACGGTCGAGGGCGGGCCGTGGAAGCCGGATCGGTGGGCGCCGGTGGCGTCGAGGAGGTAGGCGAGGTAGGCGCCCGGGGGCACCGGGACCGAGAAGCCGCCGTCGGCGCCGGCGGTCGCGGCGCCGGCCAGCGACGTGTCGGCGAGGTGGAGCAGGGCGATGCCCGCCCCGGCCACCGGCGCGCCGTCGACCGCGTCGAGCACCGTGCCCGTCAGCCCGGTCGGGGAGCCGGCCATCGCGTCCATGCCCGACCGCAACTCGTCCGGCTCGAGGTCGCCCGCCTCGAACGGGACCACCCGGTAGGTCGCGACGCCGTGGATGGTGAGGACCGGCTCGCCCGCGGGGGTCAGCTCCGTGATGTAGCGGTTGACCTGGGGGAGGCCCCACGTGGCGACCCAGTTCCCGCCGCTCAGCCGACGCGCCGACCCGGTGCCGCCGGAGTAGGCCGCCCGCGGGTCGGTGACCGTCTCGACGGCCGTGGCGAGCCGGGCGTCGAGGTCGAGCTCGAAGCGGATCAGCCGGGGTCGCCGCTGCGGGTCCGAGGAGCCGTTGTCCATCACGCTGAGGGTGCCGTCGGGCCAGAAGCGGGGGTCGTGCTGGCCGGCGAAGAGGTTCACGACCTCGGCGGGGTCGAGGATGCGGGTGCCGTCGGACACGCGCAGGCTCTCGGGCCGGTCCGTGCCCCCGAGCTTCCACCGGATCTCGTCGGTGGCCAGGTCGACGGCGTAGATCGCGTCGAGGCTCCGTGCCGACCAGACCACGCCGCCGTCGCCGTCGGGCTCGACCGCGTTGACGTGGGCGAAGTTGTCGGACTTGTAGGCGGCCGGGACCCGTTCGGACGGGTCGATGTGGTCCTCGGTGCGCCAGACCCAGGTCTCGTCGTCGTCCTCGTCCAGGGCGACGAACCGGGCCTCCTCCTCGAATCCGCGGTCCGAGGTGACGTACTCGAACCCGACGAGGCGCCCGTCGGGCAGCCGCTGGAGGTCGTGGTGGTCGAGTACGTGGCCGACGGTGCGCACGACGGTGCCGTCCCAGTCCCGGAACGTGTAGTGGTCGCCGCCCGACTCGGTCGAGACCAGGCGCCCGTCGATGACCTTCGCGTCGATCGGCCGTCGGGGGGCCTGGTCGAGCCACCAGACGGGCGTGCCCTCGGCGTCGAAGAGCACCAGGTAGGTGCCCCAGGTCACCAGGTAGTGCGAGGCCTGCGGGGTCCCCGAGACCGTGACGGTGTACTCGGGGAAGGAGGGCGGGAGGCAGCGCACCCGGTACGTGTCCGTGGGCCCGGTCGGGTCGTCGGCGGGGGCGAGCTCGAGGCGCACGGTGGTCGTGGCCGGCGCGCGCAGCACCTGGGTGAACGATGCGGTGAGGAGCGCGGGCGGCGGTGCGCCGGGCCCGAGCGCCACGGCCCGCAGGCGCACGCCGGGCGCGACCGTGCCCGACAGGGTGATGGTCTGGTCGTCGGCGCAGCGCACCACGTAGTCGTGGCGGTCGGGCGAGAACGCGTGGTCCAGCGGGTTGGGGGCCGCGGACAGGGCGGTGAGGCCGGCGAGGCTCGCGGTCGGCGCGCCGACGGTGACCGACGGCCCGCGGGTGACGGGCGCCGCCGGCGCGGGGTCGGGTCGGGCCATCGCGCACGCGACGATGGCGAGGGCGAGGAGCGTGGTGAGGGCGGGCCGACGGCGCCCCGCGGTTGTCGGCCTGAGGTGCGCGATGGGCGCACCCTACCGATGCCGGTGGGGCGGGTCGGCTCAGCTCCGGCGGTGGACGGTGCGGGCGCCGGCCTGGTCGCGGGCGAGCACGACGATCTGGTCGATGTTCACGCGGCTGGGACGGGTCGCGGCCCAGGCGACGCAGTCGGCCACGTCGTCGGCGGTCAGGGGGGTCATGCCCTGGTAGACGGCGTCGGCCTGCGCCTCGTCGCCCCCGAAGCGCACGAGGCTGAACTCGGTCTCGACCATGCCGGGATCGATCTCGGTGACCCGCACGGGCTGGCCGAGCAGCTCCTGGCGGAGCACGCCCATCACGGCGCGGACGGCGAACTTCGCGGCGTTGTAGCCGCCGCCACCCGGGTACGGCTCGTGGGCGGCGATCGACCCGATGGTGACGACGTGGCCGTCGCCGCCGGCCACGAGGGCGGGGAGCAGGGCCCGGGTCATGCGCAGCACGCCGAGCACGTTGCTGTCGTACATGGCCAGCCAGTCGGCGTCGTCGGCCCGCGCGATCGGGTCGCGCCCCAGGGCGCCGCCCGCGTTGTTGACCAGCAGGGCGCAGTCGGGGACCTCGGCACAGAAGGCCTCGACCGAGGCGGGGTCGGTCACGTCGAGGGGCAGCGCGGTGGCGCCGATGGGCTCGGCGACGGCCCGGAGCCGGTCGAGCCGGCGGGCGCCCACCACGACGCGGAAGCCCTCGGCGGCGAGGCGGGCGGCCGTGGCGGCGCCGATGCCCGAGCTGGCGCCGGTGACGACGGCGACGCGGCCCCCGTCGTCGCTCACCGGCCGTCCTCGTCGGGCTCCGGGGGATGGTCGTCACCCGCGTGCGCGGCGCTCTCGGCGGCCTCCCAGACGTCGAGCTCGCGTTCGACCTCGTGCTCGTGCTCGATCTCCTCCTCGGCCTCCTCGAGCTCCTCCTCGAGGCGCATGAGGGCCTCGAGCTCGCTCTCGCCCTCGCCGCGGCTCTCGTTCCACAGCAGGAAGCCGGTGACCGTGATGGTCAGCGCGGTCAGCGGGAGGCGGTACTCCCGGATGAGATCGACGAGCGAGTCGAGCGGGCCCGAGAAGATGTCGCCCACCCACCGGATGAGGATGAGGCGGGCCACCGTGCCCGTGAGGTTCAGCGTGAAGAAGACCGGCGGGGACATGCCCGACGCACCGGCGAAGAGGCAGATGGGGTTGTTGGGTGCGATCAGGACGAGCGGGTACGAGGCCTTCTGGAAGAACCGCTCGACCGAGCGCAGGATGCCGCCGAAGGTGCGCGAGCGCTTCTCGGCCCACCGCACGGCGGCGTCGCCGTAGAAGTAGCCGAGGAGGTAGAAGAGCGGGTCGGCGAGCAGCAGTCGCACGGTCCCGACCAGGTAGTACGACCAGGCGTCGAGTTCGTTGGTGACGAGCACCAGGTTGCGGTTGCGGGCGTTCAGGGCGATCAGCAGCAGCGGGTGCTCGTCGACGAGGGTCGGCGCCAGGGCGTCGCCGATGTAGGAGGCGATCACCAGCGCCACCAGCGGCCCGACGATGAGCCAGAACGTCAGTCGGCTCGGCTTCGAGCGGGCGGGGGCGTCCACGGCCCTGATCATCGCACCCGGCGGGCCGCGGCCCGGAGTCCTACGCTGCCGGGCGCCGCCATCCCGACCCGCCGAGGAGCCGATCCGCCGTGCAAGGACTGATGCAGGACACGCCGCTCACGCTGCCCCACTTCTTCCGCCGGGCCGAGCAGCTCTTCCCCGACAAGGAGATCGTCACGGCCACCGCGGCCGGGCGGGAGCGCCGCACCTACGGGGAGTGGGCCGAGCGGACCCGCCGCCTCGGCGGCGTGTTCGACGCGCTCGGGCTGTCCGCCGACGCCCGGGTGGGCACGTTCGCCTGGAACACCGCTCGCCACCTCGAGCTGTACTTCGCCGCCCCCTGCACCGGTCGGGTGCTGCACACGCTGAACATCCGCCTCTTCCCCGAGCAGCTCACCTACGTGGTCAACCACGCCGAGGACGAGGTGGTGTTCGTCGACCGGTCGCTGGCCGCGCTGCTGTGGCCCCTGATCGAGACGTTCGAGACGGTCCGCCACGTCGTGGTGATGGACGACGGCGCCGGCGAGGTGCCGGCGGCCGGGGGCGGCGGTGGTCCCGAAGTGCACGACTACGAGGAGTTGCTCGGCGCCGCCGAGGCCGTCGAGTTCGACGTCGCCGACGAGAACCGGGCCGCGTCGATGTGCTACACGAGCGGCACCACCGGCAACCCGAAGGGCGTGGTCTACTCCCACCGGTCCACGTGGTTGCACACCGTCGGGGTGATGACCGCGGACAGCCTCGGGGTGAGCGAGCGCGACGTGATCCTGCCCGTCGTGCCGATGTTCCACGCGAACGCCTGGGGCCTCGCCCACGCCTCGGTCGCGGCCGGGTCGGGCCTCGTCATGCCCGGGCCGGACCTCTCGCCGCCCGCGCTCGCCGCGCTGATCGAACAGGAGCGGGTGACGGTGGCCGCCGGCGTCCCGACGATCTGGATGGGGGTCCTGCCCGAGCTCGCCGGCCGCGACCTCTCGGCCCTGCGGGCCATCCCGTGCGGAGGCTCGGCCGTGCCGCGGGCGCTCTCGGAGGACTACCGCGCGCAGACCGGGCTGCCCATCCTCCAGGCCTGGGGGATGACCGAGACGAGCCCGGTGGCGTCGATCTGTCGGATCAAGAGCACGTTGGCCGACCAGGACGAGGACGCCCTCGCCGACCTGCGGGCGTCGCAGGGCCTCGTGTCCATCGGCGTCGACTTCCGGGTGGTGGGCCCCGACCTCGACCCCGTCGCCTGGGACGGCGAGAGCCGGGGCGAGCTCCAGGTGTCGGGCCCGTGGATCGCGGCCACGTACTACGACGACGAGCGGGCCGGCGAGAGCTTCACCGACGACGGGTGGCTGCGCACGGGCGACGTCGCCACGGTCTCGCCCGAGGGCTACCTGCGGCTGGTCGACCGCACCAAGGACGTCGTCAAGTCCGGTGGCGAGTGGATCAGCTCGGTGGAGCTCGAGAACGAGATCATGGGCCATCCCAAGGTGGCGGAGGCCGCGGTCATCGGCGTGTCCCACCGCAAGTGGGGCGAGCGCCCCCTGGCGTGCGTGGTGGTCAAGCCCGGGGAGGAGCTCACGAAGGAGGAGGTCCTCGCCCACCTCGAGGGTCGCATCGCGTCGTGGTGGACGCCCGACGACGTGGTCTTCATCGACGAGGTGCCCAAGACGTCGGTGGGCAAGTTCTCGAAGAAGGACCTCCGCTCCCGCTTCGAGGGCCACGTGCTGCCCACCGACGCCGGATGACCACCTGCCCCTGCTGCCGGGGGGGCGGGTGGGACCCGGCGCTCACCAAGGACGGGTTCACCTACGTCGCCTGCGGCTCGTGCGGGGTCGTCCGCCTCGACCCGCTGCCCGACGCCGAGGCCGCCGCCGGGCTCTACGACGACGGCTACTTCGTGGCCTCGACCACCGGTGGGTACCACGACTACCTGGCCGACGAGGCCATCCACCGCCGCAACGCACGGCGCCACCTCGACGGCCTGGAGCGTGACGGGGCCCGGCCCCCCGGCCGGCTCCTCGAGGTGGGCGCCGCGGCGGGCTTCTTGTCGGACGAGGCCCGGCGGCGGGGCTGGGACCCGGTCGGGGTCGAGGTGGCGCCGATCGCCGACCACGCCCGCGACCGCCTCGGCCTGCCCGTGCACCGGGAGATCGCCGACACCGAGGGCCCGTTCGACGCCTGTGTGATGAACCAGGTCCTCGAGCACCTGCCCGACCCGGCGGCCGCGTTGGCGGCCGTGGCGGAGCGGTCGGCACCGGGGGCGCGGCTCAGCATCGAGACGTGGGACCGGTCCTCGCTGGTCGCGCGCCGCTCGGGCGCGCGCTGGCAGCAGGTGACACCGCCGTCGGTCCTCTGGCTGCTGTCGGGCGCGGACCTCCGCTCCCTGCTGGTCGACGCCGGCTTCGAGGACGTCGACGTGCGGCGGGCCACCAAGTGGGTGTCGCTGGCGACCGTGCTCGGGCAGTCGGCGGACGGCTCGGGTGTGCTCCGCCGGCTCGCGGGCAGCCGGCTCGGCGCGCTCGGGCTGCCCTACCACCTCGGCGACCTGGTGGTCGCCACCGCCCGTCGCGCCCCGTGACCGGCGCGGGGTCGCCACCGCGTCGAGGCCGTAGCCTGCCAGCGTGTACCGCTTCGCCCTGAAGCCGCGTTGGCTGCTGTCCCACCTGCTGGTCCTCGTCCTGGTGGTGGTGATGGTCAGCGCCGGCCTCTGGCAGCTCCGGAGGCTCGCCGACAAGCGCGACTTCAACGCGCTCGTCCGGGCCCGCAGCGACGTCGCGGCGGCACCCGTGAGCGAGGTGCTCCCTGCCTCGGCCGGCTTCACCGACGCCGAGGACGTCGTGTTCCGGGCCGTCACCGCGTCGGGCGCCTACCTCGCCGACGAGCAGGTGGCGGTGCGCAACCGCACGTTCGAGGGGAAGGCGGGATCGTGGCTGCTCACGCCCCTGCTGCTCGACGACGGCTCGGCCGTCGTCGTCAACCGGGGCTGGGTCCCGCTCCAGGCGGGGCTCGAGATCCAGCCCGAGTGGGCGCCCCCCGAGGGCCGGGTGCGCGTCGAGGGCCTGCTCGTCGCCACGCAGACCCGGGGGCGCTTCGGCACCACCGACCCGGCCGACGGCCGGCTCGACACCCTGGCCCGGGCCGACGTGGGACGCATCCAACGACAGGTCGACCAGGACCTCGTCCCCGCGGTCCTCCAGCTCGACACCCAGGAGCCGGCCCAGCCGGGCGACTTCCCCGTGGCGGTGGGCCCGCCCGAGCTGTCCGAGGGACCCCACCTGAACTACGCCGGCCAGTGGTTCATCTTCACGACCATCGCCCTCGTCGGCTATCCGCTGATCCTGCGCCGGGTGGCTCGCAACCGCGCGGCCGACGAGGAGCGGGCCGACGAGGACGGGGACGGCGCCCCCGGTGGCCGCGACGGTGACGGGGACGGGGACCCGGCCGGACCCGACGCCCGCGTCGCGGCCGCCGCCGACGCCTGACCGGCGCGATGGTGGCGACGGGGGCCGGTCCGGCGGACGTGCGCGAGCGGCTCCTCGCCGCGGCCATCGAGCGGGTGGCCACGACGGGCCTCGCCGGGCTGCGCATGGAGGACGTGGCCCGCGGCGCCGGCGTCGGACGGGCCACGCTCTACCGGCACTTCCCGGGGGGCAAGGACCAGCTGGTCGACGAGGCCATCACCTGGGAGGTGGGCCGCTTCTTCGTCGCGCTCGCCGAGGAGGTGGCCGACGCCCCCGACCTGCGGGCCCGGCTCGAGCGGGGACTGGTGTTCGCCCACCGGGCGATGGCCGGTCACGCCGCGCTGGCCCGGGTGCTCGAGACGGACCGGGCGCAATTCCTGCCCCGGCTCCAGGACACGTCGGCACTGGTGGTGGCCGTCGTGCGGGACTACCTGGCGCCGGCCGTGGCCGCCGAGCGGCTCCGGCCCGGGATCGACGTGGACGAGGCCGCCGAGTACCTGGCCCGGATGGTGCTGTCGTTCCTGCCCAGCCCGGGTCGGTGGGACCTCGACGACCCCGCGGACGTGGCCCGGTTGGTCGACCGCCAGTTCCTCGCGGGCATCCTGGCCTGAGACCGATGTCACACCGCTGCGCCCTTGCCTGAGACAATTCCCGGCGTATTGTCTCAGGAGATGACTGCGGCCGTCGCGAGCGATGGGCGCACCGGGGGGTCGGGCCTGCCCGACGCAGCCGATCCCCGGGAGCCCCGGGACCGGATCCTCGCCGCCGCGCTCGCGGCGATCGGCGATCGTGGCGTGTCGGGCCTCACCCTCGACGACGTGGCCCGGCGCGCGGGGTGCGGGCGGGCCACCGTGTACCGGACCTTCCCGGGTGGTCGCGACGAGGTGGTCGGCCAGGCCGTGCGCCTCGAGCTGGACCGCTTCTCCGCCGAGGTGGGCGAGCGGCTCGACGCCGAGGCCGACCTGGCCGGCGTGCTCGCCGCCGCCCTGCACGCCACCGCCTGCTTCGCCGTGGGGAGCCGGCCGCTGCGCGCGGTGCTGGCCGAGGACCCGGGCGCCGTGCTCGCCCACGTCGCCTTCGACCGCAGCCCGGTCGTGTTCGCCGCCGCCCACGAGCTGCTCGCCCCCCGCCTCGCGGCCCACGTGGCCGAGGACCGCGTCGCGGAGCTGGCCGAGTGGGCCGCCCGGCTGGCGCTGTCGTACCTGGCCGTGCCCAACCCGGCCCTCGACCTCACGGATCCCGCGGTGGCCCGCCACCTCGTCACGACCTACGTGCTGCCCGGGCTGCGCGACGACCTGGCGCCGTCGGGCGTCTCGTCGCCCGCCCCGTCCCACGCCCCGTCCACCATCCTGCGGCTGACCGCCGCACCCGTCCCCCGCACCTCCAGGAGCTGAACCGTGTCCACCACCGACGACCTGTCGACCACCGAGGCCCTGATCGGCCGTGCCGACGTGAACGACCTCGAGGCCATCCTCGGCGTCACCAACACCGACGTGAACGAGCTCGTCCACCACGTCAAGGACAACGCCGACTGCATCTTCACCTGGGACTACGAAAAGGGCCGGCGACCCGCCCTCAACAAGCTCTACGAGAAGGCCAAGAGCGCCCAGTGGAACGGCGAGACGGACCTGCCGTGGGACACCGAGGTGGACCAGGAGGCGCTGGTGATGGCCAACGCCGAGGCCAACGCCAGCAGCATGTTCGCGGGCACCGTGGACTTGGCGGGCACCGTGTTCGAGCGGTGGGACGAGCAGCAGTGGATCCAGCTCGGGGTCGAGTCCCAGAACTGGATGCTCAGCCAGTTCATGCACGGTGAGCAGGGCGCGCTCGTGTGCACCGCCAAGATCGTCGAGACCGTCCCGTGGATCGACGCCAAGTACTACGCGTCGACGCAGGTGATGGACGAGGCCCGCCACGTCGAGGTGTTCGCCAAGTACCTCGACGACAAGCTCTCGGGCCACTACCCGATCAACGCCCACCTCAAGATGCTCCTCGACGACATCATCGAGGACAGCCGCTGGGACATGACCTACCTCGGCATGCAGATCATGGTCGAGGGCCTCGCCCTGGCCGCCTTCGGCTTCATCCACGCCATGACCCAGGAGCCCCTCCTCAAGCAGCTCCTGCGCTACGTGATGAGCGACGAGGCCCGCCACGTCGCCTTCGGCGTGCTCTCGCTGAAGGAGTACTACGAGGGCCTCGACGCCGACGAGATCCGCGAGCGCCAGGAGTTCGCCTTCGAGGCGGCCGTCCGCATGCGCGACCGGCTCCTGCAGCAGGAGGTCTGGGAGCGCCTCGGGATCGACTCGAAGGAGGCGGTCCAGGCGGTCATGCTCTCGCCCGAGCGCCAGCTCTTCCAGCAGATGCTGTTCTCGAAGATCGTGCCCAACTGCAAGAAGCTCGGCCTGCTCGACGCCGGCGACGGCTGGCTCCGCCAGAAGTTCGGCGAGATCGGGGTCATCCAGTTCGAGGACTGGACCGACACGGGCGACGAGTACGAGGCGTTCGCGCTGTCCGAGGAGGAGCTGCCCACCGCGTCCTGAGGCGCCCCGGCGCCTCCCACCTCTCGTCGGCCTGCCCCGGTGTCGCAACCTCGCGGATGTGGACGCGGCCCCGGGGCAGGCGGCGGGTAACCTCGCCGCGATGCCCGCCGCCGACCCGTCGCACGCGTCGGGCGGCGCCCACCCGTCGGCCCCGGGCACGCTGGTGCTCCACGGTCTGCGGCTGAAGGCCTTCCCCGAGACCGACGCCCTCGCGATCGCCGCCGGCCTGCCGGTCGCCACCGTCGCCCCGCTGCTCGACGAGCTGGCGGCCGCCGGGCACGTCCGACGGGTGGAGGGCCGGGTCCGTGGCTGGACCCTCACCGCCGAGGGGCGGCGCGAGGGCGAGCGCCGCCTCGCGGAGGAGCTCGACGCCTCCGGCGCCCGCGACGCCGTCCGGGCCGACTACGACGCGTTCGTGGCGCTGAACCCCGAGCTCCTCTCGCTGTGCACGGACTGGCAGGTGCGCGGCGAGGAGGTCAACGACCACACCGACGCCGGCTACGACCGCGCGGTCGTGGACCGGCTGGTCGACCTGCACGTGCGGGCTCGTCCGCTGCTCGCCGACCTCCGTGCCCATCTGGCCCGCTTCGCGAGCTACCCGGCGCGACTGCGCGCCGCGCTCGAGCGGGTCACCGAGGGCGAGCGGGAGTGGTTCACCAAGCCCACCATCGACTCGTACCACACGGTGTGGTTCGAGCTGCACGAGGACCTGCTGGCCACGCTCGGCCTCGAGCGGGCCAAGGAGAGCGAGACATGAGCGCACCTTTCGGCGAGGTGGTGGTGGCCATGGTCACCCCCTTCGACGACGACCTCGCCCTCGACCTCGACGCCGCCGCCGCGCTGGCCTCGTGGCTCGTCGAGCAGGGGGCCGACGGCCTGGTGCTCGCGGGCACGACGGGCGAGGCCCCCACGCTCGGCGACGAGGAGAAGCTCGAGCTGTTCCGGGTCGTGCGGGGCGCGGTCGACGTGCCCCTGGTGGCCGGCACCGGCAGCTACGACACCGCGCACAGCGTCGAGCTGTCCCGGGCCGCGGCCGCCACCGGCGTCGACGGCATGCTCGTGGTGTGCCCCTACTACTCGAAGCCGTCGCAGGCGGGCATCGAGGCCCACTTCCGCGCCGTCGGGGCCGCCGCCGACCTCCCCTTCCTCGTCTACGACATCCCGGGTCGCTCCGCCCGCAAGATCGACACCGAGGTGCTGTTGCGCCTCGCCCACGAGGTCCCCACCATGGCCGGGGTGAAAGACGCTGCCGGCGACCCCGGCGGGTCGGCCCGACTCGTGGCGGAGGCGCCCGACGACTTCGCGCTCTACAGCGGCGACGATGCCCTCACCCTGCCGCTCCTCGCCGTCGGCGCGGTCGGGGTGATCGGCGTCGCCGCCCACTGGAGCGCCCGAGAGCACGCCGAGATGATCACGGCGTACCACGCGGGCGACCACGAGCGCGCCCGGCGGTGCAACGCCCGGCTGCTCGACTCCTACGACTACGAGGTGGCCCTGGGTGCGCCCCAGGCGGTGTGCGCCAAGGCGATGCTGCGCACGCTCGGGCTCGCGGTGGGCGACTGCCGCCTGCCGATCGGCCCCACCCCGGACGGCCTCGAAGACCTCGCCCGGGTGGTGCACCAGGGCCTGAAGGGAGCCTGACCCATGCCTCGTCCCGTCACCATCACCTTCCTCGGGGGGCTCGGCGAGATCGGCCGCAACTGTGCGTGCATCGAGGTCGAGGGGCGCATCATGCTCCTCGACTGCGGTCTCATGTTCCCCGACGCGGACATGCTCGGGATCGATCTCGTCCTGCCCGACTTCACCTACCTGCGCGACAACGCCGACCGGATCGAGGGCTGCATCGCCACCCACGGCCACGAGGACCACGTCGGGGCGCTGTCGTACCTCTTGAGGGAGCTGTCGTTCCCCATCTACGGGTCGGCGCTGACCCTCGGGCTGGCCCGGGGCCGGATCGAGGAGGCCGGCCTGCTCGATCGCACCGAGCTCGTCCCGGTGCGCGACAACGAGCGGCGACAGGTCGGTCCGTTCGACCTCGAGTTCCTGCCCGTCACCCACTCGGTCCCGCACTCGTTCGCCACCGCGTTCCACACGCCGCAGGGAACCATCCTGCACTCGGGCGACTTCAAGCTGGACCTCACACCGGTCGACGGCCGGCGCACCGACCTCGCCCGCATCGGCGCCCTGGCCAGTGGCGACGGCATCCGGGTCCTGCTCTCGGACTCCACCAACGCCGACAGCCCCGGGCACTCCCGGTCCGAGTCGGAGGTGGGGGGTGTGCTCTACGACCTGTTCCACCGCCACGAGGGTCGCCGCATCATCACCGCCTGCTTCGCCAGCCACATCCACCGCATCCAACAGATCGCCGACGCGGCGGTGGCCTTCGGGCGCACCGTGGCCACCCTCGGCATGTCGATGAAGAAGAACGTCCGGATCGCGCGCGAGATGGGGTTGCTCCACATCCCCGACCACGCCCTGCGCGACATCGAGGACGTGTCCGACCTCGACCCCGGCAAGGTCTGCATCATCTCCACCGGCTCGCAGGGCGAGCCGATGTCGGCGCTGGCGCTGATGGCCTCGAGCGACAGCCGTTGGCTGAAGATCACGGACCGGGACACGGTGATCCTCAGCTCGCACCCGATCCCCGGCAACGAGTTCAACGTGAACAAGGTGATCGAGGGCCTCGTGCGCCTCGGTGCCGAGGTGGTGCACTCGGGCCTCAACGACGTGCACGCCACGGGGCACGCCAAGCAGGAGGAGCTCAAGACCTACCTGTCCATCACCCGGCCCGAGTGGTTCGTGCCGGTCCACGGCGAGTACCTGCACCTCACCGCCCACGCCCGCCTCGCGCACACCATGGGCCTGCCCGAGGGCCGCATCGTCCAGTGCGAGGACGGTGACCAGCTCACGTTGTCCGACGAGGGCCTGGCGCTGACCGGCAGCGTGCCCGCCGGCTACCTGTACGTCGACGGCATCGTGGGCGACGTCGGCGACGGCGTCCTGCGCGACCGGCGGGTCCTCGCCGAGGAGGGCGTCGTGGTGGTCATCGTCACCGTCGACTCGTCCTCGGGGGAGGTCATCACCGGGCCCGACGTGATCACCCGGGGCTGGGTCTACGCGCCCGAGGCCGACGACCTGCTCGACGAGGCCGCGGACGCGGTCGCCGACGCCATCCACAACGCCTTCGCCGAGGACAACCAGCACGACATCGAGTCGCTCCAGCGTGTCGTGCGCCGGGCCGCGGGCCGCTTCGTCAACGGCCGCACGAAGCGCCGGCCGATGATCGTCCCCGTCGTGCTCGAGGCCTGACGATCGGGTCGCCGGTCAGCGCCGACGAGGCGACCCGTCGCCGGTGCCGTGGGATGTCTGGCGCTCGGCCTCGGCGTTGAGCTCGGCACCGAGCAGCACGACGAAGGCCGTGAGGTACAGCCACAGCATCAGCACGACCACCGCGCCGATGCTCCCGTAGGTGTCGTTGTAGCTCCCGAAGTTGTTCACGTAGACCGCGAACAGCACCGAGCCGATCACCCAGAGCAGGCCCGCGGTGAGCGACCCGGGCGTCACCCACGCCCAGCGGGGGCTGTGGCGGGCGGGCGCGAAGCGGTAGATCACCGCGAGGCCGCCCAGCATCACCGCGGCGAGCACCGGCCAGCGCAGGAGGCTGGCCGTGATGCGGCCGGCCGGCCCGAGCTGGTCGCCGAGGGCGGGGAGGGCCGTGATGGCGAACACGGTCGACACGACCAGCAGCACGGCGCCGACGGTGAAGGCGTAGGCCATCAGGCGGAGCTCGACGAAGCCGCGGTCCTCGGTGCGGTCGTAGGCGACGTTCACCGCCTCGACGAGCGCCTTCATCCCCTTCGACGCCGCCCAGAGCGCGAACAACACGCTGACGACGAGACCGAGGGTCAGGCTCGAGGCCGAGGTGTCGGCCACGCCCTCGAGCTGGGCGATGAGGACGCGGCGAACCTCGTCGGGGAGGCCGGCGGACAGGTCGTCGATCTGGCGGGCGACGTCGGCGGGGTTGGACACCAGGCCGTAGATCGACAGGAGCGCCACCATGGCGGGGAAGATGGCGAGCACGCTGTAGAACGCCACGCCTCCGGCCAGGACCGACACGTGGTCGTCGCGCACCTGGTCCTTCGTGCGGCGGGCGATCGCCTTCCACCCCTGGAGGGGGATGTCGGTGGGGGAGTCGGCGGCGTGGCCGGCGACGGTCGCGCTCCCCCCGCGGTCGCTGGTCGTCCCAAGTGCCATGCGGGGCACCTACCCACTACCGTCGGGCCGATGTCACGGGAACTCATCGCGGCCGCCGGCGCCGCACTGCTGGACGAGCGTCGCGAGCTGAAGGCCGAGGAGCTCGCCGCCCTGGCGGCGGTCCCCGACGCCGAGGTGCCCTCGCTCGCCGCGCTCGCGCACGAGGTGCGCCTGGCGTGGTGCGGTCCCGAGGTCGAGGTCGAGGGCATCCTGTCGGCCAAGACGGGCGGCTGCCCCGAGGACTGCCACTTCTGCAGCCAGTCCTCGCAGTTCCCCCTCCAGGTCCAGGCCACGCCCTTCCTCGACACGGACGAGGTGCTCGCCGCGGCCCGGGAGACCGCGGCGTTGGGCGCGTCGGAGTTCTGCATCGTGTTGGCCGTGCGCGGTCCCGACGAGCGCACGATGGGTCGGCTCCTCGAGCTGGTGCCGCTGGTGCGCGACCAGGTCGGGGTGAACGTCGCGGTCAGCGCCGGGATCCTCACCGACGACCAGGCCCGGCGCCTCGCCGAGGGCGGTGTGCACCGCTACAACCACAACCTCGAGACCGCGCGCTCGCACTTCCCCCGGATCGTGACCACCCACTCCTGGGAGGAGCGCTTCGACACGTGCCGCCTGGTGCGCCAGCACGGGATGGAGCTGTGCTGCGGCGTGCTGCTCGGCATGGGCGAGACCGACGAGCAGCGGCTCGAGCTGGTCGCGCAGCTGCGCGAGGTCGAGCCCGCCGAGGTGCCGATCAACTTCTTGAACCCGCGCCCCGGCACGCCCCTCGGTGACCGTCCCCTGGTCGAGCCCCTCGAGGCCATCCGCTGGATCGCCCTGTTCCGGCTGGGGCTGCCCTCGGTCATCCTGCGCTACGCCGGCGGCCGCGAGGTCACGCTGCGCGAGCTCCAGACGCTCGGGATGACCTCGGGCATCAACGCGCTCATCGTCGGCAACTACCTCACCACCCTGGGGCGGTCTCCCGACGAGGACCTCCAGATGCTCGAGGACCTGCGCATGCCCATCGGGGCCCTCGGCAAGGTCCTGTAGGCGGCGGGTCCTGTAGGCGGCGGGTCCCGACGACCTCCGGTCCCCCGGGCCACGCCGGGCGCGCCGTGACCGACGAGCCCTCCTCCTTCTGCACGGGCTGCGGCCGGTCCGTGGCCGACTGCGGCGGCGGGTGCGTCGGCGCCTACGAGGCGCCCCGCCACTGCCCGGTGTGCGGGCGGCGCCTGGCCGTGCAGGTGACGCCCACCGGCGTCGCCGCCCGCTGCCGCGACCACGGCTCCCTGGGTCCGGGCTGACCCGCCCGTCTGCCCGGGCCGCTCGGCCGCCGACGACGTTCCGGCGCCGGCGCCACCGGCGTGGGTGATGCCCTCCTGCGACCGGAAGGGCGGTGGTGCGGTCTGGTCCCCGGGTCGGTCAGGGGGTCCAGGTGAAGCGGGGCGGGCGCCGCTCGAGGAAGGCGGCGAGGCCCTCGGCCGCGTCGCCGGCCTCCGCGGACCGCGCCGACCACCGCGCCTCGACGTCGGGCGCCACCGCGCCCGTCGCCGTGATGCTGGCCACCATCTCCTTGGTGGCGAGCTGGGTGAGCAGCGAGCGCTCGTCGGCGAGCTCGTGGGCGAGCGCCCGCACGCGGTCGCCGGCCTGGCCGGGCTCGTGCACCTCGTGGACGAGGCCGAGGTGCAGGGCCCGCTCGGCCCCGACCAGCTCGCCGCTGTACAGCAGGTGCTTGGCCGCCGCCGGCCCGATCACCGCGACGGCCCGCTCGAGCGCGAACGCGGGGTACACGATGCCGAGGCGGGCGGGGGTGATGCCGAACCGGGCCGTCGACTCGGCGATGCGCAGATCGCACGAGATCGCGATCTCGGCGCCGCCGCCCACGCACGACCCCCGCACGTCGGCGATGGTGGGACGGGGGAACGCGGCGAGGGCGTCGTCGGCGGCCCGGTTCACGGCGTTGTACTCGGTGCGGTCGTCGAGGCTCGACAGCTCGGCGATGTCGGCGCCGGCGCAGAAGTGCTCGCCGGTGCCGCGCACCACGAGCACGCGCACCGTCGGATCCGCCCCGAGCTGCGCGCACACCGTGGCGATGCCCGACCACATGGCCTGGGTGACGGCGTTGCGCTTGGCGGGCCGGTTGAGCCACAGGGTGGCCACCGCCCCGTCGCGCGTGACCGCGAGGGGCTCGTCGGACGAGGGTGCGTCGGTCGGTGTCACCCCGCCATCTTGGTCCAGATCCCGAGGGTGCCCGCCCGATCCATCCGACTGTTGGTGATGTGGCTGGTGTTAGCGTTGTGGTCACTGTGGCCAAGCAATCGACCCGATCCTCGGGGGCCGCGAAGACCCGGTCGTCGCGCTCCACCGGCACCCGCACCACCAGCCGTGGCGCCGCCCGCAAGGCGGCGCCGCCGCCCACCACCGGCGAGCGGGTGGCCGCCTTCGGCCGCAAGGCGCTCGGTGGCCACGGCCACGACATCGCCGGTCTGGCCCTGGTCGCCCTCGGCATCATCGCCGCGCTCGGCATCTACGGCGACCTCGTCGGCCCCGCCGGCGAAGCGCTCTCCGACGGCGCCGGCGCGCTCATCGGCCTGTGCCGCTGGCTGACGCCGCCGGTGCTCGTGCTCCTCGGGGTGCTCGTCCTGCGGGCCGGCCCCGATGCCGGCGCCGACGGCGACGCCGCGACGACCGGCGACGCCGAGCCCGACCAGGCCGCCCGGCTCGTCGTGGGCACCCTCTGTTTGCTGGTCTCGGTGACGGGCCTCCTGCACCTGGTGGCCGGCGCGCCCCGGTGGGGCTACGCCGTCGAGGACTTCGGCGCCGCCGGCGGCTACCTCGGCTGGGCCGCCGCGGCGCCGCTCGAGGCCGTGCTGGCCGTGTGGGGCGCGGCCCTGGTGCTGCTCACCGTGGGAATCGTGGGCGTGATCGTGTTGAGCCGGGCCCACGTGCGCTCGGCCGCCGACCGCACCGCGGCCGGCGTGCGCCCCGCCGGCTCGGCGCTGCGCCAGGCCTACCACTGGCTCTTCCGCATCGGTGACGACCGGGCCGGCGCGGCCGCCACCCCCACCCTGTTCGACCAGGACGAGGGCCGCGACCCCGAGCCCCCGGAGGCGCCGAAGGCGCTGCGGCCCGCCCGCAAGCGCCCGGCCGTCGAGCCCGTCCTCGAGCCCATCGAGTCGACCGCGCGCGAGATCGGGCCGCCCCGTGCGGTCAAGGGCTCGCCCTGGAAGCTGCCGCCGAAGAACCTGCTCGAGTGCGCCGGCGAGCACGAGTACGACCGGCGCCAGGTGGAGGCCACCGGCCGCGAGCTCGAGCGCGCCCTCGCCGAGCACGGGGTCGAGACCCGCCTCGTGGGCATGGTGGTCGGGCCCACCGTCACCCGGTTCGAGCTCGAGCTCGGCCCCGGCGTCAAGGTCGCCCGGGTCACGAGCCTGCACAAGGACATCGCGTACGCGATGGCGTCGCCCGACGTGCGCATCCTCGCCCCGATCCCCGGTCGTCAGGCCATCGGCGTCGAGGTCCCCAACGTGCGCCGCCACCTGGTCTCGCTCGGTGACATCCTCGCCTCGCCCGAGGCCCGCAAGGCCGACCACCCCCTCGAGGTGGCCGTCGGGCGCGACATCGCGGGCAAGGCGGTCATGGCCAACCTCGCCACCATGCCCCACATCCTCATCGCCGGCGCCACCGGCGCGGGCAAGTCCTCGTGCATCAACTCGATCATCACGTCGATCCTCATGCGCTCGACGCCCGAGCAGGTGCGGATGATCCTGGTCGACCCCAAACAGGTCGAGCTGGGCCAGTACGAGCGCCTGCCCCACCTGCTCACCCAGGTCGTCACCGACCCCAAGAAGGCGGCCAACGCGCTGGCGTGGGCCTGCAAGGAGATGGACCGCCGCTACGACCTGCTCTCCGAGGCGGGCGTGCGCGACATCAACGGCTACAACGCCAAGCACGACCGGGGCGAGCTCCGCCAGGGCCCGCCGCCGGGGGAGGGCGCCGACGGCGACGACCTGCCCGCGCCGGAGCGCATGCCCTACATCCTCGTCGTGGTCGACGAGCTGAACGACCTGATGATGGTCGCGGCCCGCGACGTCGAGGCGTCGATCACCCGCATCGCGCAGAAGGCGCGCGCCGTCGGCATCCACCTGGTGGTGGCCACGCAGCGGCCGTCGGTCAACGTCATCACCGGTGTCATCAAGGCGAACATCCCGGCTCGCCTCGCCTTCGCCGTCGCCAGCCTCCAGGACAGCCGCGTCATCCTCGACCAGCCCGGCGCCGAGCGCCTGGTGGGCAAGGGCGACATGCTCCTGCTCGGCCCCACCTCCAGCGTGCCCCACCGCATCCAGGGCTCGTGGGTCACCGAGGACGAGGTCCGCGGGGTCGTGAAGGCCTGGCACGACCAGGCGCCGGAGGTCACCTACGTGCCCGGGGTCGACGGCGAGGGCGACCCGACCGCGGGCGGCGGCGCCGGGCCCGGTGCGGGCGACAGCGAGGACGACGAGCTCCTCCGCCAGGCGATGGACCTCGTGGTCCGCAGCCAGCTCGGCTCCACCTCCATGCTCCAGCGCAAGCTGCGGGTCGGGTTCGCCCGGGCCGGGCGCCTCATGGACCTGCTCGAGCAACAGGGTGTGGTCGGCCCGTCGGAGGGATCCAAGTCGCGGGCCGTGCTGATGACCGTCGAGGAGCTCGACGCCGCGGGCTGAGGGCGGCCCCGCCCCCGACAGGTAGGTTCAGATCTACGTGCGCGCACACGATCAGGGGCGGAGTCATGAGGCCGCGACGGTTCTGGGTCAGAGACCCTCGGCTGCCCCCAAGAACGGCGTGGACTCCCACAAGCTCGTCGGGACGCTTCTTTCGCCAAACGAACTCGTGCGGCCGCGTCCGCCGACGACGCCATACCAGTCGGTGAACACTGCGCCGTGGAAGGAGGCCCGCCGGTCGGTGACACCGTGCTCGAAGCTCGCCGACCGGCGCCGTCCGGTGCGACTCCGTAGTCACAGGCTGTCTGGCCAGCGAGCGCTGCAACTCGACCTCGCCGAGCCCTGCCCGAGGCCGGCGCGAGCGGGCTTCGGCGTGCCGGTCACCCTCACCACCAAGCAGACGTCAGGACCCCCGCGCCCCCGTCGTTCGACCTGTTGAACCTGCCCGCCCACCAGGCCCGGTGCCCTGGGCCTACGTGAAGGTGGCGGAGGGCTGCGACCGGGCGTGCGGCTTCTGCGCCATCGAGCCCGCGGCCCCAGCGCTCCCGCTCGGTCGATGCCGTGCTCGCCGAGGTCGACGACCTCAGCGTGAGCAGCGATCGTGCTCGTCACGCAGGACCTCGCCTCGTTCGACAGGACCAGGGCGCCGGCCCGCCGACAGATCTCGTCCCCCTGGTGCGGGCGGTCTGAGCAGGTGCCGCCGCAGGTGCAGTTGCTGCTTTACCACCATCCTCCGACCTGGGCGACGAGCTGGTCGGCGCCATCTGCGCGCCACCGGCGTGCCCTACTTCGACCTCTCGCTTGGCACGTGTCCGCCCCGCTCCTGCGGCGGATGCGGCAGTGGGGCGACAGAAACGCTATCGAGCGCATCGAGGCCGTCCGCCGGCGTGCGCCGGCCGCCTTCCGCTCCAACTTCATCGTGGGCTGCAGGCGGGACGAGGACGACCACTGACGCTGCCTGCGCTTCGTCGAACACGCGCAGCTGGACTGGTGCGGCTTCTTCGGTACTCCGGAGGAGGACCTACGCCGCGTCGCTGGGCGCGTAGCGCCACCCTCGTGGCCGAGCCTGGCCAGGCGGCCGAGGCTCTCAGGGCGCGATCACACGTCCCGCCGCCTCGACCTGGTCGGCCGCCGGGTGGAGGTCCTCGTCGACCGCCCGGCGTCGGCCGCAGCCGCAATGAGGCGCCGGATCTGACAGGGTCGTCCACGTCCCCCGACCACCTCGCAGTGGGCAGGCTCCACCCAGTCACCGTGACCGACGCCAGTAGGCCCGACCTGCGGGCAGGCCGCGGTGCTCGGCGGAGCCCAGCGTGACGCCGAGCCGTCGCCGGAATCGAGGCGGCGGCAGGCGGCTTCGGGCCGTCGGCCGCCACTGACCCCGTAGCCGTCACCATCCGCGCCTGTTCTGTCGCCGCCCTGTTGACGTGCGCTCAGGACGACGTGTCGTGGAAGCGACCGCGCGCTCTGGGCGGTGTTTCGCGCTCCTGACAGTGGCTGGCTGGATCGCCCAGCGCCAAGGGCGCCACGCAGTCAGGTGCTATGGCCCCCTCGCCGACAAAGGTGCTCGTCTGCCAGGGGCGGCGATGGCCGTGCTCGTGGGCTCAGGCGCCTTCGGCTGGGTACCCGTTCGTCCTCATGGCGCCGGCGGCTGGCCATCTCGCTGTACCACTCGTACACTGGGGCCGGCGCAGCCTCGCCATCCCCGCCAGCGCAGCGCCAAAGGCCAAGACCGTGGTGCAGGAGCTGGCGGTCACGTACCGATCTGCCCGCGGTCGTCCAGCTACTCCTGGCGTGGGCGAAGAGACCCTGTAGCCAGGCAACCGTCCTTCCTCCACCCTCGTGAGCGGCGCGCAGTACGTCACTAAACGGCCGTCAGGCCGTCACCATCAGGGGACGACGCCCCCGCCGAGCCCCAGGCTGACCGTGCGCTGCGAAGTGATCGCCGTGGGGACCGACGCTGTCGGCCAGATCGTCGACACCAACTCGTCCTGGATCGGCGAGCAACTGGCCCTATGGGCATCGACTCGCACTTCCAGACCAAGGTGGCGACAACGCCCAGCGGATCGCCTCGGCGCACCGCATCGCCCTCGAGCGCAACGACGCCGATCATGTGCGGGGCCTCAGCACACCGGAACGACGTCACCGCGACATCCATCGCAGCGGACGTACTCCAGGGTCCGACTGGTGCGCCACGACCCGAAGCTCGAGCGGATCGCGGCTGTTTGAGACCCGCAACCGGCCCACATGCCCCAGAACAACCTCCGCCAGGCGAAGCGTGCCCGAGGCGCCGAGGTGCTCACCGGAGATGCCGGGCACGCCCGGGGAATGCGCTGCCCCGTCGGCGACTCGCCGAGTGGTCTACGGTCCCCGGCGTCCCGTACGAGATATGAAGGCGATGGTCGGGGCAGCGTGCTTTTAGCCGACCTGAGGGCCCGCCATCGTCGGTGATCAAGAATGGCGGACCCTCCGCACGTGGGGATATCAGGTCAGGCCTCGCCGAGCTATAACGCATCGTCGACTGGACGCATCAACAAACCATTATCGCGTTCCTGGCCCGGCATCAGGGCTGGTGCGTACGGCCAAAGGCCGCCAAACGACGACGCAAGCAGGCTAACTCGACGACGAGGCCCGGCTGCGGTCATCGGCCTCATTGTTGGGCTCGACGACCAGACCATGGGCGTTGTTGCGGTGTGGTACACTGCAACAGGCCTCTGGCCGTGGCGGTCGCTGACCAGCGGCTGGTGGTAGCCAGCTCCTGCCGAGGTGCAGGGTCCTTCGGCATCATTGCAGGGTCGGTCGTGACTGCGTCGAGGTCAAAGCGACCTGTTGGGTTCTTGAGGCCCGTCGTGTCGCGCGGCGTGATGGCCGACCAGCCAGGCCAGCTCCGAGGCTGGCGTGAGCATCGGTGCGGCGTGGCGGGGCCCATGAGCAGAGGTAACTTCCGTGGGCACGGTGTTCCTCGCGTCGCCCTCGGCGACGACGTCGACGCGTCGGGACTGGCTGCCCGGTGACCGCCAGCGGATCGCGGGTTCTGGTGATCGGCTGCTCAACCTGCTGGCGACGCCGATCACGCGCCTGATCCTCGCTACTCTCCGCGCCCGATCGCGCGTCATCCGGGTGCCGTTGCCCATCACCGCCGCCGCCATATGCTCGTCGGTGCCGCGGCCACTCGCGCCTGGGGCAGCGTCGAGGAGGCCAGCGACGCCGCGCGTGGCACCGGGCGGCCGCCGACCCGACCGGTAGAGCGCCCGAGACGACCACCACCACCGACAGGCCCGACGCCGCCGGCGACACGACCCTCCGCGGTCCCGGCAAGTTGCGCCATAGAAGGCCCGGGATGGCATTTGACAAAACATGACTGCTTCGACGGCGACCTCGGCCTGCGGCTCTTTAGAGCCCAGCCGGAATTCGGCTCTGGTTTGCGGCAGCTCGGTAAGCCAGCGCAACGGGCTTTTCGGCCTCGCGTCGAGCTGTACGGCCCGGGGTGATACGTCGCACCGGCTACGTTCTGAACCGCGCCGATCCGCGCCCAAGGAGCCCCGATGACCCGTCGCCTGCTGCTGCTCGCGCGCACCGCCTCGTCACCGCCGCCTGCGGCGGTGGTGTCAGGAAGTCGAGGCAATTGCCGACGACTCACCGTCTCCGGACACCAAACGACTCATTCGACACCACCGACGGCGACACCTCCGACACCACCGCGTGAGGACCAGCCGGCGACGGCAGCGACCTCCCCTCGGGCCAGGACCCGCGCAACATCCTCCGGTGGCGAGGCCGGAGGAACGGCGCATATCTTCTTCCGGGGCGACATGTCCGCCTGCGACAGGCGGCTTCGCATCACCGACGTCGAGAAGCGGACTCGGGGCCCTACTCCCCAGACGTGCGGTGGCCGGTCGGCACCAGGTCGACGGCGCCCCAGACTGCGTGTCGCGCTGATGGCGAGTATTCCGAGGAGCCAGGAACTTCGACGCCGAGTTCGAGGGGCCTCGCGGGACTCTTCGACGGTGACCGCGGCCTGCGACGACTGTTCTTCCAGACCCCGATCGTGACTCGGCCGAGGAGAATACAGCAGCACCTGTGGCAGCCGCCTCGGCTTTCTCAACGTGTCCAGCCACTGCGAGACGTCCTCGGCAGCTCGTCCACCGACTAGCAGTTCGGCGCAGCGGCGCAGCACCGTAACCGTCGCGCCACCTGCCGGCGCGGCCCTCGGTGGGGCCCTCGCGCTCGCCGGCTGCGGCGCAGGCGTCGAAGACCCGCGGCGACCAGCGGCCACCTCGGCACCGGTCGGTGACGCACCGTGCCCGTGGTGACCTGGGGGCGGGCGGCCGTGCCCCGCCAGCGAGGACCCAGCCGCGCTGCTCCGGGCGGGACCCGGCCTCGGCGCTGGCGCAGGCGTCGCTGACGGGACCTGTTCGCGTGCGACACGCTGTTCCTGCGCACCGAGGTCGGCACGGATCTCGGGGCCTACAGCCCAGCCCAGACCTGCGGGGGCGCATCGAGCAGGCCGCCGGGCTGCGCCGAGCAGTTCGCGCCGCCGTCCCGGCACCCGACGAGCCGGGGGTGCGCTGGGCGACGACGCCGAGCTCGACGTGCTGGCCAGGTGTGGCGATCCGGGCCTTATAGAGCGACCTCTTCCTCGAGTCCGGCGTGGGCTCCGGCTACAGACCTACAGCTCACGACCTGCGGGGGCCGCCTGGCCCTCGGCGGCAGCGACAGGGGGGCTGCGAGGCCAGTTCAGCCCCGGCTGATCAGACGTCGGCCTCCGTCCACCATCCGCCTCATCGCCGGCTCAGCGAGCCGCAGCAGCTGGGTTCATCACAGAACCGGGTGCAGGTGGGACCGGGGCCGTCGGGAAGACGCGTGGCCCAGGTGGGCGCCGCAGCTCGCGCCAGGTGGCCTCGGTGCGCACCATCCCGAACGTGGTCCTCCTCGGCGCGACCACCTCGGGGTCGAGGGCGGCAGCTCGGCCATCCGTGCGAGTCGTACTTGTGGTCGGACGAGAACAGGGCCACGTCGCAGCAGACGCGGTAGGTGCCAGCGTCGTCAATGTGATCCCAGTAGAGCGCCGGTGAAGGCCCGCTCGGTGCCCTTCTCCCGGGTCCGCTGGTGCTGCTCGGGGTCAGGCGGCGTGGTGCTCGTCGGTGTGGGGGACAGGCGTCCATGGTGTGGGCCTCCTCGGCTCAGGTCGATGGCAGGGGCGGGGGTCGGGGGTGGGGAGGTGCTTGATCGAACGTTCGTTCGTAACTACGATGCTGTCGTTCCGGCTGACGCCGTTCGAACGTCCACCTGCCCCTCCAGACCACCAGCCCGGACGCACCGAGCCTGGCAAGCCCGCCGAGGAGTTCCCCGACCGGACGGGCGCCCGCATCGCCGAAGTTATCAGACCCCCTCCATGCAGTGACCACCGTCGAGGGTTGCAGGACCACAGGGCCGAAGCAGCACCCGACCCGTCCCAGCACACCGCGACCACCAGCGAGGAGAGTACACGCTGGGCAGACAAGGCACTCAGCGGGTGGCCTGGGCCAGATCACCAAGAGCGCACACGGCGAGGGTCCATCATGAAGATGGGCGAGAAGGGGACGATGGCCATCAGGGAGGCCATCCCCCGAGCGCCATGTCCCTCGACATCGCCCTCGGCGTCAGGTTTCTTGAGGCGGTGCAGGGATCCGGCCCCAGAGTCGTCAGGCAGGTGACGTCGCCATGCGTGGTGGCCGGGGCCCAGCACGGCAGCGGGATCTGCGCCTACATCGACGCCGAGCACGCCATGGACCCGGTGTACGCCGCGGCCATCGGCGTCGACATCGACGAGCTGTTGATCTCCCAGCCCGACACCGGCGAGCAGGCGCTCGAGATCGCCGACACGCTGATCCGCTCGGGCGCGCTCGACGTGGTCGTCATCGACTCGGTGGCCGCGCTCACCCCCCGGGCCGAGATCGAGGGCGAGATGGGCGACTCGCACGTCGGCCTCCAGGCCCGGCTCATGTCGCAGGCCCTGCGCAAGCTCACCGCGAACCTCAACAAGTCCGCCACCATCTGCGTCTTCATCAACCAGCTGCGAGAGAAGATCGGCGTGATGTTCGGCAGCCCCGAGACGACGCCGGGGGGCCGGGCGCTCAAGTTCTACTCGTCGGTCCGCCTCGACATCCGTCGGATCGAGGCCATCAAGGACGGCGTCGAGGTGGTGGGCAACCGCACCCGCGTCAAGGTGGTGAAGAACAAGGTCAGCCCGCCCTTCAAGCAGGCCGAGTTCGACATCATGTACGGCAAGGGCATCAGCCGTGAGGGCTCGCTGCTCGATCTCGGCGTCGAGTTCGGCCTCGTGAAGAAGTCGGGCGCCTGGTACACGTACGAGGGCGAGCAGCTCGGTCAGGGCCGCGAGAACGCCAAGGAGTTCCTGCGGGACACGCCCGAGATCATGGTCGAGCTGTCCGAGCGCATCCGCCAGCACGCCGGCCTGGGCGACGACCCGGAGCCGCCCGCGACCGCCGACGACGCCGATACCGAAGGCTTCACCGACAAAGACGACGAGCCGATCACGCTCGACGACTGATCGCGCCACCCCCGCCGGGGGAGGGCGAGGCGCCGGCCCTGACCCCTGGCGCGGCGGTCCTGCCCGGCGTGGTCGGCCACCCGTCCTGTGACCTCCGCGGTCATCCGGAGCCCGCTGCGGCAGCCCTCCTATGGATGGCGTGGTTCCTCCACCCGCCACGGTGGACCACCGGCCGCCGCTCGTCTGACGGCGACCCGGATATCGAAGCGACAGGCGCCAGAGACCGGTCGGTGGGACGGGCAGACTGGCAGGGGTGGGTCGATGCTCTCGTCGTCGCCGATGCTGGTGCTCGGCCTGGCCGCGTGCGGGTCAGTGTGTGGGCCGGAGTCGCCGGGACAGGCGCAGGGGCCGTGTTCGACTCGCGGGCTGCGACGCCTGGCTCGCGTCGCCGCGGCGAACCGCCAGGCCCAGCCGGGACGCCGACGACCTCGAGGGTGGGACAGGCTCTGGCTTCCGGTCCTGGTGGCGCCTTTCGCGCGACGCCGCCGCGCTCGCGAGGAGGCCCGGGCCGTGCGCCGCGCGAGCTGCAGGGGGGGCCCTCCCGAGGACGTCGCCGAGGTGACTGCGCCTCGCGCCGACGGGCGGCAGCAGCAGCGGAAGCAGCCAGCGGGACTTCGAAGCGCCGAGGGCGCGGTCGACAGCTTCGCCGAGGCCAGCAGGCGGTCACGTGGCCCTCCGCGCCCCACGCCGCCGTGCGGCTTCACCCTGGTCGACAATTGACCCCTAGCCTGGCGGACGTGGCCCGCACCTACGCCATCCGCACGTTCGGCTGCCAGATGAACGAGCACGACTCCGAGCGCATCGCCGGCCTCCTCGAGTCCGACGGCCTCGTGGCGGCCGACGCCGACGAGGACGCGGACGTGATCGTCCTCAACACCTGCTGCATCCGCGAGAACGCGGACAACAAGCTCTACGGCCACCTCGGCCATCTGAAGTCGCTGAAGGACCGTCGGCCGGACCTCCAGATCGCGGTGGCGGGCTGTCTGGCTCAGAAGGACCGCGAGCTCATCCGGCAGCGGGCGCCGCACGTCGACGTGGTCTTCGGCACCCACAACGTGCATCGGGCCGTCGACCTCCTCCACGCGGTACGACGTATTGTTCGGATCGCAAGCCACCGTGCTCGAGGACCACGAGGCCTTCCCCTCGGCCCTGCCCGTCCGTCGCGACGTCGGCCACGCGGCCTGGGTCACCATCCAGATCGGCTGTGACAACAACTGCGCGTTCTGCATCGTCCCGGCGGTCCGAGGGCCCGAGATCAGCCGCGAGCCGGACGACGTCGTCGCCAGTGGTCGCTCGCCGCCCAGGGCGTCACCGAGGTGACGCTGCTCGGCCAGAACGTGAACAGCTACGGGCGTGACGGGGCCGGCCAGCCGCGGCCGCTGTTCGCGCCGCTGCTGCGCCGCGTGGGCGCGGTGGAGGGCATCCGCCGCGTCCGGTACACCAGCCCTCACCCGGAAGGACCTCGCGCCATTTCCTCGCGGCCATGGCCGAGACCCCGGCGGTGTGCGAGCACCTGCACCTGCCGATGCAGTCGGGCAGCGACCGCGTCCTCGCCGCCATGCACCGGGGCTACACGGGAGCCCGGTTCCTCGCCAAGGTCGAGGCCGCCCGCGCCGCCATCGACGACCTCGCGGTCACCACCGACATCATCGTCAGGTTCCCAGTGAGACCGGAGGACTTACGCCACCTCAGGTGGCGGCCGAGGCCCGCTTCGACCCGGTGCCTTCACCTTCTTGTACTCGCCCGCCCAGGTACCAAGGCGGCCGAGCGCACCGAGGGCGAGTACGTCAGCCAGGCGGTGGCCGCCAGGCAGTTCCGAAACGCCTGCAGGTGGTGATCGACACCGCAGCACCGGAATAAACGGGCCGTTCAGTCGCGTCGAGGAGGAGTCGTGGTGAGGGCTAGCCGGACCGACGCCACGCTCGACCAGTCGGGCCAGAACCATCATCCACTTCCGCGCCGCGGACGCCCTGCGCGCCGGGACGTACGCGGCGGTGGAGGTGACGCGCGCCGGCGGGCACTCCCTCCGGGGGGAGCTGCGCGAGGTGCGCTCCTCGCCTCGTCACCGGACCCGGATCCCGGTGGTGGCGGGCTGAGCCCCGCATCGACACCGGGGCGGGCCCCCGCCCGCCACCTCGCGATCGTCGGTGTGACCGCCTCGGGCAAGTCCGCCCTGGCGATGGCGGTGGCCCGGGCCCGACCCGGGATCGAGCTCGTCTCGGTGGACTCGATGCAGGTGTACCGGGAGATGGACATCGGCACCGCGAAGCCGACGCTCGACGAGCGGGCGGAGGTGGTGCATCACCTGATCGACCTCGCCGACCCGAGCGAGGAGTTCACCGTCACGCGCTTCCAGCAGGCGTTCCGCGAGGCCCTCGCCGGCATCGAGGCCCGGGGCCACCGTGCCGTGCTGGTGGGCGGCACCGGCCTGTACCTGCGCGCCGTCGTCGACGACCTGGAGATCCCCGGTCGTTACCCCGACGTGCGGGCGGAGCTCGAGGCGCGCGCCGACGCGGAGGGTGCACCGGCGCTCCACGCCGAGCTGGCCGCCCTCGACCCGGTGGCGTCGACCCGCATGGAGCCGTCGAACCGCCGCCGCGTGGTGCGGGCGCTCGAGGTCACCCTCGGGAGCGGGCGGCCCTTCTCGTCGTTCGGCCCCGGTCTCGACGCCCATCCCGACGTCCCCTACGCCCTGGTCGGGCTCGCCGTGCCGAGCGACGTGGGCGCCATCCGGATCGCCGACCGCTTCGACCGACTCCTCGCCGCCGGCTTCGTCGACGAGGTCCGGGCGCTGGCGGGTCGTCCCGCAGGGCTGTCGCGCACCGCCCGTCAGGCACTCGGCTACCGGGAGCTGCTCGCCCACGTCGAGGACGACCTCCCCCTCGACGTCGCGGTCGAGCGGGCCGTGGCCGCGACCCGCCGCTTCGCCCGCCGGCAGCGAGCCTGGTTCCGCCGAGATCCCCGCATCCGCTGGGTGGACGCCACCGAGGAACCCGTGAGGGTTCTCGACGCCGTCCTGCGAGACTGGCCGGAATGCGCCTGACCAAGCACCAGGGCCTCGGCAACGACTTCCTCGTGCTGCTCGACGTCGACGGCACGCAGACGGTCACCCCCGAGCTGGCCCGGGCGGCCTGCGACCGCCACCTGGGCATCGGCGCCGACGGGCTCCTGCACGTCACCGCCGGCGGAGACGGCGCCGACGTCACCATGGCGCTGTTCAACGCCGACGGCTCGCGGGCCGAGATGAGCGGCAACGGGGTGCGCTGCCTGGGCCAGGCCGTCCTCCAGGCCGGCCTCGTCCCGGGCCCCCGTCTCCGCGTGGCCACCGACGCAGGGCTGCGCACCCTCGAGATCCTGCCCTCGGATCGGGCCGACACCCACCTCGTCACCGTGGACATGGGCCCGGTCGACGACCGGGGCGACGCCGCCGAGTGGATGGGGGCGGGCGTGGTCGCCGCCGGCTGGGCCAGCATGGGCAACCCCCACCTCGTCCTCTACGCGCCCGACCCCGACTCGGCGCCCGACGTGGTCGAGCTCGGTCCGGTGGTCAACGCCCGGACGCCGGGCGGGGCCAACGTGCACGTCGTCGCACTGGGGAGCTCGGACGACGAGCTCGTGCTGCAGGTCTACGAGCGGGGCGTCGGCCCCACGCTGGCCTGCGGGACCGGTGCGTGCGCGGCGGCGGCGGTCGCCCACCGGTGGGGTCTGGTCGGTGGCGACGTGCGGGTGCACATGCCCGGGGGCACCGCCCACGTCACCCTCACCGAGCGCACGATCCTGCTCGGTGGCCCCACGACCTCCGTCGCGCTGATCGAGCTGCCCTGGCCGGTGCCCGGGACGACGGCCTGACCGGGCGCCCGTTATCCGTTCGTCCGCCGATGCCGAGCTCGGGTAGGCAGGTGGGGCCATGGCCCTGATCGACCGGTCGTTCCGGGAGAAGATCGTGATCGTCGGCGTGCAGCTGCCCGGCGAGCGCGAGGAGGCGGTCGAGGAGTCCCTCGACGAGCTCGCCCTGCTCGTGGACACGGCCGGGGCGGACGTGGTGGCCCGCACCAGCCAGCGTCGCGACGCCCCGGACCCGGCGTACTACGTCGGCCGGGGCAAGGTCGACGAGCTGCGCGAGCTCTCGCTCGAGGTGGACTCGGACACGGTCGTGTTCGACGACGAGCTGAGCCCGGCGCAGCAGTACAACCTGGAGAAGATCCTCGGGCGCACCGCCATCGACCGCACCGCGGTGATCCTCGACATCTTCGCCCAGAACGCCCACAGCCAGGAGGGCAAGGCCCAGGTCGAGCTGGCCCAGCTGCGCTACCGGCTGCCCCGCCTGCGGGGCCGCGGCAACCAGCTCAGCCAGCAGGGCGGTGGCCTGCTCGGCAACCGCGGTCCCGGGGAGACCCAGCTCGAGGTCGACCGACGTCGGCTGGTGCGGCGCATCCACAAGCTCGAGGCCGAGCTCCGCCAGATCGCCTCGCACCGGGCCAACCAGCGCAAGGCCCGGAAGCGCTCCCGGGTCCCCACGGTGGCGGTCGTCGGCTACACGAACGCGGGCAAGTCGACCCTGCTCAACCGGCTCACCGACGCCGGCGTCCTCGTGGAGGACCGCCTGTTCGCCACCCTCGACGCCACCACCCGCCGCCTCGAGTTGGCGGGCGGACGGACCGTGCTCGTGACCGACACCGTCGGGTTCGTCCAGAAGCTCCCGCACCAACTGGTCGAGGCGTTCAAGTCGACGCTCGAGGTCGTCACCGAGGCCGACCTGCTCGTGCACGTGGTCGACGCCTCCGCCCCGGACCCCGACGCCCAGATCGCCGCGGTGCGGTCGGTGCTCACCGAGATCGGGGCCGGCGAGGTGCCCGAGCTCCTCGTGTGGAACAAGGCGGACCGCACGGGGGAGGCGGACCGCCGAGCCGCTCGCCATCCCGGCTCGGTCGCGGTCTCGGCGCGGACGGGCCTCGGCATCGACCACCTCGTCGAGGTCCTCGGCGACCGGCTGGCCCGGGCCACCGAGCTCGTCGACCTGCTGGTGCCGTTCGAGCGGGGTGACGTGCTGGCCCGGGTGCACCGGGAGGGCGAGGTGGTCGAGGAGCGCGCCACCGAGGGAGGGATGGCGGTGCGGGCACGGCTCGACGAGACGGCTGCCGGCCGGCTCACGCCGTACGTTGTCACCCCGTGAGCGCCCCCGCGGGATTCCAGCCGCCGCCCTACCCCTACGACCGCCTCGACGAGCTGAAGGCGACGGCCGACCGCCACGAGGGCGGCTGCGTGGACCTCTCCATCGGCACGCCGTGCGACCCACCACCCGCCGCCGTGGTGGCGGCCCTGGCCGCGTCGGGGGCCGAGCGGGGCTACCCGGCGTCGGTGGGCACACCCGCGTTCCGGGAGGCGGCGGCGGGCTGGCTCGAGCGCCGCCTCGGGGTCTCGGTGGACGCCGAGCACATCGGTGCGTGCGTCGGCACGAAGGAGCTCGTCGCCGGACTGCCCCAGTGGTTGCGCCTGCGCCGCCCCGACCTGGACACCGTGCTGTACCCGGCGGTCAGCTACCCGAGCTACGCGATGGGGGCCACCCTGGCGGGGTGTCGGGCCGTACCGGTCCCCGTCGACGAGCGGTGGCGCCTGGACCTGTCCGCCGTCGACCCCGCCGACGCCCGGCGGGCCCTGTGCCTGTGGGCCAACACGCCCGGCAACCCCGCGGGCGGCCTCGACGACCTGGGCGCGGTGGCGGCCTGGGGCCGGCGGCACGGGGTGCCCGTGTTCAGCGACGAGTGCTACGCCGAGTTCACCTGGGACGGCCCGCCGCGCACGATCCTCGCCGAGGGGGACGCGGGGGTCGTGGCCGTCCACTCGCTCTCCAAGCGCTCGAACCTGGCCGGCGCCCGCCTCGGCTTCTACGCCGGTGACCCCGACCTCGTCCACTACCTGCGCGAGGTGCGCAAGCACGCCGGCTTCATGCCCCCGGGCCCGGTGCAGGCGGCCGGCGTGGTGGCCTACGGCGACGACGAGCACGTCGACGAGCAGCGGGCCCGCTACCGGCGGCGACTGCACCGCGCCGCGGAGATCCTGCGCGCCGCGGGGCTCGACGCGCCGCTGCCGGGGGGCGGGTTCTACCTGTGGGTCCCCGCCCCCGGAGGCGATGCCTGGTCGCTCGCGGCGCGGCTCGCCGCCGACGCCGGCGTGCTCGTCAGCCCCGGCGACTTCTACGGCGACGCCGGCGCCGGCCACGTCCGGCTGGCCCTGGTGCAGCCCGACGACCGGCTCGAGCTCGTGGCCCGCCGCCTCGGCGTGGGCTGAGCCCGGCCGTGCCGTCGGCGCCAGGGGATCGCTCGCCGCGGCGGGCCGCGCGTAGGGTGCGGCCATGGCTGACCTGAAGGACCAGATCGAGGAGTTGTTCGCGCGGCGGAGCGAGCTCGACCCACGCGACGCCGAGGCGCGCGCGGTCGTCGACGAGGCCATCGACCGGCTCGACCGGGGCGAGGCGCGGGTGGCCGAGTACGGGCCCGACGGCGAGGTCGTGGTCCATCAGTGGCTGAAGCAGGCGATCCTGTTGCTGTTCGCCCTCACCGAGATGGAGACGATCGAGCTCGGCCCCTTCGAGTACGCCGACAAGATCGCGCTCAAGGCCGACTACCAGGCCCAGGGGGTCCGGGTGGTCCCGGGCGCGTCGGCCCGGGTCGGCTCGTTCCTCGACCGCGGCGTGGTCATGATGCCGAGCTACGTGAACATCGGCGCCCGGGTCGGTGCCAACACGATGGTGGACACGTGGGCCACGGTGGGGTCGTGCGCGCAGATCGGCGCCAACGTCCACCTGTCGGGTGGCGTCGGCATCGGCGGCGTGCTCGAGCCGCCGCAGGCGTCGCCCGTGATGGTGGGTGACGACTGCCTGATCGGCAGCCGCTGCATCGTCGCCGACGGCGCGCGGGTGGGCGACGGGACCGTGCTGGGAGCCGGCTGCGTGCTCACCAGCTCCATCCCCGTCATCGACGCCGAGACCGGCGACGAGCTCAGCCGCGGGGTCGTGCCCTCGTGGTGCGTCGCGGTCAGCGCCACCCGCCCCCGGCAGTTCGACGGCGGCGAGTTCGGGCTGCCCTGTGTCCTGGTCATCAAGCGGCTCGCCGAGGGCGAGCGCCACGACAAGGGGATGCTGAACGACGTGCTCCGCAGCCACGGCCTCGCCACATGACGGGCCCGCGCCCGCGCCCGCCTCACGACCTGCTCGCCCTCACCGCCGAGCTCGTCGACATCCCGTCGGTCAGCCGGGACGAGGCGGCCATCACGGCGCACCTCGAGCACGAGCTGCGCGCCCTCGGCCACCTGGACCTGACCCGCGTCGGCGACAACCTCGTCGCCCGCACCGAGCTCGGTCGGCCCTCCCGCCTCGTCCTGGCCGGGCACACCGACACGGTCCCGGCGGCGGGCAACGAGCGGGCGCGCATCGAGGGCGACACGCTGTGGGGTCTGGGCGCGGCCGACATGAAGGGCGGGCTGGCGGTGATGCTCGAGCTCGCCCGCACGATGCCGTCGCCGGCGGTCGACGTCACCTACGTCTTCTACGCGCGCGAGGAGATCGACGCGTCCGCCAGCGGGCTCGGCGAGCTGTTCGCCGCCCGACCCGACCTGATGGTGGGCGACGCCGCGATCCTGGGTGAGCCCACGGCGGCGGCGATCGAGGCCGGCTGCCAGGGCACCATGCACCTCCGGGTCGACCTGGCCGGGCGCCGGGCGCACTCCGCTCGGCCGTGGATGGGCCGCAACGCCGTGCACCGGCTGGGGGCGCTCCTCGCCGCGGTGGAGGCCCGGCCCGAACGGCGCCCGGTCCTGCAGGGATGCGAGTACCGCGAGGCGCTCCAGGCGGTCTCGGTGGAGGGGGGCGTCGCCCGCAACGTCGTGCCCGACGAGGCGTCGGTCACGCTCAACCACCGCTTCGCCCCCGACCGCACGCCCGACGAGGCCGAGGCCGCGGTGCGCGAGGTCCTGGCGCCGGTCCTGGACGAGGGCGACCGGGTGGAACGGCTCGAGGTCGCCGACGGCGCCGCGCCGGGCCTCGACCACCCGTTGCTGGCGGCGCTGGCGGGTCGCCACGACCTGGAGATCCGGGCCAAGCTGGGGTGGACCGACGTCGCCCGCTTCGCGGCCGCGGGCGTGCCCGCGGTGAACCTCGGCCCGGGGGACTCGACCTACGCCCATCGGGCCGACGAGCACGTCGAGCGCGACTTCCTGGACGCCACCTGGTTCGTGCTGGCCGACCTGCTCGAGCGCGGCGTCTGAGGCCGCCGGCGCCCGCTCGACCGGGCCGCCCGGGGCCCGGCGCCCGTACACTGCGGCTCGCAGCATCCGCGACCGACCCTTGCGACAAGGAGCACCCCGCCCCATGGCCCTCGCCCCCGGCACCGCCGCCCCCGCCTTCGAGCTGCCCGACCAGAACGGCGACACCGTCAAGCTGTCGGACTTCCAGGGCGAGCAGGCGGTCGCCCTCGTCTTCTACCCGTTCACCTTCACCGGGATCTGCGAGGGCGAGCTCTGCCGCCTGCGCGACGACCACTCGCAGTTCACCGACGCCGGCGTGGCCGTGCTGGCCGTGTCGTGCGACTCGAAGAACTCGCAGAAGGTGTGGGCCGAGCAGCAGGGCTACACCTTCCCGGTGCTCTCGGACTTCTGGCCCCACGGCGAGGTCGCCCAGGCCTACGGCGTGTTCAACGAGGCGCTCGGTTGCGCCAACCGGGCGACGTTCGTCATCGGCACCGACGGCACCATCGTGGACGCCTTCGAGACCGAGAACCTCGGGGTCGCCCGCGAGGCCGACCGCTACACCGAGGCCCTCGCCAAGCTGTAGCCGAAGCGTGCTCGCGGGGGCCCGCCGGCCACCGGCCGGTCGGTCCCGCGCGGGACGCCCGACCGCTTCCACCGGCGTGGTCCGGCCCGCCGCGCGGCGAGGGTCGGAGACACAGCGGTGACCGGACCCCGCCGCCGCAGGCTCTCATCCCGAAACGCGGAAGCGAGAGGACCGCGACGAGCGATCGCTTCTACACCTTGCGCATCACCGTGACGACCTTGCCGAACAGCACGACCTCGTCGGCGGGGTAGCGCATCGGCTCGTAGGCGGCGTTGGCGGGCACGAGCACGACCGAGTCGCCCTCGCGGCGGTAGGTCTTGACCGTGGCCTCGCCGCCGGGGATCCCGGCCACGACGAGCTCGCCGGCGTTGGCGTCGGGCTGCGAGCGGGCCACGACGTAGTCGCCGTCGAGGATGCCCGCGTCGACCATCGAGTCGCCCCGCACCCGCAGCATGAACAGGTCGCCCTCGCCGGCGAGGTCGGCGGGGACCGGGATGGTCTCCTCGACGTTCTCCTGGGCGAGGACGTCGGTGCCGGCGGCCACGTCGCCCACGAGCGGGACGTGGCGCACGGGCCGGCGTTCGACGGCCGCGCCCGAGGTCGGGTCGTAGCGCACCTCGAGGGCGCGGGGCTTGGTGGGGTCGCGTCGCAAGAAGCCGTAGCGCTGGAGGGTGGCGAGGTGGGAGTGGACCGTGGACGGCGAGGTGAGGCCGACCGCCTCGCCGATCTCACGCACCGACGGGGGATAGCCCCGCTCGCGCATCTGCGCGTCGATGAAGTCGAGGATCTCCCGCTGGCGCTCGGTGAGGGTGACGTTGTCCGACATGGCTACCGCCTTGGTCGTCGGCCGGCGCGGGCGCCGGGAGGGCGAGTGGTGCCTGTTCGATCCCGGAGGCGTCGAACAGACGTACGCACCGTACCACCGGGGCCCGGTGGTGGCAAACATCTGTTCGTCGCGCCCTTGACACCGAACGTCCGTTCGTGGTTGGGTGGCGACCGAACGGGCGTTCGCTGCACCTCCGGGCCCAACCCGGCGCCCGCCCCCGCCAGGGGGCTGTCACACCCCCCGAGGAGAATGCCGCCATGGTCGCCATCCAGTCCCTCGACACCGCCCCGGCCCTCGACCGTGCGCCGGCCCCGGCCCCCGTCGCCGACGGGCGGCCGCACCTCGTCCTGCTCCAGGGCGGGCGCAGCGAGACCGCGGCGCCCGGGTCCCCCTCGATGCACTCGATCCACCGGCGCCGCCGCCTGGCCGCCGCCGTCCTCGTCGTCGCGCTTGTGGTGGGCGCGGCGGTCGCGACGGTGGCGGCGCGCTCGGCGCTGGCCGGCAGCTCCGGGCCCGGCTCCCTCACCGTGCCCGCAGCTGCCACGCCCGCCGGCGCCCCGGCCGCCGTCGAGCCCACCGAGGTGGCGCCCGGCGCCACCTCGGTGGTGGTCGGCCCCGGCGACACGCTCTGGGGCGTCGCCCGCCAGATCACCCCTGCCGGCGGTGACGTCGCCGGCACGGTCGAGCGCCTGGTGGCCCGCAACGGCGGCGTCACCGTCCTCCAGCCCGGCATGCGGCTCCTGCTCGACTGAGCCCGCTCGACGGTCCGCGGGCTCGGCGGCGGGCGTGAACCGGGGCGCGACCGGGCCCGCGACCGCGGGGAAGGCGCCGCCCGAGGCGGCCGAAGGGCGCCGCGCTAGCGTCAGCGCCATGCGGTGCCCGAGCTGTGGAGGAGTCGACGACAAGGTCGTCGACTCGCGCACGGCCGACGACCACACCGCCATCCGGCGGCGTCGCCAGTGCCTGGCCTGTCGTGCCCGCTTCACCACCTACGAGCGCCTCGAGGAGCTGCCCCTGGTGGTGGTCAAGCGGTCGGGCGACGAGGTGGCCTTCGACCGGGCGCGGATCATGAGCGGCGTCGAGGCGTCGGCCAAGGGTCGGCCCATCACCGCCGACCAGCTCGAGGTGCTCGCGCTCTCGGTCGAGGACGAGGTGCGCCTGCTCGGCGGCGAGATCAGCACCGAGCAGATCGGTCTCGCCGTGCTGGCCCGCCTGCGCGACCTCGACGAGGTGGCCTACGTCCGCTTCGCCAGCGTGTACAAGGGCTTCGACGATCCCCGTGACTTCGAGCGCGAGATCGGCTTGTTGAAGGCCACCGCCCCCAAGCCCCACTGAGGGGCGGCCCTCAGCCGTCCGGGCGGCGGGGCCCGCGCTCGACCACGTAGCGCAACAACAAGACGCCGCCGTCCTCGATCACCCGCACCAGCCGCAGCGGCGCGAGGCCGTCGGGCAGGTCGGGCCCGTGGGTCACCCGGGCCGACTCGCCGGCCACGAGGGCGGGGGAGAGGGTGAGGCACAGCTCGTCGACGAGGTCCGCGGCCACCAGTTGGCCGAGCAGGCTGGGGCCGCCCTCGGCGAGCACCACCGACGCTCCGGCCTCGCGGAGCCGGCCGAGGGCGCCGGCCAGGTCGACCCCGCCCGTGCCCGCCACGACCACGTCGGCCCGCTCGGCCGCGGCCGCGACGCGGTCGGCGGGCGCGTCCTCGGGGACCACCACGAGACACCGGCTGTCGGGGTCCCCGAACAACTCGGAGGACAGGTCGAGGTCGACCCGCCGGGTGACGAGGGCGATGCGAGGCTTGGCGGACTGGCCCCGTGCGGCGCGCAGGGACTGGAGCGCGGGCGGGGTGCGGGGGGGCCCGTAGCCCTCCGCCCTCGCGGTGCCGGCGGCCACCAGGATCACGTCGGCCACCGCCCGGATCGCGCTGAACGCGGCGCGGTCGGCGCTGCCCCCGAGGGCGCCCGAGCGGCCGTCGACCGCGGTGGCGCCGTCGGCGCTGGCCACCATGTTGACGAGCACCCACGGGCGGTGGGCCGGCGCGGGCCGGTCGTCGGCGGCGTAGGCCGCCACCGGATCGACCTCGCCCGGGGGGTCGGGGAGCAGTTGGCGCACGGCCGCCGACGGTAGTGCCCGCTCCCGCCGTCCCCAGGGCCGGGTCGGGTGTCCCCAGGCCGACGGTCGAAATCCCGGGGAAATCCACAAGTCGTCCCCTTCACTCTCACAGGCAGGTGTCCGTAGGGTGAACTCCGTCACAAGGCTGCGGCGCAGGGGCTCCGGAATGGTGGTGTTGCGTCTCTCCGTGGCGGGTTCAGGACGGCTCCTTGGGGGTCCCTCGCCCGGACCGGCCCTGCCCGCGGGTGGGGCCGGTCCGGGCATCCCCCTGACCTGGGGAACCTGCGTCGCAGCCGCTCCGACCTCCGGCCCCGGACCGGGTGCCTCGTGCGCCGTCGGTCCGGGGAAGGAGGCGGCGCGCGAATTACACTGATGTGAAAAGGGGATTGACGGCCTCGAATCACAGTGGTGTAATGCCCGAACATCTTGTGGCTCGGAAGCGTCGGGGGGCGCAAGAGGCACAAGATGTAGTAGTTCGAGTCGTCGTAGTTCGAGACGCAGCAGTTCGAGATGGAGCAGTTCGAGGTTCTCTGCACGTACCCGGTGGACCGGCTTCCCGCATCGAGCGTCCCCCACCCATCGCACCCGCACCGCACGACCACGCCGATCCGGCACGGAGGAACGTTTCAATGGCACTGGCGCCCGAGCACACCGGCATCGGCATCCGTCGGCACTTCACCACCGAGGGGGTCCACCCCTACGACCAGGTCGAGTGGGAGCGGCGCGACGCCCGCATCTCCAACTACCGGGACGGCTCGGTGGCCTTCGAGCAGACCGACGTCGAGTTCCCGGTCGACTGGTCGCTCAACGCCACCAACATCGTCGCCCAGAAGTACTTCCGGGGCACGCTCGGCACCCCCGAGCGCGAGTCGTCGCTGCGCCAGGTGATCGACCGCGTGGCCGACACCATCACCGAGTGGGGCCGGCGCGACGGCTACTTCACCGACGAGGCCGAGGCCGAGGCGTTCCGCAACGAGCTCAAGCACCTCGTCGTCACCCAGAAGGCCGCCTTCAACTCACCGGTGTGGTTCAACATCGGCGTGCGGGGCGTGCCCCAGCAGGCGTCGGCCTGCTTCATCCTCCACGTCGACGACAAGATGGACTCGATCCTCAACTGGTACGTCGAGGAGGGCACCATCTTCAAGGGTGGCTCGGGCGCCGGCATCAACCTGTCGGGCATCCGCTCCTCGGTCGAGCTGCTGAAGGGGGGCGGCACCGCCTCGGGGCCGGTCAGCTTCATGCGTGGCGCCGACGCCTCCGCCGGCACCATCAAGTCGGGGGGCAAGACCCGGCGCGCCGCCAAGATGGTGATCCTCAACGTCGACCACCCCGACGTCGAGGAGTTCATCTGGTGCAAGTCCCGTGAGGAGCGCAAGGCCCGGGTCCTCGCCTCGGCCGGGTTCGACATGGACCTCGACGGCCTCGACAGCCACTCCACCCAGTACCAGAACGCCAACAACTCGGTGCGGGTCACCGACGAGTTCATGCAGGCCGTGCTCGACGACGGTGACTGGGACCTGCGGGCGGTCACCACCGGCGAGGTGGTCAAGACGGTCCGGGCCCGCGACCTCATGCGCCAGATCAGCCAGGCCACCTGGGAGTGCGCCGATCCCGGCATGCAGTTCGACACCACCATCAACCGGTGGCACACCGCGGCCAACACGGGCCGCATCAACGGCTCGAACCCGTGCTCGGAGTACATGCACCTCGACAACTCGGCGTGCAACCTGGCCAGCCTCAACCTGTTGCGGTTCCTGGGCGACGACGACACCTTCGACGTGGCCGGCTTCCGGGCCGCCGTCGAGGTCGTGTTCACCGCCCAGGAGATCCTGGTGGGCAACGCCGACTACCCGACCGAGCCCATCGCCGAGAACTCCCGCCGCTTCCGCCAGCTCGGCATCGGCTACGCCAACCTCGGTGCGCTGCTGATGGCGCTGGGCCTGCCCTACGACTCCGAGCAGGGCCGGGCCTGGGCCGCCGCGGTCACCGCGCTGATGACCGGCCACGCCTACGCCACCTCGGCCCGCACGGCCACCCGCATGGGCCCGTTCGCCGGCTACGCCGAGAACGCCGAGCACATGCTGCGGGTCCTCGACATGCACCGCCAGGAGGCGGCCAAGATCGACGAGGAGCTCGTCCCCACCGACCTGTTGGGCGCCGCCCAGCAGGCCTGGGACGCCGCCTGCGAGGTGGCCCAGACCGCCGGCGTGCGCAACAGCCAGGCCAGCGTGCTCGCCCCCACGGGCACCATCGGCCTGATGATGGACTGCGACACCACCGGCATCGAGCCCGACCTCGGGCTCGTCAAGATGAAGAAGCTGGTCGGCGGCGGCACCATGACCATCGTCAACCAGACCGTGCCCCGGGCCCTGCGGCGCCTCGGCTACACCGCCGAGCAGATCGACGAGATCGTCGCCCACATCGACGAGAACAAGTCGATCCTCGGTGCGCCCCACCTGGCCAAGGAGCACGTGGACGTGTTCGCCTGCTCCATGGGCGACCACACCATCCACTACCTCGGTCACGTGAAGATGATGGGCGCGGTCCAGCCCTTCATCTCCGGGGCCATCTCCAAGACCGTCAACATGCCCGAGGACGTGTCGGTCGAAGACGTCGAGCAGCTCCACATCGACGCCTGGAAGCTGGGCATCAAGGCGGTGGCCATCTACCGCGACAACTGCAAGGTGGCCCAGCCCCTCGCCACCGCCAAGAAGGAGGGCGGCCAGGTGGAGGGCGCCGCCGAGGCCGAGGCGGTCGTGGCGGGCACCGAGGTGGTCGAGCGCATCGTCGAGAAGGTCGTCTACGAGCCCATCCGCAACAAGCTGCCCCGCACCCGCACCTCGCGGACCTTCGAGTTCCGGGTGGCCGACTGCAAGGGCTTCGTCACCGTGGGCGAGTACGAGGACGGCCGGCCCGGCGAGATCTTCGTCCGGGTGTCGAAGCAGGGCTCCACGCTCGCCGGCATCATGGACGCCTTCGCCATCTCGATCAGCCACGGCCTGCAGTACGGCGTGCCGCTGCGCAGCTTCATCGAGGCCTTCACGGGCATGCGCTTCGAGCCCGCGGGCATGACCGACGACCCCGACATCCGCTTCGCCACCAGCCTGATGGACTACCTGTTCCGGCGGCTGGCCATCTTGTACCTCACCCAGGAGGAGCGGGCCGAGCTGGGCATCCTCACCGTCGGCGAGCGCACCCAGCCCACGCTCCCCGGCGTGGAGGAGACGGTCACCGAGACCACCCAGGGCATGGACGTCGCCGCCGACCCGCCGTCGATCGAGTCGGCGAGCACCCTGGCGGTTCAGATGTCGCTGGCGCCCGCGGCGGGCCCGGCGTCGGACGCCCCCATGTGCATGCAGTGCGGCGTCCAGATGCAGCGGGCCGGCTCGTGCCACGCCTGTCCGAGCTGCGGCTCCACCAGCGGCTGCAGCTGACGATCCCGCGGAACTCGAGGCGATGACGGTCGGAAACCGACCGTCATCGCCTCGAGAACCCGGGAACCGCCGCGTCGACACCCGGCGTCCGAGGGACATGCGAGTCCCTCGACGCGCCGCGGTTCTGTTTGTCCTGCTCGGAGCGACGGCGATCCCCGGCGTGACCCCGGCGGGCTCGCTGAGCTGTGCCGCCCCGCTGGCCGACGCACCCCGGATCGCTGCCGTGAACGGGGAGATCGGCGGCCGCCCGTTCCTCGACGAGTACGACTTCGCCGTCGTCGCCACGGTGACGGCGATCGAGACCGACGAGACACCCGGATCGCGGACCTACGGCGCCACCACCATCGCGGCCGACGTCGCACTGGTCCTCGGCGACGCCCAGGCGACCGCGACCATCCAGCTGGGCGCTGACGATCCCGGCTGGTTGTCGGGCTACCCCTTCCGGGTCGGCCGTTCGTACTTCGTGCCCGTGGACGCCGTCGGCACGCAGGGCCAGCTCAACCACACGTCCGTGTGCACCCCGATCCGCGAGGTCGCGGACGTGACCGCTGCGGCCGAGCGCCTGGAGTCGCTGGCCGCCGACTCCGGCGTACCCCGCGCCCGCCCCACGAACACGTCGGCAGCGACCGTCGGCACCAAGGACGAGGCCGCCGCATCATCATCCTCGTCCTCGTCGCCCCTGATCGCGCTCGCCACTGCGGTCATCGTCCTGCTCGTTGCCAGCGGCGTCAGGTTGATCGTTCGCCGCGGCCGCTCCGCGTGACCGGTCGACCTCGCTCGGTCGGAGGAGCTCGGCCGGCACGAAGCGTCTCGTCTCCGCCACATCCTGCATTCTCGAGGCAATAGCGGTCGGAATCCGACCGCTATTGCCTCGAGTTCGGGCGGGCGGTGGGGGTGAAGGCGGGGACGGGGTCGGCGAAGCCACGCAGGGTGAGATGGCCGGACAGGGACAAGGGCGGGCGGTCGTCGCCGGCAGCGTCGGCGAAGCCGGCATCGACGAGGATCTGACCACGCCCCGCGGCCGCGCACAGGCGGGCCGCCAGGTTGACGACCGGGCCGTGGACGTCGCCGTCCTGCCACACGACGGGCCCGGCGGCCATCCCCACCCGCAGCCCCTCGAGGCGGTCGTCGGACGCCGCCCACTCCACCAGCGCGGTGGCGATGGCGAGCGCGTCGGCGGGCGCCGGGGTGGTGAACAGCACGCCGTCGCCGATGGTCTTCACCAGGCGGCCGCCGGAGCGGGCCACCGTGTCGGTGGCGACCTCCTCCAGGTCCGCCGCCAGCCGGGCGGTGCCCGCGGGGTCGAGGCGGTGGGCCAGCTCGGTCGAGCCCACCAGGTCGGCGAAGGCGACGCACATCGTGGCCCGGCGGCGGTCGTCGCTGAACGGCGTCTCCTGGGTGCGCCGCTGGGTGGCATCGACGTGGTGGCGGAAGGCCGCCTCGAAGACGGTGGGGATGGCGTTCAGGGCGAGCTGCGCCGTCACGTTGGCGCGGGCCAACTCGACGGGCGGGATGGCGCCCCGCTCGAGCGGTGCCTGTACCTCGGTCAGGAACAGCGCCACCGCGGCCTCGGCCACCTGCGCCGCCGCCCGCCCCAGCACCCGACTGAACTGGGCCATGCGCTCGGCGCCGAACAGCTCGGCGCCGACATCGAACTGGGCGAAGATGTCGGCGTCGGAGGGCCACCACACCGCGGCGTCGTCGGGCGGGTCGGGGAACCCGAGGGTCCGCCACGCGCGGATGAGCTCCCGGTCGATGCCGGCCAGCGCGGCGATCTCTTCGGCCCGCAGCGGGGTCTGGCCCTTGCGCAGCATCGCATCGGACGCCGCCGTCACGAGGCGACCGGCGGCCTCGGCGGCGACGAGGTCGTCGATCGTGCAGCCCTGCTCGAGCAGGAAGGTCAGGAGGTCGAGGCGGTCCTCGGCGTCGGGAGCCGTCTCGTCGTAGAGGCCCGCGGCGGCGAGCTCGGCGGCGGGCCCGTCGCCGGTCGCACTCATCCTCGGCGCGCCGACCGCCGGGCGCGCCGCCGCCCGCCGGTGCCGTCCTGAGGTGGCACCCGCCGTGCCGGCTCGCTCGCGGGGCGGGCGGTCCGACCGTCGACGGGCCGGCGTGGATGCGCCGCGCGACCCGCCCCCCGCCGGCTGGGTCCCGCGGCGGCGGTGCGGTTCGGTCGCGCGCCGGATCCCGCTCGGTCGGTCGGTGCGCGGCGCACGGGGGGATGCTACGACGAGCCGGTTCCCCGGGCCTTGACCCAACCGAGGAGGGCGACGAGCGACAGCGTCACGAGGTTGGCGCCGAGCACGGGTCCGTCGCCCGCGAGCAGGGCGTAGGTGATCCAGCCGGCGACGCCGGCGCCGAAGACGAGCAGGTACGCCCAGGACAGGTCGTCGGCCGACCCGCGTCGGACGGTGCACACGATCTGGGGGAGCCAGGCCGCGGTGGTGAGCGCGCCGGCCGCCAGGCCGACGGCCTCGACCGTCACGGGGAGTCTCGCCGTCGGTCGGGGCCCGCGGTGCTGGCCCGGACGACGAGCTCCGTCGGCCGTGGCGTTGGGGGACCGGCCGGTCGGCCGGCCGCCCGGAGCGCGGCCGATCGACCCAGCCCGAACAGGTCCTGGCGCACCGTGGTCAGCGACGGCGTCGCCGACGCGGCCTCCTCCACGTCGTCGAAGCCCACGACGGCGCACTGCCCGGGGACGTCGACACCGGCCGCGCGGAGCCGTCCGAGCACGCCGAGGGCCAGCACGTCGGTGAGCGCGAGCACACCCCACCGCGCGCGGGGATCGTCGCGGCGGGCCGCCAGGACGACGTCGGCCGCGGCCGCCCCCTCGGCCCGGTTGTTGGCGGGACGACGCACGTCGAGGACGTGGTGCTCCGCCACCCCCGCCCGTCGGAGGGCGTCGCGCCAGCCGTCGACCCGGTCGCGGAGCTCCTTCGGCGCCGTTCGGGCCAGCACGAGGGCGACCCGGGCGACCCCCCGGTCCACGAGGTGCTGGGCGGCGGCCGCGGCGCCCCCCCGGTTGTCCGAGGCGAGGTAGGGGATCCCGTCGAGGTCGTCGGCTCCGCCGAGGGCGACCACCGGCACGCGGCGCGCGATCGCCGCGTCGAGCCCGGGCTCGTCCGCGGTCAACGACCAGGCGACGAACGCGTCGACGGCGGCGTCGGCGACGCGGGTGGGGCCGGCGTCGCCGGTGGCGTCCATCAGCTGCACGGACAGCCCGCACTCGTCGGCGCCGCGCGCCAGCCCGCGCAGGAGCTCGACGGCACCCGGGTCGGTGAACGCGTAGGGGAGCGGGTCGCGGAGCAGGACGCCGAGGACGCCGGTGCGGCCCCGTCGCAAGGTGCGCCCGACGGGGCTGGGCCCTCCGTAGTCGAGATCCCTCGCCGCGGCCCGCACCCGCGCCGCGGTGGCGGGAGCGACCCGCTCGGGGTGCCCGTACACGTTCGACACGGTCATGCGGGAGACCCCGGCGCGCCGGGCGACCTCGTCGAGGGTGATCCGAGCGGCGGGCATGGTGACGGGATTGTATGCATACAACCACCGCGTCCCGCCAGCCGGCGGGCGCTTGGCCGGCGCCGCGCCGCCACGTCGGTCGGCGGCGACGATGGTGGCGATCGTCGCGATCTCTGGCATCCTGGGAGGCCCGAAATGGCCCGAGCCCGTCCCTCGTGGGGGGCGCCGGCGGATCCCAGGAGTGCCCCTTGTTCGAAGTCGGCGATCGCGTCGTGTACCCCCACCACGGCGCCGCGGTGATCGAGCGCAAAGAGAAGCGCGAGGTGTTCGGCGAGAAGCAGGAGTACCTCGTCCTCAAGATGGCCCACGGCGACCTCACCCTGTCGGTCCCGGCCGCCAACGCCGAGGCCGTGGGGATGCGCCGCCCGATCGCCCGGGAGGACGTCGAGGACCTGTTCCAGCTCCTCGCCAAGCGCGACGTCCGCGAGCCGTCGAACTGGAGCCGGCGGTTCAAGAACCACCAGGAGAAGCTCAAGTCGGGCGACGTCTACCAGGTGGCCGAGGTGGTCCGGAACCTCGCCCTGCGCGACGCCGACCGCGGCCTGTCCGCCGGCGAGAAGTCGATGCTGGTCAAGGCCCGGGGCGTGCTGGTGTCCGAGCTCAGCTTCGCCCTCGACGTCTCCGAGGACGAGGCGCTCGACCAGGTCACCCAGCAGCTCACCTAGCCCGGGCCCACGCCGCGCCCGACCCGCCGGGCGACCGCCCCGCCCGGGCGGTCGTGCCGGCGGTCAGCTGCCGCCGCTGCTCGTCACCGGCGCGGGCGCCGGGGCCAGGGCGGGCGCCGGCGCAGGGGCGGGCGCCGGGGCGGGGGCGGCGCGGCGGTGCCGACCCGCCCGATCCTGACGAGCTCCCGGCCGACGAGCCGGATCCCCCTGACAGCTGGATCCGCTCGACCCGCCCGCGGCGGGGACCTCGACGAACCGCAGCTTGATGATGATGATGCGGCAGCGCCGTGGTCGACGTCGTGGTGGACACCGGACGAGGCCACCACCGGGGCGTCGTTGATGGTCGCCTCGGGCGGGTTGGCCAGCCCATCGCAGCCACGGGCCGAAGGCGCCGCCGTGGTGGCAGCGCCAGCCGTGAGCACTCGGGTCGTGGCCGCCGCGTAGGCCGGCGGCGCCTCGCGCCTCCGGGGGCCGACGCTGCTGCCGCCCCGCGTCGAGTCAGTCGCCAGGTGTCACGGGCGCTCAGTCATCGTCCTCGTCGTGGTCGTCGCCGTGGTCGTCGTAGCCGTCGTCCCCGTGGTCGTCGCCGTGGTCGTCCCCGTCGTCGTCGCTGGTGGCCGTCGCAGTCCGGCGGCGCCGGGCGGGGGCCGGTGCGGCGGTCGCCGGCGTCGGCGCCGCGGGGCCGAGCCCTCGAACCCGCCCGCCGAGCCGCCGCCCGACCCGCCGCCGGTGGTGGCGACGCCGCCCGAGGGGACGGGGACGTCCTGGTAGATCACGGTCACGTCGGGAGCGGGCGCCTCGGTGGTCGTGGTGCTGGGCACCAGCGCGGCGGCCCCCTTCACGTCCAGGTTGCCGACCGTGCTGGCCTCGGCGCCGAGCAGGCCGAAGTTCACGGCCATCGCGGCGCCGGCGGCGGCGAGCGAGCCGGCCACGGTGCCGGCGACTGCGAGTGCCTTGCGTCGTTCCATCGGGTTGCCTCCCTCGTCGGACCGGCCCGTCGGGCGGTGAGCCGGTGTGCGCAACGTACGAAGGTCATCGACAACGACGAGGCAGCCTTGGGTTAAGGCTTGGCAAAGTCGCGCGGGTGTGCGGGCCCCAGGCGCCGATCCGTGCCACCGTGGTGGGATGCGCCTGCTGTTGGTGGAGGACGACGACGCCATCGCCGGCCCGCTCGTGAAGGGCCTCGGGCGCGAGGGCTTCGACGTCGAGCGGGTGGGCACCGGCGAGGCCGCCTTGGCGACCGACCGCCCGGACCTCGTGCTGTTGGACCTCGGGCTGCCCGATCTCGACGGCTACGAGGTGTGCCGGCGCCTGCGGAGCGACTCCGACGTCCCCATCATCGTGATCACCGCCCGCGGCGACGAGGTGGACCGGGTCGTCGGCCTCGAGCTCGGCGCCGACGACTACGTGGTCAAGCCGTTCGGGTTCCGTGAGCTCGTGGCCCGGATCCGCGCCGTCACCCGGCGGGCCGCATCGACCAACGACGACGGTGACGAGGACGATCCCGTGCTGCGGGCGGGACCGGTCGAGGTCGACACGCGCACGCGGCGGGCCTCGGTGGACGGGGAGGAGGTCACGCTGACCCGCAAGGAGTTCGACCTCCTGGCGCTGCTCGCCCGCGACCCGGGCGCCACCCGCACGCGCGACGAGATCCTCGAGGAGGTCTGGGACGCGCACTGGTACGGCCCCACGAAGACCCTCGACGTCCACGTCGCGTCCCTCCGCAAGAAGCTGGGTGACCCGACCCTCATCGAGACCGTGCGGGGGGTGGGCTTCCGGCTCGGGACCGGCTCATGACCCGGCGCCTGCTGCTCGGCTACCTGACGCTCACCCTCTTCGTGCTGCTCGTGCTCGAGGTGCCCCTCGGCATCTCCTACGCGGGCCGCCAGATCGACGAGCTCACGCTCGACGTCGAGCGCGACGCCGTCGCGCTGGCCTCGCTCTCGGAGGACGCGCTCGAGGGCACCATGTCGATCGACCTGCAGAGCGTCGCCGACGCGTACCAGGCGCGCACGGACGGTCGTTTGGTGATCGTCGACGCCGATGGCGTGGTCGTGGCCGACTCGGACCCCCTCCGGCCGGGTGAGCGCAGCTTCGCCAGCCGCCCGGAGGTCGCCCGGGCCCTCGACGGCGAGGTGGCCACCGGCACCCGGCGCTCGGACTCGCTGAACGAGAACCTCCTCTTCGTCGCCGTGCCCATCGCGTCGGGCGGCCAGATCCACGGCGCGCTGCGCATCACGTATCCCACGTCGACCGTCGACGCCCGGGTGTGGCGCAACTGGCTCCGCCTGGCCGCGGTCGCGATCGTCACGCTCGCGGCCGCCGCCGTGCTCGGCATCGTGTTCGCCCGATCGGTCACCCGTCCCCTCCGCCGGCTCCAGGAGACGGCGACCCGGTTCGGCCAGGGTGATCTCGACGCCCGCACGCCCACTGACGCCGGGCCGCCCGAGGTGCGCTCGCTCGCGGTCGCCTTCAACGACACCGCCTCGCGGCTGGAGGACCTCGTCACCGCCCAGGAGGCCTTCGTGGCCGACGCCTCCCACCAGCTCCGCACGCCCCTCACCGCCTTGCGCCTCCAGCTCGAGAACGTCCAGGCCGAGATCGACCCGGAGCACGGCGAGGACGTCGATGCCGCGCTGCGTGAGGTCGAGCGCCTGTCGCGGCTCGTCGACGGCCTCCTCGCCCTGGCGCGTGCGGAGCGGACCTCGCCGACGGTCACCGCCGAGCCCGTCGACCTCGCCGACCTGCTCCGCGAGCGCGGTGAGGTGTGGGCGTCGGTGGCGTCCGACCAGGGCGTCGAGCTGGTCACGGTGTTCGCCCCCCACCTCGCCGCCGCCTGGGCCACACCCGACCACGTGGCCGGGGTGATCGACAACCTGCTCGCCAACGCGCTCGACGTGTCGCCGGACGGGGGGTCGGTCACCCTGTCGTGCACCGGCGGCGGCAACGGCACCGTCGAGGCCCACGTCGTCGACGAGGGCCCGGGGCTCTCCGAGGAGGAGCGCACGCGGGTGTTCGACCGGTTCTGGACGTCGTCCACCGGGGGTCCCCGGCTGGGCGGGAGCGGCCTCGGCCTCCCGATCGCCCGGCGACTCGCCCGCCTCGACGGTGGCGACCTCGAGCTGCGGGCGGCGGACGGCGGCGGGATCGACGCCGTCCTGTCGCTGCCGGCGGCGCGCTGAGGCGCCCAGGCCCCGGCCGTACACTCGCCCGGTGGCCAGGGGGATCGTGCGCAGCGGACGGCTCGCCGTCGCCGCCCTCGCCGTCGTCGCCGTCGGGCTGCTGCTGGCCGGCTGCCGCGACGGCGACCCCGACGCGGAGCGATCGGCAGCGGCGGCTCCGTCGGCGGACGAGGCGGAGGCCGCCCCCGTGGCCTCGGAGGGGTGCGGCGATCGCGGCCCGGCCCCGGGGTCGTCCGATCGGCGCCTCGTGACCGCGGGGACCGAGCGGGAGTACCGCCGACACGTCCCGGCGGGCTACGACCCGGCCACCCCGGCGCCGCTCGTCGTCGACCTGCACGGCCTCACGATGTCGGCCTCACTCGAGGCGGCGCTCACCGGCATGGAGGCGCTGGCCGACGAGGAGGGCTTCCTCGTGGTCACGCCCCAGGGTCTCGGCGACATCCCGTTCTGGAACTACGTGTCGGCGGGGATCGCCGACGACGACGTCTCGTTCCTCGGGGCGCTCGTGGCGCAGGTGGGAGCGGACCTGTGCGTCGACACCTCCCGCGTGTACGCCACCGGCATCTCCAACGGCGGGCTGATGTCGTCCGCCCTCGCCTGCCGGCTCCCGCAGGTCTTCGCCGCGGTGGCGCCCGTCGCCGGGGTCACCTTCCTCGACGGCTGCGAGGACGGGCCGCCCGTCCCGTACCAGGCCACCTACGGGACCGCCGACGACGTGCTGCCCTACGGTGGCGGCCTCGGCGCCCAGTTGCAGGGGTTCCTGTCCGCCAACCCCCTCGACGCGTCCGCGGCCTCGGCCGGGGATCAGCAGGACCAGATCTCGGCCATCGCCTTCCCGCCGGTCGACGACACCCTGGCCCGCTGGGCCGCCCGCAACGGGTGCGCCGACGACCCCGTCGAGGAGCGGGTGTCGCCCGAGGTGGTCCGACGCTCGTGGCCCGGCTGCGACGACGAGGCCGAGGTGGTGCTGTACCTGGTCGAGGGCGGGGGGCACACCTGGCCGGGCACGCCGCTGCTCGGCGGTCGAGGCGGGCAGGGGGACGGCGGTGGCGGTGGTGCCGACCCGGCGGCCGGCGGGCTCGCGTCGGTGGCGGGGCGCACCACCGACGACATCAGCGCCACCGAGCTGGCCTGGGCGTTCTTCGAGCGGCACCGGCTCGATCCCTGACGGGGCCGGGCGCTCGCCGTCGCGTTCAGCCCGCGCCGAGGCGGCGCAGCAGGCTGGGCGGCACGCCGGTGTCGCCGCGGGCCAGCATCGCGGCGCGCTCCACGTTCACCTCGTCCCACGACCGTCCCGACCAGCGGTCCCACGGCCCCGACGGCAGCGCGCCCGGATCGCCGTCGGCCTCCGCGCACGACCACAGGTACGCCTGGAGGGCGAGCACGTCATCGGCACCCCCGACGGGGCCGTGGCCGGGCACGATCACCTCCCCGAGGTCGGTCACCGCGGCAAGAGCGTCGGCCCACGCGACCGGGTCACCCTGGAACGCCACCGGGGTGACGCCGAAGGAGCACATGGCGCCGGCGAAGACCACGCCGGCACCGGGCACGACGGCCACGAGGTTCTCCTCCATCTGTCCGGCCAGCGGCACCACCCGGACGGCCCCGCTGACGTAGCTGGCCTCGGCCACGACGTGGCTGACCGGTCGCGTGCGGAGCTCGTCGTCGAACTCGGGCGCGAGGTCGGGGAACAGCCGGCGGTACGCGTCGACGTTGGGCGCCTGGTCGAGATGGGCGCTGGTCTGCGCAGTGCCGTAGACCGCGGCCCGGGCGAAGCGGGGCGACCCCCCGACGAAGGGGATGTGGCTGCCGGTCAGCACCACCCGGCGGACCGGCGGGCCGAGGGCGTCGACGGCCGCCCCGAAGGGCTGCCACTGCGACGGCACGCAGAGCGTGTCGACGACGGTGGTGCCGTCCTCCTCCACCACCACCCCGGCGTTGGGGTGGCCGGGAGCGGGCGCCGGATCGAGCCAGGCGTGCACCCCCGGGGCCAGCGTCGTGAGGCTCACAGGTCGATCAGCAGGTGGCGGCTGAGGTCGCCGTGGAGCTCGGGGATCATGCGCCGCTCGACGAAGCGCCACGCCCCGTCGCCGTCGCGCTCGAAGCGGTCCAGGTAGCGCCCGCTGATGATCGCCTGGAGCGGGAAGTCGGGCAGGGCCTGCAGCACGGTGAAGGAGGAGCGGGCCGTGGCGGTCGAGCCGTCGTCGTCGACGTCGACCATGACGTTCGTCGTGACGTGCTTGGTGTGGGGGGTGCCGTCGTCCTCGTACCGCCGGGTGGTGGCCACGTAGAGGGCCTCGACCGCCTCGGCGCCGCGCGCCAGCTCGGTGCCGTCCTCGAGGGCGACGGCGCCGTCGGCGAACAGCGCGCCCACGCCGGCGAAGTCGCCGGCGTCCACCCGCTCGGCGTAGGTGAACAGCAGCCGCTCGATCGAGAGCGTCGGGTCATCGCGGCCGGTCACGGGCGTCACGTCGTCGACGTTAGGGGACGGGCGGGCGGCCGGGGACGGGGTGACCTTCGCCTCTGTCTCCCGCACCGGAGCGGCGCGACGGTCAGGCGTGAGGTGAGGCGCCATGTTGAGGATCTGGGTCGCTCGCATGATCGTGCTGGTGCTGTCGATCTCGGTCGTGGTGATGAGCGACCCGGGCGTCGGCGGGGCGAGCGAGCCGCCACCCACGCCGCTCACCGCCTGGGGTCAGCGCGGGCAGGATCCGGGGGAGTTCTCCTGGCTCGAGTGGGTCGCGGTCGCTCCCGACGGCGACGTCTACACCTCCGAGCTCTGGGGTCAACGGGTCCAGCACTTCTCCGCGGACGGGGAACTGCTCGGCTGGTGGGGGACCTTCGGGGAGGATCCTGGCGAGTTCACCGCACCGGAGGGCATCGCCATCGACGCCGACGGCTACGTGTACGTCGTGGACAGCTACCGGATCCAGAAGTACACGGCCGGCGGAACCTTCGTGACCGAGTGGGGGGACTGGGGTCAGGTCGGGGGTGGCCTGTTCCAGTCGCCGACCGGCATCGCCGTCGACGACGGGTTCGTCTACGTGGTCGATGCAGGGAACAACCGGATCCAGAAGTTCACCTCGGACGGGGTCTTCGTCACCGCGTGGGGGAACCCGAACCCGCTCCCCGGGTCCGGCAACGGCCGGTTCGATTCCCCCGAGGGCATCGCCGTGCACGAGGGCACCGTCTACGTGGCCGACTCGTTCAACCACCGCATCCAGCGGTTCTCGACCACCGGCACGTTCCTCGGTGCCTGGGGCACCAACGGCACCGGCCCGGGCCAGTTCCAGGGGCCGAAGGGCGTCGGCGTCGACGGGGACGGCGACGTGTACGTCTCCGATGTGGGCAACGACCGGGTCCAGAAGTTCACCGCCACCGGCACCTTCGTGAGCGCCTGGGGTCGCCAGGGGCCGGCCCTCGGCGAGTTCGAGGATCCCTGGGGGGTGGCGCTCGACCAGACCACCGGCGATCTCTACGTGGCCGAGCTCAACAACGACCGGGTCCAGGCCTTCGGGTACCGGGGGCGGCCCGACGCCCAGATCAAGAAGGGCGCGACGGGCCTCGTGGTCGGCAAGGACGTCTACAACACCACCGGCGTCGGGCAGACGCGTTGGGGTGCGGCCCGCCGGGGCGGTTCCGTCACCTACTTCGTGAACCTCCAGAACGACGCAGCCTTTCCCGAGGCCCTCCGCCTGCGGGGCACGGCGTCGACCACGCGCTTCCGGGTCCGCTACTTCGACTCGACGGGCACCGATATCACCAGGGGGGTCAAGACCGGCACGTTCGCGACCCCGACCCTCGCTCCCGGCGCCAAGTTCAAGGTCAAGGTGGTGGTGACCGTGCGCTCGAGCGCGCCGGCCGGCGCCAGGCTCGCCGGCAGCCTGAAGGCGACCTCGAGCACGCACCCGACGTTCAAGGACAAGGTGGTCTTCGTCACCCGCCGCATCTGAGCGCCCGGGGGAGCGTCGCCGCGCCAGACTGACCGCCCCATGGGCATCGTGTTCGCGCTCCTCGCCGCCACCAGCTACGGCGCCGGCGACTTCTTCGGCGGTCTGGCCGCGCGCCACGCCCCCGTCGTGCGGGTGACGCTGCTCTCCCAGGTGGTGGGCGCGCTGCTGCTCGTGGTGCTGGTCCCGCTCGTCGGCGGCGACCCCTCTGCCCGGGCGCTCGCGGTCGGCGCCGCCGCGGGCCTGGCCGGCGCGCTGGCGCTGCTGGTCTTCTACCGGGCGATGGGCTCGGGCTCCATGAGCGTGGTCGCCCCGGTCTCGGCGCTGGCGTCGGCCGCGATCCCGGTGGTGGTGGGCCTGGCGACGGGCGAGGACCCCGCGCCGGTGGCCCTCGTGGGAGTCGCGGTGGCGCTGGCCGCGATCGGCCTGGTCAGCCAACACGGGCCACCCGCGGCGGACGACACCGAGCTCGACCGGCAGGAGCCGGGCACGTCGCGTCGCACCACGCTGCTGCTCGGGCTCCTCGCCGGCACGCTCTTCGCCACGGTCTTCCTCCTGTTCGACCACGTGTCGGACGACGCCGGGCTGTGGCCCCTCGTCGGTGCACGGGTGGCCTCGGTGCCGTTCCTGTTGCTCGTCGCGCTCGTCACCCGCACCGCGCTGCGACCCGGCTCCGGCACCACGCGGATCATCGTGGCGTGTGGCGTGTTCGACATGGGCGCCAACGCCTTCCTGGTCCTCGCCTTCGGCAGCGGCCTGCTCGTCCTGGTGGCGGTCATCTCGTCGCTGTACCCGGCCAGCACCCTGGTGCTGGCGCGGGTCGTGCTGAACGAGCGCGTGACGCGGGTGCAGGCCACGGGCCTGGCGGTGGCGGCGTGCGCCGTCGTGCTCATCGCCCTCGCCTGACCGCCGACCCGTGCCGGCGTGCGCCGGCACGGCGGGAGGGGGGCGATCCTCGCCGGCTCAGGCGGTGACGAGGCCCAGGTCACCCGGGTGCGCGTAGCCGGGGAAGACCTGGTCGATCCGCGGGTTGTCCAGCCGCTTGGTGCAGACCTCCGCCAGCACCGTGCGCACGTCGTTGGCCACCGTGAGGTCGTCCTCGGGGCCGTCGGCGAGGGGGCCGGCCGGGTAGTCGCCGTGGATCCCGGGCACGGCGTGGCCGCTCATCACGAGCAGCGCCGCGCCGCGGCCGTGGTCGGTGCCGCCGCTGCCGTTCGCACTGATGGTGCGCCCGAACTCGGTCACGACGACGACGGTCACCTCGTCCATCAGCGCTCCGAGGTCCTGGTGGAACGCCCACAGCGACTCCGACAGGGCCTGGATGAGGCGGCGCTGGGTGCCGAGCGGGCTGTTCACCGGCCCCATGTCGTTGTGCAGGTCCCAGCCCCCGAGGTCGAGGCACACGGCCCGCAGCCCCAGGCCGGCCCGCACGAGCTGGGCGACCTCGCGCAGCGACTGGGCCAGGACCCCCGCCGGCCGTCCCGTGGGGTACAGCCCGGGGTTGAGGTCGTACTGCGCGGGGTCGGCGTCGGCGACCTGCGCGACCGCGGCGAGGGTGTCGTGGCCCTGCTGGGTCAGCGGGCGCCCGGTGCCGTCCGGGTAGAGCGCGCCGAGGGCGGCCTCGCACCGTCCCGCGTCGGCGAACCCCTCGACGTGGAAGTCGCCGATCGAGCGCATGCCCATCGCCCGGGGCTCGCCCCGGAGGCTCACCGGCACACCGCCGGTGTCGTAGCCGATGCCGGGGATGCCGGGGCCCCCGCCCGAGCTCACCAGGTGGCGGCCGACCCACCCGGTCGCCACCGAGGGGCTCGCGCTGGCCCGCTCCCAGACCGTCTCGGCGTCGAAGTGGCTCCGGGTGGCGCTCTCGGTGGCCGGCATGCCGGCGGCGTGGACGATGGCGAGGTGGCCGGCGTCCCAGACGGCCTTCAGCCCCGTGGCCGCGGGGTGGAGCCCGAAGTGGTGGCCCGAGACGGTGACCCCCAGGTCGATGGCGGTGTTGGCCGGGTCGGCGGCGCTCGGGGGTGGGACCGCGACGTCGTTGGACGTCCCTGCGCCGCGCCGCGCCTGGTAGCCCGCGGTGTCGCTGAAGGGGGGCACGATGCTCAACCCGTCGGCGCCGCCGCGCAGGAACACCACCACGAGCACGTCGCCGGTCGCCGGCTCCTCGGGGGTGGCGAAGGCGAGCCGGGGGGCGAGGGCGGGCAGCACCACGCCGGCGCCGCCCGCGGCACCGAGCCCGGCGAGGAACTGCCGTCGACCGAGGCGCCTCGGGTGGGGGGTGGGCGGGCTCACGGGATCACCGGTGCTGGAAGTGGGGGCTGGCGAGCAGCAGGGCGGCCAGGTCGCCCGTCTTCCACTCGAGGAACCAGTCGTGGGTGACCTGGCGCGGGTCGCCGCCCAGGTAGGTCAGGAGCGCGTCGCGCTCGGAAGCGGTGAGCGGGCTCGCCGGGGAGTGGTGGCGCTGGTACAGCATCGACAGCACCGCCGCGCGGGTGATGTCGCGGCCCGGGCGGAAGCGACGCCCCGGGTACTCGCCGATCATCCCCTGGGCCCGGGCCCAGTCGACCCCGGGGCGGTACCACGCGTCGACGGGGACGTCGGTGTAGTCGTTGCGGGGCGAGCCGCCGGGGTCGCCGGCGGCGTGCCACACCATCATGACCACCTGGGCCCGGCTGGCCGTCCGCTTCGGGCGGAACGTCCCGTCGGGGTAGCCGCCCACGATGCCGCGGTCCTTCGCCCACGACAGCGCGGGCCCGTACGGGGCGGTCGGGGCCACGTCGGGGTACCCGTGCGGGGGCGCGCCGGTCGGGCGGCCCTCCGCCCTCCACAGCATGTCCACGACCTGCGAGCGCTTGATCGAGTTGGTGGGATGCACGCTCCCGTCGGCGTAGGGGCCGACCACGTCCGCGTCGCGGGCCCAGTCGAGCGCAGGCCCGTACCAGGCGGTGGGCGCCACGTCGGTGAACCCGTGGGCGGGTGGGGCCCCCACCTCGCCGAGGAGGCGGACGGCGACGGTGTCGAGCAGCGCGCCCGCGTTCGGCGGCGGCGGGTCGGGGAGCAGGGCGAGGGGATCGGCGGCGAGGTCCGGCGCGTACCAGTTGTTCGCGATCGACCCGCAGATGTCCCACCGCCGCAGGAGCCCGTCCGCGCTCAGCCAGTCGGCGCCGTCGTCGCTGAAGCCGTCGGGGTTCTGGTGGCCGAACAGGGGCTGGCCCAGCCGGAACAGCGCGCCCCAGCCCTCACCGTGCAGGCCGTCGGCCACCGCGCCCATCGGCTCGGGGTCGATCTGGGCGTCCAGGACCCGGCAGGTGGCGGTCAGGATCTCGAGGCCCCGCCGCAGCTTCTGCCCGCCGCTGGCGGCGAACTCGGCGCTGTGGAAGAGGTGGCGCAGCACGGGCGCGACGTGCGTGTCGTTGGCCAGGTACACGCCGGCGAGGGCCTCGACGAGCGCGGGCGGGGGGTCGTCGGCCACGAAGCGCTTGACCAGCTTCCACGCGAGGTACCGGGCGGTCGACTCGTGGTGGGCGAGGAACGACAGGAGCGACTCGCCGTGCTGCTGGCCGTCGGCGGCGGCGTGCGCCGGGCACGACCATGCCCCGCCGAGGAGGGAGACGGCGCCGGTGTGGTGCCGCGTGGAGCGGAACCGGAACAGGTCGAGGTCGTCGGTGATGTTCACCGACCAGCCCGACATCACCTTCGCCACGCCCACCACGTCGTCCTCGGTGTAGACGTGCTCGCCGTCGATGATCCCGAGGGTGTGCAGCTCGAGCAGCTCGCGCCCGTAGTTCTCGTTGACCCCGTTGCGCGAGTTGGCGTTGCTGCGGGCGTTGTCGAGGTACACGAGCATCGCCGGGCTGTGGGCGCTGGCCGACAGCAGGTCCGCGAAGCGCCCGAGGGCGTGGGCCCGGGCCACGTCCCGGTGGTCGACCACGTGCAGGTGCTCGTAGCTCGTGTCGTAGAGGAAGACGTTGAAGTGGTTCGCCCAGAAGTCGACCATCACCTCGTGCAGCTGGCGCCGGCTGTGCACCGCCCGCAGGAACGTCGAGTGGGCGAGCTCGCGCCGCAGCAGGCGGGCGCCGTCCTGCTCGGTGTCGGCGATGCGGTGGTTGGCCTGGTTGGTGTTGCGCAGGGTGCGGTAGCCCGAGAGCACGCCCTCGATGGCGCCGTCGTCGATGCCGGCGGGGTCGAGCTGCTCGTCGAGCCATGCCTCCCAGCCGCGGCCCCGGACCTCGCGCTCGAGCAGGGGCGTCCAGCCGAACGTGGCCCGGTCGACCAGGTGCTGCTCGAACGAGCGGCCCGGCGTGGCCGGGACGGTCACCGGGGCGAGCTCGAGTGGAGCCGGAGCGGCGGCGGCGTTCGCCCTGCGGGACCGGCGGGCCCCCGCCGCCCCGGCGACCGGGGCGCCCGCGACCCCGAGTGCGCCGGCGGCGCCCAGGGCCGCCCCGCCGGCGAGGACGTGGCGCCGGGGGACGAGTGCTGTGGGGTCCGCCGCCATCCCGAAGGCCATCGGCGCCGCACGAGGCCGGGTTTAGGCCGTTCGGCCCAGGTCGGCGCCGCCTTTGGGGTCCGGACGGGGGCCGCGTAGCCTCGGGGCGTGGCTGACTACTCCGCACCTCTCCGTGACATCGAGTTCGCCCTGGAGCACCTCGCCGACCTCGAGAGCCTCTCGGGCTACGAGGCCTTCGCCCACGCCGAGCCGTCCATGGTCCGCGGCGTGCTCGACGAGGCCGGGCGCTTCATGAACGAGGTGATCGCGCCGCTCAATCGCACGTCGGACCTCGAGGGCAGCGTCTGGCACGACGGGGACGTCACCACCCCGACGGGCTTCAAGGAGGCCTACACCCGCTACGTCGAGGCCGGGTGGGGCGGGGTCCCCTTCGATCCGGCCTACGGCGGGGGCGGCTTCCCCTGGCTGGTGGCCATCGCCCTCCAGGAGATGCTGTCGTCCGCCTGCATGTCCTTCTCGATGGCTCCGCTGCTCACGCAGGGCGCCATCGACATGCTCGCCCACCACGCGGACGAGACCCAGCGCGAGACCTACCTGCCCAAGATGGTGCTGGGGGAGTGGACGGGCACCATGAACCTCACCGAGCCCGAGGCGGGGTCCGACGTGGGCGCGCTGCGCACCAAGGCCGTCCCCGCCGACGACGGAAGCTGGCGCATCACCGGCACCAAGATCTTCATCAGCTTCGGCGAGCACGACCTGGCCGAGAACATCGTCCACCTGGTCCTGGCCCGCACGCCCGACGCCCCGCCGGGCACCAAGGGCATCTCGTGCTTCATCGTGCCCAAGTTCCTCGTGAACGACGACGGGTCGCTGGGCGAGCGCAACGACGTCACCTGCACGTCCATCGAGCACAAGATGGGCATCAAGGCCAGCCCCACGTGCGTCCTCTCCTACGGCGACCGGGGCGAAGGTGCCGTCGGCTACCTCATCGGCGAGGAGAACCGGGGCATGCGCTACATGTTCACGATGATGAACAACGCCCGCCTCTCCGTCGGCGTCGAGGGCCTGGCCCTCGCCGAGCGCGCCTACCAGGACGCGCTCGCCTACGCCCAGGAGCGCCGCCAGGGCCGCGCCATCGGTGCCCCGGCGGGCGAGAGCTCGTTCATCATCGAGCACCCCGACGTGCGTCGGATGCTGCTCACGATGAAGAGCAGCATCGAGGCGATGCGGGGCCTCATCTACGTCACCGCCGAGGCCCTCGACCGGGCCGCGAACGATCCCGACGAGGCGGTGCGCGAGCGCAACCAGGAGCTCACCGACCTGCTCATCCCCATCGCCAAGGGCTGGAGCACCGACCTCGGCGTGGAGGTGACCTCGACCGCCATCCAGGTGTACGGCGGGATGGGCTACGTCGAGGAGTCGGGCGTCGCCCAGCACTTCCGTGACGCCCGCATCCCTCCCATCTACGAGGGCACCAACGGCATCCAGGGGATGGACCTCGTCGGGCGCAAGCTGCCGATGCGGGCGGGCGGCGTCATGGCCGACTTCATCGCCGGGATGCGCGCGCTCGACGACGCGCTGGCCGACGCGGGCGAGGACCTGGCCTCGATCCGGACCAACCTCCACCAGGCGGTCGACGCGCTGGAGGACGCCACCAACTGGATCCTCACCCACGGGCTCGAGGACCCCAACCAGGCCCTGGCCGGCGCCACGCCGTACCTGCGCCTGTTCGGCGTCGTCGCCGGCGGCTGGGTGATGGCCCGCCAGGCCCTGGCCGCCACCGAGCGGGCCGCCTCCGGCGAGGGCGACGCCGACTTCCTCGTCGCCAAGGTGGCCACCGCGCGCTTCTACGCCGAGAACACCCTGCCCCAGGCCCTCGGGCTGGTCGCCCCGGTCACCTCGGGCGCGGCGGGGCTCTTCGCCATCGAGCCGAAGTACCTCTAGGCCGACCGGTGGCCGCCACCCTGCTCGCCTCGATCCCCAGCCCCTCGTCGAACGAGATCGTCCTCGGGCCGCTGCACCTGCGCGCCTACGGGCTGATGATCGCGCTCGGTGTGATCGCCGCGGTCGAGCTGGCCCGGCGGCGCTGGCGGGCGCGGGGCCACGATCCCGACGACATCTCCGGGCTGGCCCTGTGGGCCGTCCCGGCCGGCCTGATCGGCGCCCGGCTCTACCACGTGATGACCGACTGGCGGCGGTTCGAGGGCCAGTGGCTCGATGCCGTCAAGGTCTGGGAGGGCGGCCTCGGCATCCCCGGCGGCATCGCCCTCGGCGCCCTCGCGGGCGTGCTCTACGCCCGCCACAAGAAGCTCCCGATGGGTGAGCTGGCCGACACCCTGGCGCCCGCGATCCCGCTCGCGCAGGCCATCGGCCGGCTGGGCAACTGGTTCAACCAGGAGCTGTTCGGCGGGCCGACGTCGCTGCCCTGGGACCTCGAGATCGACGTGGTCCACCGACCGGATCGCTACCTGGACGTCGCCACGTTCCATCCGACGTTCCTGTACGAGGCGCTGTGGAACCTCGCCCTCGTCGGCGTGCTGCTCGTGATCGACCGCAAGCGGATCCTGCGGCCGGGCAGCCTCTTCGCCGTGTACGTCGGCGGCTACTTCCTCGGTCGTCTGTGGGTGGAGTCCCTGCGCATCGACCCGGCCAGCCTCATCTTCGGCGTGCGGGTGAACATCTGGATGAGCCTGCTGGCCATCGCCGTGTCGTTCACGATCGTGGCGTGGCGGGGACGACGCCGGCCCGAGGACGACCCGGCACCGGCGGCGTCGGGCGCCGACGACCTCGAGGCCGCCCACGACGGCGGCGACGAGCGCGACGGCCCCGAACCGGGCTGAGCGGCGGGCTCAGGCCGGGACGGACGCGCCCTGGGCCAGCAGGTCCAGGTAGCTCTGGCCGCCGAGGGTGCGGCGCAGGCGGTTGTACGGGTGGTGGTCCGAGAGCTGCTCGGCCGACACCGGCGGCGGGAACAACAAGAGCTCGCGCACGTCGTAGGCGATGCTGAACAGGCGCATCCGGTCGAACTGCCGGGGCATGGAGAACAGCTCGGGGTAGTAGTCCGCCATGACGAAGGGCACGTCGACGTAGTCCGCGGTCCGGGCCTGGTTGCGGTAGTGCTCGGCCACGTGCAGGAACGGGAAGGCGCAGTACCGCAGGAAGACGTCGAGCTCGAGGTCGGCGGGGCAGGGGCGGGCCCACTTGAAGTCGAGCAGCGCCGTGATGCGGCGCCCGTCCCACAGCACGTTGTCGAAGTGCAGATCGCCGTGGACCATGGTCGTGGCGCTGAAGGGCTCGAGCGCCGGTGCCGTGCTGATCACCAGGTTCCGGGTCTCGATCATCACGCCGGGGTCGACGTGGGCGAGGTGCTGCGCCTCGTCGAGGGCGGCCATGAGCGGTCCCAGCGGCGAGCCCTCGGGGGTGGCGCTGAGCAGGGGCGGGCTGTCGATCACGGGCAGCTCGACGGGGCAGTGGAAGCTGTGCAGCGCCCGGAGCATGGCGGCGAGCTGCTTGACCGCCTCCTGGCGGTCGGCCACCGACATCTGCGGCCAGCACTGGCTGAGCACGCGCCCCGGCACCCGCTGGACGATGAGGTGGTCGGCGCCCATCTCGCCGCCGTAGTGCACCACCGGCGGGTAGCCGAGCTCGCGGGGCAGGAACGGGGCCAGCAGGGCCTCGCGCTCGAGGCGGTGGTCCTGGCGCCGGTTCATGCGCACGATGTGCTCGCCGGCCACCCACACCTCGTTGGTGACGCTGCGCAGCGGCACGAGGGTGACGTCGGAGTTCAGCCCGGCGTCGGCCAGGGCGGCACGGGCCCGGGCCTCGGCGAGCGCGCTCATGGGAGGACCGGCGGCGTCGTCGTCATGGACGTCCTGTCGGCCCGGAGGGGACCGGACTTGAGGGGCCTCAGCGGGGGCCGACGGCCCCGATGACGGCATCGGAGAGCGCTGGCCACGCCGACATCGCCCAGGGCCCGAACTCGCGCCCCGACAGCCCCAGGGCGGCGAGGTCGCGCTCGGGGTCGATCCACAGGAACGTTCCCGCGCCCCCGAAGTGCCCGAACGTGGCCGGCGACGTGCGGGTGCCGCTCCAGTGCGGGTGCTTGGTGCCCTTGACCTCGACCCCCAGACCCCAGTCGAGCGGGTCGAAGGCCCCGATGCCGGGCAGGACGCCCGCCAGCCCGGGGAACGCCACCGACCGGCCCCGCTCGAGGGTCGCGGGGTGCACGAGCGTGGGTCGGAGGAGCTCCGCCGCGAGCCGGGCGAGGTCGGCGGCCGTGGACCACAGGTCCTTGGCGGGCGACCCCTCGAGCGCGCTGTCGGCCATGGCGAGCGGGGCCAGCACGGCCTCGTGCAGGTAGCGGGCGAAGGGCAGGCCGCTGCGCTCGGCGACCACCTCCCCCAGGCGGTCGAAGCCGACGTTCGAGTAGATGCGGCGCGCCCCGACCGGGGCCAGGCTCACCGGCCGGTCGAAGGCGAGGCCCGAGGCGTGGGCCAGCAGGTGGGCGACCGTGGCGCCGGGCGGACCCGCGGGCTCGTCGAGGCGCACCGCCTCCTCCTCGACCGCGACCCAGGTCGCCAGGGCCGTGACCACCTTCGTGACCGACGCCACCCGCTGGCGCCGGTCCACCGCGCCCCGCCGCCCGACGACGCCCTCGGGGCCCACGACCACCACCGCGGCGTGAGGGACCGGCCACCCGTCGATCGCGGCCAGCGCGGCGTCCAGCTCAGCCGCCATCGCTCACCCTCGAGCGACGGGTGGCGGGCGTCGCCTCGTCCATCCCGCGAGCGTACGCTCGCCGGTCGTGGCCCGGGCCGGTGGTGACTTCGCGGAGGCGGTCGAGGCCGCCGTGCGCGCGCTCGGCCCCGGCGAGATCGCCACGTACGGCGAGATCGCCGAGGAGGTGGGCTACCCGGGAGCGGCCCGCGGCGTCGGGCGGGTGCTGGCGGGGTCCGAGGGCCTGCCGTGGTGGCGGGTCGTGGCCGCCGACGGCCGCCTCGTCCCCGGCCTCGAGGAGCGACACACCCGGCACCTGCGCGCCGAGGGGGTCGAGGTCGCGGGCGGCCGGGTGAAGCGCCGGCGCTGAGCACGAGCGACGCCCGGCGCCGCGGGGGATACTGGCCACCATGAGCGAGCTCACCGAACTCCCCATCAACACCCTCGACGGCGCGCCGTCGAGCATCGGCGACCAGGCGGCGGGCAAGGCCGCCCTGGTCGTAAACGTGGCCAGCAAGTGCGGCCTCACCCCCCAGTACGAGGGCCTCGAGCGGCTGCACGAGACCTACGCCGACCGGGGCTTCACCGTCCTCGGCGTGCCCTGCAACCAGTTCCTCGAGCAGGAGCCGGGCACCCCCGAGGAGATCGCCACGTTCTGCTCCACCACCTATGGCGTCACCTTCCCGCTGTTCGAGAAGGTCGAGGTCAACGGCGACGGCCGGCACCCGATCTACGCCGAGCTCACCCAGGTGGCCGACGGCGAGGGCGTGGACGGCGACATCCGGTGGAACTTCGAGAAGTTCCTGCTGTCGCCCGACGGCGACGTCGTGGCCCGGTTCGCGCCGCAGGTCGAGCCCGAGGCCGACGAGGTGGTGTCCGCCATCGAGGCCAACCTGCCCTGAGCGTCGGCACGGGCGGGGGGTCGGCCGGGTCGGCGAGCCGGGCGGGTACCCTGGGGAGGCGAGCTGGACGGCCCCACCCATCGGGTCCCGTGGCTCGCGGGTCGACCTCAACTCGCCGTTCTGACTGTCACCGCGGCCGGGGGCGACCCCCCTACGACGTGACGGACAACAGAACCGGAGCCCATCTCGTGCCCACCTTCGCCTCCCTGGGCGTGTCGACCGATCTGGTCGACGCGCTCGCCGAACGCGGCATCACCGAGGCCTTCCCCATCCAGGCCCTCACCATCCCCGACGCCCTCGCCGGCCGCGACGTCTGCGGCAAGGCCAAGACCGGGTCGGGCAAGACCTTCGCCTTCGGCCTGCCCGTGCTCGACCGGCAGCGCAAGGCCGAGTCCCGGCGCCCGCGCGCCCTCGCGCTCGTGCCCACCCGCGAGCTCGCGCTCCAGGTGCGCGACGAGCTGGCACCGGTGGCCGAGGGCCGCGGCCTGTCGGTCGTGGCCGTCTACGGCGGCGCCGACATGGACCGCCAGATCAAGGCCCTGAAGGACGGTGGCGACTTCGTGGTGGCCACGCCGGGCCGCATGATCGACCTGATCGAGCGCAAGGAGGTGTCGGTGGCCGACGTCGAGCACGTCGTCGTCGACGAGGCCGACCGCATGGCCGACATGGGGTTCCTGCCCCAGGTCGAGTGGATCCTGCGCAACGTCGAGGGCACCCACCAGACCCTGCTCTTCTCGGCCACCCTCGACGGCGTGGTCGACACGCTGATCAAGCGCTACCAGCACGATCCCGTCTTCCACGAGGTCGAGTCGCCGAGCGTCACCGTCGAGGAGATGGAGCACCGCTTCTTCGCGGTGCACCAGATGGACAAGGCCAAGGTGGCGGCGTCCATCGCCCGGGGCGGCACCCGCACCCTCATGTTCGTGCGCACCAAGCGGGGCGCCGATCGCCTCGCCGACCAGCTGAAGAAGGAGGGCGTCAAGGCGGCCGCCATCCACGGCGACCTGCCCCAGAAGGCACGTGAGCGCGCCCTGGCCGACTTCGCCGGCGGCAAGCTGCCGGTGCTGGTGGCCACCGACGTGGCCGCCCGCGGCATCCACGTCGACGAGATCGACATCGTCATCCACTACGACCCGCCCGAGGACCACAAGTCCTACCTGCACCGCTCCGGCCGCACGGCGCGCGCCGGCGAGTCGGGCGTCGTGGCCACCCTCGTCCTGTGGGACCAGGAGCTGGCGGTCAAGCGCCTCCAGACCCGAATCGGGGTCAGCCAGCCCATCGTCGAGGTGTT
>JACJWK010000040.1 GCA_020637195.1 Microthrixaceae bacterium
GGCCGCCGTCAGCGGCGGGTGAGCACGCAGAAGTGCCCGGTGGGCGGCTCGGCCACCCACCGGTCGTGGTCGGGGTGCGCGGCGAGGAACCGCTCGACGGCGCGCTCGGGGCCGGTCGAGAGGAACCCGTAGTCGTCCACGACGAGCACCGAGCCCGGCCGGGTCCGTGGGTGCAGCGCCTCCAACGCGACGAGGGTGGGCTCGTACAGGTCGACGTCCAGGTAGGCGAAGGCCACCACGTCCGGCAGCTCGCGCGGCGGCGATGCGACGCCCAGCACGCCCCGGACGATGTGGGTGCGCTCGGGCGGGAAGCCCACGGCGGCGAGTTGGGCCCGGACGCTCTCCTCGCCGACGGCCATGCGGCCCGCGTAGGCGGCCATCGAGCCGAGACCGAGGGTGTCGTCGAGCAGCTCGTCCTCCTCGGTGGGCGTGGACAGGCCCTCGAACGAGTCGTAGAGCCACAGGTCGCGCCCGTCGGGCAGCTCGCTCGCCAGCAGGGCCGACGTGTAGCCCTGGCACACCCCGATCTCGACGACGTCGCCCGGCCCCGACGCCAGCGACGCGTGCAGCCCGTGCAACAGGTGCATCGCCTCGGGGAGCTGGGTCCCGTCGAGCCGCGCGAGACGGGCGGCCCGCGTCGGCCGCTCGGGCAGGTCGGGGAAGTGCTCCGCTCGGTACACGTCGTGGAACGACGCGGCCAGCCGCTCGAGGCGACGGTCACCCTCGTGGAGGAGGTCGTCGGTGACGATCCGCAGGTGGAGCGGGCGCAGCAGGCGGTTGAGGCCCCGCCGCGCGAGGTGGCGCCTCGTCACGCCCGGCCCGACACCCGTGTTCCCATCGCCGTCATCCTGTCACTCGACCAGCCGCAGCCCGCTCGGGCTGATGGACGCCTCGGGGTGCGGGAGGTCGACCACGAACTCGGTGCGGTGCGCGGGGAAGACGTGCTCGGCCAGCAGCACCGGCCGGCCGTCGGCGTCCTCGGTGATCCGCTCGCAGCGCAGCACCGGCGAGCCTTCGGGGATCTCGAGGGCGGCGGCGTCCGCGGCCGAGGCGGCGGCCGCCCCGATGGTCTGCGTGGCGCCGCCGAGGCGCACGTCGAGCAGGTCGTAGAAGGACGAGGCCGCGACCTGGTCGCGCGACAGGCCCGAGCCGAGCGCCTCGGGGCACCAGACCGTCACCCGGGCGAACGGCTCGCCGTCGGCCAGGTTCACCCGGCGCACCCGCAGCACGGTGTCGGCGCCGAGCACCGCCCGCACCCGGGCCGGGGCCCGCAGGAAGGCGAAGTCCAGGATCCGTCGCTCCGACGGCACCCCCGAGGCGGCGAGCTGGCCCTCGATGGTGCCGAGTCGACCGAGGGTCTGGCGGAGCGGGTCGGCCGCCACGAACCAGCCGAAGCCCTGGCGCGACTCGACCAGGCCGTCGGCCCGGAGGGCCTCGAGGGCCTTGCGGACCGTCACGCGGCTGGCCTTGTAGCGTCCGGAGAGCGCGGCCTCGCTGGGTAGGAGACGACCGGCCGCGAACTCTCCGGCTTCGACCCGACGGCGAAGGTCCTCGGCGATCTGCTGGTAACGATGTGCGCGCACTTGTCTTCTACTTGTATCATGTCCAGCGAGCGAACACACCGAGAGGACCCACCCCATGGCTGAGAGCACCGTCACCCCCACCACCCCGGTCGAGCTCGTCGAGGGCGTCTACGCCACGCTGGAGGAGCGGGTGGGGATCGGTCGCCGCCGCCTCGGCCGCGCGCTCACCCTGGCCGAGAAGATCCTGATCAACCATCTCGCCGACCCCGAGAACCAGGGCCTCGAGCGCGGGCGCAGCTACGCCGACCTGCTCCCGGACCGGGTGGCGATGCAGGACGCCACCGCGCAGATGGCCCTGCTCCAGTTCATGACCGCGGGCCTGCCCCGCACCGCGGTGCCCTCCACCGTCCACTGCGACCACCTCATCCAGGCCCGCGAGGACGGCAAGGTGGACCTGCTCGCCGCCCTCGACAACAACGCCGAGGTGTACGACTTCCTCGAGTCGGTGTCGGCCAAGTACGGGCTGGGCTTCTGGAAGCCGGGCTCGGGCATCATCCACCAGGTCGTCCTCGAGCAGTACGCCTTCCCGGGCGGGATGATGATCGGCACCGACAGCCACACGCCCAACGCGGGCGGACTCGGCATGGTCGCCATCGGTGTCGGCGGCGCCGACGCGGTCGACGTGATGACCGGCTACCCGTTCAACGTGCGGTGGCCGAAGCTCATCGGGGTCCACCTCACCGGCTCGCTCAGCGGGTGGAGCGCCCCGAAGGACGTCATCTTGAAGGTGGCCGACATCTTGACCGTGAAGGGCGGCACCGGCGCCATCGTCGAGTACTTCGGGCCCGGGGCCAACTCCATCTCGTGCACCGGCAAGGCCACGATCTGCAACATGGGCGCCGAGATCGGGGCCACCACGTCGCTGTTCGCGTACGACGAGGCGATGGCCCGCTACCTGAAGTCCACGGGGCGCGAGGCCATCGCCGACCTGGCCGACCGCCACGCCCACGACCTGCGGGCCGACGACGAGGTCCTCGCCGATCCCCACCAGTACTTCGACGAGGTCATCGAGATCGACCTCGACACCCTGGCGCCGCTGATCAACGGGCCCCACACCCCCGACCTGGCCCGCCCGGTGTCCGAGGTCGGGGCCGAAGCCGAGGCGAACGGCTGGCCGACCGAGATCAGCGCGGCGCTGGTGGGCTCGTGCACCAACTCGTCGTACGAGGACATCACCCGCGCCGCCAGCATCGCCCGTCAGGCCGCCGCGGCCGGGCTGACCTGCAAGACCGACCTGATGATCACGCCCGGCTCCGAGCAGGTCCGCGCCACCATCGCCCGCGACGGGCTGCTGGCCGACTTCGAGCGCATCGGCGCCACGGTCCTCGCCAACGCCTGCGGCCCCTGCATCGGCCAGTGGGCCCGCGACGACGTGCAGGAGGGCGACACCAACACGATCGTCACCTCGTACAACCGCAACTTCCCGAAGCGCAACGACGGCTTCAGCTCCACCCTGGCCTTCGTCACGTCACCCGAGACGGTCGTGGCCCTCGCCCTGGCGGGCACGCTCGACTTCAACCCCCTCACCGACACCCTCACCAACGACGCCGGCGAGGAGATCCGCCTCGACGTGCCGGTGGGTGAGGAGCTGCCCGACCTGGGGTTCGACCCCGGCGACAGCGGCTTCGTCGCCCCGCCCGCCGACCGGTCGGAGGTCGAAGTCGTGGTCTCGCCCGACAGCGAGCGCCTCCAGCTCCTCGAGCCCTTCCCGGCGTGGGACGGCGAGGACTTCGTCGCGCTGCCCGTGCTGGTCAAGGCCCAGGGCAAGTGCACCACCGACCACATCTCGGCCGCGGGGCCCTGGCTGCGGTTCCGGGGCCACCTCGAGAACATCTCGGGCAACCTGTTCCTCGGGGCCGTGAACGCCTTCACCGGCGACACCGGCGAGGGCAAGGACCAGCTCGACGGCACCACCAAGCCCTACCCGGAGATCGCGCGGCACTACGACGAGGCCGGCCAGCCCTGGGTGGCCATCGGCGACGAGAACTACGGCGAGGGCTCGTCGCGCGAGCACGCGGCGATGGAGCCCCGGTTCCGTGGGTGTCGGGCCGTGCTCAGCCGATCGTTCGCCCGCATCGCCGAGACGAACCTGAAGAAGCAGGGCGTCGTCCCGCTGTGGTTCTCCGACCCCGCCACCTACGACCTGATCGAGGAGGATGACCGGATCTCGGTGCTGGGGCTCGCCGACCTGGCGCCCGACACGCCCGTGCGGTGCCAGATCGTCAAGCCCGACGGCGCCACGATCGACTTCGAGACCACCCAGACCTACTCGCCCGAGCAGATCGAGTGGTTCAAGGCGGGCAGCGCGCTCAACATCATCCGGGCCCGCCAGGCCGACTGACCCCGACCCCTCGTTCTGGCTCCCGATTTCGGTGCCCTGGCACCGAAATCGGGAGCCAGTTCGGGTCGGGTCGGCGCTCCGGCCGGATCAGTCGGTGCCGGGGCGCCGGGAGTCCTCGGCCTGCGGGTCGCCCGAGTAGCCGGGCGGGAACGTGCGCCGCAGCTCGTCCTCGGTGGGGGTGCGGCGCTCGCGTGCCTCGGCCGGCAACAGGTCGACGATGGCGGCCATGATGGCTTTCGTGTCGGCGTCGGGGTCGTCGCGGCCGATCTCGACCGGCGCACCCACCCGGATGCGGATGGTCGGGGGATCGGTCAGGTTCAAGACGTTGGGCAGCCGGGCCGAGCGCGGCCAGACCTGCTCGGTGCCCCACAGCCCGACGGGGATCACGGGAGCGCCGCTCAGCGCGGCGAGGCGCGCCGCCCCCCAGCGCCCCTTCAGCTCGGGGTCGAAGAAGGCCGGGCCCCGGGGGATGGTGCCCTGGGGCATCAGCGCCACCATCTCGCCCGCCTCGAGCGCCTGGGCGGCGGCCTTGAGGGGCTCGTCCGAGCCGGTGCCCCGGTCCACGCGGATGCCGCCCATCGCCCGCGCCACCTGGCCCACCACCGGGGCGTCGAACACCTCCTTCTTGCCGAGGAAGCGCACGGGGCGACCGCGCTTGGCGATGGTGACGGCCACGGCGAGGGGGTCGAAGTAGCTGCGGTGGTTGCCGCAGATGATCGCGGCTCCGTCGGCCGGGAGGTGCTCGACGCCATCGATGTCGAAGCGGGCGTACGGGATGAGCTCGGGCCGCACGAGCGGCAGGAGCGCCTGCTGGGGCTCGACGCCGGCCAGCTTGGGCACCCCCGGGGGCACGTCGAGGTGCAGCGCCGGCCAGCGCCGGGCGGTGGCCACGACGGCGAGGCGGACGTCGGGGTTCACCGCGGTGGGATGGCCGACCGCGCTGAGCAGGGGGAGGTCGTAGAAGCTGTCGGAGTACGCCCAGCTGTCGCGCAGCTCGACGCCGTGGGCGCGCCCCCACTCCTTGACCGCCTGGAGCTTGCCGCGACCCCAGACGAAGGGCCCGTCGATCGAGCCGTCGTAGGCACCGTCGTCGCGCACCGCGTAGCGGGTGGCCACGACGCCGTCGAGCCCGAGCGCCGCCGCGAAGGGGGCCACGACGTCGTAGGGGGTCGTGGTGGCCATCACCACCGGCCGCCCCGCGGTCTGGTGCTCGGCGATGAGCAGGCGGGCGAAGGGCGCCACCGCGGCGAGGAGCGGTTCGACCACCGCCTCGCCGACGCGCTGCACCGCCTCGCGCGGCCAGCCCGCGGCCGCCCGCGCCGCCTGGCGGGTGAGGAACATCCCCGGCAGGGTCTCGCCCACCAGGTTGAACACGTCGAAGAGCAGACCCTCGCCCGGGACGTGGCGCTCGGGCAGCAGACCCTCGTGGCGCAGCCCGTCGGAGATCACCGGTCCGCTGGCCCCCACCAGCAGGGTGCGGTCGAGGTCGAAGAACGCTGCGCCAGCCACGGGCCGACGCTACCGCGGCGACCGGAAAAAGTCGGAAGGGACCGACCGGGGGAGGTCGGTCCCTTCCATTCGGGCCTGGAGAGCATCGGGGGGGACGGCTCTCCGAAGCCGGCTCGAGGAGGTTCAGGGGGGGACCGAACCGTTCCCTCGGCTATCTGAGGGACATTGTGAACCAGCGCACGTGATCTGTCCAACAGTTGTTGGTGATACCTGGCATCATGGTTGGCGATGGACCTGCGACAGCTCAACGCGGTGGCCGCGGTGGCCGAGCACGGCGGATTCTCGGCCGCGGCGCGGGCGCTGCACACGGTCCAGTCCAACGTGTCCACCCACGTCGCCCGGCTCGAGGCCGAGCTGGGGGTCACCCTCATCGACCGGGCCACCGGGCTGCCCACCGAGCAGGGGGAGGCGGTCGTGGCCCGCGCCCGGCGCATCCACGCCGAGCTCGAGGCCCTCGAGTCCGACGTGGCCTCGCTCGCCGACGAGGTCCGCGGCGCCGTCCGGGTGGGGGTCATCGGCACGACCGGCCGATGGCTGCTGGCGCCGCTGCTCGAGGCGATGTCGGCCCAGCACCCCGGCATCCACGTCGTGGTCATCGACGCCACCACCACGTCGCTGCTGCCCCAGGTCGCCGCCGGCTCGCTCGACCTGGCGGTGGTCAACCTGCCCGTGGACGAGGCCGAGCTCACCGTCGAGCCCCTCTTCGACGAGGACCGCATCCTCATCGCCCCCACCGACCACCCGCTCGCCGCCCACGAGCGGGTCGGCCTCGTCGAGCTGGCCGACCACCCGCTGCTGCTCGAGCCGGTGGGCACGGGCTTTCGGGACCTGCTCGACGAGGAGGCCGCCCGCGCCGGCGTCCGCCTCCAGGCCCAGGCCGAGGTGGACGGCATGCGCCTGCTCGCCTCGCTCGCCATCACGGGCTACGGGGCCGCGGTGGTGCCGGCCAGCGCCCTGCCGTTCACGACCAGTCCCGAGTGGCGTCAGATCCTGCTGGACGGCCTCCCCCACCGCTCCGTCGGGCTGGTGCGCCGTCGCCGGGGGCTCCCCTCCGCACCCGCCCGGGCCACCCGCGAAGCGCTGCTCGCCGTGGTCGCCGAGCACGCACGCGACCAGGCCGGGATCCGTCCCGCGGCCGACCTGGGTTGAGCCCGGAACCGGTGCCTGCGGGCGCCGGCGCACCGGTCACGGCCCCACACCCTGCGGGTAGGGTGGCCGACGTGCCCGACTCCGTGACGATCACCGACAACCGGACCGGCGAATCGGTCGAGATCCCCATCGTCGACGGGGGGGTGGACTCCGAGCAGTGGCGCAAGCTCCTGCCGGGCATCTGGTTCTACGACCCCGCGTTCATGACCACGGCCGCCACCTCGAGCGGCATCACCGAGCTCGACGGCGAGGCGGGGGTCCTGCGCTACAAGGGCTACCCCATCGAGCAGCTGGCCGAGCAGTCGACCTACCTCGAGGTGGCCTACCTCCTCATCAACGGCGAGCTCCCCACCGCCGAGCAGTTCGACGCGTGGAAGCACGAGATCACCTACCACACGTTCATCCACGAGAACGTCCGCAAGCGGTTCATGGAGGGGTTCCACTACGACGCGCACCCCATGGGCATGCTCGTCTCGGCGGTGGCGGCCCTGTCGACGTTCTACCTGGACGCCAAGGACATCGACGACCGCGAGGTGCGCGACAAGCAGATCATCCGGCTCATCGCGAAGATGCCCACGCTCGCGGCCTGCGCCCACCGGTTCAGCGTCGGGCAGCCCTTCGTGTACCCGGACAACAACCTCGACTTCGCCGCCAACTTCTTGTCGATGATGTGGAAGGTGGCCGAGCCGCAGTACGCCGCCAACCCGGTGCTCGCCCGGGCCATCGACGTGCTGTTCATCCTGCACGCCGACCACGAGCAGAACTGCAGCACCACCGCCATGCGGGTGGTGGGCAGCAGCCACGCCGACCCGTACGTGGCCACCGCCGGCGCGGCGGCGGCGCTCTACGGCCCGCGCCACGGTGGCGCCAACGAGGCCGTCATCCGCATGCTCACCGAGATCGGCTCGTACGAGAACGTCGAGCCCTTCATCGACGACGTCAAGGCGGGCAAGGGTCGCCTCCAGGGCTTCGGCCACCGCGTCTACAAGAACTACGACCCCCGGGCGAAGATCATCAAGCGGGTGGCCGACGAGGTGTTCGAGGTCACGGGCAAGAACCCGCTGCTCGACATCGCCCTGAAGCTCGAGGAGGTGGCGCTCGCCGACGAGTACTTCACCAGCCGGCGCCTCTACCCGAACGTCGACTTCTACTCCGGCCTCATCTACCAGGCGATGGGGTTTCCCATCGACATGTTCCCCGTGCTGTTCGCCATCCCCCGCACGTCGGGCTGGCTGGCCCACTGGGGTGAGCTGCTCGAGCAGGGCCAGAAGATCGCCCGACCCCGCCAGCTCTACACCGGGCCGGCCCAGCGCGACTATGTGCCGATGGGGTCGCGCTAGCCGACGTCCACCAGGATCTTGCCGACGTTGGCGTTGGCGGCCATGCGCTCGTGGGCCTCGGCGATGCGCTCGAGCGGGAACCTCGGGTCGATCACGGGGCGGGCGGCACCGCGGTCGAACCAGGGCAGCACCTCGCGGGCGAACCGGCGGCTGACCGCCACCTTCTCCTCGAGGGGACGGGGGCGTAGCACGGTGCCGATGAGCGTGAGCCGCTTCGGCAGCAGCTTGCCGAGGCCGAAGGTGGCCGCCCCCGAGCCCATCACCCCGACCTGCACGATGCGGCCACCAGGTGCGGCCGCGTCCACGTTGCGGTCCAGGTAGTCGCCGCCGATCACGTCGAGGATCACGTCGGCGCCGCGGCCGTCCGTGTGCTCGCGCACGACGGCGACGAAGTCGTCCCGGGTGTAGTCCACGACCAGGTCCGCGCCGAGGGACTCGCAGGCGGCCACCTTGGCGGTGGACGCCGTGACCGCCACCGAGGCCCCGACCGCCCGGGCCACCTGGATGGCCGCGGTACCGACCCCCGAGGCGCCGGCGTGGACGAGCGCCACGTCGCCCGGTCGCAGGCCGCCCTGGCGGACCAGCGCGTCCCACGCGGTGATCCACACCTCGGGGATCGCGGCGGCGTCGGCCAGCGGCACCGTGGCGGGGACCGCCAGCAGTTGGCGCTCGTGCACGACGAGGCGCTCGGCGTACGCGCCGCCGGCGACGATGCCCATCACCTCGTCGCCCACCGCGGCCGACCGGCAGCGACTGCCCACGGTGGCCACGCGCCCCGAGAACTCCATGCCCGGGATCTCGTGGTCGCCGGAGGGGAACGGGTCGGGGTACAGGCCCATCCGCTGGAGCAGATCGGCCCGGTTGAGGGCCGTGGCCACGACGTCCACGACGACCTCTTCGGGGCCCGGCACGGGATCGGGCACCTCCGACAGGGTGAGGACCTCCGGGCCACCGTACGAGTCGAGCACCACGGCACGCATGGCGCTCATGTTCGCGGCCGCCGGGCGGGCCTGCCACCATGCGGCGTGGACTTCGCCCTCGACGACCACCTGGAGGCGCTGGCGGCCGAGGCCCGATCCGTGGCGGACCGGTGGTCGGCGCCCGTGCCCGAGGACACCTGGCTCGTCGGGCACTCCCGCGACTTCTCACTCGAGCTGGCCCGCCGTGGGTGGCTGGGCATGACCTGGCCGGTCGAGGACGGCGGCGGGGGACGCAGCCCGCTCGAGCGCTTCGTGGTCTACGAGGCGCTGATCGCCGGCGGCGCCCCGGTGGCGGCCAGCTGGTTCGCCGACCGCCAGATCGGGCCGACGCTGCTCCGGTTCGGCACCCCCGAGCAGCGGTCCCGGTTCCTGCCGGGGATCGTGGCGGGCACCGACCAGTGGTGCGTCGGCATGAGCGAGCCCGATGCCGGGTCGGACGTGGCCTCGCTGCGCACCCGCGCCGAGCCCGTCGACGACGGCTGGCTCGTCAACGGCGCCAAGATCTGGATGAGCGGGGCGGCCACCGGCGCCTGGTGCTACCTCATCGCCCGCACCGACCCGGACGCCCGCCCCCACGCCGGGCTCTCCGAGCTGATCGTGGCGCTCGACGAGCCCGGCGTCGAGGTCCGGCCCATCCGCGACCTCACCGGCGACCGCCACTTCTGCGAGGTGACCTTCACCGACGTGTTCGTGCCCGCGGACCGCCTGGTGGGCGCGCCCAACGGCAGCTTCCGTCAGGTGATGGCCCAGATGGAGCACGAGCGCGGCGGCATCGACCGCCTGGTCAGCAACCGGGCGCTGTACCGCGACTGCCTCCCGTTGGCCGACCTCGACGACCCGCTCGTGCGACAGGAGGTGGCGACCCTCGAGAACGGCTACCGCATCGGGCGGCTCCTGGTCCTGCGCGAGGTGCTGGGCCAGGCCCCGCCCAGCTTCTCGGCCGCCACGAAGACCGCCTGCACCGAGTTCGAGCAGCGCGTGGCGTCCTTCTGCGGGCGGGTGCTCGGCCCCGCCGCCCTGCTGGCCGAGCCCGGCCTGGCCGCGCGTGTGTCGCGCAACCTCTGCTACGCCACGGGCTACACGATCATGGGCGGCACCACCCAGATCCTGCGCAACATCCTGGGCGAGCGGGTGCTCGGCCTGCCTCGCTGAGCGGCGGGCGCGGGCTCAGAGCCGCCGGAGCTCGAGGGGGTCGACCCGGCGCCACGGTGCCACCCGGGCGCGGACGTCGGTGAGCACCGCGCCCCCCGTCGACACGATGACGGGGTTGGCCCGCACCTCGGCCGCCTCCGGGAGGTCGTCGGCCAGCCGGCCGAGCCGGGCGAGCAGATCGGCCACGGCGTCCGCGGCCACCGGCGGCTCGCACGTGCGCAGCCAGCCCGCCAGCGGCTCGGCCGCCAGGAGCCGCTCGATGTCGAGATCGGTGAGGGGCAGGACCCGCAGGAGGGCGGGCCGCGCGTTGAGCGCGCCGGCGCCGCCGGCGCCGATGGCCACGACCCCGCCCACGGCCGGGTGCTGGTGCACCGAGACCGCGAGGTCGAGGCCGGGGGCCACCATGGCCTGCACCTGGGCCGGCACCATGGCCTCGCCGAGCGCATCGGCCATCCGGCGGTACGCCCGGCGGACGTCGTCGGGCCGGTGCAGGTCGAGCGCGATCCCCGCGGCCTCGGTCTTGCCGAGCTGGGCCAGGCCGGTGGCCTTGAGCGTGACCGGGAACCCCATGGCCTTGGCGGCGTGCACCGCCTCGCTCGCACGGTGGACCAGTCGGTGGGGGGCCACGGACAGCCCGTACGCGTCGAGCAGCTCGTCGAGCTCCTCGGCCCCCAGCGTCGCACCCTCCGGCCGGCGCTCGAGCGCCTCGGCCACGACGGCCCGGGCGCGGTCGGGGTCGACGCCCTCGACCGAGGGTGCGACCCCCGGTTCCTCGGCGCGCCACTCGCCGTAGGCGGCGATCGAGCCGAGGGCTCGGGCCGCGCGACCCGGGAAGGCGAAGCACGGCACCGCGCCGTCGTCGGGGACCGGCGGGTCGGTCGAGCCGACCCCGAGCACGACGGCCACGACCGGCGTGCCCCCGGCGCGGGCGGCGCTCGTCAGGGCGTCCACCACGTCTCGGCTGCGGTCCGCCAGCGGCGGCGCGTAGACCGCGAGCACGGCGTCGACCCCCGGGTCGGCCGTGAGCGCGCCGAGCGCCGACGCGTAGTCGTCGGGCCCGGCCCGGTGCGTGAGGTCGAGCGGGTTGGCGACGACCGACGGGGCCGGCACCAGGTCGCCGAGGGCCCGGCGGGTCCCCTCCTCGAGGGCGGCCAGGTCCAGGCCGGCGCCGGCGCACGCCTCGGCGGCGAGGCGGGTGGGGCCGCCGGCGTTGCCCACCAGGGCCACGCGGCGCCCCGAGGGCACGGGCTGGTGCACGAGGAGGCGGGCGACGTCGAACATCGCCTCGATGGCGTCGACCCGGATCACGCCCACCTGACCGAGGAGGGCCTCGAGGGTGGCGCCCTGGAGCCAGGGCTCGTCGGCCCACGCGGCGATGACGGCACCGCTCTTGACGGCCACGACGGGCTTGCGGCGACCGACGCGGCGCACGATCCGACTGAACCGTCGCGTGTTGCCGAACGATTCGAGGTGGAGCAGCACCAGCTCGGTGCGCTCGTCGTCCTCCCAGTACTGGAGCAGGTCGTTCGCGCTGACGTCGGCCTTGTTGCCGGCCTCGACGAACGTCGAGATCCCGAGGCCGAGGTCGTCGGCGTACTCGAGGATCGCGGTGCCGAGCGAGCCCGACTGGGACAGGAGGCCCACCGGCCCGGGCGACGGCCGCGCCGGCGTGTGGGAGGCGTGCAGGCGCACCGCCGGGTCGGTGTTGAGCACGCCCAGGCAGTTGGGGCCCACCACCCGCATGCCGTAGCGGCGGGCGAGGTGGACGAGGGCCTCCTCGGCGGCCGCTCCGGTCGGGCCGGTCTCTCGGAACCCCGACGAGACGATCACCACGCTCTGGACCCGGGCCCGGGCGCACTCGAGCACGGCATCGGCGACGGCGGGGGCCGGAACGGCGATGACCGCCTGGTCCACCGGCCCGGGAGCGTCGAGGACGCTGGCCAGCGCCGGGAGGCCCTCGACCACCTCGGCGGCGGGGTTCACCGGGTACACCGGCCCGGTGAAGCCGGCCGCGAGCAGGTTGGCCACCACCTCGTGGCCCAGCCCACCCGGCTCGCGGCCGGCGCCGATCACCGCCACCGCCTGCGGGGCCAGGAGGCGGGCCACCGAGCGGGCCTCGGCGAGGTGGCTGCGGGCCTCGATGGCGGCGAGCGCCTCGGGCGTCGGCTCGATGTCGAGCTCGACCTCGATCACCCCGTCGCCGAACTCGCTCGTGACCTCGAAGCCGGCCTGGCGGAACACCCGCAGCATCTTGCGGTTCGACGGCAGCACCTGGGCGCTGAAGCGTCGGAACCCCACCTGGCGGGCCGCCTCGGCGAGGAACTCGAGCAGCACGGTCCCGATGCCCAGGCCGTGGTGTTCGTCGTCGACCATGAACGCGACCTCGGCGTCGTCGCGGCCCGCCCACCGGTCGTAGCGGGCCACGGCGAGGATGTCCCCGCCCGACACGGCGACGAACGCCATCCGGTCCCGGTAGTCGACCCGGGTGAAGTGGTCGAGGTCGGCTTCGCTCAGCGTGGGCCGGGGCGTGAAGTAGCGCAGGTAGATGCTCTCGGCCGACTGGCGCCCGTGGAACGCCCGGAGCCGCTCCCGGTCGTCGGGCCGGATGGGGCGCACGTGGACGGTGGACCCGTCGGCGAGCGCGACGTCCGAGGCCCACTGCTCCGGGTACTCGGCGGCCGCCATCGCGACCACGCTAGATCCCGCCCGCCACGCCGAAGCGGCCGGACGGGCGTGCTTGCCAGGTGTGGGAGCATGGAGGCGTGACTGAGCTCGACACCGCGGGCGCCGGCGTGGCCGGCGACCCGGGCGAGGGCGGCGCCGCACGCGACCAGCTCGCCTTCCGCGACGAGCGCTCCCGCGACGCGATCGTGGACGCGATGCTCGGGCTCTACCACCGGGGCGTGCCCGACCCCACCGCGCTCCAGATCGCCGACCAGGCGGGGGTCACCCTGCGGGCCGTGCACTTCCACTTCGCCGATCTCGAGAGTCTCGCCCTCGAGGCCGTCCGCCGGCAGCGCTCCCAGATCGAGCCGCTGCTCCTCGAGCCGGCGGCGACGGGCGCGCTCGACGAGCGCATCGCCGACGTCGTGAACCGACGCTGCGAGCTCTTCGAGATCGTCACACCGGTGCGCCGGGCCGCCCTGCTCATCCGCCACCGCTCCCCGACGATCGAGGAGAACCTGGCGTTCCTGGCGAAGGTGCTCCGTGAGCAGCTCGCCGGCACCTTCGGCGCCGAGCTCGACGCGTGCGCCGACCCGTCGGCGTCCGCCGTCCTGCTCGACGCCCTCGACGTGGCCACGAGCTGGGAGGCGTGGGAGCGCCTGCGCACCAGCCAATCCCTCACCCGGGACCGGGCGCGGGCCGTGCTCACCCGCACCCTCGTCGGGCTGCTCGCGCCGGGCCCGGGCCGAGCCGGGTGAGCCCGGGGACCTCCCGTCGCCTCAGATCAGGGCGGTGTCGTCGGGCTCGACGATGACCGGGTTGGCGATGGTGCCGATCCCGCTGATCGTGACGGTGACGACGTCGCCGTCGGCGAGGAAGCCGGGTGGGTCCATCGCCATGCCCACGCCGTCGGGGGTGCCGCTGGCGACGAGATCGCCGGGCTCGAGCGTGCACACGGTCGAGAGCGTCTCGACCTGCTCGAAGCAGTCGAACACGAGGTTCCGGGTGTTCGACGCCTGGCGCCGCTCGCCGTTCACCCACGTCTCGAGGTCGAGGTCGTGGGGGTCGCCCACCTCGTCGGCGGTGACGATCCACGGGCCGATGGGGCCGTGGGTGTCGAAGGACTTGCCGAGGTTCCACTGCGGCGTGCGGAACTGCCAGTCCCGGGCGGTGACGTCGTTCGCCACGAAGTAGCCGGCGATCACCTCGTGGGCCCGCGGCGCCGGGACGTGCCGGCAGCGCCGCCCGATGACGAACCCGAGCTCGCCCTCGTAGTCGACCATCGTGCTGGCCCGCGGCAGGTGGATGGGGTCGAACGGCCCGGTGACGCAGCTCACCTCCTTGTTGAAGAACACGGGGTGCTCGGGCGTGGGCATGCCCGACTCGGCGATGTGGTCGGCGTAGTTCAGCCCGATGGCCAAGAAGTTGTGGGGGCGCGGCACCGGGTTGCACAGCGCCACCTCGTCGAGGGCGTACCGGGGGCCCGAGCCGGTGGCGGCCTCGGCTGCGGCGAGGGCGTCGGGACCGGCCGCGAGCAGGGCGACGGGGTCGT
>JACJWK010000041.1 GCA_020637195.1 Microthrixaceae bacterium
GACCACGGCCGAGGCGACCGCGTAGGCGATCCACGGGGCGAACGTGCGCAGGAAGCTCATGGCTCCTCCTTCGGTCGTCGACATCCTCGCTTGTCGCGCCGCTCCCGGAAAGGCCGGGTAAAGCGGCCTCCCGGGCACTGCGGGCCGGTCGGGAACCGGGGCCGGTCGCTGCTGACCGGCCGACGGGAACGCGCCACCCGCCACGTGCGGTCCGAGAACGGGCGCCCCCTCGTCGTGGGCTGACTCGCCCCGGCGCCGCCGCGCCGGCGGCTACTCGTCGACCGCGTCGCCTCGGCCGTCGGGGCGGGGCCCGGCCAGGTCGTCGCGGGCGTCCAGCTCGATCTCGATGCCCTCGGCCCGGTAGGCGGCCCGCGCCACCAGGTGGGCGGCGCTGGGTGCGGTGATGAAGATGAACACCACGGCCAGCACGGCCTGGGCGCCGCCGTCGTCGAGGGCCAGGGCCGCGCCCAGGCCCAGGAGCGCGACGCCGAGCGTGCTCGCCTTGGTGGCGGCGTGCATGCGCTCGTACACGTCGGCCAGCCGCACCACGCCGACACCGGCGAGCAGCACGAACACGGACCCCACCAGGGCCAGGCCCTCGGCGATCAGATCGACCACGTCAGCCTCCCCGCCGCTCGATGAAGCGGGCGCCGGCGGCCGTGCCCACGAACCCCACGAACGCGGCGACGACGGCCACCCCCACGAACCACGGGCGGTCCGTCCGGATCGACGCGACCAGCACGAGGGCGACGAGGGTGACGACGAGCCCGTCGATGGCGACGACGCGGTCGGCGAGCGACGGGCCCCGCAGGGCGCGCACGAGGAAGCACCCGCCGCCGAGCACGATCAGCACCGTCGCCACGTGGATCATCGGGGCCGTCCCCTCCTCCAGGTCGAGTCGTCGGTCTCGACGCCGGCGAGGGCCTCCTCGGACCCGAAGGCCCGGATGGCCAGCACCTCGAGGCGGCGCACGTCGGCCTCGACCTGCTCGACGTCGCGCAGGTCGAGGGCGTGCACGAACAGCGCCTGGGGGTCGCGGCGCACCTCGAGCGTGAGCGTGCCCGGGGTGAGGCTGACGGCGTCGGCGATCAGGGTGACGAGGGCGTCGGAGCAGCCTCGCAGCGGCACCTCCACGATGCCCGTGTGCACGCGGTCGCGTGGGGACACCACGGTGCGGGCCACCACCAGGCTGGCCTCGACCAGCTTGAACGCGAAGTGCACGGCGAAGTGGGCCGCCCGCAGCGGCCGCACGACGACCGGGGCGGACCGCCAGGTGTCGAACAGCACCACGATGGCCACGGCCAGGGCGAGGCCGCTCAGGAGGTTGGCGGGGGACGGGTCGCCCCAGAGGGCCACCCAGATGACGACCAGCACCACGACGCGCACCAGGCGGATCACCGTCCGAGCACCTCCTCGACGTAGCCCCGGGTGTCCATCAGGTCGGCGGCCGCCCGCTCGGACAGCGCGTAGAGGGGGCCGGCGGCGACCGCGATCGCGAGGCTGAGCGCCACGAGGCCGCCGGTCGAGCCCACCATCAGCGCCCGCCGGGGCGCCGTGAGGGTCCGGCCCGAGTCCGTGCCCGGGCCGGGGCCCCAGAACGTGTTGGACCAGATCTTCGACATCGAGAACAGGGTGAGCAGGCTCACGGCCAGGCTGACGGCCACGACCACGTAGGCCTCGGCGCCCATCCCCGCCTCCACCAGGGCCAGCTTGGCCACGAAGCCCGAGAACGGGGGGATGCCGGCCAGGCTGAGCGCGGGCAGCAGGAACAGGACCGCCAGCACCGGCTCGAGCCGGCGCAGCCCGGTGAGCTCGGCCAGCTTGCCGGTCCCGGTGCGCTGCTCGACCAGGCCGGCGACGAGGAAGAGGGTGGTCTTCACGACGATGTGGTGGATGATGTAGATGACCGCGCCGGCCAGACCCGCCACGGTGAACAGCCCGAGCCCCATCACCATGTAGCCGATCTGGCTCACGATGTGGAACGAGAGGATGCGCTTGATGTCGTCCTGGGTGACGGCGCCGAGCACGCCGACCACCATGGTCAGGGCGGCCACGACGAGCAGGAGGGTGCCCGGGCGCGTGTCGGGCGGGAAGAGCAGCGTCTGGCTGCGCAGCAGCGCGTAGACGCCCACCTTCGTGAGCAGGCCGGCGAACACCGCGGTGACCGGGCTCGGCGCCGTCGGGTAGCTGTCGGGCAGCCAGAAGAACAGCGGGAAGATCGCCGACTTGATGCCGAACACGACGATGAGGAGCAGGGCCAGGCCGGTGCGGACGCCCGTCGGGAGTGCCGCCACCTTCTCGCTGAGGTCGGCCAGGTTGAGCGTGCCGGTGGCGGCGTACACGAAGGCGAGGGCGGCGAGGAACAGCGCGGACGCCAGCAGGCTGATGACGACGTAGGTCATCCCGCTGCGCACCTGGTCGGCCCTCCCGCCGAGGGTGAGCAGCACGTAGCTGGCCATGAGGAGCACCTCGAAGGCCACGAACAGGTTGAAGAGGTCCCCGGTGAGGAAGGCCAGCGCCACGCCGGCGGCGAGCACCAGGTAGACGGGGTGGAACCCGACGTGGTCCTCCTCGGCCCCGGGCTGGCCGATCGCGTACACCAGCACCGCCAGCAGCATCAGGACCGCGAGCACGAGCATGATCGCCGCGAGCCGGTCGGCCACGAGGGTGATGCCGACGGGTGCCTCCCAGCCCCCGACCTGCACGGCCACGGTGCCCTCGTCGTCGACCCGCAGCAACAGCACGGCCGACAGGACGGCCACGGCGGTGAGGGTGAGCACGGCGATCACCCGTTGGGCGTTGCGGGAGCGCCCCGCCCCGATGCACAGGGCGGCGCCGAGCAGCGGCAGCACCACGGGACCGGCGAGCAGCAGGTTCACCGCTCCGCCCCCTCGTCGCCCCGGTCGTCGAGCAGGTGCTCGGCCTCGCGGGCGATCCGGCGGTCCTCGACGTCGTCCTCCACCTCGTCGTCGGCGGTGACGACCCAGCTGCGGTAGGCGAGGGCGAGCAGGAAGGAGATGACCCCGAACGTGATCACGATGGCGGTCAGCACGAGGGCCTGGGGCAGCGGGTCCGCGAAGTCCGTGACGTCCTCGCCCACCAGCACGGGGTCGCCGCCGTCCCCGCCCGACAGGACGAGCAGGACGTTGACGCCGTGGCCGAGCATGGCGATCCCGATGATCACCCGGCTGAGCTGGCGGCCGAGCACGAGGTAGGTCCCCGTCGCGCACAGCACGCCCGCGGTGACCGCCATGAGCACGCTCACGAGCCGTGCTCCTCGGGCACCGGGGACTCCGACGGGTGCTCGCCGAGGCCCTCGAAGATGAGCAGCACCAGCCCGACCACGATCAGGTACACGCCGACGTCGAAGATCGTGGCGGTGGTCAGCTTGGCGGTGCCGATGACGAGCAGGTCGCCGGTGTACGCGGTCTGGTCGAGCGGGGCCCCGCCTCCCACCAGCGAGCGCAGCGCCATGCCCACGGCCACCAGCAACCCGGCCGACAGGTAGTGCCAGGGCCGCCCGGGCAGGGTGGCCCGTACCTCGTCGAGGCCGCCGGCGAGGTAGCGCAGGCCCAGCGCGCCCCCGGCCACCAGCCCGCCCACGAAGCCGCCACCGGGCTGGTTGTGCCCCGCGAACAGCAGGTAGACGGACAGCACGAGGGCGGCGTCGAAGACCAACCGGAGGGTGGTGTCGAGGATCAGGGACCGGCGGGGGCGCATCACGTCACCTCCGAGCGCCGGTCGGGGCGGCGGTCCGGGCGTTGACCCGCCCGGGCCAGCGCGGCGACGCCGATGCCCGCGGCCACGAGGACGGTGACCTCACCCAGGGTGTCGAGGCCGCGGAAGTCGACGAGGATCACGTTGACCACGTTCTTGCCGTCGCCCTCGGGCAGCGCCCGCTCGGTCATCTCCCGCGACACCGGCGGCTCGGTGCGTGCCCCCGACGCGGCGATGGCCATGGCCACCACGAACACCCCGACCGCCGCCGAGACCGCGAGGCGGGGGACGACCCCCACCGCCGGGGCCCGGTGGCGCTCGAAGCGGTCGGGCAGGCGCCGCAGGACGAGCAGGAACACGACCACCGACAGCGTCTCCACCGCGAACTGCGTGAGGGCGAGGTCGGGGGCGCCCTGGACCACGAAGAACAGGGTCATGGCGTAGCCGGCGACACCCAGGAACAGGGCGGCGACGAACCGGCGCGCGGCCATGGCCGCCGCGAGCGCGGCGATGACCAGCAGGGCGGCGATGGGCAGGTCGGCGGCGCGGGTGACGAGCGTGGGCCACCCCGGCCACCAGGCGCCCGAGAGCAGCCCGACCGCCGGGACCACCGCGGCGGTGCCGAGGATGACCGCGGCGTAGATGGGCAGCGATCCCGACTGCACGACGCTGGTGACGAGGGCCGCCAGGTGCAGGACCCGGCGGACGACCGCGTCGTACACGTCGGCGCCGGTGACGGTCGGGGCCAGGCGGGCCTGGGCCCGGGCCACCGCCCCACGGGCCGCGAAGAGCCCGGTGCCGAGGGCCAGGGTGAGCCCGGAGAGCACGAGGGCGGTGTTGATCCCGTGCCAGAGCTTCAGCGAGGCGCCCGCCTCGGGGTCGAGGGCGGCGGCGGCCTGGTCCACCAGGCTCGACCAGAGCGCCGGGAAGAGGCCGAGCAGCAGCGACAGGCCGGCCAGCAGGAGGGCCGGCGCCACGAAGGTCGGCGACGGCCCGTGGTCGAGGACGGGCCGCGGCCCGTCGGCGGGGGCGACCGCGTCGGGGCGCCAGAACGCCGCCGCGAGGCGCAGGCTGTAGGCGACGGTGAGCACCGAGCCGGCCACGATGCCGGCCAGCACGAGGCGCTCCCCGTCCGAGCCGCCGACGAACGCGTCGTAGGCCTTCTCCTTGGCCAGGAAGCCGGCGAGGGGCGGGATCGCGGCCATGGAGGCCGCGCTCAGGAACGCCGCCACCCGCACCGTGGTCCATCCCGTCCCCAGGCGGGGCAGCGTGCGCAGGTCGCGGGTGTGGGCCTCGTGGTCGACGATCCCGACCACCATGAAGAGCGGGGCCTTGAACAGGCCGTGGGCCAGCAGGAGCGTGCAGCCCGCGGCCGTGGCCTCGGGCAGGCCGATCCCCAGCAGGACCATGAGGAAGCCGAGTTGGCTGATGGTGCCGAAGGCGAGCAGCTGTTTGAGGTCGAACGGCCGCAGGGCCCGCAGGCCCCCGGCGATCATCGTCGTGAGCCCGACCCCGACGACGAGGGGACGCCACACGCCCGTGGTGGCGAACGCCGGCGCGAGCAGGGCGACGAGGTACACGCCCGCCTTCACCATGGCGGCGGAGTGGAGGTAGGCGCTGATGGGCGTCGGGGCCACCATGGCGCCGGGCAGCCAGCTGTGGAACGGGTACTGCGCCGACTTGGTGAAGGCCCCGACGAGGACCAGGACGAGGGCGACGCCGACGAGGGTGCCGCTCGGTGGGTCGGCCACGAGCGCCGAGATCCGGTACGTGCCGCCCGCCTGGCCGAGCAGCACGAACCCGCCCAGCATGGCGAGCCCCCCGAGGCTGGTGACGAGCAGCGCGTGCAGTGCCGCCGCCCGGGCCTCGGGCTCGTCGTCGTCGATGCCGATGAGCAGGTACGACGTGACCGAGGTGAGCTCCCAGCACACGTAGAGCAGGAGCAGGTTGTCGGCCAGGACGACGCCGAGCATCGCGCCCGCGAACAGCGTCAGCAGCCCGGCGACCCGCCCGACCTTCTCCGCCCGCCCGAAGTAGGACCAGGCGTACGCGAAGACCAGCGTCCCGATGCCGGAGACGAGCACGATCATGAGCAGCGAGAAGGCGTCGAGGCGCAGGTCGAGCGAGAGGTCGAGCCCGGGCACCCAGGACACCTGCTCGGTGATCACGTCGCCGTCGAGGACCGCGCCGGCCCGGGACGCGGCCCAGGTGATGGTGACCGCGGGCGCGAGGCCACCGAGGACGAGGGCCCACCGGCCGAGGCGGCGGGCCCCGCTCAGGGCGGCCAGGCCGGCGATCGCGTGCAGTGCGAGCAGCGCGAGGAGCACGGCTATCCGGTGGGCCGGCGCATCACGGCACCGGCCCTCGTCGATGGCAGCACAGTTGCTCCGTGGGGTCGCGAAGAAGGGTCGCCGACCAGACTTCCCGGCACGCCAGAGCGACGATGCTAGCGGCCGAACCCTCCGGCTCCCGGCTCGGGCGTCCGGAATCCGCGGAATGCCCGGGCGCTCCGGCGGGTTGAGGCCGGGCATGAGGCTGCCCCGGCTCGCCGCGCTCGCCCTCGCCACCACCGGCCTGGTGGCCGCCTGCGGAGGCGGTGACGGCGGCGGAGGCGGTGACGGCGCCGCGGGCACCGGCGCGACGCCGGCCGAGTTCAGCGCGCCGGTGGTGGGCGGCGAGGGCGAGCTCGCGTCCGCCTCGCTCGAGGGACGCGACACCGTCCTGTGGTTCTGGGCCCCGTGGTGCACCACCTGCCGGGCCGAGGCCGACGACGTCGTGGACGCGGCCGCCGCCCTCGACGGCGAGGTGGAGATCATCGGCGTGGCCGGCCGCGGCGAGGTCCCCGAGATGGAGGGCTTCGTGGCGGACACCGGCACGGGCGGGCTCACCCACGTCGCCGACACCGACGGCGCCATCTGGTCGTCGTACGGCGTGGTCACCCAGCCCGCCTTCGCCTTCCTCGACGACAGCGGCGAGGTCGAGGTGGTGGTGGGCTCGCTCGGCCGCGACGCCCTCGTCGAGCGCATGGACGCGCTCGCCGCCGCCTGACCGACCCTCTCCGCCGGCCGCTCCGGACCGGCGCGGCGAGGGCGCCACCCCGGCGCGCGCGGCGTAGCCTCGGCGTCGCCCCGCGAACCACCCGAGGACCGCCATGTCGACCACCGCCTCCGACGCGTCCGAGCACGCGCCGCGCCCCTCGGACCCGCCACCCGGCGCGCCGGAGGTCATCCGCACCGTCGGCCTCACCAAGGTGTACCCGGGCGGGGTCACGGCGGTCGACCGGCTCGACCTGGTGGTCGGTCGCGGCGAGATCTTCGGGCTCCTGGGCCCGAACGGTGCGGGCAAGACGACGACCGCGGGCATGCTCACCACCCGGGTCGTGCCCACCAGCGGCTCGGCCCACGTCGGCGGCGTCGACGTCTGGGCCCACCCGGCCCGGGCCAAGGAGCTCATCGGGGTCGTCCCCCAGACCAACACGCTCGACCGCGCCCTGACCGTGCGCGACAACCTGTACTTCCACGGGCGCTTCTTCGGGATGTCGCGGGCCGTCGCCCGGCGCGAGACCGACGACCTCCTCGAGCGCTTCAAGCTCACCGAGCGGGCGGCGATGCCGGTGCTGGCGCTGTCGGGCGGGATGGCCCAGCGGCTCATGGTGGCCCGGGCCGTCATGCACCGGCCCTCCGTGCTCTTCCTGGACGAGCCCACCGCGGGCCTCGACCCCCAGAGCCGGATCGCGATGTGGGAGATCCTCGCCGACCTCCACGTGGACGGCCAGACGATCCTGCTCACCACGCACTACATGGAGGAGGCGGACCAGCTCTGCGACCGCCTCGCCATCATCGACCACGGACGGGTCCTGGCCCTCGACACGCCCGAGGGCCTGAAGCGCTCGACCGGCATCGACACCAGCGTGGTCGTCAGCGCCGAGGGCGACCTGGCCGCGCTGGCGGCGCTCCTCGACCGCGAGATCGACGGGTCCACGTCGGCCCGCGTGCTCGACGGGACCGTGCACCTCGGCGTGACCGGCGCCGAGGGCGTGCTGCCGGCCGTGGTCCAGGTGGCCGAGCGGGGCGGCTTCCGCGTCACCGACCTGTCCATCACCGAGCCAACCCTCGAGACGGTGTTCATCGACCTCACCGGGAAGGACCTCCGAGAATGACGGCCCCCGCCACCACCGCCCCGCCGGACGCGCCCGCCACGGCCCGCCACGTCGGCTCCTGGGTCGCCTTCCGGGCCCTGCTGCTGCGCGACGGCTACGTGCTGCGCAAGAACCTGCGCGAGTTCCTGCCCCGCACGATCCTCCAGCCCCTGCTGCTGGTGTTCGTGTTCACGTACGTCTTCCCGAAGATCGGCCAGGGCATCGGCGGCACCGCGGGGGCCGCCGACTTCTCCACCATGCTGGTGGCCGGCGTGCTGGCGTCGGTGATCCTCTTCCAGGGCATCCAGTCCGTGGCCCTGCCCATGGTCCAGGAGTTCGGCTTCACCCGCGAGATCGAGGACCGCGTGCTGGCCCCGCTGCCGCTCGAGCTGGTCGGCGTCGAGAAGATCGTCGCGGGGGCGCTCCAGTGCCTGCTGTCGGCCCTCATCGTGTTCCCCATCGCCACGTTCGTGCCCGCCACCCCGGTGCACCTCCGCCTCGACTGGCCCGTGCTGCTCACGATCGCACCGCTGGCCTGCGTCATGTCCGCGGCCCTGGGCCTGCTGTTCGGCACCCTCTTCGACCCGCGCACCGTGCCGCTGCTGTTCGGCATCGTGGTGATCCCGCTGACGTTCCTCGGCTGCATCTACTTCCCGTGGGCGCAGCTCGAGTCCATCCGCTGGCTCCAGGTCCTGGTGCTGGTCAACCCGCTCGTCTACATGAGCGAGGGCTTCCGGGCCGCGCTCACGCCGGTGCCGCACATGCGCCTGCTGGCGGTCTACCCCGTGCTGCTCGGCTTCACCGTCGCGTTCAGCGCCCTCGGCCTGCGCACGTTCCGCAACCGGGTCCTCAGCTAGCGGCCGTGGCCGCCGCCCGGTCGGCGGCGGTCACCGCGGTGGCTCCCCGAGGTGCTCGCGGGCGAGGCGGCGCACCTCCGCCTTGGCGACCTTGCCGTTGGTGGTGGCGGGCAGGGCGTCCACGAGCAGGACGTGGCGGGGGCGCTTCCACGCCGAGCTGTGGGCGCGGACGTGGTCGGCGAGCTCGTCGACGCCCGGCGTGGTGCCGGCCCGGGCCACGACGACGGCGCAGACCGCCTCGCCCCAGTAGGGGTCGGGCACGCCCACCACCGCGACCTGGTCGACGTCGGGGTGGGACGACAGCACGTCCTCCACCTCGCGCGACGACACGTTCTCGCCGCCGGTGATGATCACGTCCTTGCGCCGGTCGACCACCCGCAGGCGGCCGTCGGCGCCCACCAGCCCCACGTCGCCGGTCCGGAACCACCGTCAGGCGGTGCTGGGCCGCACCGGCGTCAGCCAGGTCGCGCCAGTAGCCCGCCGCCACCTGCACGCAGCACGATCTCAGCCGTACCGGTCGGCGAGAAACCCGTCGTCACCGACCACGCGGACCTCGACCGCCGCCGTGGGGCAGGCCCGCGGTGGCGGCACCTCAGGGTGACCGGTGAGGCCGAGGCGGTGGTCGTCGGGCCCAGGAAACGTGACGTTGCCGCCGGCCTCAGTCATCCATACCCCTGGTCGAAGCCGACGTGAGGCGCTCGGCGGCAGCAGGAGCAGGTCAGGCACATCGCCGCCGCCCAATGCCGATGCCGCGCAGGCTGCCGCATCGGCGGCAGCAGAGGCGCCGAAACTGCTCTCGTCAGGTGGGCCACGGCGCGTGGGCATGGTCGGCGCCGGCAAGCAGGTCACGACGCCGTTGGCCTCGACGGGCGACGACTCAGCCGGCCGGAAGTGGGGGTGAGGACGACCGTCGACGGTCAGGTGCTGGACGAACAGGTTGTACCGACGACGTGGCATCAGGAACAGGAGCAGAGTACACGCCGCCGGCGGCAACGACCGGCAGCCCTCGACGGTCCCCCGCGGCGGCGAGCAGCGACCGGTGCGTGGCGACGCCCTTAGGCGCGCCAGCGAGCCCGCTGGCCAGACAGCAGCCGCAGAATCGTCAGGCCGGGGTGACGGCGCAGGCCGCGGCGTCGGCCGGTCACCACCACGGCCGCCGCCCAGTCCGCCGGACCCGAAGGCGACGGCGAGGGCGAGCCCGTCGGCAGCAGGCCGTCGAGGTACTGCGTCGCCGAGCACCAGCGACGCTCCAGCGAGGTCGAGCTGCACCCGCTGGTCGCCAGGGGCTGAGCCAGCAACGCTGGTTGACGGGGGCGAGCACCCGCCCGGCCGGGGCACCGTAGGTACACTGAGCGTAGGCGAGCGGAGTTGTCGGCTACCACGGCGACGGTCCCCAGGGCGGTGGGCCTGCAGGCGGCCAGGGACGGCCTGGACCGGTCGAACCCGGCGAAGGTCGCGGCCCCGTCCGCGCCACCTGCGACCGGTCGGGACCCGGGCCGCCGCCTCGGCGACCACCTCGTGCAGGAGCTCGGCCTGGCCGCCATTCCGTCCGCTCCGCCGACCGACGGGCAACGCGCCGTAGCCTGGATGGCGGCTCCCCGACCCGCCCGCCGAGGTGCCCACATGTCCCAGGCCCAGCCCTACGCGATCCCCGTCGCCAGCCTCGACGAGGAGACCCGCGCCGACTTCATGGTCAAGGTGTACCAGCACCTGGTCGCCGCGATCGTCGCCTTCGTCGCCTTCGAGACCCTGCTCTTCGCGACCGGGGCGGCCGAGGGGCTGTTCAACCTCGTCTACGGCCGCGGCGGGGCCTGGCTGCTCGTCCTCGGCGGGTTCATGGTGGTCAACTGGCTCGCCACCGCCGCCGCCCACGACCTGGCCAACCCGGGGCGCCAGTACGCCGGCCTCTTCGCCCTCGCCGGCGCCGAGGCGCTGATCTTCGCCCCGTTCCTGTACTACGTGTTCAACGAGGGCGGCGGCGGGACCACCACCGTGGCCAGCGCGGCGGCCATCACCGCGGTCGCCTTCGCCGGCCTCACCGTCGTGGGCCTGGTCACCCGGCGGGACCTGTCCTTCATGCGCCCCCTGCTGATGTGGGCCGGCGTCATGTCGCTGGTGCTCATCTTCGCGGCCGTGGTGTTCGGCCTCGAGCTCGGCGTGTGGTTCACGCTCGCGATGATCGCCCTCGCCGGCGGGGCCATCATCTACCAGACCCAGACGATCATGCGGCACTACCCGCCCGAGGCCTACGTCGGCGCGTCGATCCAGCTCTTCGCCTCGGTGATGCTGCTGTTCTGGTACGTCCTTCGCCTGCTCAGCCGGCGCTGACCCCCAGCAGGCCCAGCAACTCCGGGCGACCGATCTGGACCACGAGGGTGGCGGCGTCGAGGTACACCCGCTCGTTGGTGATGCGGTCGCCGTCGAACGTGAAGACGGCGACGGTCGGCACCCGGAACGCCCCGCCGGTGGGTGGGAGCCCGAGGAACTCGCCCGTGTTGGTGCCGACCAGGTCGAACTCCGAGACGATCGTGTCGTCGTCGGCCACGTGGTGGCGCACGTTCTCCTGGTGCTGGTCGGGGAAGGCGGCGCGCTGGCCCCGGTGGTAGGCGAGCACCGCCTCGTCGCCCTCGTGGACCTGGCCCAGGGGGACGATCTCGTAGCGGGGCACGCCGGCGAACGTGGCCAGCGTGCGCTCGAAGTCGTGCTCCACCTCGGAGACGAAGTGCTCATCCAGCACGGCCAGCCGCCGCGCCCTCAGGTCCTCGTCCATCACCGCTCCCCCGCTCGGCCGGGTGGGTCCCGGCGCACGCCCCGACGCTAGCCACGACGGTGGCCTTCGGCCCTTCCGCGCCGCGTGCCGCGGGAGGACCATGAGGCCAGGAGCCGAGCGTGAGAGGAGTGGCACCATGCGAGTCCTGGTCGTGTACGAGTCGATGTACGGCAACACCCACACCGTCGCCGAGCGGATCGGCGACGGACTCGCCGCCGACGGCGGCATCACCGCGGAGGTCGTGCCCGTGGGCGACGCCACCCCCGAGCGGGTCCGCGACGCCGACCTCGTCGTGGTGGGCGGGCCCACCCACGTCCACGGCATCAGCACGTCGTTCAGCCGGAAGCAGGCCGTGACCGACGAGACGCTGGCCAAGGAGGCCGAGAAGGGCCACGACCTCGAGGTCGACCCCGACGCCGAGGGACCCGGCCTGCGCGACTGGTTCTCGGAGATGGGGGCGCCCCGGCCCACCTTCGCCGCCGCGTTCGACACCCGGTTCGACGGCCCGGGGGCGCTGACCGGCCGGGCCTCCCGCGGCATCGCCCGCAAGCTGCGCCACCACGGCTTCCACGTCGTGGCCGATCCCGAGAGCTTCCTCGTCGACCAGGAGACGCACCTGGTCGACGGTGAGGCCGAGCGGGCCGAGCGGTGGGGGCACGACCTGCTGGCCGCGGTGGCCGGTCGAGCCGAGGCGACCCGGCGCGAGCCGCCGGGCGAGGACCCCCTCGAGCCGCTCGACGCCACCGTCGAGTCGGGCGGGCGCTACGACCCCCGCTGATCCGGCGGGCGACGGCCGATTCGGGACCTTGGTCCCTGGACGACCGGGCCCCTGGTCGCGAGCGTAGGCGGAAATCACGTTCTCGCCTGGGGGGAATCCCGTCATGGAGTACACGCCGTACGCACCGGACATGTCGTTCTCGGATTTCGACCACCCGGTGTTCGACTGCGACTTCCACTTCTACGAGGAGGCGGACTCGTTCACCCGCTACCTCCCCGAGCAGTACCACGGCCTCGTCCGCATCGCCGACGTCGACGGCCGCCGCAAGATGATCATCCGGGGCCGGGTGTCGGACTACATCCCCAACCCCACCTTCGAGGTCGTGGCCGAGCCCGGCTCGGCCGCCGAGTACTTCTCGGGGCGCAACACCGCCGGCAAGAGCTACCGCGAGATCGTCCGCCCGATGCGGGCCATCCCCGAGTTCACCGACCCCGACGCCCGCCTCGCGCTGATGGACCGCATGCACATCGACGCCATCGTGAACTTCCCGACCCTGGCGTCGCTGATCGAGGTCAACTTCATGGACGACCCGGTGGCCACCCAGGTCCTCGTCCACGCCTTCAACCAGTGGATGCACGACGAGTGGGGCTTCGACCACGAGGGCCGCATCTTCTCCACCCCGGTCATGAACCTGGCCGACCCCGCCGGCGCCGTCGCCGAGCTCGAGTGGGCCCTCGAGCGCGGGGCGAGGACGGTGCTGGTCCGCCCGGGCCCGGTCGCCGGCCACCGCGGGCCGCGATCGCCGTTCCTGGCCGACAACGACCCGTTCTGGTCGGCCGTCGAGGAGGCGCGGATCCCGGTCATGCTCCACGCCTCGGACTCGGGGTACCAGCGCTTCGCCAACGAGTGGAACGGCTCGTCGCTCGAGATGCGCCCCTTCGAGCAGCACCCCTTCTACAGCGTGAGCCAGGCCCACCGGCCGATCATGGACACCATCTTCTCGGCCGTGATCCACGGCATGCTCTCCCGTCACCCCGGGGTGCGCCTCGGCACGATCGAGTGCGGCAGCGTCTGGATCGGCCGGGTGGTCCAGGACCTCACCGACGGCTACGGGAAGATGCCCCACCTGTTCGACGAGGACCCGGTCGAGACGCTGCGCCGGGCGCTGTACGTCGCCCCGTTCTGGGAGGACGACCTCGAGCCGCTCATCGACGCCATCGGCCTCGACCACGTGCTGTTCAACTCCGACTGGCCCCACCCCGAGGGCCTCGCCGACCCCGTGGAGTACGCGGTCTACGCCCGCGACGAGGTGGGCCTCGACGACGACGACGTGGCCCGCATCATGGGCGCCAACATGTTCGAGCTCATGGGCGTCTGAGCGACGCCGGCCGGCGGCCGCGACCACCCACGGGCCCGCCGGCGCCGGCCCCGTCGTGGAGCAGCGCGGCGTGCTCCGCCGGCGCGAGGTCGCTCCGGCGGGCGTCGAGCAGGCGACGCTGCTCCTCCAGGACGAGCACCCGGTGCGCGGGCGCCTCGGCGATGAGGTCGTCGAGCATCGCCCCCATGCGCCGGTGCACCTGGATCGACGAGGCGCCCCAGTTGCGGGGCTCGTCGAGGGCGAGCGAGACGTAGGCCTCCCACGTGTACTGGGGGACGGTGACCCGGGCGTCGGTGACGCGCCAGGCCGGCAGCGGC
>JACJWK010000042.1 GCA_020637195.1 Microthrixaceae bacterium
TGGGGAGCACCTTCAGGGCCCAGGTGCGGGCCATGATCTGGTGGTCGGCCATGAACTGCAGGTCGGCCTTGTACGCGTCGTAGGTCTGCCCGGGCAGGCCGAGGAGCAGGTCACCCATGAGGGGGTGGCCGCGCCGGCGCAGGTCGGCGGCCAGGGCGAGGTAGGTCTCGGTGGAGATGTTCGATCGATCGACCGCGGCCAGGGTGGCCTCGTCGGTGGTCTGGAGCGAGATGGCGGTGGACACCAGGTAGCCGGCGCCCATGACCTCGTCGAGGATCCGGCTGATGTGGCGGGTGGTGTTCTTCGGGGGCGTGAAGCCGAGGCCGGTGGGCGTGCCCCGTCGACGTCGGAGGTCGGCGAGGCCCTCGGCCACCTCGACGTCGCGCGCCATGATCCCGAAGTTGGCGTCGCAGAGCTGCACCCCCGGGATGCCCCGGTCGGCGACCCACTCCAGCTCGGCGAGGACGCGCTCGACGCTGAACTTGCGGATCCGCGACAGGGTCGCCGACCCCCAGTCGCAGAACGTGCACCCGTACGGGCACCCCCGGTTCGTCTCGATCGACACCGCGAACGGCCAGGCCGACGGGTCGATGTGGTCGAACTCGCCCGTCAGGTACGGCGACGGCAGCGCGTCCAGGTCCCCCACCCGCTCCGGCTCACCCGTGCGCACCACCCCACCACCCACCGGGTCCACGAACGTCAGGCCCGGCACCGCCGACAACCGCTCCCCGTCCAACGCCGGCAACGACCCCGCCAACGCCTCCAGCACCCGGCACAGCGCCACCTCCCCCTCGCCCCGCACCAACACGTGCGCCACCCCACCGTGCTCGGCCAGGAACCGCGCCGCGTCCTCCTCGTACTTCGGCGTGCTCGGCCCCCCGTGCACCACCACCAGCTCCGGGCACAGCTCCCGCGCCCGCCGCGCCACCTCCAGGTTGTGCTCCACCGACCACACGTAGTTCGAGCACAACAGCACCGCCGGGCCCCGATGGGCCGCCAGGACCGCGAGGCACTCCTCGGGCCGCTCGGGGCGTCGGATGTCGTACGAGTCGCCGAGGGCGCCATCGCACCAGGCCCGGGCCGACGCCGTCAGCATCCCGAGCGACAGGGCCGGTCCCACCTGCTCCTGCCACACCGAGAGCACCGGGACCCGCCCGTCGCCGGGGCGAGCCACCGGCGCCGGGCCCCGGGTGGGCCCGCCGAGCACGGGGACGGTGACGTCGGGAACCTCCCGCGGTGGCGGCGGGCGGTACTCGTGACGGTCGGTGAGCCGCTTCACCCGACCGGCTTCGCAGCCAGAAGGCGCCCCAGGCGGGCGCCGAAGCCCCAGCGCCACCCCGACGGGCGGCAGCCTCCTCGACGGTGACCGCGCCGTCAGGGGCGTCGAAGAGCAACCGCAGGTCGTCGGCGTCGAGGCAGGGCACCTCGCCCCGGTTCCCCTCGAGGTGCGCACTCGGCGTCGAGCCGTCGACCCAGGTCCACGGGCGCCACGATCCGTGCCGGGCCCAGCGCGCCCGCCGACGGCGCCGGGCCCCGGTCCGGCGGGCGGCAGCGCCACCGAGCCGTCGAGCGACCACTCGGCGGGGCTCTCCCGCCGGAACCGGGTCGACCACCACACCGTGGGCTCGCGCACGACGAGCACGCGCCAGTCGGTCACGGGTTCCGGCAGGGGACCGCCAGGACCGCGCCAGCCAGTCCGCCTCGCGCGCAGCGACGTCAGGTGGCGGAGCGCAGGGGAGCCACGCGGGTGAGCAGGCGCAAAGAGAGCTCGTGGGGAGCTGCCCACGCCGAGCCAGAACCCCAGCCGAGCAGGGACTCGTCGCGCGGAGTCGCCGGCAGCGCAGGCCGCCTCGCAGAGCGAGGATCACCGGTGACCACGGGCGCCCCGGCGGTGGTGAAGCCAGCGGCCGCAACGGCATCAGGAAACGCAGCCGTCGGCAATACAGGCCCGCAGTGGCGTCGCGGTGGTACTCGACGTAGTCGTGGTCGAGTGCACCAGGTGGAAGCGCCGACCCGGCATCGGCATCAGCGCCTCCTGCACGGCCAGCACCGTGGCGACGTCAGGGGGGCCGCCAGGGGTCGATCCCCCACTCGTCGGCGAAACAACGCCCCCACCTCCCCGTAGAGGACCGCCAGCCGACCGGCACCGTGGCGTGGCGGTCGAACGAGCAAGAGCCAGGTCAGCGGGGAATTGTGGGTCAGGTCCTCGGCGGTGACGGCAGGAGGCGATCGAGCTGTCGGCCGATCAGGATCGCCCGGTCCCACCGCACGAAGCGCAGGACGTGCGAGAGCACGCGCCGTACTGGTCGTACGACCTGCACCTTGCGCAGGGGCCAGCATCCGGAGAAGCGATCGTGGCGCTCATCGTCGACGTCGACGCCTGACCGATAGCCGCCCGTGCGGATGCCGTACCGCCACGCCGGTAGCCAGGCTCGTTCATGGGGGCGTTGGGAGCACCGGAGCGACCAGCTGCGGTGAGATCTGGTGGTGAGGAGAAGAACTGGAAGTCGGCCGTTTGACTCTCGTAGGTCTGGCCCGGGAGCCCGATGAGCAGATTCGCCGGTCAGCGGGAGGCCCCGCCACGCCGGAGCTCGGCGGCCAGAGACCAGAAATAGTGGTCGGGCGATGTTCGTGCGCTCGACCGCAGCCAGGGGTGGCGTCGGTGGTCCTGGAGCAGAGATGGCGGTGGACTGGGAACCCGCGTCGAGCGGCGTCGAGGATGCGGGTGACGTGGCGGGTGGTGTTCTTGGGAGGCGTGAAGGCGGGGATGCGGGGAGCGCCGCGGCGCGGGCGACGGCAGCCGGGCCCTGCGCGACCTCGACGTCGCGCCAGGATCCCGAAGTTGGCGTCGCAGACTCTGCACCGGCGGATCCGCGCCGTGCGTATCGACACTCCCCGAGCACCCGGGGCACCGCAGACTTGCGGATCCGCGACCGGTCGCCGACCCAGTCGCAGAACGCGTGCCAATACGGGCACCCCGGTTCGTCTCGATCGACACCGCAAGAAGTGCCAGGCCGACGGGTCGATGGTCGAACTCGCCGTGGGTACAGCGACGGCAACGTCCAGGTCCCCACCGCTCCGGCTCACCCGTGCGCACCACCCCACCACCCACCAGGTCCGAACGTCAGGCCCGGCGCTGCCGACTGGCAACTCCCCGTCCAACGCCGGCAACGACCCCGCCAACGCCTCCAGCACCCGGCACAGCGCCACCTCCCCCTCGCCCCGCACCAACACGTGCGCCACCCCACCGTGCTCGGCCAGGAACCGCGCCGCGTCCTCCTCGTACTTCGGCGTGCTCTATTTTGCGTACCACCACCAACCGGGGCACAGCTCCGCGCCCGCCGCGCCACCTCCAGGTTGTGCTCCACCGACCACACGTAGTTCGAGCACAACAGCACCGCCGGGCCCCGATGGGCCGCCAGCGCCCACAGCGCCTGGGCCCCGGTCTCGGGGCGACGGATGTCGTGGCAACGGGCACCGTCATCCCAGGCCCCTGCCAGACCGTCAGCATCCCGAGCGACAGGGCCGGCCCCACCCGCTCCCTGCCACACCGCGAACACCGGGACCCCGCCCGCCGTCGAGCTGCCCGGCGCTCCAGCTCAGGCGGGCCAGCGCCTCGGCGGCGGGGCCCCATCCCGTCATCGGCGGCGGGGATCTCACGCGCCCGCGACCGGCGCAGGCGACTCCCCCTCCCAGGCGCGCGCAGGTAGGCGGCGGCAGGCCGTCCAGGCAGGCCGGGATAAAATGACCCTCGCGGGCCCGCCTCCGCACCTCGCTCACCGTCGCACCGTCCGCGACCGCGTCAGGCGAGCGGAGGTCGGCGCCGCAGGCAACGAGGGACCAGCCGTGACGCCCTCGACCTCCACGCCGCCCGGTCACCGGGCGGCCCACGCAACCGCAGACCGGCGCCACCCGGTCAGTCGGCCAGTGCGGAGCGCGTCGGTCACGCCGCAGGCGCCTCCGCGGGCACACATCGCCGACGGGGCGAGCAGCGCAGCATCGATCCCGAGGGGCTCAGGCGTCTCGTCCGGCGATCGCGCCAGCGTGGCGTCCCCGTCGCGCGCGCCACGGCCGCCTCAGGAATCTGCCGCACGCACCAGACCTCCCCGGCCGCCCACTGTACGGCACCCCCTCAGCCCCACCGACGCCGCCTCACCCCCATCGGACCAGCATCGGGGCGAGGCGAGTCAGTGCCCACACCTCGATGCTGCGGGGGCGGGGGGCGCCCGGATCGAGCTCGAGGCCCCGGCGGTCGCTCCGACGGGGCGGTAACGGTGTGCTCCAGCACCGTGTGGGCCAGGTGCGCCGAGGCACAGTGGACGCCAGCCCGAAGCCGGCGTTGGGCCTCAGCTCGCAGCGCAGGTCATGGCAGTCAGGGGTCGGACCATCGGTCAGGGTCCCGATTGGCCGCCCCCAGGACGACCCGGACCGCCAGTACAGCAGGCACGGGGTGACCAACGAGCTCGAGTCCCGGCGCGCGATCCGGGGCACCGGACCGCCGGGCACTCCACCGCCTCCTCCACCGCGAAGCGGCCCAGGTCACTGCGCAGGAGCGTCGAGCTGGCCCGGCGTCGTCAGCGAACAGGAGGTTCCCGAGCGCACGGGTGACCGTGTCGGTCCGGCGATGGCCAGCAGCCGCAGGTGACTGAACCTCCTCATCGCGCAGCGTGCCGTCCACCTCACCGTGGGCGAGGACCGAGACCGGGTCCTCGGCGACGGGGCCGGCGCCGCTCCCAGATCGCAGGGGCGCAGGCGCCGGTAGAGCGCGTCGGCAGCCGCCACGGCCCGATAGCAGTCGCCCTGTAACACCACCGCCTGGTCCTGGGTGGGCCGTGGAACACCGTCGGGCGGAATCCAACGGGCGGCCAGCACCCGCACACGGAGCAGGGGCTCGCACAGGGCGGCCACGAGATCCGCCCGGCGAAGGGGGCGCCGTCGGCGGCGATGAGGGTGAGCCACGCAGCGTCGTCGACCAGCGCGGTGACCGCGGCCCGGAGGGGCCGGCCAGCATAGCGCGAGAACGTGGGTTTGCAGGACGGCCGGTGCGCACGGTGCTGGCGGGTCCATCCCCAACAGGACCTCCCCGTGGCGGCGGTCAGGCCCCATCTCGTCGTGGTAGAGGCAGGCCGAGAGGGTCCTCCTCGGCCAGCGCCGCCCGGACCGCCTCAGCGGTAGACGCCGAACCACTGACGGGGCCGGCGGGGTCTCCTCTCGACGACGACCACGGGCCCCAGCGAGCAGCGGCGCGCGCCAGCTCCGGCGTAGGTGGGGTCGGCAGCGGCGACGCCCGTGGGGTCGGTGCTCACGCTTTCTGTGCCACTGCTTGCTGATGCCCGACGACGCCCCCGGTGGCGGGCCAGCGACACGGACCGGCCCGACGCCTCGAAAGCGGTCGTGGCCATCGACAGCTCCGGGGTTCGGGCCCGGGCTGCGGGACGAAGCAGTGGACGCGACTGGTGCGCGTCCTCGCGCCCCAGGAGCTGCGCACCCGCTACCGCGGAAACGCTCGACATCGCGGTAGGCTGATCAGCCCGTCGCAGTCCTCGTGGTGTACCGGGATCGTGCTGACCCAGAGCTTCGACGTGACCACCGGCGACGGGAGTCCCGTACCTCAGCCTGGCGTGGGCAGCGCAATCCTCTGGACCTTTGTCGCCGGCTCCTGGGCGCCGTCTCGACCTCATCTCGGCTTTTGACCTGGTCACGAAGGTCCACTTCCCCAAAGAGGCCCTGCCCGCAATCCATGGTCGGGGCATCGCTCGCGGACCTCGCCATCGGCCTGGTACCCGTGTTGCCTTTCGCGCGGTCCAGGAGTCAGCCGGGCTGGACGGCGCTCCTGTTCCCGCTGCCGGTCGTGCTGCTCGTGGTGGCCGGACCCGCGGCGACCGGCGTACTCGTCAGGACCCGCGGCCGTCCGCGACATCCCCACATCGTGTCCCTGCTGATCCGCGTCGAAAGCGCGGCCCCGGTGATGTACTCCGCGGCGATCCACTCCCCCGGCGTTCCAGTGGTTGGCCTGGGTCAGCCAGTGGCCGCCGCCGATCGAAGCGTTCCGCGACTTGCCGTGCTGCGCAACGGGGTCCCGAACCTCGGCCTGCTGGCCGTCCACCTCGCCCTCGCCGTCGCGCTGCTCGCACCAGCCGTCCGGTACGCGCGCTCGATCGAGCCCGCATACCGACTTCATCTGAGGAGGGCATGGAACCCGGACCGGCAGGCGGCCCACCACGGCACCGGAACCTCGCCGACAAAGGCGCTGCGCGCGGCCTGCTACGCCCCGGTGACGTCGCTGTACCTGGACCCGCCGGCGACGTGCGGGCGTCTTCCAGAACGTCGAGCGCGTGCTCGGCAGCGTCGCCCACGAGCGCCTCCCCGACATCTGGCGGGTGAAGGCCGCCTGTCTCCACCCTGCCATGGTCGACTACGACCTCTCCCGAAGTGTCGTTTCTGCAGTGGCAGATCGGGACAACGGGGGGCGCGCTCGCCCGGCTTCAACGGCTTTGGCGTTCCCCGACCGCCGACCCGCCCTGGCCGCAGCGGCTCAGGCTGGCCGTCTCCAACTTTCTGCAGCCTCGGAAGTGCATCATATTGCGACAGCGACCTGTCGTCGGCCATCACGCCCGGCGCGAGCAGCGCCCACCACTGCGCCGTCGTCTACGACGACCAGTTTCTTCGACCTCGCCGAGAGTTCCTCCCCACCTGGTGGAGGTGCGCTTCCTCGGGGGCGAGCCCTTCCCTGGCAGGAGTCGTTTCCGGGTCTGGGACCTGATCGACGCCGGGCTGCGCGCATTTGGGTCACCACCAACGGCGCGGTCGTGGCGCGACCGAGAGCGGGTGCTCGACCACTTCCCGGTCTCCGTGGCGCTGTCGCTCGACAGGGTGACCGCGAGACCGTCGGGCCATCCGCGTCGCGCCTCCTACGACCGGCTGTGGACCCACCTCGCCCGCTTCCACCGGTACACGCGCGAGCGGGGGACGGACCTCGGCCTCACCTTCTGCCTGATGCGACGGAACTGGCACGAGTTCGGCGACTACCTGCTCCTCGCCGACCGCTGGGACGCGGGTCGCGTCAACACGAGCGATCAGGAGCCCGTTCAGCCTGTGCAGCCTCCGCTCGGCGACCCCACCTCGAGCGCGTCGTCCGCGCCCTCGAGGAGCGCGACGACGAGTTGCGGGGCCGCCTGACCCTCAACGCCGGGGTCTGGGCCGACGAGCTGGCCCGGCTGCGCCACTGGGTCGAGCGCTCGGCGGTCACGGCCGTCAGTCCGACGCACCTGCGCCAGGGGCTGGGCCCGGTGGCGACAGGGGACCCGGCATACCAGGCGCCCCGCTCCGGCGTCCCGCCGCCGCCCGCTCCGCCGCCGCCCGCTCCGCAGGTGTCCGCAGGTCGAGCCCTCCCCAGTCCTGGTCGCCAGGGCCGACCCGGCGACGCCCGAGGGACGCCAGACGGGCGACGGCGACAGCCGAGGAAGCGCGTCCTCGACGGCCTGCGCGACGGCCGGGTCTCGCTCCTGGAGTGCGACGACGGGGACCGGGTGGGTGGGTCCGGTCGGATAAAACGTTCGTCCGGCGTGTCCGCCGAGCGGTGCGTCGGCACCGGCAGCTACGCCGACCTCGTCAGATCGTCGCCGCCATCCTGGGGAGCACCGTCGCTCGTGTCGAGGCCCTCATCGCCCAGGTGGTGTCCTCCGGCTTCCTGCCTTCGACCCGCCGAGGCGCGCCCGCATTCTGCGTCCAGGCGTTCCGCCTTCCCCCGGCCCGGCAGGCGCGGCAGCTCGGTCACCGTCGCCGCCGTCACCCGGCACCCATACACGACTGGGCCGCCGCCTCGCCGTTCTGAGCGACGCCATACCGCGCTACCGTGCCCGGGCGATGGGCACAGGCGACCCACGGCCGGCCTCGAGGGCGGGGACCTCTCGAACAGGGACCTCTCGAACAGGCGTTCCGTCGGCGTGCTACGCGCCCTGCGTCGATGTTCCTCGACCCGCACGGCAATACTCGCCTGCTGCCAGAACACCCGTCACCCCCTGGGCCCACATCGGCGACGCCCCTGGTCGAGCTCTGAAAGCAGAAGGGGCCGCGTCCGCTGCGTCAGTACCTCCGGGTGAAACGACCTCTCCCAGGGGTGCGAGTACTGCGCCTGGCAGCTCGAGGACGGCGGGTGGGACACCACGCTCGCGTCGTTCGGCGATGCGCCGGTCGACCACGGCGCACCCGGTAGCCCGCAGTGCCTCGAGCTGGCGCTCAGCACGACGTGCAACCTCGAGTGCGCGATGTGCAACGGCGACTGGTCCTCCAAGATCCGCGCCCACTGCGAAGACCGCCCCCCCACTCCCCAAAGCCCTACGGCGAGCCCTTCTTCGCCGAGCTGCGGTTCCTGCCCCACCTCTCCGAGGCTCGCTTCCTCGGCAGCGAGCCGGTTGATTCCTCGCCACCAGAGTCCTCAGGTCGCCGTACCTCATGGTCGGCGAGGGCTGGAGATCGCCTGCAACGTGCGGACCAACGGCACGCAGTGGAGACCGGGGTGGAGCGCCTGCCGAGCGCCTGCCGATCTCAGTGCGACCTCGCTCGACGGCGTGCACCGCAAGACCATCGAGTCGATCGGGTCGGCGCGTCCTACGGCGCGCTGATAGTAACCTGGCCCGGTACAGAAAGCGTCACACACGGACCCGCTGGGGCACGCCCTCGACCGCGTTCTGCTTCGCCGGGTCCAGAACTGGCGGGTTCGGCGACTTCTCCCTGTTCGCCGACAGGCTCGACGCAGGCGTGGGTCATCACGGTCGTCACCCTCGTTCAGCCCCTACCACCTGCCGCCCGGCAGGTTCGGCGATGCTTTCCGCGTCGCTCGAAACCAGGACGCCAGGCTGCGCCCCGCCTCGGCCGCAACGTCGACCGCTGGGACACCGGCTCGCCCGCCTGCGAGCCTGGCGGGAGCAGCGGGCCAGGCGCGGACGGCTCGGCACCGTGGCGGTGCAACTCCGGCGAGCGCCGATGCCAGCCCGGACCGCTCCCGGAGCTGTGCGAGGGGACCACCGCTCCGGGCGAGCGCTCGCCGGAAGGCCGCCACCGCCGCCAGGTCGCCGAGCGCGTCACCCGGGACGACGGTCTCGCTCGCGCGTTGCGACGACCACGGGGACGTGAGTGCGCGCTCGGCGCCGACCCGGAACGCCCCGCCCTCGTTCCTCGGCGTGCCGGCGTCAGGTATCGGTCGCCCGTGGGGTGAGCTGGCGCCTCGGCCGGCGCCACGGGGACAGGTGACGTCGTCCGCGAGGTGGTCGAGGACGGGGCGTGCCGGCGTGACGTGATCCTCGGTGACCCGGCCCGCGAGCCCCTCTACGTCAGCCTGCTGACCTACCCGGAGCGCCACGACGGTCGAGTGGTCGGCTCGGTCACGGCGGCCGCGGCCACGACCACCGCGCCCCGGTGGGCGTCCCGTGGTTCCGGTGCCGCCGGGACCCCACCCCGCTGACGCCGCCGCTACCCTCGCCGCCCGTGCCCCCGGACCCGGTCGTGCTCGACGTCACGGAGTTCGGGGCGGTGGGCGACGGGGAGGCCAACGACGGACCGGCCGTGCTGGCCCACACCTGCTTCGAGGGCTTCGACGGGTTCCGCCACATCCGGCCCCGCTTCGACCCCGACGTGGGGGCGGTCCTCTACCTGCCCGCCGGCACCTACCGTCTGGGGCCCCTCGAGGGCTACGACCGGCACCACTCGTTCCCGTTCAGCCGCTTCCACATCCGGGGGGACGGGCCCGGACGGACCACGCTGCTGCTCGACCACCGGGCGTACCCGAAGGTGCGGTTGAGCATCCACGGCGACGCCCGCTTCGGAGGCGGGGTCGACACCTCCATCAGCGACCTCACCGTCCGGTCCAACCTGCCCGCGCCCGGCAACCGGACGAGCGCGGACATGAACGTGCACCTCCGGGACCTCCACGGGTTCCGGGCCGAGCGGGTGGAGGTGTGCGACGGGCCCCGCATCGGCTTCCACGTCAACAGCTGCACCGGCGTGACCCTCCGTGACGTCGACGTCCACGACATGTGCACCGACGGGATCCACGTGATCGGCTGCCACGACGTGCTGGTGGAGGGCTGTCGGTGCGCCGACACGGGCGACGACGCCATCGCCGTGTGGGGCGGCAACTGGTGGAACCCCGCCCAGTCGACCGACGTCACCCTGCGGGGCAACCGCATCGAGCGGGCGGGCTCCAACGGCATCGCCCTCGCGGGGTGCGACCGCGTGGTGATCGAGGGCAACACCGTGTCCGGCACCTACCTCACCGGCATCGGCATCCGGCCGATGCCCGACTACGGGCCGGTGAGCGGCGTCACCATCCGCGACAACCGGGTCGACGACGCCGGCTTCCACGAGACCGGCGTCCTGTGGGGTGGCGGCGTCGCGTCGGGCATCGCGGTGGCCGACGACCTCGCCACCGGTGTCGCCATCCGGGGCGTCCGCGTCGTGCGCAACCGGATCGGCCGCTGCCGCAACAACTTCGTCCGCGTGCGGGGCGCGCGGGACGTGCGCATCGTCGAGAACGCGCTGGTCGGCCCCCTCGTCCCGGGCCCCAGCGCCAACCAGGGCTCGGGCGAGGGCAGCGCCAACGTGGACCCGTGCTCGTACGAGCCGATCGACGTCCACGACAGCGAGGGCGTCTCGGTGATCGCACCGGTCCGCGGCTGGCGGTGGGTGGCCCGCCGGGTGCGGGCCGCGGCCCGACCCGTGGCCGAGGCCTGATCCCGACCGGCCCCCGCCTCAGCGGGCGTCGCGGTTGGCGCCGGTGACCAGCTCGGCGACGTTCTCCGCGAGCGCGCGGGGCCGCACCCGCCGGTGGCGCCAGACCACGCCGGCCTGCTCGCGGGCGACGGCGCTCCGGCGGCGCAGGAGGGCCTTCACCACGTCACGGGCCGCCCACGAGACGAGCGCGGCCCGGGCCCGGTCCCGGTCGTGGTCGGAGAGCCCCGGGTGCCCGATCCAGGCCTCGTGCAGCCGCTCCCGCGCGGCGGCGGTCTCGCCGCTGGCCTGCTGGGACGCCGTGGCCATGCCGCCGTGCAGCCGCCGGCGCACGAGCGCCTCGGTCAGGTAGAGCACCGGGCCCTGCCCGGCGAGGCGCAGGTCGAGGTCCAGGTCCGCCACGTGGCCCATCTCGGCCCGGTAGCCCCCCACCGCCTCGAACGCGGACCGGCGGAACAGCACCGCCGACGGCTCGCCGTACACCTGACCGTTGCGCAGGCAGAGGGCCACGAGGGTGGTCTGGTCGAGCACGTAGCGGCGCTGGGCCCGGAAGATCCGCTCCCGCCGGTTGGGGCGGCGGGGCACCGCCACCTCCCGACCGTCGTCGTCGATCCACACCTCCCCCGACGAGCACGCCACGGCGTCGGGCACCTCGACCATCGCCGCGAGGTAGCG
>JACJWK010000043.1 GCA_020637195.1 Microthrixaceae bacterium
GGTCGTCCTGGTCCCGCTGTCGCTGCTGCTCGGGTGGGACCCGCAGGCGACGTGGCCCGCGTTCGTGCTCGTCGCCGCGCTGGGCACCGTGGCCTTCGCGGGCCTCGGGCTGCTCATGGCCGGCGCCCTGCGGGCCGAGATCACCCTGGCCCTCGCCAACGGCCTCTACCTGGTGCTGCTGCTCCTCGGCGGGATGATCTTCCCGCTCGGCGAGCTGCCCGGGCCGCTCGAGGCCGTGGCCAAGGCCCTCCCCGCCGCCGCGCTCGCCGCCGGCGTGGACGGCACCGTCACCGCCGGCGCCTCCGTGCCGGGCTGGGCCTGGGCCTCGCTCGTCGTGTGGGCGGTGGCGGCGCCGCTGGCCGCGGCGCTCACCTTCCGTTGGGAGTGACGGGAGGCTCGCTCGGCGCCGGGTGCTCGTCGAACTGCGCCTCGACCTGGTCCCAGGTGAGCACCTCGCGCTCGCTCAACGCCCGGCCCGTGCGCTCGGCCCGCTCGTGGCGCGCCGCCCACTGGAAGAACATCACGGTGATGATCCCCCACAGGTAGGCGCTGCCCCCGAGCTTCATGATGAGCCCGGCCATCTGCTGGTCGGCCAGCGCGCTGATGCCCCAGAGCCGCTGCGGGTCGTCGTAGGCGCTGTAGATGATGGTGCCGCCGAGGGTGAGCCACGCCGCCGGCACGGTGGGCACGATGGACATGGCGAACAGGTAGATCATCTGCCCGGGCAGCGACATGCGCAGCTCGGGGAACGGGCCGCACACGGGGGTCCACATCAGAAAGGCGCTGGCCACCACGAGGACGTGCACCAGGTAGTGGACGATGCCGTTGGACACCGAGAAGTTCACCACCGTCGGCCAGTGGGTGAAGATCACCACCGCGTTGAAGAGCACGGCGGCGATGACCGGGACGGTGAGCACCTTCACCCAGCGCCACAGCCGGCCCTCGCCGATGATGAGGCGGGCCAGCCAGGTCGGGGTGGCGAGCAGGAACAGCGGCGGCGCCACGTAGGCCAGCAGCGTGTGCTGGATCATGTGGAGGGAGTACAGGTAGTCCTCGGCGATGTCGTGCACCGGCCAGTCGGCCGCGACCCACAACGTGACGAGGCCGGCGACGAAGAAGCCCTTCTGGCGTCGCGTGACGACCGGCTCGCCCTCGGGCACCACCTTGGGCCCGATCACCCGGGCGGCGTACCAGCCCAGCGCCACCAGCGAGCCGACGACGAACCACACCTCGGGGTGGGCCTGCCACCGCCAGGGGTCGAGGGCGGCGGTGATCACGACGGTCCCTCGATCAGGCCCAGAACTCGAACATCGAGAGCACCGCGATGTACACCACGACCGCCATGGCCAGACCGGCCACGAACGTCCGGGTGAACAGCGGGCTGTCGAACTTCAGGTGCATGAACCACATGATCACCAGCACGAACTTGGCGATCATCATCGCGATCAGCAGCGGCACCTCGAGCGGGCCGGTGTCGATGTAGTAGGTGGCCACCTCGGCCGCGGTGATCACGGCGAGGATGATGGCGATCTGGATGTACTTCCAGTCGCTGACGTGGGAGATGGCCTCGATGTCGGGCGGCGTCTCCGACTCCTCGTCGGTCGCGCCCACCTCGGCGTCGTTTCGGTCCGTGACGCTCATGGCGCTCCTCAGGTGATCAGGTAGACGATCGTGAAGATCAGGATCCACACGACGTCGACGAAGTGCCAGTAGAGGCCCACGATCTCGACCGTCTCGGCCCGGTCCTGGCCCAGGCGACCCGACGCGGAGAGCGCGACCAACGACGCCAGCATGATGATGCCGACGGTGACGTGGACACCGTGGAAGCCGGTGAGGGTGTAGAAGGCCGACGCCGCCAGGTTGGTCGTGTAGCCCATGCCCTCCTTCACGAACGAGGTGAACTCGTACACCTGGCCGGCGATGAAGGTGGCGCCGAGCAGCGCGGTGCCCACCAGCCACGTGCGGGCGCGCCGCAGGTCGCCCTGCACCTGCGAGCTGACCGCCAGCACCATGGTGAGCGAGCTCATCAACAGCACGAACGAGCTGACCGAGGTGAAGGGGATGTCGTAGAGGTCCTTCGGCAGCGGGCCCTCGACGGCACGGTCCTGGTAGAGCAGGTAGGTCGTGATGAGGCCGCCGAACAGGAGGCACTCCGAGCCCAGGAACACCCACATGCCCAACTTCTCGTTGGTGTAGCCGGTGTTGGTGGCGTGGTGCCCCGAGCCCACCTCGGCGGCGAAGGCCTCGCCGAGGGTGACGTCGTGGGTGGCGGTGTCAGCCAACGGGGGCCTCCTCGGGCACGTCCACCGGCTCGTCCGCGGCGACGGCGTCGTCCCCGCTCGGGTCGTGGTCGTCGTGGTCGTCGTGGCCGTGCGGGTTCTCGTCGTCGTCGGCCGGCTCGAGGGCCCAGCCGTAGATGCCGGCGATCACCAGGACGCCGCCGAGGGCGGCCCACCACAGGCTGTAGATGAGGCCGTAGCCGATGAAGGGCAGGCCGGCGGACAAGACGATGGGCCAGTACGAGGGCGACGGCAGGTGGATGCCCGTGGCGCCCGGCTTCTGGCACACCTCGTCGGCCGAGTGCAGCCGCACGACCTTGCCGTTCTCGTCCTCGCCGTACTTGCGGGTCCAGAACTCGTCCCGGCTCGTGACGACGGGGATCTCGTCGAAGTTGTACTCGGGCACCGGCGAGGGGATCATCCACTCGAGGCTGCGCGAGTCCCAGGGGTCGGGGCCGACGGCGGGCTGGCCCTTCGCCTTGCGGCGGCTGGTCCACACGTTGGCCATGAAGAGCAGGATCGACACCGCGATGAGGAAGGCGCCGACGGTGGACACGAAGTTCCACATGTTGAAGCCGAGGCCGTCGTCGTAGGTGTAGATCCGTCGCGACATGCCCTGGAGGCCCAGGATGTGCATGGGCCCGAACGTCAGGTTGAAGCCGATGAGCATCAGCCAGAAGTGGGCCTTGCCGAGGCGCTCGCCGAGGAAGTGCCCGTACACCTTCGGCCACCAGAAGTAGAAGCCGGCGAACAGGCCCATGAGGGCGCCGCCGAACAGCACGTAGTGGAAGTGGGCGACGATGTAGTAGGTGTCGGTCTGCTGGGTGTCGGAGGGGGCCACCGAGTGGGTGACGCCCGACAGGCCGCCGACGGTGAACATCGCCACCAACCCGACGGCGAACAGCATGGGGGTGGTGAAGGTCAACTTGCCGCCCCACATGGTGGCCAGCCAGTTGAGGATCTTCACGCCGGTGGGCACCGCGATGAACATGGTGGACAGCGAGAACGCGGCCACCGAGATGGGGCCGATGCCCGAGGCGAACATGTGGTGGGCCCACACGCCCCAGCCCATGAAGCCGATGGCGATGCCCGAGAACACCATGAACGGGTAGCCGAAGATGGGCTTGCGGGAGAAGACCGGGATGACCTCGGACACGATGCCGAACGAGGGCAGGATGAGGATGTACACCTCGGGGTGGCCGAAGATCCAGAAGAGGTTCTCCCACAGCAGCGGGTCGGCGCCGGCCTCGGGGTTGAAGAACTGGGCGTCGTAGAGGCGCTCGAAGAGCAACAGGATCAGGGCCAGGGTGATCACCGGCAGGGCGAACACCAACAGCACCTGGACCACGAGCACCATCCAGGTGAAGACCGGCATGCGCATGAGGGTCATGCCCGGCGCCCGCATGTTGAGAACGGTGACCGTGAGGTTGATCGAGCTCACCAGGGACGCGATGCCGGTGATCAACAGGCCGAGGGTGAAGAAGTCGAGCCCGTGCGACGGCGAGAACACCACGCCGGTGTTGGGCGAGTAGGCGAACCAGCCACCGTCGGCGGCGCCGCCGAGGAACCAGCTGGTGTTCAAGAAGATGCCGCCGAACAAGAAGCACCAGAAGCTGAACGCGTTCATCCGGGGGAAGGCGACGTCCCGGGCGCCGATCTGCAGCGGCAGCAGGTAGTTCGCGAAGGCGGCCGCCATCGGCATGATCACCAGGAAGACCATGGTGACACCGTGCATCGTGTACACCTGGTTGTAGAGCTCGGCGCTCACCACGCTGTTGTCGGGCACCGCCAGCTGGGTGCGGATGACCAGCGCCTCGAGCCCGCCGACCAGGAAGAAGAAGAAGGCGGCGTAGCCGTACATGATGCCGATCTTCTTGTGATCGACGGTGGTGACCCAGCTCCGCCACCCCTCGGTGGCGGTCGGGCGGCGGAAGACGCCGAGCGGCTCGTGGTCGACGGTGACCTCGTCGCCGGTGGTCAGCGCAAGGGGGCGTTCCTCGGTAAGGGCCATCTGCTTCCTACTTGAGGGTCTCGAGGTAGGCGACCAGGAGGTCGATCTGCTGCTCGGTCAGGTTGAGGTTGGGCATGCCCCGCCCGTACTGGCTGAACTCGGTGGGGTCGGGGGCCATCGGCTTCTCCGCCGGCGGGTTGCGGAGCCACGCCTCGAGCTGGTTGCGGTTGAAGGTGCCCTGCTCGGGGAGGTCGTTGTAGGGGATCCCGCCGAGGTCGTACGGGTCGCCCTCGTTGGCCTCGTCGTAGAGCTCGAAGATGCCGCCGGCGAAGGTGCTGCGGGTCATGAGGTGGGTGAGGTTGGGGGCGGCGCCCGACACCTGGGCGGCGAACTCGACCTCGTCGACCCCGTCGATCTGGTGGCAGGTGACGCACTGGCCCTGGAAGATCTCGAGCCCGGCGGCGGCGTCGGCGTCGGTCGGCGTCTCGGCGTCTCGCTGCTGGTTCTCGATCCACGCGTCGTAGTCGGCGCGCTCGAGCGCGACCACCCGCATCTGCATCCGGGCGTGCGACAGGCCGCAGAACTCGGTGCACTGGCCCCGGTAGATGCCGGGGTCGTCGGCCTGGATGGTGAGGTGGTGCGTGCGGCCGGGCACGGCGTCCTTCTTGCCGTTGAGGGCCGGGATCCAGAACGAGTGGATGACGTCGCGGGAGCGGATGTTGACCACGACCGGCTCGCCCGCGGGGATGACCATCTCGTTGGCCGTGACGATGTCCGCGGTGCCGTCCTGGTCGACGTCGTACTCGAAGCCCCACCACCACTGCTGGCCGTAGACGTCGACCTCGAGGGCGTCGTCGGGGGCGTCGGCGAGGTCGAAGATGGTGACGACCGTGCCCACGGCCACGAAGGCCAGGATGAGCGCGGGCAGCAGGGTCCAGCCGAGCTCGAGCCCGAGGGCGCCGTGGGTCTGGGGGGGCAGGTCGTCGTCGTCGGGCTTGGCCCGGAACTTGACGACGATGAACACGATCGCGGCCAGCACGAGGATGCCGATGATCACGGCGACGCCGAAGACCGGGATCTGGAGGTCGTTGATGATCTGCGACTCGCTGCCGTCGCCCTGGAAGATGTCGAGGGGGGCGTCGGCGGCGCAGCCGGTGGCCAGCAGGGTGACCCCCAACAGCAGGGCGCCCGTGACGAGCGACGGGAGGCGGCGGCGGGGCGCGGGCACGTTCGGAGCTTGGCCGACGCGAGGGTGGGTGCTCAATTCGAGGCCTCGGTGGTCGTGGTGGATTCGGGCCGCTCGGGCGGGAGCTCGCCGCCGACCGGCGGCTGCTCGTACTCGGTGTCCTCGTGGTGCTCCTCGAAGTCGCGGGTGCCCACCGAGGCGGCGGTGATGCCACCGACGAGCACGGCGATGCCGCCGAGCAGGAGCAGGGCGGCGATGAGGTTGGCGCTGAGGCGGGGCCGGGTGGCGATGAGGGTGGCCACGCCCAGCACGAGGAGCGCCACGACGATGGCCAGGCCGGTGGAGCCCGACTTGGGGGTGGCGAGCAGCACCCGGGAGAACAGCACCACGAGCAGGGCGATGCACAGCAGCGCCCCGACCGGGATCTCGACGGGGAGCATGATGCGGTTGCGGATCTCGCGGTTGACCTCGGGATCGCCGGTGCGGCGGTCCGCCCAGTTCCGGATGCCCCACTCGATCACGACGATGCCGAGGCCGATCGCCCCCGCCACGAACAGGGGCGAGCCCACCACCAGGCCGATGGCCATGGCCCCGAGGGAGAAGGCGGCCACGATGGGCCAGAAGTTGGTGCGGTTGATCGACTCGGCCGGGGGCACGTGGTCGAGGTGGACCACCTGCGCCTCGGCCTCGGGGTCGGCGTCGCGCAGGGCGACGGTGAAGAACCCGAGGAAGGCCGACACCGCGGCCGCGCCCAGCAGCACCGCGTAGCCCAGGTGCTCGCCGACGCTCTCCTTGTAGCCGAGCGAGAACACGCCGAACACGTGCCCACCGGTGCTGAGCCCGTAGACGATGGCGCCGACGTAGGCGAGCGCGGCGAAGCCGAAGAAGAACCGCGATCCCTTGGTGATCATGCTCCCGACGCTCCTACTTGGTGATGAAGACGATGTACCAGATGAGCGAGTACACCGCGACGGTGCCGTACCAGAGCAGCGCCGCCGAGCTCAGCCCCTCCCGGTCGGTGGGGGTGTACTCGCCACCGAGCGCCCGCAGGGCGACCAGCCCCAGGTAGAGCAGCGCGGCGACGGTGAGGACGAGGTGGGCGCCCGAGATGGCGTAGATCAGCACGCCCACGACGCTGTCGGCCACGACCAGGCCCATCTGGCTGTAGAGGTAGGCCGTGGAGTTGGCGAACGCCGCACCCAACAAGATGGTGATGGCCAGGGCCACGTAGGCGTTGGTCCGGTCGCGGTTGCCGATGGCGTAGATGGCCCACTGCATCGTGACCACCGACATCAACAGCGTGGCCATGGCCACGTTCGGCGGGGTGAGCGGGATGGTGACGCCCTCGGGGAGCCACGTGCCCCCGCCGGCGATGGCCTCGGCCCGCACCTTGACGTAGATGCCGAGCAGGCCCATGAAGGACATGGCGACGGCGGCGACGGCGAAGGCCGTGCCCACGAGCAGCACGCGCGGGCGGCGGGGCTGGGGCGGCGGGGCCAGCGCGGGCACGGGGCGGGTGGCGACGGCCATCACGCACCTTCCTCGACGGAGTCGAACAGGGGGGACGCGGTGAGCACCGGGGCCGGCGGCTCCGCGAAGTTGTTCCACGGCGGCGGCGAGGTGGTGGACCACTCGAGGGTCTGGCCGCCCCACGGGTCGTCGGGGCGGTGCTCGGGGCTCGAGGTGAGGCCTTTGCGCACGGCCACGACGAGCGACAGGGCGGCGACCACCGCGGCGAGCACCAGCACCACGAAGCCGATCGCGGCCAGGACGCTGAGCGCCTCGACGCCGTCTCGCACCTCGATGGCCGTGGTGGCGAGCAGCGGCTGATCCAGCGCACCGCTCCACAGCATGCCGAGGGCCACCAGGGTGGCACCGGTGAGCACCAGGAGGGCGACGAGCCCGCCCGCGGCGTCGGACGCCTTGCGGCCGGCGATCTTGGGCAGCCAGTACCAGACGCCGGCGAGCCCGCCGGTGACCGCGGCGAGCACGGTGAGGTGCATCTGGCCGGCCACGAAGGCCGTGTCCCACAGCTCGAGCACGTCGAGCACGGCGAAGCCGCCGGCGACGGTGGCGCCGAGCAGCAACAAGAAGCTGACCACGGCGAGGGCCAGCGGGCCCGAGAGCTTCGGCCGGTTGCGGCCGACGGTCTCGCCGACGAGCAGGAGCAGGCCGAGCACGGTGAGCAGGCTCACCCAGGCCACGCCGATGAACCAGAGGTCGTCGAGCGCCTCGGCGTTGAAGAACGGCTGCATCCAGGCGCCGAAGGCGAGCACGCCGAACAGGCCGGTGACCACCATCGCCGCCTGGCGGAAGCGGGGCCGGGCGCCCGACGCGGTGGCGACCACGTCGAGGACGACCCCGAACACCGGGATGGCCACCACGTAGATCTGGGGCTGGTGGAAGGCCCAGGCCACCTGGGCCCACACGTCGGCGTCGGTGCCGAAGAGCTGCTGGCCGTAGCGGTGGTCGATGCCGACGAGCAGGAGGTTCGCCGCCAGGACGGGAAGGCTCAGGATCCACAGGCTGGTGGCCACGAGCATGGACCACGAGAACAGCGGCGTGCGGGTGAGGCGCATGCCCTCGGCCCGGTCGGCGAGCACCGTCGTGGCGACCGACACGGAGGCGGCGACCAGGGCGACGATCACCAGGCCGAAGGCGACGATCCACAGGTCGATGCCCTCGGCGTCACCGCCGCCGGGACCGCCGTCGATCGCGTACGAGCCGATGAGGATGCCGCCGGCCACGAGCCAGGTCCAGAACGAGGCCGCCGCGGCGCGGGGCAGGGCGATCGACCGGGCGCCCACCTGGAGCGGCACCACGAAGGTGGCCACGCCGAGGAACAGGGGGATGGCCACGAGGAACACCGCCCCGACGCGCGAGAGGCTGAAGACCTGGACGTACACGTCCGAGCCGAGCACCTGGAAGGCGCTCTGGTCGGCGTCCTCGAAGCCGAGCAGCGCCGCGAGCCCCAACAGGACGAGGAGGTAGACGAAGGCGCTGGCGATCCAGAGGCGGCCGACGACCTTGTGGTCGCCGCTGCCGAGCAGGGCCGGCAGGCCGCGCGAGGTGGGCGCGTGTTCGGGCGGGACCTCGGCCTCGGGTGCGGCCGTGGTGTCTGGTCTGGTCTCGGTGACAGTCATGGCTCGGCTCGGTGGCGAACTCTAGTCACGCGGCGCGAGTGCCAGAAAAACCGCGAACCCTCCCCCGAGGGGTCAGAGACCGTGCTCGACGAGCACGTCCACGGCCATCGCCGCCCACAGCAGGGTCAGGTAGGTGATGGAGTAGGTGAACAGCCGCATCGCGAGCGGCGGCGCCGGGCGTCGCAGCAGCGCCGCGGCCATGGCCGTGAAGATCCCGCCGAGCACGACCGCGCTCACGACGTAGATGGTGCCGAGGTCGGCGACCGGGGCCAGCACCAGCGTGGTGGCCCACAGCACGACGGTGTAGACGAGGATCTGGACCGCGGTGTGGCGCAGCGTCTCGACCGCCGGGAGCATGGGCACGTCCGCGGCGGCGTAGTCCTCGCGGTAGCGGATGGCCAGGGCCCAGAAGTGCGGCGGCGTCCAGATGAAGATGATGGCGAACATCAGCCACGGCGCCCACGAGAGGCTGTCGGTGACCGCGGCCCACCCGACCAGCACGGGGACCGCCCCCGCGGCGCCGCCGATGACGATGTTCTGCTTCGAGGTGCGCTTCAGCCACAGCGTGTAGATGAAGACGTAGAAGAGGCAGGCCGACACGGCGAGGACCGCGCTGAGCAGGTTGACGAGCAGCCAGAGCTCGACGAAGGCCACGACCTCGAGGGCGATGGCGAACGTGAGCGCCGCGGTGGGCGTGACGTCGCCGGTGACGAGGGGCCGGTTGCGGGTGCGCTCCATCAGCGCGTCGATGTCGCGGTCGACGTACATGTTGATGGCGTTGGCGCCGCCGGCGGCCAGCGTGCCCCCCACCAGGGTCGCCACCATGAGGCCGAGCGAGGGCAGGCCCTGCTCGGCGACGACCATGGTCGGCAACGTGGTCACCAGGAGCAGCTCGATGATGCGGGGCTTGGTGAGGGCGACGTAGGCCCCGACCGTGTGCGCGAGCGAGCGCCGGGCGATGAGGTGCATGACGGCACCAGGGTACGGCGTCCCGCCGATTCGGACCCAAGTGGCCTGCTCCGTAGGATCGGGGGGCGATGGCCCTCCCCCGGTGCTCGCCCCGCACGTACCAGAAGATCACCCTGCTGGCGCTCGTCCTGTTGTCGGTGATCGTCGTCACCGGCGGCGCCGTCCGCCTCACGGGGTCGGGGCTCGGCTGCTCGGACTGGCCCACGTGCGAGGAGAACCGCCTCGTCGCGCCGCTCGAGTACCACGCCATGGTCGAGTTCGTGAACCGCACGTTCACCGGCCTGCTGTCGGCGGCGGTGATCCTGGCCGTGCTCGGCTCGCTGGTGCGCGCCCCCCGTCGGCGCGACCTCACGTGGTGGTCGCTCGGGCTGGTGGCGGGGATGATCGGCCAGATCGTGCTGGGCGGGCTCACCGTGCTGTTCGAGCTGTCACCCCCGTTCGTGATGGGCCACTTCCTGCTCTCGATGGTCATCATCTGGAACGCGGTCGTGCTCCACCACCTGGCCGGGCAGCCCCCGACCGCGGCCCGGCCGTTGGTGTCCGACGACGTGCGCTGGATGGGGCGGCTCATGGTGGCGGCGGCGGGGCTCGCCATCTTCCTCGGCACCGTGGTCACCGGCTCGGGCCCCCACGGCGGCGACCCCGAGGTCGAGCGCCTCGACCTGGTGGTGGGCGAGGTCGTCCGCTTCCACGGCGGGTCGGTCGTGCTGTTCGGTCTCGTCACCCTCGCCACCCTCTGGATGCTGCGCCGGCGCGGCGAGCTGACCCGGGACATCCTGCGCCGGGGCGAGATCCTGCTCGTCGTCCTCGTCGCCCAGGCCGCGGTCGGCTACACGCAGTACTTCACCGGCGTGCCGATCGGGCTCGTGGCCCTGCACCTCGTCGGCTCGGTCCTCGTGTGGATCGCCGTGCTCACCTTCGAGCTCGGCCTGCACGAGCACCCGGCGCCGGCCGCGGCCGGTGCCGGGCCCGCCGACGACGCCGCCCGGCCCGAGGCGACGGCCGTCCCGGCCGGCGGGTAGGGGGCGGCGGTGCCCGGCGTCGCTCCCGTCGAAGTCGACCAGCCGGACCTCGGCGAGGTCGTCGACCCCGACCTGCCCTGGATCGTGATCGTGTGGAACGACCCCATCAACCTGATGTCGTACGTCACCCTCGTCTTCCAGCAGCTGTTCGGCTACAGCCACGAGAAGGCCACCGAGCTCATGCTCGACGTGCACCACAAGGGCAAGGCCGTCGTCTCGAGCGGCACACGCGAGAAGGCCGAGCTCGACGTGTTCCGGCTGCACGAGAAGGGCCTCTGGGCGACGATGCAGCAGGACGCGTAGCGCCATGGCCTTCGGCCTGCGGGGGGCCGTGGTCCGCCCCCGCCCGGACGGCGCCTACGACGTGCGCATGCGCCACGGCGAGCGCGACCTGCTCGGCCACCTGCTGGGCCAGCTCCGCGAGCTGCTGACCGCGGGCTCGGGCGGCGGCGCCGCCGGCGCCGACGTCGATCCCGTGCTGCGCCGGCTCTTCCCCACCGCCTACCCCGACGACGCCGAGCTCGACGCCGAGTACCAGGGCCTCGTGCGCGACGACCTGCTCGAGGGCCGCCTCGCCGCGATCGACGTCGTGGAGGAGACCGTCGACGCCGACGTCATCACCGAGGAGCAGCTCCTCGCCTGGATGGGGGCGGTCAACGACCTGCGCCTCGTCATCGGCAC
>JACJWK010000044.1 GCA_020637195.1 Microthrixaceae bacterium
GGCCCATCGGCCAGCCGTCGCGGGTGGGCATCACCGCCGCCATGCCGGCGCGGGCCCAGTACGACGTGCCGTCGTACCCCGCCTTCTCGGCGTCGGGCCCCTTCGCGCCCTGCCCGGTGCCCCGGGCGATGATGATCGCCGGGTTGCGCTCGCGCAGGTCGTCGTTGTCGATCTTCAGCTTGCGCCGCACCTGGGGCAGGTAGTTGGTGAGGAACACGTCGGCGGTCTCGACCAGGCGCAGCAGCGTCTCGCGCCCGTCGGGGTGGGACAGGTCGAGGGCGACCGAGCGCTTGCCGTGGTTGGGCTGCTCCATCATGAAGTTCACGCCCTCGGCGCCCCCGGGCAGCAGGCCCGACGTGACCAGGCCTCGCTGGGGGTCGCCGGTCTCGGGGTGCTCGATCTTGAGCACCTCGGCGCCCTGGTCGACGAGCACCGCCCCCGCGGAGGGGACGAACATCCAGCTCGCGACCTCGACGACCCTCACCCCGTCCAGCGGTCCTGTCACGTCCTACCTCCGTCGCTTCCGTCGATCCGTGGGCGCAGCCGGGGGAGCGGCCAGGCACCGGTGACCGCCATCTCCTCCGACTCGTCGGTCATCCGAAGGGGTCGAGGCTGGCGCCGACGACCCACATGCTGAAGTACTGGGCCGACGCGCCGTAGGCCTGGGCCACGGCCACCCGCGCCCCGTCGACCTGGTGCTCGCCGGCCATGCCCCGCACCTGGAGCGCGGCCTCGGCGAAGCGCAGCAGGCCGGAGGCGCCGATGGGGTTCGACGACAGCACGCCGCCGGACATGTTGACCGGGAACGAGCCGTCGAGCGCGGTGGCGCCGGACTCGACCAACTGCCAGCCCTCGCCCGGGCCGGCCAGGTGGTGGGCCTCGAGCCACATCGGCTCGTACCACGAGAACGGCACGTAGAGCTCGGCGCAGTCGATCTGCTCGCGGGGGCGGGTGATGCCGGCCTGGGCGTAGACGTCCTCGGCGCAGTCGGCGGCACCCTGGGGCAGCACCGGGTCGCGGCCGGGGAAGCCGAACGGCTCGGACCGCATGGCCGAGCCCAGCACCCACGCCGGCGGCCGGCCGTCGGCCGCCGCCGCCTCGCCGCCGGCCCGGTCGGTGAACACGACGGCGCAGGCGCCGTCGGACGAGGGGCAGGACTCGAGGAAGTGCAGCGGGTCCCACATCATCGGCGACGCCTTCACCGACTCGACGGAGATGTCCTCGAGGCGCAGGTGGGCGTAGGGGTTCTTCAGCGCGTTCTGCCGGTCCTTCACCGCGACCATGGGGCCGACGTCGAGGGGCGCGCCGGAGCGGTGGATGTAGCTGCGGATGAACGGGGCGAACGCCCCACCGGCGCCGAGCGAGGCGCCCTTGCCCGAGCCGAGGGCGAACTGGGCGTTGCCCTCGGACTGCTTCTGGTAGGCGACGGCCAGCACGCGGCGGTGGCGGCCGGTCTCGACCAGGTGGCTGGCCACGATGCCGGTGGTGCCGCCGACCGAGCCCGCGGTGTGCACCCGGAACATGGGCTTGCCGTGGGCGCCGAGCGCGTCGGTGAGGTAGAGCTCGGGCTTCATGACGCCCTCGAACAGGTCGGGGGCCTTGCCGAGGACCACGGCGTCGATGTCGCCCCAGTCCATCTGCGCGTCGTCGAGGGCCCGACGGGCCGCCTCGCGCACGAGCCCCCCGAGGGAGACGTCCCACCGCTTCTTCTTGTGGTGGGTCTGGCCGATGCCGACGACGGCGGCGGGTGAGTGCGCCATCAGCGAGAAGCCTCCAGAACGCACACCAGGTTCTGCTGCAGGCACGGGCCCGAGGTGGCGTGGCCGACGGTGCGGCTCGCCCCGCGATCGCGGATGGCGGCGGCCGCCTCGGCGATGCGGACCAGGCCCGTCGCCATGACCGGGTTGGCCGCCAGCGGGCCGCCGGACGGGTTCACCGGGACGCTCGGGTGGAGCTCGAGGGCCTCGATCAGCAGCGGCTCCTCGTGGGTGAACGCGGCCTGCAGCTCGGCCACGTCCACCGGGCCGTCGGGCACGCCGGCGGCCTCGGCGGCCGTGCGGGCCGACGACGACCGGGTGAGGTCGCGCATGCCCGGGTAGTGCAGCTCGGCGCAGTGGGCGATGCCCGTGATCCAGACCGGGCTGTCGCAGACCGCCTTGGCCCTCTCGGCCCGGGCGATGACCACCGCGGCGGCACCGTCGGTGATGGGCGGCAGGTCGTGGCGGCGCAGCGGCGCCCGCACGGCGTCCTCGGCGAGGAGCGCGTCGGCGTCGAACTCGCCGCTCACCTGGGCGTAGGGGTTGGCCTGCGCGTCGCGCCGGCAGCGGACCGCGATCTCGGCCAGCTGGCGCTCGGTGACGTCGCCGGCGGCGAGCACGGCCTGCGCCTGCAGGGCGGCGAGGCTGAGGGCGTCGGCGCCGAGCGGCGCCAGGTAGAAGGGGTCCATCTCCATCGGGTAGATGAGGGCCGGGTCGGCGGTGGACGAGCGCCCCGAGCCCATGGCCAGGGCCACGTCGACCTCGTCGCCGAGCAGCAGGCGAACGTAGGCCTCGTAGAGCGCCCACGCACCGTCCATCTCCACGTGGCTGTCCCGCTTGGGGGGCCAGGCGCCGATGGCGTCGGTGTTCTGCACGAACGAGAACGCCTGGCCGGCCACGTAGTCGCAGCTGCCGGCGCAGGTGAAGCCCACGTCGGCCCGGGTGAGGCCGGCGTCGTCGAGCGCGCCGGTGACGACCTCGAGCAGCAGCTGGGTCTCGGTCTGGTCGGTGTGGCGCACCATCGGCGTCTGCGCCCACCCGATGATGGCGATGTCGTCCGGGTGCTCGCCCGGTGCGTGGTCGGGGGCCACCGCTAGCAGAGCCGGTTCACGAGGTCGGGGTCGGTGGCATCGGGCTCGCCGGTGGGGATCCAGCCGATGAGGCCCGCCTCGCGGGTGTCGCCGGCGCCGTCGCCGAGCTCGGCCGCGGACGCCCACACGGGCGCGAGGCGCAGCCCGGTGCGGATGGCCTCGTTCGGCGTGTCCACGAGCGCCTGGTAGCTCAGCACCACGTCCGTGCCCTCGAGCAGCACGTGGACCCGGGCGAAGGGATCGGTCTCGGTCTGGCCCGGGTACTGCACCGGGGTGACGATCGTGAAGCTGGTGAGCACCCCCTTCTGGGGCAGATCGACCTCGTGCTCGGCGGTGAGGGCGATCGAGTCGACCGGGCAGTAGCCCCGCCCGCCGGTGTAGGTGCGACCGCAGATCGGGCAGCGCAGGCCGAGGAAGCGGCCCTCCGCCGCGGCGGCCTCGGATCGCACGACGTTGTCGGGCACCGGCGTCGTGTAGGAGATCGACGCGTTGTAGCCCATCATCGTGACCGGCTCGTCGGCGCCGCCGCCCCCGCCCGGGACGGGCGCCTCACCCGGGACGAACGCCTCGAGGTCGGTGAGGTGGCCCCGGCGCTCGGCCCGCCAGCGCGGTGCGACCCGCAGGCCGACGCTCATGGCGTCGGCGCTCCCGGCGTCGACCACGTGGATCAGGCCGGTGTCGGCGCCGTCGAGGCGGACGGTGGCGAAGGCGAACGGGTGGTCGAGGGGGTGCTGCTCGGACGGCTCGGCCACCCAGCACCACGACTCGACCGTGCCGGCGGGGCCGACGTCGACGAAGTCGTGGGCCAGCTCGGCGCCGGTCTCGGGGTCCCACTCGAGCGGCGGGCACAGCACCCGGTCGCCGCTGCGGATCCCGATGAGGCGCTCCTCGGTGAGCGCGGTCAGGAACGCCCCCAGCACCGGCCCGAGGGACCGCTGGTAGGGGAAGGTGATGGTGCTCTCGACCACCGTGCTCAAGCTCGGAACCCCCCGGCTCGCTGTGCGTTCGCCGCGGCGAGCATAGGGCAGCGCCTCGGGCGGTCCGCGGTCGTGGGGGCCGCCGACGAGGCCAGGCCCGCCGGCGCACGTCCTGAGATCGACAATCGACCATCCACCTGTGAACCTCTGCGGAGCGCGGGGCCGCGCGAGGGCCCGGCCACGGGGACCGAAGGGGGGAACGACATGGGACGACGGGTGCTGGTCGCGGTCGCCGTGGTCGCGCTGGTGGCCACCGCGTGCTCGAGCCGCGGCGAGGACGCCTCCGGGGCGGGCGGCTCGTCCGAGGCGACGACGACCAGCGCGGCACCCGCCGCCGGCGACGGCGACTTCGGCGACCTCACCGCCGTCTGCGGGCCCGACGAGGGGGGCGGAGGGGTGCCCCCCGGCGGCGCCGACGAGACCCAGGGGGTGGCCGAGGGCACGCTGACCGTCGGCACCATCGCCGACCCGGGCTTCACCGGCCGCCCGGGGCTCAACCAGGAGATCTTCGACACCGCGACGGCCTTCGTCGAGTGGTGCAACGCCGCCGGGGGCATCAACGGCCGCCAGCTCGAGCTGAACCTGCACGACGCGAAGCTCACCGAGTACGCCACCGCCATCGCCGAGGCGTGCGCCCAGGACTTCGCAGTGGTGGGCGACGGTGCGGTGCAGGACAACCTGTGGGCCAGCTCGGGGCCCCAGTGCGGCCTGATCGACCTGCCCGCCTTCTCGGTGACCACCACCAAGGGGGGTGACGCCGGCCGCGACCTCGTCGAGGCGCGGGCGGTGCAGGCCGTGCCCAGCTCGGCCGACCGCTTCCAGGTCGGGCCCTTCCTCCGGGCGGCCGAGGAGTTCCCCGACGCGGTCGCCCACACCGGCATCCTCTTCGCCGACCTCGACACCCTCGTCGAGCAGAAGGACAAGACCGTCGCCGCCCTCGAGCAGCTCGACGGGTTCGAGGTCGTGAACACCACCAGCTACAACGTCCTCGGCGAGGCCAACTGGGCGCCGCTGGCGCAGGCCCTGGAGGACGACGGCGTCCGCTTCGTGCACTTCGTGGGCGAGCCCCAGAACCTCTCGGCGCTGCTCCAGGCGATGGACGAGATCGACTACCAGCCCGACGCGATCGTCCAGGCCACCAACTTCTACGACCAGTCGTTCGTGGACTCGGCCGGTGCCACCGCCGACGGCGTGCTCATCCAGTCGTCGTTCGTCCCCTTCGAGGAGGCCGCCGACAGCCCGGCGATGCAGCAGTACCTCGACCTCGTCGAGGCCTCCGACGGCAAGGTGGCCCAGCTCGGCGCGCAGGCGATGTCGGCCTGGCTGTTCTTCGCCACCGCGGCGAAGGCCTGCGACCTCGAGGGCGACCTCACCCGCACGTGCGTGCTCGAGCACGCCGCCGAGACCACCGAGTGGACCGGCGGCGGCCTGCACGGGCCCACCGACCCCTCGAGCAACTCGCCGACGCCCTGCTTCTTGCTGATGGAGGTGCGAGACGGCGGGTTCGCCCGCCACCACCCCGACGAGGGGTACGACTGCGACGAGGGCAACGTGGTCGAGATCGACATCGGGTGACGGCCGGCGGCCGGCCGCGGACCGGTCAGGGGCGCAGGACCGCCGGCACGATCTCGTTGAAGACGTCGGCGCGCTCCCAGGGCAGGAAGTGGCCGGCCCCCGCGACCGCCAGCGGGCCGATGCGGTTGGGGTAGGCCACCTCGGCGAACACGAGGAAGTCGGGGCCGATGACGTGGTCGTCGGCGCCGTACAGCACCAGGGTGGGGACCTCGACCGCGTCGGTGAGCGGCATCTCGTCGAGGGGGCGCCCGTAGGCGAGCTGGTACGGCGCCCACGAGGCCCGCAGGCGGTCCTCGTCCGCGAAGGGCTCGGTCTGGAAGTCGACCTCGGCGTCGGTGAACGAGCCGGGCGACGCCCAGAGACGGGAGCGGAAGACCCCGGCGACCCAGAGGCGCCGCGCCTCGGGGGTGTGCAGGATGGCGGCCAGTTCGTCGGGCCGGGCGCCCTGCCACTCGCGGTAGTCGCCCGTCGGGCCGGTGCCGAGGGCGCTGAAGTCGGCGAAGTCGAGGCCGGCGGCGGCGTAGTCGGCGCCCATCGGCGGCACGGTGTTGAACGCGCAGTTGCCGGTGACGAAGCCGGGATAGCGGTGGACGAGGTCGGTGGCCACCACCCCGCCGAGGTCGCCGGCCGCCACCACGCACGCGTCGTGGCCCAGGTGCCCGGCGACGAGGGCGTGCACGTCCTTCGCGTAGGTGGCCACGCCGTGGACGTCGCCCGGGGCCGGCCCGCTGTCGCCCACGCCGCGGAAGTCGGGGGCGATGACCTCGAAGCCGGCGTCGGCCAGGGGTCCGATGTTGCGCCACCAGATGCGCTTGGTCTCGGGGCAGCCGTGCAGCAGCACCAGCGGCGTGCCGCCGGCGCCCTCGTGGACGTAGGCGATCTCGGCGCCGGTCGCGAGCGCGGCCCGGTGGACCGCGAACGCGTCGGGCGCCGGCGTGGGCGGCTGGCGCGGTCGGCGCGCCGGGTCGTAGGCGAGGGCGCCGCTCACGGTGCGGGGCTCAGCGGGCGCCGCGCAGCAGCCGGCCGGGGCGGGCGCCGGTGTCCTCGCCGTCGGCGAAGGTGACGACGCCACCCTTGATGGTGGCGACGTAGCCCTCGGCGCCCTGCACGATGCGGGATCCGCCGGCGGGCAGGTCGGTGACCACCCGCGGCGTGCCGAGCCGCAGGCGCTCGTAGTCGATGACGTTGAGGTCGCCGACCATGCCGGGCTCGAGGGTGCCCCGGTCGCCCAGGCCGTAGAGGCGGGCGGTGTCGTGGGTCTGCTTCTTCACCACCCACTCGAGCGGAAGGCGCTCGCCGCGGGTGCGGTCCCGGGTCCAGTGGGTGAGCAGGAAGGTGGGGATCGAGGCGTCGCAGATGACGCCGCAGTGGGCGCCGCCGTCGGCGAGGCCGCTCGCCGACCGGGGGTGCAGGAGCATCTCGCGCACGTGGTCCAGCGAGCCGTCGGAGTAGTTGAGG
>JACJWK010000045.1 GCA_020637195.1 Microthrixaceae bacterium
CGGCGGCCAGGACCAGGCCGAGCGCGCCGAGCAGGGCGAGGTCGCCGGTGACCAGGGCCCGGGCCGCGCGGGACGCGGCCTGCCGCGCCGGCTCGGTGCCCCGGTAGCCGCAGAGCGCCACGGTGGCCATCGAGGCGAGCACCCAGCCCGCGGCGAGGACGGCCAGGCCCGCCGCGGTGACGACGACCAGGGTGCCCGTGAGGAGCGCGCCCGCCGCCACCGCGAAGCGACCGGCGCGCTCGTCGCCCTCCAGGTTGCGGCGGGCGTAGGCGAGGACGGTGGTGGCCACGACCGCGACCACCGGCGCGACCAGCGCGGCGATGCCGTCGGCCGCGAGCAGCCCGGGCGTCCCCGGCCCGAGGGCGGGGCGGGCGCCCGACACCACGGCGGCCGCGAGGGCGACCGCCGCGACCGCCGCCACACCGGCGGCGACGCTGACCACGGCCAGGGCCGGCCCGGGCCGGCGGAACCGGAGGGCGGCGAGGACGGTCCCGGCGACGGGTGCGCCGAGCAGCAGGGCGAGCGGGACGGTGGCGAGCAGGTCCTGGGGCATGCCCACAAGTTACTACGAAGTTTGATTCGTGTGTCAAGTCTCGTGTGTTCGACTTCGTAACTTTCCGCCTCGCCCGGGGAGCGCGGTCAGGCCGCCTCGCCCTCGGAGCCCCCGGCGTCCGGACCGCCGCCGGTGGCGGACTCGAACTCGTGCTTCGCCCGGCCCAGGCTGCGGGCCAGCTGGGGGACACGGGAGCTGCCGAACAGCAACAGGACGACGGCAGCGACGATGAGCAGCTCGGGGCCTCCGAGGTTCATGGGGTTCTCCTTCGTTGGGCCGGTCGGGCGACCGGCCGTCGGATGCGATGCCGCCAGGCTCCCCCGCGCGACCGGGAGTGCCCTGGTGAGGGCCTGGGAGTTCGCTCAGAGCCCTGGAGCGAGGAGCGCGTCGACGAAGCGGGCCCGCTCGGCGTGGAACCAGCGCCGCGACGGTCGTACCGCTCCTGGCCGCCCACTGGCCGACGGGACGACCCGGCGGCGCCGGCCCGCGACCCTCAGCGGTCCGCGCCCGTCGCCCCCAGCGTGACGGGCGCGGGGGCGCAGCAGACGGCCTCGCCGGTGGCGGGGTCGGCGTCGCCGCCGAGGGTCTCGGCGTCGCCGGTCTTGACGTACCACTCCCAGCGGGCGCCGTCGGGGTCGGTGACCCAGGTCTCCACCTTCGTCGCGTAGCAGCAGGTGGTGTCGTCGACGCCGGTGGTCTCGAGGCCGGTGCCGGCGAGGCGGGCCTCGGCCGCGGTGACCTCGGCGGCGGTCTCGGTCTCCACGCCGAGGTGGTTGAGGGTGCCGCCCTCGGGGCCCTCGAACAGGACGAGCTTCAGCGGTGGGTCGGCCACCTCGAAGTTGGCGTAGCCGGGCCGGCGCTTGGCGGGCTCGGTGGCGAAGAGCGTGCCGTAGAACTCGACGGCGGCCTCGAGGTCGGTGACGTTGAGGGCGAGCTGCAGGCGGGACATCGGGACCTCCGGGTTCGACTGATCGATGTTCGTCGATGTGACAGCAGCACTCTACCAATGCATCGACAACTGTCAATATGCTGGGGGCGTGCCCGAGCCCGCCCGAGACCCCTGCTGCACCCCCCTCGCCGCGGGGGCGCTCGACGAGCGCGACGCCGTCGAGCTGGCCGCCCTGCTGAAGGTCCTGGCCGACCCGGCCCGGCTGCGCCTGCTGTCGCTCGTCGCCGCCGCCGAGGGAGGCGAGGCGTGCGCCTGCGACCTGGTCGAGCCCGTGGGGCGGAGCCAACCCACGGTGTCGCACCACCTGTCCCTGCTGGTCGACGCCGGCCTGCTCACGCGGGAGCGGCGGGGCCGGTGGGCGTGGTACCGGGTGGTCCCCGACCGCCTCGGGGCCATCCGCGACGCTTTGGCTCCCGCCGGCGCGCTCAGCCGCTGACGCCCGGGCCGACCCCGACGCCGAGCGACGCCATCAGCGCGAGGACCCTCGCCTCGATCTCGTCGCGCACCGCGCGCACCCCGTCGAGGCCGAGCTCGGCAGGATCGTCGAGCTCCCAGTCCTCGTAGCGCGTGCCGGGGTACAGCGGGCACGCGTCCCCACAGCCCATCGTGACCACGACGTCGGCGGCCCGCACGACCTCGTCGGTCCACGGCTTGGGGAACTCCTGGGCGATGTCGATGCCGACCTCGGCCATGGCCTCGACGGCGGCCGGGTTGACCTGCGACGTGGGATCGGAACCGCCCGACCAGACGTCCACGCGGTCGCCGGCGAGGTGGCGCAGCCAGCCCGCCGCCATCTGCGACCGGCCCGCGTTGTGCACGCAGAGGAACAGCACGCCGGGCGGGGCCGTGGCCGTGCCGCCCTCGAGGCGCAGCAACGCCCGCAGGCGCTCCTTGGCGAACTTCTCGGCCAGCACCGGGAGGTAGGTGGCGACGGTGGCCTTCGGGAGCAGGCGTTCGAGGGAGTCGACGACGAAGCGCTCGACGGTCTCGGCGCCGAGCGTGCCCTCGTAGTCGGGCACGAGCCGGGCCACGACCCGGCGGACGAGCACCTGCTGGTCGAGAGGGAGGTCGGTGAGGGTGAGGTCAGCCACGAGGGGGCTCCGTTCCGTCCGTGGTCGGTCGAGGGTCGGCGGCGGGTGCCGGCGGTGCGGCCGGGCCCGCCCGCTCGGGGTAGAGGAGCCGGACGAGGGCGAAGGCCACCCCCACGGCGGCGAGCTGCACGAGGACGAACGCGGGCGCCGACGCCGGCGCGATCCCCGCGAAGGTGTCGCTGAGCGTCCGGGCCACGGTGACCGCGGGGTTGGCGAAGCTGGTCGACGAGGTGAAGAAGTAGGCGCCGCCGATCCAGGCCCCCACCGCGAAGGGGACGACCGCGGCCCGCCCCGTGCGCACGCAGCCCTGGATCAGCAACAAGAGGGTGACGGTGGCGACCAGCTCGGACAGCCACAGCGCCGCCGACGAGCGGTCGTGGGTGGACAGCTCGACCGCGGGCAGCTCGAACATCAGGTTGGCCACCACCGCGCCGAGGCAGCCGCCCGCGACCTGGGCCACGACGTACAGGCCGGTGTCCCGGGTGGACGTGGTGCCGAGGGCCCGGTCGAGCAGGGTGACGGCCGGGTTGAAGTGGGCGCCGGACACCGCCCCGAACATGAGGATCAGGCCGATCAGCGCGCCCGTGGTGGCGGCCGCGTTCTCGAGCAGCTGCAACCCGACGTCGCCGCGCGACCGGCGGCTGGCGGCGATGCCCGAGCCGACGACGGCCATCACCAGGAGCCCCGTGCCCAGGGCCTCGGCGGCGAGGCGGCGGGTCAGGTCGAGGCGCAGGCCCCCGGTGCCGGTCTCGACCTCTTCGGCCAGGGCCGCGTCGGTGGGCAGCTCGGTCGTCACGGCGAGCCCTCGCGCTCGTCGTCCGCGGCGGCGACGAGGGCGTCGATGCGCACGGTCAGCTCGCGCACGGTCTCGTCGAAGGCGGCGGCCGTGCCGCGGGCCACCGGGTCGGGCACCGACCAGTGGAGCCACGACGGATCGGGGTCGAGCTCCTCGTGCGCCCGGTCGCAGACGGTGACGACGACCCCGGGGACGGCGCCGCCGGCCGCCCGGTCGGCGAGCGCGGTCGGACCGCCGGCCAGCTCGAGCCCGGCCCGGCGGGCGGCGGCCACCGCGCCGGGGTGGGTGCGCTCGGCGGGATGGGTCCCCGCCGAGGTGGCCGGGCGGCCGGTGCGCCGGCGCCAGAGCGCGGCCGCGAGGGGCGACCGGGCCGAGTTGGCGGTGCAGACGAAGAGCGCGTCGCCGGTCGGTGCCGGCCGCCCGGGGCGCAGTCCGTCGAGCGCGCCGGGGCGCAGATGGACGTAGCGGCGGCGCCCGTCGCCGCTCGACCGGCCCCGCTCGACCAGCCCCACCTGCTCGAGCACGTCCAGGTGGTGGGCGAGGAGGTTCGACGCGACGCCGACGAGGCGGGCGAGCTCGGCCGGCGACCGGTCCGACCGGGTGAGCTCGTCGGCGATGGCGAGCCGGGTGGGCTCGCCCAGCGCGGCGTGGCGGCGGGCCCGATCGAGCCGGGACGGCGACGGGGGCATGCCGTGCACCCTACTCACTCAATGTATGTTGACTCAATAGTTGTGGAGGGACATCGGACCCTGGTCGGCGACGGAGGTGGAGGGCGTCCGGCCCCGGCCCGTAGGGTCGGGAGGTGGCCCGCCCGCCCGACGACCCGCCGGCGTCGGCCCTCCCGCCGCACGTCGAGGCCGCCCACCTGGCCGCGGTGCGGGCCGGCGAGCCCGGCTACCTCGACCCCGACACCGGGCTGTTCGTGCTCACCGCCGTCAGCCTCGCGGCGCGCGGGCGCTGCTGCGGCGAGGGCTGCCGCCACTGCCCGTACCCCGTCTGACCGCCCCCGGCTCGTCCGGTCAGCCCGGCGCGCGGGGCGCACGGCCGGCGAAGGCCAGGAGCGACTCCACGTCCGTGGCGTCGGCCGGTGGCTCGTGGGGAGCACCGAACCCGGCCAGCTCGCGGATGCCCGGCTGGAGCACCCGCCGCGCCGACGCCAGCCCGGCCCGGGCCGCTGCCTGCACCGCGTCGTCGTCGAGGTCGGGGAGGCCGAGGGCCCGGGTGAGGTCGTGGAGGTGGACGCCGGCGTCGAGCAGCTGGATGTCGGCGAGCAGGGCGCCGTCGACGGGGATCGGGGGGATGCGGACGCCGCCGTCGAGCTCGATGACCTCGACGTAGGTGCGCTCCCTCGCGCCGGGCGCCCGCCAACCGGCGACGCAGCGCAGGGCGGCGTCGCGTTGGCGAGGACCCGTGGCCTCGGCCTCGGGGACCCGGGCGGGCACGGGCCCGGGATCGCCGGCGAGCACCGCCGCGAACGCGTCGGTCGAGCCCACGACGTGCCCGGCCAGGGCGCCGAGCGCCCAGTCGGAGCACGGGGTGGGCCGGGACCGGTCCTGCGGCCCCACACGATCGAGCACGTCGGCGAGCCGTGCCAGGACCACCTCCAACGCGTCCACCGTGGGGTCCACCGTCGCCTCCCGTCCTCGGATGCCGGCCCGAACCTACGCCCGATCGGCCGCCGTCGCCTCGGCCGCGGTCGGGAAGAGGCCCGAGCGGGCGGGCCGGGTCACGGCCCGACGCCGCGCCGCCCGGCTCCGTAGAGTCGGGGGCCCGACGTCAGCGAGGCTCCGACCATGGCGATCACGACCGGCTTCGACCACGTGGCCACCCTCACCGCCGACCTCGACCGCTTCGCGGCGTGGTACGGCGAGGTGTTCGGCGCCGAGGTGACGTTCTCGATGGAGGCCGAGGGGGACCACCCCCGGATGTTCATCATCGACCTGGGCGGCGGCGCCGCGCTCAACGTGTTCGAGGTGCCCGAGGACACGATCGTCGGCGAGCGCCGGCGGCTCGGCGGCCGGGGCGCCATCGACCACTTCGGCATCGCGGTGGCCGACCTCGTCGCGCTCGAGCAGGTGCGCGACCGCCTCGAGGCGGTCGGGGCCGACCTCGGCGAGATCCGACAGCTCGGCGGCGACACGTGGTCCCTGTTCTTCCGCGACGTCGACGGCATGGAGCTCGAGGTGTGCGCGCCGGTCACCTGAGCGGTCCCGCGGGAACTCCCGTGCAGGACGATGCTCCCGGCCCTACGGTGACGGTCGTGAAGCTCCTCGACGGTCCGCGGTCCGCCTCGCGCTGACGCCCGTCGACACGCCCCGCTCCGGGGCTCCGGGCCCGGCGCACCCCACGCCAGGAGCCCTGCATGTCCCCCACCCCCACCCCCATCGACGAGCCGGCGGCCGTGGTCCTGCACGGCGTCCACCACGCCTGGCCCGACGGCACGCCGACGCTGTGCGACGTC
>JACJWK010000046.1 GCA_020637195.1 Microthrixaceae bacterium
TGTCGTCACCGCCGCCCGGCGCGGGCCTGGCCGACGGTGGCCGGATCCTGCTGCTCGGCGACACCTGGGCGGGCCTGGCCGGCTCGCGGTGGGCCACCCACACCGGCCAGGCGCGGCTCGGCACGCTCCCTCCCTGCGACCTCGAGGCCCACACGCGGGTGGCGGGCCTGGTGCGCGACCTCGTGGCCGAGCGGGCCGTGCTGGGCGCCCACGACGTGGCCGAGGGCGGGCTGGCCCTGGCCCTGGCCGAGATGGCGGTGCGCTCGGGCGTCGGCTTCCAGGTGGCCCGGGTGCACACCGAGGCCGAGCTGTGGTCCGAGTCCGGGGGGCGCGCGGTCGTGTGCGTCGCCGCCGACCGCGCCCGCGAGGCGATCGGGCGGGCCGAGGCCGCCGGCGTGCCCGTCACCCAACTGGGCCTCGCCGCCGGCGACCGCCTGTCGGTGAAGGACCTGCTGGACGTGGGTCTCGCCGAGGCGACCACCGCCTGGCGCGACCGCCTCCCCACCGCCTTCGGCGCCGCCGTCACCCACGACTAGCGAGGCGCGTCGTCGTGCCTTCGCCGACCCTGCGTCCGCGGCGGTGACGCCCCGCCCTCCGAGCGGCCCGGTGGCTCAGGCGGTGTGGTTGGTGAAGGCCACGCACTGGCCCTGGTTGCGGAAGGGCACGCCGGCGGCGTCGGTGAAGGACTGCCAGCCGCCCTTCTTGCACTGGTCCTTCGACGTGGGCGTGGTGGCGGGGGTGCCCCACTCGTAGCCCGCGTCCCAGAGGACGTCGGCGATCATCTCCTGGCCGGCCACGCTGGGGTGGAAGTGGTCGACGGGGCCGACCTCGGCGGCGCTCCACTGGTGGGCGAACAGCGCGCCGCCGTCGAAGCGGCAGTTGGCGTAGGTGGCGCACTCGGTGGCCAGGGCGTCGTTGTACGCCTCGACCTGGGCCATGATCGCGGCCCGGGTGGCGACGGGGGCGTTGAAGAACGCGCCGCAGAACGGGAACGTGGCGGACGGGTCGGCGGCGAGCACCGCGCTGCGCAGCGACTCGAAGTCCCAGAGCGAGGCCACCAGCACCTTCGTGTCGGGGCTGGCGGCGAACAGGGCGTCCATGCCGGCGCGGAACTGGGCCGCGAACGTGGCCGTCGGCGTGGTGCCGAAGCAGACGTCGCCGCCGCCGAGCAGGACCGTGACGTAGTCGGGCTGGGTGGGGGCGACCGTGGTGGCCTGGCCGACCAGGCTGGCCATGGGCGCCCGGGGACCGCGGCGTTGACCGCGTTGCCAGCCAGGCCGGGCTCCGAGGGCACGAGGCGCTGGTAGTGGCTGTCGACCGCGGTGCCCGTCGACCAGAGTACTGCGGGCAGGCCACGAAGCCGGCGCAGTCAGCGCGCCGGTGGCGAAGCCGACCGTGAAAAGTCGCCGAGCGCCGCCATCGACGTCGGCGGCGGCGCCGTGTCGAGGGCCGCCGACGCACCCGCGCCGCGCCACCGCCGCCACGAGCAGCACCACCAACGCCATACCACCGTCGCCATCCGGGATCGCATGGCGGCGGATGCTACCGGCGGCCGGGCCTCCCTGGGCAGTCATGCCGCCGTCGACCACGAACTCGGCGCCCGTCAGTACCGGCTGTCGTCGCTGGCGAGGTACAGCACAGGCGGGCCACGTCGTCGGCCTCGGCGACGTGGCCCATCGGGATGGCCCGCACCACCCGCTTCGAGCAGCCCGCCCTCGGGGACGCCTCGGTCATCATCGGCGTGTCGATGGTCGGGGTGCACCGGAGTTCACCCGCACCCCGAACGGGGCCACCTCGCTTAGCGCCACCTTGGTCATGCCCGCACCGCCCACTTCCGACGCGGCGTACGCCATCGTCCGGCGGCGCCCTGCAGGCCGGCCACCGACGAGATGTTGACGATCGAGCCCGACTCGGCGGCGACCATGCACGGGATCACCGCCTTCATCCGAGGAACGTCCGACCTGGTTGACGTCGACGATCAGGCGGTACTCGGCCTCGGACGTCAGCGCAGTGGGCATCACCCGGAAGATCCAGCGTTGTTGACGAGCACGTCGATCCGGCCGTGGCGCTTTCGAGGATCTCGGACCTGGCGCGGTCCCGCCTCCTCGTCGAGTGACGTCGAGGTGCCGGTAGGTGGCGACCCGCCGATGGCGGCGGCCGTGGCCTCGCCCTCGGTGTCGAGCACGTCGGTGACGTACACCGCCTCAGCCCCCTCGGCGGCGAAGAGGCGGGCCTCAGCCGCCCCGCCCAGGCCGACCCCGTGACCAGGGTGACCTTCCCGCCAACCGGCCCCCGTCAACCGTTCCATGGTCCCCTCCACGACGTCCCGAGCGGGCCGCTCGGCCAGCAGCCACATCCCAGATCGGCGGTGGGCCGGCCGCGGCAGGGCCGCCGCCGATCATCGGGACCGCCGCGACCGGCCGGTAGCCTGGGGGCCTCAGCCACCGATTCGCGGGGTTCCCCAGAGCGTGTGCCACCATGAGGACGTGAAGGCGTCGGACGAGGCGGGCACCGCCTCCGAGCAGGCCACGGGGCCGCCACCGACCCGCTCGCCGACCACCACGACCCCGACGGCGACACCCCAAGGAGGCGTGCGGCGTCTTCGGCGTGTACGCCCCGGGCCAGCCGGTCGCCCACCTCACCTACCTCGGCCTCTACGCCCTCCAGCACCGCAGGCAGGAGTCGGCAGGCATGGCCGTCAGCAACAACGAGACCCTCATGGTGCAAGGACATGGGGCTCGTCGCCCACGTGTTCGACGACATCAAGCTGGCCACGCTCCGCGGCCACCTGGGCATCAGCCACACCCGCTACTCGACCACCGGCTCGAGCACCTGGCGCAACGCCCAGCCCGTGTTCCGGGCCACCGCCGAGGCCGAGTTCGCCCTGGGCCACAACGGCAACCTGGTCAACACCGAGGCCCTGGCCGAGGGAGCAGGGCATGCTCCCGGCACGGTCACGAGCGACACCGACCTGGTGGCCGAGATGCTCGCCGCCGGATGGCGGCGGCCGGCCCCCGCAGCGACGACGCGAGCTCGACGCGCGCTCACCAAAGGTGCTGCCCCGCCTCGAGGGCGCCTTCTCCTTCGTGCTGATGGACGAAGGCCACGTCATCGGCGTCCGCGACCCAACAGGTTCCGCCCGCTCTGCCTGGAGCAAGCTCGACCACGGCTGGGTGCTGGCCAGCGAGACCCCCGGCTCGACGTGGTGGGCGCGCACTTCGTCCGAGCTCGACCCCGGCGAGATGGTGATCATCGACGCCACCGGCTACCGCTCGGTGCGGCCGTTCTCCCCTGACGCCTCGACCCCAAGCTCTGCCTGTTCGAGTTCGTCTACTTCGCCCGCCCGACAGCCAGCTCTACGGGCGCAGCGTCCACCACGCCCGGGTGCGCATGGGCGGCGAAGCTCGCCGAAGCAGGCGCCGGTCGAGGCCGACCTGGTCATGGGGTGCCCGAGTCGGGCATCGCCGCCGCCGAGGGTACGCCAAGGCCAGCGGCATCCCCTACGGGCAGGGGGCTCGTCAAGAACCGGTACATCAGGCGCACCTTCATCGCCCCCACCCAGGAGATGCGGGCCTCGGGGTGCGCATGAAGCTCAACCCGCTGCGCGACAACATCGCCGGCAAGCGCCTCGTCGTGGTCGACGACTCGATCGTGCAGGGCACCACCACCCGGGCCATGGTCAAGATGCTGCGGAGTCCGGCGCCCGCAGGTCCACCTGCGCATCTCGTCCCCGCCCTACAAGTGGCCCTGCTTCTCGGCATGGACACCGGTACCCAGGGCGAGCTGCTCGCCGCCAACCTCACCGTCGAGAGATCCGGGCCTACCTCGACGTCGACACGCTCTCGTACCTCACCCTCGACCGCCTGGTCGAGGCCACGGAGCCACCGGCGCCGGCTTCTGCGACGCCTGCCTCACCGGCGAAGTACCCCATCGAGGTGCCGGTCAACCTGGCAAGGCGGTGCTCGGGGTCGAGCCCGTCGAGCGCGACGAGGCACGGCACCCCATCCGCCCGGACGGCCCGGCGGCGTCGCCCAGCCCAACGGCGACGCCGACTCGCTCTTCCGGCCGCCGGCGCGCCGCCCGCCGCGCTGACCCCGACCGTTCTGGCTCCCGATTCGATCGCCCGGGCGGTCGAATGAGGAGCCAGAACGAGGGCTCGACCTCGGGGGCGACGTACGACGTCGACATCGCCGCCGGCGAGGCCGCAGTCCGACCGCATCAAGGCCGCAGTCCGCTCCACCTACCGCCCCGAGGTGCTGGGCGACATCGGTGGGTTCGGCGGGCTGTTCGCGGTGCCCGAGGGCCACTCGCAGCCAGTGCTGGTGTCGGCCACCGACGGGTGGGCGCAAGTCGCAGGTGGCCCGGGCCATGGGCCGGCTGGACACGATCGGCATCGACCTGGTGGCCATGTGCGTCGACGACCTCGTCTGCCAGGGCGCCGAGCCGCTCTTCTTCCTCGACTACATCTCGGTGGGTCGCCTCGTGCCCGAGCGCATGGAGGCGCTCGTCGCGGGCGTGGCCGAGGGCTGCCGGCAGGCGGGGTGCGCGCTGATCGGCGGCGAGATGGCCGAGCACCCCGGCGTCATGCCCGACGACGACTTCGACCTGGTGGGGTTCGCGGTGGGCGTGGTCGAACGCGACCGCATCGTCACCGGCGAGCACGTGGCCGTGGGCGACACCCTCATCGGGCTGCCGTCGCCGGGCCTGCGCTCCAACGGCTACAGCCTGGCCCGCTCGGTCCTGCTCGATCGCGCCGGCCTCGCCCTCGACGCGCCCGCGTACGAGGGGGCACCCACCACGGTCGGCGACGAGCTGCTGCGCCCGTCGGTGATCTACGCCCCGGCGGTGCGGGCGGCGCTCGCGGCCGTCGACGTGCGGGCCGTGGCCCACATCACCGGCGGCGGCATGGCCGGCAACCTCGACCGCGTGCTGCCCGCCGACGCCGACGCCGAGGTGACCAGGTCGGCGTGGGAGTCGCCCCGCATCTTCGGTGAGATCCAGCGCCTCGGCGACGTCGACCCCGCCGAGATGGCCCGGGTGTTCAACCTGGGCATCGGCATGGTGCTGGTCGTGCCCCCCGCCGACGCCGGCCGGGCGCTGTCGGTCCTCGCCGAGCACGGCCACGCCGCCGTCGAGATCGGCACCATCACCCCCGGCACCGGGGAGGTCCACGTCACATGACGCCCCTCACCACTCGAACTCGAGGCAATAGCGGTCGGAATCCGACTGCCATTGCCTCGAGAACGGGGGTTCGTGGCCCCGAGCGGGTCTCGTGAGCGCCGACGGGCGCCTCGACGCCCTCGTCGCCCACCTGCGCGAGCACGCGGTGCGCACCGACGGGCCCTACACGCTCAAGTCGGGCCGCCAGAGCGACTGGTTCATCGACGCCAAGGCCACCACCTGCTCACCCGAGGGCATGCTGCTCGTGGCCGAGGCCGCCCTCGACGCCATCCCCGCCGAGGCCACCGCCATCGGCGGGCTCACCGTGGGCGCCGACGCCATGGCGTACTCGATCGCCGCCGTCGCCGCGACGCGGGGCCGGATGCTGCGCAGCTTCACCGTCCGCAAGGAGGCCAAGGCCGGGGGCACCG
>JACJWK010000047.1 GCA_020637195.1 Microthrixaceae bacterium
CTGCGCCCGACGCACGACCGCCGCGCCCCGGCGCGGGGCGGGGCCCCCGGCCCGCACGGCGAGCGCGACCCGCCCGCCGGGCGTGGCCCGCTCGACGGGCCGGCCGTTCCGGCGGGCCGAGCGGATCCGCAGCGGCGTCGCCCCGGCCCCCTCGACGGCGTCGACGTGGTCGCCCACGGCCACGGACCCGCCGGTGAGCGTGCCCGTGACGACCCGACCCACGCCGTCGAGCAGGAACGAGCGGTCGATCCAGAGCCGGGGACGGCCGGTGTCGAGCGCGGTCGGGCAGGCCGCCACCGCGTCGTCGAGCGCACGCCGCAGCGCCCCGTCCCGTCGCCCGTCGGCGCGGGTGGGCACGATCTCGGCGCCCTCGAGGAACGTGCCCTCGAGCCGGGCCGCCACCGCGGCGCGGGCGTTCCGCAGGGTGGGGCCGTCGACCGCGTCCGCGAAGGTCAGGGCGACGACGCCCGTCGGGGCGCCGCCGAGCTCGAGCATCGCCACGTGCTCCTCGGTCTGGGCCCGCCATCCCTCCCGGGCCGAGACCGCCAGCAGCACCCCGTCCACCGCGGCGGTGCCGGCCAGGGCGTTGGCCACGTAGCGGCGGTGGCCGGGCACGTCCACGAAGGCCACCGTCCGACCCGACGGGAGCAGGGTCCAGGCGAAGCCGAGGTCCAGGGTCAGGCCCCGCTCGCGCTCCTCGGCCCACCGGTCGGGGTCGGTGCCGGTGAGCCGGCGGACGATCGTCGACTTGCCGTGGTCCACGTGGCCGGCCGTCGCGACGATCACGATCGGTCGATCACCGCACGGGCGAGGAGGCGGGTGAGGCGGTCGTCGTCGGTGGGGTCGACGCTGCGCAGGTGGGCCAGCACCCGGCCACCGGTGATCACGGTCAGCACTCCGGATCGGCGGAGGGCGGCGCCGACGTCGTCGGGAGGTCCGGCACCGAGCGCGACGGCCCACCCGGGCAGCCCGCGCCCGGGCAGCGACCCGGCGCCGACGGCGCCCGGGGCGGCCACCACCGAGGCGTCCGCGGCGGACGGCAGGGCCGCCACGACGGCCTCGGCGCGCGCTCGCAGCGAGTCGGCGGGCGCCAGGGCGAGGCGCCAGAAGGGCACGTCCTCGGCGGCCGCTCCCCGGAGGTAGGCGTCGAGGGCCCGGTGCAACAGCACGCCCCGGACCCGGTCGAAGCGCAGCGCCCGGGCGAGGGGGTGGTGCCGGGCGCGGGCGACGGCGTCGGCCCCGCCGCAGAGGATCCCGGCCTGGGGCCCGCCGAGCAGCTTGTCGCCGGAGAAGGTGACGAGGTCGGCCCCGGCCGCGAGGGCCTGGCGGGCGCCGGGCTCGCCCCGCAGCCACGCCGGGGCGCCGCCGGCCAGCCACGGGCAGCGCTCGTCGAGCAGCCCCGAGCCGAGGTCGACCACCAGCGGGAGGCCCGCGTCGTGGGCCACCGCGGCGAGCGTGGCCGTGGGCACCCGCGCGACGAAGCCCTCGACCACGAAGTTCGACGGGTGGACCTCGAGCAGGGCCCCGGTGCCGGCCCCGACGGCGTCCCGGTAGTCCGACTCGTGGGTGCGGTTGGTGGTGCCGACCTCGCGCAGCACCGCACCCCCGGCGGCGACCACGTCGGGCACCCGGAACGAGCCGCCGATCTCGACCAGCTGGCCCCGTGAGACCACGACCTCACGGTTGCCGGCGAGGGCCGCGACCGCGAGGGTCAGGGCCGCGGCGCCGTTGTTGACCACCAACGCGTCGTCGGCGCCCGTCAGCGCGGCGGCGGCCTCCTCGACGCCGCGCTGCCGCGCGCCCCGGCGCCCCGTGGCGAGGTCGATCTCGAGGTCCGACGGCCCCCACCCGTGCGCCTCGTCGGGCGGGTCGAGGGGAGCGCGTCCCAGGTTCGTGTGCAGCAGGACCCCGGTGGCGTTCAGGACGGGCGCGGTGGGGCGACCGCGGCCAGCTCCGCCGCGAGGCGGGCCTCGAGCGCGCGGCGTCCGGCGCCTCGCCGCCCGCGGCCAGGGCCGTTCAGGCCCGGTCGAGGACCTGCCGGGCGGCGCCGGGCGACGGGGGCGCGGTGGGGTCGGGGGCCCGGGCGGCCAGCGCGCCGACCGGCGGGAGCGCCCGCCGGGGTCGGGGCCCGTCACCGGACGTGCACGGCCGGCTGCGGGCGGGCGCTCGACGAGCGACCCGATCGCGACGGCGGGGCCCGCCGGTCCGTCCCGCAGGGCATCGAGCAGGCCGGGCGCCCGCGACGGCGCGATCGCCACGAGCAGGCCCCCCGACGTCTGGGCGTCGCAGGCGAGCCAGCGGCGAGCCTCGTCGACGCCGTCGCCCCACGACACCGCCGTGCCCTCGCGGTTGCGCCGCGTGCCGCCGGGCACGGTCCCCTGCTCGGCCAGCGCGCTCGCCCCGGGCAGCAGCGGGAGGCGGGCGGCCTCGACCACGGCCCCCACGCCGGAGGCCGACACCACCTCGGCGAGGTGCCCGAGGAGCCCGAAGCCGGTGACGTCGGTGGCGCAGCGCGCGCCGTGCGCCGTCGCCAGCCGGGACGCGTCGGCGTTGAGGAGCGTCATCGACCGGACCGCGGCGTCGAGCGCCCCGTCGGGGCAGGATCCCTGCTTGGCCGCGGTGGTGACCACGCCCGTGCCGAGCGGCTTGGTGAGCACCAGCACGTCGCCCGGGCGGCCCCCGGCGTTGGTGAGCATCGCGTCCGGGTCCACGAGGCCCGTGACCGACAGGCCGAACTTGGGCTCGGGGTCGTCGATCGAGTGCCCGCCGACGAGGGCGCACCCGGCCTCGTCGAGGACGCCGGCGGCGCCGTCGAGCACCTCGGCGAGCAGGGTGAGGTCGAGCCCCTCACGGGGCCACGCGACGATGTTGAGCGCGGTCACCGGGGTGCCCCCCATCGCGTACACGTCGCTCAGCGCGTTGGCCGCCGCGATCGCGCCCCAGTCGCCGGGGTCGTCCACCACCGGGGTGAAGAAGTCGAGGGTCTGCACCAGCGCGCGGCGCTCGTCGAGGCGGAACACGCCGGCGTCGTCCGCGCCCTCCGGCCCCACGAGGACGCTCGGGCCCGTGGGCAGGGGGCGGGTCATCGCGCCGAGCGCGGCGGCGAGCTCGGCGGCGGACAGCTTGCACCCACAGCCGGCCCCGTGGGAGAAGCCCGTCAGGCGGGGGCGGGCCACCCGGTCCCACACCCCCCGGTGCCGTGGCGGAAGCGAAGGGGAATCGAACCCCCCGCACCTGCACGCAGGTGCCGCACGGTTTTGAAGACCGGGGAGCCCACCAGGAACTCGATCGCTTCCACGCCCCCGGGATTCAACCAGACCGGCGCGGGCGGGACCACCGCGGTGGCGCGCCGGCCCGGCCGGGGTACAACGGGGGTGCACCCGTCGTCGACCCGGAAAGGGACCCGGTGCGCCCCCTCACGTCCGAACGCCCGCGCCGGTCGCCGCTCGTCGCGGCCGCGACCCTGGCGGCGGTGATCGCGACCCTCCTCGCCGGGCCGCCGGCGGGGGCCCAGCAGCCGCCCGAGGCCGGCACCGGCCTGCCCGTCCTGGCGACGCCGGCGTCGGGCCCGCTCGACGTCTGGCCGGCCCACGCCCCGTCGGGCGTCGAGGGGTTCGCGGCGACGACGAGCCCCGAGACCGATGCCCTCCCCGCCACGCCCGAAGGGGTGCCGCAGTCGATCATCGGCGACCCCGAGTCGGTGATCGGGGTGGACGGCCGCGAGCGTCTCACCAGCGTCAAGACCGACGTCTACCCGCTGTCGGCCATCGGCCAGATCGAGTTCTGGCAGGACGGGTACGGCCCGTACATCTGCACCGGGTACCTGATCGACGGCAACTCGGTGCTCACCGCCGGCCACTGCGCGTTCGACGGCGCCGAGGACGACCCCGTCGACTCGGCCACGTTCCTCCCGGCCCGCAACCGGGTCCAGGGCATCGTGGACAACCACTGGGGGAGCTGCCCGGTGGCCGAGGTGTGGGCGCCCGACAAGTGGCGCTTCGACGGCGTCCCGGCCCACGACTACGCCGTCCACCAACTGGCCCCCCCGTGCGACTTCGCCGAGACGGCGGGCTCGTTCGGCCTGTTCACCCTGACGGGCACCGACGCCTTCGCCGGGCGGCGTCTCCGGGTCGAGGGCTACCCGGGCGACAAGGGCTACGGGTCGCGGTGGCGCATGGTCGGCGAGGTGGACCGCAACAGCGTGAACTTCCTGCACTACCCGATGGACACCTTCGGGGGTCAGTCGGGCTCCCCGCTGTTCAAGTGGAACCGGCCCGAGTGCGGGGGGCCCTGCAGCGCCGGCGTCCACGCCTACGGCGCCAGCGGCAGCCCGCCCATGAACAGCGGCCCGATGATGACGCGTGGCCGCATCGGTCTCCTCGCCGCAGTCGCGCAGGCCAACGGCTGACGACTGCCTGCCGGTCCGACCGGCGCGACCCGCCCGGATCTGGCACAATGTCACGATCGTGTAACGGGCAATGGGCCGGTCCGAAGTGGGCCTGGTCAGTGAGGAGCGGGTCGGATGAAGAGGGTTCGGACGAAGGCGGCGATCCTCGGCGCGGTGGCGGTGCTGGCCGCGGCCGTGGTGATCTCCGGTGCACCGGCCGCCACGGGCCAGGAGTCGGCCGGGCCGGTGCCCGT
>JACJWK010000048.1 GCA_020637195.1 Microthrixaceae bacterium
CGGCGCCGCTCCGCAGGCCACGGCGGGTGTCGGCCGCCCGGGACCGGACCGCGGGCAGGTCCCCGAGGCGGTCCAGTCCCCGCACCGCCTGGGCCATGCGGGCGTTGCCCGCGAACCGCTCGCGGTGGCGGGCGAGGAAGTCCCAGTAGAGGCTCGTGAACGGGCAGGCGTCGTCACCCACCCGCTTCGTCGGGTCGTACGGGCAGCGTCCGCAGTGGTCGGTCATCCGGTCGAGGTAGCGACCGCCGGACACGTACGGCTTGGTGGCCATGCGTCCGCCGTCGGCGTGCAGGCCCATGCCGATCAGGTTGGGGAGCATCACCCACTCGTCGCCGTCGACGAACGAGTCGGTCATCCACCGGACGACCTCCCGGGGCTCGACCCCGACGAGGGTGCACAGATTGGCGAGCACCATCAGGCGTTGGATGTGGTGCACCCAGCCCCGGTCGCGCACGCCCGCGACCGTGTGGGCCACGCAGCGCATCCGGGTGCGGTCGGGGTCCCGGAAGGCCACGGGCAGGGGCTCGTGGGCCCGCAGCGCGTTGCGGTCGCCGTAGCCGGGCATCTCGTGCCAGTAGGTGCCCCACACGTACTCCCGCCAGCCGATCACCTGGCGGACGAAGCCCTCGGCCGACGCGATCGGCACCCGGCCCTCCCGATAGGCGGCCTCGGCGGCGTCGGCGACCTCGCCGGGCAGCAGCAGCCCGAGGTTGAGCGGCGGGCTGAGCAGCGTGTGGGCGACGTGCCAGCTCCGCTCGACGATCACGTCCTCGTGGGGCCCGAACCGCGGGAGCACGACGTCGACGACGTGGCGCAGCCGGGCCAGGGCGCGGCGGCGGCTGGTCGGCCACCAGCCCTGCGGGTCGGCCCCGAACCCCTCGGGGCCGATGGCCGCCAGCACCGCGCGGTCGACCGCGTCGAGCGGCGACCGGACCGGTGCGGGCCAGGGGTCCCCGTCCTTCGGGGGCGGCTCCCGGTTCTGGTCGTCGTAGTTCCAGCGCCCACCGGCGGGTTGGTCGCCGTCCATCAGGACGCCGAGGCGGGTGCGCTGCCAGCGGTAGAAGTCCTCCATCCGCAGGCGACCCCGACGGCCGGCCGCCCAAGCCGCGAACTCGTCGGGATGGCAGAGGAACTGGTCGGACCGGACGGTGGCGACGCCCTCGCGCCCGAGCGCCGCCCGGGCCGCCCACGAGTTGGGCTCGGTGGCCACCACCTCGTCGGGCGAGTGCTCACGCCGGTGGGCGGCGAGCCCGGCGAGCAGCGTCGGGGCCGGCCGGTGGTCGACCTCGAAGCCCGCCGCCGCCAACTCGGCGGCGAAGCGACGCAGGGCGGTGACCACCAGGTGGGTGCGCTGTCGGTGGCGGCGCCCGTCGAGCTTGGCCCGGCTCTCGACGAGCAGCACCCGGTCCTCGCCGGGCCGGGCCTCGGCCAGGGCCCCGATGCGACGGTTGAGCTGGTCGCCGAGGACCCAGACCGTGCGCGTCATCGCCGCCGAACCTACCGAGCGCCCGCTCCCGCCCTCGGGTCCGGTGGGGCCCGGGTTGCGGGCCCGGCCGGCGCTACCGGACCACGCCGTAGCGGAGGTAGGCGATGCGCCCGTCGAGCGTGCGCTGGTCGAGCAGCTCGAGATCGACGCGCCGGTCGTCCCGGGCGAAGAAGGGCGTCCCCCCGCCGACCAGCACCGGGAAGACCCGCACCAGGTACTCGTCGATCAACCCGGCGGCGGCCACCTCGGCCGCCAGCGCCGCGCCGCCGACGGCGATGTCGCCGTCGCCCGGCTCGGCCCGCAGCCGCTCGATCTCTTCCGCGACGCCGCCCTGCGAGAGGCGGGCGGCGCCCTGCACCTCGGTCAGGGTCCGCGAGAACACCACCTTGGGCAGCGGGTTCCACTGCCGGGCCCACTCGCGCTCGGTGTCGTCGAGCGCGGCGTCCTCCTCCCGACCCTCCCAGAAGAGCATCGTCTCGTAGAGGTGGCGGCCCATCAGGTGCACGCCGACGTCACGCAGCTCGTCGAACGACACCGCGAACGTCTCCTCGCCGGGCACGCCCCAGTCGAACGTGCCGTCCGGCCCCTTGATGAAGCCGTCCAGGGACATCCCCATCGAATACGTCACCTTGCGCATTGACTCTCCTTACCGCGTCGAGGGTGCGGAGACCCGACGGCCGCCGGCGGCCGGACTCATCGCCCGCCGGGGGCGCCCCGCGAACGCATCATGGGTCCGCGCCGGGCGGCACCGCGGGACGGTGCGCGACACTCGTCTCGTGGCGACCGCACGCACGAGCGCCTCCCCCGCCCCACCCGCCCGCCGAGCTGCATGAGGGGTTCGAGGCCTGCGAGCCTCCACCCGAGCGGGATCGTCGCCTTCCTGTTCAGCGATGTGGAGGGCTCGACCGAGCTCTGGGAGGACGACCCGGCGGGCATGGGGCGCGCCCTCGCCGAGCACGACGACATCGTCCGCACCGTGGTCGCCGAGCAGGGGGGCTACACGTTCTCCACGGCGGGTGACTCGTTCGCGGTCGCGTTCCACACGGCCAGCGACGCCGTCCTCGCGGCCATCGCCATCCAACGGGCGCTCGCGGCCCGTCCCGCCGAGGGGCCACGCATCCGCGTTCGGATCGGCGTCCACGTCGGCGAGGCCGTCGAGCGGGGGGGCGACTACTTCGGGCCCACCCTCAATCGGGCCTCCCGAATCGCCGACGCCGGGCACGGTGGTCAGATCCTGCTCTCCGACGCCGCGAGGGCCGCCGCTCCGTCGATCTCCACCCGGGACCTGGGCGACCACCGCCTGAAGGGCGTCCAGGGCCCCGTCCGGGTCCATCAGGTGCTGGTGGACGGTCTGGACACCGAGTTCCCTCGACTGCGGGCGCTGGATGCTCCCCGTGTCGAGCTCCCGGGCCCGATCTCGCGCCTGGTCGGCCGCAGCGCCGAGCGGGCCGCCATCGCCGAGGCGCTCGAGGCCGACCGGTTGGTGACCCTGTGTGGGCCGGGCGGGGCCGGCAAGACCACCCTCGCCGTCGTCGCCGCCCACGACCGCGCCGAGCGGGCCGAGTGCAGCGCCGTCTTCGTCGACCTCCGCGAGGTCGACGACGGGGTGGACGCGAAGCGGACCGTGGCCCGCACCATCGGCCTGGACGGGCCCGATGCCGGCGGGGAGCTCCGCGACGTGCTCGTCGTGCTCGACAACTGCGAGCACCTCGTCGCGTCCCTCGCCCCGCTGGTGAGCGGTCTCCTCGACGCCCTCGCGGGGCTGCGCCTCCTCGCCACCAGCCGCGAGCCGCTCGAGCTGCCAGGGGAGCGGGTCATCGGCGTGCCCGTGCTGCCCATCGAGGACGCCGTCGCGCTGTTCGTCGATCGTGCCGCGCCGGGACGGGAGGAGGAGGCCGAGACCATCGAGGTGTTGTGCGAACGGCTCGATCGGCTGCCGCTGGCCATCGAGCTCGCCGCCGCCCGAACGCGCAGCCTCTCGGTGCGCGAGGTCGACCGTCTCCTCGAAGACCGGTTCCACGCCCTCGACGGGACGGGCCGCCGCCGCCGGCACGGAGGACGGACGCTCGAGGAGACGGTCTCGTGGTCCTACGAGCTCCTGGAGCCCGACGAGCAGGACGCCCTGTGCCGGCTGTCGACGCTCCACGGCGAGTTCGACCTCGAGCTCGCCGCCGCGGTCCTCGGCACCGACTCCCTCGACGCGCTCGACGTGGTCGACTCGCTCGTCGCGCGGTCGCTCGTCGAGCACCGTGCCGCGGTCGATCGGGGACGGTCGCACTATCGACTGCTGGAGACCATTCGAGCCTTCGCCGCGCAGCGGCTCGCTGCGTCGGGCCGGGAGGTCGAGGCCAAGCAGCGCTGGGCCGATGCGGTCGCCGCCTACGTCTACGGCGACCGGATGGGGATCGCGAGCGCGCGATCGGTGCTGCGCCGCGCCGACGTCGCGGCCGCCGAGCGGTTCCTGGCCGGCCTCCCCGGGGAATCGGACGCCGGGCCGGTGCTCCGGGTGATCCGCGGCAACCACGCGCTGTTCGACGGTCGCAGCGACGAGGGCCGGCAGATCCTCGTCCCCCTGCTCGACGAGGCGATGCCCACCAGGGTGCGCATCCTGGCCCTGACGTCGCTGTCCTGGCTGGTCGGCCTCGACGGCGACTTCCCCACCGGCCACGCGTACGTCGACGAGGCCATCGCGCTCGACCCGCGGTCGAGCGAGGCGCTCTGGGCGTCGGTCTCGCTGGCCATCGCCTTCGGTGGCCTCGACGAGGCGCAGGCCCGTCGCGACCTGCGGGTCCTGGAGGCCGCCTGCGACGTCCCGGGAACGGAGTCGCTCGCCCACGCGGTTCGCGCGGCCCTGGCGGCGTGGCATGACGACGCGGAGGAGGTGATCCTGCACGCCACGCGTGCCCGTGGGGCCAACCCGGCCGGGCTGTTCCACCCGAGCGTCACCGGACTGCTGCTGCTCGGCTTCGCACGGTCGGACCACCCGGAGCGCGTCCTCGCGCGTCTCGAAGAGCCCGGCGCCCTCGATCCGAGCCTCGGGTACCAGAGCTGGGGGGACGGCCACTCG
>JACJWK010000049.1 GCA_020637195.1 Microthrixaceae bacterium
CACAACACCTGGCGCAGCGAGCTGCTCTGGTTCGAGACCACCGAGGAGGAGGCGTCGGTCGAAGGCGCGGCCCGGGGCGGCCGGGAGGTGGACCGCCGGGCGGTCGCCGCGTACGCGACGGCCAACGAGCAGCGACCCGGGGAGGCGGCGGCGGCGATCGCCGCCGCCAGCGACGTCAGCGGGGCCCCGGCCGCTCCGGCCACCCCCGACGCCGGCGCCGACCCCGACCGGTAGTCTCGGCCCCACTGCGGGGCCGCGTGGTGGGCGGCGGCGACGCCTCGGGTTCTGGCGGGACGGACGACGGGGTAGACGCGTGGTTTCACAACCGGACGACCTTCGAGGTGCCATGTCCCCCACTGCGACCGCCGCCCCGGACCGCGCCGAGACCGACGATCCGCCCTCCCCCGAGGACCGCCCCGTGGGCCGGGCCGAGGTGATGGAGGCCGTACGCGAGGCGGCCACCGAGCTGTTCGCCGAGCGAGGCCCCGACGCCGTCACCGTCCGCGAGGTAGCCGACCGGGCCGGCGTCAACCACGCCCTGATCCACCGCCACTACGGCACCAAGGAGGAGCTGCTCCGCGTGGTGCTGGCCCAGGCGGTCGAGCGCATGGCCGAGGCGGCGCGCGGCACGGAGAACACGGGCGAGGACATCCGGGGGGTCATCGCCGCCCTGCGCCGCGAGGAGCCCGCCATCCGCCTGCTCGGGTGGGCCCTGCTGGCGGGTTACCCGATCGAGCAGATCTGGCCCGAGTACCCGGCGTTCCAGCGGGTGCAGACCGTCCTCGGCGAAGAGCAGCGCCAGACCGGCGGTCGGGGCGACCGGGAGGACCCGCGCGTCGTGGTCGCCACCGGCACGGCCATGCTGTTCGGCTGGATGGTCTTCCGGCCGTTCCTCGACCGGGCCGCCGGCCTGTCGGAGATCCCCGGGTTCGACGACGAGGATGTGCTCTTCGAGGCCGCGCAGCACCTGCTCGACCGGGCCCGCTAGCCGCCCGCCGGACGCCGGCCCACCGCGCTCCCGCGACCACCTACGGTAGGGTCGTGGGCGACGACGAGACCGCACGGCACCCGACCGGCGTCACCGCGGGGTCGGCCCGGGGGGTGCTCGTCACCCTCGCACTGGCCCAGTTCGTCATGGTCCTCGACCAGGCGGTCATGAACGTCTCCATCAGCCAGCTGGTCGAGGACTTCGACACCGAGGTCACCACCATCCAGGCGGTCATCACGCTGTACAGCCTGGTGATGGCGGCGCTGATGATCACCGGCGGCAAGTGCGGCGACCTGTGGGGCCGCAAGCGGGCGTTCCGCCTGGGGCTCGTGGTGTACGCGTGCGGGTCGGCGCTCACCGCCGCTTCCTGGACGGTGGGGACCCTCGCCCTCGGGTGGTCGATCCTCGAGGGGATCGGCGCCGCGCTGGTGATGCCGGCGCTGGCCGCGCTCGTCGCCGGCAACTTCACGGGCAAGGCGCGCGCCGGCGCGTACGCCGTGCTCGGCGGGGTGGGCGGCGCCGGCATCGCCGTGGGGCCGATCCTGGGCGGCTGGGTGACCACCAACCTCACCTGGCGCCTGGTCTTCGTGGGCGAGGTCGTGCTGGTCGCCGTCATCCTCGTCCTCGCCCGCTCCCTCGAGGACGCGCCCGTCGAGCGACGCCCGCAGCTCGACCTCGTGGGCGCGCTGCTCTCCGCCTCGGGCCTCACGCTGATCGTCCTCGGGGCCCTCCAGTCCGGGACCTGGGGCTGGGTCCAGCCCCGGAACGCCCCGGTCGAGCCGTTCGGCTTCGCCCCCACCCTGTTCGTGATCGCGGCGGGCGGCGCCCTCCTCTACGCCTTCACCCGATGGCAGCACCGCCGCGCCCGGACGGGTCGCGACCCGCTGGTGCGGCTCGAGCGGCTGCGCATCCCCGCACTGCGCTCCGGGCTCGTCATGTTCCTCGCGCAGAACACGGTGCTGCTCGGCCTGTTCTTCATCCTCCCCCTGTACCTGCAGATCGTGCAGGGGTACGACGCGTTCGAGACCGGCCTGCGGATGCTGCCGGTCTCGGTCACGATGCTGGCCACGTCCCTGCTCGGCGCCCGACTCGCCGGCCGAGCGGGCCCCCGCCGGGTCGTCCGGGTCGGGCTGGTGGTCATCCTGGCGAGCTGTGCGGGCCTGTTGAGCGTCCTCGAGCCCCAGATCGACACCACCGCGTTCCTGGTCACGATGGGGGTCCTCGGCGTCGGCATGGGCCTCATCGTCAGCCAACTCGGCAACGTGGTGCAGTCGAGCGTCGGTGAGGACGGCCGGAGCGAGGCCGGCGGGCTCCAGAACACCGCACTCCAGCTCGGTGCCGCCCTCGGCACCGCGCTCATCGGCGCCGTCGTGGTCGGCGCGCTCGCCAGCAGCTTCCTCGCCCAGGTCCAGGACAACCCCGCGGTCAGCGACGCCACGCAGGCCCAGGTCGGCATCCAGCTCGAGGCCGGCGTCTCGTTCGTCTCCGAGCCGCAGGCACGGGCCGCGGTCACCGCCGCGGGGCTCCCGCCGGCGGAGGGCGACGCCCTCGTCGCGGCGTACGCCGACGCGCAGCTGGCGGCGCTGAAGGGCGGCGTCCTGCTCGCCGCGGGCATCGCCCTGCTGTCGTTCGCCGGCACCTCCCACCTGCCCGGGGCGGGTCGCGACGAGTCCGACGGCGCCGCGCCCGCGGGGGACGGACCGGCACCGGCCGTCGCCTGAGCGCACCCGGCCCTGGGGAGGGACCGGACGCGACCGCTTCCTATCCTCGTCCTCGACGACGAGGAGCAGGGATGGACCGTCTGCGCACCCACCGCTGGGCGATCGCGACCGTGATGGTCGCCGCGGCCATGGTGACCCCGGTCGTCCTCGACCGCGACAGCTTCCCGCTGTCCACCTATCCGATGTACGCGCGGGCCCGGCCCGCCGAGGTCACCCTTCCCGCCGCGGTCGCGGTGGACGGAGAGGGTGACGTCCACCGGCTCTCGCTGGAGCTGGTGGGCGGGAACGACGACCCCCTGATCGTCGCCGCGGAGCTGCGCGACGCCATCGCCGGCGGGCGGGCCGACCGGACCTGCGCGGCCGTCGCGTCACGGGTGGAGGCCGCCGGCGACACCGTCGACGGGCACCGACCGGTCGCGATCGAGGTGGTCACCGAGCGCTACGACACCGTGGACCGGGTGCTCGACGAGGCCGACCCGGTCGCCCGTCGCGTCCACGCCCGCTGCCCGATCGGAGACGGCCGGTGACCCGCTGGACCCGGCTGCACCCGACCGCGCCACCCGAGCGCCTGGCGGCCGTGCGCATCCTCAGCGGCGCCTACGCGGTGGGGTACCTGGCCGTGCGGTCGCCGGCGATCCTGGCCGTCCGGGACCGCGACCCGGCGGCGTTCTCGGGCGTGGGCGTGCTGGCGACGCTCGACCGGCCCGTCCCCGACGCCGCCGTCGTCGCGCTGCTGGCGGTCACCCTGGTGGCCGGCGTGGCCTTCACCGTCGGCGCCGCCTTCCGCGTCTCGGGCCCCGCCTTCGCCGGGTGCTTCCTCCTCGTGGCCACGTACCGATCGTCGTGGGGGCAGCTGCTCCACTTCGAGAACCTCCCGGCCCTGCACCTGCTCGTCCTCGGACTGGCCGCGTCGGCCGACGCCTGGTCGCTCGATGCCCGCCGACGTGGGCGGCCCGCACCGAGCGGGCACGACCACGCCGCCCCGCTGCGCCTCCTCTGCCTGATGGTCGTGCTCGCGTACGTGATCGCCGGGCTGGCCAAGCTCCGCTACGGCGGTCTCGACTGGATCACCGGCGACGCCCTCCGCCACCACCTCGCCTACTCGGCCACCCGGCTCGAGCTGCTCGGCGAGGCGCCCCCGCCGTGGGCGGCCACCGCGGTCGCGAACGCCTGGGCCCTCCCCCCGCTGGCGGCGGCCTCGGTGCTGGTCGAGCTCGGGGCACCCGTGGCCCTCCTCGGCGGGCGGGCGCGCGACCTGTGGGTGGGCAGCGCCTGGCTGTTGCACGCCGGCATCGCGGCCCTGATGTTCGTGGTGTTCCCGTACCCGCTGCTGCTCGTGGCCTTCGCGCCGTTCTTCGAGCTCGAGCGGCTGGTGCCGTTGCTGCGGTCCCGCCGGATGCGACTCGGCGCCGCCGCGCCCTAGCAGACCTTGGCGCGCTGGTGGGGCTGGTGGCCGACGGGCGAGCGCAGCTCCGGCGGCAGGGCCCCGAGCTCCATCCCCGCCCGACGGAAGTCGTCGAGCAGCAGCCCGGCCATGTCCCGGCTGAGGCCCTCGCGCACCACCACCCGCACCACCGACACGTGGTCGGCGTCCTTCGCCAGGGTGTAGGCG
>JACJWK010000005.1 GCA_020637195.1 Microthrixaceae bacterium
CCAGGACTCGTAGGACTCGCTGACGACGCTGTACGGGTAGCCCGGCGGGCAGGGGTCGGGCGAGCGGTCGCCGTCGGGGCAGGCCCGGTCGCCGGCGCCGGCCGCGCCCTGCTCGAACGAGACCCGGATGGGAGGCTCGGCCTCGTACTGCGCCAGCGCGGCGTCGAAGTCCTCGGGCCAGGGCCGGTCCGGGGGCAGGTCGACGCCGGGTGCCCCGATGAGCTCCGCGAAGCCGAGGTTCGCGTACTGGCGGAGCGGGCCGGTGAGCCCGGGCACCCGGCGCGCCACGTAGAAGTCCAGGAACTCGAGGATGCGCAGGTAGCTCTCCGGCGTGTACTGCTCGGCGTGCGCGCCGTTCATCAGCTGGGCGCGCAGGAGCGGCTCGCCCGGACCGCCGAGGCCGGCGAAGTCGTCGAGCAGGTTGGCCGCCTCCCCGCCGGTCTGCTCGTCCTGCCACGCGACGCCGAGGTAGGTGGGCACGTCGATCCGGTCGACGAAGGTCCGCGGCGCCAGCGCGTCGCCGGCCGCCTCGTAGTACGCCGCCGGGTCGAGCTGGGGCAGGATCGGCACGGCCTGGCCGTGCAGCACCTGGTTGGCCGCGCACTCGGTGTCACCGGCCGCGATGCGATCCTGGACCCATCGGTGGGCGGCGGGGCGGGCGTCGGCGTCGCGCTCGGCCGCCCAGTTGGCCGCGAAGCCCCCGTTCAGGATCCCCCCGGGGTAGAGCGTGGACCGGTAGGTGTCGCCGATCACCGACTGCGGGGTGATCGCGGCCAGGCTGGGCGGCTGCGTGGCGGCGACGAACAACTGGCTGATGCCGGGGAAGGACAGGCCGATCATCCCCACGCGGGTCGCCCAGGGCTGGGCCGCGACGGTCTCGATCACGTCGTAGCCGTCGAGGCCCTGGAGGGTCTCCCAGTAGCTGTAGGCGCCGCCCGAGCAGGTGGTGCCCCGCAGGTTCACCCCGACGACGGCGTAGCCGGCGGCGCGGGCGACGAACATCGGCCGGTGGTCGGGATCGTCGGAGAAGATGTCGGGGTCGGAGGGGTCGTAGCCCGAGTAGTCGACGACGACCGGGTAGGGCGGCGACAGGTCCGGGTCGAGAGGCGGCAGGACGTTCACCGACAGGGTCGTGCCGTCGCGGGTCTCGAGGTACTGGAACCCCACCTCCGGGTCCTGGAACAGCCCGGCGGGCGCGATGTCGAGCACCTGGTCGTCGTAGAAGGCCTGGGGCGGCGTGGAGTCCTCGGGGTCGACGACGGCCACCGGTTGTGACCGGCTCAGCCCCTCGCGCACCCGGTATCCCGCGCCGGCGGGCACCGGTGTCTCGCCCCGCGGGTCGTTGCCGAAGATGAACGCACCCTGGTCGTCGGCCACCCCGGACGCGACGACGCCGCCGAACGCGTTCACCAGCTCGACGGTGGCGCCGGGGGTGGCCCCGGTGACGAACACCTGGTTCACGCTGCCCCGGGCGTCGAGGGTGACGGCCCCCGCCGGCGTCGGCCCCGACAGGGCGACCAGCGCGGCCAGCAGGGCCGCCACCACCACCATCGCGAGCGAGCGCGTCGCGCGTCGCGTCTGCCGCATCCCCACTCCCGTCCCGGCCCCCAGCGAGGGCGCCGCCGTGCTCCGCCGCCGGACCCGTCCGGCAGACGCCGGACCCTAGCAGCGACCGCCGGAGATTTTTAGATCACGTTTCAATTCCGGGGCGGGCGCGCATTACGCTCCCCCCATGGAATTCGGCATCTTCAACAGCCTGTACGTGCCCCACCACGTCGCCGACCTCGACCCCGACAACATCGAGCACACCCGCTTGATGGACGAGGTGCACTGGACCCAGGCCGCCGACCGGAGCAACTTCAAGTACACGTGGGCCACCGAGCACCACTTCCTCGAGGAGTACTCGCACCTCTCGGCCAACGAGTCGTTCCTCGCCTACCTCGCCGGCGTCACCGAGAACATCCACCTCGGCAGCGGGATCATGAACATCACCCCGCCGGTCAACCACCCCGCCCGGGTGGCCGAGCGGGTGGCCATGATCGACCACCTCAGCCAGGGGCGGTTCGAGTTCGGCACGGGGCGGGGCTCGTCGAGCACCGAGCAGAAGGGCTTCGGCATCGACGACCCCGAGCTCACCAAGCTGATGTTCGACGAGGTCCTCGGCGAGCTCCCGAAGATGTGGGCCGACGACACGTACCGCTACGACGGCACCTACTTCTCGATGCCCGAGCGCAACGTCCTGCCCAAGCCGTTCACGAAGCCCCACCCGCCCCTGTGGGTGGCCGCGGGCAACCCCGGCACGTTCGAGAAGGCCGGCCGGCTCGGCCTCGGCATCCTCTGCTTCGGCGTCAGCTCGCCCGAGGCGCTGAAGCCCCTGATCGAGATCTACAAGACGGCCATCCAGGACCCCGAGCCCATCGGCGGCTACGTCAACGACAACGTGATGGTCACCACCCAGATGCTGTGCCTCGAGGACGGCGAGAAGGCGCGCCGGATCGCCACCGACATGACCACCGGCTACCACACCACCAACGTGTTCCGGTACCTCGACACGTTCCCCAAGCCCCCGGGCATCCCCGAGTGGCCCACCGTGCTGCCCGAGCCCACCTACGAGCAGATCGACCAGAGCATCAAGGACGGGTCGGTGTGCATGGGCACGCCCGAGGAGTGCGCCAAGGCGGTCGAGCGCTACCAGGCCACCGGCGCCGACCAGCTCACCTTCGGCATGCTGTCGAGCACGATGCCGATCGAGGTCGCCATCGAGGCCGTGGAGACCTTCGGCAGCCAGATCATCCCCGCCTTCGACGCCGACCCGGTGCACCGCACCACCCGTCAGCGCGAGGAGCAGCTCGCGGGCGCCGCCGCCTGAGCGGCACTCCCCTAGCCTCGCCCGGGTGAGCACCGACACCGTCGACGCCTTCCTGCGGGCCCACGCCGGCGACCCCGGCGTGGCCCTGCGCTTCGAGGACGACACCTGGTCGTGGCCCGAGGCCACGGCGGCGGCCGCCCGGCGAGCGGCGCTGCTGTTGGCGGAGCGTCGGCCCGGCCCGCTGCACGTCGGCCTGCTGGCCGACAACATCCCCGAGTACGTGCACTGGCTGAGCGCGGCCGCGCTGGCCGGCGCCACGGTGGTGGGCATCAACCCCACGCGGCGAGGTGCCGAGCTGGCGCGCGACATCGCCCACACCGAGTGCCAGGTGCTCGTGGTCGACCCGTCGTACCGGGACCTCCTCGACGGGCTCGACCTCGGCGACAGCCTCGACGCCGACCGCATCTGGCCGCTCGACGACGCGGCGTACCGGGACCGCCTGGCCGCCCACGAGGGCGCGGGCCTCGACGACGTGGACGCCGCCCTGGCCGCCGACGGTCGCACGATCGGCCCCGACGACCTGTACCTGCTGCTGTTCACCTCCGGCACGAGCGGCGCCCCCAAGGCGGTGAAGTGCAGCCAGGGGCGCCTGGCCCGCATCGGGGGCATCGTCAGCATGGGCTTCGGCCTCGGTCCCGACTCGGCCTGCTACCTGTCGATGCCGCTGTTCCACTCCAACGCGCTGATGGCGGGGTGGTGCCCCGCGGTCGCCGGCGGCGCCACGTCGGTGCTGAGGCGCCGGTTCTCGGCGTCGGCGTTCCTCGACGACGTGCGCCGCCACGGGGTCACCTACGCGAACTACGTGGGCAAGCCGCTGGCCTACATCCTGGCCACGCCCGAGCAGCCCGACGACGCCGACAACCCCCTGCAGATCGTGTTCGGCAACGAGGCCGCCGACGCCGACATCGCCGAGTTCGGGCGGCGGTTCGGCTGCGTGGTGATCGACGGGTACGGCTCGTCGGAGGGTGGCGCCAGCGTGAGCCGCACCCCCGACACGCCGCCGGGCTCGCTCGGCCCCGCCGGGGACGACAACGTGGTGCTCGACCCCGACACCGGCGAGGAGTGCCCGGTCGCCGAGTTCGACGCGCACGGCGCGCTGGTCAACGCCGACGCCGCCATCGGCGAGCTGGTCAGCCGGCGGGGGGGCAGCCAGTTCGAGGGCTACTGGCGCAACGAGGAGGCCGAGGCCGACCGCCGGCGCGGCGACGCGTACTGGAGCGGCGACCTGGCCTACCGGGACGCCGACGGGTACCTGTACTTCGCGGGGCGGTCGAGCGACTGGCTGCGGGTCGACGGCGAGAACCTGGCCGCCGCCCCCATCGAGCGCATCCTGTTGCGCCACCCCGACGTGGCCCTCGCCGCCGTGTACGGCGTGCCCGACCCGGTCGTCGGCGACCAGTGCATGGCCGCGATCGTGCTGCGCCCCGGCGCGACCTTCGACCCCGAGGGCTTCGCCGCGTTCCTGGGCGAGCAGGCCGACCTGGGGACCAAGGCGGCGCCCCGGTTCGTGCGGGTGGCAGCGGCGCTGCCGTCGACGCAGACCAACAAGGTCCTCAAGCGCCAGCTCCAACAGGAGGCGACCGCCACCGACGACCCGATCTGGCACCGCCCCGGCCGCGAGCTCACGTACGAGCCGATCTCGAGGCGATAGCGGTCGGGAACCGGCCCCTATCGCCTCGAGTATCGCCTCGAGGTGCTCAGCGGACGAGGCGGAAGAAGGCGCGCACGTCGTCGACGAAGAGGTCGGGCTGCTCCCACGCGGCGAAGTGACCGCCGCGGGGCATCTCGACCGCGTGCACCAGGTTGCAGGCGGCTTCGATCCATGAGCGGGGCGGGCGGATCAGCTCGCCGGGGTAGGCGGCGTAGCCGGTGGGCACCTCGATGTAGCCGGGTCCGCCCCCCTCCTCGGCGCTGTCCATGGCGCCGGTCCGGGCGCGGGCCGACTCCCAGTAGAGGCGGGCCGCCGAGTTGGCCGTGCCGGTGACCCAGTAGGTCGTGATGTCGGCCAGCATCTGGTCGGGGGTGAGCGCGCTCACCTCGTCGGGGCCGTGGTCGGTCCAGGCGTGGAACTTCTCGAGCAGCCAGGCCGCCAGCCCCGCCGGCGAGTCGGTCAGCCCGTACGCCAGCGTCTGGGGCTTGGTCGACTGGAGCTGGAGGTAGCCGATCCCGGTCTTCGCCATCTCGGCGCCCTCGCCGAGCGCAGCGAGCTCGGCCTCGCTGACGTCGTCGAAGGCCCCCTCGGCCGGGGGCCCGACGATCATCATGTTCACGTGGATGCCGGCGACGTGGTCGGCGTCGAGGCGCGCCAGGCGGCGGGTGACCTCCGAGCCCCAGTCGCCGCCCTGGGCGCCGTAGCGGTCGTACCCGAGGCGGGCCATCAGCCCGGCCAGGGCCTCGGCCATGGTGCCGGCGTGGAACCCCGGGTTCCGGGTGGGGCCCGAGAACCCGTAGCCCGGGATCGACGGCACGACGACGTGGAACGCGTCGGCCGCGTCGCCCCCGTGGGCCACCGGATCGGCCAGGGGGCCGATCACGTCGAGGAACTCCACCACCGAGCCGGGCCAGCCGTGCGTGAGCACGAGGGGCAGCGCGTCGGGCTCGGGCGAGCGGACGTGCAGGAAGTGGAGGCGCTCGCCGTGGCTCTCGGTGACGAACTGGTCGAAGGCGTTCAGCCGGGCCTCGACCGCCCGCCAGTCGAACCCGTGCGCCCAGTGGGTGCAGAGGTCGCGCACGGCCCCGAGCTCGGCGCCCGGCTCCCAGGCCACGCCGGGGAGCTGGTCGGGCCAGCGGGTGCGGTGCAGGCGCTCGCGCAGGTCCTCGAGGACCGTCTCGGGGACCTCCACGCGGTACGGCTCGATGGGCGCGGTCACTGTGCGAACATAACCCCGACGAGAACGTGTTCTCGTCCGGCGACGCCGCCGGACCGACACCTGACCGCAGGGGGAACCTCACGATGACGGACGTCGCGGCGCCCGCCGGCGCCGGCCATCCCGACGAGCACGACCTCGACCTGCTCGACGGCGCCCTCTACGCCGGCGACCCCGAGCCCACCTACGCCTGGCTCCGCGAGCACGCCCCCGTCTACTGGGACGCCACCAACCGCCTCTGGGGCGTGAGCCGCTACGCCGACATCGTGGCCATCGAGAAGGACCCGGCCACGTTCACGAGCAGCCTCGGCTTCCGCCCCAACACGCCCGGCGACACGTCGATGATCGGCCTCGACGACCCCCTCCACACGTCGCGCCGGCGACTGGTGTCGCGCCGCTTCACCCCCCGCGCGGCCGGCGGCTACGAGGACGACGTGCGCCGCGTGGTCACCGACCTCATCGACGCCGTGGCCACCCGCGGCGAGTGCGAGGTGGTCGAGGACCTCGCCGCGCCCCTCCCGGCGATGATGATCGGCTGGCTGCTCGGCTTCGACGACGACCAGTGGCCGAGCCTCAAGCACTGGTCCGAGACCACCATCCCCGCCGGCGGCGGGCCCCGCTACCTCGACGACGACATCATCCTGGCGGCGGCCGAGTTCCACGCCGCGGCCGCGCAGCTGGCCGCGGTGAAGCGCGAGCGGCCGGGCGACGACTGCATGACGGTCTGGACCACGGCCGAGGTCGACGGCGCGCCCCTGACCGACGACGACATCGTCTCGGAGGCGCTGCTCCTGCTCGACGGGGGCGCCGAGACCACCCGGAACGTGATCGCGGCCGGGATCTGGCTGCTCAGCCAGCACCCGGACCAGCGCCAGCTCCTCGTCGACGACCCGTCCCGCCTCCCGACCGCGGTCGAGGAGCTCATCCGCTACGTCACCCCGATCCTCAACATGCGCCGCACGGCCACCCGCGACGTCGAGCTGCACGGCCAGCTCATCCGCGAGGGCGACGAGGTGCTGCTCATGTACTCGTCGGCCAACCGGGACGAGGCCGTGTTCGACGACCCCCAGCGCTTCGACGTGACCCGCTCGCCCAACAACCACATCGCGTTCGGCTTCGGCACCCACTTCTGCCTCGGCGCCTCGCTGGCCCGCCTCGAGCTGCGGGTGTTCTTCGAGGAGCTGCTGCGCCGCCTGCCCGACATCGGTCCCGCACCGGGGGTCACCGCCCCCGAGATCGTCCCCGGCGCGTTCGTCCGGGGCATCCGCGCCCTGCCCGCCGTGTTCACCCCCGAGCCCGCCTGACCGGCCCGCCCGCCCCCGTCACCCTCTCGACCGCCTGACCCCACGACTGGAGATCCCGTGCCCCATCACGTTCCCGCCTTCGAGTTCAGCGAGGACGCCCTCGCCGTGCGCGCCCACATCTTCGACTTCTGGTGCGAGCACGGCCGCGGCCCCACCCTGCGCGAGGTCCACGAGGCCCTCGACCTCGACCGCCGGCGCATCAAGGCGGCCTACAAGCAGCTCCAGCTCGGCATCGTCATCACCGTCGACGAGGACACCCAGAACTGCAACCTGTTGAAGGCACCGCCGTTCTCCAGCTTCCCGAGCCAGGTGTCCGCCTACATCGACGACGAGTTCCACAGCTTCGTGGGCTGCGCCTCCGAGTCGATCGCGTTCTCCCACATGCCCCCGTTCAAGGACAAGGAGGTGCGCCTCGAGGGGTTCTGCGCCTGCTGCCTCGAGCCCATCACCCTCGTGTCGAAGAACTTCGAGCTCCAGAGCGTCTCGCCCGAGGGGATCTTCCTGCACATCTCGTCGAGCCCCTACGACTGGAACAACTTCACGATGGAGCTCATGTGCGACTCGATGAACTTCGTCATCGACGCCGAGCACGCCGACCGCTACGAGCGCCAGGTCGCCCGCCGGGGCGTGCTGGTGAACCTGGACCAGGCCAAGCAGTTCGTGAAGTTCGTGGCCGACCAGCGCATGTGGGACTACCACTGGAAGCCGGGCGTGATGATGCCCGAAATCGTGGTCGACATCTTCCGCGGCATGGGCGTCGACGTCTCCAACTGGGACGGCTGACGCCGCCCCTCCCCCGTCGGACCCTCAGGTGTCCGCCACGACGCCCTGGACCTCGATCTCCGAGATCGGGGTGAAGTCACGGGTGCCCGGCGGGGTGGTGCCCATGATCCTGAGGCTCACCCGAGTGGTGATGGTCTCGATCTCGACCCGCTGCATGGACCTGGTGGTCGGGTCCAGGGTCTGGGCGATGACCGTGCCGTCGTCGAAGGTCCACTCCACCGCCGTTTCGCGGCGCTGGTCGAGGTAGCGGTCGGTGCCATCGCAGGAGTCGACCTTGGCCATCCCGTTGATGAGGCCGACGCTGGTGACGAGGGTCTCGCCACCGAGGTTCAAGGTGATGCGCCGGCCCGTCCCGTCGCCTTCGGTGCGCCACGCGGTGGTGGGGTTGCCGTCGAACATCTGGGCGCCCTCGTAGGTGGTGGCCTGGCCACAGGCGTCCACCCCGGCCGCAGCCTGCTGGGGCGCGGCGACCCGCACGGGAGCGATGACCTCCGTCGGGCCGGTGAAGCGGTTGGCCGCGGTGGTCGTGGGCGCACTCGTCGCGGGCGCCGAGGCCCCGGTGACGCCGGTCGGCACGGTCGGAACCGGTCCCGGTGAGTCGGAGCCGTTGGACAGCACCAGTGCGCCACCGACGAGGAGGAGCACGATGACCGCCGCGGCGCCCCCGATGAGGGCCGCCCGTGCACCGGAGCCCCGGTGGGCCGGCACCGGGGTGGCGACGGGGTCGGGGACTGCGCTGGGAGCCGGCACGCCCGGGGGCGGGGCCGCTGGTGGGGGCGGTGGTGGGGGCGGTGGGGTCGGCGATGGCCGTGGTGGGGCCGCGTCGGCGGGCGCGGTGGGAGGCGACGACGGCACGGGGCCGGTGATGACGGTCGCCGCCGGGTCGGCACCGCCCGGGGCGGCGCCCCGCGCCGCCCCGTGGGCGACGATGGTCTCGTCCTCCGCTCCCGTCACGGGCCCCAGGGCCGCAGCGGCGGCATCGACGAGCGCCCCACAGGTCGGATAGCGCTCGTCCGGAGACTTGGCCATCCCTCGGGCCACCACCGCATCGATGGCGGGCGGCATTTCGCCCGCCTCGAGGCTCACCTTTGGCGGCGGCTTCGACGCGTGGGCGCTGATGATGGTCTGGAGCGACCCGGAGAAGGGAGGGTGCCCGGTCAGGGACTCGAAGAGCAGGCAGGCCAGCGCGTACTGGTCGCTGCGACCGTCCAGGGGTCGGTCGTCGAGTTGCTCGGGCGAGGCGTAGTTGAGCGTGCCGAGAAAGGTGCCGGCCTGCGTGAAGTCCTTGCCGTCGCCGATCTCCTTCGTGATGCCGAAGTCCGCCAGGTACACGCGGTCGGATCGCCCTCGGTCGAGCAGCACGTTGCCAGGCTTCACGTCGCGGTGGATGAGGCCCTCGCCGTGCGCGTAGTCGAGCGCCGACGCGATCTGGCGCAGGACCGAGAGGCAGTCGGCGACGGCGAGGGGCCCCTGAGCGAGCCGCTCCTTGAGATCGGTGCCGTCGATGAACCGCATCGCGATGTAGAAGCGCCCGCCGATCTCCCCCGCGTCGAAGATCGGCGCGATCCCGGGGTGGTCGAGGTTCGCGGCCAGGCGCGACTCGCGGATGAACCGATCTCGGAAGGCCGGGTCCTGCGCGAACCGGTCGTCGAGGACCTTGAGCGCGACCTGACGGCTGATGGCCGGGCGCACGTCCTCGGCCAGATACACGGTCGCGAACCCGCCTTCGCCCCGCACTCGGACGATGCGGTAGTTGCCGAACGTCTCGCCCACCGCCAACTTCTCCACCGGTGTCCCACCTGACGTCGACGTGAGCGGCAAGTCTAGGCAGGTGGCACCTCTCGGGCTCAGGAAGCACCGCACCGCGTTGCTGGCGTTGCTGGCGTTGGCACCGATCACGCTCGGGGCCTGCTCGAGCGGGCTCGACGCACCGCGGCCCCAGGCGGATGAGGCCCCGACGACCGCGGCCCCGACGACCGCGGCGCCCGCCCCCGACACCACCGTGGCCCCCACCACCACGACGGCCGTGCTGGTCCACCGCTTCCCGATCGACCCACCCGACGTCGCCGGCTACTCGCCGGGCCATCACGACTATCCCGCCACCGACATCTTCTGCCCCACCGGCTCGCGCTTCGTCGCCCCCACCAGCGGCACCGTCGACTTCGTGAGCAGCATCGACACCTGGGACCCGAACGTGGACGATCCGGCCAGCCGGGGCGGCCTGTCCGTGGCCATCGTGGGCGACGACGGGGTCCGCTACTACGGCTCACACCTCTCGTCGATCGAGCCGGGGATCGAGCCCGGGGTCACCGTCACCGCCGGTCAGGTGCTCGGCCTCACCGGCCAGAGCGGCAACGCTGCGAACGTGGATCCGCACCTTCACTTCGGCATCTCTCACCCGACGACGCCCGACGACTGGGCGGTCCGACGCGGCGAGGTGGACACCTTTCCCCTCCTCGAGGCCTGGAAGCGGGGGGAGAACGTGACACCCGTGGTGCCGGCGGGCTGACGCCAGGAGCGGTACAGCTCAGCGGACCCCCACGGGCACCGCGGCCGGCTCAGGTCGGAGGGGCGCCGCCCAGGCCGTTGCAGACCAGGTCGGCCAGGGTGTCCACCAGCTCGCCGTGGGTGAGGGTGCGGCCCTCGAGCCACCAGCCCACGCCCTCGAACACCGCGCCCATCACGGCGATCGAGCGCACCTCCAGCTCCGCGGCGGAGCCCTGCGCCCCGAAGCCGGTCACCATGAACGCGGCCACCTGGGCGGCGAGGGCGGGCAGGACGGGCAGCTCGCCGGGCGCCCGGCCCGTGCCCTGCGAGCCCTCGACGAGGAAGCGGTGCAGGGCCGGCTCGCGCTCGGCGAAGGTGACGAACACGTCGATGGCCTGCGCCACCGCGGCCCGGGGGTCGTCCGTGCCGGCGAAGATCTCCTCGAGCGAGGTGCCGAGCTCGGCGAGGAAGCGGTCGCCGATGGCGGAGGCGAGGCCGGCCTTGTCGCCGAAGTGGTGGTAGAGGACCGGCTTGGTGATGCCCGCCTCGGCGGCGATGTCGGCCATCGACGCGTCGGCGCCGACCGTGCGGATCGCCCGTACCGCGGCGTCGGCGAGCTCGGCTCGACGGGCGTCCGGATCGGTGCGGGGCCGCGCGGCGGAGGGCACGCCGCTCAGGCGGGGACCGCGGCCGGGCCCGGCGCGGCGTCGAGCGCGAACGTCTCGTACTCGTCGCCCGTGTCGACCCAGTCCTCGAACTGGATGACGCCCATCTCCTCGAACCGCCGCCGCAGCCAGGCGTCGTTGCGGTCGAGCAGGCCGAGCTTCTTGCAGTTGGGGACGATCTTGGAGAACAGCATCTGCTGGAAGATCACCCGGCCGGGGTCCTGCACCACGAGCTGGAGGGCCTCCTTGACGTCCACCCCCATGCGATCCCACACCTCCTGCTGGAGGAAGCGGTCCCGCATGCGCAGCGACGCCTCGTAGGCGAACTGCTGGCGCTCGAAGAGCTCCTGGTCGGAGAGGCCGGCGTAGAACTCCTGGAGGGAGAGGACGCCGAAGGCGACGTGGCGGGCCTCGTCGCTCATCACGTAGCGGAGGAGCTGCTTGAGCAGCGGCTCCTCGACGGTGGCGTGCATGAACCCGAAGGCGGCCAGGGCGAGGCCCTCGACCATGATCTGCATGCCGAGGTAGGTCATGTCCCACCGGCCGTCCTCGATGATGTCGTCGAGGAGCATCTTGAGGTGGGCGTTGATCGGGTAGTGGCCCGACATCTTCTCGTCCAGGTACTTGGCGAACACCTCGACGTGGCGGGCCTCATCCATCACCTGCGTCGACGCGTAGTACTTGGCGTCGATCCACGGCACCGACTCGACGATCTTGGCCGTGCACACCAGTGCGCCCTGCTCGCCGTGCAGGAACTGGCTGAGGGTCCAGTTGCTGCCCTCGACGTTCAGCTGGGCCCACTCCCGGTCGCCCCACCGCTCGAAGGGGGTGCCGGCGAGGTCGTAGCTCTCGGTGAAGCCCCGGAAGGTGTTGACCGCGGCCATGGCCTGCGCCTCCTGGTCCACCTCGGTGTCCCAGGGCAGGTCGGTCTCGCCGTTCCACTGGGCGCCCTTGGCCTTCTCGTACAGCTTGTTGAGCGCGGGGCGCTCGCCCTTGTCGTAGTTCCACGTGAAGATGGCGTCGGCGTGGTCGCGCACGTGGTGGACCAGCTCGTGGGCCTCGGTGTTGGACACCGACAGCACCTGCTCGAGGTCGATGTCGTTCGGCGAGACGGTGGTCACGATGAGCCCCCTGGCGGTTCGGTGCGCGGCGTCGACGACGCGCGGTGCGTGTGGCTTACCGTCGGTAGGTTACCGGCGGTAGGTGAGAGGTTACCGGCGGTAGCCCACCGGTCAAGGCGACATCGGTCACACCCGCCCGGGCGTCGCGCGCCGCCCTCAGCGACAGACGGTGCCACCGTCGACGAGCATGGTCTCGCCGTTGACGAACGACGCCCGGTCCGAGCACAGCCACACGACCGCCTCGGCGATCTGGTCGGGGCGGCCCATCTCCCCCGTCGGCACGGTGCGCCGCATCATCTGCTCGACGCCCGGGTCGCCGCCGATGAAGGCCTGCATCATCGGCGTGTCGGTGGTGCCGGGGCACACCGCGTTGACGCGGATGCCCGAGCGGGCGAACTCCTGCGCCGCGGTCTTGGTCAGGCCCAGCACGCCGTGCTTGGACGCCACGTAGTGGGGAAGGCTGGGGAAGCCGATGATGCCGGCGCCCGAGGACGTGTTGACGATGGCCCCGCGACCCGCCGGCGCCATCACCCGGAGCTCGTGCTTCATGCCGAGGAACACGCCGGTGAGGTTGAGGGTGACGACCCGGTCCCAGTCCTCGCGGGACAGGTCGGTGAAGGGCGACGGCGTGCCGCTCGTGCCGGCGTTGTTGTGCGCGCAGTCCAGCCGTCCGAACCGGTCGACCGCTGCGGCCACCGCCGCCTCGACCTGGGCCTCGTCGGTCACGTCCGCGGTCACCGCCACCCCCTCGCCGCCGGCGGCCTCGACCTCGGCCACCGTGCCGGCCAGGCCGTCGGCGTCCACGTCGACGACCACGACCCGGGCGCCCTCGGCGGCGAACAGGACGGCGGTGGCCCGACCGATCCCGCCGCCGCCCCCGGTCACGAGGGCGACCTCACCGTCGACGAAGTAGGGCGCACGGGGGGCCATCGCCGCACTGTAGGGCCCGTCCGGCGAGGTTTCTGACGGGGCGTCAGGCCCGTCTAGGCTCGACCGCCGGACCGCCCACCCCCCGCCGTGGCGCGCCGCGCCGCGCGGGGACGAGACAGAGCGAGGAACGGACACCATGGGAGCACTGGACGGCAAGGTCGCGATCGTCACCGGCGCGGGACGGGGCCTCGGCCGCGCCCACAGCCTGACTATGGCCGCCGAGGGCGCCAAGGTGGTGGTCAACGACCTCGGGGACGAGGCCGAGGCCGTCGTCGCCGAGATCGAGGCCGCCGGCGGCGAGGCCGTCGCCAACCACGCCAGCGTCAGCGACTGGGAGGCCACCGAGGCGCTCGTGGCGCAGGCGGTCGACACCTACGGCGACCTCCACGTCGTCGTGAACAACGCCGGCATCCTCCGGGACAAGATGAGCTTCAACATGGACGAGAGCGACTGGGACGCGGTCGTCGACGTCCACCTCAAGGGCCACTTCTGCGTCTCTCGGCACGCCGGCGTCTACTGGCGCAACCAGGCCAAGGCGGGGGCGACGGTCGGCCGGCGCATCGTCAACACCTCGTCCGAGGCCGGCCTGTTCGGCAGCGCCGGACAGGCGAACTACGCCGCCGCCAAGGCCGGCATCATCGGGCTGACCCTGGTCTTCGCCCGCGAGTACGGCCGCTTCGGGGTCACCGCCAACGCCATCGCCCCCCGGGCCCGCACCCGCATGACCGAGGACATCGAGTTCTTCAAGGCCCCCGAGGGCGGCGAGGACTTCGACCGGTTCGCCCCCGAGAACGTGTCGTCGATCGTCGCCTGGCTCGCCTCCGACGCCGCCGCCGACATCAGCGGCCAGGTCTTCATCGTCATCGGCGGCGACGTCCACCTCTTCCGGCCCCCCGCCGTGGAGGCCGCCATCAAGAAGGGCGAGCGCTGGAGCATCGACGAGCTCGTCGCGTCGAGTGGCGAGCTCTTCGGCGACAAGGGCCCGGGCCTGCCCCCGATGGCCGTTCCCGGCTGACCGCGCTCGCCGGGCGCCGGGCCGGGGCGCCGGGCCGCGCCCCGGGGGCCAGGCGCTAGACAGAGACCGTGTTCACGGGCCTGCGCGTCCTCGACCTGAGCTCGGGCATCGCCGGCCCGTACGCCACGAAGCTCCTCGCCGACGCCGGCGCCGACGTGGTGAAGGTGGAGGGGCCCGCCGGTGACCCGATGCGGCGCTGGACCGCCTCGGGTGCCGACCCCGGCGACGAGGACAGCGCCCTGTTCCGCTACCTCAACACGTCCACGCGCGGCGTCGTCGGACGACTGGGCGAGCCCGAGGTGGACGGCCTGGCCGGCGCCGCCGACGTCCTCGTCGCCGACGAGCGCACGGACGGTCTCGACGTCGACGGGCTGCGCGCGGCGCACCCGTCCCTCGTCGTCGTGACCGTCACGCCCTTCGGGGCCACCGGACCGTGGCGGGACCGCCCCGCCGACGAGTTCACGCTCCAGGCGTGGTGCGGCTCGACGGCGGGGCGGGGCACGCCCGACCGCCCGCCCCTCGCCGCCGGCGGTCGCGTGGGCGAGTGGGTGGCCGGGGCCTACGCCGCCGTCGGGGCGATCGCCGCCTGGCGGGTCGCCCGGTCGACCGGGCGCGGCGAGCACGTCGACGTGTCGATGCTCGAGGCGATGACGGTGACGATGAACACCTTCACCCCGCTGTTCTTCGCGTTCACCGGGGCCGAGCCTCCGGCCGCACCCACGCCGACCATCGAGCTGCCGTCCATCGAGCCCACCGCCGACGGCTTCGTCGGCTTCTGCACGATCGCCCGCCAGCAGTTCGAGGACTTCCTCGTCCTCATCGACCACGCCGAGCTCCTGGCCGACGACGACCTGGCCAACGCCACCCTCCGGGCCCGCCGCATGGACGAGTTCCTCGGCTACGTGCGGCCCTGGACCGAGGCGCACACCACCGCCGACATCATCGAGCGGGCGTCCGCGCTGCGCATCCCCGTCGCCCCGGTGCTCGACGGGGCCACCGTCGTCCACCACGAGCAGTTCGTGGACCGGGGCACCTTCGTCGAGGGTCCGCACGGCTTCACCCAGCCCCGCGTCCCCTACCGCCTCGGCGAGCGCCCCCGACCGGGCTTCCGCCCGGCGCCCTCCCTCGGCGAGCACACCGGCACGGTCGACTGGTGCGCCGCCCCCGCCCGGGCGGCCGGCGCGGCCGGCGAGGACCCCGTCACCGAGCGCCCCCTGCCCCTCGCCGGTGTGCGCATCGTGGACTTCACCGCCTTCTGGGCCGGCCCCGCCGCCACCCAGGTGCTCGGGGCCCTCGGGGCCGAGGTGATCAAGGTCGAGTCGATCCAGCGCCCCGACGGCATGCGCTTCACGTCCGCCAAGCCCGCGTCGGTGGACCGTTGGTGGGAGTGGGGGTTCGTCTTCCACGGCGCGAACGCCAACAAGCGCTCGGTCACCCTCGACCTCAACCGGGCCGAGGGCCGCGACCTCGTCCTGCGCCTCGTCGCCCGGGCCGACGCCGTGGTCGAGAACTTCTCGCCCCGGGTCATGGAGAACTTCGGCCTCGACTGGGACGCGATCCGCGCCGCGAACCCCCGGGCCGTCATGTTGCGCATGCCGGCGTTCGGCCTCGACGGGCCCTGGCGGGACCGCACCGGGTTCGCGCAGACCATGGAGCAGCTGAGCGGCATGGCCGCGGTCACCGGCTACCCCGACGGGCCGCCGGTGCTGCCCCGCGGCGCGGTCGACCCCCTCGCGGGCATGCACGCGGTGGTCGCCCTGCTGGCGGCGCTCGACGAGCGGGACCGCACCGGCGCCGGCCTGCTGGTCGAGACGACCCTGGCCGAGGCCGCCCTCAACATCGCGGCGGCCCCGGTCGTCGAGCACAGCGCCTACGGACAGCTGGTCGAGCGGCTCGGCAACGCCGGCCCGGCCGCCGACCCCCAGGGCGTGTTCGCCTGCGCCGAGGGGCAGTGGCTCGCGGTGGCGGCCGGGACCGACGCCCACCGGCAGGCGCTGGCGCGGATGCTCGGGCTCGCGCCGGGCACGACCCCCGACGAACCCGCCGTGGCGGCCTGGTGCGCCGGGCGGGCGGTGGACGACGTCGTGGACGAGCTGCTCGCCGCCGGCGTCCCCGCGGCGCCGCTGGTGCACCCGGCGGCGGCCGACCGGCTCGCCCAGCACGAGGCGCGGGGGTTCTTCGAACCGCTCGACCACCCGGTGACGGGCCGCCACGGGCTGCCGTCGCTGCCCTTCCGGTTCGCGTCCCGGGACGCAGGGCCGGCGCCCCGCGGCTGGCTCCGCACCCCGCCACCCACCCTGGGCCAGCACACCGACGAGGTCCTGCGCGACACGTTGGGCCTCGACGACGCCGAGCGGGCGCGGCTCCGCGACGCAGGCGTCACCGGCGACCGGCCGGCGGGGCTGTGACGCGGCTCGGGCGTGCGTCGGCCGTCGTCGTCGCGCTCGTGATGACGCTCGGCGGCGCCGTGGCCTGCGGCGACGACGTCGACGAGCCGACCACCGAGGCCGCCACGCCGACCAGCGACGGGCCGGCGCCCTCGACCACGAGCGCACCCGCCCCGCCGACGACCGCCGATCCCACGGCGGCGTGCATCGCCGCCCTGCCCGTGCGCCAGCGGGTCGCCCAACTGGTCGGCATCGCCATCGACGGCGGCGCCCTGCCCGGCGAGGCGCAGCGCGCCGCCGACCTCGGCGTCGGCGTGGTCCTGGTCCAACGACCGGGCGGGGACCTGGCCGAGGGCATCGCCGCCGTCAAGCAGGCGTCCGCAGTCCCGCCGCTGGTGGCGGTCGACGAGGAGGGCGGCGACGTCCAGCACCTCCGATCGCTCCTCGGGTCGATCCCGTCCGAGCGCGACGTGGCCGCCACCCTGGACGGGGCCGCCGCGGCCGCCCTCGTCCGGCCCCACTTCCAGGCCGTGGCCGACCTCGGGTTCGACGTCGTCTTCGCCCCGGTCGTCGACGTCGCCGCGCCCGGCGGCGGCGGGCCGCTGGGGGACCGCACCTTCTCCGACGACCCTGCCACGGTCACCGCCTACGGCCAGGTGTACGTCGACGCCATGCAGGACGCCGGGCTGCTGCCGGTGCTGAAGCACTTCCCCGGCCACGGGTCGGGCGAGGCCAACAGCCACGACGGCCCGGTGGGCACGCCCCCGATCGAGGCGCTCCGCGCCCGGGACCTCCTCCCCTTCGAGGCCCTGGTGTCCGACCCGCCGGTGGGGGTCATGGTCGGCCACCTCAACGTCCCGGGCCTCAGCGGCACGACGCCGGCGAGCATCTCGCCGGCCGCCTACGCGCTGCTGCGCGACGAACTGGCCTTCGAGGGGCTCGTGTTCAGCGACTCGCTCAGCATGGGGGCGATCGCGGGCACGATCCCGCCCGAGTCGGCCGCCGTCCAGTCGGTGGCCGCCGGGGCCGACGTGGCGCTGTTCGTGACGATCGCCGACCCCGCCGCGGCCATCACCGCGCTGGAGCAGGCCGTGGCGGACGGCTCGTTGCCGCCGTCGCGGGTCGACGAGTCGGTGGGCCGGGTGCTGGCGGCGAAGGGCATCGACCCCTGCACGCTCTGAGCGGCGCCCCGGGCCGAGCGACGTCGCCCCGGCGGGGCGCCGTCCGAGGCGTCGTGCCTACTTGGCGTTGCGGCCCATCTTGTCGATGGTCTCCTTGGCCTTGTCGACCCCCGTGTCGATCTTGTCCCGGTACTTGCCCTTCGTGCGGTCGTCCGCCGTGGTCGCCGCCTTGTCCAGCGCGTCCTTCACCTTGTCGCCGTGCTGGTCGGCCAGCTCGTTGGCCTTGTCGCCGGCCTGGGCGGCCGTCTTCTTCAGGGAGTCCATGAACCCCACGGGTGCCTCCTGTCGGTCGTCGGTACGACGGGTTCCTACCCCCCCAGGGTGCCCGGCGACACCTCGTCGACCAACCCCCACGCCCGCGCGAGCGCGGCGGGGATGGTGGCCCCGGTCAACGCCAGCCAGTTGGCCCGCAGGGCGCCGATCCGATGGGGCACGCTCCAGGTGCCGCCCGAGCCCGGGACCAGACCGAGGCCCACCTCGGGCAACCGGAACGTGGTGTCCGGCGCCGCGACCACCCGGGCCGCGAAGGCGGCCAGCTCGACGCCGGCACCGACGCACGCGCCGTGCACGTGGGCGCTCAGCCGGGACCGAAGGGCCAGCACGGCCCGCGCGGGCATGCGGGTGGAGCGCACGACGTGGCCCGCGACCGGGTCGGGGAACGTGCCGAACTCGGCCAGGTCACCGCCGCTGCAGAACGACGGCCCCTCCCCCGACAGCCGCACCGGCACCGGGTCCCCCGCCGCCACCGCCGACAGGGCGTCGACCAGATCGTCGCGCAGCCCGACGTCGAGCGCGTTGTGGCGGCCGGGGCGGTCGAGCACCACGTCGACGCCGTCGGCCCCGCGGTCGACCCGCACCCGCCCCGGTGCCCCGGCGGCGACGGGCGGCCGGCTCGCCCGCCAGGCGGCGAACTCGGGACCGGCCTGGAGCAGCCCGTAGGTGACGGACTCGGCCCAGAGGGCCAGGTGGGGGTCCGAGCGCCGGGCGGCCCGCACCAGGCGGACGAGGGCGAGCGCGGCCTGCGGGCGGGCCCGTACCGCGGCGAGGAGCGCCCCGGGTTCGGCGCAACCGTCGGCGCCCTCCGGCTGCGCCACGACGTCAAACCGGCGCCACCCGGGCCCCTCGGACGGGGCGACGCTGACGCAGGGGAGCCACTCGAGCGTGCGCCGCTGGGCGGCGGTCAGCGCCGGGTCCGGCCCGTCGTCGGCGCCGCCCTCGACCACCAGGGCGGCGCAGCCGTGGGCCAACGAGCACTGCTCGGCGGCGTCGGGCGAGGCCAACAGGTCGACGAGCTCGCCCACCGTGCAACGCCGGACCTCGGGGAGCGCGCCGGCGACCATCGACGGCGAGCATACGAGCGGCCCCGCCGCCCCGGGGTGCCCGAGGTGCGGGCGCGGCTGCGTCCCGGGCACCATGGCGGCGTGGCGCCGCTCACGGGGTTCCGGTTCCTCCAGGTCGGCGGCGGTCCGGTGGAGCGTGCCGCGGGCACGCTGCTGGCCCGGCTCGGCGCCGAGGTGATCGCCGTGCTCGACCCGCCCGACGCCGGCGCGGTCCTGGCCGCCCCCCGGGCGCCCGGCCACGCCGGGCGCCTGGTGCTGACGGGAGGGGCCACGTCGACCGACGACGTTCCCGCGCACGGGGTTGTGGACGGCAGCGGCCGGGCGGACGGGCCGATCGTCGTGCGCACGGACCGATGCACCCCGGGCCGGGCCGGGTGGGCCGCGAGCGGAGCGATGGCCCTCACCGGCCGGCCCGACGGCCCCCGGCTCCTCCCGCCCGGAGACGTCGCCACGGGGATGCACGCCGCGGCCACGGTGGTCGAGCTGCTCAGCGCGCTCGGCGGCACCCGGGTAGCGGTCGACGGGCCCGCCCTGCTCGGCGAGCGGGCCGCCCTGAGCGGACGCACCCGGGCCGGGCGCGCCACGGTCGGCGGAGCCGGTCGCCTGCTGCGCACGGCCGACGGTTGGGTCGCCGTGTCGCTGCCCCGTTCCTCGGACCGGGAGTCGGTGCCGGCGTGGCTCGGGTCCACTGCGGGCGGCGCCGACGACCCGTGGCCCGGAGTGACCGCGGCGGCGACCGAGCGGACCACCGAGGCGCTCGTCCGGGACGGGCAGCTCCTCGGCCTGGCCGTGGCCGCGCTGGCCCCCACCGAGACGCGGGTCGTCCCCGCCGACGAGCAGCTCGACGCCCGGGGGCAGACCCGACCGCCGAGCCCCTACGTGGTCGACGGCGCCGTCGTCCCCCTCGGTCCGGCGCGTCCCGTCGACCCGAGCGCGGTCTCGTCTCGCCCGCCTGCCGCTCCCCGACCCCTCCGGGGACGGAGCGTGCTGGACCTGTCCGCGCTCTGGGCCGGCCCGCTGGCCACCGCGCTGCTCGCCGAGAGCGGAGCCACCGTGACCAAGGTGGAGAGCACGACCCGGCCCGACGGCGCCCGTGAGGGCGAGCCGCGGTTCTTCGCCCTCCTCGACCAGGCCAAGGAGCACCGGATCGTCGACCTCTCGGACCGGCGCGGCGTCGACGACCTGCGCGCCGCGTGCGCCGCCGCCGACCTCGTCGTCGAGGCGTCGCGCCCGCGCGCCCTCGACCAGCTGGGCGTCGCCCGCCGGGCGCCCTGGCTGTCCATCACCGCCTACGGCCGCACCGGGCCGTGGCGGCAGTGGGTGGGCTTCGGCGACGACGCCGCCGCCGCCGGCGGCCTGGTGGCGTGGGAGGACCACGAGCCCCGCTTCCTCGCCGACGCCGCCGCCGACCCGGCGGCGGGCCTCCACGCGGCCGCCGCCGCCCTCGCCGTGCTCGTGGGCCACGACGCCGACGTCGACGTGGCCCTGCGCGAGGTCGCCGCCCACCTCGCCGGCCTCGATCCCGCGCCGGAGGCAGCCTCGGGCCTCGCCGGGCCTCGCCCCGCGCCGCCCCGTTCGCGCCGGGTGCCGACGTGATCCTGCGCGACGTCGAGGTCGGCGGGGTCGGCGGCCGCGACGTGCGGATCGACGGCGGGCGGGTCGCGGCGGTCGGAGCGGGCCTCGCCGCCGGCGCACCCGACCAGGACGTGCTGGACGGCGGCGGCGGGGCGCTGCTGCCGGGGCTGCACGACCACCACCTGCACCTGCGCGCGCTGGCGGCGACGCGCCGCTCGGTCCCCTGCGGCGCACCTGCGGTCCAGCGTCCGGCGGACCTCGACCGTGTGCTGCGGGAGGCGGCAGCCCGCGCCGGGACCGGCCGCTGGATCCGGGGCGTCGGCCACGACGACGCGCTCGGGGGGCCGCTCGACCGGCGTCGCCTGGACGAGCTCGCTCCCCACCGTCCCGCGCGCATCCAGCACCGCAGCGGTCACCTCTGGATCCTCAACTCGCTCGCCCTCGACCGCGCCGGCCCCGTCGTCACCGCGCTCGCCGCCGACGGCCTGCTGTACGACCGCGACGACCTGCTGCACGGGCTCGACCCCGCCCGACCCGAGGAGGAGTGGGCCGACGTCGCCGCGGTCAGCGCGGCACTGGCCGCCTGCGGGGTCACGGGACTGACCGACGCGACGGCCGGCAACGACGCCGCCGCGGCACGGGACCTCGCCCGCTGGCGCGCCGAGGGCGCGCTGCTCCAGCACCCCCACCTGCTCGGCGGCGAGGGGGTGGCGGGCGCGCGCAAGATCGTGCTGGCCGAGCACGACCTGCCCGGGCTCGACGCCCTCGTGGCGGCCGTCTCCGACGCCCACGACGAGGGGCGGCCCGTGGCGGTGCACGCGGCCAGCCGAGCGACCGTCGTGCTCGCGCTGGCCGGCCTCGAGGCGGCCGGGGCACGACCGGGCGACCGCCTCGAGCACGCGGCCGTGGCCCCTCCCGAGCTGGTCGCATGGGCAGCCCGGCTCGGCGTCACGGTCGTCACCAACCCCGGGTTCGTCGTCGCGCACGGCGACCGCTACCGGCGCGACGTCGACGTCGAGGACCGGCCGTGGCTGTACCGCGGTCGGGCCTTCGTCGACGCCGGCGTTCCCCTCGCCGCCGGCAGCGACGCACCGTTCGGCCCGCTCGACCCGTGGCGCTCGATGCGGGCCGCGGTCGACCGTCGGACCGAGCGCGGGGCGGAGATGGGCCCCGACGAGCGCCTGAGCCCGGAGGCGGCGCTGGCGCTGTACACCGGGCCGGCGACGGACCCGGGCGGACCGGCGCGACGCGTGGCCCCCGGGGCTCCCGCCGACCTGTGCCTCCTGGCCGTGCCCTGGGTCGAGGCTCGGACGGCGCTCACGGCAGACTACGTGGCCGCCACCTTCGTGGCGGGGGCCCTCGTCCACGACGGCGGCACGACCGGATCCGACCAGGAGCACCCGTGACGACGATCATCACCCTGTGCACCGGCAACGCCGCCCGGTCGGTCATGGCCGGGGCGGTGCTGGTGGCGGCCGACCCCTCGCTCGAGGTGATCACCGCCGGCACCCACGTGATCGACGGCCAGCCCATGAGCTGGCGCACCCGGGAGGCGCTCGCCGGGTTGGGACTCACCGCCGATCACCACCGCAGCGCCCAGTTGCGGCCCGCGGACCTCCCCCGGGCGGACCTGGTGCTCGCCATGGCCGCCGAGCACGTCCGCTACGTGCAGCGCCGCCACCCCGAGGTGGCCGACCGGACGGCCACCCTCAAGCGACTCGCGCGCGACCTGCGCGCAGGCCCGGAGCCGCTGGCCGACCGCCTGGCCGGGCTCGACCTCGCCGCCCACGAGCCCGGCGACGACGAGGACGTCGCCGACCCCGCGGGGGGCAACGAGGACGTGTACGTGGCCTGCGCCCGAGAGATCGACGCCCTCGTGGCCGAGGTGCTGCCCCGCCTGTGAGGCCCGCCCGGGCGCCCGGCGACCGGCGCGGCTACGGGCCCGCAGGGACCGGGAGCACCGCGGACGTCGGCGGGGTCGCCGCGGCGGTGGTGGTCGGCGCCGGGGCGGCCGTGGTGGTCGTGGTCGGGGCGCCGAGGGTGGGATACACGAAGCCGTCGGCCGGGGTGAGCGCCATCGTGACGTTCTCGCAGCCGGGCGCCGGGGCGAACAGCACCACCGAGGGGTTGCGGTAGGTGCCCGCGACCGCCCAGCCCACGACGGGACGGACGCCGATCTCGGCACCCGTGCACCCCATCGCGTCGGCGACGCGGCGCAGGCCGGGCGTCGTCAGCTGGACGGCGACGGCCTGGGGCTCGGCGATGGGCCCGTCCTGGTCGGCGCGGAGCTCGGCCTCGAGCGTGCGGCGCTGGCGGTCCTCGACGTTGTTGCCGTCGACCACCGACGCCACGGCCATGCCGACCATGCCGAGCCCCGCCAGCACGACGGCGCTGACGACGACGCCACGCAGCCGCTGGAAGCGGCGCAGCGCCTCCCGCTGGGCCCGGCGCCGCTCGCCGGCGGGCGACGGGGCGGGCAGGACGAGCGCCTCGACGGCGTCGGCTTCCGCGGCTTCCGTGTCGGGCTCCTCCGAGGCGCCGTCCTCGACGGAGACGGGCTCGGGCGCGGAGACGGGCTCGGGCGCCGGCTCCACGGTGTCCTCGCTCGACGCGGCCCGGCGCGGCGGGCCGAGGTCCGACAGCACCGCGAGCAGCGCGGCGAGCAGGGCGACGAGCGTGACCGCCGCCGACACCGCACCCACGAGCTGCCACCGACGCCCGACCAGTCCGGGCACGTCGGTCACCGCCAGCACGCCCGCCGCCAGCACGCAGGCGCCCACGAGCACGACCAGCAGCCACCGGGTGGCCTCCTGGAGCCGCTCGATCTCGCCGCGGGTGTCGTCCATGGGCCGGGACACTAACGGCGCCCGGATCGCGGCGCGGCGACCCCGGCGCGCCGGCGCTCAGGTGGCGAACCGGCCGTCGTCGAGCCGGTGCCAGCCGCCCGCCGCGTGGTTGCCGCCGTCGACGTGCAGGGTGGTGCCGGTGACGAACCCGGCGTGGGCGCCGGCGAGGAAGACGACGGCGGCGGCGACGTCGTCGACGTGGCCGGCCCTCACGAGCGGCGTGCGCACGGGCATCGGCCCGATCCCCGGCGTGGGGATGACATCGGGCGCCACGCAGTTGACCCGGATGCCCCGGTCCCCGAGCTCGAGGGCCAGGCTCTTGGTCAGGTTGGCCAGCGCCGCCTTCATCGCCGAGTACACGGCGTAGCCGGGCCCCGCCCGGTGGGCCTCGATCGACGTGACGTTCACGATCGACCCCCCCTCGTCCAGGTGGGGCACGACGGCGCGGATGAACGTGGCGGCGCTCGTGAAGTTCTCGCGGATCAGTGCGTCCTGGCCCTTCGCGCTCACGTCGAGGAACGGTGCCGCGAACCCTCCGCCGGCGTTGTTCACCAGGACGTCGAGGCGACCGAGCCCGGCGGCGGCCCGCCCGACGAACGCCCGCGCCGCCTCGTCGTCGCGCACGTCGAGCACCTCGGCCACGACCCGTGCGCCCAGCTCGGACAGCGACGCCGCGGTCGCCGCGAGCCCGTCGGCGTCGCGGTCGCACACGGCGAGGTCGGCGCCGTGGGCGGCCAGCGCGAGCGCGGTGGCCTCACCGATGCCGACCGCGGCACCGGTGACGATCGCCACCCGGCCGTCGAGCCGGGCCCCCTCGGGCGTGACCACCACGCGCGGGAACGTAGCATCGGCCCGAGCGCGAACGCCGAGCGCACAGGGGGGACCTGCGGTGGCACCAGCGACGGAGCACCCGTGGGCGGGCCGGGTGGCCCGGTGAGCGTCGCGGTCGCCGGGGCGAACGTGCTGGTCACCGGCGCCTCGTCGGGCATCGGCGCCGAGCTGTCGGTCCTGCTGGCCGAGCGGGGCGCCACGGTCGGCCTGGTGGCCCGGCGTGAGGACCGGCTCGACGAGGTGCTCGAGCGTTGCCGGGCGCACGCGCCGGGCAGCCGGCGCTGGGTCCTCGACCTGGACGACCCCGCGTCGGCCGAGGCCCTGGCCCTCGACGCCTGGGACTCGTTCGGCCACCTCGACGTCCTCGTGAACAACGCCGCGGTGCCCAAGCGCCGGGCGGTCCAGGACCTGACGGCCGCCGACGTCGATCACGTCCTGCGGGTGAACCTGCTCAGCCCGGTGCGGATGACCCTCGCCGTCCTGCCCCGGCTGCTCGCCCGCGACCGCGGCAGCATCGTGAACGTCTCCAGCCTCGGCGGTCGCCTCGGCATCGTGCACGAGGCCGCCTACTGCGCCTCCAAGTTCGCCCTCTGCGGCTGGAGCGAGTCCCTGGCCCTCGACCTGTGGGACACCGGCGTCGACGTCCGCCTCATCGTCCCCGGGCCGGTCGACACCGAGATCTGGGACCGGCCCGGCAACGACCCGCCGCTCTACGACGGTGACCTCGAGGCCCCCGAGCGGGTCGCCGCGGGCATCGTCGCCGCCATCGAGGGCGACGCGTTCGAGCACTACCTGCCCGACCTGAAGGACATCGCGGCCTTCAAGACCACCGACATCGACCTCTTCCTGGCCGGCGCGGCCGAGGCGATGCGCCCCGCCGACCCGCCCGACCCGGGCGCCGCGCCGTGAGGGCGCTGGTGTTCGGCGTCGACCCCGGTCCCGTCGAGCCGCCGCCGCCCGGCGCCAACCGCCTCCAGCGCAACCTCGCGACCACGTTCATGGCCCTCCGGGAGGTGCCCGACCCCCGCCCCCTCGGACCGGACTGGATGGTGCTGCGCACCCGGATGGCGGGGATCTGCGGATCCGACGCCAAGCAGGTGCTGATGGACTTCGACGACGCCGGCGACAACCCGATGACCGCCTTCATCTCCTTCCCGCAGGTGCTCGGCCACGAGGTGGTGGCGACGGTCGAGGCGCTCGGCCCCGAGGTCGACGGCTTCGACGTGGGCCAGCGCGTGGTGCTCAATCCGTGGCTGTCGTGCGGGCCCCGGGGCATCGACCCGCCGTGCCCCGCCTGCGTCGCCGGCGACTACAGCCTCTGCGAGCACTTCCTCGACGGCCGGCTGTCCCCGGGCATCCACACCGGCAACGCGACCGAGGCCACCGGCGGCTTCGCCGAGCTGCTCCCGGCCCACGCGCTCATGGCGGTCCCGGTGCCGGACGGGCTGCCCGACGAGGTCGCCGTCCTCGGCGACCCGTTCGCGGTCTCGCTGCACGCCGTCGTCCGCCACCCGCCTCCCGAGGATGGCCGGGTCCTCGTGTACGGCGCCGGCGCGCTCGGCACCACCGCGGTCGCCGTCCTGAGGGCGCTGTACCCGTCGGTCGACGTCGGCGTCGTGGCGCGCTGGCCCGCCCAGCGCGAGCTGGCGGCGGGCCTCGGCGCCACGGTGTTCGCGCACGAGCCCCGGGCCGACCTCGTCGAGGCGCTGGCGGACTGGTCGGGCGGTGTGCTGCGTCGGCCCTGGGAGGGGCTCCCCGTGGCCTACCCCGGGGGCATCGACGTGGTCTACGACACGGTGGCCGCCCCCGAGACGCTCGAGGTGATCGTGCGGGTGCTCCGCTCGCGAGGCACCCTCGTGGAGCTGGGGGTCAGCTCGCCCGGACGCTTCGAGTGGACGCCCTGGTACTTCAAGGAGCTGCGCCTGGTCGGCTCGAACGCCTTCGGCGTCGAGGAGGTCGAGGGGGTGCGCCGGCACGCCATCGCGCACTACCTCGAGCTGGCCGCCGCCGGCCGGGTCGACGTGTCCGCCATGCTCACCCACACCTTCGCCCTCGAGGACTGGCGCTCGGCCTTCGACGCCCTCGCCGACCAGGGCGCGTCGGGCGCGGTCAAGGTGGCGTTCGACCTGCGAGACTGACCCCCCGTGCGCCCCCTCCGCCTGCTGCTGCCCACCGCCGTCGCCCTGGTGGCGTTGCTCGCAACGAGCGCCTGCGAGTACGTCGGTGCGCCGGGCACGCCCCGCGTCGGCGTGGCGGGCGACTCGATGGTCCACCAGACCGAGGCCGCGCTGCGGGCCCGCCTGGCCCCCGACCACCGGGTCACGGTGCACGCGTTCAACAACGCCCACTTCGACCAGCTCCGCTTCCCGGTCTCGGAGATGCGCCGGACCGGCGCCCGCTCGATCGTGGTCGCCGCGGGCGCCCCCGACGTCGTCGCCGCCACCCACCCCCAGTACGGCTTCGTCCCCCTGCTGTGGATCCGCGACGTCGTGGCCGCCGCGGGCGACGTGCCGTGCGTCGCGCTCGTCACCGTCAAGGAGAACGGCGTCGCCCCCGTGGCCACCACCAAGTGGCGCCGGGGCGCCCGCACGATCAACGCCGAGCTGCGCCGCCAGGCCGACGCCCGCCCCAACGTCGTGCTGGTGGACTGGTCGGCCAAGGCGGACCGGCACCCCGGCTGGTTCCTGGGCGACGGTCTGCACCTCAACGGCTCCGGCGAGGCCGGCTTCGCGCGCGTGCTCGACCGGGCCGCCGACTGCTGAGCGCCGGCACCGTGGCCCTTCGGCGATCCCGGCGGCGGGCGCCGGCGGCGTGGTCCGGACCCGGGCGGCCCTGGGACGGCGCCACGCTGGACACCGTCCTCAGCGGCGCCCCGGCGCGCGAGGACCTGGCCGTCGAGGTGGACCAGCACGGCGCGCCCGTCCGCCGATGGTCGAGCGCCGAGGTCGAGGCCGCGACGGCCGACCTCGCCGGCGGGCTGCGCGGGGCCGGGGTGCGGGCGGGCGACGCCGTCGCCTGGCGGGCGGCCAACCACGTGACCTCGCTGCTCGCCTACCGGGCCTGCTGGCGCGTCGGGGCGGTCGCCGCGCCGATCCACCACCGGGCCGGCGAGGCGGAGGCGGCGGCGATCCTCGAGCGGGTGGCGCCCCGGCTGGTGCTCGACCCCGGCGACCTGCCGACCGGCGTGGCCGTCGGCGCGGACGACGGGGCGGCCACGGCCGAGGGCCTCGCGGTGGTCCTGTTCACCTCCGGCTCGTCCGGGCGGCCCAAGGGCGTGCTGCACACCCACCGGGCCCTGGCCCACAAGGCGCGCCTCATGGCCTCGGTGCACGGGCTCGGTCCCGACGACGCCGTGCTCATGCCGGCGCCGCTGGCGCACGTGTCCGGTCTGCTCAACGGGGTGCTGCTGCCCGGCGTCGTGCCGCTGAAGGCGGTCCTGATGGCCCGATGGTCCGCCCCGGCGGCCCTGACGCTGATCGAGGCCGAGGCGGTGAGCTTCATGGTGGGCCCACCGACCTTCTTCGTCGAGCTGCTCGCGGCCGACGGCTTCACGCCCGAGGCCGTCCGCTCGCTCCGGCTGATCTCGAGCGGCGGTGCCGGCGTGTCCCCGGCGTTCGTCCGTGAGGCGGCGCAGGGCCTGGGAGCCCGCGTGAAGCGCAGCTACGGCTCGACCGAGGCGCCGACGCTCACCACCACGACGGCGGCCGACACCCAGGAGCGGGCCGCCACCACCGACGGCCGGGCGGTGGGCGCCGTCGAGCTCCGGCTCGGCCCCCGCGGCGAGCTCGAGGTCCGCGGCCCCGAGCTGTTCGAGGGCTACCTCGACGCCGGGGACGACGCCGGCGCGTTCACCCCGGACGGCTGGTTCCGCACGGGCGACCTGGCGACCCTGGAGGACGGCTGGCTCACCGTCGTGGGGCGCACCAAGGACGTCATCATCCGCGCCGGCGAGAACGTCGACCCCGCCGAGGTCGCCGGCGCCCTCGAGTCCCACCCCGCCGTCCGCCAGGCCGTGGTGCTCGGCGAGCCCGACGACCGACTCGGCGAGCGAGTCGTCGCCGTGCTGGTGGCCGACGAGCCCCTCGACCGGGAGGCGGCGCGGACTGGATGGTGGCGCAGGGCCTCGGCCCGCTTCTGCCCCTGACCGCGCCGTCGTGGTCGACGTCCTCCCCCTGCCCCCCGCCGGCAAGCCCGACAAGGCGGCCATCGAGCGCCTCGTCCGCGACGCCTGACGAGAAACCTGGACGCGCCGTCAGGCGGCGCTGAGCGACACCCACCAGATGTCGATGGCGAGGCAGATGCCGGCGAGCACGGTCATCACGTGCCACACCTCGTGGTACCCGAACACCTTGGGGAAGGGGTCGGGCCAGCGCGTGGCGAGGAAGATGGCGCCGGCCGTGTAGAAGAGCCCGCCGGCCAGCATGAGCGCGAGCTGCACCGGCGTCAGGGCGGACACGAACTGGGGCAGGGCGAAGACCGCGGCCCAGCCGAGGCCGAGGTAGAGCACGAAGCCGATCCCGTTCTTGAGCGAGATCCCCGTGAGGGCCAGCACCAGGCCCGTCAGCGCCACGAACCAGATGGCGCCGAGGAAGACCCACTTCGACGTGCCGTGCAGCAACAGGAGGCAGAAGGGCGTGTAGGTGGCGGCGATGAGCACGAAGATCATGGCGTGGTCGAGACGGCGCATGACCGTGCGCCCCTTCTCGGTCCACGGGCCCCGGTGGTACGCGGCGCTCACTCCGTAGAGCGCGGTGACGCCCAGGCTGTAGACCGCGGCGGCGAGGCGGGCCTCGACCGTCCCGGAGAGCGCGACGAGCAACAGGCCGGCGGGGATCGAGAGGAAGAAGAAGATCTCGTGGATCCAACCCCGCAGGAGCGGCTTGACGTGGGCCAGCTGGCCCGGCGACGTGGACCCGCACCTCGGCGACGTGCTCGCCGCACCTCGGCGCGCGTGCTCGCGGACGTCGGCCATGTGCGGGTGGTGCTCGCACGCGCATCGGAGGCCGGCGCCTGCGGGCTCGTCCACCACCGCCGTCGGTCGGGTCCAGGGTCACGTCGCTCATGCAGCGGCCTCCGATCGGGTCACCTGGTCACCGTATCGGCGGGTCCGCGGCCGGCGTGAGCACGTGGCAGGTGTCACGGGGAGGTGACCCGCGTTCACCGGCTCGTGACGCGACGCTCAAACGACGCAGTCCCCGCGCTCGACCCGCCGCAGCAAGGCCGGCCAGGCGGGTCCGGTGGTGCGTGGCGTCGCCGAAGCTGACCTCGTCGAGCTGGGCCCGCTTCAAGAACAGGTGCAGGTCGTGCTCCCAGGTGAACCCGATGCCGCCGTGCACCTGGAGGCCCGAGGCCATGACCCGACGACCGGCGTCGGAGCACTGCGTGGTCTTGGCCGTCGCGACGCCGGCGATCGGAGCGGTCGGGGTCGTCGGCGGAGAGGCACCAGGCCGCGTAGTAGACCACCGAGCGCATCCCCTCGACGTCGACGAGCATGTCCGCGCACCGGTGCTTGACCGCCTGGAAGCTCCCGATGGGGCGGCCGAACTGCACCCGCTCCTTCGCGTAGTCGACGGTCATCCCGAGAACGCGGTCGGCGGCGCCCAGCAGCTCGGCCGCATGCGCCACCGCCCCGAGATCGGCGAAGGCGGTCGCCGCCTCGGCGTCGCCGAGGTGCAGCGACGGCGTCCCCTCGAGCTCGACCCAGCCCAGCGACCGGGTCTGGTCCATCGCCGGCTCGGCGGTGACGTGGCGGGCGCGGGCGTTCACCACGAAGAGGTGCTCGCCGCCGTCGGGGTCGACGCCCGGCACGACGACCACGTCGGCCTCGGGCGCGTAGAGGGCGGGACCCGACCGGCCCGACAGCAGCCAGCGGGCGCCGTCCCGCTCGGCACGCACCGGCTGCCAGGCGATGGCCGCCACCGAGTCGCCCTGGAGCACCGGGTCGAGCCAGCCCGCCTCGGCCGCGCCCGCGGCGGCCGCCCGGGACAGCGCGTCGAGGGCCAGGGCCTCCTGGAGGAAGGGCGTCGGCGCCACGTGGGCCCCGGTCTGCTCGAGCAGCACCGCCAGCTCGACCGTGCCGAGCCCCAGTCCGCCGAGCCCCTCGGGGACCGCGGTCGCCGGCCAGCCCTGGTCGACCATGGCCATCCAGAGGTCCCGGTCGTAGCCCTCGTCGGCCGCCATGGCGGCACGCACCCGGGCGGTGGGGCACTGCTCGTCGAGGAAGCGCCGCGCCTCGTCCTGCAGGGCGCGCTGGTCCTCCGAGAGGTCGAAGTCCATGGCCCCTACTATCACCCGCGGATGGACCTCACCCCGACACCCGAGCAGGAGGCCGTGCGCGCCGAGTGCCGCGCGTGGCTCGAGGCGAACCTGCCCTGGGAGTACGGCCGGGGCCTGCCGCCGCAGTTCGACGACCTCGCCGAGGAGTTCACGTTCCTGCGGGACTGGCAGGCCCGCCTCGCCGAGGGCGGTTGGGTGGCGGTCACGTGGCCCGAGGCCTACGGCGGCCGCGGCGCCGGCCCGCTCACCCACTACGTCGTGCAGGAGGAGCTCGCCCGCGCCCGGGCCCCCGAGCTGGTGGGGCGGATCGGCATCAACCTCGTCGGCCCCACCCTGTTGGCCCACGGCACCGACGAGCAGCAGCAGCGCTGGCTCCCCGGCATCCGCACCGCCGGCCTCGTCTTCTGCCAGCTCTTCAGCGAGCCCGGCGCCGGCTCGGACCTCGCCGCGGTGGCCACCCGCGCCGAGCGGGTCCGCGGCGGTTGGCGCCTCCACGGGCAGAAGGTGTGGACGTCCTACGCGCAGTTCGCCGACCACGGCCTGTGCCTGGCCCGCACCGACCCGGACGCTCCGAAGCACCGGGGCATCTCCGCGCTCGTCGTCGACATGGCGGCCGAGGGCGTCGAGGTGCGCCCGCTCACCCAGGTCACCGGCGAGGCCGAGTTCAACGAGGTCTTCTTCGACGGTGCCTTCGTGCCCGACGAGAACCTGGTCGGCGCCGAGCACGACGGATGGCGGGTGTCGTCGTCGACCCTCACCCACGAGCGGGGGACCAACCCCCGCCAGCTCGTCATCCATGCGCAGCACCTCGAGGAGCTGCTGCGCCTGGCGCTGGAGCGGGGCGCGTACGACGATCCCCGGCTCCAGCAGCGCCTGTCCGAGGCCTACGTCGAGGTCCGCCTGTTCCAGCTCCACAACTGGCGGTCGCTCTCCCGGCTCGAGCACGGCCGCGAGCTGGGGCCGGAGGGCAGCGCCCTCAAGCTGTACTGGAGCGAGATGAGCCAGCGCCTCCACCAGACCGCCCTCGCCGTCCTGGGTGACGCCGCACCGCTCTGGCGGGGCGCCGCGGCCAACCCCGGCGACGGCGCCTGGCAGCGGGCGTGGCTCTACTACCAGGCGTCGTCGATCTTCGCGGGCACCAACGAGATCCAACGCAACATCATCGGCGAGCGGGTGCTCGGCCTGCCCCGCGAGCCGAAGCCGGCAGCCGAGCGATGACCGGAAGGACGATCCGATGAGCGACCCCTCACACCAGTTCCGCAAGATCCGCTACGAGGTCGACGGGGCGGTGGCCACGATCACCCTCGCCCGCCCCGAGGTCGCCAACGCCCAGGACACCGAGCTCATCGACGAGGTCGACGACGCGTTCGATCGGGCCGAGGCCGACGACGACGTCCGGGTCGTGATCCTCGCCGCGGACGGCAGGCACTTCTCGTCGGGCCACGACCTGAAGGCCCTCGTCGGCGACGTGGAGCCCGACGAGTGGCGCCGGCTGCGGGAGACACCGGAAGGCAAGTTCCGCCACGAGCAGGTCATGTACTTCGACCGCTGCCTGCGCATCTACGACTTCCGCAAGCCCACCATCGCCGCGGTCCAGGGCTCGTGCGTCGCCGCCGGCCTGATGCTCGCCACCATGTGCGACCTGATCGTGGCGGCGGACGACGCGGTGTTCTCGAACCCGGTCCTGCGCATGACCGGCGCCGGCGTGGAGCTGCTGGTCGAGCCGTGGGAGCTGGGGATGCGCAAGGCCAAGGAGTTCCTCTTCACCGGCGACAAGATCGACGCCCAGGAGGCGTGGCGCCTCGGGCTCGTCAACAAGGTGGTGCCGCGTGACGAGCTGGCGTCGGCCACGCGCGAGCTCGCCGACAAGGTGGCCCTGGTCCCCCCGATCACGGCCGAGATGGTGAAGGGGTCGATCAACCACACCTTCGAGCTCATGGGCAAGCGCCAGTCGTGGCAGTACCACTTCATGGCCCACCACTTCACCCACAACACCGCCACGGCCCTGGAGGCGCTCGAGGCCCGCAAGCAGCGGACGTCGATGAAGGAGGTGTTCGCCGACCGCGACGCCGGCGACGATCCCACCGCGAAGCGGGCCTGACGTGCCACCGGCGGGACGCCCCCTCGAGGGGCTGCGGGTGCTCGACCTGGGCACCCGGATCTCGGCGCCCTTCTGCGCCGCGCTCCTCGGCGAGCAGGGCGCGGAGGTCGTCAAGGTCGAGCAGCCCGGCGCGGGCGACTTCATGCGCACGATGGGGCCGTTCGCCCGGCCGCCCGACGACGCCGACGGCGCCCGCTACTCGCTGGCCTGGGCGGTCGAGGGACGGGGACGCAAGAGCGTCACGCTCGACCTGCGCCGGCCCGAGGGCCAGGACCTGTTCCGTCGGCTGGCGGCCACCGCGGACGTGGTGTGCGAGAACTTCCGTCCCGGCACGCTCGAGCGCTGGCACGTGGGGCCCGGCGACCTCGACCCGCGCCTCGTCACCGTGCGCATCAGCGTCTTCGGCCAGGACGGCCCGTGGTCGGGGCGCCCCGGCCTCGACCGCCTGGGCATCGGGTACGGCGGCCTCCTCCACCTCACGGGCTACCCCGACCGTCCCCCGGTGCGCCCCGGCGTCACCATCTCGGACTACCTGACCGGGGTGTTCGCGGCCCAGGCCGCAACCGCCGCCCTCTACGCCCGCGACGCCCGCGGCGGCTCCGGTGCGGTCGTCGACGCGTTCCTCTACGGCTCGGTCCTGCGCGTGCTCGAGTGGACGCTGGCGGCCTACGACGTGCTCGGCACCGTGCGGAGCCGAGAGGGCAACCGCCTCGCCAACTCGGCGCCCCTCGACAACTACCCCACCGGGGACGGCCGCTACATCTGCATCGTGGCCGGGTCGGACACCAACTTCGCCCGCCTCTGCGCGGCGATGGGACGACCCGAGCTGGTCGACGACCCCCGCTACGCCACGCTGGCCGACCGGGCCGAGCGCTCGGACGAGCTCAACGACCTCGTGGCCGCGTGGACGTCGTCGCTGCCCACGTCGGAGATCGAGTACCGCTGCATCGCGGAGGAGGTGCCGGTGGCGACGGCGTACACCGCCGCCGACATCTTCGCCGACGTCCACATGGCCGCGCGCGGCGACCTGGTCACCGTCGACGACCCCGTGGTCGGGCCGGTGCGCCAGCAGGCGCCGTTCCCCCGGTTCGTCGGCGCCGAGCCGTCCGTCCCGGACGGCGCGCCCCGCCTGGGCCAGCACAACGACGAGGTGTGGGGCGCGCTCGGCCTGACCGCCGACGACCGTGACCGCCTCCGTCGCGACGGCGTCCTCTGACCGCCACCCGCCGCGGCCGTCAGAGGCGCGGCGGGACCCGGGCGTGGCGCCGGCTGGGGTGGCGGCCGCCCCCGAGGTCGATGGTCGCATCGCCGTCGAGGTCGAGCACCACGTCGTCCATGTCGTCCTCGTCGTCCTCGGCGCCGGGACCGACGGGCTCGAGCGGGAGCTGGGGCCCGAACAGGCTGCCCTGGCCGCGGGCCAGGCCCGCGGCCATGCCCCCGGCCCAGAGCGGGCACTCGAGCAGCGCCTCCAGCTCGGCGGCGGGCATGGCCGGTCCCACGAAGTGGCCCTGCACGTGGTGGCACCCGTGCGCCCGGAGCATGGCGAGCACCGACTCGGTCTCGACCCCCTCGGCCGTCACCGTCAGCCCGAGGTTGCGCCCGAGCTCGATCGTGGAGCACACGATCACCTCGTCGGCCGGCCGTTCGGCCATCCCGGAGACGAACGAGCGGTCGATCTTGATCTCGTCGACGGGCAGGCGCTGGAGGTAGGCCAACGAGGAGTAGCCCGTCCCGAAGTCGTCGACGGCGAGCCGGACGCCGAGCTCGTCCAGCTCGCGCAGCACGGTGAGCGCCCGCTCGGGATCGTCCATGATCGAGCTCTCGGTGAGCTCGAGCTGGAGGTGGCGAGCGGGTAGGCCCTGGCGTTCGAGCACGTCGCGGAGCTGGCCCGAGAGACCGGGATCGTGCAGGTTGCGGGCCGAGAGGTTCACGCTGACCACCAGGTCGAGGCCGCGTCGCCGCCAGCGGGCGATCTGGCGCAGCGACTGGGCCAGGACGTGGGTGGTGAGCGGCCGGATGAGCCCGGTGCGCTCCGCCAGGGGCACGAACTCGCCCGGGGCGAGCAGGCCCTCCTCGGGGTGGTTCCACCGCACGAGGGCCTCGACGGTCTCGACCCGCCCCGTCATCAGGTTGACCTGGGGCATGTAGTGCACGACGAGCTCGCCGCGTCCGAGCCCGGCGCGCAGATCGGCGAGCAGGGCCAGCTGACGGCGGTTGTGGTGGTCGTGCTCGGCCGCGTAGCACTCGACGGCGTGCTGGCGGGCCTTGGCGCGGTACATGGCGATGTCGGCCCGCTGGAGCAGCGTCTCGGTCGTGGCCCCGTGCTCCGGGAAGACCGCGATGCCGACGCTCGCCTCGACGTCGAGCAGGCCGTCGTCCACCGGGAAGGAGGCTTCGAGCGCCGCCACCGCCTGGCCCGCGCACCGGCGGGCGCGCGCGGAGTCGGCGCCGTCGAGCAGGATCGCGAATTCGTCGCCGCCCAGCCGGGCCACCATGCCCTCGTCGGCGAGGGCCGCCCGGAGTCGCTCACCGACGAGCACGAGCAGCCGGTCGCCGGCGTCGTGGCCGAGCGTGTCATTGACCTCTCGGAACCGGTCCAGGTCGAGCAGCAGGACCGCCACCTGGGCCCACGCGTTGCGCCCGTCGGCGACCCGCTCGTCGAGGGCTCGACGGAAGGCGGCCCGGTTGGCGAGGCCGGTCAGCGGGTCCTGGCGCGCCCGGCGCTCGTGGTCGATGGTGACCGAGGCGGCGTGGTGCAGAGCGAGCGCGGCGAGCGCGGTCACGGCCACGAGCAGGACCACACCGAGGGCGCCCAGGGGCACCGGGTCGCCCGGGGTCAGTGCGGCGATCGCGACCGCCACCGAGCCCGCCAGCACGACACCGGCACCGAAGGCCGCCAGCAGCCGTCCGTCGGCGCGGTCCGGGGCCGCTGCCGCCGCGCCCACGCTCCGCACCCACCTCGCCACCAGCAGTGACTATGCGACGAGATTGCGGAGCGTGTCAAGTCGTACCACTCTCCGTGGTAGACAAGGCCGTACAGTTCACGTTCGGTGGCCGTCCGGACGCTGGCAGCGACCAGGGCTCAGGGCGCGGCGCCCAGGACCTCGTCGGCGAGGCGTCGGCGCGCCCAACCCTGGTAGCCGAGGAGCAGGTCGTCCTGCTTGGCTCGCCGGTAGAAGAGGTGGGCGTCGCAGTCCCAGGTGAAGCCCACGCCGCCGTGGATCTGGATGCACTCACCGGTGACCGCGACGGCGGCCTCGGGCACGTAGCCCTTGGCCATCGCCACGGCCTCGACCCGGACGGGCTCGTCGGCGTCGGAGGCCCACGCGGCGTAGTGGCTGCCCACCCGGGACAGCTCGAGGCGGTGGAGCATGTCGACCGCCTTGTGCTTGATGACCTGGAAGGCGGCGATGGGGCGACCGAACTGCACCCGGGTCTTGGCGTACTCGACCGCCAGGTGGTGGGCCTGCTCCATGCCCCCGACCAGCTCGGCGCACAGCGCCACCGAGGCGTCGTCGGCCACCCGCCGCCAGGTCGCGGTGTGGTCGCCGTCGGGTCCGACCGGTTGCGCCGGGGTGTCGTCGAGCACGAGGCGAGCCACCTTGCGGCCACCGTCCCAGGTGGGCACGAGCTCGGCGTCGGGGCGCTCGACCAGGAACGTCCCCAGGCCCTCCTGGGTGCGGGCGGCCACGAGCACCCAGTCGGCCCGGTGGCCGTCGAGCACCACGGGCTTGAGCCCGCTGAGGCGCCACCGGCCGCTCTTGCGACTGGCCCGCGTGCGCACCCGGTCCACGGGATCGCCGTGGCCGAGCTCGTCGAGGGCGACGGTGCCGGTGCACTCCGCGGCCAGCCGCGGCGTGCGGTCCGTGAGCCCCAGGCGCACCGCGGCGAGGGTGGCGAGCACCGCCGACGAGAAGTAGGGCCCGGGGAAGGGCACGCGGCCCATCTCCTCCTGCACGACGACGAGGTCGACGAGGCCCAGGCCGAGGCCGCCCTGCGCCTCGGGGACGAGCAGGCCTGTCCAGCCCAGGTCGACGAGATGGCGCCAGACCTCGTCGGTGACGCCGTCGTCGGCCTCCCACCGCTCGCGCACGTAGGCGGAGGGGCTCTCGGCGGCGAGGAAGCGGCGCACCGAGTCGCGGAGGGCCTCCTGGTCGTCGCTGAACGTGAATCGTGGCGACGTAGTCACAGGGCCCACACGCGAGAAAGCGTTCTCGGGCGAGCGGAACCGACACCGGTTCGATCAAGGCGACGCCCAACGTCCGAGAACCCCGGAGGCGGAGCGGAGCGGAGCGCAGGCAGCTGGTTCCAGATCCCGAAGGGGCGACGCCCACACCGCCGACGAACCGGGCCCGGGCGACGTGGCGGAGCGGAGCGGAGCCGCGGGCAGCGCCGGTTCCAGATCCCGAAGGGGTGGCGACGAAGGAGCCACGAAGCAGACAGGCACGATGAAGTCGATGGAGCGCCGGCGGGCGTGGCAGCGGCTCTTGAACGAGGGCCGGTGGGCGGCCATCAACTGGCCGAGGGAGTGGGGCGGGCGCGAGGCCACCGTCACCCAGAACGTCATCTACTCCGAGGAGTCCGCCCGCTACCGCACGCCGGGCATCTACAACGCCAACGGGCTGTGGCAGATCGGGCCCATGATCATCCGCTGGGGCACGGACGAGCAGAAGGATCTCTGGGTCCCCAACATCCTCAACGCCGACGACCACTGGTGCCAGGGCTTCACCGAGCCCGAGGCGGGCAGCGACCTCGCCAACCTGCGCACCACCGCGGTGCGCGACGGCGACGACTACGTGCTCAACGGCCAGAAGATCTGGATCTCGAGCGCCCACATCGCCAAGTGGGGGCTCTTCCTCGTGCGCACCGATCCCGACGCCATCGCCCGGGGCGAGAAGCACGTCGGCATCACCGCGCTGATCGTCGACATGGAGGCGGACGGGATCGAGTGCCGCACCGTGCGCGACATCGCCGGCGAGGAGATGTTCAACGAGGTCTTCTTCACCGACGCCCGCGTGCCCGTGGCCTACCGCCTCGGTGACGAGGGCGCCGGCTGGCAGGTCGCGATGGGCACGCTGGGCCACGAGCGGGTCGGCACCGCCGGCCTCGCCATCTCGATGCGGGCCGACCTCGACGCCATGGTGAACCTGGCCCGCTCGGCCAACCCCGACGCCCTGCGCGACCCCGGCATCCGCGAGCGCATCGCCCGCACCCACACCGACATCGAGTACACGAAGCTCCTCAACTACCGGGCGCTCTCGAAGATCCTGAAGGGCGAGCCCAACTGGCCCGAGGTGCCGCTGGCCAAGCTCCAGTGGAGCCACCTGGCCCAGACCCTCGCCGAGCTCGCCGTCGACCTGCTCGGCCCGGCGGGGATGATGGCCAAGGGCGGCCCCGACGCCGCCGACGGCGGCTCCTGGAACCGGCTGTACCTGTACCAGCGCTACACGTCGATCGGCGCCGGCACCACCGAGGTGCAGAAGAACATCCTGGCCGACAAGGCCATCCGCCTCCCCAAGAAGTAGCGCCGGACGCGTTCTGGCTGCCGATTCGACCGCGGGAGCGGTCGAATCGGGAGCCAGTTCGGGTGATCCTGCCGGGCGGGTCAGCCGGCGGCGGCGGCGAAGCCCTTGTCGAGGTCGGCGAGGATGTCGCCGATCGACTCGATGCCGACCGACAGGCGGATCAGGCCGGGGTTCACCCCGGTGGTGCGCTGCTCGTCCTCGGTGAGCTGGCTGTGGGTCGTGCTCGACGGCTGGATGACGAGGCTGCGGACGTCGCCGATGTTGGCCAGGTGGCTGTGCAGCTCGAGCGCCTCGACGAACTTCACGCCCGCCTCCCGGCCCCCCTTGATCACGAACGCCGGCACCGAGCCGTAGCCGCGACCGCCGCCGTAGCGGTCGGCCCGGGCCTTCCACGGCGACGAGGCGAGCCCTGGGAAGGCCACCGACTCGACCTGGTCGTGGTTGTCCAGGTACTCGGCGACGGCGAGGGCATTGCCGAAGTGGCGCTCCATGCGCAGGCTCAGGGTCTCGAGGCCCTGGAGGAACAGGAACGAGTTGAACGGCGTGGTGGCCGAGCCCAGGTCGCGCAGCAGCTGCACCCGCGCCTTGATGATGTACGAGCCCGGGCCGAGGGCGGGCCAGTAGGCCAGGCCGTGGTAGCTCGGGTCGGGCTCGGTGAACTGCGGGAACTTGTCATTCTGGCTGAAGTCGAAGGTGCCACCGTCGACGATCACGCCGCCGATGGCGGTGCCGTGGCCGCCGATGAACTTGGTGGCGGAGTGCACGACGATGTCGGCGCCCCACTCGAGCGGGCGGATCAGGTACGGGGTGGCCACCGTGTTGTCGACGATGAGGGGCACGCCGTGGTCGTGGGCCACCTGCGAGACGCCCTCGATGTCGAGCACGTCGTTGCGGGGGTTGCCGATCGACTCGCCGTAGAAGGCCTTGGTGTTCGGGCGCACCGCCGCCCGCCAGGCGTCGAGGTCGTCGGGGTCCTCGATGAAGGTGACCTCGATGCCGATCTTCGGCAGCGTGTAGTGGAAGAGGTTGTAGGTGCCGCCGTAAAGCGCCGCGGAGGCCACGATGTGGCTGCCGGCCTCGGCGAGGTTGAGGATGGCGAAGTGCTCGGCGGCCTGGCCGCTCGACAGCGCGAGGGCGCCGGGGATGCCCACCGCGGTCTCGGTGCCACCCTCGAGCGAGGCCATGCGGGCCTCGAACACGCCCTGGGTGGGGTTCATGATGCGCGTGTAGATGTTGCCCATCTCCGCCAGGGCGAACAGGTCGGCGGCGTGCTTGGTGTCGCGGAACTGGTAGGCGGTCGTCTGGTAGATCGGCACCGCCCGCGAGCCGGTGGTGGGGTCGGGCTCCTGCCCGGCGTGGATCTGGCGGGTCTCGAAGCCCCACTCGGACTGGCTCATCGTCTGCCTACCTCCAGGCGTCGTCGCACGGAGGTGCCACCCTAGACAGGGGCACCCAGGAAAGTCGACCTGGGAGGTCGGGTATTGGGGCTCAGCCCAGGCGCTCGATCACGGTGGCGTTGGCCTGGCCGCCGCCCTCGCACATGGTCTGGAAGCCGTACCGGCCACCGGTGGACTCGAGGTCGTGCAGCAGGGTCGTCATGATGCGCACGCCGCTGGCCCCGAGCGGGTGGCCGATGGCGATGGCCCCGCCGCGCGGGTTGAGGCGGGCCATGTCGGGCTCGAACTCGCGCGCCCACATGAGGGCGATGGCGGCGAAGGCCTCGTTGCACTCCATGGTGTCGAAGTCGGCGATCGACATCCCGGAGCGCGCCAGCAGCTTGCGGGTGGCGGGGTTGGGCGCCGACAGCACGAGGTACGGGTCCTCGGCGGCGACCACCAGGTGGCGGAACGCCGCCCGCACCGGTAGGCCGTTGGCCTCGGCGTACTCTCGGCTGGCGATGAGCATCGCGGCGGCGCCGTCGGACATCTGGGAGGCGTTGCCCGCGGTGATGTCGGGCGCCGTCTCGGGGTCCCAGCTCATCGCGCTCGGCAGCGTCGCGAGGGTCTCCATGGTGCTCTCGGGGCGGATGCCCTGGTCCCGGTCGAGGACGTCACCGGTGAGGTTGCCGTCCTCGTCCTTGAGGGGGACGGGCACGCACTCCTGCGCGAACCAGCCGTTCTCGGTGTTCTCCCACGCCCGGCGGTGGCTCTCGACCGCCAGGGCGTCCATGTCCTCGCGGGTGACGCCGAACTTCTCGGCCAGGATCTGGCTGACCTCGAACTGGGTGGGGTGGAAGCGGCCACCGACCGCGGCGATCCAGTCCGCGCTGAACGGCCCCACGCCGCCCTTGGCGTTGGAGCCCATGGGCACCCGGCTCATCGACTCGACGCCGCACGCGATGGCCACGTCGTAGGAGCCGGCCATCACCGCCTGCGCGACGAAGTGCACGGCCTGCTGCGACGAGCCGCACTGGCGGTCGACGCTGGTGGCGGGCACGTGCCAGGGCAGGCCGGCGGCCACCCAGGCGTTGCGTGCGACGTTGTTGCTCTGCTCCCCCACCTGGTTGACGCAGCCACCCACCACGTCGTCGATGCGGCCCGGGTCCACGTCGTTGCGCGCGAGCAGCGCCTCCAGGGTGAAGCCGAGCAGGTCGGCGGGGTGCCACGTGGCCAGCGCCCCCTTGCGCTTGCCGATCGGCGTGCGCACCGTGTCCACGATCACCGCTTCTCGCGTCACCCTGTCTCCTGTCTCGCACCGGTGCCGGCGTCACGCCGGCTGCCGTTCGTCGGGGCGCCGTCGCCATGGCGTCCACCCTGGGCGCCGGTCCCCTCCGCTGCGCAACCTAGCCCCACCCCGGCGCCGAGCCCTCGGCGACCGGTCCGCCCTCGGCACCGGATCGGGCACGGTCGCCGCGACGTCGTACCCTGCCGCCATGGCGCACCCGGTCGACCCGACCTTCCTGGACCTGCCGCTGCGCCGCCTCGCCGACGCGGCCCTCCAGCAGGCCCGGGACCTCGGGGTCGAGCACGCCGACTTCCGCCTCGAGCGCCTCCAGAGCCAGGCCGTCCGCGTGCGCGACGCCGTGCTCGAGGGGGCCCAGGACGGCGAGGAGCTGGGCTTCGCCGTGCGGGTGGTGGCCGACGGCACCTGGGGTTTCGCCTCGGCCATCGACCTCACCCCCGAGGCCGCCGCCCGCGCCGCCGACGAGGCCGTCGCCGTGGCCCGGGTGTCGAGCGCGATCCGCACCGAGCGCATCGAGCTGGCCCCCGAGCCCGTCCACGACGACGCCACCTGGGTGTCGGCCTACGCGATCGACCCTCGGACGGTGCCGCTCGGGGAGAAGGTCGCGGTGCTCGCCGAGTGGAGCCGGCGCCTGCTCGACGCGCCGTCCGTCGACCACGTCGGGGCGGCCTACGAGCACGTCGTCGAGGCCAAGTTCTACGCCGACCTCGCCGGCACCACCACGACCCAGCAGCGGGTCCGGGTGCAGCCGGTGCTCGAGGCCCACGGCCACGACGAGCCCTCGGGCCGGTTCGACTCCTTGCGCACCCTCGCCCCGCCCGTCGGTCGGGGCTGGGAGTACGTCGCCGGCGGGCCCGGGTCCACGGCGGTGTGGGACTGGGACCGCGAGCTGGCCGAGCTGCCCGACCTCCTGGCCGAGAAGCTCGTGGCACCGTCGGTCGACGCCGGCACCTACGACCTGGTGATCGACCCGTCCAACCTCTGGCTGACGATCCACGAGTCGGTCGGCCACGCCACCGAGCTCGACCGGGCCCTCGGGTACGAGGCCAACTACGCCGGCACCTCGTTCGCCACCTGGGACCAGCTCGGATCCCTGCGCTACGGCTCGCCGCTCATGCACGTCACCGGCGACCGCACCGTCGAGCACGGGCTCGCCACCGTCGGCTACGACGACGAGGGCGTCGCCACCGGCGAGTGGGACCTGGTGCGCGACGGCGTGCTCGTCGGCTACCAGATCGACCGGCGCATGGCCGCCCGCCAGGGCCTGGGCCGGTCCAACGGCTGCGCCTACGCCGACTCGCCCGGGCACATCCCCATCCAGCGCATGGCCAACGTGTCCCTGCTGCCCGCGACAGGCGGCCCCGACACCGCCGAGCTGATCGCCCAGGTGGACGACGGGCTCTACGTGGTCGGGGACCGGTCCTGGTCGATCGACATGCAGCGGTTCAACTTCCAGTTCACCGGCCAGCGCTTCCACCGCATCCGCGGCGGACGACTCGACGGCCAGGTGCGTGACGCCGCCTACCAGGCCACCACCACCGACTTCTGGGGCTCGCTCGCGGCGGTGGGCGGGCCCGGCACCTGGGTCCTGGGTGGCGCGTTCAACTGCGGCAAGGCCCAGCCCGGCCAGGTCGCCCCGGTCAGCCACGGTTGCCCCTCGGCGCTGTTCCAGGGCGTCCGGATCCTGGACACCGGCCGGGAGGGCGGCGCATGACCGAGGTCCCCCACCCGGCCCGGCCCCAGGAGCTCGTCGAGGCGGCGCTGGAGGCGAGCACCGCGGACGACTGCGTGGTGCTCGTGGGAGCCTCGACCAGCGCGAACCTGCGCTGGGCCAACAACACGCTCACCACCAACGGCGTGATGCGCGACGGCGACGTCACCGTGGTGTCGTTCGTCGACGGTGCCGAGGGCACCGCCGCCGCCTCGGTCACCCGCAGCGGCAACGATCTCGCCACCGTGCGCGCCACGGTGGCCGCGGCCGACGCCGCGGCCCGCGCCTCCGGCCCGGCCGACGACACGGCCCCGCTCGTCTCCGGCGGCGCCGACGCCGACTGGGACGCCCCTCCCGCCGAGACCACCATCGCGGTGTTCGACTCGTTCGCGCCGGCGCTGGGCGAGGCGTTCGGACGGGCCGGCTCCGCCGGTCGGGTGCTGTACGGCTACGTCGAGCACACCGTCGACACGGTGTACCTCGGCAGCTCGACCGGGCTGCGCCGGCGCCACGTCCAGCCCACCGGTCACGTCGGCGTCACCGGCAAGTCGGCCGACCTCACCCGGTCGGCCTGGGTGGGCCAGGCCACCCGCGACTTCGACGACGTCGACGCCCTCGCGCTCGACGCCGAGCTCGAGCGACGCCTGGGCTGGGCCGAGCGGTCCGTGGACCTGCCCGCCGGCCGGTACCCGACGATCCTGCCGCCCGCCGCCGTGGCCGACCTGATGATCTACGTCTACTGGGTGGCGTGCGCCCGCGACGCGCACGAGGGCCAGACCGTCTTCTCCCGTGCGGGGGGCGGCACCCGGGTGGGAGACCGGGTGGCGCAGCCCGGCGTGCGGGTGTTCTCGGACCCGATGCACCCCGGCCTCGAGTGCGCGCCGTTCGTCGTCGCCTCGTCGTCGAGCAGCGAGGCCAGCGTCTTCGACAACGGCCTGCCCCTCACCCGCACCGACTGGGTGGCCGGCGGCCGGCTCGAGGCGCTGCTCCAGACCCGGCGCTCGGCGGCGCTCACCGGCCTGGCCGTCACCCCCGGCATCGACAACCTCGTGGTGGAGGTCGACGGAGCGGTCGGCGACCTCGACGCGCTCGTGGCCGGCACGGACGACGGGCTGTTGCTGACCTGCCTCTGGTACATCCGCGAGGTCGACCCCCAGACCCTGCTGCTCACGGGGCTCACCCGCGACGGGGTCTACCGGGTGGAGGGCGGTGAGGTCACCGGCGCGGTCAACAACTTCCGCTTCAACGAGCGCCCCCTCGGCCTGCTCGAGCGCTTCGTCGGCGCCACCGAGACGGTCCCGTCGTTCTCGCGCGAGTGGGGCGACTACTTCCCCCGCACGGCCACACCGGCGCTGCTGGTGCCCGACTTCCACATGTCGAGCGTGTCGCCCGCGCGGTGACGGCGGCCCTCAGGGCGCCGGCGCCACCTCGCGCCAGGCCACCGGCAGCCACACGAACCACCGCGGCCGGGTGAGCAGCTCGCGCCCGTCACGGGCGGCGGTGTCGGCCTCACCGCGGGCGACGACCGCCGCGTACAGGGCGAGCGCCAGGATGGACGACGCCATGAAGGGCAGGACGAGCCCGAGCACGACCCACAGGACGAGCACCGGCACCGTGGCCCGGCGGGCGGCTCGCCGCAGGCCGTCCTCGTCGCCGACCACCTGGAGGTCGTCGGGGTGCTCGTCGGTCACGTCGGGCAGCCCTGCGTAGATGCCGGCCCGCTTGCGGTCCCGCCCCCGCGCGCCGAGCAGGGCGACCAGGCCGGCGAGCGCCGGGAGCAGGACCAGCTGGAGCACGAGGAGCGGCGCGCCGATGCGCTCGTCCGCGTCGCGGGCCGCCCACAGCACCACCCGCTCGGGCACGACCACCAGGGCCACGAGGCCGTAGCCCACGGCGAGTCGTCGCAGGTAGCCCGCCAGGGGGACGAGTCGCTCGCCGGGCGCGAACGCGCCGCCCGGGTCGTCGTCGCTCACACGGGCCGGCCGAGCAGGAACGTGGCCGACAGGCCCTCGCCCCAGGTCGCGAGGTCCGGCGCGGCGGGCAGCCCCAGGCTGCGCAGCTCGTCGGCCACCGGGCCCTCGCCCACCTCGAGGTGGACCGCCGACGGGTCGACCATGCCGGTGCCCATGTCCATGGACAGCGGCGTGCCGTAGGCCACGCCGTCGAGGTACGAGTAGCTGACGGCCTCGACCCGCTCGGGTGGCCCCAGCGGCTCGGCGCGGGGCAGGGTCAGCACGAGCGTCGGGTGACCGCCCATCACCAGGCGGAACGTGACGCTGCCGTCGGTGTAGGTGGCGTCGAGCACCTCGACCGTCTTGGGGAAGCCCATGACCCGGTTCCCCGCCTCGCAGGTGAAGTCCTGGTTCACGGGCATCCGGTACACGAACGAGCCGACCACGTCGGCGCCGGCGCCGACGGGACGGGCCAGGAAGCCGAAGTTGAGCTCGTTGTAGTCGCCCCACGGGTTCTGCCGGTAGTCGCAGGCGGCCACGATGAACTGCGCCTGCCCGGGGGCCACCTCGGCGATCTCGAACCGGTCCCCCGGGAGCAGTGCGGCCGCGGCGGCGCTCGGCACGGTGAACAGCAGCGTGGCCGCGTTCATGTCGGTCACCTCCATCGGGAAGGTGATCTCGCGGCCCTGGATCTCGCCCCAGCGGGTGGTCGTGGTCTCCATGGGCCGGACGGTACTCGGCGCGCCGGCGGGCTCGGTCCGGACGCGCCGCACCCCCGGCCGGAGCCGGGGGTGCGGTCGGATCGCAGCGCCGCCGTCGGAGCGGCTCGTGGATCAGCCGGCGGGCGTCACCACGAAGGTGTCGAGGATGTGGCCCAGGGCCTCGATGTCGGCGTCGCTCAGGATCTGCACCCCCACGACGGCGATGTAGTCCCCGTCGCTGGTGTCGATCGGCTGGACCGCCGTCCACACGAAGGCCGCCCCGGACGAGCCGCAGTCGCCGAACACCTGGGACACGCCGGTGTACAGCGGGTCCGAGTAGGACTGCACGTCCTCGGGGTTGCACGCCTGCGAGAAGCGGACGGTGTACTCGTTGAGCACCGCGCGGGGATCGCCGGTCGACGAGTCGGACGTGGCGGTGAACTGGAAGCCCGGCACGTCGAACGTGTTGTTGTACGCCTCGAGGTCCGTCGACGCCCGCACGTCGGGCAGGGTCAGCGTGCCCAGGCTGGCCACCCGGCCGTCGACGTCGGACCACTCCGCGGGCGCATCGACGGTGAGCTGGCCGGTGTCGTCGCTGATGCTCACGTAGGTGTAGGCCTCCCCGGTGTCCTCGACGCCGGTGTCCTGTTGCACCGAGTTCATGAAGTCCTCGATGGCGGCCCGCTGGTCGTCGCCCTCGATCGCGGACTCGTCGTCACCGCCGTCGTCGGGCTCGAAGGCCTCGGCCGTCGTGGTGGTGGCCTCGGGGGCCTCGGTGGTCGTCGTGGTGGCGTCCTCGGCGTTGTCGTCGTCTCCGCCGCCGCAGGCCGCGAGGCCGAGGGCGAGGAGGAGGACGACGACGGCGGTCAGGGCCACCGACCGGAAGCGCTTGTTCGGCATGTGCCGCTCCTTGGGGTTGAAGGGGTAGTGGTGCAGGTCAGACGCCATCCGGTCCCACGCTGGTTCCGACGCCGGAGGTGACAGGGGTCACCTCCTGCGGACGATAGCGAGGTGCGGAGAGCGAGGCATGGGCGGGGTCTCCTGGGGGACGGGGTCCGAGGCCGCGCACCGGGACGAGCGGCCGGCCCGACCGCAGGCCCACGCCGGATCCCGCCGGTGAGGAGCGCGGGGACGGTAGCCGCTGCCGAGGTGATATGACGAATCGCGTTGTGTCGTCACAACTGCGAACGAGGGCGGGTCGCCGCTAGTGCGGGAACACCACCGCCGACGGCGGAGCGCCGCCGTACTCGGCCCAGGCGTCGGGGGAGGACGCCAGGTCGAACAGGATGACCGAGATCTGCTGGCGGGTCAGCGCCTTCTTCCGCCGGAAGGTGCCGTCGGGGTACGGGCTCACGAGCCCCTCGGCGGCCGCCCAGTCGATCGCGGGCGCCAGCTTGTGCGTGGACGCGACGTCGGAGAAGCCCGAGGCAGGGCTCCCCGCCGGCGTCCCCGCCAGCCGCCAGAGCATGTCGGCGAGGTGGCCGCGCTTCACCGTGGCGCCCGGGTGGAAGGTGCCGTCGGGATACGGCTTCACCAACCCCGCCTCCACCGCCCAGCTGAGGGCGGGGAGGTACCAGGCGGTCGCGGGCACGTCCGCGAACGTCGCGGTCGACCGGGCGCTCGGCCGGTCGGCGAGCCGCCACAGCACGTTGACCACCTCGCGACGGGTCATCTTGGTCTTCGGGCCGAAGCCACCGCCGGGCCGGGGGTCGATCAGGTCGAAGCGGGCCATCCAGTTGACCGCGGCCTCGTACCAGGCCCCGAGGGCGACATCGGGGTAGCCGTGGTGGGGCGCACCCCACCGCAGCGCCAGCGGCCCCTGCTCGCCGCCCTTGCCGTCGACCTGGACGAGGTAGGTCGTCCCCGCCTGCGCGGTGAAGGTCACCCGGCTCTGGCGGCCGAGGAGCGAGTCGTCGTCCGAGGCGCCCACCGGGGCCAGGCCGGTCATCGAACCGGTCGTGCCCGTCGAGACCGCCAGGAGCGTGTCGACGTCGCTCCCGCACGTGTCGAACGCCACCGGGCCCGACACAGGGGCGGTCCAGCGGAACCACAGCGATCGACCGCCCGGCTTGCCCGTCGGCGACGGCTCCCCCGCCTCGAGCCCGGCACCGGCGTTCGTGGTGCCGAGGGACCCCGAGTAGCCGGTGAGGGAGGCCGCGGCGCCGAGCCGGTCGTTGGCCGGGGCCGGGGCCGCGCTCGCGGCCACCGCCTCGAGCCAGCGGCTGTCCGCGCTGTTCCAGCGCGACGCCAGCCACCCTCCGGCCCCGCACGGCGCGTTCGCGTAGAAGTAGTCGTCGTGCCCGCAGTCGAAGCGCAACTCGTTGGCCGACGAGCACACCGAGCGCATGGACACCCCGCCGGCGCCGTCGTCGTCGTAGCACATGCGGTCGGCCTCGTCGCGGCAGTGCCCCGCGGGGGTGGCGTTCGGGGCCCCCGGCTGGACGCCACCGATGGTGTGCATCAGCTCGTGCGCCTCGGTCCGGCCGTCGAACACCGAGCGCAGGCAGGTCTCGTCGAGTCGGGCGTAGCCGGTCTTGGCGTCGTTCCAGTTCTCCTCGCCGGTCCGCGTGTCGTACCAGAGCGTGGCGAGGCCCGAGCACAGGCTCGGGTTCGCGTTCGCGGTCTCGGCCCAGATGACGTACTTGCGGTCGGGGTCGCTGTGGCCCTTCGCCACGAGGGCGTTGATGAGGGCCGTGAAGTTGGTCGACGGCAGGGCCGAGCCGTCGACCGTGACGTCCAGGACCTGGAGGTTGCAGTTCGGGTCGGTCGCCCAGCGGATGTGGCGCCGCCCACCGGTCTGGGCGGCGCTGGCGTCGAAGATCGACTCCATCTGGGCGGCCCGGGTGCGCATCGCGGGCTCGAGCGAGGCGAGGCGGTTCAGCGACGGCGGGTGCGCGTAGACGAGCTGGACCCGAGCGCCACTGGCGCCGTCGCCGTAGCACTGGATGCCGCTCGACGCCTCCGCCACCGCCCCGGCCTCGACCGCAGGATCACCCGGCTCGGGGCCGGTCGTGCACAGCACGGTCCCGTCCACCACGGCGGCCACCTCGAGCCCGACCGCCGCGCAGTCCGTCGACGCCTCCGCGGGCCCGGTCGGCGCCGACGCGGGAGCCGATGCCGAGGCCGGGACCGGCGCCGCCACGCCCAGCACGGCGACGGGCCCCAGGGCGAGCGCGGTCAGCGCAGCGACGAGCGCGGTGCGCCGGCGGGTTCGATGAGCCACCTTCAGGTACTCGGCACCCTCCGACTGACTCTGAAGTCAGAAGGGACCTCCGACCCACCCGCTCACAGCTCGGGCGCGCCCCGGTCGGGCTCGGCCCCCGGCAGCAGCGGCTGGCGCAGCGGCACCACCATCCCCGCGAAGTCGGCCACGGCGATGACGCGGTCCTCGCGGTCGAGGACCCGGCACTCGACCACGACGAGCTGGCGCCCGGCACGCACGAGCTGCGCCTCCGCCCGCACGACGTCGCCCTTCGGCCGGCCGAGATAGCGGACGTGCAGGTCCGCGGTGACGAGCGTGTTCTGGCCGGGGACGAACGAGCTGGCGCGGGCCGCCACCGACGCCGAGGCCACGTCGCACAGGGTGGCGATCGCACCGCCGTGGAGGTTCCCCGTACTGCCGAACGCCTCCTCGCGCACCGGCATCGCCACCACGACGCGCTCCTCCTCGCGCGCCTCGAACTCGAGCCCGAGCAGGTGGTGCAGCGGCGTGGACGAGAACCGCGCCTCGAGCGCCGCGACCTCCTCGTCGCTGAACCCGTAGGGGTTGGCGTCGCTCGCGGGGCTCACGCCCCGCGCTCCCGGGCCCGGTGGGCCCTCACGTGTCCCACACGACGTCGAGCCGCGGTGGGGCCCGGAACACCATCCCGGTGATGTGCGGCGCCGCGGCCGCGGGGTCGACGCGCAGGTTCGGCAGGCGGTCGAGCAGGGCGTTGATCGCCACGGCGGTCTCCATGCGCGCCAGGTGCATCCCGAGGCACATGTGGGGACCGGCCGCGAACGCGAGGTGCGGGTGCTGCTCGCGGAACACGTCGAAGCGCTCGGGGTCGGTCCAGCGGGCCTCGTCGTGGTTCGCCGAGCCGAGGTTGGTGATGACCGTCGACCCCTCGGGGATGGGTACCCCCGCCAGCTCGACGTCTCGGGTGGCCGTCCGGAAGATCGTGAGCAGGGGTGGCTCCCACCGGATGCCCTCCTCGATGGCCTGGGGCAGCAGCGCCCGGTCGTCGCGCACCGCCCGGAGCTGGTCCGGGTGGGTGAGCAGCCCGACGAGCAGGTTGCTCGACGACCGGTAGGTGGTCTCGGCGCCCGCGGGCAGCAGGAGCCGGAGGAACGAGAAGATCTCGTCGTCGGTGAGCCGCTCGCCGTCGAGCTCGGCCTGCGCGAGGACGCTGATCATGTCCTCGGCCGGTCGTGAGCGCCGCTCCTCGAGGATCGCGCCGAAGTACTCGGCGAGCTGGGCGCTGGCCCGCACGGCGCGGTCGAAGTCGACGGTCACCCCGATCAGCTCCACCCCCAGGCGGTGGAACGTGGGCAGCTCCTCGTCGGGGATGCCGAGCATCCGGGCGAAGACCGCGATGGGGAACGGGAACGTGAAGGCCCGGACGAGGTCGACGGCGCCCGCCCCGGCGAACCCGTCGATCATGGCGTCGACCACGGGGCGCACCACCTCGGGCTCCCAGCGCTCCATGGCCCGGCGGGTGAAGGCCTGCTGGAGCAGGGCCCGCATCCGGTGGTGCTCGGGCTCGTCCATCTCGAGGATCGAGTGGCCGAGGACCTGGCCCATCACCTCGGCGTACCCCTTCGACGAGAAGGTCGCGCCGTCGCGCAGCACCGTGTTCACGGTGTCGAAGGTCGAGGCGGTGAAGGTCTGCGGCTGCCCCTCGGACATCGCGGCCAGGTCCTCGTCGGACAGGTCCACCCCCATCTCGGACCGGATGTCGAACGGCGCCACGGGCGCGGTCCGGCGACGCTCGACGAACGCGGGGTACGGGCTCACCTCGCCACCGGCGCCCATGGCCCGGTTGAACTCGTCGAACGGGTCGTACTGCCCCTCGTCCGCGGACATGGTTGCGGTCATCGATCCCCCGGTCCGTGGGCGCCCCACGTCCGGGCACCACGCGTTCTGACAGTGCCGTCACGTTACCGCCGCGCCTCCCGGGCCCGGGACGGGTCGGCGGCGCCGGTCCGCGCCCGAGCGCGCGAGGATGTGCGATGGCCGCCGAACCACGAGCACTCGTCACCGCGCCGTTCCGGGGCGACGGGCTCGACACGCTGCGCTCGGTGGCCGACGTCGTGCTGGACCCCTGGATCGACCAGGTGCCCCTGCGCCTCTACGACAGCGACGCGCTGGCGGCCCGCGTCGAGGCCGAAGGGGCGCGGATCCTCATCTGCGAGGCCGACCGCTGCGCGGGCGCGGTGCTCGACCTGCCCCTCCTCGCCATCGGATCCACGAGGGGCGACCCCACCAACGTCGACGTGCCGGGCGCCACCGCCCGGGGCATCCCGGTGCTGCACGCCCCCGGCCGCAACGCCGACGGCGTGGCCGAGCTGACCGTCGCCCTGCTGCTGGCCGTCAACCGCCACCTGCTCGCCGCCGACGCCGACGTGCGCGCCGGCGAGGTGTTCAAGGACGGTTCCATCCCCTACCAGCGCTTCCGGGCCTGGCAGCTGGCCGGGCGCACCGCCGGCCTCGTCGGCCTGGGGGCGGTCGGCCGGGCCACCCGGTGGCGGCTGGAGGGCCTGGGCATGCGGGTCATCGCCCACGACCCGTTCAACGACGAGGCCACCCACTCGCTCGAGGGCCTGCTGGCCGAGGCCGACGTCGTGTCGATGCACGCCATGGTCACGCCCGACAGCGTGGGCATGATGGGCGCCGAGCAGTTCGCCGCCATGCGGGAGGGGGCCGTCTACCTCAACTCGGCGCGCGCGGCCCTGCACGACCTCGACGCCCTCACGGACGCGCTCGCCTCGGGTCACCTGGGGGGCGCGGGCCTCGACCACTTCGCGGGCGAGGCACTGCCCACGGACCACCCGCTCTGCGCGCGCCGCGACGTCGTGCTCACCCCCCACATCGGCGGCGCCACGTACGACACCGAGGCGAACCACTCGCGCCTCCTCGCCGACGACGTGGTCCGCCTGCTCGCCGGCGAGCGCCCCCACCACATCGCGAACCCCGAGGTGCTGACGTGACCCCCACCGAGCGACCGCAGCCGCGGCCTGCGTGGCCGGGGAACGCAAGAGAGGTGCTGACGTGACCCCCACCGACGACGAGGTCTTCGCCGCGGTGCTCGCGGCGGCGAAGACGATGTACGCGAAGGGACTGGTGGAGGGGACGTCGGGCAACGTCTCGGGCCGGCTGGCGGACGGCGACGTCGTGATGACGCCCTCCTCGCTGCCCTACGACCCGATGGGGCTGGACGACCTGGTGGTGGTCGACCTCGACGGCGAGAAGGTGTCGGGCGAGCGCAACGCCACCACCGAGAAGTCGCTCCACCTCGCCTGCTACCGCGCCTACCCGGAGGTGCGCGGGGTCATCCACTCCCACCCGAAGCACGCGTCGATGTTCGCCCTGGTGCGCCAGCCGATCCCGGCCGCGGTCGAGGAGTTCGTGGTGTTCGTCGGCGGCGAGGTGCGGGTGTGCGAGTACCGCACGACCGGCACCGACGAGCTGGCCGAGGTCGTGGCCGCGGGCCTCGCCGACCGCAGCGCCACCCTGATGGCCAACCACGGCATGGTCACGGTGGGCAAGGACGTCGACGACGCCCTCCACGCGGCGCTGGTCGTCGAGCACAACGCCCACATCGTGTGGGGGGCGCGGGCGCTCGGCGAGATCGCACCGATCCCCGACCGGGTCAACGCCGACTTCGCCAACGTCTACGACTTCGTGCGCCACAACCTCTGGTCCGGGTGAGAACCCTGCGGCCCGGTCGGCGACCTGCCAGACTCGCCGGGTGATCGCACCGGGGTCCCGCCTGCTCGCCCTCGCGCTCGTCGGCGCCCTCGTGGTCGCCGCGTGCGGCTCGTCCGACGACGGCGCCGGCGGCACCACCACCACGACGGACGCCGCCTCGCCGTCGACGACCGCCGCAGCCGCCTCCGAGCCGGTCACCGTGGCCGAGCTGTTCGACCCCGACGCGCTCGCCGCCGAGGTCACCGAGGTCGACTGCACCCTCGAGAACGGCAGCACCACCTCCTGTCACCGCCTGGTGGTGGCCAGCATCCCGGGCACGGTCGACCCCGGGCCGTTCTGCCCGCCGACGGTCGACAGCGACGAGGGCGGCATCTTCACCTGGGACGGCGACGACCCGGGCCTGTACGCGCTCGACGCCTCCTTCTGGAGCCTGATGGACCAGCAGGGCTACTCGTTCGCCGACGCCGACGGGTCCCTCCACATCGCCGACCCCGCCGACGCCGCACCGGGGCAGGACTCGTGCCTCGAGGCCACGCCCGACGACAGCTACACGCTCGCGGTCCTGTTGCCGACGGCGCCCGAGGACCTGGACGAGCCCACGGACCTCGGCACGGTCTCGCAGGTCGGGCTCGCGCTCGACGGGGTCACGATCTTCGGCGACGCCCCGTCGGGGACGAGCGGCGCCATCCCCGCCCTCGACCCCTGCGGCGGCCACGTCGACCCGAGCGGCTACTACCACTGGCACTTCGGCGCGACGTCGATCCAGTCCAACCTGGACGCCGCCGGCGTGCCGCGCGAGTGCGGCGAGCCGCAGGACGAGGACGCGATCTTCGGGGTGGCCTTCGACGGCTACGCGATCTACGGCCCACACCACGACGGCACCGACCCGACCGACCTCGACGAGTGCTCCGGGCACGTGGCCACCACCGCCGAGCTGGGCGAGGTGTACCACTACCACCTCACCGACCAGTCACCGAACCTCCCCTCGTGCCGGGTGGGCGCCACGGCACAGGACAAGCTGTCGAGCCCGGACAACGACGCCGTGTCCCTGCCCGACACCGGCGGCCCGGGTGGTGCCGGCGGCGCACCGCCCGGCGGGCCCCCCGCCCCCTGATCAGACCGGGGCCGGGCCCGGCTCGAAGCGGTAGCCCATCCCCGGCTCGGTGAGGAAGTAGCGCGGCCGGGACGAGTCGGGCTCGAGCTTGCGCCGGACCTGCGCGAGGTAGACGCGCAGGTAGTTGGTCTCGGTCCCGTACTGGGGGCCCCACACCTCCTGGAGGAGGTCGCGCTGGCCGACGAGCTTTCCGGGATGGCGGACGAGCGCCTCGACGAGGTGCCACTCGGTGGGCGTGAGGTGGACCTCGTGGCCGTCGCGCACGACCCGCCGGGCGGCCAGGTCCACCGTGAAGTCGGCGGTGGCGACGGCCGCCGGCTCGTCGAACGCCGCCGAGCGCCGCAGTGCCGCCCGCAGGCGGGCGAGCAGCTCGTCCATGCCGAAGGGCTTGGTGACGTAGTCGTCCGCCCCCGCGTCGAGGGCGGCCACCTTGTCGGCCTCCCCCTCGCGGACCGACAGCACGACGATCGGGACCTGCGACCAGCCGCGGAGGCCGCGGACGACCTCGATCCCGTCGAGGCCGGGGAGGCCCAGGTCGAGGATGACGACGTCGGGGGGGCGGTCGGCGGCGAGGGTGAGCGCCTCCTCGCCGGTGGCGGCGGGCACCACGTCGTAGCCGCGGGCCCGGAGGTTGGTGGCGAGGGTGCGCCGGATCCGGGGCTCGTCGTCCACGACCAGGACCCTGCCCGTCTCGGTCACGGTCGAGCCTCCGGCGTCGCCGGCGGGGACGCCACCACCAGGCTGAGCACCATCGTCAGCCCGCCCCCAGGGGTGTCCTCGGCCACGAGGGCGCCCCCCATCGCGTCGAGGAAGCCGCGGGCCACCGCCAGGCCCAGGCCCACCCCGCTGCCGTTGGTCTGGTCCCCCAGCCGCTGGAAGGGCAGGAACATCGCCTCGCGGCCGTCCGGGGGGACGCCCGCCCCGCGGTCGATCACCCGCAGCTCCACGCAGTCCCCCACCGCGCCGCCGAGCAGGCGAACGGGGCGGTCGGGGCCGCTCGCCTGGAGGGCGTTGCCCACGACGTTGGCGACGGCCCGCTCGAGCAGCGCCGGGTCGGCCGCGACCCTGGGCAGCGTCTCGTCCACGTCCACCACCACGTCGGCGGCGGCCCCGCCCAGGCTGGCCAGCGCGCCGGCCACCACCTCCTCCAGCCCCACGGGTCGGACCACGAGGTCGAGCGCCCCCGTCTCGAGCCGGCTCATGTCGAGCAGGTTGCCGACGAGCGCGTCGAGGCGGTCCGCCTCCTCGTCGATCGTGGTGAGGAACTCACGCTGGGCCTCGGCGGACCAGTCGACGTCGTCCTGGAGCAGGCTCGTGGCCGACGCCTTGATCGACGCCAGCGGGGTGCGCAGGTCGTGGGAGACCGCCCGCAACAGCGCGGTGCGGAGCTGGTCGGTGTGGGCGAGCGTCGCGGCCTCGGCGGCCTCGGCCTGGAGGGCCCGCCGCTCGAGGGCCGTGTGGAGGTGCGCCGCGAACGCGTCGAGCACCCGGAGGTCGTCGGCCGCCAGGGGGCGCCCGGCCAGCACGAGCACCTCGCCCTCGGCCAGCGCGACGGTCGTCGCGGCGTCGGAGACGTCGGTCGGTGGGCGGTGGCCGGCGGCGGCGTCGACGACCCACCCGCCGTCGCCGTCGGCGCGCAGCACGGACACGGCGTCGAGCGAGAAGGTGGAGCGCAGCCGGTCCAGCAGGGCGGCGAGCGGCTCGTCCTCGCCCACGAAACCCGCCGCGACCCGGGCCAACGCCTCGGCCTCCGCGGTGGCGCGGGCGGCGTCGGCCCGCCGGCGGGCGGCCTGGCTGACGAGGGCGCCGATGGTGAGCGCGACCACGACGAAGACCACCAGGGCGAAGGTGTTCGAGCCCTTGGCCACGGTCAGCGTCGACAGGGGCGGGGTGAAGTACCAGTTCAGGGCGAGCGAGCCCGCCAGCGCGCACAGGACCGCCGGCGCCGCGCCCCCCACCGCCGCCACGGCCACGACCAGCAGCAGGTACACGAGCATGTCGGCGGGCAGGTCGACGACGTCGCGCCGGCCGGTCAGGACGGCGGTGACGACCGGGACCCCGACGAGGGCGAGCACGAACCCGGTGACCTGCCGGCGGGTCGAGAGCACTGCGGTGCGCAGCGGGGGGAGGACCGGGACCTCGTCGGCGGCGACGTCCTGGCTGATGACGTGCACGTCGATCGGCCCCGACGCCCGCACGACCGCGTTGATGACCGAGCCTCGGGTGAGCTCGGCCCAGCGCGAGCGCCGGCTGGACCCGAGCACGAGCTGGGTGGCGTTGCGGGATCGGGCGAACGCCAGCAGGGTGGGGGCGACGTCGCCGCCCGCCACCTCGTGGTACGCCCCACCGAGCCCCTCGAGGAGCCGGCGGTGCTCGGCCAGTCGCTGGGCCGGCCCGCCCGCCGTCGCCGTGCCGCCGCCGACGTGGACCCCGACGAGGTCGGCCTTCGACCGCGCCGCCATGCGGGCCGCCCGCCGGATCAGGTGCTCGCTGGAGGGCGCGCCGGTGAGCGCGACGACCACCCGCTCGCGCGTCTCCCACGGGCCCTCGATCCCCTGGTCGGCCATGTAGTCCTGGAGCGACTCGTCGACCTTGTCGGCCACCCACAGCAGCGCCAGCTCGCGCAGGGCACCGAGGTTGCCCACGCGGAAGTAGTTGGCGAGCGCGGCGTCGACCTGCTCCGGCGCGAAGACGTTGCCGTGGGCGAGGCGCCGGCGCAGGGCCTCGGGGGTCATGTCCACGAGCTCCACCTGGTCGGCGGCCCGGACCACCTCGTCGGGAAGGGTCTCGGGCTCGGCGATGCCGGTGACGCGCTCGACCACGTCGCTCACGGACTCGAGGTGGGAGATGTTGAGCGTCGAGAGCACGTCGATGCCGGCGTCGAGCAGGGTCCCCACGTCCTGCCACCGGGCCGCGTGGCGGCTGCCCGGCGGGTTGTGGTGGGCGAGCTCGTCGACGAGGACGAGGTCCGGTCGTCGCGCGAGCACGGCGTCCACGTCCAGCTCCCCGCGGGTGGCCCCCTCGCGGCCCGCGGGGCGCCGGGGGACGACCTCGAGGCCGTCCAGCTGCGCCTCCGTGTTGGCCCGGCCGTGCGTCTCGACGAGACCCACGACGACGTCGGTGCCCCGGCTCCGCCGGCGGCGGCCCTCGTTCAGCATCGCGTAGGTCTTGCCCACGCCCGGGGCCGCGCCCAGGTAGATGCGGAGCTCGCCGCGCGCCATGGGAGCAAGGCTACGGAGCCGCCCCGCCGTCAGTTGACCCGCCGGGTGTCGAGCGCGCGCAGCGCGAGCACCGCACCCAACTGGTCGGCCAGCGCCACCGCATCGCGGCGGGCCTCCGGGTCGAAGCCGCCCGCGGGACGGGGCTCGTGCGGCACCAGCAGGAAGCGGCCGAGGTCGACGCGCCCGGCGGTGACCGGCAGCTCGAGGGTCCAGGTCGTGGGGTCGGCGGTGAGCGCAGGCGCCCCGGGGGGCACGGTGACGCCGGTCCGGGTCAACCGCGGGGTCGGGGCGTCGGGAGGCTCTCGCCGGAACCGGCAGGTCAGAAGATCGAGCAGGTCGCGCAAGCTCACCTCACCGGCACGGACGACGAGCTCAGCCGCTGACCAGCAGCCGGTACTGACTCGGCACCAGGCAGGGCCTCCGCTTAGTCGGCGGTAAATATATTAGGCCCGGCAGGTGCGCGGTGATCTCCGGCCAGCACGCCGACGGCGAAGTCAGGCGGTCCCGCGAGGCGTCACGACCATCACCGTGTATTCGCGATGCGCGTGGGTTTGGGTCGTAGGCGAGGTGCGCAGCCGCGCCTGGCCTGCGCCGACCGACCGCCGACGGCGGAGGACCCGGCTGATGCCGAGCCACCAGGACCAGGGCCACATTGGTGTTGCCCAGCCACGCCCTGGGGGACGAGGACCCGGCGCGGCGCAGCCAGAACCGAGGCGCCGACGACCCCACTTGCTGGCCAAAACGGGTCAGGGCTCGGAGGCGGGTCACCTCCTGGTGTACGACGGTCACCGGGGAAGAACCCCAGCCGGATCTTGACAGATCTTGACGCCGGGCCAGTACGCTCGCCGCCGCCCAGGGGCGCGCCAGGGACGCCATGGACGTCTGAGCGACGGTTGGCACGATGGGCGCGCCGCGGTGGCTCGCCCGCCGAGCGACGGGCGCTCGGGCCGCTCGGCAGCGTGTTTCCCAGCCGACGACCAGGGCGCCGGTGCCCGCAGCGCCGGGGTCTGGCTACATTGAACCAGGCTCAGCCTTCCTCGTCAGCCCGCCTCTGGGCCGGCAGCGTTCTCAGGCGGCACGGCGGAGCGACGGAGTTCTCGCGACCTTTGACGCTCGGCCCGGTGGGCTGCCTGGCGCACCCGGATCCGGGTCGCAGGGGCGGCCGGAACGGGGTGGAACGGTCCCCGTGGTCGGCTGGCAGGAAGCGCTACGCCGGCCTGGCCGGCCTGGGCACCGCTTCGCCAGGCTCGGCAGTGCGGCCCAAGGACGCCCGCCTGGCCGACGGCCGGACTTCGCCGACCTGCTCCACCACGGGTGCAGGCCTCTACGGCGACCGGTGTACGGCAGCAGCAGGGCGGCCAGCTGAAGGTCGTCGCGTTCGCCGGCGACGCCAGCCACGAGACACCCATCGGAAGTGACCGGGCGTGAGGCTGACGCCCCAGCAGCCCCTCGACGCCAACGGTCCGTCGTCAGGTCAGGCTTTGGGCGGCTTCACCGCCGCCGACGTCCTCACCTGCGCCGGCTGGTCGGTGGTGGTGCTCGAAGGGCCGCAACCACCTCATCGACCCCGAGCCCCCGTACGCCCTCCGCCACGAGTTCTCCAACGACGAGCTGAAGTTCACCCGACGGCACTTCCTCGGCCCCGACCCGCTGGCCGAGCCCCGCACCTTCCGGCGGACCGAGGCCGACGGCGACCGCCTGCTCACCGGCGAGGTGAACAACCTGCCCTCCACGGTGGGCGGCGGTGGCACCCACGCCGACGGCAAGCTGCCCCGGTTCCGAGCCGAGGACTTCCGGCTGCACAGCGAGCGCGGGCCGATCGAGGGCGCCGCGGTGTCCGACTGGCCGGTCTCCTACGACGACCTGGAGCCCTACTACGCGGCTGCGGAGCGGGCGGTCGGGGTGGCCGGCGACGCGAGCGCGAACCCGTTCGCGTCCTGGCGCTCGTCGCCGTACCCGCTCCCGCCGGGGCCCGACATGTTCGGGGCCACCCTGTCGGCGCCCGCCGCCGAGCGGGCCGGGCTGCACCCCTACCGGGCCCCGACGGGCGCCAACAGCCGCCCGTACGACGGGCGACCGGCCTGCAACGACTGCGGGTTCTGCGGCTACTACGGCTGCCCCATCCACGCCAAGGGCGACCCGGTCGCACTGCTGTCGCGGGCGCTGCACACCGGCCGCTGCGACCTCCGGGCGGAGTGCACCGTCACCGACGTCCTGCTCGACCGGAGCGGCCGCCGCACGACCGGGGTGCGCTACCTCGACGCCGCCGGCGAGCCCCACGAGGTGGGAGCCAGCCACGTGGTCCTCGCGTGCGGCGCGTTCGAGACCCCCCGCCTGCTGCTCGCGAGCGGCGTGGGCAATCGCTCCGGGCTCGTCGGCCGCCACCTGATGTTCCACTTCCAGACGTTCACCGTCGGCGCCTTCCCCTTCTCGCTGCACGGTGACCGGGGCCGCTCGGTCACCCACCTGCACGACGACTTCTGCGTGCCCACCGACGACGACCTGGCCGCCGCCCGCGCCGCCGGGCTGCCCTGGTTCCGGGGCGGCATCGTGGAGCACGGCGCCGCGGCCCACCCCGTCCAGGAGGCGCTCACCTACCCGACGGGGGCCCTCCACAACGAGTGCATGCGGGACTCGTCGCTGCGGGAGCGGCTCTGGGTCTTCACCATGCAGGGCGAGGACCTCCCTCAGGCGGCCAACGCGGTCGACCTCGACCCCGCCGTGCGCGACGTGTGGGGTCGGCCGGCGGGCCGCGTGACGTACGCGTCGCACCGGCACGAGTTGGCCGCCTCGGAGCACTGGGCGCCGCTGCTCGAGCGGGTCCTGCGCGACGCCGGCGCCGAGTGGTCGGTGTCGTCGACGTCGCCGCCCCGGGACGCTCCCGGCGCCGAGGCGCACCCGCTCGGGCTCGCACCGGCGTCGCGACACGTCATGGGGACCTGCCGGATGGGACGCGACCCGGCCACCAGCGTCGTCGGGCCCGAGGGGCGGTTCCACGACGTCGAGAACCTCCTGTGCGCCGACTCCTCGGTGTTCGTCACCTCGGCGGGCTACGGCCCCACCCTCACGTTGATGGCGCTCGCCCATCGCACCGCGAGCCTCCTCGCGGACGCGCCCCTCCCGGCCACCGCACCGATGTAGCCGACGCCGCCGCTGCCGATAAGGAGGACATGCGATCGGTGCTGCGCGTCCTCGGCACGGTGTCGGCCGTGGTCGTGCTCGTGGCCACCGCCGGGGTCACCGCGGGCTGGATCTCGCCCGACGCCGACCCCGTGGACGGCGCCGACGCCGCCGACCTCGCCGCGCTGGAGAACCGTGCGTCGAGCACGGAGCGCGCCGACGACGCGCTCCCCGCCGGCTGCACGACCGTCGCCGTCACCCCGCCGACCTCGGCCGACGAGCGCCTCGGGGACCTGTGCGTCCCCGAGGGTGCCCACCGCGACGTCGCGGTGATCCTGGTCCACGGCGGCGGCGGCTTCGGTGGCACCCGCGGCGACATGAGCGGCTGGGCCGAGGTGTACCAGTTCGCGGGCTACGTCACCCTCTCGGTCGACTACCTGATCTTCGGCGAGACGACCCGCTCGCCCGTCTACCCCGAGCCCGAGCAGGACGTGAAGGCGGCGGTGCAGTGGGTGCGCGACCACGCCGGGGAGCTGCGCGTGGACCTCGACCGGATCGTGGTGCACGGCAGCTCGGCCGGCAGCCGGCTCGGGGGCCAGGTCTACGTCTCGGGCGACGACCCCTACTACTACGGGTCCGAGATGTGGCCGACGACCCCCGACCACGTCAACGGCTTCATCGGGTTCTACGGCTACTACACGGGGCTGTCCGCCGACGAGGAGCGGTACTACGGCGGGGCCCGGTCGAGCCCCGACCCCGACGTCCAGGAGCGGTGGAAGAAGGCGAACACCGTGGTCAACGCCGACGGCGCGCACGGGCCCGCGCTGTTGATCCACGGCGAGCTCGACGGGGTGATCCCGGTGGGCCAGACCGAGCGCTTCGCGGACGCGCTCGAGCGCGCCGGCAAGGACGTGACCACCAAGGTGGTGCCGGGCGCGGACCACGGCTTCGACGTCGTGGACGGCGGGGCGCTGACCGACGACGGCCGCGCCATCGCCCGGACCGTCCTCGACTGGCTCGACTGGCAGTTCCCGCAGGGGCGGCCGAGCCGCTGAAGCGGGGACGCCGGCGGCTACCCGCCGACGAGCAGCTCCTTGACCCGGTCCTCGGAGCTCGGGGTGATGAGGGCCAGGACCTCGTCGTTGCGCTGCAGCACCGTGTCGCCGCGAGGGACGACCACGTGCCGATCACGGACGACCGCGACGATGGAGGCGTCGCGGGGGAGGTCGAGCGCGGCGATGGACACGCCGACCGCGGGCGACGCCTCGGCCAGGGTGACCTCGACGAGGCCCGCCTCGCCCTCGGCGAAGTTGAGCAGCCGCACGAGCGAGCCCACCGACACCGCCTCCTCGACCAGCGCGGTCAGCAGGTGGGGCGTCGAGACCGACACGTCCACGCCCCACGTCTCGTTGAAGAGCCACTGGTTCTGCGGGTGGTTGACCCGGGCCACGACGCGCGGCACGGCGAACTCCTGCTTGGCCAGCAGCGACACCACCAGGTTGTCCTCGTCGTCGCCGGTGGCCGCGACCATCACGTCGGCCGAGCCCACCCCGGCGTCGCGCAACACGTTGACCTCGCACGCGTCGCCGATGAACACCTCGACCTCGGGGTGCTCCTCCTGGGTGCGCGTGCCCAGGTCGAACTCCTGCTCGATCAACAAGATGTCGTGTCCCGCGGCACGCAGGTCGGCGGCGATGTAGGAGCCGACGTTGCCGGCACCGGCGATGGCGATCTTCACGACGGGCCTCCCGAGGCGTCGGCGAGCGTGGCGTCCAGCTCCTCGGCCGCGTCCTTGTGCACCATCACGTGCAACGTGTCGCCGTCGTGACCGACGGTGTCGTCGTCGACGAGCACCGGCTGGCCGGCGCGCACGAGCGCCACCACCCGGATGCGCGGCGAGAAGCCCACGTCCGAGAGCCGGCGCCCGGCCCAGGCATCGGGGAGGATGCGCTCGACGAGCATCAGGTCGCCGGTGGGGTCGGCCCACTCGACGTGGGACTGCTCGGGGAACAGGCGCCGGGTGATCTGGTCGGTGGTCCAGGTGACGGTGGCGACGGTGGCGATCCCCAGGCGCTGGTAGATGACCGCGCGGCGCGGGTCGTAGATGCGCGCGACCACGTTGGGCACCTCGAAGTGCTCGCGCGCGATGCGGGCGGTGAGGATGTTGGAGTTGTCGCCCGACGTGACCGCGGCCACCGCGTCGGCCTCGCGGATCCCGGCCGTCTCGAGGTGATCGCGGTCGAACCCCAGGCCGGCGATGGACCGGCCCCGGAACGGGTCCGGCAGCCGGCGGAACGCGCGGGCGTCCTTGTCGATCACCGCGACGGTGTGCCCGTCGGCCTCCAGGTTGCCCGCGAGCTCGGAGCCCACCCGGCCGCACCCCACGACGATCACGTGCATAGGGCGGAATGCAACACCCAAAGGCGCCACCGGCACAACTCGCCCCGCGCCGAGCCGATCGCGCGACACCCCCGCCGACGTGCTGGACTGGCGCCGTGACCTCCGTCGACGAGACCGTGGTGGCGCCCACCACCGACGAGCACCTCGCCCCCAAGCCCCTGCCGCCGCGCGTCGACCTGCCCGAGCCGCTCGGGTACCGGTTGAAGAACAAGCTGCTGGGGCCGCCGCTCGACACGGACGACCTCGTGCACGAGCGCCTGGGCAAGCCCACCGCCCTCGCGGTCTTCGCCTCCGACAACCTGTCGTCGTCGGCCTACGCCACCGAGGAGATCCTGCGGGTGCTGATCCCCGCCGTCGGCGTCGCGGCGTTCTCCCTGGTGGTCCCCCTCACCGGCGCGCTCCTCGGCGTGCTCGCACTGTTGATCCTGTCGTACCGCCAGACCATCAAGGCCTACCCCAGCGCGGGTGGCGCCTACGTCGTCACCAAGGACAACTTCGGCATCGGGCTCGCGCAGGTCTCGGGCGTGGCGCTGCTCATCGGCTACATCCTCACCGTGGCGGTCTCGGTGGCCGCCGGCGCCGCCGCGCTCGCGTCGGCCATCCCCGCGCTGGCCGACTTCGTCGTGCCCATCGCCCTGTTCTTCATCCTGATCGTCTCGTACGGCAACCTCCGGGGCGTGCGGGAGTCCGGCAAGCTCTTCGCCGCCCCCACCTACTTCTTCATGATCAACATCGCGGTCCTGTTGGTGGTGGGCGCCGTGCGCCTCCTGGCCGGCGACCTCCCCCAGGCCGAGGTGGAGGCCGAGATGATCCCCGCCGGGGTCGGCGCCGACGACCTGCTCTTCTACGGCGCCGGGCTGTTCGTCATCCTGCGGGCGTTCGCGTCGGGCGGTGCCGCGGTCACCGGGGTCGAGGCCATCTCCAACGGCGTCCCCGCCTTCCGGGAGCCGTCGTGGCGCAACGCCCGGACCACGCTGCTCATCATGGGCAGCGCGCTGGGCGTGATGTTCCTCGGCATCTCCATCCTCGCCGCCGAGGTGCAGGCGCGGCCCTTCGTCGAGGGCACCCCGACCGTGCTCAGCCAGATCGGCGACCTGGTGTACGGCCAGTCGGCGGGCGGGCACCTGCTGTACCTGTCGCTCCAGGCCGGGACGGTGCTCATCCTCGTCCTCGCCTCGAACACCAGCTACGCCGACTTCCCCCGGCTGGCCAGCTTCGCGGCGGGCGACGCGTTCCTGCCCCGCCAGCTCACCAAGCGCGGCCACCGCCTGGTGTTCTCGAACGGGATCATCGCCCTCTCGGCGGTCTCGGTGGTGCTCGTCATCGCCACCCAGGCCAAGGTCGAGCGCCTCATCCCGCTCTACGCCATCGGCGTGTTCACCGGGTTCACCCTCTCCCAGGCCGGCATGGCCCGCCACCACCTCCGCCACAAGGCCAAGGGCTGGCGTCGCGGCCTGCTCATCAACGGCGTGGGCGCGGCCGTGTCCCTCGGCGTCGCGCTCATCACCGGCATCACCAAGTTCACCGAGGGCGCCTGGGTCGTGCTCACGGTCGTGCCGCTGGTCGTGTGGCTCCTGTTCCGCCTCAACAAGCAGTACGTCGAGGAGGAGACCGAGCTCGAGCACGACGCGCAGCTGGCGGCCGAGGCGCCCATCCTGCGCCGCCACGTCGTGATCGTGCTGGTGGACCGGCTCGACGTCGCCGCCGCCCGAGCCATCCAGTACGCCCGGACGCTCGCCCCCGACGAGCTGCGGGCGGTGCACTTCGACCTCGACCCCCTGCGCACCAGCCGGCTCGCCGAGCGCTGGCGCAGCCTGGGGCTCACCCGGCTCACCCTCGACCTCGTCGAGTGCCAGGACCGGCGCATCACCCGCGCCGCGGCCGAGGTGGCCGCCCAGGCCCTCGTCGACGGCGAGACCGAGGTGAGCGTGCTCATCCCCCGGCGCGAGTACCGCCGCTTCTGGCACCGCCTGCTGCACGACCGCACCTCCGACAAGATGGCGGCCACGCTGTCGAGCCTGCCGCACTGCAACGTCACGATCGTCCCGTACCACCTCGGCCGGCGCCGCACCGAGATCGCCACCACGATCCCGGGCCGGGCCACCCGACGGGCGCGGGCCGAGGCCCGCGAGGACGAGCAGGTCGACCGCCTCCTCGGCGCGCCGGCCGCTCGCCGCCGCGACGGCTCCGCCCCCATCGCCGGCGTCCGCCACCGGGACCGGGTGCTCGTCGAGGGTCGCGTGCGCAGCCTGCGCGTGCAGCCGTGGGCGGGGGTGTCGACCCTCGAGTGCACGCTCGAGGACGACACCGGGGCGCTCACCGTGGTGTTCCTGGGCCGCCGCCACGTCCCGGGCATCGAGACCGGCGTCACCCTGACGGTCAGCGGGGTCGTCGGCGAGCACAACGGCAACCTCGCCATCTTGAACCCCGTCTACGAGTTGCACGCCTCCGCCGGCGCCCACCAGCCCTGACCCTCCGGACGGAGAATTGACGCGATCTTGACGCCCCGGCGGTTGCCCTCGCACCGAGGGGGCGGTCGACTGGCGTCGTGAAGACCGAGGACGACCTCGCGGCCCTCGACGCCGCTCCGGCCGAGCGGCCGGCGCCGAAGCCCCTGGCCCCGCAGGTGGACCTGCCCGAGCCGCTCGGGTACCGGATCAAGACCCGGCTGCTCGGTGCACCCCTGGCCACGGACCGGCTCGAGCACGAGCGGCTGGGCCGCCCCACGGCGCTCGCGGTGTTCGCCTCGGACAACCTCTCCTCGTCGGCCTACGCCACCGAGGAGATCCTGCGGGTCCTCATCCCCGCCATCGGCCTGGCCGCCTTCTCGCTGGTCGTGCCCGTCACGGTGGCGATGCTCGTCGTCCTCGGCTTCCTGATCCTCTCGTACCGCCAGACCATCAAGGCCTATCCCAGCGCCGGGGGCGCCTACATCGTCACGAAGGACAACTTCGGGCCGCTGCCCGCGCAGATCGCCGGCGTCTCGCTCCTCACCGACTACATCCTCACCGTCGCCGTGTCGGTCGCCGCCGGCAGCGCCGCGCTGGCGTCGGCCGTCCCGGCCCTCGCTCCGTGGGTGGTGCCGATCTCGATCGGCTTCATCGTCCTCATCGCGTTCGGCAACCTGAAGGGGGTCCGCGAGTCGGGGAAGGTGTTCGCCGTCCCGACGTACTTCTTCATGGCCAACATGGCGGTGCTGCTGGCCGTCGGCCTCTACCGGGTGGCGTTCGGGGACCTCCCCGTGGAGACCGGCGGCGTCGAAGGCATGCTCTCGGGCCCCGACGGCAGCGCCGCGGACGGCATCTTCTACGGCGCCACGCTCTTCGTCGTCCTGCACGCGTTCGCCTCGGGCGGCGCCGCGGTGACCGGCGTCGAGGCGATCTCGAACGGCGTGCCGGCCTTCCGGGAGCCGGCCGCGCGCAACGCCCGCTCGACCCTGGTGGTCATGGGCACGGCGCTCGGGTTCATGTTCCTCGGCCTGTCCGTGCTGGCGTCGAAGGTGCACGCCTTCCCGTACGAGGAGGGCACGCCGACGGTGATCGCGCAGGTGGGCACGCTGGTCTACGGCGGCGGGCCCCTCGGCGACGTGCTCTTCTACTCGCTCCAGGTCGGCACGATGTTGATCCTCGTCCTCGCCGCGAACACCGGCTTCGCCGACTTCCCGCGGCTGGCCAGCTTCGCCGCCGGCGACAGCTTCATGCCCCGCCAGCTCACCAAGCGCGGCCACCGCCTGGTGTTCTCCAACGGCATCATCGCCCTCGCCGCCGCGGCCATCGTCCTGATCGTGGTGACCGGCGCCAAGGTCGACCGACTGATCCCGCTCTACGCGATCGGCGTGTTCACGAGCTTCACCCTCTCGCAGGCCGGCATGGCCCGGCACCACCTCACCCACCGGGAGCCCAAGTGGCGGACCGGCCTGTTCATCAACGGCACGGGGGCGGTGCTCACGTTCGTGGTGGCCATCATCATCGCGGTCACCAAGTTCGCCCACGGGGCCTGGGTGATCATCGGGCTCATCCCGATCCTCGTCGTGGTGCTGTTCCGCCTGAACCGCCAGTACACCCACGAGGCCTCGGAGCTGCTCGAGGACGCCCACGTCGCGGCGACCGCGCCGATCCTGCGCCGCCACGTCGTGCTCGTGCTGGTCGACACCCTCGACGTGGCCGCGGCCCGCGCCATCCAGTACGCCCGCACGCTCACCCCCGACGAGCTGCGGGCGGTGCACCTCGACCTGGACCCGCTCGTCACCGCCGACCTGGCCCGCGACTGGCGCACCCTCGGGCTCGGCCGCCTCTCGCTCGACATCGTCGAGTGCCAGGACCGCCGGGTCACCCAGGCCGCCGCCGAGATCGCCGCGCAGGAGCTGGCCGACGGGGAGACCGAGGTGAGCGTGCTCATCCCGCGACGCGAGTACCGCCGGCTGTGGCACCGCCTGCTGCACGACCGCACGTCGGACCAGATGGTGAAGGTGCTCTCGACGCTGCCCCACTGCAACGTGACGGTGGTGCCGTACCACCTCGACCTCAAGTCGACGCCGATCCGCGTGCGCGCCGCCGAGGCGACCGCGGGCGCCGCCGGCGGTGACGCGGCCGCCCGCACGGCCGTCACCGAGGCGCCGGCGACGCGCGCCGACGGCAGCACCCCGATCGGCGCGGTCGCCCACCGCTCCCGCGTGCTGCTGGCCGGACGCATCCGGGCCCTGCGGGTGCAGCCCTGGTCGGGCGTGCCGACCCTCGAGTGCACGCTGGCGGACGAGAGCGGTGCGATCCTCGTGGTCTTCCTGGGACGCCGTGAGGTGCCGGGCGTCGTCGTGGGAGCCCACGTCAGGGTCCAGGGCGTGGTGGGCGAGCACCACGGCCGCCTGGCCCTGTTGAACCCGGCCTACGAGCTGCTCGGCTGACCGGCGCGCCTCAGCCTCGCGGCAGGCCCAGCATCCGCTCCGCGATGATCGTGCGCTGGATCTCCGAGGTGCCGCCGGCGATCCCGGCGGCCTGGCTCCACAGCCACTGACGGCCCCACGGGCCCGCCAGGACGCTGCCCGGGCCCTCCACCACGAGCGCGGTGTCGGAGAGGTGCTGGGTCATCGTCGTCCACGCCAGCTTGACCACGCTCGACTCGGGACCGGGCTCGCGGCCTCGACCGAGGCTCGACAGGGTCTGCCAGTTGTGGAGTCGGAGCAGGCGGAGCTCGACGAACACCTGGGCCAGCTCGTCGGCGACGGACGGGTCGTCCAGGCGACCCAGCGCCGCGGCCCGCTCGTAGAGCTCGTCCAGGTACACCTCGTGCACCACCTGCTCCTTGAAGGGGAAGGCCGTGCCCCGCTCGTGGGCCAGGGTCGTGTTGGCCACCGCCCAGCCGTCGTGGAGCCCGCCGACGAGCTGGTCGTCCGGCACGAAGACGTCGTCGAGGAACACCTCGTTGAACTCGGCCTCGCCGGTGATCTGCACGAGGGGGCGCACCTCGATGCCGGGCGCGGTCATGTCCACGACGAGGTACGAGATCCCGCGGTGACGGGGCGCCTCGGGGTCGGTGCGCACGAGCGCGATCCCCCACCGGGCCACGCCGGCGTAGGACGTCCACACCTTCTGCCCGCTGACCCGCCACCCGCCGTCGACCCGCTCGGCCCGGGTGGCGAGCGAGGCGAGGTCGGACCCGGCGTCGGGCTCGGAGAAGAGCTGGCACCAGATCTCGGAAGCGTCGAGGATGGCCGGCAGCCAGCGGGCGCGCTGCTCGTCGGTGCCCCGGGCCAGCAGGGTCGGGCCGGCCAGGTTGATGCCGACCCGGTTCACCGGCTGCGGCGCGCGGGCGCGGGCGTACTCCATGTTGTAGAGCGCCACCTGGACCGGGGTGGCGTCGCGGCCGCCGTAGGCCGACGGCCAGTGGATCCCCACCATGGCGCCCTCGGCGAGCGTGGCCTGCCACCGGCGGCCCCAGGCCACCTCCTCGTCGGTGGAGGCGAAGTCCCCGGGCAGGACGAGGTGCTCGGCGAGGAAGGCCCGCACCTCCTCGGCGAACGCCCGCTCGGCGTCGCTCAGGGCCAGGTCCACGACGAGCCTCCCTCCTCCTCGCCGCTGCGGCGACGCGGCGACGTCACAGGTCCCAGAAGCGCTCGCGCCCGGCGGCGACGAAGCGCTCGTGGAGGGCCGCCTCGTCGGCGGCCGTGAACGGTCGGTAGGCGAGGTCGCCGCGGTCGCGGACCCACAGGTCGTCGGCGCCCACCCGGTCCCGGCGGAACTTCTGGCGCACGAGCGTGCGCTTCACGACCTTGTTGGTGCCGGTGGTGGGCAGCGCCTCGGCGATGCGCAGGTAGCGGGGGCGCCACTTGGGCCCGAGGTCGTCGAGCCCGTCGAGCCAGGCCGCGAACGCGGCGGGGTCGAGGATCGCGCCGGGGCGCAGCACCAGCGCGGCCATGACCTGGTCGCCCGCCGACTCGTCGGGCACGCCGTAGGCGACGGCTTCGACCACGGCGTCGTGACCGGCGAGGGCGGCCTCGACCGGGCCCGCGGGGAAGTTCTCCCCGTCGACCCGGATCCAGTCCGCGTTCCGGCCCGCGAAGTAGAGGAACCGCTCGTCGTCGAGGTAGCCGAGATCGCCGCTCCAGTACCACCCGTTGCGGGTGGTCGCGGCGTTCGCCTCGGGGTTGTTGTAGTAGCCCTCGAACGGGCCCACCCCGGCGACGTTGACGATCTCGCCCACGCACTCGTCGGCGTTGACGAGCCGGCCGTGCTCGTCGAAGCGCGCCAGGGGCCGGTCCCGACCGTCCTCGTCGACGACGCGGACGTTCTCGGGCGCCCGGCCCATCGCGCCGGGGGGCATCCCGTCCTCGCGGTTGACCGCGATGCCGCCCTCGGTCGCACCGAACGAGTCGATCACCTCGAGCCCGAACCGGCGGGCGAACCCGGACACGACCTCCGGGGACCCCTCGTTGCCGAACGCCACCCGGAGGGGGTTGTCGGCGTCGTCGGGCTGCTCGGGGGTGGCCAGCAGGTAGGCGAGCGGCTTGCCCGTGTAGTTGAACCACGTGGCGCCGTAGCGGCGGACGTCGGGCAACCACCCCGAGGCCGAGAACCGCCGGGCCAGGCCCACCGAGGCGCCGGTGACGAGCGCCGGCGCCCAACCCACCATGAGGGCGTTCGAGTGGAACAGCGGCATGGCCACGTAGCCGACGTCGTCGGGGGCGAGGCCGAGCAGGATCGACATGCGGGTCCCGGTGACCAGGAGGCGCCGCTGCGAGCAGATGACCGCCTTCGGCGCGGAGGTGGTGCCCGAGGTGAAGATCAGGCCCCAGGGCGTGTCGACGCTCGGGTCGTGGCCCGGGTCGGCGGCGGACACGCGGGCGAGGGCGTCGGCGAGGTCGTGCCCGCCGTCGGGCGCCCCCTCGTCCCCGTCGTCGGCGAACCGCCGCGACACCAGGAGGCGCTCGCCGGCCAGCCCGAGGCGCTCGGCCACGGGTGACACCCGCGCGAGGTGGCGGGGCTCGGTGACGAGCAGGCCCACGTGGGTGTGCTCGGCGTCACGGGCGAGGTGGTCGCCCTGGCGGGTGTGGTTGAGGCCCACCACCGTCGCGCCCACGAGGGCGGCACCGCCGAACGCGAACAGGTAGTCGGGGGTGTTGTCGAGCAGGACGCCGACGTGGGCGGGACGGCCCGCGGGCAGGCGCTCGAGCAGCAGGTTCGCCCAGCGGCACGACTCGGCCAGGAACTCGGCGTGCGTCCACCGGCGGTCGCCGAAGCGCACGAAGGTCCGGTCGGCGTGCGCGCCCGGCTCGGCGTTGGCGCGCAGCAGCGCCGCGGCGTTGGCGGCGGGGAGCGGCGCCTCCCCCGGCGCGGGCGCGTTGGCCATGGCCGCCGACGCTACTCAGTCGCGGCCCCCCGGCCCGTCGTCTCGGCGTAGTCTCGGAGCGCTCAGTCGACTTCCGGGGGGAACGATGCGACGTCGCCGCGGCCTGGTGCCTGCCCTGTTGGCCCTGTCGGTCCTCGCGGCCGCGTGCGGCAACGCCGGCGACGACGAGGGAGCCTCGGGGTCGACCGACGACTCCACGTCGGCGACGGTCGCCGGCGGCGAAGTGAGCGACGCCCGCGACGGCGAGTTCGTCGAGGTCGACCAGCCCGGCGTGACCGACGACACCATCACCGTCAGCGGGGTGGCGTCGGTGACCAACCCCCTCGGCGCGCCTTACGTCCAGGTCTGGGACGGCGTCGACGCCTACTTCGCCATGGTCAACGACGCGGGCGGCATCTACCAGCGCGAGCTCGTGCTGCCCGAGGACCATCGCCACGACGACCAGTTCGCCCAGAACCAGACCGAGGTGCAGCGGATCATCACCCGGGACGACCCGTTCGCGGTGGTGGGCGTGGCCACGCTCAACTTCGCCGGCGCCGACCTGCTCGTCGACGAGAACATCCCCACCTTCGGCTGGAACATCCAACAGGAGTGGCAGAACGGGCCGAACCTGTTCGGCGAGAAGGGCTCCTACCTCGACTTCACCGGGGGCGGCCCGCTCCTGCCCTTCCTGGCCCGGGAGCTCGGCGCCCACAAGGTCGCCGTCCTCGCCTACAACGTCCCCCAGTCGTCGGACTGCCTCACCGGCATCGAGAACAGCTTCGCCGAGTACGGCGACGACGCGGACGCCGAGATCGCCTTCAGCGACAGCTCGCTCGCGTACGGCACGAGCGACCTCAGCGTCCAGGTCCAGCAGATGCGCGACGCCGACGTCGACCTCGTGACCACGTGCATGGACACGAACGGGGTCACCACCCTCGCCCGCGAGATGCGCCGCCAGCAGCTCGACGCGCCCCAGTACCTCCCCAACGGCTACGACTACGACCTCATCGCCGACTTCGGCGACCTGTTCGAGGGCAGCTACGTCCTCACGCAGTTCGCCCCGTTCGAGTTCGAGCCGCAGCCCGCGGGGATCCAGGACTACCTCGAGTGGATCGACCGGACGGGCGGCACGGTCGGGGAGCTGTCGCTGGCCGGCTGGCTCAGCGCGGCGCAGCTCGTGACCGGGCTGCGGGCTGCGGGCCCCGACTTCAGCCGGGCGGCGGTGGTCGACGGGCTCAACGCCGTCACCGACTTCGACGGCGACGGGATCCTCCCGGGCACCGACTGGACGATCGCCCACGACTCGGACCCCGACCGGCTGTGCGACGCGGTGTCCCAGGTCCGCGACGGCGAGTTCGTCCCGCAGTTCACCGCCGAGGGCAGGCCCTTCATCTGCTTCGAGAACGGCGCGCCGTCGCTGCCCGACGAGCCCATCCACCAGGCCTGACCGGCCGACCACGACCCACCGAGCCGAAGGCGCCCGCCGGTGACCGATCTGGTGAGCTACGCGATCCGGGGCGTGCCCATCGGCTGCGTGTTCGCGCTCATGGCCGTGGGCGTGGTGCTGACCTACAAGACCTCGGGCGTGTTCAACCTGGCGTTCGGCGCCCAGGCCTTCGTGAGCGCCGCCGTGTACTACGAGACCCGGGTCCGTCACGACTGGCCGATCTGGCTGGCCTTCCTCGTCGCCGTCGTGGCGCTCGGGCCCGCCATCGGCTACGTGCTCGACCGGGCCCTGTTCCGCCACCTGCGCACCGCACCGCCCATCGCCCGCCTGGTCACCTCCCTCGGCCTGCTCGTGGCGATCCCCCAGATGGTGCAGATCTGGTTCGGCAACAGCCCCGCCTACAACCCGCTCGGGATCGCCCCGGACCCGGGCCGCATCTTCCGCTGGGGCGAGTACGCCCTCGACGCCAACCAGGTGGCGACGATCCTCGTCACGCTCCTCGTCGTGGCCGCGCTCACCGTCCTGTTCCGCTTCTCGGCCCTCGGCCTGCGGATGCGGGCGGTGGTCGAGAGCCCCCGGATGAGCGAGCTGACCGCGATCAACGCCGACCGGGTCGGCTCCTCGGCGTGGATGATGTCGAGCTTCCTCGCCGGCCTGTCCGGCGTGCTGCTGGCCCCCCTGTTCGCCCAGGTCGAGGCCAACGCCTTCTTCACCCTGCTCGTCGCCGCGGTCGCGGCGGCCGCCTTCGGCGGCCTCTCCAGCATCCCGCTCACCTTCGCCGGCGGCCTCGCGCTCGGGGTGCTCCAGCAGGTGCTGGCCGGCTACCTCCCGTCCGACAGCGTGGTGTCCCAGGGTCTGCGACCGGCGCTGCCGTTCCTGGTGCTGTTCCTCCTGCTGCTGTTCTGGCCGCCGCTACGCGGCATCGGGCGGGCCGCCGACCCGCTCGCCGGCGTCGATCCACCGCCCCCGGCGCCGGCGGCGACGGTGCGCTCGTCGGGGATGACCACGATGACGCGCGTCCTCGCCGTCGCCACGGTGGCGGGGTTCGTGCTCGCCGCCCTGTTCTGGTTCGACGCCTTCTGGCTGCTCCTGTTCACCAAGGGCCTCATCTTCGGCGTGATCTTCCTCTCGATCACGGTGCTCACGGGCATGGGCGGCCAGGTCTCGCTCTCGCAGGCCGCCTTCGCGGGCGTGGGCGCCTTCGCCACCGGCCAGCTCGTCGAGAACTTCGGCCTGCCGGTGCTGCCCACCATGTTCCTCGGGGCACTGGTCGCCGCCGTCGTCGGCGCCGTCCTCGCGATCCCCGCGCTGCGCCTCGACGGCCTGTACCTCACGCTGGCCACGCTCGCCTTCGCCCTGATGTGGGAGAACGTGCTGGTCCCCCAGACCTGGGTGAGCAGCGGCCCGCTCGGCGTGGACGTGCCCCGGCCCCTCGTCGGCCCCGTCGACTTCACCGACGACCGCGCCTTCCTGCTCCTGTGCCTCGTGGTGCTCGCGCTCGTGGGCCTGCTCGTGCTGCTGGTCAAGCGCGGCACCACCGGTCGGTACCTCGACGCGCTCCGCGGCTCGGAGCTCGCGGCGGCGTCGATCGGCGTCGACCGCACCCGGGCCCGCATCACGACCTTCGCCCTCTCGGCGGGCATCGCCGGCCTCGGGGGCGGCCTGCTCGCCTCGCAGGTGGGCCGCGCCACGCCGACCGACTACGTGTTCTTCCTCGGCCTGTTCTGGGTCGTGATGGTGGTCACCCTCGGCGACCGGTCCGTGCAGGCGGCCATCACCGCGGGGATGTCCTTCCTGCTCGTGCCCGAGCTGCTCAGCCGGATCGACCTCGGGTTCCTGCCCGAGATCTTGAACCCGGCGGACAACCCCGCCGCCATCGCGTCGATCCTGTTCGGCCTGGGGGCGCTCACCTACGCCAAGCACCCGGAGGGGATCCTCGAGCTGCAGACCCGCCGGTCGATCGAGCGGGTCAACACGTGGGGGGCCGCGCTCGCGCGGCGACGATCGGCCACGGTCGACGCCTCCGACGGCCCGGACCCCGCCGTCGCGAACGGCCCGGGCGGGCCACGATGAGCCTCCTGCGGGCCGAGGAGGTGTCGAAGCGGTTCTCGGGGCTGAGCGCGCTCGACGCGGTCTCGCTGACGGTGGCCCCGGGCGAGATCGTCGGTCTGATCGGGCCGAACGGGGCCGGCAAGACGACGCTGTTCAACTGCCTCTACGGCGTGCTCGCACCCGATGGGGGGCGGATCACGTTCGACGGCCGCGACCTCGCCGGGCTGGCCGTGCACCGCCGGGCCCGCCTGGGCATCGGCCGCACGTTCCAGCGCATCGAGCTGTTCGCGGGGATGACCGTCCGCGACCACCTCCTCGTGGCCGAGCGGGCCCGTCGGGGCGACGGCGCGCTCTGGAAGGACCTGTGCAACCGCAGCCGCCCCACGAGTGACGAGCGGGCGCGCGCCGACGCGACCCTGGGCCTGCTCGGCCTCGACGACGTGGCCGACCGGCCCGTCGAGTCGCTCAGCCTGGGGCGCGGCCGCCTGGTGGAGCTGGGCCGGGCCCTGATGATCGAGCCCCGGCTGCTGCTCCTGGACGAGCCGTCGTCGGGACTCGACCATCGGGAGACCGACGAGATGGCCGACGTGCTCGACGTCGTGCGGCGGGAACGGGGCACGGCCATCCTGCTGGTCGAGCACGACGTGGCGATGGTGCGCCGGGTCACCAGCCGGCTGTACGTGCTCGACTTCGGCCAGCTCATCGCCGACGGCCCGACCGCCGAGGTGGTGGCCGACGCCAGGGTCCGTCAGGCCTACCTGGGGGACACGGTGTGACGCCGCCGCTGCTCGAGCTCGACCACGTCGACGCCGGGTACGGGCCCTTCCGGGCGCTGTTCGACGTGTCCTTCTCCGTCGCGGAGGGTCGTGCCCTGGCCCTGCTCGGCTCGAACGGGGCGGGCAAGACCACGGTCGCCCGCGTCGCCTCGGGCCTCGTGGCGCCCACGGCCGGCCACGTCCGCTTGGCGGGCGACGACGTCACCGGCGTGGCCGCGTTCCGCCTCGCCCGACGCGGTGTGGCCCACGCGCCCGAGGGGCGTTCCGTGTTCGCCACCCTCACGGTCGAGGAGAACCTGGTGCTGGCGTTCCGGGAAGGCACCAAGCGGGGCCATCCCGGCGTGGACGCGAGCCTGGCCTCGGCCTACGACCTGTTCCCACGCCTGGCCACCCGGCGGGGCCAGGTGGCCGGCACGCTGTCGGGCGGCGAGCAGCGCATGCTGTCACTCGCCCGGGTGCTGGTGCAGCCCCCGCGCCTGCTGATCGTCGACGAGCTGTCGCTCGGACTCGCCCCCATCATCGTCTCGGAGGTGTACGCCACCCTCGGCCGCATCAAGGCGGCCGGCACCACCCTGCTGATCGTCGAGCAGCTCGTCAGCCACGCCCTCGGCATCGCCGACGACGTGGTGCTGCTCACCAAGGGCCGCACCGGCTACGTCGGCCCCGCGGACGAGCTGGGCGACCTCGACGCCCACTTCCTCGGCTGACGTAACCGATCGCACCCGCCTGCGGTCGGACCTCCATGGCGCAGCGACCCGACGACGACCTCACCGCCGACCGCGTGGCCCTGCACGACGCCGAGGGGCTGCTCGACCGGGTGCGGGGCTGGGTGGACGTGCACCGCCACATCGACGAGGCCATGTTCGCCCTCGCCGAGCAGGTGGTGCAGTCCGAGGCGGGCGCGCTGTTCGAGATGATCGACCGCTCGGTCCTCGACGGCGACCGCCTGCCCGACGCCATCGACCACGACGCCGTCTTCCTCCACCCCAACCCCCACCGCACGGCCGAGCAGGAGGAGGTGCTGGGGTTGTTGGACCTGCTCCAGGGGCCGCAGGTGCCCACGGTCACGGCCCACTTCGCCGAGTACGCCACCGAGCACAAGCTCTTCGAGCGGGTGCTCGACGGTGAGACGTTCATCCTGCCGAGCAACCACCTCGAGCTCCAGGACCAGGGCCTCACGTTGGGCTACCTCCACCGGGTGGCCAAGGACCAGGGCGTCGACCGGCTCGAGAACGACATCACCTTGATGATCGGGCGCCTCCTCGGCTTCCTGCGCCTCGGCCACCGCAACGTCATCGACGACATCTTGCGCAAGGCGGCCGGGGTCTTGAAGACCTTCCCCGTGAGCGGCGGCGAGGTGATGGACGAGAACGTCATCACCGAAGCCGACCTGGACCACCGCCTCCGGCTGTTCCGCCGCACCAGCAACGAGCGGACCCGGCGGGAGTTCGAGCGCATCACCCGCTCCAGCGAGGGCGGCATCATCCTGCTGGCGGGCGGCGGCTCGCGCGACTTCCGCGACGAGCGGGGCGACGTCCACATGAACCCCTTCGGCCGGTCCACCCGGGGGCTCATCGCCGACGCGTGCTCCCGGGGCGCCTGGGTCGTTCCCCTCTTCGTCGACTACGACGTCGACACCAGCCTCGTCGAGTTGGCCGAGCCCGTGCAGCCCACCGACGACGCCGCGGTGCACCACGTCGGCGAGTTGATCGCGGCCATGGGCAACATGGCCCGCGGCGTCGCCCGCGCCGAGCACCCCGACATCGAGCGCTTCACCCGGCGCATCTTCTACGAGGCCCGGTAGCGCGACGTCTCACCCGGCGTCGAACAACGCCGGCGCCCGGTCGAGCAGGGCCGCCAGGGCCAGGCCGCCGACGACGGCGACGAGCGCGGCACCGATGGTGAGGGCGTCGAGGCCCTGCGCCGGCAGCGCCACCAGCCCCAGCACGCCGGCCAGGGCCGGCCACGCCGCCTTGAGCAGCGTGCCGACGCCCACCTTCGCGTCGTGGCCGGGGTCGCAGCCGCACGGCGCGTCGGGACGGCGCACCAACAGAAACGCCTGGAGGCCGACGAAGCCGGCGCCGAGCAGCGCCATCGCCATGAGGAAGGGACCGAGCGCGAACGCGCCGGCGCCGAAGGACAAGACGAGCACCCCGCCGCCGCCCACGACGGCCTCGGCCACGAGCACGGCCCAGCTCAGGACGGGCACCGCGTCGTCGTGCCAGAGCGCCTGGGCCCGGAGCTGCGCGGCGAACGCGTCGCGCCACCGCGCGTGGCGGGCGGCCGACACGCCGAGGAGCACGAACCCGCTCGCCACGACCGCGACGACCACCACGTCAAGCACCGCCGCCGAGCGTACCCACCTCCCGACCCCCGCCGTCCTGTCGTCCGATAGCGTCGCGGGCGTGGCCGGCCCGCTTCCCGAGACCATGCCTGCGGCGATCTACCGGGGTCCCGGGCGCCTGGAGGTCACCGAGCACCCGGTGCCGGTCCTCGGGCCCGAGGACGTGCTGCTCGAGGTCGACTACTGCGGGGTCTGCGGCAGCGACCTGCACATGATCATGGAGGGCTGGGGCACCCCCGACACGATCGAGGGCCACGAGTACGTCGGCACCGTGGCGGCCGTCGGCGCGGCGGTCGAGCGGTGGTCGGTCGGCGACCGCGTCGTCGGCGGTGCCAGTCGGCGCTGCGGCCGGTGCGAGCACTGCCTCGACCACCGGCCGTCGCTGTGCCTCGAGCGGGGCACCCCGGGGCTCGAGCCGTTCCAGGGCGCCTTCGCCCGCTACAAGAAGGACCACCAGGACGAGGTGCTGGCCCTGCCCGAGGGCCTGCCCGCGCGGGTCGCGGCGCTCGCCGAGCCCCTGGCGGTGGCGTTGCACGCCATCACCCGCAGCCGCATCCGCCACGGTCAGACCGCCCTCGTGTTCGGCGCCGGGCCCATCGGCGCCCTGGTGATCGCCGCCCTGCGGGCCCGCGGGGTCGACCGGGTCGGCGTCGTCGAGCCCAACCCCGTCCGCCGCGACCTCGCCGTCGCGGTCGGCGCCACCGACGCGTTCGTGCCCGAGGACCTTCCCGCCTTCGACCAGGCCGACCCGGGCGGACTGGCCGACGACCCCTGGAGCGTCGTGTTCGAGTGCTCGGGCAACCGACGGGCCATGGAGGCCGGGCCGTCGCAGCTCAAGCGGGGTGGCACCCTCGTGCTCGTCGGAGCGGGCATCGAGCGGCCGAAGTTCGACCCCAACCGCATCTTGATGAACGAGCTCACGATCACCGGCTCGTTCGTCTACGACGAGGGCGGCTTCGCCGACGCCCTCGAGTTGCTCGCCACCGGCGCCCTGCCGACCGATCGCCTGCTCGAGCCCGGCGCGGTCCCCCTCACCGGGATGCTGGCCGCCCTCGAGGGCCTGACCGGGGGCTCGATCGGCGGCAAGGTGCTCGTCTCCCCCGGGGCCGACGAAGGAGGCACCCCGTGAAGCGCGCCACCCCGCCGCAGTTCAACCACGTCGCCATGTCGATGCCCGCCGACGCCCTCGGTGCCGAGGGGCGGGCGGCGATCATCGACTTCTACTCGGAGGTCTTCGGCTTCGAGGAGCTGCCGACCATGACGATCGACCGCGAGCGGCTGATCCTCAAGGCCTGGACCTACGAGCAGTTCGTGTTCCTGATCGCCGACGAGTCACCCATGCAGGCGCCCCGCCTCGACCACTTCGGGTTCTCGGTCGGCACCCTGGCGGAGTTCGACGAGACGTACGCCCGGGCCAAGGCGTACCGGGCGAAGGACGACCGGGTCGACCTGATCGAGCGCGACGTGGACGACTACGGCGGGCTCAAGATCCACAACTTCTACGTCGGCTTCCTGCTGCCCCTGATGGTCGAGGTGCAGCACTGGGAGTTCGTGCCCCACGAGCCCATCGTCGACCCCGGCGAGGCGGCCACCACCGCGTCGCCGTGAGCGAGCTGCGCTGGGGCGCGTTCGTCCCGCAGGGCTGGAAGCTCGAGTACGCCGGCACGGACGCGGCCGAGGCGTGGCACCGGTCCCGCGAGATCGCGCGGCTGGCCGAGGAGATCGGGTACCACCACCTCTGGGTCTACGACCACGTCGAGACGGTCCCCCGCCGCGAGCCCGAGGTCTGCTTCGAGGCGTGGACCATGCTCGCCGCCCTCGCCGAGGTGACCGACCGGGCCCGGCTCGGCCAGATGGTCACGTGCGCCGGCTACCGCAACGCCGGCCTGCTGGCCAAGCAGGCGGCCAACGTCGACGTGTTCTCCGGTGGCCGCCTCATCCTCGGGCTGGGTGCCGGCTGGTACCACGAGGAGTACGCCGCCTACGGCTACGAGTACCCCTCGGACCGCGCCCGGCTGGCCCTCCTCGAGGAGACGGTCGAGGCGGTCAGGCGCCTGTGGACCGAGCCCTCGGTCACCTACCGGGGCGACCACGTCCGCCTCGACGGTGCCCTCTGCGACCCGAAGCCCCTCCAGGCGCGGCCACCCGTCTGGATCGGCGGGGGTGGCGAGCAGGTCACCCTGCGCATCGCCGCGCGCCACGCCGACGCCACCAACTGGCAGGTCGGCCTCGACGCCTTCCGCCACAAGTCGGCGGTGCTGGACCGCCACTGCGCGGAGGTCGGCCGCGACCCGGGCGGGATCACCCGCACCCACGCCCCCGACTGCCTGCTCTTCGACTCGGACGCCGATCTGCGCCGTTGGCTCGACTCGCCCGGCGGCGGCCACCTCTGGGGCGAGCAGGCCCCCGACGACTACGTCCGCGACAACTTCGTGGGCACCGACGAGCAGGTGGCGGAGAAGGTGCAGGGCTTCGTGGACGCCGGCTGTCGCGAGTTCGTGCTGTGGTTCCGGGACTACCCCGGCGTCGAGAGCCTCGAGCGCTTCCAGGCCGACGTCGTGCCGCGCGTCAGCGGCCCCTGAGCACCCGGCTCAGCGACCTCCGCCGAGCGCCTCGACGAGGCGGTCCGTCTGGTCCCGCTGCTCCTGGAGCAGCCGCAGCAGCACCAGGCGCTGCTGTCGGGCCAGCGAGGCACGCAGGTAGAGCGCGGCGCCGATCACGGCCACGGTGAGCCCCCCGAGCCCACCCGAGATCAGGTACGGGATCTCCTTCCACACCTCGGAGACCCCGGATGCGCCGTACCAGCCGAGCGCCACGAGGACGACGCCGACCACCATGAGGCCGATCCCGGCCTGGAGGGTGCGGCGCTCGCCGGCGGCGGCGGGGTCGGCCAGCTGGAGCTCGGCCATGTCCTGGCGGAAGGCGTCGGCCCGCCCGTGGTCGGCGTCGGTGGTGGCGGCCTCGTCGGTCACTCGGATGCTCCCAGGTAGTGGGCGGACAGCTCTTCTTCCAGGTCGGCGGGGGCGCCGACCCGGGTCACGCGGCCGTTGACCATGATGGCGGCCCGGTCGGCGACCCCTAACACGGTGCGGGCGAACTGCTCGACCACCAGGATCGACACCCCGGTCTCGGCCAGCTCGGCCACGATGCGGTACAGCTCCTCGACCACCAGCGGGGCGAGGCCCATCGACAGCTCGTCGAGCAGCAGCAGCGCCGGGTCGGTGGCCAGGGCCCGGGCCATGGCGAGCATCTGCTGCTCGCCGCCCGACATCGTGCCGGTCAACTGGTGGCGCCGCTCGCCGAGGCGTGGGAAGCGGTCGTAGGCCACGGTCTCGATGCGCTCGAGCGGCACCCCCGTGAAGGTGGCCATCTGGAGGTTCTCGCGCACGGTGAGGTTGGGGAACACGCCCCGGCCCTCGGGCACGGTGCACAGGCCGCGGCGGGCGAGGTCCTCGGGCCGGGCGCCGTTCACCTTGTGGCCACCCAGGAGCACCACACCGCCGCTCGGCTCGTGCAGGCCCGCCGCCACCCGCAGCGTGGTGGTCTTGCCCGCCCCGTTGGGGCCGAGCAGCGCGAAGACACTGCCCTCGGGCACGACGAGGTCCACGCCGTGGAGCACCTGGATGCGCCCGTAGGCGGCCGTGATGCCCGACAGCTCGAGCAGTGGGTCGGGCTCGAGGGGAGGATCGGCGGCGTCCCCGGGGTGGGCGTGGCGGCGGAACGTCACCCCAGCTCGCTCCCCAGGTAGGCGTCGAGGACGTCCTGGTTCGACTGGATCTCCTCGGGCGTGCCACGGGCGATGACGCGGCCGAAGTCGAGCACCGAGATGTCCTCGCACACCTCCATCACCAGGGGGACGTCGTGCTCCACCATCAAGATGGCGAGCCCGTCACGGACCAGGTCCAGGAGCAGGTCGGCGAACTGGCGGGTCTCGCCGTCGTCGAGGCCCGAGGCGGGCTCGTCGAGGAGCAGGACCCGCGGCTCGATGGCGAGGGCCCGGGCCAGCTCCACGAGCCGGCACTGGCCGGTGGGCAGGGAGTCGACCCGCTCGCCGGCCACGGCCCCGAGCCCGACCCGGTCGATGACCGCGGCGACCGTGCGCTCGTGGTGGCGGCGGCCGCCGCCGCTGAAGCTGCCGTGGATCTCGGTGGCCACGAGCACGTTGTCCCAGACGGTGAGCGAGCTGAACACCTCGAGCTTCTGGAAGGTCCGGGCCAGTCCCCGGCGGGCCCGCTTGTGGGTGGCGAGGCGCGTGATGTCGTCGCCGGCGAGCAGCACCTGGCCGGCCGTGGTCTCCTGGAGACCCGTCAACACGTTGAAGGTGGTGGTCTTGCCCGCGCCGTTCGGGCCGATCAGCCCCGTGACGGCGCCGGCCTCCACCTCGAGGTCGACCGCGTCGACCGCGACGTGACCACCGAAGCGCACGGTGATGCCCCGAGCCTCAAGCAGAGCCACGGGCGAGCTCCTGGGGGTCGAGGCCGAGGGCCCGGTCGACGGCGGCCCGCTCGGCCGGGGTGAGGGGGCGCTCGAACGTGGCGGTGTCGAGGGGGTCCGGCCCGGTGTCCTGCTCGGGCCGGGAGCGACCCTCGCGCACCCAGCGGCCCGCCCGCGCCACGGCGGTGACGAGGTCGGCGGCGAGGCCGTCGGGGTTGCGCGACAACAAGATGCCGATCAGGCCCGGGGCGACGAGGGCGAAGTTCGTGATCAGGGGCCCGACGAACAGGGCGCTGGCCAGCAGCGTGAAGTTCTCCCCCACGGTCGAGAAGAACTGGAGGAGGAGCCCGCCGAGCAGGGCGCCGCTGACGAGGGCGATGCCGCCGACCACGCCCATCAACAAGATGGGCAGGCTCTGCGCGAACAGGAAGGTCTCCGAGCTCACCGACCCGGAGACCCCGCCGAACAGCGCCCCGCCGATGCCGGCGATGCCCGCCGAGAAGGCGAAGACCCCCACCTTGGTGCGGGTGAGGTCGAGGCCCAGGGTGGCGCACGCGGCGGGCGAGTCCTTCATGGCCGAGAGCCGCCGCCCGAACGGGCCGCGCCGCAGCCACACCACGCCCGTGCCGAGGAGCGCGAACAGCACCGACAGCAGCACCAGGTACGAGCGGTCGTCGTCGAAGGTGAGGCCGAGGACCTCGGGCCGCGGCACCTGGATCGACCCGGCGCCGAAGAACCACGACTGGGTGAAGATGAACTTCTCCATGAACACCGCGAACGCCGCCGTGGCGAGGGCCAGGTAGATGCCGGCCAGCCGCAGCGCGGGCAGCGCGATCACCGCCCCCACCACCGCGGCCAGCGCCGCCGCGGCCAGCAGCCCCACCAAGGGCCCGGGCCCGTCGGCCACCTTCACCATGGCGAACGCACCGAGGCCGGCGAAGGTCATGGCCGCGAGCGAGATCTGGCCGCCGTAGCCCACGAGGGGCACGAGCGACAAGATGATGACGGCGGTCGCCAGCCCGAGGCTGAGGCGGGTGACGTTGGCCGTGCTCATCACCCGGGAGGCGGCGATGGTGACCACCACGAGCGCGCCGCCGGCGAGCAGGGCCGAGCGCATCGTCGGCACCCGGGCCGACTCCCGCACGCGCTGGACGCCGCCGGTGCGCAGGCGCTCGCTCGGCAGGGCGATGAGGATGAGGAACAACAAGATGACCGGGATGGCGGGTTGGAGCCCGGCGAGCGAGACCCCGGCGACCTCGGTCGTGTTCAGGTCGAGGTAGTTGGCGCTGTAGTTCTCGGCGATCCCGATCACGAGACCGCCGGCGAAGGTGAGGGGCAGCGACTTGAGCCGCCCGAACATCGCGGCCGCGTAGGCGTTGACGATGAGCAGGGTGAGGGGCAGGACGCTGAGCTGGAGCAACGGGGCGATGAGGATGCCCGAGAGCGCGGCGAGCGACGCGCCGAGCCCCCAGCTCAGCATCGCCGAGCGTCCCGGGTTCCCGCCGTTGAGCTGGCTGAGGGACCGGTCGTCGACCACCGCCCGCATCGCGACGCCCGACCGGGTGCGGTACAACAAGAAGCGCAGCCCGACCGCCACCGCCACCGCCACGACGACGATGACGATGCGGTGCCACGTGACGTTGATCGCGCCGACGGTCACGGATTCGCCGGCGAAGAACTGGTCGACCCGGCGGCCGGCCGGCGGCCACACGATGTTGGCGATGCCGATGGCCATCGCCAGCAGGCCGATGGTGACCACCGTCGAGGTGATCTCCGACACGCCCTCGAGGCCCCGCATGATCACCCGCTCGACCAGGGCACCGAACAGGGGCGCGACGACGAGCAGGATCGCGGCGAGCGCGATCGGGGCCGGCCAGCCCCAGTCGTAGCGCAGCTGCCAGTAGGCGAAGGCGCCGAGCATGCCGAACGCGCCCTGCGCGAAGTTGAAGATGCCCGACGTGGTGTAGGTCACCACGAGGCCGCTGGCCGCGATGGCGTAGATGGCCCCGGTGGTGATGCCGAGGATCGTGAAGGTGAGCCAGTCCGAGAAGCCACCCTGGAACGCGATCAGGTAGCCGCAGAGGCCGACCCCCAGCGCGAGGCCGACTCCCCAGCGGCCCGTGTCGCCCAGGCGGCTCACCCGTCCTCGCTCGCGCCCTCGCCGTAGTCGCCGGTCAGCTCGACCACGTTCTCGGGATCGCAGGCGTAGCCCTCGTCGGGGAACGCCCGGGCGAAGCCCCCGTCGACCACCTCCATCTGGATGAAGCACTCGGTGATCAGGTTCTCGGCGGGGTCGGCCGGGGCGTGCAGCCCGCCGCCGTCCCACTCGGTGACCTGGTCGAGCTGCTCCACGAGGCAGTCGCGGGTCAGCTCGGCGCCGCAGGCCTTCGCCGCGGTGGCGAACAGCAGGCCCGCCGAGAAGGCCTGCACGCCGAGCAGCGCCGGCTTGGCATCGGCGCCGGCGGTCTGGCTCAGCCAGTCGAGGTACAGCGCCAGGGCCGGGTCCTGCGGGTCGTCCTCGAACGGCGCGGTGGTGATGCGCACGGTCGAGCCGTCGGCGACGGCACCGGCGGTCTCGGGGTAGGCGTCGTCGTAGAAGTTGGCCTCGAGGTCGACGACCTCGGGCTCGAAGCCCTGCTCGGCCATGGCGTTCTGGAGGTTGACGAACTCCTCGAAGGTGGAGGACATGGCCACGTACTCGACGCCGGCGTCGCGCATGGCCACGACGATGGGCGTCCAGTTGAGCTCGCCGATCTCGGCCGCCTGCTCGTAGACGAAGTCGAAGCCGACCTGCTCGTAGGCCTCGACCTGACGGTCGGCCTGGCGCTGGGTGACGGGGAGGTTGCTGTAGATGATCGCGGCGTGCTCGGCCGCCTCGGGGTGCTCCTCGACGATGCGGCGGGCCGCGCCCACGTTGAACTGGTAGGTGGCGTTGGGCAGCGGCTGGTACACCCGGTCGGACTCGGCCTTCTCGGGGCTGATGGTGAAGCCGGCCACGTCGACCAGGCCGCAGTCGACCATCGTCTGCGCCCCCGTCTCGTCCAGGGCGCCGCCGCCGCCGACCATGGCGAACGAGCTCTCGCACGCCTGCTGGACGACCTGGTTGTAGTTGAACAGCGCGGCGTCGAGCAGGGTGAGGTCCAGGGCTCGGCCGTTGACGCCGCCGAGGCTGTTGCAGTACTCGACGAAGGCCGTCATGGCCTGGTGGACGCCGAGGTTCAGGCCGGGGGTGGCCTGGGCACCGGGGTCGGCGATGGTGGAGATGGCGATGGACTCGTCGGTGACCCCCTGGTCGGTGGCGCCGGAGGCGTCGCCGTCGCCGCAGGGCGTGGGCAACGTGCCCACCATGCCCTCCTCGCTCTGCGAGCCGCCGTCCGCGGTGGCCGCGTCGCCGCTCGCTCCGGACGCGGCCGCGGTGTCGACGCCCGCGTCCGAGCCCCCCTCGACGCGCGTGCCGCACGCGCCCACCACCAACAGCGCCGCCGCCGCCAGCGCCACGATCCCCCGCCGGTTCGTCATGTCAGCCGGCCGATCGGTTCCGCTCTTCGTAGATGAGGCGCAGCATCCAGTAGCGGAGGAAGTGGGTGAGCGAGTAGCGCAGCCACAGCACCGCGCCGACGACGGCGAGGATCAGGCCGAGGATGCCCACCGAGATGTAGGTGAGCGAGTCACGGCTGTCCGCGGCGCTGCTCGAGACGATGGCCATCACCAGGGCCAGGACCGCGCCGACCACGGCCAGGGCCAGGCCGAGCGTGGTGAGCTGGCGCTCGCGCTCGATGGACCCGCCCTTGATGCGCAGCCCTGCGACCTCGGTCTCGAACTGGCCGAGCCGGTCGTCGCCCGCCTGGTTGTCAGTCATCGCTCCTCCGTCTCCCCCCGGGATCGGGGTGGGCAGATCGTAGAGGGAGGGATCCTCCCCGTGTGTCGGTCATCGGTCGATGGGTCGCTCACCCGACGCCGCCCAGGTAGGCGGCGGCGAGCTCCTCGCCGATCTCGGCCGGTGCCCCGGTGCGCTGGACGCGGCCGTGCAGCATGATCGCGGCCACGTCGGCGACGCCCAGCACCTCGTGGGCGAACTGCTCGACGACGAGGATCGTGGTGCCCTCGTCGGCGATGGCCTGGACCTGCTCGTAGAGGCCGCTGACGATGATCGGCGCCAGGCCCATCGACAGCTCGTCGAGGAGCAGCACCGCCGGGTCGGTGGCGAGCGCACGCGCCATGGCCAGCATCTGCTGCTCACCGCCGGACATGGTTCCCGCCACCTGGCCCCGCCGCTCGGCGAGGCGCGGGAACCGGGTGAACGAGCGGTCGAGGATCTCGTCGAACGAGGCGCCGGTGAAGGTCGCCATCCGCAGGTTCTCGGTGACGGTGAGGTTGGGGAAGATGCCCCGCCCCTCGGGCACCAGGCACACGCCGGCCCGGGCCAGCGCGTCGGCGTCGGCTCCGGTCACCCGGCGCCCGCACAGCGACACCGAGCCACCGGTCGGCGCCAGCAGCCCGCTGATGACCTTCAGGGTGGTGGACTTGCCGGCGCCGTTGGGGCCGAGCAGGGCGAACACCGTGCCCGCCTCGACGGCCAGGTCCACCCCGTGGAGCACGTCGATGTCGCCGTAGGCCGCCCGGACGTCCGCGACCTCGAGCAGGGGCACGCCGGTGCGGTCCTCGTCGCCCGGCGGCGCGGCGGCCGTGGTCGGCGACGCCGGCACGTCGGCGAGGTGCTCCTCGGCCGCGGTCTCGCGCTCGGCGCCGAGGTAGGCCTCCTGCACGACGGGGTCGGACTGGATGGTGGCCGGGTCGCCCTCGGCGATGATCTCGCCGAAATCGAGCACGAAGATCCGCTCACACACCCCCATCACGAGGCTCATGTCGTGCTCGACGAGCAGGACGGCGAGGCCCTCGTCGGCCACCTGGCGCAGGACCGCGGCCATCTCGTGGGTCTCGGCCTCGTTCAGGCCCGACGACGGCTCGTCGAGCAGCAGCACCCGGGGCTGGCTGGCCAGCGCCCGGGCCAGCTCGACCAGCCGGGCCTTGCCGGTGGGCAGGCTGTCCACGCGCTGGTCGGCCAGGTCGGTGAGGCCGATGCGCGCGAGCAACTCGTCGACCACCTCGTCGGCGTCGGCGCCCTTGTCGCGCGCCCAGCGCTGGCGGACCTCGGCCCCGACCAGCACGTTCTCGCGCACGGTGAGCAGGCTGAACAGCTCGAGGCGCTGGAACGTCCGCGCCATGCCCCGTCGGGCCCGCTTGTGGGGCGCGAGGCCCGACACGTCGGCGCCGTCGATGAACACCTGGCCGCCCGAGGTCTCCTGGAGGCCGGTGAGCGCGTTGAAGATGGTGGTCTTGCCCGCCCCGTTGGGGCCGATGAGGCCGGTGACCCGACCCGCGTCGACCTGGAGGTCCACCTTGTTCACCGCGAGGTGGCCGCCGAAGCGGACCGACACCTCGCGAGCCTCGAGCAGGGCCATCAGCGCGCCCCCTGGGGGCGGGCCAGCAGCTCGGCGTAGCCGTCGATCTCGTCGAGGCCCAGCTCGTGGTCGATCCGGCGACGATCGTCCTCGGTGAAGTCCTCGGCCAGGCCGAGCCGGTCGAGGTCCGGCTCGGGCTCCTGGCGGCCGGCGGCGCGGGCCTGGCGCTTGGCCCGGGCCTCGCGGACGTTGCGGGCGATCTCGTTGACCGCGCCGTTGGGGTTGCGGCCGAGCGAGATGCCCAGCAGGCCGGGGGCGAGCAGGAAGAGGTTGGTGAGGCTGGGCCACACGTCGGGGACGATGAAGAAGAACAGGGCGTAGGCCATGCCGCCGAAGAGCGCCCCGCCCACGGCGCCGATGCCGCCGGACACGGCCAGCAGCACGACGGGCAGGCTCTGGAGGAACTGGAAGCGGTCGGGGCTGACCGACGTGAGCTGACCGCCGTAGAGCGCGCCGCCGAGGCCGGCGATCGCCGCGGACAGGGCGAAGACCTCCAGCTTGGTCATGGTCAGGTTCAGGCCGAGGGTGGTGCAGGCCGCCGGGCTGGTCTTCATCGCCTGGAGGCGGCGGCCGAACTCGCCCCGGCGGATGAGCACGACCAGGATCGCCACCAGGGCGAACACCGCCGAGAGCAGCACGAGGTACGACTCGTCGGAGTCGAACGAGACGCCGAACAGCTCCGGGCGAGGGACCGCGAGGGCGCCGTTGGGCATGACCAGGCCCTGGTTGAACACCATCCGGTCCATGAACACCGCGAACGCGGCGGTGGCCAGCGCGAGGTACAGGCCGCTGAGGCGCAGGGCGGGCAGGGCGACCAGCGCACCGACCGCGGCGGTGACGACCGTGGCGAGCACCAGGCCCCACAGCGTGTTGTCGGCGCCGAAGTTGCCCATCACCACCGCGCCGATGCCGGCGAACGCCATGGGGGCGAGCGAGATCTGGCCGCCGTACCCGATCAGGGGGACGAGCGAGAGCATGATGATGGCGAGGGCCATGCCCTGGCCGACCTGGCCGACGCGGATCCCGCTGGCCACCTGCCCGAACACCCACGCCGCGGCGACGAGGGCCACGCCGCCGATCACCCAGCGCCGCACGGTGGGCACGGGCAGGTACTCACGGCTGCGCTGCTGCCCCGACCCGCGCACACGCGTGGGGGGCAACACCAGGAGCACGACGAACAACAAGATGATCGGCACCGCCGGGCGGATGCCCGACAGCGAGATCGGCGTGGAGAACTGGTAGCCGAAGACCGAGGCGATCTGCTGGTCGCTCGGCAGGTACCCCACGAAGTACGACTCGCCGAGGCCCAGGATGAGCGCGCCGAGGAACGTGAGGGGCAGGTTGCGGAGGCGACCGATCATCGCGGCGGCGTAGGCGTTGATGACCAGCAGCGTCAGCGGGATGTAGGCGAGGTTGCCCTGGCTGCCCGCGAGGAGGATGCCGGCGAGCGCGGCCAACGACGTGCCGATGGCCCAGGCCAGCATCGACGCCCGTCCGGGGCGCCCGCCGTTGAGCTGGCTGAGGGGCCGGTCGTCCACCACGGCGCGCATGGCCACGCCGGTGCGGGTGCGGAAGAGGAAGGCCCGCAGGCCGAGGGCCACCACGATCGCGGCCAGCACGGTGATGAGGTCGTGCCAGGTGACGTTGATGTCGCCGAGGTCGACCTTGTTCGGGTCGAAGAACCCGGGCAGGCGCCGGCCCGCCGCCGGGTACAGGATCGGGATCAGCTGGAACACGAAGAACAACAAGCTGACCGAGACCACGATCTTGATGACCTCGGTCGTGCCCTCGATGCCCCGGAAGATGAAGCGCTCGATCAGGCCGCCGAACGCCGGCGCGATGAGGAAGAGCACGACGAGCAGCGCCAACGGCGCGGGCCAGCCCCACTCCACCCGGAGCTGCCAGTACAAGAAGGCGGCCGCCATCCCGAAGGCGCCCTGGGCGAAGTTGAAGATGCCCGACGTCGTGTACGTGACGACGAGGCCGCTGGCCGCGACGGCGTAGATCGCGGCGGTGACGATGCCGAGGACGGTGAAGGAGAGGAACTGGCTCACGCCGGCACCTCTCCCTCACCGACCGGCGCGGTCGGCAGGGGCACGGTCGGGCTCAGCCGCTGGCGGAGTAGTCGCCCTCGAGCTCGGCGACGTAGTCGTCCTCGCACTGGAAGCCCTCGTCCGGCGCGTAGCGGGTGAAGGCCTCGTCCTCGACGAGGAGCACCATCTGGCAGGTCGGGCCGCTGTTGGTGGACGGGTCGGTGGGAGCGTGCAGGCCGCCACCGGTCCAGTCCGTCACCGAGCCCGCGGTCTCGAGCACACAGCTCCGGGTGAGCGTGCCCTGGTCGTCGCACTCCTTGACCGCCTGGGAGAACAGCAGCCAGCCCGACATGCTCTGGGCGCCGAGCAGGGCCACCTTGCCGCCCTCGGCCTCCACGAGGTCGATGTACTGCTGGGTGGCCGGGTTGTCGGCGGCCTCCTCGAACGGCACGAACGCGCTGCGCAGGTACGTGCCGTTCGCGGCCGGGCCGGCGGCGTCGAGGTAGGCCTGGTCGTAGAAGTTGGTGTCCTGGAGGGTGACCTCCGGCGAGTAGTCGATCTCGCTCATGGCCTGCTGGAGGGCGGCCAGGTTCTCGCCCTCACCCACGAAGTTGAGCCAGGTGACGCCCGCTTCCTTGATGGCGTTGGCGAACGGGGCCCAGTTGGCCTCACCGAGCACGTTGTAGGTCTGCTCGTAGACGATGGTGGCGTCGTTCTGCTCGTAGGCCTCCTTCGTGCGCGCCGCCTGGACCTGGAGGGTGGCGAGGTCGGCGTAGAGGATGCCGACGTTGTCGAGGGCGTCGGGGAAGTCCTCGGCCACCATCTTGAGGGCGCCGACGGGGAACTGGTCCGACGGGTTGGGGACCGGCTGGACGGTGCGGGTGTCTCGGACCTCGTCGGGCCCGGACTCGCCGGCCTTCTCCGGCGTGACCGAGAAGCCGGTGACGTCGATGAGGCCGCACTCGAGGCCGGTGGTCTCCCACAGGTTGTCCTGCACCGCGCCACCGCCGACCATGGCGAACTCCTGGTCGCAGGCCGCGGTGAGCTCGGGCTGGTAGTTGCTGATGGCGGCGTCGTACTGGGTGAGCTGGAGCTCGCGGCCGTTGATGCCACCCTGCTCGTTGCACCAGGCCACGAACGCCTCGCCGGCGTCGAAGATCTCCTGGTTCAGGCCGGGGCGGCCCGTGAAGCCCGGGTCGGCCACCGTGCCGACGGCGATGGCGTCGGCGCTGACGCCCTGGGTCTCGTCGGGGCCTCCCTCGGGAGCGGTGGGCTCCCCGTCGCCGCAGGGCGACTCCATGTCGCCGAACGTCTCGCCGCCCGCGCCGGCGTCCGAGGTTGCCGCGGTGGTGTCGGACGTGTCGTCGCTCGACCCCGAGGCGTCCTCGCCCCGACTCGAGCACGCACCGGCGACGAGCGCCAGCGCGGCCACCACGACGAGCAGACGGCGCAGCTTCATCAGTTCCCCCTGGATCGATCGACACGACCGCCGCAGCCGGTGGACCGGCCCGCGGCGGCGCCCATCATGGCACAGCGATTTCTGACGGGCAGTCAGCTCGGTATCGTCCGCAGCGTGCGCATCGACACCCAGCTCCGCGCCCCCCTCGGCGACGCGGGCCGCGAGGCGGCCGAGCTGCGCGACGCCGGCTTCGACGGTGTGTTCACGTTCGAGGGGCCCCACGACGTGTTCCTCCCCCTCGCCGCCGCGTCGGCCGTGGCGGGCCTCGACCTCTACACCAACCTGGCCATCGCCTTCCCCCGCAGCCCCACCCACCTCGCCCACACCGCCTACGACCTGCACCAGGCGAGCGGCGGCCGCTTCGCCCTCGGCCTCGGCACGCAGATCCGCCCCCACATCGAGAAGCGCTACGGCGCCACGTGGTCGAGGCCGGTGGCACGCCTGCGCGAGCTCATCGAGGCCACCAGGGCGGTGCTGTCGTGCTGGCAGGACGGCGGTCGCCTGGACGTGCGCGGCGAGTTCTACGAGCTCACGCTGATGCCCCCCACCTTCAACCCCGGGCCCCTCCCCGGCGGGCCGCCGCCGATCTGGGCCGGCGCGCTCGGTCCGCGGATGACCCGGATGGTGGCCGAGGTGGCCGACGGCCTGCTCGTGCACCCGTTCAACTCGGACGCGTTCGTGCGGGGCCAGACGCTGCCCGGCGTCGACGCCGGCCTGGCCGCGTCCGGTCGCGCCCGGGGGGACTTCACCCTCGTCTGCGAGGCGATCGTGTGCGCCTGGCGCGACGAGCGTGAGCGCGAGACGGCGGTGGCGGGGGCGAAGGGGCTCGTCGCGTTCTACGGGTCGACCCCGGCCTACCGCCCGGTGCTCGAGGCCGAGGGCGCCGGCGACCTCCAACCCGAGCTCAACCGGCTGACGAAGGAGGGGCGCTGGGACGAGCTCGGCGGCGTCGTCGACGACGACCTGCTCGAGCGCATCGCCGTGTGCGGCGAGCCCGCCGACGTGGCCCGCCGCATCCACGACCGCTTCGGCGGGGTGGCCGATCGCCTGGCCTTCTACACCCCCTACGAGGTCGACCCCTCCCTCACCGCCGAGGTCCTCGACCGCCTGCGCTGACCGACCCGGCCCGCGTCGTCACACCCGTTCGGCGACGCTCGCGCACGCCGCCGCGAGGGGCGGTGCGAACTCGGGGCGGGCACAGAGCACGTGACCCGCCCGGGTGAGGTGGATGTCCGAGCCCTTGATGGCCCGGGCCATCGCGAGCTGGGTCTCGGGCTGGATGGCGCGGTCCTCGGTGGTCACCAGCACGGTCGTGGGGACGTCGATCTCGCCGATCCAGCGCCCGGCGTCGTAGTTGCCGATGGCGTGGCCCGCCTCCAGCAGGACCCTCGGGTCGTGGCGGCGCATCTCGGCCGCGGCCCAGCGCTGGAGCGATCCCGGCCGGGCCCGGTCCTGGCGGATGGGCATGAGCCGCTGCACCTGGCGGCTCGGGAGGTGGGCGGCGAGCTGACCCAGGCGGGTCGTGGCCGCGAGCGCCGCCATCGTGCTCGTGAACACGTAGCGCTCCCGCCCGCCCTTCACGAAGGAGTGGCCGGTGGCGCACAGCACCAGGCCCCGGACCTGGTCGGGGTGGCGCCGCCAGAGGAGCTGCGACACCGGGCCCCCCATCGAGTACCCGACCGCGATCACCGGGCCGACGTCGAGCTCGTCGATCAGGGCGGCGGCGTCGTCCGCGCAGTCGGCCAGGCGGAACCGGCGCAGCGCCCGGATGCCGCGCCCGTGGCCGCGGAGGTCGGGGGCGACGATGCGGAAGTGACGACCCAGCGCCTCGTACACCTGGAACCAGTTGAGGCCGGCGCTGGCGATCCAGCCGTGGAGCAGCAGCAGCGTCGGGGCGCCCGGCGGGCCCGGCACCTCGCGCACGAAGGTCCGCCCGCGCCCGGGCAGGTCCACGCGTCGCCCGAGGGGCAGCGGCGGCCCCTCGATCCCGCCGTCGGCCTCGGTCCCGGTGTCGTGCGTGGTGCGGTCCACTCCCCGACCTTCCTCCCCCACCGGGGCCGAGTGTAGATCGCCCGGGGGCCCGCTCAGGCCAACCGCGGCACGTGGCGGGGCCGCAGCAGCCCTTGGTCCAGCAGCCACCGGAGCGTGTCGGCGATCGTCTCGCCCGCCGGGCGGAGGGTGACGTCGAGTGCCTCGAGGGTGGCGGAGTCGTCGGTGGGGACGCCGCGGGTGAGGAACACCATCCCCTCGTACGTGATCGAGAGGTTGGCGGGGATCACCCGCATGAGCAGGTCGTTGAAACGGCCCAGCGTGCGCAGCGCGCGCGGCGGCGAGGGCAGCCGGGTGGCCCGCCCCGCCACCTCCTCGAGCAGGTCCGCCAGCTCGGGGGTCGTGAAGAAGTGCCCACCGAGCAGGAAGCGGCGGGGGCCCTGCCCGGGCACGGTCGCCCGCGCGATCACCGTGGCCAGGTCGCGGACGTCGAGCACCGTGAGGCCACCCGAGGTGATGGGCACGCCGCTGCGCACCAGCGTTCCGGCGGCCCGCACCTGCTCGGTGAGGTTCGGGTCGTGGGGGCCCCAGACGCCCCCGGGGTACACGATGGTGACCGGGGCACCGTCGTCCTGGAGGCTCCGGGCCACGAGCTCGGCCCCGACCTTGGAGCGGCCGTACGCGCTGGTGGGTGAGGCCACGGGCGTCGAGGGGTCGATCACGGGGCCCGGGGGCGGGAACAGGGACGCGACGCTCGAGACGTGCACGATCGGGTCGGCCCCGGCCGCGACGGCCGCGGCGAGGACGACCCGGGCCGCGGCCGGGTTCGTGTCGAGCACCTCCTGCGCCCGCTTGCGCTCGTTGGTCACCACCGCGGCGGCGTGCACCACCGCGTCGCAGGACTCGAGGGCGCGGGCCACCGATGCGGGATCGAGCACGTCGCCGGCGACGCGGTCGGGGGCAGGCGCGCCGAGGGCCGCGAACACGCGGTCGACCTTCGCGGGGTCGCGGGCCAACAGGCGCACCTCGTGCCCGGCCGCGGCCAGGGCCGCCGCGGCGTGGCTGCCCACGAACCCCGTGCCCCCCGTCACCAGCACTCGCACGGGGCCATCATGGCCCGAGCGGCTCCCGGCGTCCTCCCCGGATCCTCTCAGGGGGCTCTCAGCTCCGGATGCGATGCTGGGAGGATGCGGGTGCTCGTGGTGGACGACGACGCCGGGGTGCGCCAGGCGGTCCGGCGCGCCCTCGGCCTCGAGGGCTACGACGTGGCGCTCGCCGGCGACGGGGTCGAGGCCCTGCGGGCCATCGGCGACGAGCCGCCGGACGCGATCGTGCTCGACCTGATGATGCCGCGCCTCGACGGCCTCGAGGTGTGCCGACGGCTGCGCGAGCACGGCGACCGCACGCCCATCCTGGTCCTCACCGCCAAGCACCGGCTCTCCGAGCGCGTGGCGGGCCTCGACGCCGGCGCCGACGACTACCTCGTCAAGCCCTTCGCCCTCGAGGAGCTCCTGGCGAGGGTGCGGGCACTGCTGCGCCGGGCGGCCCCGGAGGACGACGGCGACGGCCCCTACGTGCTCGAGGACCTGTCGCTCGACCCCACCAGCCGGGTGGTGCGCCGCGCCGGGCGCGAGATCCACCTGACCCGCACCGAGTTCTCCCTGCTCGAGCTGCTGCTGGCGAACGCCGGCCAGGTCCTCACCCGCGAGCTGATCATGGATCGCATCTGGGGGTACGACTTCACCACCTCGTCGAACTCGCTCGACGTCTACATCGGGTACCTGCGACGCAAGACCGAGGCCGAGGGCGAGCCCCGGCTCATCCAGACCGTGCGCGGCGTCGGCTACGTGGCCCGGCCGGCGTGAACCTCCGCACCCGGCTCGCGGTGCTGGTCGCGGTGTCGGTCGGGGTGGGCGCGATCGCGCTCTCGGTCGTGGCCACCGTGACCACCCGCGACGTGCTGCGCGACGCGGTGGACCGGGCGCTCGAGGACCGGGCCCGGCGCGAGGTCGGCCCCCGCCGCCCCGACCGGCCGGGCCGCGACCCGATCGGCGCGGGCGACACCACGGTGCGCATCTTCGACGAGGACGGCGTGGTGGTGGAAGGGGTGGCCGTCACCCCGGCGACCGGCCTCACCGACGCGGACCTCGCCGTGGCCGCCGGGTCGCGCCCGGCCTACTTCCGCGACGGCGACATCGCCGGCGACCACGTGCGCATCCTCACCGTGCCGGCGGGCGACGGCCGGGCCGTCCAGCTGGCCCGATCGGTCACCGGCCTCGACCAGACCATCGCCCAGCTCACCCTCATCTACACGCTCCTCGGCGGGGCCGGGGTCGCCGCCGCCGGGCTCGTCGGCTGGGCGGTCGCGCGCCGCTCGCTGCGCCCGGTCGACGACCTCACCGAGGCGGTGGAGCGGGTCGCCACCGACCGCGACCTCAGCTCGGAGATCGAGATCGAGCGCCACGACGAGATCGGCCGCCTCGCCGACCGCTTCAACGAGATGCTGCGGGCGCTGCGCACGTCCCGCCAACAGCAGCACCAGCTCATCAGCGACGCGAGCCACGAGCTGCGCACCCCGTTGACCAGCCTGCGCACGAACGTGGACGTCCTCGACCGCCTCGACGAGCTGTCCCCCGAGGACCGGGTCGAGCTGTTCGCCGACCTGCGGGCGGAGATGGCCGAGCTCAGCGCCCTGGTGGCCGAGCTCGTCGACCTCGCGACCGAGGAGGACCAGGCCCCCGAGCCCGCCGCGCCCGTGCGGCTCGACGCCCTCGTGGCCCGGCTGGCCCGCCGGACGGAGCGCCGCACCGGGTGCACCGTGCGGTGCGAGCTGGAGCCGACGACGGTCCTCGGCCGTGCCTCGCGGCTCGAGCGAGCCGTCGCCAACCTGTTCGACAACGCGGCGAAGTGGAGCCCCGCGGGCGGCGCGATCGACGTGCGCCTCGCCGACGGGGCGCTCGTCGTGAGCGACGAGGGCCCCGGCATCGACGAGGCCGACCTGGCCCGCGTGTTCGACCGGTTCTACCGGGCCGACACCGCCCGGAGCCGGCCCGGCTCGGGGCTCGGCCTGGCCATCGTGCGCCAGGTGGTCGAGGACCACGGCGGGCGGGTGCTCGCCGGTCGGGCCCCGGGCGGCGGGGCCGCCGTCGGCTTCCGCCTGCCACCGGTGGCGGCGCCGGAGCCCGACGACGAGTAAACCGTCACGCGGGCCCGTCCGTCGTCCGGTCAGTTCGTCGTGGTGTCGTCCTGGCCCTGGTCCTGCTGGTCCTGGTCCTGCTGGTCCTGGTCCTGCGGCGGGCCGTCCGGTCGACCGTCGCGGCCACCACCGGGAGGCCCGTCGAAGCCGCGGCCGCCCCGCGGTCCGGGGCCCCGGCCGCCCCGGTCCGGCCCCGGGCGCTCGCCCCGCTCGGTCTCGCCCGCGAACCGGGCCCGGTCGAGATCGGGACCGTCGTCGGTGGCCTTGGTGCCCACGAAGGTGAGCAGGCTGCCGAGGAGCAGGAAGCCCAGCGCGCCGAGGGCCAGCCACCACCAGGCCACCGTGACCAGGCCGGCGCCCGGTCGGGACGGTCCGCCGGCGCCGTTGGCGGGCTCGGGAGGCGGCGGCGGGGGCGGCGACGTGGCCTCGGCGTCCGCGGGTGCGTCGGCGGCCGGCGTGGCGGCCACGGGCTCGGTGGGATCGTCGGCGGTGCTCATGGGCGGGGAGTCTGGCGACCCGAGCTGAGAGAAGGCTGAGAGTCGCGCACTACCCTCGCCGGCCGTGCCCGATCCCGTCGCCGAACTGCTGTCCCGTGCCCGCCGCGAGGTCGACGAGGGCCTGCTGCCGGCGTGCCAGCTCGCGGTCGCCCGCCACGGCGAGATCGTCGTGGAGGAGGCGTTCGGCGACGCGACCACCGACAGCCGGTTCCTCATCTTCTCCGCCACCAAGCCCGTCGTGGCGGCGTGCGTGTGGCAGCTCCTGGCCGAAGGCAGCCTCGACGTGCACCAGCGCGTCGCCGACGTCGTGCCCGAGTTCGCCACGAACGGCAAGGAGGTGGTCACCCTCGAGCAGGTGCTGTTGCACACGAGCGGCTTCCCGTACGCCCCGCTCGGCCCGCCGGCGTGGGCCGACCGCGGGTCCCGCCTCGCGGCGTTCGCCCGCTGGCGGCTCAACTGGGAGCCGGGGACCCGCTTCGAGTACCACGCCACGTCGGCCCACTGGGTCCTGGCCGAGCTCATCGAGCGCGTCGAGGGCGAGGACTTCCGGAGCGTCGTCCAGCGCCGTGTCGTCGAGCCGCTGGGTCTCGCCCACCTCCGCCTCGGCGTGGCCCCCGAGGACCAGGGCGACGTCCTGCGGGTGGTCACCACCGGTGAGCCGCCCAGCCCGGCCGAGGTCGAGGCCGTCACCGGCATCGCGGGGGTCACCCTCGGGGACCTCACCGGCGGCCTCACCGACGACCTGTTCGTCACGCTCAGCGAGCCCGACAACGTGGCCGTCGGCGTCCCCGGTGGCGGCGCCGTCTCCACCGCGGGCGATGTGGCCCGCTTCTACCAGGGGCTGCTCGACAACCCGGGTGGGCGGTGGGACCCGGCGCTGCTCGCCGACGTCACCGGCGTCGTCCGCAACACGTTCCCCGACCCCATGCTGGGCGTGCCCGCGAACCGCACGCTCGGGCTCGTCGTGGCCGGCGACGACGGCAAGGCGGCCATGCGGGGCATGGGCCACGTCGTGTCGCCCCGTGCGTTCGGGCACAACGGGGCCGGCGGGCAGATCGCCTGGGCCGACCCCGACACCGGGCTGTCGTTCTGCTACCTGACCAACGGCATCGACGCGCACCTGTTCCGCCAGTGGCGCCGGGGGCCCAGCCTGAGCAACCGGGCCGCGGCGTGCGCGAAGTGACACCATGGTCGCCGGGGGCGGTCGACCGGCGACGGTGACCCCACGACGAGGAGGAGCGGGCCCATGAACCGACTGGCACCGATCGACGCCGCCTTCTTGTACATGGAGACGCCCAGCAGCCACATGCACGTCACCGGCGTCATCATCTTGGACCCGTCGACCATGCGCGGGGGCTACTCGTTCGAGGCCATCCGCGACATGCTCGCCTCGCGGATCCACCTGCTGCCGCCCTACCGCCGCCGGCTGCTGACCGTGCCGTTCCACCTCGACGACCCGGTGTTCATCGAGGACCCGGACTTCGACATCGCGAACCACGTCCACCGGATGGCCGTGCCGCCGCCGGGCCGCCGCGAGGACCTGGCCGAGATCATCGGCGACGTGGCGGGCCGCGCCCTCGACCGCGGCAAGCCTCTCTGGGAGACCGTGGTGGTCGAGGGATCCGACGACGGCACGGTGGCGCTGATCTGCAAGGTCCACCACGCCTGCATCGACGGCGTGACCGGCGCCGACCTGATGAGCCAGCTGTTCGACCTCGACCCCGACGCCCCGGAGCCGCCCGCCCCCGCCGAGGCGTGGTCCCCCGACCGGATCCCGTCGGACCTCGAGCTGCTGGCCGACGCCGGCCGCAACCGCCTGCTCGACCCGCTGCGCGGGCTCCGCGGCATCGGCCGGCTGGGCGCGACCGTGGTGCCACGGCCTCCTCGGCCCTCGGTCGCGACGGCGACAGGCGGGCCCGCCCTTCACGGCCCCGAAGACCAAGTTCACCGGCGCGCTCACCCCGCACCGCTCGGTCGCGTTCGGGCAGGCCGACTTCGACGACCTCCGCGTCGTCAAGAAGGTGTTCGACGTGAAGATCAACGACGTGGTCCTCGCCGCGTGCACACTGGCCTTTAAATACTTCTCGGGGCCCACGACGACCTGCGGAGCGACCCCTCGCCTCGATGGGGCGGTCTCGGTCACGGCGAGGGCACCAGGAGGGCACCAACAGGTGTCGAGCATGGCCGTGCTGCCGGTGCAGCTCGACGACCCGACCAGCTCCTCACGAGGATCACCCGGGACACCAAGGAAGGCGGCCAGGAGATGCACAACGATCAGCGCCGACGTCACCTGGGACCTCACGCAGTTCGCGCCCCGGTGCTGTTCAACCGGAGCGATGCGGCTCTACTCGACGTGGGCTGGCCAGCCACCGCCCGGTCAGAACCTGGTCATCTCCGGCGATGCCCCGGCCCCCCATCCCGCTCTGCTCGCCGGCGCCCGGGTGGTAGCGGTGCTTTGCCCCTTCAGGCCCCTCATCGAAGAAGCGGGCATCAACATCCGTGCTGTCAACGCCAGACGCGGGCTTCGGCGTCATCAGCTGCGCGGAACCGCGCCCGACCTGTGGGACCTGGCCGACAGCTTCAGCCAGAGCAGTCAAAACTTTGAGCCGCAGCGAAACCTAAATCGCCACTGCTGGGCGAGGGACCCGGCAGTCCTGGCGTCCGCCGCTGACCTTCATCGCCCAGCAGTAGTCCGCCTTGCCCACGGGCGGCACGCCACCTCGTCGACGACGGTGACCGCCGGGGCACCGCCAGCAGCCGCCAGGTGCGCGGCAGTGGGCCATCAGCCTCTCCTCGTCACGGGGCGCGGGCCGACCGAAGATCCTGCGGCGACGGTCTGGCCCAGCGGTCGTCGTCCACCCGACGACCGCGTCGTACACCGTGTCGTGGGCCTTCAGCACCGCCTCGACCTCCTCAGGGAAGACCTTCTCGCCTCCGGTGTTGAAGTGCAGACCGACCCCCCGACCGAGCAGGGTGATGGAGCCGTCCGGACTCGACAACCGTCGCCATGTCGCCGGTGACGGCCAGCGGTGACCGCCGGCCTCGACAGAAGGTCTCAGCGGTCTTCTCGGGGTCCTTAAGCGCGGTAGCGGGGGGATGTGGCCCCGCAGCGCCACCCGCCCGGCCACACCGGACCCAGGGGCACCGGCGACAGGTCGTCGTCAGGCACCGGTGTTGTCGTCGAGGGGCTACAGACCGGGGCGGGCCGCGCGTCGCCCTCTCGGGGACAGGCCCTGGCGGCGGTTCCCTGGGCGCGGTCTCCGGACGAGCCAGACCCGTCGCTGACCACGCTGTTCAGGAAGGTCGTCTGAGGCTGCACCACCGACGGCGTGAGGGGTGCCCGAGCCGATGGCGGCAGCGACGACGTCAGAAGCGGTCGGCCCCGCCCGCCGCGTCCCAGGCGTCGAGGACAGGCCGCGTCGCCCACACGACGAGCAGGTTATTGCTCGTCCTCCGACCGCCTGTAGACGCTCCAGGGTCGACGACCCGGGAGGAGCACCACCTTGCCGCCGTGACCGACATCCCGACGTCACTGGGCAGCCGCGTGCATGAGCGGGGCGGAAACCGGCAGGAACGTGAAGGGGGCGTCGGTGTGTCTCACCGCATCAGCCAGCTCCTCAGGCCGCTCGGCCACCCCAGCGTACCAGGTGCGGTCGCCGCCGCCGATGGGCGAAGAAGGCGTCCTCTGGCAGACGGCCCCCTTCAGCATGCCGGTCGTCCCGCCGTGCCAGGGGACGTAGTGGTCGTCGCGCGCTGCGCTCAGAGAGCTTCGCAGTGGGCCGGGAGCCGGGCGGCGCGATCTCGGCGTAGTCCTCGTCGGCGACCGCGGCGAGCGCGTCGACGCCGCCCGTGCCGTCAGCGACCGCGAATTGCAGTAGTACCCGGCCAGTCCGCCCAGGCGCGACCTCGGCCACCCGGTCGGCGAACTCGGCGTGGTGGACTGGGCGCGACAGGTCGGCTGTTGAAGAGGTAGGCGAAGCTCGTCGGCGACGTATGGTAGTTCACGTTGATGCGTTTGGCAGATCTTGAAGGCGTAGGAACGCCTCGACGTGCTCGTGCCGTTACGCAGGTAGCAGCCCACGTGGTCGCCGGGCCCCGCATGCGCGCTCGCACAGGGGCGTGGGCCAGGCGTTCAGCCTCCACCGAAACGCCGTAGGTGAGGCGGCGCCCGTTGACCCACCACCACGACGAAGCGCCTCGCGGTGGGGACGAGGGTCCCTGCCTTGCTCCAGATGTCAGCCAGGTTGAAGTGACAGGAGGTGTGACTGGTCACGGCACCTACCGACCCTGTGGACAGCCGTGGTGGTCCTCAAAATCCGCCGCGCCACAGCGCTCCTCGTCGTCCTCGCAGCACTGTCCGTGGCCGTGCTGGCGACCCCCACCGCAGACGCCCAGGACCCAGGACCGGCGGGGACACCTCTCCTCCTCCTCCTTCCTCCTCCACCACCACCACGACCTCGACCACCACCGCCCCTCCCGCCGTCCAGCACCGTCGACCACGGCCGGGTACAGGACCGGCTCCGGGCCGCCGGCGACCTTCACCCGAGGAGGTGGCCCCGCGAGTTAGGCATCACCTCTCGCCAGTGGGCCCGGCCGAAACCGACGAAGGCGGCGTCCTACGTCCCCCTTCCTCCGGGACCCGACGTGTGGTGCACGCAGTCGAACCCGTCCCCAGGCATCCTGCGGCGGCCACCACAGCTGCCCGCCATCGACATCGGCGCACCGTAGGCGCACCACCGTCAACGCCAGCAAAGGCCGGCGTGGTGCAGAGCCCGCCGGCACTCCGACAGCGACGCCGCAGCCTCTACGTGACCGTACGCCACCCGACGGCATCTCTCCCGCTACCTGCACCTGTCGGCCGTAAGGCGTCGTGGTGAGCCAGGCCGTCGACCGCGGCACCCCCCTCGGCCGCTCAGGCAACACCAGCTCGTCCACCTCCCCACCTCCCGCACCCGGCGAAGCGGCGCCGCTGGGCACCTCCAAGAGCTCAGGACGATGATCGGTGGGTGGGCGCGAGCAGGTGCGCTACGGGCACGTTCGGCACGACCGACTGGCGCGTACCTTCAGCACCGACATGCGCAACGACGCCTTCTCTCGTCGCCGGTACTTCGACGCCCCGCCAGTGCTGCAGGGCGGACCGCCTTTCGCCACCAGGGGACTTCGGCGGCGACGGCCACGACGACCAGCGCCGGGCTTCCAGCAAGGACAGCCAACCGCGCGCGCGCCAGGGCGCAAACGATCGCAGTGGTGTACAGCGCTCCAGGGGATCACCACCGACGGCAGCCAGCAGTTCGTGAGCGGCATCAGCGGCGTGGCGGCGTCGCCAGGGGCGGGCCCGACCTCCTCCAGGGGCCGCGCTCGCCGCCAGGACTTTGACGGCGACTGGCTACGACGACCTCGCGGTCCAACGCCAGGGAGGACGTCAGCAGGCTGGTCGATGCAGCGCCGTCGTGGTCCTCCGAGGCTCGGCCTCGAGCCTCACCGCCACCGGCAAGCAACGCTGGTCAGGCCGGGGCGTGCAGCACGCCGGGGCAGGCGACCAGTTCGCGCCGCCTCTCGCCGCCGGCGATTTCGACGGCATTGGCGCGACGATGACCTGGCCGTAAAACGCCCAGCGACGACTTCCAGGGGCGCCCGACGCCAGCTCGGTGACGTGGCAGCGGCACGGAAGCCGGCCTCAAGGGCCGGCTTTTGACCTCCGAGCTCGTGGCCAGCCGGGCCGGCATGGCCAGGACAATTGAACCGGCGACACCTGTTCAACCGCCCTCGCCACGGGCGATCTGAAGCAGCCACGGTCGACGGCCTGGCCGTCGGCGGTCAGGCGAGGACGTCAGGCGCGCCGCCAGCATCGGGCCCGGGTACTCGTAGTGGGCGGCTCGCCGAGCTGGACTCGATCGCTCCTTCCAGCCGCGTCGTCCGGGCAGGCGCGCGGCGTATTGGCACCTCCGGGGCGCGACGACATCCTGGCGCAGCCGTCGCCATCAGTGACGTCAACGGCGACAGCACCGCCAAACCTCGTCGTCAGGGTCCCGGCAGAGACGCCGGGCGCGTCAACGACGGCGCCCTGCTCGTCGTGCCCAGCGCGCTGACGGCCTCGCCCGAGGGCTCCGGCAGCAGTGGTCGGGCAGCGCCGGCAGCAGGGACACCAGCGCCCAGGACCTCCTGGGCACCGCGCCGTCGCGGTGGGCGTCGGCAGTGACGGCGTCGCCGACATCCTAACCGGCATCCCGGTCTGGACGTCAGCGCCGGCACGGACGCCGGCAGCGTCGTGCTCGTGGCGTCCCCGCCGTCCTCACCTCAGACTCACCGGACGTGGCCGGATCCGCCGAGCCGAGGTTCGCCTGGGGCGAACCGTGGCGACAAGGCGCTTCGACAACGACGCTTAGCCGCGACGACCTCGTCGTGGCGGCGCCTGAAGTTTCGCAACCGGCGCCATGACCGCCGGCGCGCTGACGGTCGTCCCGGGCAGCGGCGCAGGCCTCACCGGCGACGGCAGCGTGCACCTGGTCCGCGGCCGGGGTGGCCTGGTGAGCACCCGCCAAGGTCGACGAGCACCTCGGCGGCCTGCTCCCCGTTCCTCTTCTGACCCCGCCGCCGATCAGGCGGAAGCCGTCGCCAGGCTCGTGGCAGGCACCTTGCCGGTGGGTTGCGGGCGGCCTCCACACCTCGAGCTGCTCCAGGGACCCGGACCATCAGACCCGCATCGGTAGGAGTGCTGCGCGCGCATCTCGTCGGCGGTCAGCGGTTCAAGCGGCGTCGGCGCAGACCACGACCGCGCAGGCCGCTCCCCGGCGCAGCGTCAGGCGGGCCGACGACGGCCGCGTCGGCCGCAGCAGGGTGGGCGAAGAGGAGGTCCTCGACCTCGCCAGCTAAAGATGTTCTCGCCCGGATGATGATGTCTTCAACCGACCGGTGATGGCCGTGGCCGTCGTCCTGCACCCCGAGATCGCCGGTGCGGAGTAGCCGTCCTCGTCGAAGGCCTCGGCGTCGGGGCGCGGCGTCAAATAACCTTCATCCAGCGGGGCCTTAGCGGATCTCGCCCTCCTCGCCGGGCATAACCCGCCAGCCGTCGAGGTGACCACCCGCAGGTCGACGCCCGGCATCGGCCTCGGTGTCCAGCCTTCTTGTCGTCAGGATCGTCCGCGACCAGCGTGAGATGGGCCGCCTCGAACCAGGCCGTAGCCCGACAGGATCCCGCCGCTAACTCCCGGGCGTCGTCAAAAGCCCAGCCGGCTTACCGTCGCGCCGCGCCTGCAGAACGCCCGAACAGGGGAACAACAGCGCGTGATGGGATTGGCGCTGGGCCGCCAGGTAGGCATGTGGAACGGGGTGCCCGCCACGCGGTATTTCTGCCCAACACCCCGATGGTGAAACGGCACGGGATCCAGAAACCTCGACCAGGTTGCGCTTTGCCGAACATCAGCCCGGTGAGCAATGGTGATGCCGCCGACGGTGAAGGGGCACCATCGCCCCCGGTCAACAGGCCCGACGTCGTAGCGCTGCCCCATGCCCCGGGCGATGGCGGCGATAGTGGCGTCGGTGCGCGCCGGATAATATGGCGTGCGGGTGCCGAAGAGCCAGCGGGCGGGCGTTATGTGGTCCTCGAAGGAGCTGATCAGCAACGCCAGCAGCGCCGCCGATCGCATGGGAAGCGCCAATGCTGACACCCTCCGAGGCCATGACCTCGCCAGCGATATCGTCGGTATGGACCCCGAAGTCAAAGCCCCTTCCAGGTGCAGGGACCACAGGCGAAACGTCAGGGCCTGGCCGGACCGCGAAAGCCGACCTCGCGGCGGCGGTAGATCGGAGATCGGGTTCACGGTGGCGCCGGGGCGGGCGGGGCTGGCAAAACACAGCGACTCGATCAGGTCGGCAGCTGCCGGGGACGACGTCATATTCGCCGACGCCTCGCGCGCGGCAGAGCCCGCGGCAACGCTCACCGCGTCGTGGCACTGCACCGGAAGGTCAGGCAGCAGCGTCCTCGTCCTGCGCCATCGGCATCGGCGTCGCCTGACGCAAATCAGCTCCAAACGTCCGTCCTCGAACATCTGTAAATCCTCTCGTCGTAACGAACCAGTGCGCAGTCAGCTGGACCAGACGACCGACTGGGCGGGAGCTCGCGCGCGCACATGCGGGCCGAACAGTCCCCGTCGCGCTTCCTTTGCTGGCGCCAGACCCGCCAGGCAGGGCCTCGTGGTTGCGCTGGGCAGTGTTCAAGCGGCATTGCACTGCGCGCAGCAGGGGCGGTGAGGCGGTGCTGGTATCAGCACTCCGAAGACTCAATAGTCGTACGGGTAGGGCAGGGGTGGCGTTGGCCAAGGGCCACGGCCTCGTCCTCGTCCTCGAACGCCAGAACGACCGACCGGCGAATCTCTCTGGGCCACGCATGTCGGCGGTGACGTCGGCTGACACAACAGGGGAAAAACCGTCACCAGCCCGTGTCAGGCAGGGAGCCCGCCAAGCGTCGGTGACGAGGTGGCACCCTCGGCAGCACCGCCTTCGGCGGCAAGCCCTGCACCCTTTCGCGGTCGCCGCAAGTCAACGGCTTCCACGATGGTGTCGGGCTCGAGGGGTCGCCAGGCTGGCCGCCGCCGCCGCGCCCCGAGGGCGCTCCACCACCTGGTGGCGGACGCCACGCTGGGCCCAGCACACGAGTGGGCGCCGTGCAGATCTGGCCGGAGTGGAGCGCAGACGATGCTCGGTCGGCGACCTGTGTCCAGGTCAGGCGTCGATCAGCGATGCTGGCGCCCCTTGCCCCCCGAGCTCGGTAGGAGCCGCTATTGTCGGCCAGCGACCTCGCCGATGCGCCGGCCACCTCAATGCTGCCGTGAAGCCCCAGTCATGTCCACGTCCGGCGAGGCCACGGCTTTTCGGCGCTGGCTGGGGCGTTGACCGTGCACCGGCAGGAAACCCGGCCTCCTCCGCGATCGCCACAGGCTCGATGACCGCAGAGCAGGTCCTGCGGTGGGCTTGACCACCACCGTATCCCCGCCAGCCAACGCCAGGGCAGATCTGCCAGCCGTAACCCGTCATCAGGAGGTTAGCGGAGGTGATGGCGGCGACGCCACAGGCTGGCGGCTTCACCGCGGTGGCCCTCCGCGGCGAGGGGCGCGGCCGCCTGCTGGCCCCAGGCAACGGCAGCGCGGGTGCGGGCCAGGCCTCGCGCCTTGGCAGAGGAAGCGGTGATAGCCTGGGGGATCTGCAACGGTGTGGTGACCGCGAGCGTGGCGCGGTCTCCCGCCTGGACGGGGACAGGGTCGCCCATCCGCGCCTCCCGAGCAGGTCAGCCCACCCGGTCGACAGGGCGGCCCGCTCCTCGGGGGCAGTGCGCGACCACGCCGGGAAGGCCTCCGCAGCCGCAGCAGCGGCGGCGGGCGTCGTCGGGCCCCGACTCGGCGCGACGACGGCCTCCCGGTGGCGGGTTCACCCACCTCGTAGCCCGCTCGAGCCGTCGACTGAACTTCCCCGATCCAGCAGGCCGCGATTTCGCCCGGAGCACTCGTCATCGCGGGGGTACTCAGCCGCAATTACCGTCACCAGTCGAGCGCCGGCTTTGGTGAGTTCACTGGGTTTGGGAGACGATGGCGGCGTACGCCTACAACGGCGCGAGCGCGCAGTTGTCACCTTCGAGTCGGGCAGGCGGCAGTTGACCACGAGGCGCACGCCATTGCGGCGGTCTTCACGAGCGGCGCGTAGGGGGTGGTGGATGATCGGCGCCATGACGGGTTGGCCTCCGCGCGCAGCAAAAACACCGCTTGGTGGTGATCAGGTCGGCGCGTTGAGCAACGAGCTATACGAGCAGCACCCACCGGCTCGACCAGGGTACATCGATTGGGGTCGGCGGCGGGCGCCACAGCTCCGGGAGCAGGGGCTCAGCCCGCATAAACCGGGCGTCAAGGCCCCGCAGGTCGATGACCGTTCCCTCGCGGTCGAGCGCAGGTCGTCGGCGACCGGTGCGGCGCCTCGTCCGCCAGAGAAACCCACGATTCCTATGGTCCGGTATCCCGCGGTATTTCCCCATCATTTGCGTTCCGTGCTCAAATCCGATCACGGAACGTGGTTTCTCTCGCGAGAGGCGCTCGCGTGGGCCAGTTTTTATTTGGGGCGTCCTGACGGGGCTCGCCGAGGAACAGGCGCAGCACCAGGTCGGCCTGGGCGCTCTCCAGCATCATTGTCCACCACCAGGTTCTGCTGCCCGGGTGACATGCTGGCGGTCCGAGCAGGAAGGCCACCACCGCCGCCACCTCGTCAGCGGTCCCGACCCAACAGGCGGTGGCGCGCTCGATCATCAGCCGCAGGGCCTCATCCGCCAGCCAGCGCAGTCGGCAGCGCGTGTCGATGAAGCCAGGCGACGCAGACTGACCCGGATGGTCGGCGCGTGCACAAAGGCGCAACGCTCTGCGTCAACGCGATCCACGCCGGCCTTATGCGCTGTACGGCGACTCGCCTCCGTTGACGAACTCGCCTGCCGAGGCCATGTTCCTGCGCCGCGGGCGCCGACTCACCGAGGAACGGCACGACCGCACAACACGATGAACGAGCCCGGAGGTTCCTGACACGATCGCTCGACCAGCGTCATCAGCCGTCGTGCAGGCGGCGCACGTTGCCGACGCCCGCGTTGTTAGAACACCGTGCTGAAGCCCCGCTTGTGTCGCTCCGCAGCCTCAACCCCTGCAGCGGCGACGGCGGGGCCGTCGACGACATCGACGGCCAGCGGGACCACGTCAGGCTCGTCGGTGAGGCGTCAGGCGGCGTCGCGTCCAGAGCGGCGACGGTCGCGCCTCCCCGAGGAACCGCCGGCACGCCGCGGCCCCGATGCCGGCAGCGCCCGCCGGCCCTCCAGCAGGCCCCCTCGTCCCGATCGCCCGTCCGGCCCCACGCCGCCAAGCTAGGCGGCGCGCGACCCGGCCCGCGCCGTGGTCAGGCCGCGAGCGCGGGGGAGGCCGGGGCGAGGATGGGCGCCGGGGCGACCTCCCAGTAGTCCCGCCAGGCCCGGATCAGGCCGCCGTCGAGCTCGAAGGCGCCGATCACGTCCATCTCGAGCGTCACGCCGTCGAGCAGCACGTAGCGCTCGGTGCGCTCCACCATCACCAGGTCGCCCTGCTCGGCCACGGTGGTCACCTCGACCTCGATGCGCTCGAAGAGGGACCGGAAGCTCACCAGGGTCTCGCCGATGGCCAGGGAGCCCCGGACCTCGGAGCCCTGCACGGGCACGTTCTCGTACACCGCGTCGGCGCAGAAGAAGTCGGCGGCGGCCGGCGGCAGCCCGAGCTCCGGCCAGGAGGTCACCCACAACACGATCTGCTCGGCGTTGGTCCCCATGGCTCGACCGTACGCTCCGTTCCGCTGTCGGTGAATGGGCCGATCGGACCCAATCCCCCGGGGGGCCCTGGGCCGTTCGGCCCGGCCCTATCGACCGGTGCGCCGGCGCCAGGCGGCCTCCTGCTCGCCCAGGGGCGTGGACGGGGCGCCGTCCACGAACGGCCAGATCTCCTCGGCGATGCGGCGCCAGTTGGCCGTCGCCCGCAGCTCGCCGAGGACGGCGTACAGGCCCAGGTTGATGCGCTGGATGATCACGAAGCTGGGCGGCACGTTGGCCGCCTTCATGATGTCGCCGTGGGGGCCGGTGAGGTCGAAGACCTGGCGCACCGTCTCGGACGCGTACGCCTCGTCGATCGTGGTGACCCGGTCCTCGAGCACGAACTCGTAGAAGTGGCCGAAGTAGTCCTCCACCTCCCGGTCCGAGAAGGGCTCGCCCGCCTTCAGGAGCCCCACGCCCTCGATCACCCGACGGAACGCGGCCGGGTCGTGGTCGAGCACCATCGTGTCGATCATGTCGTGGAACACCCGCACCTCGTCGGCGGTGAAGCGCTTGACCAGCCCGAAGTCGAGGAAGGTCACGCGGCCGCCGGGAGCGAACAGGTAGTTGCCGGGGTGCGGGTCACCGTTGAAGGCCTTGAGCCGGTAGAGGCTCCCGAACACGAACCGGTAGATCGCCTCACCGGCGAGGTCGCGCTCGCCCTGCGACCAGGAGGCGAGCTCGTCGAAGCGCACGCCGTCGGCCCACTCGGTGGTGAGGACCCGCCGCGAGCTCAGCTCGTCGACCACCCGCGGGACGGTGATGAACGGGTGGTCGGCGTAGTACGCGGCGAAGAGGCGCTGGTTGTCGGCCTCGAGGACGTAGTCGAGCTCCTCGACCAGGCGGGCCTTCAGCTCGTCGACCAGGGCCGCGGGGTCGAGGCCGGGGAACAGCATCCCGGTGGCGGTGAACAACAGGTCGACGTTCGCCAGGTCGGCCCGGATCGCGTCGTCGACGCCGGGGTACTGCACCTTCACCGCCACCTCCCGTCCGTCGTGCGTGACGGCGTGGTGCACCTGACCGATGGACGCCGAGGCCACGGGGACCGGGTCCCAGTCCGCGAACACCTCGGCGGGCGGACGCCCCAGCTCCTCGGCCAGCACGCCGGCGGCCAGCTCGGGGCTCATGGGCGGGGCGTCCTGGCGCAGGTCGGCGAGCGCGCCGCGCACGTGCTCGGGCAGTCCCTGATCGAGGTAGCTGGCCATCTGACCGAGCTTCATCAGCGCCCCCTTCATGTTGCCGAGCGCCTCCGCGACCGCCTCGGCGGTGCGCAGCTGGAACTGCTGGTCGAGGTGCTCGCGCCGGTGCGCGGGGGCCACCGCCCGCCGGGCCCGGTGGGCCACGTAGGCCCCCGACGAGCGTGCGCCGACGCGGGCCAGGTCGAGGCTGCGCTCGGACCGCGACCGGCCCCGCACCACGGCGGGGCCGGCTCCCGGCCGGTCCCGGTGGGCCCTCCGGCGCCACCACCACGCGCCGACCGCGGCGGCGACGAGGGCCGCCGCGGCGAGGCGCCTCCTCACCCCGTGGGGGGCGGCAGGTCGCCCGTGACCGTCGTGAAGAGGATCCGCGCCATCGCGGTGCGCACGTCGGCGGTGCGGATGCCCCAGAACTCGAAGCCGTACCGGTGCGCCGACACGTGGGCGAGCATCGCGCTCAGCACGCCGGCGGTGGCCATGGGGTCGACGGTGTCCCGTCGCGTGCGCCCCTGGCGCTCCACGATCACGTCCTGGAGCGCGACCGTGAACTCGTTCATGAGCCTGGTGCGGATGCTCTGGAAGCGCCGGTCGCCCTCCCCCGTGGCCAGGTCCACCACCCGCAGCACCGAGTGGTGGCGGTCCCAGAAGTCGATGAACCCGTCGGCGACGGCCAGGGCCGTGGCGTAGCCGTGCTCGGCGTCCCACGTCCCCTCCCGGACGAGGCCGATGAGCTGGTCGGACCCCGCGCGGGCCATCTCCTCGGCCAGCACGAGCACCGCCGCCTCGACGTCGGGGAAGTACTGGTAGAAGGTGGCTGGGGACGTGCCCGCCTCGCGGGCGATGTCGACCACCTTCAGGTCCCGGTACGACGTCGTGGTCAACATCGCCGAGGTCCGGTCCAGGAGCCGCTGGCGCGTGGCCAGCCCACGTCGCCCGGGCACCCGTCCGTCGACGGCGCGCAGCTCGGGTTCCACGCTCAGGCCCAGGAGGCGGTGACCGCGTCGACCGTGGTCACGGTGGCGATGAGGGACAGGGTGTGCTCGATGACCGCCTCGGCGTAGTCCTCGGGGATGCCGGCCACCGCGTCGCGCGGCAGGACGAACTGGTACCCGGCGTTGACGGCGTCCATGGCGAAGTTGGTCATGCCGACGTTCACCGACACGCCGACGCCCACCACCGTGGTGACGCCGAGGTTGCGGAGCACGGCGTCGAGGTCGGTGCCCCCCATCGGGCCGAGACCGTGCAGGCGGGTGAGCACCACGTCGGACGCCTCGGTGCCGATCTCGGGGACGACCTCGACCGCCGACGACCCCGGGAGCAGCGCCACCGGCAGCTTGCGCATGCCGAGGAAGAGCCGGGCGTTCGTGTTGGACCCGCGGGCGTCCTCCCGGCGGGCGGCGACGCAGTGCACGACCGGCACGCCCGCCGCGCGCGCCGCCCGGACGAGCCTCCCGGCGGCCGGGACCATGTGGCGGCGGGCGATCTCGGCGAGCTGGGGCAGCGCCGCGTCGGGGCCGATCACACCGTTCTGGCACTCCTGGGTGACCACCGCCGTGTGAGCCGGGTCGACGAGCGCCTCGAGGTCGACGGCCATCAGAGCCTCGGGAGGACCTCGTGCTCGAAGAGCCGGAGCCCCTCCCACGCCGTGGCGGGGTCGATGCCGCCGCACAGCGGGTGGAACACCAGGACCCGGCCCGGCTCCTTGGCGAAGGCCACGCACTCGTCGGGGGTCAGGATCCGGAACAGCCCGTCGGCGCGCAGCTCGTCGACGGTGGCGACGTCGCGGTGCACGGCGGACCGCTGCCCCTCGCGCTGCCAGCTCGCGTAGGTGGCGGTGTCGTGCAGCAGGTGCCGGCCCACCTTCGACCACAGCGCGTCCGGGTCGCTGGCCACGATCACGTTGGCGACGTCGGGCGCCGGCATGATGCACAGCCCGGGCTCGAACCCGTGGGCCCGCGACTCCTCCTCGAACCACGCCCGGAGCTGCGGGTCGTGGATGGCCGGCTGGAAGCCGAGGCCGAGACGGCCGGCGCGGCGGGCGGCGATCTCGGTCGAACCCCCGACGAGCACGAGGGGGTGGGGCCGGCTGAACGGTCGCGGCGTGACCCGCACGGTGGTGCCCCGGTACTCGAAGGGCTCACCGGTCCACGCCTGGACCATGACCCGGAGCTTCTCCTCCATGAGCGCCCCCCGACCCTTCCAGGGCACGCCGAACAGCTCGTACTCCTCGGGCCGGTAGCCGAGGCCGGCCACGACCGAGAGGCGCCCGCGGCTGACCAGGTCGAGCGCGCCGATGTCCTCCGCGAGGCGGACGGGGTCGTGCAGCGGCACGAGCAGGGCCTGGATGCTGACCGGCGCCCGGGTGGTCGCGCCGAGGAGGGCGCCGGCGAGCGCCAGGGGGGCCGACAGGTAGCCGTCGTCGGCGGCGTGGTGCTCGGAGAGCACGATCGCCTCGACGTCCAGACGATCGGCCCAGGCCGCCATCTCGACCGCGGCCGGGTACAGCTCCGCCGTCGGCGCTCCGAAGTCGGGCGCCCGGAAGTCGAAGCGGATGACGAACCTGGCCATGGACGGGCTCCTGCGAAAAGCTGACGGGATGTCAGATACTGGCACCCTGACCGGCGCGCTGCGAGGTGCGGCGCAGCGCTTCGGCGACGCCCGCGCCTTCGTCGACGCCGCCCGCTGGTCGATCTCGTTCGCCGCGCTCGACCGCGCCAGCGACGAGGCGGCGGCGGGCCTCGCCACGAAGGGGGTGGCCGAGGGCTCGGTGGCCGCCCTGCTCCTCGGCTCCACGGTCGACTACGTGGTCGCCTACGCCGCCCTCGCCAAGCTGGGCGCCGTCACCGCGGGCGTGAACCCCCGCTTCACCCGCGACGAGCAGCGGCGGTGCCTCGAGGTCGTGCGACCCGACGTCGTGCTCACCGCCGACGCCGTCGGTCCCGACACGCTCGGCGCGGCCCGTGGCGCCCTCGTGCTCGAGGTGCCGAGGGCCCGCTCGCCCGAGGCGCTGCTGCGGGGCCTGCGGGCCGACGGCGCCACGCCGCCGCCGCTCTCCCCCGACCCCGACCGGCCCGTCGCCATCGTCCTCACGTCGGGCACGACCGGCCGCCCGAAGGGGGCCGTGTTCACCGACCGGCAGCACGCCGCGATCGTGGAGATCGACACCGGTGGCGCCTGGGGCGGGGGCGGGCCGATGCTCGCCGGCACCGAGCTGGCGCACGTCGGCTTCATGACCAAGCTGCCGTGGTACCTGCGCAAGGGACACACCCTGCACCTCCTGGACCGCTGGCGGGCGGCGGAGGTCCTGCGCCTCGTCGAGGAGACGGGCATGACGTCGGTCGGCGGCGTCGCCCCCCAGATCGCGCTCCTGTTGGCGCAGCCCGACTTCGACGAGCGCGACCTCCGCGCGGTGCAGGCCCTCGTCGTGGGCGGAGGCCCCTCGCCGCCGGCGCTGGTCGAGGAGGCCCGGCGGCGCTTCGGCGCCGCGTACTCCATCCGCTACTCCTCGACCGAGTCGGGCGGCGTCGGCACCGCGACCGCCTTCGACGCCGACGACGACGAGGCGCTGCACACCGTCGGTCGACCGAGGGCGGGCATCGAGCTCGCCATCCGCGACGAGCAGGGCCGCGACCTGCCCGACGGCGAGATCGGCGAGGTCTGCCTGCGTTCGGGGGCCGTCATGGCCGCCTACTGGCGCGACCCGCAGGCCACCGCCGCCACGCTCGTCGACGGCTGGCTGCGCACCGGCGACCTCGGGGTGCGCGACCCGGACGGGTGCCTGCGGCTGGCCGGCCGGCGCAAGGAGATGTACATCCGGGGCGGCTACAACGTGTACCCGATGGAGGTCGAGTCGGTCCTCGCCTCCCATCCGGGGGTGACCGCCGTGGCCGTCGCGCCCCGGCCCGACCCGGTCATGGGGGAGATCGGCGTCGCGGTGGTCGTGCCCCGCGACCCGTCCGACCCGCCGACGCTCGCGTCGCTCCGCTCGTTCGGCGGGGCGCGCCTGTCGGCCCACAAGCTGCCCGAGGCGCTGCGCCTCGTCGACGACCTTCCCCTCACCACCGGGCAGAAGGTGGACCGGAGGGCGCTGGCCGACCGGGAGGCGACGGGCGCCGGGGCCGGCGCCGGCGCCGGGGAACCAACGGCGCGCCCGTGACGTTGGCACCGGCATGACCTCCGTCTCCGTCGAGGCGCGGCCCGACCTCCGCACCCCCGCCCGGCTGGCCGGCGTCACCGCCGCCGTCGTCGCGCTCGCGGTGACCGAGCTGGCGCGGGCCGTCACCGCCGACGTGCCGTCGCTCGTCGTCTCGGTGGGCGACGTGTTCGTCGACGGCCTCCCCGGCGACGTCACCCGCACCGTGATCGGCGCGATCGGCACGGCCGACAAGCCCGCCCTGCTCATCGGCATCGTCGTGATCTCGGCCCTCATCGGCGCGCGGACGGGCACGGCCGCGCTCGACCGACCCTGGGTGGGCGACACCGTCTTCGCGGCCTTCGCCCTGCTCGGCGCCCTGGCCGGCCTGCGCGCCCCCCTCGCGACCGACGGCGGCGCGGTCGTCTCCGCGGTGCTGGGGGGCGTCGCGGGCGCGGGGACCCTGCGCCTGCTGCTCGGCACCGCCCGGTCGTGGACCGCCCCGGCGCACCCGGGAGGCGCCGACGCCGGCCGCCGGCAGTTCCTCGTGCTCGCCGGCTCGGTCGGCCTCTTCGCCGGCGTGGTCGGCCTCGTCGGGCGGTCGCTGGGCCTCAGCCGGACCGTCGAGTCGGCCCGGCGCGACGTGGTGCTGCCCGAGGTGCGCGGCGGGACCACCCCCACGGCCGCCGACGCCGGGCTCGACGTCGACGGCATCACGCCCCTCGTCACCCCCAACGACGACTTCTACCGGATCGACACCGCGCTGACGGTGCCCCAGGTGGACCCGGCGTCGTGGAGCCTGCGGATCGACGGGATGGTGGACGAGCCGGTCGACCTCACCTACGCCGACCTGTTGGAGCTCCCCGTCGAGGAGCACCAGGTCACGATCGCCTGCGTCTCCAACGAGGTCGGTGGTGACCTGGTCGGCAACGCCCGCTGGCTGGGTGTCCCCCTGCGCGACCTGCTGGAGCGTGCCGGCGTCCGAGACGGCGCCACCCAGGTCATGGGGCACTCGGTGGACGGGTTCACCGCGGGCTTCCCGACCGAGCTGCTCGACGACCCCGACCGGCCGGCGCTCGTGGCCGTGGGCATGAACGGCGAGCCGCTGCCCATCGCGCACGGGTTCCCCGCCCGCCTCATCATCGGCGGCATCTACGGCTACGTGTCGGCCACCAAGTGGCTGCGCCGCATCGAGCTCACCACCCTCGAGGCCGCCGACGGCTACTGGATCCCCCGCGGCTGGGCCAAGGAGGCCCCCATCAAGACCCAGTGCCGCATCGACACCCCCCGCGGCGACCAGGGCGCCGGTCGGGTCCCGGTGGCCGGCGTGGCCTGGGCCCCGACCCGGGGGATCTCGAAGGTGGAGGTGCAGGTCGACGAGGGGCCCTGGGAGGCGGCGAGACTGGGCCCCGGCACCAACGACGACCGCTGGGTGCAATGGGTGTACGACTGGCGCCCGACCCCGGGCCGCTACCGGCTGCGCGCACGCGCCACCGACGGCGCCGGCGACACCCAGACCGCCGACGTGGCCCCACCGGCGCCCGACGGTGCCACCGGCTACCCGACGCGGGTCGTCAACGTCAGCTGACCACGGCGAAGACGTGGCGGGCCGCGCCGAAGCCGCCGGCCGCGGCGTAGCGCTCGAGACACCGGGCGAAGGCCTCGCCGTCGGGGCCGCCGTGCCAGCCGGCGAGCCACTCGACCCGGTCCCGGCGACGCAGGCGCAGCTGCGCGACCCCGGTGGTCCCGGCGACCTCGGGCACGTCGGCGACGCCCGACAGCACGATGACGTCCTCGTCGGGGGACGGGAGTCGGGCCGCGTGGAGCTCGCCCCAGAGCCGGTCGGGCGCCACCACGACGACCCGCCGGGGCCGGAGCCGGCGCAACCGGTCGAGCCACCGCCGACCCGCCCCGCTCGCCCCACTGGTCATCTGGCGTCCTCTCCCGGTGCGTTCGTTCGTGTCTCGGTGCGTTCGTTCGGACCCGCACCCATTGTCGCCCTCGGCGACCCTCGACGGGTGCGTCATTTCGACGGTAGGCACTCGTCGTGGACATCGCAATAGACAGAGGTGTCGTGCGTCACCCACCCGGGCGGCACGCCGCGGCGAGCGCCCGCCGGCCCCGCTCAGCGAGCGGGGGCGAACTCATGGCGCGCGCCTCCGAAGAGGCCGGCGGCGGCCGCCTGCTCGGCGGCGAGCGCCAGTCGGCGCCCGGCGGCGCCGTCGTGCCACCCCGCCACCCACGCCACCCGGTCCCGCCGGCGCAGCCCCCGGCGGGCCAGGCCCCACACGGCCTCCGGGGTGGTGACCAGCACCAGGTCCTCTCGCTGCCCGCGCGGCCGCGGGCGGTCGGCGAAGTACCGCCGGGCCGCGGCCGCCTCGGGGGTGATCACGACCACCCGCCGAGGCGGTCGCCGCCGCCGGGACCGACCCGAGCCGTTCGTGGTGGCTCCCGGCTCGGGCCGGACCCGGGCGCCGCCGTCGGCGGCGCGTCCTGCGGTTCCCGCGACCTCGCGCACGGCCGGATCAGGGGGCGAGGGCGGCGTCGGCCGTGGCCACCCCGCCGGCGGTCACCGCGATCGGGTCGCTGCCCGCGAAGTCCGCCTGGTCGTCCCAGTACTCGGCGAGTCGGGCGCCGGTGGCGTCGAGCAGCACGAGCCGGTACTCGCCGGCGGGCAGGCCGGCCAGCGTGTAGGTGCCGTCGGCCGCGGTGAAGGCCCCGGCGACGGGGCCCGAGGGGCCGATGGCCAGCACCCAGGCGTCCTCCAGCGGGTCGCCGGAGGGCTCGTCGGTCACCGTGCCGGCGATCGAGCCGGTGAGCGGATCGAGGTCGGCATCGGCCACGCCCGGGGCGCTGGCGCTCACCGCGTCGGCGATCCCCGTCAGGTCGAGGTCGTCGTACCACTCCATGGCGTGGGCGCCGGAGCCGTCGACGAACTCGAGCTTGTAGTCACCGGGCGCCACGTCGAGCGCGTAGTCGCCGTTGGCGTCGGTCACGGTCCCCCGCGCCAACCGGAAGTCGGCGGCGGACAGGGCGATCACCTGGACCCCGGCGAGCGGGTCGCCGGTGCCGGTCTCGGTGACCGTGCCCGTGAGGGCGGCGCCGCCCGGGTTCACCGACTGCGTGGGCAGGACGCCGTCGCTGGCGCTGACCGTGCCGGCCGTGACGCCCACCGGCGTCGCCTCGATGAGGTTCGCCGAGTCCGGGGCGAAGCGAGGCTCGTGGGCCCCGCTCGGGTCGACCCAGGCGACGTAGTGGTCACCGGGAGCGAGCGGCCCGAGCGCGTACGTCCCGCTCCCGTCGGTGGTCACGATCTGCTCGGGGCCGAACGGCTCGCCGCCCACGGCCACGGCCCAGGCGTCGGCCACCGGGTCACCGGTGCCCTCCTCGGTGACCGTCCCCGCCACCATCCCCCGGGTGGGGTCGAGCGCAGGGTCGGCGGGGACCGAGCCACCGGCGGGCACGACGAGCTCGTCGGGCGCCCCGAAGAACCCGCTTGCGTGGGCCCCGCCGGGGTCGACCACGTAGAGGAAGTAGGAGCCGGCCTCGAGCCCGAGGTCGTACGTCCCGCCGGCGTCGGTCATCGCCGCGCCCACGAGGCGGAAGTCCGACGAGCGCAGGGCCAGGGCCCAGACCCCCTCCAGCGGGTCCCCGCTGCCCGTCTCGGTCACGGTGCCCTGGACGTGGCCGGGCGCGGGCGTCACCGACGTGGTCACGATGTTGGACAGGGCGAAGGCGAACTCCTCGCTCAGCGCCGCGACCGCGTTGGCCCGCACGGGCACGTCACCGTTCCCGGTGGTGAAGGCGCAGTCGACGGTCGTGTCCTCGCCGAGGCCGAGGTCACCCACCGGCCCCTCGCAGTCCGGCGCGTTCGGGTCGAGGAGCTCGATGCCGGTGAGGGGGACGTCGCCGACGTTGGTGACCGTGACCGAGTAGTGGATGTCCTCCCCGGCGACGACCTCGCTCTCGTCCGCGGCGAGCTCGAGGGTCAGGGCCGGGTCGACGACCGTGTAGCTGTGGGTCAGCGTCGACTCGTTGCCGAGGTCGTCGGTGGCGGTCACGGTGAAGTCGTGGCTGCCGGTGCTCGACGTGTCGAGCGGCTGCCCGGCGTCCACGGGCCCGTCACACGTGGCCACGCCCGAGTCGTCGGTGCAGCCGTAGTCCGTCGTGACGGCCTGGTCGAGCCGGTAGGTCCCACCGTCCGCCGGTGTGGTGATGGTGATCTCGGGTCCGACCTCGTCGTGGTCGTCACCCATCGCGAAGTCGTCGAAGGTGACGGTCTCACCGCCCGTGCAGGGCACGACCCACGGCGCCGGCATGGTGCCGCCGCAGCGCCAGCGCAAGATGACGTCGTTGAAGTCGAACGGCCCGGTGGCGTCCCTGAGGAACGTGGTCGAGTGCCAGGTGCCGTCGACCAGGTAGTCGACGGTGCCGTCCGAGCGCTGGCCGACGTACAAGGTGTGCGCCTCCGCCGGCCGGGGGCCGACGCACTCGCCGTCGTCGCTCGGGTAGACGATCGTCTCCTCCGCCGGGATGGAGTGCCGGGCGTACCCGAGCGTCGGGCAGCTGAACAGCGACCCGGCCGAGATCCGGGGGTCGTCGGGCACGCGGTTCGAGTCGATGAAGGCGTCGATGCCCTGCCACGACGTGCCGTCGTCCTGGTAGGCGAACTCGATCCAGGGGGTGCCGCCGGCGTTGATGTCGGGCGGCGACGTGAGTCGGATCCACGCCTCACCCGGGCCGAGCCGGGTCAGGTCGACGCCGTCCTGGCCGTTGACCACGGCGGTGCCGTTGAGCGTCAGATCTGCCTTAGGCGGGAGTCCACGATCGCGGTGTCAGTATTTGCTGTCCGCCGAGGAACCGGGCGTTCTCGCAGTGACCTTGTAGGAGTACTTGGCGCTGCTGCGGCCGCGCTCCGGTGTCCTGGTAGGTCGTGGTGCCGGGACCGGTCGTGTCGATGGCGTTGCCGTCCCGGTAGACCGTGTATCCGAGGAGGGGACCCGCCGTCGTCGACCAGCGCGCTCAGGAGAGGTCGGCCACGCGCTCCCGTCCGGCGTAGCGGACAGGGCCAAATCGGAGCATCGGGCACAGAGAGGGTCTGGGTGGTGATCAGGGACGTTGTCGATCAAGACTAGCGTCGAGAGCCGAGCGCTGGCGCCCGACAGGCGGAAGGCAGCGAGAACAGAGCGGTGCGGGTGGCATTGCCCTCGCAGTCACGGAAGTAGTCCTCGGCTCGTTACGTGTGGACAGGCTGGTCGTCGGAAATACCTCGTTGACGTCGTTCGCAGGCCCGTCAGGGAAGTCCGCGAGCGAGCCTTCACGGTGTGCGCCGTGCTGATCCGGGCCATCGCCACCTGCGTCAGGGGCGGAACCGTCCACCCGTTCGTCGCGCAACCAGGGTCGAGGTCTGCTGGTAGTCGTAGAAGAGCAGCGAGCCCGTCGGGGAATGGTCCCTCCATCTGCAGCGCTCATGCAGGCGCCGTCGCCGCAGTCCGGGCTGACATTTGATGCCGAGGCCAGGCTGCTCGGCGCCGGGCGACGCCGGCGCGAAAGTCCCACTGGGCCGACTGCGTCTCGCGGGTGCCGGACGGGCCGGCAACGTAATGACCACCAGTGCCGCGCGAACGGGCGCCGGCGGCATCCGTCGTCCGAGGTACTTCATCGGTGTCGCCTCCCGGGATCCATTTCCATCAATGGCGACCGTTCCGCCGCGCATTGCGGCCGTGGAATCGACCTCATTCTGCGGCGACAAAGACCAGATGTGTCACGGGTTCTACCTCTGTCAGTCGTACATCCATGTCGCATCGATGGTTTGAGTGTCACCTCCACGACACCGTTGTCGGGTCACGTGTACGCGTCCAAGACGAGGACCGCAGATCCATTGTGTCAGGCAGGACGCGACCCAAAACGCCCGCGTCAGCAGGCGGGCTCGACCGGCTGCTCGACCGGCTCCGGTGAGGGCCGCAGACCACCTCGACGAGCATCGTCGAAGAGCTGGCAGGCCGACGCGCTCGCCCGAGAACGCCGCTTCGACGACAGGAAACCGGTGATCTGCGCCGCACAACAGGCGACGTCTGCGGTGATCCCGGGGCGGCGTCAGCCGCCGACCGGCCTCAGCGAGGATGTCCTCTAGGGCTCGGCTCCAGCTGCTGGACCGAGGTCGAGGGTGGGAACGCCTCGGCGGCGAGCTCGCGGGGTCGGCGTCCGTGAGCTGGCCATGGCCAGCAGACCGTCGCACGGCCCGCGAGGATCACTCCCAGAGCCGGTCCGCCTCAACACGCACGGGCAGTGGCGGCGCGCAGCCACCGCGAAGCTCACGTCGCCGGCGGGTCCGGCAGCAGAGGGCGCTTATTCGTCCGGGGAGATCGCGAAGACGGCCTCCATGAGGGTCAGCGACGTAGTCACCTGCGTCTCCCAATGCCAGTAGAAGACGTCTGGCGGTGGGAAGCCCACCTCCTCGGCCACGTGTGCCCGCGGTCGAGTTGCGCAGGATCATGGCCCTCCCCTCGCCGGAAGAGCCAGATACCCGCGTCGATCAGCTGCTCTCAGGTGGTGGGATGGTGACTCGGCATTTACAGGACATCCGCCCCACGGTCGTCGGATCGGCAACGAGCGGACGGATCCCCACAGAACCCGATCGGCGTCAGAAGCGGGTACCGCCACACTGTGACACATTCGTCCAGCTCGCCTTGCTTTCTCGGGCGGACACCCCCAGAATGAGGGGCACGACCGCCGTGAGGCGTCCAGGGCGGCGGCCTGCGTACAGTGAGGACCGATGCTCTCGGGTGCTTCGGATCCTCGTCACCGGGGTGACCAGCCAGGTCGCTGGTCCGGTCAACGAGGAGCCCTCGCCGCCGACAACGCAATTGTGGGGCGCCGCCCGCTTCCACCGACAGCGCGGGCGCCGCGAGGTCGAGCCGGCGTCACACCGGTCCCCCTCGACCTCAGGACCGCCGAGCAGCGCCGGCTCGAACCCGCCCGGCATCGACTGTGCTGCTACTTCGCCGTGGCCAGACCAACTGACTTCCTGCGACCTCCACGCCAACAGCGGGCCTCGGCCTGCTGATGCGCCGCTTCCGGACGCCAGGCGTTCCTGCACTGCTCGTCGACGGCGGTGTACGAAGGCCGAAGAACACGGGCCATCGCCGAGGGCGACCCGCTGGGCAACCACCGTTCGTTCGGCTTCCTGCCCACCTACAGCATCTCGAATCGCGGCCGAGGTGGTCGCCAGCTTCGCCGCCCGCGCCTACGACCTGCCGGCCACCATCGCCCGCCTGGGCGTACTTCGGCGAAGCAGGGCGGGGCTGTTACTTCCACCTCGACCTGATGCTGGCGGTACACCCCATCCCGTCCACGAGGACGCCCCGAGCATCCTGGCCGCTCCACGGGGCGACATCGTCGAGCAGGTGCCCCGGCTCCTCGGGGTCGCCGACGATGCCCCCCACCGTCGTCAACTGGGCCTGACGCCGAGGGCCGTCAGCATCGAGGAGTGGACGGCCGAGCTCAGGCGCACCTGACCGGGTGGTCGCGGCGGCTGGCCCACCGGGCCACCATCAGGCGATCAGGTGGTGGACACGAGGATGCACGAGCTCGTAGGCCCCGGCCAGGTCGACTGGCGCGTGGGGCTGCGCCGTCTCGCCGGGCCCCGCCACCACGCTGTTCATGGACTGAGCGGCGGGGGCGCCTCAACGGACGGCGCGGTGCAGTCGTCCTCGGTGTCGAGCGCCGGCCGCACGTGGCCCGTGGGCCTCGTACTGGGACCCCCGGTCGGCGGAGGCGGCGTACAACAGGTCGCAGTCGAGCAGGTCGCCCGCGTAGCACTGCTCGGCCAGCGCGCGTTCGCCAGGCGCGTCGTCGCCGAGGCCCGTGGGCTCGTCGCCCGCGGGGGCAGCACGTCGACGCACAGCCAGTTCGTAGGCTGGTCGATCCGGGCGCCACACGTGGCCCCGTAGACCTCGTAAGAGCGATCCTGGGGCCGGCGACAGACAGGTCGTCGCCGCGCAGTCCAGATCACCTGGAAACAGTCGAGGGCGAGGTCGTCGAGGCGCGCGGCGTCATGGCGCAGCCAGCGCCGCGGCAATTGGTGCCCCTCCGGGCGGGGGGCGTGGCGGTGATGCGTGGTGGGTCCCGGCACCGTAGCAGCGACCTCCGGGGCCCACGTCGTCGAGCAGCGTGAGCAGGCCGTCGACCTCGGCCTCCAGGAGCGGACGACGTCGTCTCGGAGGTGCTGGGGGCCCCGGCGGAGACGTCGAGCCGCACCGGGAACCGCACCCTGACGAGGCGGGGCAGGCACGGCGAGAGCGAGGCGGTCGCGGGTCCGGCGGAGCAGGCGCGCGAAGTTGCCCCCGGGTGCAGGGCGAAGTGCCGTCGCCGGCGTCCACCGAGGATCATCTGCGACTGAAGCCAGCGCGATGTTCTTGGGCGGAAGTTCACCACGGCCACGACGGTGCGGCGACCAGCTCCTCGCTCATGCGGTCTTGGCAGCCACCGCGCTGGTCTCCGGAGACCCCAGGTCAGGCCGAAGTCGACCGTGATGCGTGCGACGGGTTGCGGAGCCCGCGGGAATATCGACCGAGACGATCTGCAACGGATGTCGTATGGCGAAGTCAGCCAGAGTGATCTCTCTCCGCCTCGAGGCGGCACGGGGGTGGTCCTGGTCGGGCATGGGGCTGGCATGCATAGAGTCCTTGGACGCTCGATGCGCCGCACGGCGCCTCTCGGCGCCGCAGCGGCGCGCTGGGCCTACAGCCGCCAGGCGGGGCAGGCCAGATCCTACGGGCAGGGGCCCGGGTAGCGAGCCACAGCGCCGAATCCCGGCCGTCCGTCCGCCCGGGCGAGGCCCCATCGACCGTCGCCCCCACTGGTCGTCCCCGGCGAGGTCGCTGATGGCGCACGACCGACCACAGGACCCCGGCCCTCACACGCTGCGGCGATCGCGCGGTCTCCCTATGTCGGCGGTGACCCCTCACGGGACAGCGACAAGCGCTCAGGCGACCGGATGAGCTCGTCACCCGGTGAGCAGGGCCCCAACGCGCCGACGCATCGTCGCCGGGCCGTGCAGGTGGAAGTCCGCGCCCGTACCCGCATCGCACCACAACCGGGTCTTGCCTTTGGCCACCGCGCGACCGGGTGCGGAGATAAGCGCCGGCGATGCCTGACCAGCACGTGTCGGCCAGCCCCCGTCCAGCGCGTCTCAGGCGGTCGCCGCCGCAGGCAGTGCCGATCCCGGCTGGCCCAGGGGCGGTGACCGACCGGCCCCCGACGACCCGCACGGTGCGCCGCGACCGGCGAGCAATTGCGCCCAGGTGAGGCCCGCCGCCCCGCACGAACGCGCAACTCGAGGCATAGGCGCCCGCTTCCAACACGTCGCCGTCGCCGTCACTTGCACAGATCAGGACCACCGCCCGGTCAGCGGCGCTCGGCGATGCGCCAGCGATAATAATCCCGAACCCGCCGGATCTGGCCGCTGGTCTCACCCCACTTGGCCCAGATTGGCGATCTTGCCGCCGATCAGGCGGGATCTTGACCTGCGTCACAGCGCTGCGGTGTGGCGGGTCCGACCATCCCCAGCTCCTCGAAGGCGATGGTGCCGTCGGTGCGCACCGGGGCGCACCGTCGATGGAGAACGTGCCCTCCTGACGGCCGTCGACCGCCGGCGCGAAGCGCACGGTGTGCTCGATCGTGTTCGTCGGCTTCAGCGCCTTCTGGGCGAACCCGGGCAGATCCACGGTGATCACCCGGCGGTTGCGCATCGCCCAACCGTCGCCGTCCGGGCCGCACTCGAGCATCTCGACGTCGCGGTCACCGCCCTCGGCGAAGCGGGCGAGGTACTCGGCTTCGTCGGTCTCGACCGCGTACACCTCCGCCAGGGTCGCGTCGTAGGTGGTCTCCTCGGTCAGGTCCATCGCCGCAGCGTAGATCGGAGCCGTGCGCCGCAGCCGGGAGGTGGCGGCCGCGGCGGCCGCCATAGACAGGTTTGTACATGGTTGAGGTCCGCCGCATTGTGAACAATGGAGCCCTCGCTACGATCGACGGATCCACGCGAGCACCCCACGATGACGTCCACCGACACCCTCGACAGGCACCGGAGCCTGACGGCCACATTTCGGCGCTACGTCGCGCTCCACGTCGTGGGTAACTCCGCCGACCGGGACGGAGACCCCTGGTCATGAGCGCGCCGGCCACCGCGGCGCCACCGCCCACCGAGCGGCACGGCGAGCACCGCCGCCTGCTCGTGGGCGACCTCGTGGTCCGCCGGATCACCTACCGGAGCGTGAGCCGGGTCGCCTGGCCGTTCCTCGCCGCCCTCTACGGCGCCCTGCTCGGGGTGGCCGTCGTGGGCTGGAACGTCGCCGCGCTGCTCGGCTGGTCGCCGGCCGAGCACGGCCTCGACGGGCTCCAGGTCTTCTGGACCGCCGTGGCCGCCGGTGCCGTGCTGGTCCCGGCGGGTGTGGGCCTCGCCCTCGTGCTGGCGGCGCTCTACAACGCGGTCAGCGAGCGCACCGGCGGCCTGCAGGTCGCCGTGGTGAGCCCCCGCCGCGCCGCGCGGCGTGCCGAGGGGGGGCTGACGCCGGGGCCCTGACGTGCGCTGGGGCCGGAGAGCTGCGAAATTCCCCCGGTGACCAGGAGGCTCGCGCTCGCCCTCGCCCTCGCCGTCGCCGCGGCGAGCGCCTGTTCGAGCGGCGCCGAGTCGGCGTCGGACACGACCGCCACCACGGCGGCCGAGGCGGACGACCCCACGCCGACCACCACGACCACCACGGCGTCCCCGCCCGACGACGGCCGCCCGACGGTCGTGCTGGCCGGTGACTCGGTCATGGGCAACCTGGCGCCGGGGATCGCCGCCGCGCTCGGCGACCAGGTGCACGCGCCGTACCTCGCCCAGGCCCGCATCAGCGGCGACGCCGCGTCGGACCAGGCCTGGGACCAGACCATCGAAGAGGACGACCCCGAGCTGGTCGTCATCCACGTCGGCTCCTGGGAGGTCCTGTCGCGCGACTTCCGCCCCGGGGATCCGACGTGGTTCGAGGAGTACGCCACCGAGACCCTCGACCCGTTCGTGGCGCAGGTCACGAGCGGTGGGGCACGGGTGCTCTTCATCGGGCCCGCTGCGGCGCGCACCGAGCAGCGCACGGTCAACCTCATCAGCCTCAACCTGGAGCTGACCGCCCTCGCCGGGCGCGACGAGTCGGTCGACTTCCTCAACGCCGGCACCTACGTCAACGGGCCGACGGGCGGGTTCACCGAGACCCTGCCGGGCCCGGACGGCGTCCCCGTCCGCATCCGGCGCACCGACGAGCTGGGCCTGCACCTCTGTCCCGCCGGGGTGGTGCGGCTGGCCACACCGGTGCTCCAGTGGATCAGCGACCACCTGGACGAGCCCGTGTCGCTGGCCGACGGCTGGGACCACGCGGCCTGGACGCGGCCACCCGACCTCGAGAAGCCGGAGCAGTGCCCGGCCGTCACGTGAGCCGGGGCCGGTACCTTGGCGCCGTGCACGTCGACCCCGACGCCCTCCAGAGCATCGTCGACGCGCTGGGCGCGGTCGAGCTCGCGGAGCACGACCTGAGCCAGGTCGTCGACGACGCCTCTGCCGGGGTCACGACCCTGATGGGCGCGACCGGCACCGGGGTCATGCTGGCCGACGACGACGCGGTGCTCCGCTACGTCAGCGCGACCGATCCGGTGGCGGCACGGCTCGAGGAGATCCAGGAGCAGACCGGCGTCGGCCCCTGCATCGACTGCGTCGTGGCCAACGAGCTCGTGATCACCCAGGACCTCACCGCCGACGACCGCTGGCCGCTCGTCGGCCGGGCGCTCGCGGGGGCCGGGGTGCGCAGCCTCATCGGCGCGCCGGTGCTGCTCGGCGGCGCGCCCATCGGCTCGCTCAACGTCTACGACGCCGAGCCCGGCCGTTGGGACGACAGCGACCTCCACGCCGCCGGAGTCCTGGCGGCGAGCTTCAGCGCGCTGCTCGAGCAGGCCGTTCGGGTGCGCTCGGGCGACCGCCTCGTCGACCAGCTCCAGCGGGCCCTCGACCATCGAGTGGTGATCGAGCGAGCGGTCGGCTACCTCATGGCGACGCTGGGCGTCGACACGATCGAGGCCTTCAACCGGCTGCGCACCAGGGCCCGCAACGAGCGCGCCCCGGTGGCCGACGTGGCGACGCGGCTGCTCGCGGAACGCCCCGACACCGCGAATGGGTGGTAGCGAAACCGCCGCACCATCGGCTAGGAAGGAACGGCTGAACGGCTGGACCCTGACCCCTGTCCTCCCGACGCACGCCCGTGTGACCGGAGTGACAGGAGAGAACCGATGGTCGCGTTGCACAACAGCACGTGGTCCAGTGCCTCGAGGGACGGCACCCTCGAGATCCGCCTCGCCGGCGAGATCGACCACGCCAACGCCGACGAGCTGCTCGAGCGCCTGCGCCTCGAGCTCGCCGACGTGCCGACCGACGTCGTGGTCATCGACCTCGCCTCGGTGACGTTCCTCGACTCGAGCGGGCTGCGCCTGCTCCTGCGGGCCAAGTCCGAGATCGGGGCCCGGGGCGCCGCGCTCTTCCTGCGCGAGCCGGGGCCGCAGGCCCGACGCCTCTTCGCGGTGAGCGGCGTCGCCGACGAGTTCCCGTTGCGGTGAGCGTGCCCCGCAGGGAGGGGGGTGACGGGGGCGTGGCGCCCGGCTACGGTGCGCCTTCGGGTGAAGGCACGGCGGGACCCGGAACCTTCCCACCAGCCACGAGGCCGGCCCCATGACCGCACTGCTCCCCCGCACCGAAGCACCCGACTTCCGCATCACGGGCGCCGCGGTGGACGACGAGCTGGTCGTGACGCTCGCCGGCGAGGTCGACCTCTCGAGCCGCGAGCGCATCAGCCAGTTCGTCGCGCTGGAGGTCGACGCCTGCCCCGGCACCCTCGTGATCGACCTGGCGGCGGTGACGTTCGTCGACTCCACCGGGCTGTCCCTGCTGATCCGGGCCCACGACACCGTCACCGCGCACGGTGGCCGCGTCGTGGTGCGCCACGCCAACGCCCAGTTCCGCCGGCTCCTGGCCATCACGGGGGTCGACCGGGTGGTGGCGGTCGAGCCCTGAGCACATCGCGCCGCTGACCGACTCGCCGGTCAGCGGCGCCGGCACGCGCTAGGGTCCGTGCCGGCGGTGATGTACGCACGTGTACATCACGGCGGGACTCCGGGGGGGGACGCCGGTGCAGGCAGTGCGGGTGCTTCGATTCAGCGGGCCACGCAGCGGCCTCGACGCGGTGGTCGCCTTGGCCCACAAGGCGCACCTCGACGTGTTGGAGCTGACCGATCGAGGCAGCAGCGAGGACTGCTGGGTCGAGCTCGCCATCCCGCTGAACCGCTCGGCCGGCGTCGACGACGAGCAGGTGGCGCGCTCGATGGAGCACGCGATGGACCGCCTGGGCTCGGGGTTCCGCCTGCGGGAGTACCTCACCGAGATCCGCTCGGACCCCGTGCACGGGGCCTGCTGAGGCTACGCGCGGCCGAGCAGCCGCCGCACCCGGAAGGCGATCCGCTTCGGGATGCTCGAGCGGGGCGGGGGTGTCGCCGCCGGCTCCTCGTCGACCGGCTCCGCAGGCACCTCGGGCTCGCTGCGGTCGATCAGGATGCACGTGCCGGGGCAGTCGGCGGCGGCGGCCTCCACCGCTTCCTCGAGGGAGACCGGCACCCGGGCCCACTCGGTGAATCCCGGCGCCGACCCGTCCTCGCCGAAGACGGTGGTGGTCCCGAAGTGGGCCTCCTCCTCCTTCACCGTGGCGAGGCCGTCCTCGGCCATCCAGAAGACGTCGGCGACCGACCGGGCGCAGTCGCCGGCGCCCGTGCACACTTCCCGCTCGATGCGAACCCGCATGTCCGGTGTTCCTCCCGGGACGACGTCAGACCGGTGCAAGCTAGACCACCGGGGCGACCTCACCCAAGGGCACACGGGCGCCGGTCGGGCCTCGACCGCCGATAGTCTGCCGCCACCACATCAGAGGAGGGTCATGGCCGGAGGCCTGGTCGGGCTGTTCGATGACGTCGCCGCGCTGGCCAAGCTCGCGGCCGCGTCCGTCGACGACGTGGGCGCCGCCGCCGGCCGCGCCAGCGCGAAGGCGGCCGGCGTGGTGGTCGACGACGCCGCGGTGACGCCGACGTACGTCCACGGGGTCACCGCCGACCGTGAGCTGCCCATCATCCGCCGGATCGCCACCGGCTCACTGCGCAACAAGCTCGTGTTCATCCTGCCGGCGGCGCTGCTGCTGAGCGAGATCGCCCCGACCGTCGTCGAGGTCATCTTGATGACCGGCGGTGCGTACCTCTCCTACGAGGGCGCCCACAAGATCATCCACGCGCTCAAGCGCGACGACCACTCCCACGACGTGCCCGCCGTGGTGCAGGGCGGCGACGCCGAGGCGCGCACGGTGTCGGGAGCCATCCGCACCGACTTCATCCTCTCGGCCGAGATCATGGTGATCTCGTTGAAGGAGGTCATCGACGAGCCGCTGCTCGCCCGCGCGGTGATCCTCGTCCTCGTCGCGGTCCTGATCACCGTGCTGGTGTACGGCGTCGTGGCCCTGATCGTGAAGATGGACGACGTCGGGCTCGCCCTCGTCCAGCGCCCGACCCCGGCGGCCCGGCGCACCGGCACGCTCCTCGTGAAGGGCATGCCCAAGCTGCTCAAGGGCCTCTCGATCGTCGGCACCGCGGCGATGCTGTGGGTCGGCGGGCACATCCTGCTCGCCGGCACCGACGAGTTGGGCTGGCACGGGCCCTACGACGTGGTCCACGACCTCGAGCACGGGGTGGCCGACGTGGGGGGCGTCGGCGGCGTGCTCGAGTGGCTGGTGAACACGGCCGCCTCGGCGACGGTGGGGTTCGTCGTGGGGGCGATCGTCGTGGCCGTGGTGGGGGCGGTCAGCGCTCGGCGCGGACGGGCTCGGTGAACCGGGTGGCCAGCGGCCCGACCACGGCCAGGATGAGGACGTAGGCGGCCGCCAGCACGGGCAGGTCGTCGACCACGCCGGCGGCCCGTCCCAGCTCGGCGATGATGATCGAGAACTCGCCCCGGGCGATCAGCGTGACCCCCGCTCGCCGGCGGCCGCGCGACCCGACCCCGATGCGGCGCGCCGCCCACCACCCGGTGGCCACCTTCGTGCCCGCGGTGACCGCGGCGAGGACCAGCGCGGGCACGACCACGTCGGGAAGGCGGGCGACGTCGACCTCGAGGCCGAAGAAGACGAAGAAGGCGGCGGCGAACAGGTCGCGCAGCGGCAACAGGAGGGGCCGGGCCTGCTCCTCGGTCGGGCCCGACACGGCGATGCCGACCAGGAAGGCGCCCACGGCGGCCGACACCTGCGCCTCCTCGGCCAGTCCCGCGACGAGCAGGGCGGCGCCGAGGACGCTCAACAGCAGCACCTCGGCCGAGCGGGTGAACAGCCACCGGCTGAGCGTCGGCCCCAGGCGGACGGCGACCACCATGATGACGGCGACGATGGCCACGGCCACGGCCACCGACACCCCCGTGGCCAGCAGCGCCCCGCCGGCGAGGAGGCCCGCGACCAGGGGGAGGTAGACCGCCATGACGAGGTCCTCGATGACGAGGATCGACAGGATGGCCGGCGTCTCGCGGTTGCCGGTCCGGCCCAGGTCGGCGAGCAGCTTGGCCACGATCCCCGACGACGAGATGTAGGTGACCCCGCCCAGCAGGAGGGCCTCCACGAGGGTCCAGCCGAGGACCAGGCCGAGGGCGGCGCCCGGCAGGAGGTTGGCCGCGAGGTCCACGGCGCCGGCCGGGGCGTTGGCCCGCAGGGTCGGCACCAGCTCGGCCGGGCTGTACTCGAGCCCGAGCAGGAACAGCAGGAGGACCACGCCGACGGTGGCGCCGGTCTCGATGAACTCGCTGGAGACGTCGAGGCGGAACGGCCCGCTGTCGCCGAGGGCCAGCCCGACGAAGAGGTACAGCGGGACCGGGGAGATGCCCAGCCGCTCCGCGACCCGGCCGAGCACGGCGAGCGCGAGCAGGACGAGCCCGAGCTCGATGAGCACGGTGGCGCTGCCGGCGGCGGCGAAGATCATCGGGACGCTCAGGGTCGCAGCAGCGCCGCCGCCTGGGTGATGCCCTCGGGGGTCCCCACCACCACGGCGGTGTCGCCGGGGGCGAGCCGGTGCTCGGGGCCGGGGGCGGGAACCGGGCCCTCGGGGCCCGTCGTGGCCACGACGGTCGCGCCGGTGCGCTTGCGGATGGCCAGCTCGCCGATGGTGGTGGCGGGGAACCCCTCGGGGATGGGGATCCAGTCGAGCGCCAGTCCCTCGATCAGGCCGGCGAGGGTGCCCTCGTGCTGGACGAGCGACGTGGTGGCCAGCAGCTCGGCCAGCAGGTCGGACTCGTCGGCGTCGAGGTCCACGCTCCACTCGACGGCGTCGGGGTCGTCCCGCGAGTACACCACCAGCTCCCGGCGGCTGCTCACGCGCTGGACGACCCCGAGCCGGCGACCGGTGCCGATCGCGAAGTCCCGGCAGGTGCCCACGCCCGGGATCGTCGTCTTGCGGATCTCGGCCATGCCCCAGTCTGGCCGCGACGGCGGCCCGCCCTAGGATCGGGGGCCGTGACGAGCCGCCGGTCGCGCTGCGCCGCCGTGCTGCTGGCGGGCGCGGTCCTGGCCGCGGCCTGCACGGCCGACGACGGCGGCGGCGAGGCCGCCGCGCCCGACCGCGATCCGCTGGCCTGGTCGGACGGGGCCGTCGTGCGCGGCGACGAGGAGGTGCTCGGTGCGTCGACCGGCACCGGCGCCGACGCCCCCGCCGCCTGGCGCACCGTCGACTACGAGGTCGAGGTGAAGGGCGGCGGCGCGTACCTCGGCCACGAGCTGCTGCGCACCCCCGGCGACGCGGCCGCCCCGTGGGACGGCACCGGCGTGACGGTGACCGCCGAGCCGACCGACGACACCACCCTGCTGGTCACCGCGCGCGCCCCCGAGGGCGCCACCGAGGTCGCGCTGAGCTTCGCCTGCGCCGCCGACGAGCGCTTCTACGGGTTGGGGGCCCAGTCGTGGGCGACCGAGCACCGGGGCGAGACCGTGCCGATCTGGGTGGTCGAGCAGGGCCTCGGGAAGGTCACGCCCTCCACGCCCGACCCCGCGCCCTCGGTGATGGGCGAGCCGTACGACTCCTACGCCCCCATCCCGTTCCTGTTGTCCAGCGCCGGCTACGCCGTGAGCTACCAGGGCACGCCCTACGCCACCTTCGAGCTGTGCACCGAGGAGCACCCCGGCAGCTGGCGGGTGACGAGCTGGTCCGACGAGCTCGTGATCGACGTCTTCCACGGCGGTGGCCCCCTGGACCTGATCGCCGCCTACACGGGTCGCGTCGGCCGGCCGACCCCGCCCCCCGACTGGTTCTACGCGCCCATGAACGACGCCGTCCGGGGCCAGGAGAACGTCGCCCGGGTGGCCCGCGTGCTGCGGGACAACGACATCCCGTCGTCGGTGATCTGGACCGAGGACTGGATCGGCATCGGCTCGCAGCAGACCGGGTTCCGGCTGAGCCACGACTGGGACGTGTCCGAGACCGAGTACCCCGACCTCGCCGGCCTGACCGGCGACCTGCACGACGAGGGGTTCCGCTTCCTCGGCTACTTCAGCCCCTTCCTGCCCACCGACGAGACCACGCCCGGCGGCCCGAGCGTCGACCAGGCCGGCAACCCGGTGGTGCTCCAGCCGCACAACCAGGAGAAGTGGGCCGAGGCGGAGGCGGGTGGGTACGCCTTCACCGACGCCGACGGGGCGCCCTACCTGATGCTGACCCCGCCGTTCGTGCCCCCCGGCGGCGGCGGCCTCGACGTGACCGACCCCGAGGCCGTCGAGTGGTTCCGGGGGTACCTGGCGGAGGCCGAGGCGCTGGGCCTCGACGGGTCGATGACCGACTTCGGGGAGTGGGTGCCCTTCGACGCCCGCTTCGACGACGGCCGCACCGGCGCGGCCGTGCACAACGAGTACCCGGTGGACTGGCAGCGGATCCACCGGGACTTCTGGGAGCAGGCCCGCCCGGACGGGGACTACCTGTTCTACGTCCGTTCGGCCTTCACCGGCTCACAGGCGGCGGCCCCCGCGATCTGGGGCGGCGACCAGAACACCAGCTTCGACCGGCTCGACGGCCTGGGCAGCGTGGTCACCCTGGGAGTGAACCTGGGCCTCGTGGGCATGCCCTTCTACGGCCACGACATCGCGGGCTACTCGGCCTTCGCCATCGAGGGGGTCGAGAACACGCCCACCGACCGGGAGCTCTTCCTGCGCTGGGCCGCGATCGGCGCCTACACCCCGATGATGCGCACCCACCACGGCAGCCGGTACGGCGAGAACTGGTCGTTCGAGGGCGGGCCCGACCCCGATCGCCCCGAGGAGCCCACCCCCGACCCCGTCACCCTCCGCGCCTGGAAGCGACTGGCCACCGAGCACATCCGCCTCTTCCCCTACCTGTCCGCCTACGGCGCCCGGGCGGTGGCCACCGGGGCACCGATCATGCGCCACCCGGTTCTCGTGGCGCCCGACGACCCCGTCTTCGCCGGCGAGCTCCCGGACGAGCCGGCGTGGCGCGCGTTCGCCTCGGTGGGCGAGGGGCTGCCCGAGGGCGAGACGTTCCAGTACTTCCTCGGCGACGAGCTGCTGGTGGCGCCCGTGGTCGACCAGGGCGTGACCGAGCGTCCCGTCCACCTGCCCGAGGGCGCGTGGTACGACATCCGCACGGGCGAGCGCCACGACGGGCCCACGACGGTGGTGGCCGAGGCCGGCCCCGGCGAGATCCCGGTGTACGCCCCCGCCGGCGCGATCGTGCCGCGGCTGCCCGAGGGGGTGGAGACGCTGGTCGAGACCGACGATCCCGACGTCGTCGACCACACGGACGTGGCGGACCGCCTGGACCTGGACGTCTTCCTCGGGGCCCCCGGCCGCTTCGAGCTGGCCGACGGCACCGTCGTCGAGCTGAGCGGCGAGGTCGGCGACGACCGGACGGTGGCGGTGGCCGGCGACGAGCCCGCGGTCACCGAGACCGACCGGGGCCGGCAGGTGACGACCGCCGCGGTCGACGACCTCGAGCTCCGCGTCGGCGGCGCCACCCTGCGGATCAGCGGTGCGCCGCAGTCGCGGCGCTACACGATCGATCTGATCGGCTGACGCCCGGGCGCCGGCCGGCGCCCCCGGCTACCTTCTCGGTCAGGTCGCACTCACATCGAGGGGGGATCCGATGAGGCGAGCACCGGCAGTCATCGTCGCGTCCGGCGTGGGCTGGATCGTGTTCTACGTGGCGAGCTTCACCGCGCTGGGCAGCTCGGTCCCGACGGTCGAGTCGACCGGCGACGAGGTGCTCGCCTGGTTCACCGCCAACGCGACGAACGCCCAGGCCTACGCCTGGACCGCCACGTTCGCGGCGCTCACCCTCACCGTGTTCGGGGGCATGGTCGCGAACCTGCTGCCCCGGCCCCACCGCTACGTCTTCTTCGGCGGCGTCCTGGGCTGGGTGGTCACGGGCCAGGTGCAGGCGTGGTTCTGGGCGGGCCTGGCCCTGCACCCCGAGGGCCTCGACGCGGCGACGGCCCGCACGCTGTTCGACATCGCGCAGTACTGGGGCCCGATCGTCAACGGCTCGACCATGACCATGGCCGCCGCGTTCGTCCCCCTCGCGTTCGGGCGCTCGCCGCTGCTGCCGCGCTGGCTGGGCTGGCTCAGCGTCGCGTTCTTCGCCGAGCAGGCCGTCGAGACCGTGACGGTGTTCGGCGAGAGCGGCTTCCTCGCCCCCGGCGGCGCCATGAACCTCTACCTCGGCGGCCTCATCGGCATGGCCTGGGTGATCGGCGTGCTCGTCTGGGCGTCCCGGCACGCCCGGGCGGCGGCGTGACCTCCAGGTGAGTCGGCACCAGGAAGATCCGCCGTCTGGGCGGAGGGCTCGAGTGGACCTGATCTCCCTACTTTCAAATCCCAGACCCGGGTGAGTGGCCGAGGTCGAACTCGACGCCGACCAGTTCGACGATGCCTCCTCGGGTTTCGATGCCGTGGTCAGTGGAAGACGGCTCGCCACCTGCACCCCTCGACGCACCGACCCCTCGGCCCCCTGGGGGCCGGAGATCGAGGGTGGCTGTCAGCGCTCCCCGGTAGCGTTGAAGCATGCCGAATCGGCTGACGATGAGCCCAGAACTGAGCGAGGTCGTCGAGCGGGCGCGCCGGGCCGCGCGTGATGCGGGTGAGCTGCTGGACCCGCCGACGGAACCGCCGCGGTCGCACCTCTCGCCGGAGATGCGGGCCGCGCTCGCCGATTGGAAGGCGAGCGGCGATTTCGACCGGGCGCTGGCGGAGGTCATCGCCGACGACCCAGAGCTCGCCGATCAGTAGCACGCCTCGGTCGTGGCGATCGTCATCGACGACCACCTCCTGATCGACGTCGTCGCGGAAACCACCACGGGCTGGCTACGCGAGCAGGTGGACCAGTCGGTGATCTACACCACCTCTGCCTGGTACTACCGGGTCGCCAACGCTGCGCACCGCGGATCAGGTGCCGGCACCCTGTCTCGGCGCCTTGCTCAGTTCCCAGAGTCGGTTCGCCGGGAGCGGATCGACAACCTTCCGGACTGGATCGGTCTGCTCGGACCGAGGCTCGTCGTGCCGGTCATGGCCACGATCGCGACTCGACTTCGGCCGAACGTCCTGACCGCGGAGGCGCTCGCCGTGGCAGTGATCACTGATGGCTCACTGGTCGTGTCCATCGACTCCCCGCTGCTGCGCGGTGGCGCTGCCGACCTTGGCGTCGAGTACCGCGTTGTCGAGTCGTAGGTGGCTGGCGCCGGGGCTGACATCTTCGACGCCTGCCGGCTTCCGTGGAGGGTGTGGCCGTGGGGAGTGACCTCGAGCCACTCGGATACGGACGTTGTGCCGGAACGCTCGGTTGAGTTCGGGGCACAGATCGCCCGACCCCAGCCGCCGTATGAGCAGAACTGGGTCCGGCTGGACTTCGAACTGGCCGGCCTTGCGCGAGCTCGGCCGCACAGCGATGACGAGCGCCTGGGCGACGTGACGGGTTACGACATCGTCCCCAAACAGAGGTTCGACGGCACGGAGCAGGCCCACGACGAAGCGAAGGCCGAATGGCTGCGAACGGGATCGTGTCCCGACCGTCAGGTGTACTGGACGAGTGACTCGTCGTGGCTCACGGAGGAGCGACCGAGTTGGGCATACCGTCAACGCACGGGCAGAGCTGCAGCAGAGGCCATCCACTCCATCGTGAACGGAAGCGACGGCTTCGTGGAGGTCATGGCTGTGGGCTTCACGTGGACCGGCTTCGAGATGACGGCCGGACCTCCGATCGGTCCAGGTGGGGTCCTGTCGACCGGCATCTGGGAGCCGTGACGTCGGGTGGTCAAGGACGCCGTCCAGATGTTGTGAAAGCCACAACACCGAGTGGAGGTGAGCGGATTCGAACCGCCGGCCTCTACGTTGCGAACGTAGCGCTCTAGCCAACTGAGCTACACCCCCGAGGGGAGACGCCAGCGTAGCGGAGGCGGGCGGCGCCGCCCCACCCCGCCGATGGCTCAAGGCGCCCCGGCGATCGGCCGTTGCCTAGTGCATGGAACTGGGAACCGGGAACCACAAGACCCGCGTGCTGCGAGTGGCGATCGCGGCGCTGCTGGTCCTCGTCATGGGCGCGACCCTCACGTCGTGCCGGACGTCGGAGCAGACACGCGTCGCCGATCTCGTCAACCAGACGCGCGCGCAGTACGGGCGGAGCTACCTGCGCGACAACCTGCAACTCGACCAGAAGGCGCAGGCGTGGGCCGAGTACCTCGCCCGCAAGAACAGCCTCTCGCACTCGAACCTGCCGAGCGGGATCACCTACCAGTGGCGCTCGCTGGCCGAGAACGTCGGCTACGGCGGCTCCATCGAGCAGGTGCACCGCGCCTACATGAACTCGGCGGGGCACCGGGCCAACATCTTGGATCCGCGCTGGAACTACATGGGCACCGGTGTGGCGTGGCGGGGCAGCCGGGTGTTCACCGTCCAGGTGTTCATGCAGTACTGAGCGCCTCAGGGCCGCGGGTTCGTGGCGGTGAGGTCGCGGGGCACGAGCGAGAAGCCGCTCCAGTGGGCGGGCATGCGCTCCTCGTCCTCGTCCCGGGGCAGGTGGTGGAACGACGTGCCGTACCACAGCACGACGTCGGCCCCCCGCAGCGCCTCGCCGTCCACGTAGTCGGACAGGTCCCGGCCGCACCCGCCGGTGGCCGGGTTGTGCGAGGCGAAGCGCTCGCAGGGCGCTGCACGGGTGACGTAGAGCTCGTTGTGGGTGAACGGCTCGTAGCCGGGGCCCCGGAAGATGTGGTCGGTGGAAGGCAACAGCTCGTAGGAGATGCGGTGGCCGTCGGCGTTGGTGACCGAGGGGTCGAGCACCCGCCACGACCGGAAGGTCCGGGGCTGCACCCGACGGGCGGCCTCGGACAGGAAGGGCGTCCGTGCGGCGGCGAAGCTCTGGCGGTCGCCGGCGGGGGTGGAGGCCAGCTCCTGGACCCGGTCGTCGGCGCTCCCGGCGAGGTCGACGTCGAGGCGCCAGTAGTAGTTGTGCAGGTGGGCCACCGCGATGCGGTTCGTGCCCACCCGCCAACCCGTGGCGGTTCCGCCGCCGAAGCGCTGTAGGCGGCCGGTGGCGCCCACCATGGGGCGGATGGTGCCGTCGTCGTCGAGGTTCCACTCGACGACGTAGTTGTAGGCCCCGATGGCCGAGACGCTGAACAGCGCCAGGCTGTGGGCCTGGTCCTGCGCCCCGTAGTCCTTGTAGGCGTAGCCCAGGTCCCGCACCTGGCGGCACAGCGTCTGTTGCGTGCCGTCGCCGAGCACGGTGCCCCCCGGGCAGTCGTCCCCGTCGAGCTCGAGCAGGTTGAAGCCGAGCCCGAAGTCGGACTCGTCGTGGAAGCGGGCCAGGTTGTCGTCGTAGGGCACGTGGATCTGGGCCAGGTTCATCTGCCCCATCACCAACGTGGCGCTGCCGCCCGGCGGGGTGTAGGTGACGTCGTGCAGGACGATCCCCTCGAGGGCCCGGCGCTCCCAGCACAGCGACCACGTGGCGCCGTTGGGCAACGTCTCCTCGACACGAAACGGCGCCGAGCAGTCGCCGTCGCCCGCAGCCCCGGCGCCCGGGGCGAGCGCGGCCAGCGACGCCACCGCGGCCAGGGCCACGACCACGGCGATCGACGACACGACGCCGCCGCGGCCGTTCACGGTTGCTCCGTCGCGTCGGCGCTGAGGACGACGCCGGTGGACAGGTCGACCACGGGGAAGAGGTCGACCAGGAGGTGGTCGGTGGTCTGGAGCAGGAACTGCGCGCACCGGTGGATGCCACAGGCCGTCGCCGCTCCCCCGGCCACGGCCGGGACGGCGTCCGCCCGGAACACGATGGGCTGGGCGTCCAGCGCGGCCCGCGGGTCCGGAGCCGCGGACCCGGTGAGCGCCGCGAGCTCGGCCGTCAGGCGGGTCGTGAAGTCGCCGTCGGCGAACAACAGGTCGAGGGCCCGCTGCGCCTCCGCCTCCACGAGGGGCAGCTGCGTGCCCTGCACCGGCTCGGATCGTTCCACGGTCCCGTCGTCGAGATCCACCACCGACACCGTGAGCGTGTCGGTGGCGTAGTCGTACTCGTACACGTCGGCCCGACGGCGGTCGTCGGCCGCCCCCTTGTCCTCGAGGTGACGCTCGACCAGGAGCACCACTCGGTCGGGCAGGCCGTTCGTGCCCTGCGACTCGGGGCCCGACCCGTCGGGCACGGCCGAGCGGGCCGCCTGCACCTCCGCGTCGGAGAGCGGGTCCGTGCCGCGCCGGGTGGTGTCGCCCTGGGCGCCGGCGAAGGTGGCGCCCGCCACCGCGAGGGCCGCGGCGACGCCGGCGGCGACCAGCAGGCTCCGCCGGCCCATGCGAGCGCTCGGGCCGAGGGCCGGCTAGTTGGCGCTGCGGCGCAGCAGGGGCTCGCCCGGCTGCCAGCCGCCGCCGGCCTCGAGCAGGCGGCTGGGCTCGGCCTCGTCGTTCTGGTGGGGCAGGAAGGCCACCTTGATGTCACGCTCGGCCTTCGCCCGCTGCATGGTGATCAGCAGGTAGACGTAGCCGGCGAGCGCGGCGTCGCACAGCAGGTGGAGCAGCAGCGCCGGCGTGCCGAGCACGAGGCCCATGAGCAGCGTGACCCCGCAGGCGGCGAGCAGCGTGTACAGGACCTCGCGGCGACGCTTGCGGGCCGCCCGGGCCGCGAGCACCGACGAGGACGGACCCGGGCACTCGGCCACGGCGGGCGCCGGCGCCAGCTCGGGCGCGGGGGCCAGGAGGTAGGTGGCGTCGAGCTCGGGCTCGGCGGCCTCGGCCGTCGCCGCGCCGGGCCGCAGCACGGTGACGCCGTCGCTCGCGGCGGGGACCAGACGGGGCCCCTGGCCCTGGCCCTGGAGGGGGTGGCGCGAGCCGGCGGGCAGCGGGCCGTCGAGCGGCTGGGGCGCGTCGACCGATCGGCCGCCCACCGGGAGGTAGGCCGACACGTGGCCGGTCGAGCGACCGCCCGGGGCGGTGCGCTCGAGGCCGTCGAGCTTGCGCCGGAACGAGTGCATCGAGGCCGAACCGCTCCCCCCACGGTTGCGGAGGTAGGGCGGCAGGAGGACCGCCACCCACATCACCACCAGGATCAGGAGCACAATCGGAGTCAACGTGTCGTCACACCTTGTGAGGGGTTCAGGAGCTGCCTGCGAGGAGAGCGGCCGGCAGGTCGGCCGTTACGGTCCGCCAACGAATGTTTCAGTTCTACTACGAATGCGACACGGAGACTAGCAAGCGCGGCACCGGGGTCGAGACATCCCGCCCCGGGGCGCCGCCGCCCCGGGGGGCACCCGGGGCGGCGCCACTAGACTCCGGCCATGCCTGACGGTGGCCTCACCCATCTGGACCCGCTCGGCCGTGCCCGCATGGTCGACGTCGCCCCGAAGGAGCAGACCCACCGGCGGGCCGTCGCCCGGGGCCGGGTGCACATGACCGCCGAGACCACCTCGCTCGTGGCCAAGGGCGCCATCGGCAAGGGCGACGTCCTCTCGGTGGCCCGGGTCGCCGGCATCCAGGCGGCCAAGCGCGCCCCCGATCTCATCCCCCTCTGCCACCCGCTGCTCGTCAGCTCCGTGCTGGTCAACTTCCAGATCGAGGACACCTTCATCGAGGTCGAGGCCCACGTCGAGACCGTCGATCGCACCGGGGTCGAGATGGAGGCCCTCACCGCGTGCTCGGTGGCGGCGCTGACGATCTACGACATGTGCAAGTCGGCGGATCGCACGATGGTCATCGGCGACATCGCGCTGTGGGAGAAGACCGGCGGCCGGTCGGGCAGCTACCGCCGGGCGGAGGCCTGACGCCCTCAGCCGCCGATCTGGCTCATCGAGCGGTGGGGCCGGATGAAGTGCACCTGGCCGATCGCGTGGCCGGCCCACTTGGCCCGCACCGCCTGCTCGAGCACCCGTGACAGGTCCTCGTCCGAGCCGCCGGACCGCAGCACCGCCCGCAGGTCCAGCTCGTCGACCGCGAACAGGCAGTTGCGCACCTGGCCGTCGGCGGTGAGGCGGATGCGGTCGCACGAGCCGCAGAACGGCTCGGTGACGCTCGGGATCACGCCCACCTCGGCGCCACCCCCGGGACCGCCCCCGTCGCGGTAGCGGAAGCGCTCGGCGGGCTGGCTCCCCCGCGGCACCGGCTCGAGGGGGTACACGGCGTCGATCGCGCCCACGATCTCGGCCTGGCTCACCACCTGGCCACCGCTCCACCCCTGGCCGGCGTCGAGCGGCATGAACTCGATGAAGCGCACCGTCACCCCGCGCTCGCGCCCGAACGTGGCGAAGTCCACCGCCTCGTCGTCGTTCACGCCGCGGATCATCACGACGTTGAGCTTCACCGGGTCGAGCCCGGCGGCGACGGCGGCGTCGATCCCCGCGAGGACGCGGTCCAGCTCGTCGCGACGGGTGAGCGCCTCGAAGCGGTCGCGGCGCAGCGAGTCCAGCGAGATGTTGATGCGGCCCAGGCCGGCCGCGGCGAGGTCGTCGGCCACGGCCGCGAGCGTGGCCCCGTTGGTGGTGAGGGCCAGGTCCACCCCCAGCGCCGCCAGCTTGGCCACGAGGACCGGCAGGTGGGCCCGGACGGTGGGCTCGCCGCCGGTGAGGCGGATGCTCTCGAAGCCGTGGCGCTCGACCAGCACCCGGGCCACCCGCTCGATCTCCTCGAACGTGAGCAGCTCCTCGCGCGGCTGCCACACCATGCCCTCCTCGGGCATGCAGTAGGTGCAGCGGAAGTTGCACCGGTCGGTGACCGAGATGCGCAGGTCGCGGTGGACCCGGCCGAAGCCGTCGACCAGCTCCCGGCGCGAGTCGTCCACCATCAGGTCAGGGTACCGACGTCTCCCAGCGGGAGGACCTCGACGGCGTCACCCGCCGCTACGCCGTCGCCGTCGGGCAGCACGACCAGCGCGTTGGCCGCCGCCGTGGCCGCGAGCTGGTGCGACCCCTGGCCGCCCGTCGGCCGCACCCGGAAGCCGCCGTCCTCGTAGCGGGCGGTGACCCGCACGAAGTGCACCTTGCCGTCGGGCCGCCGCCGCAGGTCCCGCTCAGTGACGCCCAGGAGGCGGGGCCGGTCGAGCACGGCGTGGCCGAGCATCCGGCGCAGGCCGGGCCGGGCGAAGAGCTCGAACGACACGAGCGAGGACACCGGGTTGCCCGGGAGGCCGAACACGGGGGTGCCGTCGATGGTGCCGAACGCGAGCGGCTTCGCCGGGCGGATGGCGACCTGCATCCACCGCATGTCGCCCAGGCGGTCGAGGACCACCTTCACGTAGTCGAAGTCGCCCATGGAGACGCCGCCGCTCGAGATCACCGCGTCGCACGACCGGGCGCCCTCCTCGAACGCAGCGGCGATGGCGGCCTCGTCGTCGGGGATCCGGCCGAGGTCCACGGGCGTGCAGTCGACCCGCTCGACGAGGGCCAACAGCATGCGCCGGTTCGAGTCCCGGATCTGGCCGGGGCCCAGGGCCTCGGGGCCGTCGACCAGCTCGTCGCCGGTGGACACGACCCCCACCCGGGGTCGGGGATGGACCGGCACCCGCCGCACCCCGACGCTGGCCAGCACCCCCAGGTGGGCGGCCTCGAGGGGCGTGCCCGCGGGGAAGACCCGCTCGCCGGCGCGGACGTCGTCGCCCGCCCGCCGGACGTGGTTGCCCGGCTCGACCGTGACGTGGACCCCGACCGTCGCGCCCGAGTCGTCCACCGTCGTGCGCTCGACCATCACCACGGCGTCGGCGCCGGGAGGCATCGGCGCGCCGGTCATGATGCGCACCGCCTGCCCCGGCTCGACCGCCACCTCGGGCGCGGCGCCGGCGGCCAGCGTGCCGGCGATGGCGAGCGACACCGGCGTCTCGTCGGACGCGCCGGCGGTGTCGGCGGCGCGCACGGCGAACCCGTCCATCGCGGTGTTGTCGAACGGCGGCACCGGCTCGGCGGCGTCGAGGTCCACCGAGGTGACGAGCCCCAGCGCGTCGCCGAGCGGGACGGCCCGGGGGTGGCCCGGCGCGCAGCCGGCCAGCACGTACTCGCGGGCCTCGGCCAGGGGCAGCACGGTCAGCCGATCCCGCGGCGCTGGACGAACTCGGCGAGGAACGCCCGGAACTCGGCGCCGAGGTCGTCACGGTCGACGGCCAGCTCGACCGTGGCCCGGAGGTAGTCGAGCTTCTGGCCGATGTCGTAGCGGCCCTCGTCGAAGACGTACCCGTAGACGTCCTCCTCGGCGAGGAGCAGGGCGATGGCGTCGGTCAGCTGGATCTCGCCGCCGACGCCCGGCGCCACCCGGTCCAGGCAGTCGAAGATCGCCGGCGTGAACACGTAGCGGCCCATCACCGCGAGGTTGGACGGGGCCACCTCGGGCCGGGGCTTCTCCACGAGGTCGAGGATGCGCACGAGCCCGTCGTCGTCGTCGACCGGCTCGGGCCGGGCGCAGCCGTACGACGAGATCTCCTCGATGGGGAACTCCTTCAGCGCCACCGAGGACCGGCCGCGCTGCTCGTACACGCCGATCATCCCGTCGAGCACCGTCGACTGCTCGTCCATGATGTCGTCGCCCAGCATCACCACGAACGGGTTGTCCCCCACGTGCTTGCGGGCCACCCCCACGGCGTGGCCCAGCCCGAGCGGCTCACCCTGGCGGACGTAGTGGATGTCGGCCATCTCGGCGAGGTCGCGGATCTCGGTGAGGTCGTCGTCCTTGCCCTTCTGGGCGAGGAAGTACTCGAGCTCGAAGTTGCGGTCGAAGTGGTCCTCGAGGCTGCGCTTGCCGCGGCCGGTGATGATGAGGATGTCGTCGATGCCGGCCCGCACGGCCTCCTCGACCACGTACTGGATGGCCGGCCGGTCGATGATCGGCAGCATCTCCTTCGGCTGGGCCTTGGTGGCGGGCAGGAAGCGGGTGCCCAGCCCGGCCGCCGGGATCACGGCCTTCTTGACCGTGCTCGTGCCCGGGGGCGTTGCGGGGGTCATGGGTGTCTCCTCGGGGCGCGTGACAGTCGGAACGCCGGCTCCTCGTGGCGCAGCAACCGGGCGATGTTCTCATGGTGGCGGGCGATCACGCACAGCGAGAGGCCGACCGCCAGCGCCACCTCACCCGCGGGGCGCCCGGCGACCAGCAGCACCAGCGGGAGGGCCACGGCCATCGTCAGCGACGCCACCGACACCCGGCGGCTGACCAGCGCCGCCACGACGAAGGCCGCGCCGATCACCAGGCTGAGGGCCGGCTCGACGACGATCACCGTCCCGGCGGCCGTGGCCACCCCCTTGCCCCCACGGAAGCCGCGGGTGACCGGGGCGACGTGGCCGAGCACCGCGGCGCCACCGCAGGCCAGGCCGAGCACGGCACCCCCGACGGCGACGCCGACGGCCGCGGGCAGCGCGCCCTTGGCCAGGTCCACCAGCAGGACGACGAGCCCGGCGCCCCGCCCCGCCACCCGGGCGACGTTGGTGGCCCCGGGGTTGCCCGAGCCCTCGGCGGTGGGGTCGTGGCCCGCCCGCCGCCCCACCAGCAGCCCCGTCGGGAACGTCCCCACGAGGTACGACGGCACGACCAGCAACGCCGTCGGATCCACCCCGGCATCGTAGGGCCGACGCCCCGCCTCGGGGACGGGCACCCCGGGCCGGTACGCTGGCACTCCCGAGGTCCGAGTGCCAACCGCTCCCGGAGGACGAACGATGCCCACCTACCAGTACCGCTGCCGCGACTGTGGCGAAGAGCTCGAGGTCGTGCAGTCCTTCTCGGACAAGCCCAAGACGAAGTGCCCGGCCTGCAAGGGCAGCCTGCGCAAGGTGTTCGCCGCCCCCGGCATCAGCTTCAAGGGCAGCGGCTTCTACAAGAACGACAGTCGCGGCGGCTCCTCGTCCTCGTCCTCGTCCTCGTCGTCCACGAGCGAGGCCAAGGCCAGCCGGTCCTCGGACGGCGACGCCGGGAAGAAGGACACCGCGAAGAGCGACACCACGAAGGGGTCCAAGGAGTCGTCGGGCTCCAAGGCGGCCGCCGGCTCCGCGACCTGATCCGCACGGGCCGCGTAGGGTGGCGGCCGTGAGCGACACACCACGAGAGCACCCCACCGACCACGCCGACATCGGTGTCTTCGGAGGCTCGGGCTTCTACTCGTTCCTCGACGACGTCACCGAGGTCGAGGTCGACACGCCCTACGGCCGGCCGTCGGCGCCGCTGCACCTCGGCTCGGTGGGCGAGCGCCGCATCGCCTTCCTGGCCCGGCACGGCACGAACCACCAGTTCCCACCCCACCGCATCAACTACCGGGCCAACCTGTGGGCCATGCGCCACCTCGGCGTGAAGCGCATCTTCGCCCCGTGCGCCTCGGGCTCGCTCCAGCCCCACATCCATCCCGGCGAGTTCGTCGTGCCCGACCAGTTCGTCGACCGCACGAGCGGCCGGGCCGACACGTTCTTCGAGGGGCCCACCGCCAACCACGTGTCGATGGCCGACCCGTACTGCCCCGAGCTCTCCGCGGTCGCCCTCCGGGCCGGGCGCGACCAGGGCATCACCATGCACGAGGGCGGCACGGTCGTCGTGATCCAGGGCCCGCGCTTCTCCACGCGCTCCGAGTCGCGCTGGTTCCGCCAGGCGGGGTGGGAGGTCATCAACATGACCCAGTACCCCGAGGCCGCCCTCGCCCGCGAGCTGGGCCTCTGCTACACGTCGGTCGCCCTCATCACCGACTACGACACGGGTGTCGAGGGCGAGGACGGGGTCGAGCCGGTCACCCAGGAGGAGATCTTCGCCTTCTTCGACGCGAACCTCGAGAAGGTCCGCGGGCTGCTCTTCGACGCCATCGGCCGGGTCCCCGACGAGATCGGCTGCCGCTGCTCGGAGGGGCCGAACGGCATCGACCCCGAGCCGCCGCCGGCCCCCGAGCCCTAGACTGCGGCCACCTTCCCCCTCACGTCGACCCCGTCCGTGAGGAGGCGCCCGTGCGCCACCAGCCCCTGTTCCTGGCGCGCCTGTCCCTGCGCCGGCGTCCGCTCGCCTACTGGGCGACGACGCTGGTCGCGGCCGGCGCCGCCGCCGTCACCGTCGGCGGGCTCGCCGCCCGGGCCGAGGCCGCCGCCTCCCGCTACGGCGGCCTGCGCCCGGTGGTCGTCGTGACCACCCCGGTGGCACCCGGCGACGTCGTCGGGCCCGACGACGTCCGCGTGGACGCCATCCCCCGCGCCTTCGTGGCCGAGGGCGCGCTCGACGCGCTGCCCGAGGGCCGCACCGCCCTGGTGCCGCTCCAGCCCGGTGAGGCCCTCCTCGCCGAGCGGCTCGCCCCCGACGGGCTCCACGGGGTGGCCGCCCTGCTCCCGGACGGCACGCGGGCGCTGGCGGTGCCCACCGGCCCCGCCGCGCTGCGGGTGCGGGTCGGCGACCGGGTCGACCTGCTCGCCACCGGCGTCGACGGCAGCTCCCGGCTCGTCGCCTCGGGCGCCACCGTCGTCGACGCCCGCGAGGCCACCGCCACCGTGGCCGTCGCCGAGGACGACGCGCCCGACGTCGCCGCCGCGCTGACGCTGGCCACCGTCACCCTGGCACTCGCCGGCGACTGACCCGCGACCTACGGGTCAGCGGCCGCCGAGGGACACGTCGGCGATCACCAGGGTGGCGCTGCCCGTGCCGCCGGGCAGCCACTCGAGGTCGCTGCCGACCGCCTCGACCCCGAGCAGCAGTCGCTGGAGGGTGGCGCCCAGGGTGACCTCGCGGACGGGCTCGGCCAGGGCGCCGTCGCGGATGAGGAGCCCCTCGGCCCCCACCGAGAAGTCGCCGCTGACCGCGTTCACCCCCGAGTGCACGCCGCTCAGCGACTGCACCAGGATCCCCCGGTCGATCCCGGCCACCAGCTCGTCGGGGGCCCGGTCCCCCGGGACCACGCTGAGCGCCTGACAGCCGACGCCGGGGATGGTTCGCGCGCCACGGACGGCCGAGCCCGTCGAGGCGGCGCCCGCCCGGCGACCCGAGTAGCTGTTGTGCAGGAAGCGGTCGAGCACGCCGTCGACCACGAGTGGGTTGCGGCGACAGGCCAGGCCCTCGCCGTCGTGGGAGTCGGCCGCGAGCGAGCGCGCGTCGGTGGGGTCGTCCACCAGGGTGAGCACCGGGCTGGCGATGGCGTCGCCGAGGCGGTCGGCGAAGGGCGAACGCCCCTTCAGCACGCGCTCACCGGTGAGGGTGCCGCCGGCGATGGCGAGCAGCGTGGCCGCGGTGCGGGGGTCGAAGACGACCGTCAGGCGCTGCGACGCGGTGGGCGACGCGCCCAGCATGCGGGTGGCGCGGTCCACCGCATCCGCGGCGACCTCGCCGAGGTCGAGGTCGCCGGGGGCACGGCCGACGTCGACCGCGCCGCCGATCTGGGTCTCGTCGCCGTCACGGGCGAGCGCCGAGGCCGAGACGCTGCAGCTCGTGCTGCGCCCGGCGACGGCGACCCCGGCCGTCGAGGCCACCGCCGCGGCCCCGGCCCCGTCGGCGTAGCCCGCCGAACGGACCGAGCGCACCCGGGGGTCGAGCCCGGTGACCCGCCGCTCGAGCTCGAGCGCGAGGTCCACCTTGGCCTCGGGGCCCAGGTCGAGCAGCGTCGGGTCCCAGAGGTCCTGTTCGACCACCGGCACCCCGTCCGGCTCGGCCAGTCCGTTCCACTCGTCGGGCTCACCGAAGGCCACGTTGTCGCGGGCCTCCGCGAGCGTGTCGGCCACCACGTCGTCGGCGTGGGACCCGGCGTGGGCGAACCCCTGCCGGTGGTCGCGGATCACCCGGATGCCGAGGCCGAACGACTCCGCCGAGGAGAACGACTCGACCTCGCCGTCGTAGGCCTTGACCGACGTGCCCCGGCGACGGGACACGATGCACTCGAGCTGCTCGCCGGGGGCCGCCCGGTCGACCACCGATTGGGCGAGCGCCAGCAGGGCCTCGCAGTCGCCGTCCGGCGCGCTCACGCGCCGGAGATGGTGACGTCGCCGATGACGAGGCTGACGCCGGCGGCGCTCATCGGCAGCCACTCGAGATCCGACCCGACCGCGACCACGTCGGCCAGCATCTTCTGGATGGTGGAGGCGATGGTGAACTCCCGCAGCGGCTCACCCACCGCCCCGCCGGAGATCCGCAGGCCCTCGGCGCCGGTCGAGAAGTCGCCCGACACGGGGTTGACCCCCGAGTGCAGGCCCGACACCGACTGGACGAGGATGCCGTCGCCCACGTCGGCGATCAGCTCGGCCTGCGTGCGGTCGCCGGGCAGCAGCGACAGGGCCTGGCACCCGGCGCCGGGCGTGCTCTTGAAGCCGCTCCGGATGGCCGAGCCGGTCGAGGCGGCGCCCGAGCGGCGGCCGGTGTAGGTGTTGTGCACGAAGCGGCGCAGGGTGCCGCCCTCGACGAGGACGTTGCGCCGGGTGGCGAGCCCCTCGCCGTCGGTCTGGCCCGCGGTGAAGGCCCGGGCGTCGGTGGGGTCGTCGACCAGCGTGAGGCGGTCGCTGCCCACGGTCTCGCCCAGGCGGTCGGCGAAGAGCGACCGGCCCTTCAACACGGCGTCGCCCGACAGCGTGGCGCCGAGGATGGCGAGGAACTGGGCGGTGACGTAGGGGTCGAGGACCACCGCGACCCGGCCCCCGGACGGCTTGGTGGCGCCGAGCAGGCGGGTGGCGCGCTCGGCGGCGTCGGCCGCGGCCCTGGCCACGTCGAGGTCGGCGGGCTCGCGCCCGACCGAGAAGCCGAACCCGGTCTGCGTGTCGCCGTCCTCCTCGGCCAGCACGTACGCCGCCACGTAGCAGGCGCTCTCGCGGCCGCTGGTGCGGACGCCGGTGCTGGTGACCACCGCGGCGTCGCCGACGGAGTCGACGTACTCGGCCGACTCGACCCCGGTGATGCGGGCGTCGGCGCCCTTGACCGCGCGCTCCAGCTCCTGCGCGAGCGCGATCTTGTCGTCCGTGGGCACGGCGAGCAGGCCGTCCCGGTAGAGGTCGAGCTCGGCCACCGGGACGCCGTCGGGCTCGGCCAGGCCGTTGAACTCGTCGGGCTCGCCGAACGCGGCGTTGTCGCGGGCCTCGGCGACCGTCTCGGCCAGGACGTCGTCGTCGAGCGTGCCGGCGTACGCGAAGCCCTGGCGCCCGTCGACCACCACCCGGACCCCGACGCCGTGGGACTGCGCCGACGAGAACGACTCGATCTCACCCTCGTACACCCGGACCTCGGTGTCGCTCGAGCGCAGCACCAGGGCCTCGACCTGCTCGCCCGGCCGCGCCCGCGCGACCACCCGGTCGCCGACCTCGAGCAGTTCGCTCACGCCGCCGTGCCCCCGACCGTGAGGGCGGTGACCCGCAGGGTGGGCACGCCGTCGCCGACGGGCACGCCCTGGCCGTCCTTGCCGCACATGCCGGGCGAGCCCATGGCGAAGTCGTTCCCGAGCGCGTCGATGCGGGTGAGCACCTCGGGCCCGTTGCCGATGAGGTTGCCTTCCCGGATGGGGTCGGTGATCCGGCCGCCCTCGATCAGGTAGGCCTCGGTCATCCCGAACACGAAGTCGCCCGTCGCGGTGTTGACCTGGCCGCCGCCGAGCTGGGCCACGTAGACGCCCTTGTCCGTGCCGGCGACGATGTCGTCGGGGTCGGTGTCGCCGTTGGTGATGACGGTGTTGGTCATCCGCACCATCGGCAGGTGCTGGTAGCTCTGGCGGCGACCGTTGCCCGAGCTCTCGCGGCCCTCCTTGCGGGCCCGCAGGTGGTCCCACATGTAGTCGGTGAGCACACCGTCCTCGATCAGGGTGTTGCGCTGGGCGGGGCGGCCCTCGTCGTCGACCGCGAAGCAGCCCCACTCGCCGGCGATGGTGCCGTCGTCCACCAGGGTGATCAGGGGGCTGGCGACCTGCTCGCCCACCTTGCCCTTGAACGCGCTGGCGCTCTTGCCCACCAGGTCGGCCTCGAGCCCGTGGCCGCAGGCCTCGTGGAAGAGCACGCCGCCGCCGCCCTTGCCGATGACGACCGGCAGCGTGCCGCTGGGGGCGGGCTTCGCGTGCAGCTTGGTGAGGGCCCGCTCGGCGGCCCGCCGGGCGAGGTCCTCCACGTCGTACTGGTCGAAGAGCTCGAAGCCGATGGTGTGGCCGACGCTCTCACGTCCGGTCTGCATGCCGGTGTCGCCGAAGGCCACGCACGAGACCGAGAAGAGGGTCTTCACCTGGTCGTCACCGGTGAGGAGGCCGTCGGAGTTGGCGATCAGGATCTTGCGGCGGCTGTCGCCGTAGCGGGCCATGACCTGGGTGATGGCCGAGCCCTGGTCGCGGGCCACGCGGTCGGCCCGGGTGAGCAGCTCGACCTTGGTGGCCTTGGCCACGTCCTCGGGGGCGACGCCGACCTCGTTGGGGCGGGGTGCGGTGTGGCGGGAGAGGTCGGCCACCCGGGTGCCCCCGGAGCCACCCCGCGCCGCGGCGGCGGCCGCTTCGGCGGCGGTGCGCAGCCCGTCCTCGCTGAGGTCGGCGGTGTGCGCGAAGCCCGTGGTCTCGCCCACGACCACGCGGATGCCGGCGCCCCGGTCACGCCCGCTCGTGAGCTCCTCGACCTTGCCGTCGTCGAGCACCGCGGACGACGAGCGCTTGTCCTCGACGAAGATCTCGGCCCACTCGCCGCCCGTGCGCAACGCCGCTCCGAGCGTGCGTTGGATCACTGCTTCGTCGAGCACGAGCGCCTCCGTTGGCTCTGGTGGCAAAGGGCTGCTTATCGTACCGTCGTGCCCCTGCATCCGGGCTTGTCCGCCGAGGTCCAGCTCACGGTCTCCGACGCCGACACGGCCATCGCCGTCGGCTCGGGCACCGTCCCGGTCCTGGCCACCCCTCGGGTGATCGCCCTGTGCGAGGAGACCTCGGTCAAGGCGATGGAGGACGACCTCGAGCCCGGCACCACCACCGTGGGGATGCGGGTCCAACTCGACCACCTCGCCCCCACCGCCGTGGGCCAGACCGTGTCCTGCGAAGCCACCCTCGAGAGCTGCCAGGGCCGACGGGTGACCTTCACCGTGTCGGTCAACGACGCCCGCGGGTTGGTGGCCGCCGGCAAGATCACGAGGGTCGTGGTCGACACCGAGCGCTTCCTCGAGAAGGCCAACGGCTAGCCCGCCGGCGAGCGAGATCCCGAACTCGAGGCAATAGCGGTCGGATTCCGACAGCTATTGCCTCGAGAACGAAGTGCCCCGGCGCACGACCCTGAACGGCGCCACGGGTCGCGACGCGCGAGGCCCTCGCCCTGCTTCGCGCCGTTGGAGTCTCAGCCGAGGTTGCTGGAGCGGGGGTAGACGTCGGCGGGGTCGGTGAGCACGTTGACGAGGTAGGGCACGCCGGCGGCGAAGGCGCGGTCGAGGGCGGGGCCGATGTCGGCCGGTCGCTCGACCACCTCGCCGGCGCCGCCGAGGGCGGCGACGACCTGGTCGTAGCGGCACCCCGGCTGGAGGTCGGCGGCCACGTCGTAGCCGTAGAGCAGCTGCATCGGGTGCTTCTCGAGGCCCCAGATGCCGTTGTTGCCCATGACGATGACCACGGGCAGCCGGTGGCGCACGAGGGTGTCGACGTCCATCAGCGAGAACCCGGCGGCGCCGTCGCCCATCATCACCACGACCTGGCGGTCGGGGTGGGTGATCCGGGCGGCGATGGCGTAGCCCAGGCCCGTGCCGAGGCAGCCGTAGGGGCCCGGATCCATCCAGCAGCCCGGCTCGTAGGAGTCGATGTACTTGCCGGCGTAGGAGACGAAGTCGCCGCCGTCGCACACCACCACCGCGTCGCGGTCGAGGCGCTTCCGGAGCTCGCCGTAGATGCGGGTGGGCCGGATGGGGTCGGCGTCGGCGGCCAGCAGGGCCTCGTCGTCGGCGAACGCGGCGGTCTCGGCGTCGCGCAGCCGGGCGATCCACGGCTCGTGGTCGGCCCGGTCGCCGGTGTGGTCGGCGAACGCGGTGAGGATCCTGGCGATGTCGCCGGCCGGCGAGGCCGCCGCCTGCACGTGCCCGGCGCGCCCGTCGGGCGAGTCGACCACGTGGACCACCTGGGCGTCGCCGAACGACCCGAAGGAGATGCGGAAGTCGAGCGGCGTGCCGATGACGACCACGACGTCGGCCTCGGACTTGAGCAGGCCCCGCGTGCGGCTGAAGGCCAGCTCGTGGTCGGCGGGCAGGCACCCCCGGCCGAGGCCGTTGACGAAGGTGGGGACCCGGTGCGACTCGACGAACGCCTGGAGCGCCTCCCAGGCCCCACCCCAGTACACGTCGCTGCCGGCGATGACCGCCGGCCGCTCGGCGGCGGCGATGAGCGCCGCCGCCCTGGCCACCTCGCCCGGGTCGGGCTCGATCCCGGCCGGCACCACCGCGTCGGGCACCTCGCCCTCACCCTCGCCGAACACGACGTCGAGGGGCAGGTCGACGAAGACGGGGCCCCGGTGCGGGGTCACCGCGGCGACGACCGCGTCGTGCACGTCGCGGCCGATGGCCTCCGTCGCGGTCGACGTGGCGGCGTGCTTGGTGATCGGCGCCAGCACCGGGACGTGGTCGAACTCCTGGAGCGAACCGGCCCCCCACCGGGCCTGTGGGGCCCGGCCACCCAGCACGACGAGGGGCGAGCCGTTGAACGAGGCGGTCGTGACCGCCGAGACGCCGTTGGTGACGCCGGGGCCCGCGGTGAGCACGGCGACGCCGGGCCGGCGGGTGAGCTTGGCGACGCCCTCGGCGGCGAACGTGGCCGTCTGCTCGTGACGGACGTCGAGGAGGCGCACGCCCCCGTCCTTCACCGCCGCGTCGTACAGCGGGAAGACGTGCCCGCCGGACAGGGTGAACAGCGTGTCCACGCCGAAGGGACGGAGCGCGGCGAGGGCGAGGTCGCCCCCGTGGCCGGCGACGCGGCGGGAGCCCGTCACGAGACCTGCTCGTCGAGGAAGGAGAAGAAGGCCTTCTCCCACGACTCGGGGTTCTCGAACTGCGGCGAGTGGCCGGCGGCGGGGACGACGGCGAGGCGGGCCGCGCCGATGGCGTCGGCCATGCGCTCGGAGGGGGCCACGAACGGGAGGTCCTCGTCGCCCACCAGCACCAGCGTCGGCATGCGCAGGCGTCGCAGCGCGTCGAGCCGGTCGTGGTCGGTCATCATCTCGGTGCCCATCGCCGCGTACATGGCCGGCGACGAGGCCCGCAGCTTCCGCTCGCCGAACTCCTTGTGCTCGGGCCGGGCCTCGACGAGGCGGGCGTACGCGTCCGAGTGCAGCGGGCCCTCCATCTGGGTGAGCACGTCGGCGAGCGCGTCGATGCCCTCGCTGCGCACCAGCTCGAGGCCCCACGCGGCCAGCTCGGCGTCCATCTCGACCGTGCCGTGACCCGTGTCCATCAGGACCAGCGACGCGACGCGCTCGGGCTCGGCGAGGGCGACGTGCTGGGCGATCATCCCGCCCATCGAGTGACCCACCAGGTGGAACCGCTCCCACCCGAGGTGGCCCACCAGCGCGAGGGCGTCGGCCGCGAAGATCTCGAGGGAGTACGCCGCCTCGTCGGCGGGCTTCGTGCTGTCGCCGTGACCCCGGTGGTCGGGCGCCACGGCGTGGAACCCCCGCGCCGCGAGCGCATCGAGCCAGGGCGTGAAGTCCTCCTTGGCGCCGGTGAAGCCGTGCAGGAGCAGCAGGGGCACCCCGCCCCGGCCGGACTCGGCCACGGCGAGGCGCACGTCGCCCAGAGGAACCGTCGACACCTCCACGGGCCCGAGTGTAGGAGGGGTCAGCTGGGCAGGTCGCCGCCGAGGCCGAGGGGCGACGACGAGGCCGGGTCGCAGCCGGCCGGCGCCTCCACGGCGACGTCGACCCCGAAGTCGAAGTAGTCGAGGATGGTCGTGGAGTCCGGCACCGAGACGCCCGACACGTCGGGGCCCGGCGAGGCGACCTGCACCCGGCGGAGCAGGCCGTCGCCGTCGACGAACACGTCCACCCGCTGCTCGGTGTCGAGGTAGTCCGACGGCAGGATCGCGTACAGCTCGCGCAGCGCGTCGGCCTGGTCCTCGGGCAGCACGTCGAGGGCGTCGCGCAGCGTGTAGGAGGCCGAGAGGTGCGTCGTCTCCACCCCCCGCACGTCGAGGGGGCCCTCGTCGACCACGCCGTCGTCGACCGCGCGCAGCTGGTCGAGGACCGTGCCGGGGTCCATCGCCGTCCCGCCCGCCCCGGCGTCGGCGAGCAGGTCGCCGACGTCGAGGAACTGGCAGCCGAGCCCGGGCAGCGTGACGTAGGCGACGTCGTCGACGATCACCTCCTCGAGGGTGCCGACGCCGGGCCCCAGGTCCATCTCCAGGCGGAGGGACCGGCCGCCGTCGGTGAACGCGCCCGTCGCCCGCAGCGGGGGCACGGGCTCCGCGCCCACCGATGCCGAGTCGTAGGTGACGAGCATCTCGAAGCGGGCGGACGCCACCGCCCCCGTCCGCTCGACGCTGTCGTCGAGGACGGCGATCGGCTCGGCGGCCGGCGCAGGGGCGTCCGCGGGGGCATCCGCGGGGGCCGAGCCCCGGGGGGCGGGCGCGGTCGTCGCGGGACCGGCCGCCTCGGTCGGGCGGGGCTCGATCCCCGCGCCGCAGGCCCCCGTGACCATCGTGAGCGCCAACACCAGGCCGGCCGCCATCGTCGTGCGCCTCATCGGGCGACCTCCTCGATCACGCCTCCATCGGCGGGGAGACGACGATCCTTGAGGTCCGGCCCGGCCCGGCCCAACGTAGACTCGCGGGTACTTCCGCGGGGGTTGACGAGGTACCGGTGGCGACGTTGTTGGACGAGGACGACCCCAAACCGAAGCAGCGCCGGTGGGTGATGCCCGTCCGCATCCTCGCCAGCGTGGCGATGCTCGCCATCCTCTTCACGCGCATCCCCGACTTCAGCCTCCACGAGCTCGTGCCCGACCCCAGCCCCGGCACGTTCGCCTGGCTGGCCGGCGCGGTCCTGCTCACCTTCGTCAGCATCGTGATGTCCGCGGTGCGCTGGCAGCAGGTGCTGCACGCCCTCGACCTCGACGGCCCCCTCGCCCACCTCGTCCGCCACTACTTCGCGGGCCAGTTCGTCTCCAACGCCCTGCCCAGCACCATCGGCGGCGACGTCGTCCGGGTGTCACGGCTGTCCCGTGAGAACGGCGAGTCGCCCGGCACGTTCGCGTCGGTGGTGCTCGAGCGCCTCACCGGGTGGGTCGTGCTCCCGGTCATCACCTTCGTGGGCCTGCTCGTCAACCCGGGGCTGCGCGACCTCGGCACCGCCACCCACGTCGCGGTGGCCGTCGCGGTCACCACCCTCGTCGGGCTGGTGGTGCTGCTCGTCGCGGTGGGCAACCAGCACGTCGGTGGGCGCTTCGCCGACCGCGACGGATGGCGCCGCTTCGCCGGCTCGGTCCACCTGGGCCTCGACCGGCTGCGTCGGCACCCCACCGCGGCGGCCCACGTGCTGGTGGCCGCCTTCGGCTACCAGCTCGTGCTCGTGGGCGCGGCGTTGATGGCCTCGTACGCCATCGGCATCGGTGACGAGGTCGGGTTCACCGCGCTGCTCGTGTTCCTGCCCGCGGTGCTGATCGCCCAGGTGCTGCCCATCGGCATCTCGGGCCTCGGCATCCGTGAGGGCGCGTTCGTGCTGTTCCTCCAGCCCCTGGGGGTCCCGGCGCACAGCGCCATCGCGTTCGGCCTGCTCCTCTACGTCCTCACGCTCGTGGCGAGCCTGGCCGGCGCGCCGTCGTTCGCGCTCGGCGGACCGAAGGGCGCCTGCAGGCGCCGAAAGCAGTCAGGGGCCGCGACGTGACCGAGGCCGTCCACCCGCCTCGGCACCCCGCTCGCCACCGCCGCCGACCCCCAGTCCGTCCGGGACCGGCTCGGCCTGCGCTGGTGGCGGGAGATGCTGTACGTGCTCGGCTTCTACCTCGTCTACTCGTTCATCCGGAACCGCTTCGGGTCGGCCAGCGTCGGCATCGAGCACGCGTTCAACAACGCCAAGACGGTGATCGCCATCGAGCGGGCGGTCGGCCTGTTCCACGAGGAGGGCATCCAGGACCTGTTCGTCGGCAACCGCCTGTTCATGCAGTTCTGGAACGTCTTCTACGGCACCTTCCACTTCGTGGTGACGATCTTCGCCATGGTGTTCACCTACCGCCGCTTCCCCGCCCGGTACCCGCTGTGGCGCAACACCCTGGCCTTCACCACCGGCCTGGCCCTCATCGGCTTCTCGCTGTTCCCGCTGATGCCGCCGCGGCTGCTCGACAGCTGCGGGCCGTACGGCGCGTGCGCCCACTACGGCTTCGTCGACTCGCTCGCCGAGTTCGGGGGGCTGTGGTCGTTCGACTCGGGGGCGATGCAGAAGGTCTCCAACCAGTTCGCGGCGATGCCGAGCCTGCACTTCGCCTGGTCGATGTGGTGCTTCCTCGTGCTCTACCGCAGCGTCCGCTCCCCGGTCGCCAAGGTGCTCGTGGCCGCCTACCCGTGGCTGACGCTGTTCGCCATCATGGTCACCGCCAACCACTACTGGCTGGACGCGGTGGGTGGCGCGGTGATCCTGACCGTCGGGTACCTCCTCGGCTCGGCGCTCACCCGCCACAACGAGGCGCGGCGCGCCCGTCGGGCGGGCGCCGCCATCGTCGATGCCGAGCGCCCCGTGTAGCGTGAACGGCACATGCTCGAACAGATCCAGGGGCCGGCCGACCTGTCGCCGCTGTCCTACGAAGAGCTCGAAGAACTCGCCGCCGAGATCCGGACGTTCATCGTCGACGCGGTCGACTCCGCCGGCAGCGGCCACCTCGGCTCCAACCTCGGGGCGGTCGAGCTCACCCTGGCCCTGCACCGCGTCTTCGAGTCACCGCGCGACCTGATCCTGTGGGACACCGGCCACCAGGCCTACGTCCACAAGATCGTCACCGGCCGCCAGGGTGGGTTCACCACCCTGCGCAAGGCCGAGGGCATGTCCGGCTACCCCAACCGGGCCGAGTCCGAGCACGACTGGGTGGAGAACAGCCACGCCTCCACCATCCTCTCCTACGCGCACGGCCTCGCCGCCGCCCGCGACGCCGGCACCCTCGGCGGGGCCGAGCCCGGCGAAGGCGCCCGCCGCCAGATCGTCGCGGTGATCGGCGACGGCTCGATGACCGGGGGGATGGCCTTCGAGGGCCTGAACAACCTGGGTCACAGCGGCCGCAACGTCATCATCATCCTCAACGACAACGGCCGGTCGTACGCGCCGACGGTCTCGCGGCTCGGTGAGAGCCTCGCCCGCCTGCGCCTCAACCCGTCGTACCTGCGGCGCCAGGCCCGGGTGGAGCGCATGCTCCACGACATGCCCCTCGTGGGCGAGCGCCTCGAGCGGGCGGTCGAGGCCACCAAGGCCGCCGTGCGCGAGATGTGGGAGCCCCCGGCGTTCTTCGAGAACCTCGGTGTGCGCTACTCGGGCCCCTTCGACGGGCACGACATCGAGGGCCTCGAGCGGGCCCTGCGCAACGCCGCCGAGCTCGACGACGGCCCGGTGGTCGTGCACGTGGTCACCCAGAAGGGCAAGGGCCACGCCCCGGCCGAGACCGACACCATCAAGCACCTGCACGACATCGGCGGCGTCAAGCCCGGCAGCTACACCGCGGCGTTCACCGAGGCCCTCATCAAGGAGGCCGACGAGCGCCCCGAGGTGGTGGCCATCACCGCCGCCATGCCCGACTCCACCGGGTTGCTGCCCTTCAGCGAGCGGTTCCCGGGCCGCTGCATCGACGTCGGCATCGCCGAGCAGCACGCGGTCACCATGGCCGCGGGCATGGCGATGGGCGGGCTCCGCCCGGTGTGCGCGATCTACTCGACGTTCCTCACCCGCGCGTTCGACCAGCTCAACCTCGACGTCGGCCTGCACGAGCTGCCGGTGGTGTTCTGCCTCGACCGCGCCGGCATCACCGGCGACGACGGCCCCTCCCACCACGGCATCCTCGACATGGTGCTGTGCACCAAGGTGCCGGGCCTCACGATGTTCGCTCCCTCCTCCTACCAGGAGCTCGGGGTCATGCTCCACGACGCGCTGGACCTCACCGGCGGGCCGGTCGTGCTGCGCTGGGCCAAGACCGCCGCGCCGAGCGTGGCCCCCGCCGAGGTCGGCCACGGCCTGCACGCCCGCAAGGCGCGCCAGGGCGAGGGGGTCTGCCTGGTGGGGGTCGGCAAGATGCTGGCTGCCTGCGAGGCGGCCGCGGAGGAGTTGGCCGCCGACGGCGTCGAGGCCACGGTGTGGGATCCCCGCGTCGTGGCCCCGCTCGACCCGGAGCTGGTGGCCGACGCCGCCGCCCACCGGCTCGTGGTCACGGTCGAGGACGGCCTGCGCGACGGCGGCGTGGGCATGCTGCTGGCCGACCGGGTGGCCGAGCAGGCGCTCGGCGCCTCGGCCCCGACCGTGCGCGTGCTCGGCGTCCCGCCCCGGTACCTGCCGCACGGCAAGCCCGACGCCATCCTCGCCGAGCTGGGCCTCGACGGCGCCGGCGTGGCCGCCGAGGTCCGACGCTCGCTGGCCGCGCTGGGCTGACCCGGCCCCCGGCGCGACAGAGCCCGGGAGCTGCCTCGAAGGCGCGTCCCGGGCTCTTCCCCCCTGTCGCCCCCACATCGGGAGTCCCCGAAGGATGGAGTATCCACAGGCTACCGCGTGACGTCGGTCACGTCGAGAGCGGGGGCGGGGGGCTCAGTAGAAGGGGTTGGCGCCGGCGGTGTGGTCGGTGGCGTCGACCACCCGGGTGATCTCGGGGATGGCCTCGAGGATGGCGGCCTCGATCCCCTCGCGCAGGGTGACGGCGCTGACCGCGCAGCCCTGGCAGCCGCCGCCCATGGTGACGTAGGCCACGTCGTCGCTGACCCCCTCGAGCTTGGCGAAGCCCCCGTGCGCCGCCAGGGCCGGGTTGACCGACTGGTCGAGGAGCTGGTTGATGCGCTCGGCGACGTCGCCCGAGAGCTCGAGCTCGATGCCCGCCAGCGGGTTGGGACGGTTCGGGTTGCGCATCACGAGGCCGTCGCCACCGCCACGGGGGAGGTCCAGCGTGGCCCCCCGGAGGCGGTCGATGCTGCCCGCGGGGACGATCACGGGGAGGTCCCCCTGGTGCACCACCGAGTCACCGGCGGCGGGATCGGCGTCGGCCACCGGGTCGAAGGAGAGGTCGTAGGTGAACTCGACCCCCGCGGTGCCGGTGATCTCCACCCGCAGCCCGAGCGAGTCGGCGTCGGCCTCGTTCGCCCGCAGGGCGAGCACCTGGTCGAGGGCGGCGTCGGTGACCGCGAGGATCACGTCCTGGTCGGTGTCGGTCGTCGTGTCGGCCATCGGAGCCAGGTTAGGGGCGCCTTGCGTGATCCGGCACGGTCACCCGAGGCGGGCGGGGTCGCCCACCCGGAAGCACGCCGCGGGGGGCGGCGACGCCTGGTGCTCGGCCGACCACGCGCCGGCGGCGAGGGCCACACCCCGGACCATGTGGGCCGCCTGGCCCCGGGTGACGCGGTTGCCGGCCCGGAAGGTGCCGTCGGGGAACCCGTCGACGACGTCGTGGGCCGCCGCCCAGTCGAGGGCCGACCGCGGGAACTGGCCGGGGCCGACGTCGGGGAAGCGGCCGCTCGGCGCCGCCGGCACGGCACCGGTGGCCGCCCACAGCTGGGCGACCGCCTGGCCGCGGTGCACCGTGCGGTGCGGGTGGAAGCCGCCGTCGGGGAACCCGAGCACGACGCCCTCCTCCGCGGCCCAGTCGAGGGCCGGGGCGAACCAGCCGTCGCCGTCGGGGAACGGGTTGGCGGCCTGGGCCGGCGGTCGGCCTCGCAGGCGCCACAGCAGGTCGACGAACTGGCCGCGGGTCAGGCGGTTGCGTCCCCGGAAGGTGCCGTCGGGCAAGGGGCTCACGACGTCCTCGCGCGCCGCCCAGGCGGCATCGTCGTCGAACCACCGCCCGGCGGCGTCGCGGAACGGGCTGGGTGCGCCGACGTGGCACGACAGGAAGTGGGCGGTGGCCTCGAGGTCGGCGGCCCGGAAGCCACTCAGGTCATGGGTGGCGCCCGGATGGGTGTGGAATTCGCACACCACCCCGGCGGCGCGGGCGCGCTCGCAGAGCAGCACGGCGCTGAAGCCGGGGAGGGGCGTGGCGTCGTACCAGACCCGCGGGTCCTGGTCGCCGTGGAAGTAGACGGCGGGGGGCTCGTCGGCCGACACCAGCGCGCTGCTGGCGCCGGCGAAGGAGATGGCGGCCGAGATGCGGGCGTCGCCCGGGAAGTCGAAGTACGCGGCGCTCAGCGACGTGACCGCGCCGGCCGAGTACCCGCCCATCGAGATCCGGGCCGGGTCGATGCCCAGGTCGTCGGCGTTGGCCCGGAACCAGCGCACCGCCCGGCGGGCGTCCTCGACAGCGGCGACGATGCCCTGGGCGCCCTCGCCGAGCGTGCGGTAGTCGATGGACGCGGCGACGTAGCCCCGCCGGGCGGAGTCCCGCGCGAAGGTGGCCATCTGGCCGCGGTTGCCGCTGGTGAAGCCGCCGCCGTGGATCCAGATGACCACGGGGCGGTCGGTGGCGGTGTCGCCCGCGGGCTGGTACAGGTCGAGGCGGAGATCCTGGTCGAGCCCCGCGCCAGGGTCGGCGGCGGCGTAGAGGATGCCGCTCGTGACCGCCACCTGGTCGGCCGCGAACACCTGGTCGCGGTAGCGCTCGTCGGCGCCGGCCGCGGGCGCGAGCAGGACGGCGGCCGCGGCCAGCGCGGCCAGCACCGCCGCGGGGCGAGCGATGCGCCGTCTCATGCGCGCACGTCGTGCCGGTCGAAGACGATCACCGCGGCCACGAGCGCGGCGGCGCACAGCGCGACGAGCACCGCGAGCCCGTCCCACCCGAGCCCCGCCGACAGCTGCCCGTTGCCCACCGACCAGTAGAACGGCGAGAGCGGTCGCCACGACTTCAGGGCCGGCACCTGGGGGGCGAGCGAGCTGAGCAGGTAGGCCGCGGCGGCGAGGGCCGCGGTGATGCCGATGGCCCCACCGCGCTGCCCGGTGCCGCCGCCGATGGCGAGGGCGAGCACACCGAACGCCGCGCCCAGCAGCACCACTCCGAGGGTGCAGGTGAGCACGGGGCCGGCGGCGAGGTCGATCTCGAAGGCGCGGCCCGCGAACACGGCGAGCACGGTGGGGACCACGACGACCACGTCGAGGACCAGCAGCACCGCGGCCTTCTGGAGCAGGATCGCCCGACGGGACAGGGGCAGGGCCAGCACCAGGTCGATGCGGCCCGCCTCCTCCTCGCCGGCCAGCGCCGCGGCGCCGTAGCCGATGGTGAGCATCAACACGATGAGCGGCAGGAAGTTCGCGTACAGGTTGGCGTTCATCCACCCGTCGGGGCTGGTGATGGAGCCGCTGACGCCGAACAGGGCGGCCAGTCCGGGGGACTGGTTGATGGTCTCGTCCAGGCTGGTGGCGTCTTTGAACGCCGGGTACAGGACCACCACGACGAGGGTGTAGAGCGCGAGCCCCACGGCGTACGCCACGGTGCTGCGGCGGCGCATCCGCAGGTCGACCCGGGCGAGGTCACCGCCCATCGCCGCCCCCGCCGTCGGGGCCCCGGTAGTAGCGGAGGAAGAGGGTCTCGAGGTCGGCGGGCTGCGCGGTGATCTCGACCGTCGTGTGCCGGGCGGCCGCCTTCACCACGGGGTCGACGGGGCCCGTGACCGAGAGGGTGAGGGCACGATCGCCGTCCGCCACGACGTCGGTGACGCCGGGCAGGCCGGCGAACTCCCCGGGCGCGACGGGCGACTCGAACGAGAGGGCGACGCTGCGGGGCACCTGCGCCTGCAGCTCGGCGATCGTGGCCGTGACGACGAGCCGACCGTCGCGGATCAGGCTCACCCGGTCGGCGACCCGCTGCACCTCGTCGAGCGAGTGCGAGGACAACAGCACGGTGCGCCCCTCCGCCGCCGTCTCGCGGAGCAGCCGGAGGAACTCGTCCTGCATGAGCGGGTCGAGCCCGCTCGTGGGCTCGTCGAGCACCAGCAGCTCGGGCTCGTGCATGAAGGCGAGCACCAGGCCCACCTTCTGGCGGTTGCCCTTGGACAGGTCCCGCACGGGCCGGTCGAGCTCGACGCCGAAGCGCTCGACCAGCGCATCGACCACCGCGGGCGACGCGGCGCGGCGGGGCCCGGCGAGGAGGCGGACGTGCTCCCGGCCCGTGAGGCGGTCGTACAGGGTCAGCTCACCCGGCAGGTAGCCGACGCGCCGGTGGATGGCCACGCTGTCGCGGCGGCTGTCGAGCCCGAAGACCCGGGCCTCGCCGCTCGTGGGGCGCTGGAAGTCGAGCAGCGTGCGGATGGTGGTGGACTTGCCGGCGCCGTTGGGGCCGAGGAAGCCGAAGATGGTGCCCGGCGCCACCTCGAGATCGAGGTCCTCGACCCCGCGCGCGCGTCCGTAGCGCTTGGTCAGCGCCCGCGTCTGCACCACTGCCGCCATGTCGTCCCGACCCTAGCGTCGGGCCACGCGCCCCCGGAGTGCGGCCAGTGCGAGCGTCTGGCTGACGACGCCCACCAGCGCCACCGCCCCGACGGCCTCCAGCAGGGCCCGGCCGTCCCAGCCCACGAAGATGAGCGAGCGGAGACCGGCCAGCAGGTAGGTGACGGGGTTCCAGTCGGCGATGGTGGACAGCCAGCCCGTGAGCGCCTCCTGCGGCACGAACGAGGTGGTCAGGAACGCGAAGGGGAAGAACAGGATGAAGCTGGCGTTGACCGCGCCGGGGTTCCCGGTCTTGAGGGCGATGGCGTAGGGGAAGCCGGTGAAGACCACACCCCAGCAGCCGGCCAGGAGCACGAACACCACCACGCCGGGGAGGCCCGACTCGAAGCGGACCCCGACCAGGTAGCCGAGCACGACGACGGGGATCGACAGGGCCACGACGAGGACGAAGTCGGCCACCATGAGGCCGAGGAGCAGCGCCTTGCGGCTGACCGGCGTGATGGTGAGGCGATCGAAGTAGCCGTCCTGGATGTCGGTGACGAGGGTCGAGGCGCGGGACACACCCGTGACCGCGAAGATGATGGCGACGGGCAGCTGGAAGGCCTTGAAGCTGAACCCGGGGGTCTCGAACGACTCGGTGATGTCCTGGAGCGAGCCGATGTTGACCACGAAGAAGAAGAGGGGCACCACGAGCGCGGGGATGACCGACTCGGGCTCGCGTGGGATCGACCGCACGGCCCGGCCCGCGATGGCGAGCAGGTCGGACCCGAACCCGGCCCTGCGGGCCCGGATGGTGGGGTCGGCCACCGAGGCGACGGTCACGCCGGGACCTCGTCGGCGCCGGCCTCGGCCATGTGCCCGCCGGTGAGCTGGAGGAACACGTCGTCGAGGGTGGGGGTGCGCAGGGTGAGCTCGCGGACGGTGACCGCGCCGCCGTTCAGCGCCACCGCCACGGGGCTGAGGGTGGCCGAGCCGTCGTCGGCCGAGATGGTCAGCTCGTCGCCGTGGACCTCGACCCCGTCGACGCCGTCGACCCCGTCGAGCGCCGCCGCGGCGGCGCTCACGTCGCCGTCCACCCGGGCCACGATCACGTCGGCGCCGACGGAGCGCTTCAGCTCGGCCGGCGTGCCCTCGGCCACCAGTCGACCGCGGTCGATGATCCCGACGCGGTCGGCCAGCTCGTCGGCCTCCTCCAGGTACTGGGTGGTGAGGAAGATGGTCATCTCCAGCTCCTCGTTGAGGCGGCGCACCTCGTCCCACACCGCCATGCGCGAGACCGGGTCGAGCCCCGTGGTGGGCTCGTCGAGGAAGAGCAGGTCGGGGTTGTGCACGAGCGCGGCGGCCAGGTCGAGACGGCGCTTCATGCCCCCCGAGTAGGTGCCGATGGGCTGCTCGAGGGCGGGGCCGATGTCGATGAGGTCGCGCACGTCCTCCAACCGCCGACGGGCGTCCGCCTTGGAGAGCCCGTACAGCCGGCCCTGGAGCTGGAGGAGCTCGGCACCGGTCTGCTTCAGGTCCAGCGCGGCCTCCTGGAGGGCGACGCCGATGCGCAGCCGCACGGCCTCGGGCTCGTCGTGCACGTCGTGGCCGAGCACCACGGCCTGTCCCCCGGTGGGGGCGATGAGGGTGCACAGCACCTTCACGAGGGTGGACTTGCCGGCCCCGTTGGGGCCGAGGAAGCCGTAGATCTCGCCGTGGCGCACCTCGAGGTCGACGCCCGCGACGGCCTGGGTGTCGCCGTAGCGGCGCTCGAGGCGCCGGCACACGACCGCGGGCTCGTCGGGCATGGTCGGACGGTACCGGGCGATCAGGCCGCGGCCGCAGCCGAGCGCAGGGCGCGATAGAGCAGCGCCGGGTCCCCCAGGCGCCGGCGGAGCTCGCGCTCGAGGCCGGCGATCGGGTGCAGGTTCTGCGGGGCGCGTGGATCCTTGTGGGGCTGGCTGGCGAAGCGGGGCAGCGCGGCCGTGACGCGATCGGCGACGGCCGCGGCCTCCGCCACCGTGGCGTCGGCGGCGACCTCGCACCGGACGACCCCCGCCCAGGGGTGTCCCTCGGCGCCGGGCAGCCGCACGTACCACGAGTACCGGGACCAGCTGAGGCTGATGACGACGAACAGCGGCGTCCGCTCCCCCGGGGCCAAGGCGGCGACGACCCGCTCGGGCCCGGCGGCCAGGTAGCCCACGTGGTGGGTCTTCACGTAGCCGACCGCGCGGGGTGCGGCCCCGCCGCGCTTGAGCGGGCCGTCGACGACCACCAGGTCGGCGGCGTCGGCCACCTCGGTGGCGACCTCGGCCTCGAGGTCGCCCATGCACCGTTGCAGCGAGAGCGAGAGCTGCTCGAGGTCGTCGCCCGCCACGGCCCGGACCGGGAAGGTGGCGTGCCGGGTGACGACGGGCTCGGCGTCGCGGGCCGGGCAGAACAGGCCCCGGGCCACGCGGGCGTGGACGAGCCGGGCGCGGCCGTCGGAGCGCACGGCCCCCGACGCGTAGGACGCGCAGATGCCCTGGTGGACGGCGCCGTCCTCGGCGGTGACCCAGACCCGGGCCTCGACGCGGCGCACCCCGTCGACGAAGAGCACCGAGGTGGGCGCGGCGGTGCCCGGCGCCGGCCGACGGGGGGCCCACGCCTCGACCGGGACCTCGACCCCCAGGTCGGCCGGCGTGGCGGGGTCGGCCAGGGCCGCCGGGTCGAGCGGCGCGCCGTACTCCGGCGCCCAGCCCTCGATCGCGAAGCGCACGACCCGGCGCTCTCAGTCCTCGACCCGCTCGATGGCCGAGCCGGCCGGGCCCTTGCGCACCTCGTAGCGGACGGGCAGGCGCTCGGCCAGCTCGCGCACGTGGGTGACCACCCCGACGACCCGGCCCTGGGCGCCCAGTTCCTCGAGCGCGGTGGCGACCGTCTCGAGGGTGTCGGCGTCGAGGCTGCCGAAGCCCTCGTCGAGGAACAGCGACTCGAGGCGGACCGCCCCACCCGCGGCCAGCTCGGCGATCTGGTCGGCGAGGGCGAGGGCCAGGGCGAGCGAGACGAGGAACGTCTCACCGCCCGACAGCGTCCGGGCCAGGCGGACCGTGTCGGCGTTGGCGTGGTCGACCACCGTGAACTGGCGCTTGTCGTCCACCGCGAGCGAGTAGGACCCGCCCGCCAGGGCGCCGAGCTGGCGGGTGGCGCCGTCGAGCAGGCGGTCGTGGGCCTCGTCGAGGATCCAGTGCTCGAAGCGGTCCGCCTTGAGGTGCTGGGCCAGGGTGCGGGCGAGGGCCTCGGCCCGGTCGGCGGTGCCGCGCTCCGCGTCGAGCTGGCTGCGTCGGGCCAGCTCGTCGTCGAGGGTGGCGAGCTGGCCCTCGGCGCGGGTGCGCTCCTCGACGGCGACGGTGAGCGGCGCCCTGCCCTCCAGCTCGAGGTCGACGCTGCGGCAGAAGTCCTCGATGCGGGTGACGACCTCGACGCGCTGCTCGTCGGCGGCGACGGCTCGGGCGGCCGCGGCGGCGGCCTGCTCGTCGAGGGCGGGGCGCTGCTCGTCGGCCCACGCCACCAGCGCGGTCCAGTCGTCGGCGAGCCGGTCGCCCTGCGCCGGTGGCGGCCCGAGCGCGGCCAGCTCGTCGCGCCGGCGGTCGAAGTCGCGGCGCTGCTCGCGCTCGCGCTCGGCGAGCCGGTCCTGGCTGGTGGTGAGGCGGTCCAGGTTGGCCCGGGCCTCCCGGTCCGCGGCCCGGGCGTTGACGAGATCCTGCTCGGCTCGTACCAGGGCCTCGAGCCGGGCCCGGGCGGCCGCCAGCGGCGGCTGCCCGTCCACCCGGGCGTCCAGGTCGGCGAGCTGCTCGCGCACGCCGGCCAGGGTGACCTCGATCTTGTCGAGCGCCCGTTGGGCCTCGGTCAGGCGGAGCTGCGCGGCCGATGCGTCCTCGGCGGCCCGGGCGCGGGCGGCGGTGGCGTCGGCGACGCCGAGCGCGTCGTGCTCGGGCAGGTGGCCCACGGGTTGCCGACAGACCGGGCACGGCTCGCCCACCGTGAGGGTGGCCACGAGGGCCCCGGCCAGGTCGTCGCGGCGGGCGGCCTCGAGCGCCTCCTCGGCGGCGCGGAGCGCGGCCGCCGTGGCGTCGACGGCTTCGCGCGCCTCGCCCGCGGCCGTGCGGGCCTCGACCTGTCGCGCCTCGCCCCGCAGGAGCCGCGCCGCGACGGCCTCGCGCTCCTCGAGGTCGCGGACCGCCAGCTCGAGCGCCGTCCGGTCGACGTCGGGATCGTGGGCGGCCTCGGCCTCGGCCAGCACGGCGGCGGCGAGGTCGGCCTCGGTGCGGCGGCGGTCCACCTCGTCGCGGACGCTCGCGAGCTTGGTGCCCATCTCGGCGACGTCGGCGGGCACCGCGAGACCCGCGAGGCGACCGGCCTGGTCGGTGAGGCCGGCGGCCTCGCTCCGGGCGGCCTCGGCGTCGCCGGCGAGGCGGTCGAGCTCGGGCTGGGCCTCCTCGATCTTGTCCACGAGGTTGGCGAGCAGCTTGACCCGGCCGGCGAGGGCCTTGCGCGCGTCCACGGTGGCGTGCGCGAGGTCGGCGAGCCGGCGGTCGAGCAGGTCGCGCTCGACCGCGGCGGCGCGCGCCCGCTGGTTGGCGAGCGCCCGCATCTGCTCGTAGACGCCGAGCCCGAGCAGCTCGACGAGCAGGTCCTGGCGCTCGGCGGGCTTCTCGTGGAGGAAGCGGGCGAACTCGCCCTGGGGCAGCACGACGCAGGTGTTGAAGTGCTCGAAGGACAGCCCGAGCAGCCCCGCGACGGCGGCCGTGACGCCGTCGGCGTCGCCGGCCAGGTTCTCGACGCTGCCGGCGTCGGGCCCGACGCCGTCCAGGCGCTCGAGCCGGGCCTCCTTGGTGGTGGCCCCGCCCCGGCCGGTCATGCGCACGACCCGGGCGACGCGGTAGGCCTCGGCACCGAGCGCGAAGTCGAGCCGGACGCGCGCCTCGACCTTCCCCTGGCTCACCAGCGGGGCCACGAGACGGCGGTCGCCGTAGCGGGCGACCGACCCGTAGAGCGCGAAGGTGAGCGCGTCGATGACGCTGGACTTGCCCGCTCCGGTCGGTCCCGACAGGGCGAACAGGTCGGCGCCCCGGAAGTCGACGGTGGTGCGGTCGCGGAAGGCGGTGAAGCCCTCGACCTCGAGCTCGAGCGGACGCATCAGCGGTCGCCCTCCTCGGTGGCGACCGCGTCGAGGAGCTCGGCGAACAGCGCCGAGAGGTCGGGGTCGGCGGCGTCCTGCTCGGCGAGGTAGAGGTCGAACAGCTCGATCGGGGTGCGGCCGGCGCGCTCGGCCCGCTCGCGTCGCTCGGCCTCGGGACGCACGACCGTGACCTCGACGGCGTCAGGCAGGAGCGCCCGCACGTCGTCGGCCAGCCCCGCCCGGGCGGGCTCGTCCACCCGGACGCGCAGGAAGTCGTCGGCGGTGGTGCCGGCCAGGGCCTCCAGGGCGGCGAGATCGCCCTCGACGGTGCGCAGGCGCCGGCCCGCGGTGAGCGCCACCGAGCGGACCTGGGCGGGCGTTCCGGGTGCGGCCTCCACCACCAGCACGGCCTTGTCGTCGGCCGTCTCGCCGAAGTCGAGCTGGAGGGGCGACCCGCAGTACCAGGCCGGGCACGGGGCCGGGACGGACTGCTGGCGGTGGAGGTGGCCGAGCGCCACGTAGTGGGTGCCCGAGGGGAAGGCCGTGGCGGGCACGCTGTAGTCGTCGAAGAGGTGCGCGGCGCGCTCGCCGCCGCCGGCCTGCCCGCCCACCACCATGAGGTGGGCGACGAGCACGTTGACGGTGTCGTCGCCGAAGCCCGAGGCGAGCAGCTCGATGGCCTGGCGCACCCGCTCGGCGTAGCGGCCGCCGTGCTGGTCGGCGTCGAGGCCCATCAGGTCGGCGGCGGTGACGATGTAGCGCTGGCTGGGGAAGGGCACGACCGCGAGACGGGCCCGCTCGCCCCCCGCCTCGATGTCGATGACCCCGCCGTCGTCCGGGCCGGTGAGCATCGGGACGACCTGCACCCCCCCGAGGGCCAGCAGGGGCGCCACCGCGGCGAGGCGGCGGGCGTTGTCGTGGTTGCCCGCCACCACGACGACCGGGCGGTCGCCGTCGGCGGCGAGCTGGAGCAGGGCGCGGTACACGCACCGCTCGGCGTCGGGGCTCGGCGCGGCGGTGTCGAACAGGTCGCCCGCCACCAGCACGAGGTCGACCGCCTCGGCGTCGGCGATGCCGACGATCTCGGCCAGGACGGCGTCGTGCTCGTCGGCCCGTGAGCGCCCCCGGATGGTCTTGCCGACGTGCCAGTCGGAGGTGTGCAGGAGCTTCATGCGGGGGTCACAGCTTGGGGAAGGTCGAGAAGGGGTCGTCGGGGTGGTCGGTGGCCGTGGGGTTGGCCCCCGCCTCGGCGGCCCGGGTGGCCCAGGCCGGGAAGGGGAACTGGACCATCAGCGGCACGGGGATCTCGGGTTGGGACAACAGCATGGTGCCGGGCTTGATGATGGTGGCCCGCTGGCGCTGCACCTGGGGGAGGAACCCGTACTCGCCCCGGGTGGCCTCGGCGGCGTCGAGGCGCCCGACGACCCGGATGGCGCTGTTGGCCACGATGCGACGCTCGACCTCGCTGGCGGTCTGCTGGGCCCCGATGAGGATGATGCCGAGCGACCGGCCGCGCTCGGCCACGTCGAGGAGGATCTCCTTGATGGGGCTGGAGCCCTCGCGCGGCGCGTACTTGTTGAGCTCGTCGAGCACGACGAACTGGAGGGGCTTGGCCTGGCCCGCCCGCTCCTTCTCCTCGAAGGCCTTGCGCAGCACCACCCCCACCACGAAGCGCTTGGCCCGGTCGTTGAGGTTGTGCAGGTCGACCACCGTGACCTGCGCGTCGAACTTCACCCGGTGGCGCTCGGGGTTGGCCACGTCGGCCCGGATCAGCGGCTCGAGGTGGCGGACGGCGCCGTTGAGACGGCGCACGAACGCCCCGACGGTGCCGGCGCCGATGGCCCGGCCCGCCCACTCCGCGCCCTCGGCCTCGTCCTCGACCTTGGCGCTGACCACCTCGACCAGGTCGCGGAACGTGCGCACGAGCCGGCCGTCGATGGTGACGGCGCCGTCGCCGGCGGGCTGGGCGTGCTGGGTGAGGCGGTGGGTGACGTTGTGGACGACCATCGTGTACTGCTGGCGGTCGTCCTCGGCGTCGGCGAAGAGGAAGGGCAACAGCTCGTCCTCGCAGAACTGCTGCACGGTCCAGAACACCGACGTGACGCCCTCGGTGCGGCTGGTGACGTCGGGCTTGGCCGTGGCGTCGCCCCGCCGCGGCGGGGCGAACACGTCGACGCTGGTGAACGGGCCGGGGGTGAGCCCCAGCTTCGTGTAGCGGTCGTGGTCGTCGGAGGTGAGGACCGTGTTGGGGTGGTCGAGGAACAGGAGGTCCTCGCCCTTGACGTTGAAGATGAGCGCCTTGGTGTTGACCGCGTCGGCGCCGAGCGCGCCCGAGTGGAACAGGCTGTAGAGCAGGAACGTGGCGTAGGTGGTCTTGGTGGCCACGCCGCTGATGCCGCTGATGTTGACGTGGGCGCCGCGGGTGCCGTCGAGGAACTCGAGGTTGACGTAGAGGGGCTCGTCGTCACGGGTGAGGCCGGCGGGCAGGCGCTTGGCCATGCCGTCGAAGAACAGGGCCTGGTCGCGCTCGGCGCCCGACGCCCGGCGCACCACCTGGCCGGGCAGCGGCGGCACGAACACCTCGGGCTCGAAGCGGGTGGCCTGGACCTGGGCGGCCTCGCTGACCTCGGCCGGCAGGACGCCGTCCTCGATCAGCCACACGTCGCTGTCGAAGCGGGCGCCCTCGTGGCGGGCCCGCACCTGGCCGACGACGCCGTAGATCCGCACCGGGTCGCGACCCGGCAGGTCGGCGCGCTCGAGCGCCACCACGTCGTCGAGCTGGAGGAAGGCGTCCTCGCCGACGCCCACCCAGAACTCGAGCGGGGTGGCGTCCTCGGTGCCGATGACCCGGCCGACCACCTGCTCCTCGTCGCTCACGGGGCGAACCTACCGCGGGCCTGTGACACTCCGATCGACCCCGGCAGCAGGGTGAAGCGGCCGCCCGACAGCGGACGGAGCACGGAGAAGTGCCGCCGGTCCAGGGTGAGCACGGAGCGGGTGCGGTGGCGGTCGGCCAGCACGGCGATGGACGCGTCGGCCACGCTGACCTCCTGGTCCCGGTAGCGCTCGACCAGGCCCGCCGCCGTCGCGAGGTCCGCCGGTCCGAGGTCGGCCAGGTGGTAGGCGCCGCCGGCGAGCTCGCGCAGCGCCTCGAGCTCGGCGGCGACGCCGAGCCGGGTGGCCACCAAGTAGTCGAGCTCGGCGACGACGTAGGGCGACACCACCAGCGGCTCCATCTCGGACGCGACGAGGTCGCGCACCGCGGCGTGGGCCGGCTCGCGGGCGTTGAACAGGGCGAGCAGGCCACTCGTGTCGGCGATGATCATCGCTCGCCGAATCCGTGGAGCAGCTCGTCGGCACGCTCGGCGAAGGGCTCGCCGTCGAGGAACCCCGGCCGGGGCCGTGGCGCGTCCACCCCGGCGGCGATGGCCTGGCGGATCACCTCGGCCTCGGAGCACCCGCGGCGCCGGGCGGTCCGCGCCACGGCGGCCTTCAGCTCGTCCGGGAGATACACCGTGGTCTTCTGAGTCATGCCATACATGGTACCAGCGGTGGTATTCCTCACCGGGAGCCCACTCGTGGGCCGGTCATCATGCGGCCGCCGCCGGGCCGACGTCGGGGTCGCCGCCGGCGTCGAGGCGTCGCTGTCGTCGTCGTTTGCGACGGCGGATCTCGGCGTCGAGCTGCTCTTTCCAGCGGTTGTGGGGGCCGCACTTGGGGTCGGCGTTGTCGGCGCTGGTGGGGCCGCCGTCGGTGTAGGGGAGGAGGTGGTCGATCTGGCAGCGCCACGACGGGGTGTCGCACCCGTGGGGGTGGCCGCACCAGTCGTGGGTGAGCTGCACGGCGGTGCGCAGGTCGCCGGTGAAGCCGCGGCGGGTCTGCCCGTAGTGCAGGGGGATCCCGTCGGGGTCGAGGACCAGGGCGCGGAGGTGGCCGGCGAGGCCGGCCGAGAGCGCGGTGGAGGGGGCGATGACGGTGCCGTCGTCGAGGCGGCAGGTGCGCTCGTCGGGGAAGGCGAGGTCGGTTCGGCCCGCCTTGCGGGCGAGCTCGGCGCAGAACGTGGCCCAGTCGATCACCACGTTCAGCACCGTGCGGGTGGCGGTGCCCGCCGCCCCGAGGGTCATGGCTGCGGAGCGCTCCGCCATGAGGACCTGGGCGTCGGCGCGGCGCTGGGCGGGGGTGCGGGCCAGATCGGCGACGCCGACGTTGCCCTCGCCGAGGCGGGCGACCGCCTCGGCCCAGTCCTGGTCGAACAGCCACTCGGAGAGCCGTTCGAGCTCGCGGGCGTAGATCGACCCGCCCACGGGGTCGAGGACCCCGTCGGTGAGCCACTGGTCCTCGAACGACTTCGAGGTGTGCCAGCGACGCCCGGCGAGCGCCGCCGCGGCTCGGTCGTCGGCGCCGTCGGGGTCGACCTGGTCGCACCAGTAGCGGACCTCCTGGCGGAACGCCACGTACCGCTTGTCGATCGCCCAGCCCACCAGTCGGGCCTCGTCGACCGCGAACGCCTCCTCGCGCCCGGCTCTCGCCGACACCAGCGTGTCGACGTTGAGGTCGCCGCGGCGAACGCCGCCCCAGCATCGACCAACGCCGCCCGGGCCACCGCCGGTCGGCGCCGCCCGCCACGGCCACCGAACCATCCACGCCGCCGGGCGCCATCCACTCCTTCGGCGCCGAACCCCCCGCATCGGGCGCGACCTGTTGCAGACGCGACGGCGGCACCGCCTCGGCACACTGCCCCCGGCACCCGCCGGGTCCACCAACGCCTGTCCAGACGCCCGAGATTCGATCGGTGCAGCAACGGGCAGCGACGGGCCTCCGACCAGAGACGGTTGTCCGGTGGCGCCGTGCCGCCAGAGGCTGCAGCTATGGGCTGCGACGAGCATCCATCACAGTTGGTCGACACTTGTTTGCAACCTTCCCGAGACGTACAGGCCAAAGTGCGGCGCTGACACTCGTCGCCTTTGCCTGATCTTGCCCGCAGCAAAAGGCGAGCGCGATCCGATCCTTTTCCACTTGTTCACACTGTGATCTGTCAGACCGGGGCGCCCGATCACGTCATGGGCCTGGGACCCAGCGCTCCACCTGATCGACATCGAGAACGTGACCGATCCGCAGGCCGACCAGAGTGCGCGCTGCGCGGCTCCGCCGGAGACCAGTGGTGCGGCGCCCGGCGCTCCGGTTGAGCTGGCCGACCCGCATCCTCCTCCGGCCCGGATGGCGCACGGGCGCTGCTCGATGTCGTCCGGCACGAGCGAGCGCGACTCAGTCGGGTCCTGATGGCACCGGCGACGGTGTCGCCCGGCCGCTCAGCGGTGCGGGATCACCGTGACTCGTCGTCGTCGTGGCTCGAGCTCCGCCTCGCCGCAAGCACCTCGCCTACCTCGACCTCGATCTCCTGCCAGCCGGTCGTTCGCCGGTGGCAGCCTGATGGCGCGGGGCCGACCTCCGTCCAGCATCTCGACATCGATCTCGCCGGCGTGTCCGGCATCCTGGCGGAGCGCCACGCCGCTTCCGCCTCGCTTGCCGCGCGGTGCCCTCTTCAGTCTGAATGACTGGCGATGGCGATAAGCAGAGAAGATCGACGGACCGATCCCCGGCACGCATCGTCCGTCAGCTCGCTGAGCCGCCGATGTGCCGCGTGGAGTGGTCGGGTTCCTCACCGGTCTCGTCTACCGGTTGCCTTCGACGCTCGTCAGGGGTTGTCCTGTGCATCGATGATCGTGCGAGGCGACAGCCGACGTCTGCTGACCATGTCGCAGCCAGCGCCATCGAGGCGGTCCGACCTTGGGCTGTCGCGCCGATCCTCCGGACCCGACGACTTCGTGCACTTCTGAACACTCTTCGATTCGACCGGGAGGGCAGCTCGTCGAGCTCTACGAGCTCGTCGAACGACAGCCGACCCTTCGGGGCGCCTCTCCGCCCATCGCCCATGGCGAGCTCGCCGCCCGACCCATCGATCTGGCCGGCAGGGTGGGCTCCGCTTCTGCGCATCTCTCTGAGACGCGGACGATGGTTAGGGTCGACGAAGTTCGGCGCAGGTCCCTTCTTCCTCGACGTGTCGGCGAACGCTTCGCCTCGCGACTGTTCAGTCCTCGTTGACTGCCGAAGCTGACCCGTGGTCGACCCGCCCTTCGCGGCAATGGGGCGACGCGAACACTAGGCGGACCACTGGCAGTTCGGCAGCCGTCGCCGACAGCGCCGGGTCGCTGCAGCTGGCGATGGTGCCTGCGACCGGCGCGCGATCGTGGCGCACCGTCGGCGGCCTTCCAGCCGGGACGGAAGATCCGGGCGGGAGGCGTCGCCCTCCGATCTTTCGGGCATCGCACCGCACCTTTGCCTTGGCCGACCGGCACCAGACGATCCGTACTTATGTCAATGCTTGTCGGCGGGCCCTCGATCACAAACGCTGCCGTGACACGACAGTCGTCGAGACCATGGTGATGTGGCGCAGCAACGAACGGTTTCGCCTGCGCGTCGCGCGCTCCGTCGGCGATCGGAATCATCGAGATCTGCGACGGTACGACCCCCCCAGGTCGACCTCGGCGCTGAAACGGGAGGTTAGACACTCGATGATGGTCTTCCAGTACGACCATTGACGCTCTCCGCCGGCCACCACCGCCAAGCGGGGCGGCGACCCGGGTCTGCCGACCGCCTCAAAGGCACAGGCCATGAGCTGCAGTTCGCCCGCGGGGCTTGAAGTCCGAATCCTCGGCACCAGCGCCGGGACGACAGACAGGAACGGGCGGACTCGTGGGCGGCTGTGGTGACGCCCCGGAGAGCCTCGGCGACCACGACACGGTCGTGTTGCACGGACGTCGTCGTAGCCGCAGCCTCGTGCCCTGGTCGAGCGCGCTTGCGGACGGGCTCGAGTGCGTCGCCATCCGGCCGCGACTCGGGCTCCGCGTGGTGTGGGACCGAGCACCCTTCCGGAACAGGTGCGACCAGCACGTCGGCTCGCCTCGGCTGCATCAACGCGCCGGAACTTCCGTGTCCTGACAGTCCCCGCCTCTGACACCTAGCCGACCGAACACACGTACGCAAGGCTATTTCTGAGATTTTGGCGGGATTTCTCGCTCCCGTATCGGCAAATGGCCGATTCGGTACCATCCGGCGCGGCGCTCGGTGGCGGGCGCCGGAGAGGGGTGCAGGACTCGTGCTCACCGGTGAGCTGCGCGGTCGGATCGACCGCATCTGGAACGACTTCTGGTCGGGGGGCATCTCCAACCCGCTCGAGGTGATCGAGCAGATCACGTACCTCCTGTTCATCAAGCGCCTCGACGACCTCCAGACCCTCGCCGAGAATCGGGCCCGGACCCTCGGCGAGCCGCTGGAGCGGGCCGTCTTCCCCGAGGGCGCCGATGACCGGGGCCGGCCCTACGAGGACTACCGCTGGCGGGAGTTCAAGAACCGTGCGCCCGCCGAGATGTTCGAGATCATCGACCAGCACGTCTTCCCGTTCCTCCGCACGCTGGGCGGCGAGGGCTCGACCTACGGCACCCACATGCGGGACGCCCGCTTCACCATCCCGAGCCCGGCGCTGCTCCAGAAGGCGGTGGACGGCCTCGACGACGTCGACATGGACGACCGGGACACCAAGGGCGACGTGTACGAGTACATGCTGGCCAAGATCGCGACGGCCGGGCAGAACGGGCAGTTCCGCACCCCCCGCCACATCATCCGCCTCATGGTGGAGATGACGGCGCCGACGCCGACCGACGTCATCTGCGACCCCGCGGCCGGCACCTGCGGCTTCCTGGTGGCCGCCGGCGAGTACGTGCGGGAGCGCCACCCGGAGGCGCTGCGCGACGCCGAGCTGCTGGCGCACTTCCACGAGGAGATGTTCAACGGCTTCGACTTCGACAGCACGATGCTGCGCATCGGGAGCATGAACATGCTGCTGCACGGGGTCGAACAGCCCGACGTGCGCTACAAGGACTCGCTCGCCGAGGAGCACGGCGGCGAGGAGGAGGCCTACACCCTCATCCTCGCCAACCCCCCGTTCGCGGGTTCGCTCGACTACGAGAACACCGCCAAGGACCTGCTCCAGGTGGTGAAGACGAAGAAGACCGAGTTGCTCTTCCTCGCCCTGTTCCTGCGGATACTCAAGCCTGGCGGCCGGGCCGCGGTGATCGTGCCCGACGGCGTGCTGTTCGGCTCCACCAAGGCCCACAAGGAGCTGCGCCGCATCCTGGTCGAGGACCAGAAGCTCGACGGGATCGTCTCCCTGCCGAGCGGCGTGTTCAAGCCCTACGCCGGCGTCTCCACGGCGATCCTGCTGTTCACCAAGACCAACTCCGGCGGCACCGACCACGTCTGGTTCTACGACCTCGCCGCCGACGGCTACAGCCTCGACGACAAGCGCACGCCGCTGCTGCCTGCCGAGAAGCTCGGCGCCTGCCTCACCGAAGCGCTCACCGATGACGAGCACGCCAAGAACAACCTGCCCGACGCCCTCGCCCGCTGGGCCGACCGCGCCGACGCCGAGCGCGATCGGGCCCGCACCGACCAGAGCTTCTGCGTCCCCCGGGCCGATATCGAGGCCAACGGCTACGACCTGTCCATCAACCGGTACAAGGAGATCGTCTACGACGAGGTCGAGCACCGCCCGCCCGCCGAGATCATCGCCGACCTCCGCAAGCTGGAGGACGAGATCACGGCGGGCATCGCCGAGCTCGAGGCGATGCTGTGACCCCAGCGGCGTGGCCCCAGGTCCGCCTCGACTCGGTCGCCGAGGTCCGCCTGGGCCGTCAACGCTCGCCGAAGCACCACACTGGGACGCACATGCGGCCCTACGTGCGGGCCGCGAACGTCGGCTGGAACGGGTTGTTGCTCGACGACGTGAAGACGATGAACTTCACCGACGCCGAGATGGAGGTCTACGGCCTTCGTCCAGGCGATCTCCTGCTCGGCGAGGCGTCGGGCAGCGCGAAGGAAGTCGGAAAGCCCGCCGTGTGGAGCGGCGAGATCGAATCGTGCGCCTTTCAGAACACGCTCCTCCGGGTCCGACCGCACGGCCCTGACGCTCGTTACCTCCTGCACTACTTCCGGTTCCAAGCCGAGAGCGGCGGATTTGCCCGGCGCTCGCGAGGCGTGGGGATCTACCACCTAGGACGCGAGGCACTCGCCTCACTCGACGTGCCGCTGCCGCCAGTTGCCGAGCAGCGGCGGATCGCTGCGGTGCTCGATCAGGCCGACGCCCTGCGGGCAAAGCGGCGGGAGGCGCTCGTCCTGCGCGACGCCCTCACTGAGTCGATCTTCAACTCCCTGTTCGGGACCAGCCCCTACACGCCCGTGACCATTGGCCACGATCTCGTGCCCCACCCCGCCGGATGGCGCTGGGAGTTGCTCACGGACGTCGCTCGCCTCGCGACCGGACACACGCCTGATCGCGAGGTGCCTGACTACTGGGATGGTGACATCCCCTGGATCAGCCTCACTGAGATCCGTGACCTCGACGGGAAGGTCGCTCTAGACACAACTCTGCGTGTCTCGCAGAAGGGCATCGACAACTCATCGTCGGTCCTGCTCCCAGAGGGAACCGTCTGCTTCTCTCGAACCGCGTCGCTCGCGTTCGTCACACTGATGGGTCGCCAGATGGCGACGTCGCAGGACTTCGTGAACTGGGTGTGTGGAGAGCGGCTCTGCCCGGCGTATCTGATGCACGCGCTCATTCGATCACGAGCCCGACTTCGAGCTCTCTCGACAGGATCGACCCACAAGACGATCTACATGCGCGTTGCGGAGCAGTTCCGGGTGCTGGTCCCGCCACTCGCGCTGCAGCAAGAGTTCGCCGAGCGGATCGCCGCCGTCGACGCCCAGCGCCGCCGCTTGGAGCGTTCCGCGGAACGCCTCGACGAGCTGTTCGCGTCGCTTCAACAACGGGCCTTCCGGGGCGAGCTTTGAGCACGCCGTTCGACTTCCTCCGCGCAGAGTTCCCGGAGCTACACCGGGAGGCCCTCGAAGTAGGTCTGAACGCCCTGCCCGAACCGCGGACCGCCTGCTTCTACGCACGCCGCGTCGTCGAGCAGGCCGTCAAGTGGGCGTTCGCCCACGACCCCTCGCTGCGCCGGCCGTACGACGACAACCTGAGCGCCCTGCTGCACGAGCCCACCTTCCGGGACTCGATGGACCGCCGGGTGTTCCTCCAGGCCAAGGAGCTGATCCGCCTCGGCAACCGGGCGGTGCACGACAAGGCGCCGCCGACGCAGCGGGACTCGGTGCAGGCGACATCCCACCTGTTCGAGTTCTGCTATTGGTTCGCCCGCACCTACGCCCAGGACAAGCCGCCGGCGGGGCTGCGCTTCGACCCCAAGACCCTGCCGCGTCGCCGCCCGACCCCGGCGCCGCCGGACGGGCCCACCGCCACGGAGATGCGGGAGCTGGAGACCCGACTCAAGGAGGAGCAGCTCGCCCGCGAGCGGGCCCAGCAGGAGCTGCGCGACCAGAGCGAGCTGCTCGCCGAGCTGGAGCAGCTGCGCAAGGAGGTCGCCCGCGCCAAGGCCGACGCCGCGGCCACGCCCGACGAGCACGACTACTCCGAGGCCGAGACGCGCGACTACTTCATCGACGTCCTCCTGGCCGAAGCGGGCTGGGCGCTCACCGACGAGCGCGACCGGGAGTTCCGCGTCACCGGGATGCCCGACGGCAAGGACGGCTTCGTGGACTACGTGCTTTGGGGCGACGACGGTCTGCCCCTCGCGGTGGTCGAGGCCAAGCGCACCCGTCGGGACCCCCAGGTGGGCCAACAACAGGCGAAGCTCTACGCCGACTGCCTCGAAGCCCGCTTCGGCCGCCGGCCGCTGATCTTCTACACGAACGGCTACGAGCACTGGTTCTGGGACGACCTGCGCTACCCGCCCCGGCCGGTACACGGGTTCCTCAAGCGCGACGAGCTCGAGCTCGCCATCCAGCGACGCGCCTCGCGGGCGTCGCTGGCCGAGACCGACATCGACGGCGAGATCGTCGCCCGGCCCTACCAGACCCGCGCCATCCGGCGCATCGCCGAGTCGTTCGAGCGGGACAACACCCGCAAGGCCCTCGTGGTCATGGCCACCGGCGCGGGCAAGACCCGCACGGTCATCGCCCTGTCCGACCTGCTCATCCGGGCCAACTGGGCCAAGCGCATCCTGTTCCTCGCCGACCGCACTGCGCTCGTGCGCCAGGCCACCAACGCGTTCAAGGCGTTCCTGCCCGACGCCTCGCCGGTGAACCTCGTGACCGAGCGACACGGCGAGGGACGTGTGTACGTGTCGACCTACCCGACGATGCTCAACCTGGTCAACACCCCGGTGGAGGCGGGCGGCGAGCGCCGCTTCGGGCCGGGGCACTTCGATCTCGTGGTCATCGACGAGGCCCACCGCTCGGTGTTCCAGAAGTACCGGACCATCTTCGAGTACTTCGACTCGCTGCTCGTCGGCCTCACGGCCACACCCCGCGACGAGATCGACCGCAACACCTACTCCCTGTTCGACCTCGAGCCCGGCGTGCCCACGGACCACTACGGGCTCGACGAGGCGGTCGCCGACGGCTACCTGGTGCCTCCCCGGGCGGTGTCGATCGACCTGAAGTTCCAGCGCGAGGGCATCCGCTACGACGACCTGTCCGACGAGGACAAAGAGACCTGGGAGAGCCTCGACTGGGACGACGAGGTCGACGAGCCGCCCGACGAGGTCGGCGCCGAGGCCATCAACAAGTGGCTGTTCAACGCCGACACCGTCGACAAGGTGCTCGAGCACCTGATGACCCGCGGCCAGAAGGTGGCCGGCGGCGACCGGCTCGGCAAGACGATCGTCTTCGCCAAGAACCAGCGCCACGCCGAGTTCATCGCCGAGCGCTTCGACGCCAACTACCCCGAGCACCGGGGTGAGTTCGCCCGGGTGATCACCAACCGCACCGAGCACGCGCAGGACCTGATCGACAAGTTCTCGATCGCCGACCGGGCCCCACACATTGCTCTGTCAGTCGACATGCTCGATACCGGCATCGACGTGCCCGAGGTGGTCAACCTGGTCTTCTTCAAGGTGGTGCGCTCGAAGACCAAGTTCTGGCAGATGCTCGGCCGCGGCACCCGCCTCTGCCCCGACCTCTTCGGTCCCGGGGAGGACAAGCGCTTCTTCTTCGTCTTCGACTACTGCCAGAACGTCGAGCACTTCAACCTCCACCCCGACGCCACTGAGGGGTCGGTCACCGCCTCCCTCGGCGAGCGGCTGTTCCGCCACCGGGTCGAGCTGATCGCCACCCTCGACGCCGCGGGCTCCCACGAGACGGAGCGGCGCGACCTCGCCGAGCTGCTGCGGGCCGGCGTGGCCTCGATGAACCTCGACAATGTGATCGTCCGACCGCACCGGCGCCACGTCGAGCGCTTCCGCGACGCCGAGGCGTGGCAGCACCTCGATACCGGCGACCTGGCCACCCTCACCCGGGAGCTCGCCGGCCTACCCACGACGGCGGAGCCCGAGCCCGAGGAGTCCAAGCGCTTCGACCTGCTCGTCCTCTCGCTGGAGCTCGCGCTGCTGCGGGACGAGCCCGGCTACCCGCGCCTCCAGCAGAACGTCCGCGAGATCGCCGGTCTGCTGGAGGACTACCCCACCATCCCGGCCGTCGCAGCCCAGCTCCCGCTCATCGTCGATGTGCAGACCGACGAATGGTGGCAGGACGTCACCCTGGCCATGCTCGAGTCGGCTCGGCGACGGCTGCGCGGCCTCGTCCCGTTCATCGAGAAGCACAAGCGCAAGGTGGTGTACACCGACTTCGAGGACGAGATCGGCGAGGGCGTCGACGTCGAGTTCGCCGACCTCGTGGCCGTGGAGGACTTCGAGCGCTTCCGCCGCAAGGCCCGCCAGTTCCTGGTCGAGCACAAGGGCGAGTGGGCCATCGCCAAGCTGCACCACGACCGCCCCATCACCGCCGACGACCTGGCCGAGCTCCAGCGCATCCTCGTCGACAGCGGTGTCGGGTCCGCCGGTGAGTGCGAGCGCGCCCAACGCGAGGAAGGCAGCTTCGGCCTCTTCGTCCGCCGGCTCGTCGGGCTCGACCGTGCCGCGGCGAAGGCCGCCTTCGCCGCGTTCCTCGACGACCAGCGGTTGACCGCCGACCAGATCGAGTTCGTCAACCTGGTGATCGACGAGCTCACCGCCAACGGCGTGGTCGAACCCCGCCGCCTCTACGAGTCGCCCTTCACCGACGTCAGCCCGCAGGGCCCTGACGCGCTGTTCGACCCGTCGCAGATGGGCCAGATCCTCGGCGTCGTGGCCGACGTGCGCCGCCGCGCGGACGCCGCCTGACATCAGCGACCGCCCCACGCCTGAGTAGGTCGCGGCCGTGCCGCCACAGGTTGAGTAGGCCCTACTCATGACCGGGTGGGGGCGGCGGTGGTCCCCTGGGCACATGCCATCGACCACCACGACCCCGACGGCCGCCGCCCCGGCGGTGGCCTGGTACAACCGGCCCGTCCCGGCGCTCGCCGCCGGCGTCGGCCTCCTGGCCCTCTGCGGCGTGTTCGCCGTCCTCTGGGTGACCACGCCGTTCTTCCTGGCCCGGGCGCTCGGCTACCTGAGCGGTGGCGCCGGCCTCCTGCTCGTCTGGGGCGGGATCAACGGCCTGCGCCAGGAGCGCGCCGAGCAGGAGTGGCGGGCATGAGCCGGACCACCGACAAGTACGAGGCGTACCGCGAGCGCTGGATGATGGAGGTGGCGCCCCACGTCGAGGGCGAGCTGTTGGCCGTCGGGGTGTTCTCCCGGGCGGGCACGATGGGCTCGTTCGGGCTGGGCAAGGTCTCCCCCCTCGCCGGCCTCGTCAAGCGGGGGCTCGACAAGAGCCGGGCCGACAACCTGCCCCAGAGCTTCCTCGTCGCCGTCACCGACGCCCACGTGTACGTGTTCGACTACAAGCCGCGGGGCACGGGCATCAAGGTCCGACAGGCGCTGCGCCGCTGGGACCGCGACCAGGTGCACGTGCACCGGACGCCCGTCCAGGTCGGGGCGATGAGCACCACCTACCAGGTGGAGCTCGCCGGTCAGGGAACCATCGCCATCGAGTCGGGGAAGATGCCGGGCTCGACGACCGAGGTCAACGCGCCGGTCCTCGACCTGCTCGCCGCCTGAGCCGCAGGGCCACGCCGGGCCCCGCAGCGGACGGGCCGGCGCCCCCTCACCGGGGCGCCGGCCCGGGTCGCGACCCGGATGAGAACTCGATGAGAACGCCGGCCGGAGGGTGGCGGCGCCCGCCGGCGTGTCGTACGTTCCGCGTCGAGCGCGCGGGCCGATCTCCGGCCGGCCACGAGACGAGGAGCGCACTGGCGATGCGACCCGGACGCACGACCCTGGTCCTGGCGGCGACCGCGACGGCACTCGCCCTGCTCGCCGCGTCGTGCGGCTCCGGCGACGACGCGGCGACCGGGGCCACGAGCACCTCCGCCCCGGCGGGCGCCACGACCACCACCACCACCACGACGGGCGACGACCTCGCCACCCCCGTGGCCGGCACGGGGGTCGAGGACTGCTTCGACGCCACCACCACGATCGAGTGCCCGGCCGAGGGCGAGCCGTTCTTCCTCCAGGACGGCCAGGTGCAGGCGGGCGGACCGCTGACCTACACCGACAACGGGGACGGCACCGTCACCGACGAGCGCACGGGCCTCGTCTGGCAACAGGAGTTCTCGCAGGTCGCCTGGGCCGACGCCGAGGCGGCCGCCGCCGCGGCCGACACCGGCGGGTTCGACGACTGGCGGGTGCCCACCATCGACGAGCTCTGGTCGCTGATCGACCTGAGCGGCGACCAGGGCAGCGCCGACCCGTCCAGCGCCGAGGCGCCCGCCGACGCCGTCCCCTTCGTCGACACCGACGTGTTCGACTTCGAGTACCCCGACACGTCGGCCGGAGGTCGCTACATCGATGCCCAGTACCTGACCGGCACCGAGTACGTGTCCACCACCATGCAGGGCGACGACTCGTTCTTCGGCGTCAACTTCGCCGACGGGCGCATCAAGGCCTACCCGAAGACCGGCAACGCCACGAGCAGCGTCTACTACGCCCGCTTCGTGCGCGGTGGCGACGGCTACGGCGACAGCACCTTCACCGACGGCGGTGACGGCACCGTCACCGACGACGCCACCGGCCTCGTGTGGATGCAGGTCGACAGCGGCGACGAGCAGGTCGCCGACGCCGTGGCCGCCACGAGCCGGGCCGACGGCACCCTGGACTGGCAGGAGGCCCTGGCGTTCTGCGCCGATCTCTCCTACGCCGGCGTGGACGACTGGCGCCTGCCCGACGCCAAGGAGCTCCAGGGCCTCGTCGACTACTCCCGCTCCCCCGACACCACCGGCTCGGCCGCCATCGACCCCGTGTTCGCCACCACCCCCATCACCGACGAGGGCGGCGCCGACGGGTTCGGGGCGTACTGGACGTCGACCTCGTTCTCCCCCGGCCTCGACGCGTACATCGTGAACTTCGGCGAGGCCCTCGGGCTCGTCGGCGGCGAGTACGTCGACGCCCACGGCGCCGGCTCGGTGCGCACCGACCCCAAACAGGGCGAGCCGCAGGAGGGGGCCGGGCCCCAGGGCGACATCCGGCGCGTGTACGACTTCGCCCGCTGCGTCCGAGACGACGGCGCCGGCGGCGGCGCGCCGAGCCCCCTGTAGCGTCCCCGCCGTGAGCGACCGCCCCCGCATCGGCATCACGTCGTGGCCCCGCGACGTCGACTACGAGGGCACCCCCGAGCGCTGCGACACGTACCCGCACGACTACGTGCACTCGGTGATCGCGGCGGGCGGCCTGCCGCTGCTGCTCCCCCTCAACGACGAGTCCGACGACGGCCAGGCCGTGTTCGCGGAGCTGCTCGACCTGGTGGACGGCGTGGTCCTCACCGGCGGGGGCGACATCGAGCCCGCGGCCTACGGCGCCGGCACGCACGAGGCCACCAAGTACACCGACGCCGAGCGCGACGCCTGGGACACGCGCCTGATGCACCAGGTGGTCGAGCGACGGATCCCCACCCTCGGGATCTGCCGGGGCCTGCAGGTGGCCAACGTCGCCCTCGGCGGCACGCTGGTCCAGCACCTCGACGGCCACGATGCCGAGCACCTGGCCGCCGGCGACGCGCACGCGATCGCGGTCGAGCCCGGCTCCCGCCTCGCGTCGCTCCTCGGCGCCGGCGAGTCGGAGGTCAACTCGCTCCACCACCAGGCCGTCGACCGGCTCGGGCCGGGGATCCGGGCGGTGGCCACCAGCCCCGACGGCGTCGTCGAGGCCATCGAGCTCGAGGGCTCGGACCACTTCCTCGCGGTGCAGTGGCACCCGGAGCTGCTCCGCCACCGACCCGACCAGCTCGGGCTGTTCCGCGACCTGGTCCACCGGTCACGCGCCTCCCGGACTCCGTAGACTCCCCGGCCATGGGTCGGATCCAGCGCACCATCGAGCTCGCCAAGGCCAGCTGGGCGGTGCTGCGCGAGCACCGTGGCCTGGCCGTGCTGCCGGTGCTCTCGTTCGTCGCGAACCTCGTGGTCCTGGCCGGGTTCCTGGGCCTGATCCTGCTCGTCGGGGTCGACGGCGGGACCGGCGGCGGCGCCGACGGGTTCGACGCGTCGCCGTTCGTCTACGTCCTCGGCGTGTTCGGCTACCTGGCGGCCACCATCGTCACCGTGTTCTTCCAGACGGCGCTCGTCTCGGGCGCCGACGAGGCGCTGTCGGGCGGCGAGCCCTCGGTGGGCTCGTCCCTGCACGCCGCCACCAGCCGCCTCGACCGGATCCTGCCCTGGGCGCTGCTCACCGGCACCGTCGGGCTGATCCTCCAGGCCGTCGAGGAGCGCGCCGGGTTCGTCGGCCAGATCGTCGCCAACCTCGTGGGGGCGGCGTGGCGCATCGTCACCTTCCTCGTGGTGCCCGTGCTGGTGGTCGAGGACCTCGGCCCGATCGCCGCCACCAAGCGCTCGGCGCAGCTCTTCCGGTCCACCTGGGGCGAGAACCTCGCCGCCCAGATGGGCTTCGGGCTGCTCGGCTTCCTCGCCGCCCTGCCCGCTCTGCTCGTGGGCGGCGTGGCGGTGGCCAGCGGCAACCTGGGGGTGGCCGTCGTGGGCGTCGCCGTCGCCGTGGCGTGGCTGGCCGTGGTCATGACCGTGGTGGCCGCTCTCAGCGGCATCTTCCAGATGGCGCTGTACCGCTACGCCACCTCGGGCGACGTCCCCGGCGGCTTCCCGTCGGAGGCGGTGCGGGCCGCCTTCGGGCCCCGCCGCCGCTGAGCGCCGGTCACGCCGGGGCGTCGAGCGACTCGGCGTCGACCTGATCCTGCGCGTCACCGCGCCCGGCCCGCTCCCTCCCGCCGCGGGGCGCGAGCTGGGCGGTGGCGTACGGGCACGTGCGCAGGACCGTGCCGTAGACCAGGTACGGCCCCCACACGGACACGCCCGCGGGCCCGACGTCGTCCCAATGGCCCTGGTCTCGGGTGTAGCGACCGAACGCCTCCCACCGCCCCGCCGATCGCACCCCCTCGAGGGTGGGCTCGAAGCCGCC
>JACJWK010000050.1 GCA_020637195.1 Microthrixaceae bacterium
CCAGGCATAAAAATGAGCGCCCGAAGTCTCCCAATGGATCCAACCGGCCCACCCGTACCGATCGGATTGATGGGTGACGGGGTCGAGCAGTGTGGTCATGCCGAGGACGGCCGACAGCTGACCCAAGTATTCCTTGATCTGGTCGGATGAGATCGGATCAGCCACGTAGCCTTCGATGACCATTCGCTGACGATGTATCGTCGGGGCCAGATCCCGCATGGCAATCCCTACCAACTCGAGCAGGCAGCGAGCTGCTTCAGAGTGAGCACCAGGCGCCGCCTCGCGTGTCGGTCAGGCATACAGGGACTCGATCTCGTCGGCGTACTTCGCGTGGATGCCTCGACGCTTGAGCTTCGAGGTGGGCGTGAGCTCCTCGGAGTCGGGGAGCCACTCGTCGGCGAGGATCGTGACCTTCTTGACCCGCTCGGCGTTGTTGAACTCGGACATCACGTCGGCGAGGCTCCGCTCCACCTCCGCCTTCACCTCCGGGTTGCCCGCCAGGTCGGCGACGGTCTCGAACTCGATGCCTTGGCCCCGGGCCCACGCCGGCGCGGTGTCGGGGTCGAGGACCACGAGGGCGGAGACGAACGGGCGGCGGTCCCCGATCGCGCAGGCCTGCCCGACCAGCGGGATCATCTTGAGCGCCGCCTCGAGGTTGGCCGGGCTGATGTTCTTGCCGCCGGCGGTGACGATCAGCTCCTTCTTGCGGTCGACGATGCTGAAGTACCCGTCCTCGTCGACCGTGCCGATGTCGCCCGAGTGGAGCCATCCGTCGTCGTCGAGGGCCTCGGCGGTCTTGTCCGGTGCATTCAGGTAGCCCTGGAAGACGTTGCCGCCCCGGCAGATGATCTCGTTGTCCTCGTCGGCCAGCTTCACCTCACAGCCGGGGATGGCGGGTCCGACCGTGCCGGGCTTCACCTGGCGCGCGGCGAAGGTCATGGGGCCCGACGACTCGGACATCCCGTAGATCTCGGCCAGGGGGACGCCGATGGCCCGGAACCAGGCCAGCAGCTCGGCGGGGATGGGCGCGGCGCCGGTGATGGCGATGTCGAGCTGGTCCAGTCCCACCAGCTCGCGCACCCCTCGGAAGGCGAGCTCGTCGAGGAACGCGTAGGTGGCCTCCTGCTCCTCGGTGGCACGCCCCCACGCCATGGCGTCGACGATGGGCTTGGCCGCCTCGACCCCCTCGGCGAACTGGCGACTCTTCTCGGGGTCGGCGGCCAGCGCGCCGACCACGCCGGCGTGGATCTTCTCCCAGACCCGCGGCACGCCGAACATCACGTGGGGGCGCACCTCGCGGGCGTAGGTGCCGATCTGGCCCGGGTCCGGGCACGACGTCACCTCGTAGCCCAGCCACGCCTGCTGGTAGTGGCTGGTCATCCGCTCGGCGATGTGGGCCATCGGCAGGTACGACACGATGCGCTTGCCCAGGTACGAGTCCAGGTCGAGGGTGCGGCGCAGGCTCTCCACGGTCCACGCGATGTTGCGGTGGGTGAGCATCACGCCCTTGGGCGGCCCCGTCGTGCCCGACGTGTAGATCAGCGTCGCCAGGTGGTCGGGCGTGGCCCGCGCGGCCGCCGCCTCCAGGTCGACCGGCTCGTGCTCGAGCAGTGAGGCGTAGGTGTGGACGTCGGGCCCGGCCAGGCCGTCGGGGTCGTTGAGCACGACGAGGTGGGCGAGGTCGGGGAGCTCGTCGCGGACCTTCAAGAAGCGCTCGAGGAACCCGATGTCCTCGACCACCGCCACCGTGGCCCCGCAGTGCCCCGTCAGGTACGCCACCTGCTCCGGCGAGGACGAGTTGTAGATCGAGATCGGGGTGGCGCCGCAGAAGTAGGCGGCCATGTCCACCACGTGGAACTGCGGGATGTTGCGCATCATCATGACGACGCGGGTGCCGTCGCCGACGCCCAGCGCAGCGAGCCCCGCGGCCATGCGGGCCACCTGGTCCCCGTACTCGGCGAAGGTGGTCTCCACCCACCCGTCGTCGACCTTCTCGCGCAACGCGACGCGGTCGCCGTGCGCGGCCACCGTGGCCACGAAGGCCGACGGCACCGTCTGGCCGTCCACCGCGGCGTGGATCTCCTCGTCCGTCACCGTCATCGTTCGCCCCCTCCTCGTCGTCCGAACAACAGCCTGCCCGATGGACACCGTTGTAGCCGGCTTTTCCACAGCGTGCCTCAAGAACACCACGCAAGGTGCCGAAAAGCGTCGCTTTCCGTGAGGAGGCGGCGCCAGGAGGTCACCGAACGGGTCACGCGTCGCCCGAGCCAGTATCTTGACCGAACAGTCAAGTTTCCCGGTCCGGCAGCGGCGGTCGCCGCCACCGGCCGAGCCCTCCAGCAAAGGAGCCCGATCGTGGCGAGCGCAGTGATCGTCGACGCCGTCCGCACCCCCGGCGGCAAGCGGAACGGCAAGCTCTCCGGGTGGCACCCGGCCGACCTCAGCGCGGTGGTGCTCAACGCCCTCGTCGAGCGCAACGACCTCGACCCCGGGCTCGTCGACGACGTGATCATGGGGTGCGTCATGCAGGTCGGCGCCCAGAGCCTCAACATCGGCCGCAACGCCGTGCTCGCCGCCGGCTGGCCCGAGACGGTCCCGTCCACGTCGATCGACCGCCAGTGCGGGTCGTCGCAGCAGTCCGCCCACTTCGCGGCCCAGGGCGTGATGGCCGGGGCCTACGACGTGGTCGTCGCCGCCGGCGTCGAGGTCATGTCGATGGTCCCCATGGGCGCGTCGGCCATGGTCCAGAACGTCGGCTTCCCGTTCGGCCCCCAGATGACCGAGCGCTACGACGCCGTGGGCGGCATCGTCCCCCAGGGCATCTCCGCCGAGCTCATCGCCGACAAGTGGGGCCTCAGTCGGGAGGACCTCGACACCTTCTCGGCCGAGTCGCAGCGCCGCGCCGCGCAGGCGCGTGACGAGGGACGCTTCGACAACGAGATCATCCCGGTCCAGGCCAAGCCGATCGACCGCGAGACCGGCAAGCTCATCGAGACCGACGAGGTGGTCGGCGCCGACGAGGGCATCCGGGAGGGCACGACGGTCGAGACCCTCGCCAACCTCAAGCCCGCCTTCAAGGAGGACGGCAAGGTCACCGCCGGCAACTCCAGCCAGATCACCGACGGCGCCGCCGCCGTGCTGATCATGAGCGAGGACAAGGCCAACGAGCTCGGCCTCACCCCGCGGGCCCGCTTCCACACGTTCGCCCTCGCCGGCGTCGACCCCATCACCATGCTCACCGGCCCCATCCCGGCCACCCACAAGGCCCTCGAGCGGTCCGGGCTGACCATGGACGACATCGACCTCACCGAGATCAACGAGGCCTTCGCCTCGGTCGTCCTGGCGTGGGAGAAGGAGCTCCACCCGGACATGGGCAAGGTCAACGTCAACGGCGGCGCCATCGCCCTCGGCCACCCGCTCGGCTGCTCGGGCGCCAAGCTCATGGCCACCCTGGTCAACGAGCTCGAGCGCACCGGCGGGCGCTACGGCCTCCAGACGATGTGCGAGGGCGGCGGCATGGCCAACGCCACCATCATCGAGCGCGTCTGACCCGGTTCGACGCCGAGCTCGAGGCGATGGCGGTCGGTTTCCGACCGGCATCGCCTCGAGAACGAGCTCTCCCGCACCCGCCGGTGTTGGGCGCGGGGCGGTCACCGGCGAGACTGGAGCCTCCATGGAGCTCGGCAGCATCGTCCGGGTGGTCGTCGCCCTCGCCTTCGCCTACGGGATCTGGCGCGCCGGCAAGGCCGTGCTCGGGTCGTTCGCCCGACCGGTCCCCGAGCCGCCGCCCGCCGGCGAGCTCCGCAAGGTCAAGCTCCAGTACCGTTGC
>JACJWK010000051.1 GCA_020637195.1 Microthrixaceae bacterium
TCAGTTGGTGCTCGGGTCGCGCGGGTACAGGGCGTAGCGGGCCAGCGGGCCCGGTTGGCGGGCCAGCACCGATCGCCACAGTTGGCTCGGTCGGCGGGTGAACGGGTCGTCGGGTGAGGGGTCGACGACGAACCAGGCGCCCTCGTCGATCTCGGCCTCGAGCTGGCCCTCGCTCCATCCGGCGTAACCGGCGAAGCAGCGCAGCTCGACGCCGTCGGGGACGCCCCCGGGGTCGCCGTCGAGGTCGAGCAGGGCGACGCCGGGCACGGCGGTCGGGGTCAACAGCTCGTCGCTCGACGTCTCGAACGCGGACGCGAGCAGTCCCGAGGTGCGGGCCAGGCAGATGACCGCGCTGGGCTGCACGGGACCGCCGAGGAACATGGCCCCGGGAGCGGCCGCCCGCGGCGCCCACTGCGACAGGACCTCGCCGACGGGCAGCTCGCTCGGGCGGTCGAGCACCAGCCCGAGCGCCCCCTCCTCGCCGTGCTCGACGAGCAGCACGACCGTGCGGTCGAAGTTGGGGTCCGACAGCAGCGGCGACGCCACGAGCAGGCGGCCGCGCAGGGCCGACGCGCCCAGGTCGGGCCCCTCTCGCGCGTCGCCGTCGGGCCGGTCGGACATGGTCCCAGTGTGGCCGGGGCCGCCCGGTTCCGTGCGCCGCTCAGCCCGGCAGCCCGTGGATGGGCCCGTCCGACGCGCGCAGGCTGGGCACCGCCCGTCCCGTCTGGTGGGCGATGACCTCGGCGCAGATCGCGACGGCGGTCTCCTCGGGCGTGCGGGCGCCCAGGTCGAGCCCGATGGGGGCCATCAGCCGGGCGAGGTCGGCGTCGTCGACCCCCGCGTCCCGCAGGCGCCGGGCCCGGTCCTCGGTGGTGCGGCGCGACCCCATGGCGCCGAGGTAGCCCACGTCGGTGGCGAGGGCGGCCACCACGGCGGGCACGTCGAACTTCGCGTCGTGGGTGAGCACGCAGACGGCGTCGCGGGGGCCGAGAGCGGCGCCGACGGCGGCGAGGTGCCGGTCGGGCCAGTCCACCACGACCTCGTCGGCGGCGGGAAAGCGGGCGGTCGTGGCGAAGGCGGGCCGGGCGTCGCACACGGTGACGCGGAAGCCCAGGACCTTGGCGACGCGGGCGAGCGCGGCGCTGAAGTCCACCGCTCCGACGATGATCATGCGGGGCGGCGGGGCGAACGCCTCGAAGAACACGGTGTGGTCGTCCCCGTCGAGGCGACCTTCTCGGCCGTAGCGGCGGGTGCCCGTCGCCGCCGGCGTGAGCGCCGCGGTGGCGTCGCGTCGCACGGCGGCCTCGAGCGCCCGGTCCGGCCACCCGTCGGCGCGGACCGTCGGCCCGGACTCGGGCCGGTCGCCGGCGGTGACCAGCAGCTTGGCCCCCACGGCCCCTCCGGCGATCGCCGTGGCCAGCACCGCCGGCCGGCCCGCCCGGACGGCGGCCTCGAGGTCCTCGGAGAGCAGGGGTGCCAAACCGGCTACCAGTCGAAGGGCTCGACGAACACGTGGACCGTGCCGCCGCAGGTGAGGCCGACCGCGAAGGCCTCGTCGTCGGAGTAGCCGAACGTGACCACCCTGCGCTCGCCCGACTCGAGCACCTCGAGGGCGGTGGTCACCACGGCGCCCTCGACGCAGCCCCCCGACACCGACCCGGCCACCTCGCCGTGCTCGCTGACGGCCATGGCCGCCCCCGCGGGTCGCGGCGCGGAGCCGTCGACGTCGACCACGCGCGCCAACGCCACGCGCGTCCCGGCCCGCCGCCAGCGGCGAAGGTCGTCGAGGAGGTCCTGCACCGGCCCATCATGCCCGGGCGGGGCCCGGGACGAGCGGGTCTAGACGGTCTTGACGATGATGCCGTCGCCCTGACCGCCGCCGCCGCACAGGGCCGCGGCGCCGGTGCCGCCGCCGCGGCGCTTGAGCTCGTTGAGCAGCGTGAGGGCCACCCGGGTGCCGGACATGCCGACGGGGTGGCCGATGGCGATGGCGCCGCCGTTGACGTTGGTGACGTCGGCGGTGATGCCGAGGTCGGCCATGGACTGCACGCCGACGGCGGCGAAGGCCTCGTTCAGCTCGAACAGGTCGATGTCGGAGACGGCGAGGCCGGCCTTCTCGGCCGCCTGCTGGACGGCCCGGGCGGGCTGGCTGAGCAGCGACGGGTCGGGGCCGGCCACCTGGCCGTAGCTGACGATCTCGCCGAGCGGGGTGACGCCGAGCTCCTCGGCCTTGGCCTTGGAGGTGACGATCACGGCGGCGCCGCCGTCGGAGATCTGCGAGGCGTTGCCGGCCGTGATGTTGCCGGCCTTGTCGAACGCCGGGCGCAGGCCCGACAGCGACTCGACCGTGGTGTCGGCGCGGACGCCCTCGTCGACGCTGACGACGACGGGGTCGCCCCTGCGCTGGGGCACCTCGACGGGGACGATCTCGTCGTCGAACGCCCCGTCCTTGGCGGCTCGGGCGGCCCGCTCGTGCGAGGCGGCGGCGAGCTCGTCCTGCGACTGGCGGTCGATGCCCGCCGACGCGGCGTACTTCTCGGTGCCGGCGCCCATGGCGCACTGGTCGAAGGCGCAGAAGAGGCCGTCGTACATCATCGAGTCGACCACGGTCTGGTCGCCGAGGCGGTAGCCGGCGCGGGCCCCGGGCAGCAGGTACGGGGCGTTGGTCATCGACTCCATGCCGCCGGCCACCACGATGTCGGCCTCGCCGGCCTGGACCATGAGGTCGGCCAGGTAGATGGCGTTGAGGCCCGAGAGGCACACCTTGTTGACGGTGGTGGCGGGCACCGACATGGGGATGCCGGCGTTGACGCCCGCCTGGCGGGCGGTGATCTGGCCGGCGCCGGCCTGGAGCACCTGGCCCATGAAGACGTAGTCGACCTGCTCGGGGGCGATCCCGGCCCGGTCGAGGGCGGCCTTGATGGCGAAGCCGCCGAGGTCGGTGGCGGCGAAGGACGCCAGCGCGCCCGAGAGCTTGCCGACCGGGGTGCGTGCCCCCGTGAGAATGACCGAACCTGCCATGGGTTTTCCTCCCGTGCGGACTGGTGCCCCGAAGTGTACGGGGCGGGTTCGACGGAGCGAAAAGCGACGGCGGCTCAGTCGCCGGCGTCGTCGCGGTCGACCGCGTTGCGCACGGCCCGACCGATGGCGTCGCGGACGAT
>JACJWK010000052.1 GCA_020637195.1 Microthrixaceae bacterium
GAATCAACCCGGCGCCGGCGGACGCGAGGGGCCCCGGCGGCGGCGTCACCTCCGGAGAGGGACACCGCCGCCGGGGCTCCCGGCGGCGTCGGCGGTCGGGGTCAGCGGGCGTCGCGGACCAGGACCACGCCCAGCCAGGTGAACCACACGATCAGGCCCAGGCCGAACACCATCCCGACCTCGGTCAGCCCGGGCACCACCGTGACGATGCCGGCGGTGGCGCTGACGATGCCGAGCACGTTCAGGCCCCGGGGCAGGGCACGGGTGCGCAGGGCGGCCACGCTGACGAGCAGGACCCACACGCCGCCGGCGACCTCGTTGCCGCCGCCGAGCCCGTCCTGCACCGCTTCGAGGGCGGACCACAGGGCGCCGGCCTGGGCGGCGTCCGCGCCGCCGGCCAGGTCGGCGACGAGGCCGATACCGACGTTGGCGATCATCCCGGCGGCCAGCACGAGCCCGGCCCAGATCAACCCGAACGCCGCCGCGGTGCGGGACAGCTCGGGCGCCCGCTCCCGGAGCCGGTCGTGCAGCCCCAGCGACAGGGGCACGAGGGCCACGCCGAACGCGATGTAGCTGACGATGTACCAGAGGTGCAGGGCCCCCTGGTGGTCGGTGAGGAAGCGCACGGACTCGGCGACGGACAGGTCGCCGCTGCCGTAGTCGGCCAGGACGGTCACGAACAGGGCGATGCCGACCACGAACGTGGCCGCCTCGACGAGCGCGGCGACGCCGGCGACCCGACCGAGGCGCCGGCGCCGCGGAGGCCCGTCGGCGGGGGCCGGGGACGGGGACGAGGGGACGGGACGGGTGAGGGGTGCGGTGGTGGTCATGAGGGTGTGCTCCTGTCGGTCAGGTCCGTGGTGGGGACGGGGTTGAGGCTGACGACCTCGGCGTTGAGCGCCGTCAGGTGGACGAGCAGCCCGTGCAGGTGGGCGGCGTCGCGGACCGGGCCCTCGAGCGCGGTCCCGCCGTCCACCCGGGCGACCGTGAACTCGTCGGCGAAGGGGCGGAGCGCTCGGGCCCCGGCCTCGCCGCGGATCACGATCCGGTAGCGGGTCGGTTCGTCCATGGCCCCACCTTCCGCCCCGCCCGGGTGACCTGTCCTCACCCGCCGACCGGTCTCACCCGGGTGAGATCCCGAGGCCGGGTCGTGACCACACCCCACCGGCACCGGCCGTCGACCTCCTACCCTCGGTCCCGTGGTCGAGGCGCCCGAACCGCTGCTCGCGGCCAAGCTGCGCGCGCCGACCCCGCCGGCGAACCCCGTCCTTCGCCCGTCGCTCACCCAGCGCCTCGAGGCCGCCACCGCCGACCCGCGCACCCGGATGGTCCTGGTGAGCGCTCCGGCCGGGGCGGGCAAGTCCACGCTCGTCGGCGCCTGGCTGGCCGGCCGGTCGGAGCCGGTGGCCTGGCTCCAGGTCGAGGACAGCGACGCCGACCCCGCCCGCTTCTGGACCTACGTGTGCCACTCGCTCGAGATGGTCGTGCCCGGGTTGGCCGACCAGGTCGTTCCCGCGGTCGAGGCGACCGGAGGGGCCGCCGACACCGTGCTCCCCCGCCTGCTCGCCGCCCTCGACGACGCCTCGGCGCCCGTGACCCTGGTGCTGGACGACTACCACCTCGTCACGAACGACGCGGTGCACGCCGGCCTCGAACGCCTCGTCGAGTTGGCCCCACCGCACGTCACGATCGTGCTCTGCACCCGGGTCGACCCACCGCTGCGCCTGGGCCGCCTCCGGGCCCGGCAGGAGCTGGAGGAGATCCGGGCCGCGGACCTGCGCTTCGACGACACCGAGGCGGCCGAGCTGCTGGGCCCGCTCGTCGAGCTGTCGCCCCAGCAGCGGGCCGACCTGGTCGCCCGCACCGAGGGCTGGGCCGCCGGCCTCGTGCTCGCTGCGCTCTCCCTGCGCCGCACCGACGACCCGGCCGCGTTCGTCGAGCGCTTCGGCGGCAGTCACGACCTCGTCGCCGACTACCTCCTCGACGAGGTGCTCGGCGCGCTCGACGACGACGAGCGCCACCGCCTGCTCCAGACGTCGATCCTCGACCGGCTCACCGGGCCGCTCGTCGACCACCTGTGCCAGGGCCAGGGCGGCGCCGCCTGGCTCGCCGACCTCGCCGCCACCAACCAGCTCGTCCTGCCCCTCGACCCGACCGGCACCTGGTTCCGCTACCACCACCTGCTCGGCGACCTCCTCCGCCTCGACGCCGAGCGCACCATCGCCGCCGAGCTGCCCGCCCTCCACGACCGCGCCGCGACCTGGTTCGCCGAGCACGACCAGCCCCTCCGCGCCATCGAGCACGCGCTGGCCGGCGGCGACCCCGATCGGGCCGCCGAGCTGCTGGCCCGCCACGCCACCGAGCTGTTGAACGGCGGGCAGTTCGCCACGCTGATGCGCCTGCTCGGCGCGCTGGGCGAGGCGGCCGATCGCCACCTGGGGTGCACGGTCCTGACGGGGTGGCTGCACCTCTCCCAGGGCCACTGGGACGTCGCCCGCCGCCAGGTCGAGCTGGCCCGTGCGCTCGGGGCCGACGACGCCAGCGACCCGGTGCTGGCGCCGCTGGCCATCACCCTCGAGCTGACCACGGGCGACGTCGGCGCCGCGCTCGCCGTGGCCCGGGCGGTCCGGGCCAACGGGGACACCGGCCGGTCCGCCCGCCTGGCCGCGATGGCGGGTGGCACCTTCGTCACCGCCGGCCTGCCCGACGACGCCGCCGAGGCCCTCGACCTCGCCGCGGCGCTCGCCGAGGAGGAGCCCGACCACTTCGTGGCCGTGGTCACCGAGGTCTTCCGGGCCATCGGCGCCGTCGAGGCCGGGGACCGGCACGGCGCCGCGGCCCACGCCCGCCGGGCGCT
>JACJWK010000053.1 GCA_020637195.1 Microthrixaceae bacterium
TCCTGGGCTGGCTCGCCGCCGTGCAGGACCGGGCCGACGACGAGCGCCTCGGTGCCAGCGTGCGCTGGTTCTCGGCGGTGGCGGCCTGGGCGGTCGAGCTCGTCGCCAAGGGATCGATGGTCCCGCTGCTGAAGCAGAAGCGGAAGCGCCGCGGGTCGGGCGACAAGAACCGCCTCGTCCACGTGCGCTGGACCCCGGCGCTGGTCGACGCCGCCCGCCTCACCGCGTTCGCCAAGGCCATGCCCGGCGCCGCCCGGGCCGTGGCCACCTCGTCCGAGGCGCGCGACGTGACCAACCTGGTGCTCACCGCCATGGTCGACGCCATCTGCCGCCAGGCCGCGCAGATGGTGGTCGTGGCCGCCCCGCCCCCCACGGTCTCGCGGCCGAGCGAGGTGGCCGAGGCCTTCCTCACCCGCCTCGACGGCAGCGAGTTCACCGCCCCGTCGGTGGTGGCGGGCGACGTGGCCGGCCAGATCGACCGGTGGGCCAAGCCGGTCGTCAACCCCTCGACGCGCCAGATCGTGGTCCAGCTCGACCCGCCCGACGTCGGCGGGGCCTGGCACCTCAAGGTGCTGGCGCCGGGGCCGGACAAGCGCCTGGTGTCGGTCGACGTGGCCCTGGTCAACGCCGGCTCGAAGCGCCGCGAGCTCGAGGCCGACCTCGGGCGGCTCGAGCGGCTGCTGCCGGAGCTCAACCGGCTCGGCAGCCACCGCCGCGGCGACGTCATCCTCAGCCAGGACGAGGCCTGGCAGCTCATGTCGGTGACCGGGCGCAACCTCATCACCGCCGGCTTCGACGTGCGGGTGCCGGCGATGTCGCCCCGCAAGGTCACCCCCAGCCTCCGCCTCGACAGCGACCCCTCCAGCCGGACGGGCTCGGGCGCCGGCCAGCTCTCCAAGGTGCGGTGGTCGGTCGTGTTCGACGAGGTCGAGCTCACGGCCGCCGAGATCTCGAAGCTGGCCAAGGAGGCCCGGCCCCTGGTGCGCTCCGGCGGCAAGTGGGTGGCGGTCGAGCACGCCGACCTCGAGGCCGCCGCGGCCGCGCTCGAGGAGCGGGCCGCCACCGACCAGCTCACCGGCGCCGAGATGCTGCGCTACGCCCTCGGGCTCGAGGGCACCCCCCTCGCCGGCGGGGTGCAGATCCAGGGCGCCAGCTGGGCCACCGACCTGCTCCGCACCGCCCAGGAGATGGGCGGCGAGCCCGCCACCACGCCGGACGGGTTCGTGGGCGAGCTGCGCAGCTACCAGCGCGAGGCGCTGGCGTGGCTGGGCTTCCTCGACGCCGCCGGCCTGGGGGGCTGCCTGGCCCTCGACATGGGCCTCGGCAAGACCCCCACGATGCTGTCGCACCTGCTGGCCGCCCACACCCGGGCCCGGGAGGCGGGGGAGGACCCGGCGCCCGCGCTCGTGGTGGCCCCACCGGCGGTCGTCACCAACTGGGCGGGCGAGGCCGCGAAGTTCACGCCGGGGCTGCGGGTGCTGGTCCACCACGGCGCCCGGCGGGCCTCGGCCGCCGAGCTCGACGACGAGGTGGCCCGCGCCGACGTCATCATCACCACCTACGGCACCGCGGTGCGCGACGTCGAGGCGCTGTCGGGCATCGAGTGGTCGGCCATGGTCCTCGACGAGGCCCAGGTCATCAAGAACCCCTCCAGCGAGACCGCCCAGCTGCTGCGGCGCATCCCCGCCGGCACCAAGGTGGCGCTCACGGGCACGCCCATCGAGAACGGCCTCGGTGACCTGTGGGCCATCCTCGACTTCACGAACCCGGGCCTCGTGGGGCCGCGGTCGGCCTTCGTCACCCACCTCAGCACCGACCGCGACGCCACCCGCCGCGAGGGCGAGGACGCCATGCGGGCCCTCAACGGCATCCTCGTGTTCCGCCGCACCAAGGACGAGCCGGTCATCGCCGCCGAGCTGCCCGACCGCATCGACGAGGTCGACCACTGCGCCATGACCCCCGAGCAGGTCGGCCTCTACCAGGCCGTCATCGACCAGCTCCTGGTCAAGGCCGAGGGCCAGGAGTCGGCCAAGGGCCACGTGTTCGCGGCCATCACCGCGCTGAAGCAGATCACGAACCACCCGGCCGCCTACACCGGCGACGACGACGGCCTCGACGGTCGTTCGGGCAAGCTGGCCCGACTCGACGAGATCGTCGACTCGGTGTTCGCCGCCGGCGAGAAGATGGTCGTGTTCACCCAGTACGCCGAGTGGGGCCAGCGCCTCGCCGCCCACCTGTCGGCGCGCACCAGGACCCCCGTCGAGTGCTACCACGGCGGCCTCACCCGCACCGCCCGCGACCAGATCCTCGAGAGCTTCAACGAGCGGGACGGCGCCGGCGTGCTGGTGCTGTCGCTGAAGGCGGGCGGCACGGGCCTGAACCTGACCGCGGCCAACCACGTGGTGCTGTACGACCGCTGGTGGAACCCGGCGGTCGAGGACCAGGCCCGCGACCGCGCCTGGCGCCTGGGCCAGACCCGCACGGTGATCTACCACCAGCTCGTGTGCCCGGGCACCATCGACTCGCGCGTCGAGGAGGTCGTCGCCGGCAAGCGCCAGATCGCCGACGTGGCCCTGCCCAAGTCGTCGAGCGTCGAGGACCTCGACCCCGAGCAGCTGCGCCGGGCCCTCGGGCTGCGCGTCGACGAGCTGGTCGACGAGGGCGACGGGAGCGGCGACGGCGACGCCGACGCGGAGGACGCGGCGTGAGCGCCCGACGACGGTCCCGGGGCAAGGGCGGGAACAACGCCAACGCGGGCGGCGGGCAGGCCAACCCGGGCAACCAGGGG
>JACJWK010000054.1 GCA_020637195.1 Microthrixaceae bacterium
CCGCAGCCCCGACAACACGCCGTTCGACAACAGCGACAACCCCGTCATCTGCACGAAGACCTTCGACGCCTACGACGAGTCGGTCTACCCGCTGCTCAACCAGTCCGACGGCTACCGGGACGGCAACATCGGCCGGGAGAACCTGCCCTTCGTCGACCACTTCCGTCGCTGGGTGGACCTCTGCCAGGTGAACTGGAGCCAGGTCGTCGTGGGCGACTACCTGCTCCAGATCACGTCGACCGCCGACCTCTCGAACCCGCCGACGTCGCTCACCGACTTCGACCCCTCCGTGAACAGCGGGGGCTACAACAAGTTCTCGCTGCGGGCCGGCTTCGGCGACCCCTCCACGGCCACGTTCCCGAACGGCATCAACTTCTTCGCCGACGGGCGCCTGCCCATCTACGTGAACCAGTCCGGCTCGGGCACCGTCACCAACTTCTACCTGGCCCGCATCGTGCCCGAGTACGCCGGGCAGATCCTCGAGCTCGAGCTGTTCGACGTGGCCGACGGCGCCAACGCCAGCCTCACGATCGTGCCGCCGAGCGACATGACCGGCACCCCGCTCGGGGGCTGCACCTTCATCCGCGACGCCTCGCCCCCGTCGATCACCACGAGCTCCACCTGCACGCAGAACGGGCTCACCAACAGCCTGTACAACGGGCGCAGCCTGACCGCGCAGATCCCGCTGCCCGAGAACTACGGCTGCGACGCCGGCAGCGACCTCGGGTGCTGGTTCCGCATCAACCTCGACTTCGGCAGCGGCTCGCCGACCGACCAGACCACGTGGTCGGCCCGGGTGCGGGGCGACCCGGTGCGGTTGGTGGAGTAGCGATGCTGCTGCGACGACTCCACCGCAAAGCCCGCGAGAGCCGGGGGGCCGCCCTGGTCGAGGCGGCGTTCATCACCCCGGTGTTCGCCGTGCTCATCTTCGGCATCATCGAGTTCGGCCTCGCCTTCCGCGACTACCTCACCGTGGCCAACGCGTCCCGGGACGGGGCCCGGGCGGCGAGCGCGTTCGGCGACGACCAGTACGCCGACTGGAACACGATCCAGGTCATCCTCCAGGCGACGAAGGGCTTCAAGCCCAACGAGATCCGCCGCCTGATCATCTTCGACGCGGGTGGCGTCGGGGGCTCGGTGCTGAAACCGAGCCACCCCGCCCATGCCTGCCTGACCGCCACGGTGGGCATCACGAACGTCTGCAACGTGTACGACGCCGCCGACATGCGCCTCCCCAAGGGGTCCTTCGGGTGCCGGCCCGAGCAGTCGCTCGACCGGTTCTGGTGCCCGGCCGCGCTCAACGGCCAGGACGGCCGGGAGGTGCGGGCGTCGGGCCCGCCCGACTACGTCGGCGTCTACGTCCAGACCCGCCACGACTTCGTCACCGGCCTGTTCGGGCCCGGCCTGAACCTCGAGGACGAGCTCGTCATGCGCATCGAGCCCCAGGACCTGTGATGGGACGCCTCCTGGCCCGGCGACGGGCCCGACGGGCCCGAGGGGAGCGCGGCGCGGCCCTCACCGAGTTCGTGCTGCTCGCCCCGATCCTCGTGCTCATCGTGGCGGGCGTCCTCGAGTACGGCATGGCGTGGCGGGACTCGATGACGGTGTCCAACGCCTTGCGCTCGGGCGCCCGGGTGGGCAGCAACGCCGGGCGCGAGCGCTCGGCGGACTACGACATCCTCAAGTCCATCGAGGCCGCCATGCGCGAGATCCCCGACACCGCCCGGGTCCAGCGCATCGTGGTCTACAAGGCCGACACCGCGAACTCGTCTCCCACCGCGACCTGCATGGCGGGCACGCCCGTGCTCGGCCTGTGCAACGTCTACACCGGGTCCGACATGTCCCGCCCCCTGAGCGACTTCAGCGGCACGACGAGCTGCGGCGGGACCGCTCCCGACCGGTTCTGGTGCCCCACCACCCGCCAGAACCAGCAGGCGCTCGGGGCGGACTACCTCGGGGTCTGGATGCAGGTGAAGTACAACTACCTCACCAAGGTCTTCCCCGGCCCGGGCCTCACCATCAAGGACCGCGCCATCATGCGCCTCGAGCCGAGGCTCGACGACTGATGCGGCGCCGGCGGATCCGGTTCAAGGATGGGCCCCGTCCGGTCGATGACGGACCCATGGCGAACGGGCGACCGGGACGGCGCCTCTCCGGCAGCCGTGGCGTGACCGCGGTCGAATACGCGTTGATCGTCGCCCTGCTCGTGGTGCCCTCGATCGGCGCGCTCGCCCGCCTCGACGACGCCTCGGGCGACTACTACGAGAACGCCAGCGACGACATCGGCGACCTCCCCCAGCTCGGCATCGACACCAACAGCAGCGACACGTCGGTGCCGTCCGACGGCACCACCAGCACGACGACACCGGCGACGACCGCCCCGCCGGGCAGCACCACCACCACGGCCGCCCCGACGACCACCGCGCCCCCGACGACCACCACCACGGCGCCGCCCACGACGACGACGGCGGCACCCACCACGACGACCACGCAGCTGCGCAGCGAGATCAACCAGCTCAGCGACATCTCACGCGACGACGGCAGCTGGTTCTCGGCGAGGGCCCGGGTGAAGATCGTCCGCAACAGCAACGGCAACGCGGTGTC
>JACJWK010000055.1 GCA_020637195.1 Microthrixaceae bacterium
GCGGGCGACGAGCGGCGACGCGAGGCCGCGGACCGCGACCCCGGGGCCCACCGCGGACGCGAGCGGCCGCAGGGCACCGACGTGCCCGTCGAGGGTGTGCACGACGTGCAGGACCGGGTCCCCGGGGTCGCCGGCGCGGAGCACGACGACCGAGGGGCGGCGGCGCGGGTCGGGGGACGCAGGGGGCGGGGCGGTCGGCACCGCCGCCATCTTGGCCGCCGGCGGGGCGCGGGTAGCATCCGCGTCATGAACGCACGGCGCCGGCAGTCGGCGATGGAGCGCATCGAGAACACCCTCGCCAAGCTGGTGGACCTCGACCGGTGGCTCATCGACCGCCACTTCCCGATGACCAACCAGTCGATCGACCCGCTCTCCATCCCCTGGGCACCCGCGGTGGCGGCCCGCTGGCCCGACATCCGGCGCGAGCTCGACGACCTGCTCGCCACCGGCATCCAGATGCCCGACATCAACGAGGTGATGGGCGAGGAGCTCGGCGCCGAGGGGCCCTGGACCACCTACATCCTCTTCTCGTTCGGGTCGTGGGTGGAGGCCAACGCCGCCCGCTGCCCGGCCACCGCCGAGGTGTGCCGCGGCATCCCCGACCTCGAGATCGCCGGCTTCACGGTGCTCGACGGCGGCACCCACATCCCGCTGCACCGGGGCCCGTTCCGCGCCCTGCGCTACCAGCTGGGCGTCCGGGTGCCCGAGCCCATCGGGGCCTGCCGGCTCCAGGTGGCCGACGAGGTCATCGTGTGGGAGGACGGCAAGAGCCTGGCCTTCGACGACGCGTGCGAGCACGAGGCGTGGAACGACACCGACGAGGCCCGCTACGTCTTCTTCGTGCAGACCCGCTGGCCCCTGCCCGGCTGGGAGGGCGTCGCCCACCGGGCCATCCACCGCGTGCTGGCGCTGGCCGCTCGCAGCGTCCCGGCCAAGGCCGAGGAGCTCGACCACGCCCTCAACGGCTGGCGCTGAGCGTCAGCCCCCCGACGGGGTCGCCGCGGACGGCGTGTACTGGGCGATGACCGGGTACATGGCCGCGGCCACGGCACGGGCGCCGTCCTCGTTGACGTGGACGATGTCGCTCAGCACCGGCACCTCGATGGCGTCGTAGGCGTCCGAGATGTCGTTCACCCCCGGAGGAAGCGCCTGGCGCACCCGGGCCCAGAACGCCCGCATCGACTGGTAGATCAGCTCGTCCATGCCCTGGACCTCGAGGAGCTCCTCCTCGCCCGGGTGCAGCGGTGTCCGGGTGAGCAGGTCGGGCTGCCAGAAGTGCACCACCGGCACGCCGTAGGCGTTGCCCAGGTTGATGGACAGCTCGATGCCGTCGGCGTACACGTCCACCACGTCCCGGACGAGCCGGTCGAGCGGGACCTCGCCGGCCGGCAGGGGCGCGTTGTCGGGCGAGAGCGGCGAGGGCGGGGCGTCGGACCCGGCCACGCCGGCCGCCACGAGGGCGCCGCGCAACAGGTCGGACTGGAGCTGGCCCGGCTCGCCGGCCACGTCCCGGTGGGCCAACGCGTTCTGGAGCTGCAGCGCGGTGTCGTTGATCCCGTCGTAGAACACCGCCAGGTCGGGGCGCTCACCCGACACGAGGAGCTGGGCGAAGATCTGCGTCTCCTGGTAGTTGGTGAGGCCCTGGGCCCCGAAGTTGCGGGCCCGGATGGGCCGCCCTTCCGCCTCGCCGAGGCGCACCACCTCCGAGGGGATCGTGTGGTCGTCGCGCTGCCCGTCGAACCCGAACATCGTCGAGCCGCCGAAGAACCAGACGTCGAGCGGCTCGCCCGGTGCCGTGGTCTCGTAGCTCCGCCGCACGCGGTTCGTGACGTTGA
>JACJWK010000056.1 GCA_020637195.1 Microthrixaceae bacterium
ACCCCGATGCCGAGCACGACCAGGTCGGCCGGGATCGAGCCGGCGGACGTGTGCACCATGCCCGGCTCGAACCCCTCGACCGCGGTGCCCAGGCGCAGCTCGGCCCCCGTGGCGGCCAGCGAGTCGGCGACGAGCGCGCCCATGTCGGGGTCGAGCGTGCGCATGGGTTGCTCGGCCGCCTCCACGACGGTGACCTGGGCGCCGCGCGTGAGGAAGGCCTCGGCCATCTCCAGGCCGATGTAGCCGCTGCCCACCACGACGACCCGCCGGCACTCCATGGCGGCCGCGTCGTCGAGCAGCGCGGCGGCGTCGCCGAGGGTCTGGACCCCACGGACCGACTCGTGGTCGATGCCCGGCAGGGGCGGCCGGATCGGCGAGGCCCCGGTGGCCACGAGCAGCTCGTCGAAGCCGACCCGGATCGTGCGGCCGTGGCCGTGGTCGCGCACCTCGAGGTGGCGCTGGTCGAGGTCGACGGCCTTCACCTCGTGCCCGGTGCGCACGTCGACCAGCAGCTTGTCGCGGAACTCCTGCGGGGTGCGCACGACGAGGTCGTCGACGCCGGTGCCCGGGCCCAGGTCGCCGGCCACCAGGTAGGGGATGCCGCACGACGAGTAGCTGGTCCACTCGCCCTGCTCGAGGACCACGATCTCGACGTCGCGCCGGCGCTTGCGCACCTGGCTGAGCGCGGTCATCCCGCCGGCGTTCCCTCCGATGACGACGAGGCGCATGCGGGCAGACTAGGGCGACGCGGCGGCGGCCCACGCAGGCGGCCCGGGGCGGATCGACCGTCGCGCCGTGGCGATGTCAGCGCGGGTGCCCACAATGGGGGCATGGCCGTCACGACCGTCCTGTTCGACTTCTACGGCACCTTGGCCGAGTCCGACTGGGAGTCGTGGTGGCTGGCCGAGATCCTCGAGGCCCGGGGCTACGAGTTCCGACCCACCGCCGACAACACGTGGTCGGCCAACGCCTGGGACGGCCAGACCCACGACGAGCACTCGGCCTCCGAGGAGGCGTACCAGGCGTGGGAGCAGGAGCGCTGGCGGGGCCTGCTGCGCGACCACGACATCCACGAGGACGACGTCGAGTCGATCGTCAAGGAGTTCCACACCCGCCGGGGCGAGTTCACCATGGTCCCCTACCCCGAGACCCTCGAGGTCCTGGCCGAGCTGCGGGGGCGGGGCCTGCGCCTCGCCGTGTGCTCCAACTGGGACTGGGACCTCGACCGCCACCTCACCGAGACCGGGGTGCTGCCCCTGGTGGACGCCCGGGTGTCGTCGGCCTGGGTGGGCGCCCGCAAGCCCCACCCGCGCATCTTCGAGGCCACCCTCGCCGAGGTCGGCGCCACCGCCGCCGAGACGATGTTCGTGGGGGACAACTGGCGGGCCGACGTCGAGGGGCCGGGGGCGATGGGCATGGCCCCGGTGCACATCTGGCGCCACGACGAGGACCCGGGCGACTGGATCCCCAAGCCCCCCGCGGACGGCGGCGGCGTCCCCCGTATCCGGAGCCTGCGCGAGCTCTACGCGCTGGTCTGACCGCGGCGCCGGCTCAGGTGCAGGGAGGCCTCGGCGGGCGGGTCCCGCTCGATCAGCGACGTTCCCGGCAACAGGACGTTCCCGGCAACAGGACGTTCCCGGCAAGAGGACGTTCCCGGCAAGAGGTGGTCCGGCTCGTGGCCGTGGCGATGTACGAGCACCTGGGGCCCGTCTCGTGGAGCCGG
>JACJWK010000057.1 GCA_020637195.1 Microthrixaceae bacterium
GCCCGCGGGCACGCCGCCCGCCGGGTCCCCGCCGGACGAGCACGCCACCGCGGCGACCAGGAGGCAGGCGGCGACGGCCGGTACGGTTGCGAGCCGGCCGTGCCGGCGGCGCTCACGCACCGGCGCCGCCGATCGGCTCGGCCCGGGCGGTGCCCGGCTCGATGCGGTAGCGGGCCAGCACCTCGACGGGTGCGTCGGGGTCCTCGATGGTGGTGGGGGATCGCAGCTCCGCCTCGGCGCCGTCGCGCCGTAGCTCGACCACGGACACGCCGTGGCGCTCGCTGTCGAACAGCAGCAGCTGGGGATTGGCGGCGGCGAACGCCGGAGCGGTGAGCGAGCTCTGCGGGAGGTTGCGCTCGTCGGCGTTCGCCGAGGTGACCGACGAGCCGTTGAGCTCGACGAGCACCGGGTCGGCGTCGGGATCGTCGAAGTCGAGGGCGACGCCCGACACCGAGAACAGGTGGCTGTCGCCCGAGAGCACCACCGCGTTGCGGTCGCCGCGCTCGTCGAGGGCGCGCAGGATCAGGTCGCGCTCGGCCTGGAAGCCGTCCCACTGCGTGAAGTTCAGGTACGTGCCCGGGTGGGTGATGCGGCCGCTCGGCGGGCCACCCTGGGACGTCCGCCACGGGGCGACCATGAGCTGGCTGCCGATCACCCGCCAGGTGGCTCGGGATCCAGCCAGCTCGCCGAGCAGCCACTCGCGCTGCTCGGCGCCGAGCATGGTGCGCTCGGGGTCGTAGATCTCCGGGTGGTCGGCCCCGTCGGCGAAGGTGTCGTCGGTGGGCACCTCCCGGTCGCGGTGCTGGCGCTCGTCGAGCAGGACCACGTCCGCCATCGAGCCCAGCGACAAAGCCCGGTGGATCCGGTCGCCGCCGGCGAAGCGGCGGACGGGCAGCTGCTCGAAGAAGGCGGGCACCGCGCCGGCGCCCATCGGGTCGTCGGGGTCGCTCATGCCGTCGTGGTTGTCGAACACGGCCGCCACCGGGAAGTTCGCGTGCATCGCCTGGAGGGCCAGGTCCGCGCGGATGTCGTGGTAGCGGCGGCGGAACTCGTCGAGGGTCACGGCCTCGGGGCGGGCGGGCAGGTCGCGGCCGGGAACGGCCCAGTCGTCGGCCCACTCGGTGTTGTAGACGTAGTCGCCCAGGCTCAGCACGAGGTCGAGGTCGGTCTCGGCGTCGAGGGCGAGGTCGGCCAGGTCGCGGTGCGACGGGAAGTAGCCGTGCACGTAGCGCTGGCAGGAGAACTGCGCGATGCGCACCCGCTCGACCTCCCCGTCGGGCAGGGTCCTGGTCCGTCCCACCGGGCTCTGGTGGCCCCGGGCGGTGAACCGGTAGAAGTAGGTGGTCCCCGGCTCGAGGCCGTCGACGTCGAGGGCCACGGTGTGGTCGTCGTCCGCGACGGCCCTGGCGGTGGCCCAGGTCACGAGCGACGACGGCGTGAACTCGGGGTCGCGCGCCACCTCGAGCCCGACCGGGACCCCGTCGCGGCGGTCGAGGTCGGGCTCGACCCGGGTCCAGAGCACCACCCGGTCGAGCGCGGGGTCGCCCGAGGCGATCCCGTCGGGGAAGGCGAGGTCCGGGACGTAGGGGTCGCCGGTCGCCGCCGAGCGGGCCGACGTCGTCGACGGCACGCCGCGCCAGCGCCGCGGCCCTCGGGTCGCCGGGGCCTGGCGGGGGGCGGCG
>JACJWK010000058.1 GCA_020637195.1 Microthrixaceae bacterium
CCACCGCGGCGGCGCCCAGCCGCAGCAGGCGGGTCACGCGGGGGCCAGCCGGTCGGCGATGGCGAGCAGCTCGCCGCGGGCCAGGGTCAGGCTGCGCAGGCGCACCACGGCGCCCCCCTCGAACCACTCGAGCTCGCCGCGTGGGGGCGCGAACCGACCCGGCCGGCCGCGGACCGTGACGGGCACCACGTCGTCGGCGTCGGACGGCGGTGGCAGCTTGGCGGCGGGCCCCTGCTCGAGGAGGAAGGCGCGGTCCCCGGCGCCGACGAAGGAGGCGACCACCCAGCCGTCGTCGACCCGCAAGGCCGGCGGCGCGAAGCCGTCCAGTGCGGGCGGCAGCAGGAGGGACAGGGGCGCCATCGCGCCGACCGCGTCGCCGACGTCGGCCGTGGCGGCCTCCGCCCACGTGTCGGGCACGGCGGTGCCGACCACCCCGAGGCCGCGCGCGGCGCCCACCAGCAGCGACCGCTCGACGCTGCCGGTGAGCACCAGGTCCCGGCCCGCCGCGTGGAGCGCCAGCCGGGTGCCGTCCTCGCTCAGGTAGCCGACGCCGGCCGGCCCGAGGTCGACGCGCCGCACGAGGGTGCCGAGGTCGCCGAACAGGCGACCGCCGGGCCAGTCCGCGGTCGCCGACAGCGCCAGCCACGCGCGGCCGTCGCTCCAGGTGCGGACGGCCACGCGGGGCCCGCCGGCGGTGCGGGCGTGCCCCGTCCGGTGGGGGGCCAGCCCAGGCGGGAGGCCGTCCGGGTCGGGGACCTCGTCGACCGAGACGGGGCCGTCGACGAACCCGCCGTCGGCCGGCCCGCCGTCGGGCGCGGCATCGGTGCCGTCGGCCGCGGGCAACCCGGTGGGCTCGCCGTTGACCACCAGGTCCGAGACGGTGAGGTCCAGCACGGTGTCGCCGGCCCGCTCGGTGTAGCCGCGGGCCTGGGCCCACGCCCGGCGGTCGGCGCCCGGCGCGGCCCGGACGCTCACCCGGAGGGGGACCAGCGTCTCCTCGTCCAGGCGGAGGCGGACGGTGTCGGCCGGGTGCACGAGGCGCAGGTTGCCCGTCGGCCGGAGCGCGTCCAGCAACGGGCCGACCTGGGCCGCGGTCGTCTCGATGCCGACCGTCGGTCGTCCGTCGACGGGAGCCGGCGGCAGTGAGGCGGTGGTGCCGGCCAGCGCGAAGCTCTGCACGGGCATGATCAGCTCGAGCGGGGCCGGCGACGCGGGCGAGAAGGGGGGGCGTCCCGAGGTCGACCGCCGGTCGGGGATCGCCGGCGTGCAGGCGGGCTGGGCGGGGCTCGGGCAGTCGCGGAGGCCGCTCACCTCCCAACGGTCCTCGGCCACGGCGAGGCGCAGGTCGTTGGCCGGCCAGCCGCCGGGGGGGTAGTCGGTCCGGTCGTCGAGCGTGAGCGACAGCGTCTCGGGCGCGCGGTAGGAGAGTCGACCGCGGAAGCGGCGCTCGGGTACGGCCGGGTTCCAACCGCGCTCGACGAGCCCGAGCCGGGCCTCCAGGGCGCGGACGTCGTGCTGGGCGGCGACCACACGCTCGGGCAGGTCGGCCGCCGCCACCCCGGCGCCCTCCCGGCCGGTGGA
>JACJWK010000059.1 GCA_020637195.1 Microthrixaceae bacterium
CCTTCATCGAGGACGCCGTGACCACGCTCGCCGACGGCGGGGCCGCCCGGGTGGTCGGCCTCGTGCTCGCCCCCCACTACTCCGGCTTCAGCGTCGGCGAGTACCAGCGACGACTGGCCGAGGCCGCCGCCGAGCGCGGCCTCACCGCGACGGGGGTCGACCAGTGGCACCTCGAGCCCGCCTACCTCGACTTCCTCGCCGGCGCGGTGCGGGACACGCTGGCACCGCTCCCCGACCGCACCCGGCTGGTGTTCACCGCCCACTCCCTGCCCGAGCGCGTGCTCGTCGACGACCCGTACCCGGACCAGCTCCGCGAGAGCGCCGCCGCGGTGGTCGAGCGGGTGGGCGGCGGGGCCGCCGACTGGGACCTGGCCTGGCAGAGCGCCGGCCGCACCCCCGAGCCCTGGCGCGGCCCCGACATCCTGGAGGTGATCCGCGACCTGGCCGCCGCCGGCGACCACGACGGCATCGCCGTGTGCGCCCAGGGCTTCGTGGCGGACCACCTCGAAGTGCTCTACGACCTCGACATCGAGGCCAGGGCGGTGGCGGACGAGGTCGGCCTGGCCTTCGGCCGCACCGCGTCCCTCAACGCCGAGCCGACGGTGATGGCCGCCCTGGCCGACCTCGTCGTCGCCGCCACCCCTCCCGAGGAGGCCCCGTGACCCCCACCGCCACCCGCGCCCCCCGAACTCGAGGCAATAGCCCCCGGATTCCGGGGGCCATTGCCTCGAGAACGCGCCGTTCGACGCGAGGGGGGCGCTGATGGCCCGGATCGCGGTCGTCGGCGGGGGCATCGCCGGCCTCGCCGCCGCCTACGAGCTGAGCACGAACCACCCCGGCACCGACGTCGTCCTGCTCGAGGCCGGGCCCCGCCTCGGGGGCAAGATCGAGACGCAGCCCTTCGCCGGCCTGCCCGTCGAGCTCGGCCCCGACACCTTCCTGGCGCGGGTGCCGTGGGCGGTCGACCTCTGCCGGGAGCTGGGCCTGTTCGACGAGCTGGTCACGCCGGCCGAGACCACCGCCTACCTGTGGGTGCGGGGCGCGCTGCGGCGCCTGCCCGAAGCGCACGTGCTCGGCGTGCCCACCGACGTCGACCAGCTCGCCGCGTCGGGGCTCGTCTCGCCCGAGGCGGTCGAGGTGGCCCGCCGCGACCTCGACCACCCCGAGGGCGAGCCCGGCCACCTGCCCGACGGCGACGTCTCGGTCGGCGAGCTCATCCGCGGCCGCCTCGGCGACGAGGTGCTCGAGCGCATCGTCGACCCGCTCATCGGCGGCATCAACGCGGGCGACTCCGATCGCCTCAGCGTGGCCGCCGCCACCCCCCAGATCGCCGACGCCGCCCGCCGTGACGCCAGCCTCGTGCGCGGCCTGCTGGCCCTGCGGGCGGCGGCGCCGCCCGACCCCGGCACGCCGATGTTCTACAGCCTGCCCGGCGGGCTCCAGCGCCTCGTCGACGCCGTCGTCGCCGCGATCGACGCGGAGGTGCACCTCGCCACCCCCGTCGCCGGGCTCGGCCG
>JACJWK010000006.1 GCA_020637195.1 Microthrixaceae bacterium
CGATGGCGCCGCTCCCGCCCTCCACCCAGTACGACTGCGACGGGAAGTGGCCCAGGTGGTCGAGCTGGCGCTTGACGCTGTAGAGCATCGACCCGGCGGAGTAGTCGTGGGGGACGGGCAGCGTGCCGCCGAACAGCCACCCGATGTAGCGGAAGAAGTCGATCACCTCGGGGTCGTCCGTGGTGCGACGGGCGTACTCCTCGGTCGACACGTCGTTCAGGGCCTCGATCTCGGCGTAGCTGAGCTCCTTCACGGGGTCGAGGTAGGCCCGGCTGAACTCGTCGAACGCGCCGAGGACCATGCCGTCGAGGTCGCGCCAGCCGTCGCCGAAGTGGACCTTGCCCGAGTTGGTCCAGGTGCACACGTTGTCGGGCAGCGCCTTGCCGACCCGGGCGAACACCTCGTCCTCGGTGCCCGCCAGGATCAGGCCCTTGATGCCGTTGTCGATGGCCGAGCCGTCGACGTCACCGCTGGCGGCGCGGCCGCCCAGGGCGGCGCCGTCGCCCTTCTCGAGCACCACCACCCGGTGGCCGCCGTGGGCCAGCAGGGCGGCCAGGTTCAGCCCGCCCATGCCACCGCCCACCACGATCACGTCGTACCGCTCGATCTGCTCGTCGTCCGTCTCGCTCGCCACGCCCCGCCTCCGGGTCTCGCCTGCACCGCTGTTCCGGTGTCATGTAGACATCTTGGCCAGGGTTTGTCAACACCGGGCGCGCTGGTGCTCCGGCGATGCTGCCGCCCCGTGCCGACCACCGGACGACGAGGTGGACGACCGGGCCGATGATGTCAACGAGTAGCGTGGGGCCGGTGACCGCCGCTGCCGCCGCCACGACCGCCGCCGCCACCACCACCACCGGCCCCGCCGACACCCGCCAGGCCATCCTCGACGCCGCCGAGGCCGAGTTCGGCCGCCGCGGCTTCCGGTCCACGACCATCGGCGGGGTGGCGGCCGCCGCCGGCGTCTCGCGCCCGCTCGTGTACCGCTACTTCGGCGACAAGGAGACCCTCTACCGACTCGTGGTCGAGCGGCTGCTGGCGTCCTGGCACGACGCCCTGGTGGGCGCCGCCACACCGGCGGCGCCCACCACCGCCCACCGCCTCCGCGCGGTCATGGCCGCCTGCCTCGAGTGGGCCGGCCGGCACTCGATGCTGCGGGGGCTGCTGCTGCGCGACAGCGACCTCACCCGCCGGGTGGCGGGCACCACCCTCGACGAGGGTCGCGACCGGCTCCCCGCGCTGCTCGAGCGGGTGCTGGCCGAGGGCGTCGACCGCGGCGACGTCCGGGCCGACCTTCCGCCCGCCGAGATGGCCGCGGTCCTCACCGACGTGATCGTGGCCGGCGCGGTCCAGACCATGGCCGCCGAGGGTGCGGGACGGGCGACGACCCGCACCGAGGCGATGGTCGAGGTCGTGCTCCACGGCGTCGTGCTCTGACCGCACGCGTCGCCGGCGCACGACCGCCGACCGACGGGGTCAGCGCAGCACGAACCAGATCGAGAAGGCGACCACCGCGGCGGTGACCAGCACGCTGACGACCAGCGCCTTGACCACACCGGGCCCGGCGCCGCCCCCGTCGGAACGGGACGGGTCGGACGCGTCCCCGCCCGGATCGCCCCGCTCGTCCCCGTCGTCACCCACGGCCCGCACCGTACCGGGCCGCACCCGCTCAGCCGGACGGCAGCAGGCCGCGGACCGTCGCCACCGCGGCACGGGCGGCCGGGGTGGCCGCGTCCAGCACGGCCGGCAGTCCCGCGGCGAAGTCCCGCTCGTCCGCGGCCATCCGGGCGATCTGCTCGACGGTGTCGGCCGCCCAGAGCGTGGCCACGTCCTCCACGTCGGCGGCGCTGAGCTCGAGCGTGGCGCCGGTGTGCCGGTCGACCGCCGTGCGCGCCCCGACGTCGAGGGAATTCCGCTCGATCGTGCACCAGAGCCACGCGACCCGCTCGGCCTCGGGGCCGATGACCGACCGCACCTCGTCGGCCGAGGCGCCCTCGTCGAGCTCGAAGTACTCGGTGCCGTAGACGGAGTGGAAGAGCCCGGCATCGCACAGCGCCGGCCGGCACCCCCACGACCGCAGCGTCCGGGCGGTGCCGACGAGGTGGGCCAGGAACGGGACGTGTGAGTCGTGCGCCACGCCCTCGAACCCGAGACGGCGCAGGAAGGCGAGGCGCGCGTCGCCGGCCCCGAGGCGCCACCGCGTCGGGTCGCCGTCCGTCGGGTCGCCGTCCGTCGCGTCGTCGTCGATCAGATCGTCCATCGTCGGATCCTCCATCGCCGCCTCCGCACCCACCCGCACCTCCGGGCTGCGCGGGCGGACGAACACCTCGACCTCCTCCTCGAACCACGTGTCGAGCGCGTCCCACTCGATGCGTACCAGGTCCGACAGCTCGGCCACCGGGGAGTCGACGTGGCGCCACGCGGCGTCGGGCACCACCTCGCCGTCGACGACCAGGTCGTACCGGGTGCCGTCCCCGCGGCGCGGCGACCGCAGCACCTCGCCGTTCTCCTTCAGGTCGGCCCGGACGTCGGCCACCGGCACGTACCAGGCCGGGTAGTACGGGACCTCCCACACGTACCGGACGTCGGTGCTGTCCAGCACGAGCCGGCCGTCCCGGTACCCGCGGATGCGCTTGGGGCAGGGCTCGATGCGGATGCGGGGGCGGTCGGCGCTCATGGCGGGGCCAACCACGGCGACGGTGGCCGCCATTCCCCGGCCGCCGACCCCTCGGTGGGCTGGACCCTCGCGGAGGGCTGACGTCGCCGCCCGCGTTCGGGCGTCGGGCTCAGGCGAGCGCGCCGCGCAGCAGGCTGTGGCCCGAGTGCTCGACCTGCCCCTCGTCCTGGAGGGAGATGTCGACCACGTCGTACTCGGCCGGATCGACGCCGTCGGGCACCGCCACCTCGGCGTCACCCGACATCGAGCCGAGTGAGATCGGCTCGGCGGCCGCGTGCTCGGGGTCGAGGAGCCAGACCTCGTAGTGCTGGCCCGCGGGCGGGGCGGGCATGCCCTCGGTGTCGAGCACCAGGCGGAGCTGATCGCCCTCGCGCACGAGCCGCGCGGCCGCCGTGGCGCCGCCGACCGGCTCGAGTGGCTCGAGCGCCGTGGCGGCCACGACCTGCGTCGCGGGATCGTCGGCGTCGCGGGTGAGCGCGAGCACCACCCCCGTCGCGGCCAGCACCACGACCGCGGCGGCCACGGCCAGGACCGCGCGGTGCCGGCGACGCCGGCGGGCGTCGAGCCGCACCACCGGCGCCGGCGGGTCGGGCACGGGCCCGACCATCGATCCGGCCTGGTCGTACGCGTCCGCTTCGACCGCCGACGCGATGCGGTCCCAGAGCGCGGCCGGGGGCTCGACCCGGGCCCGGTCGTCGTCGTCGACCAGGGCGAGGACCGACGCCAGGCGCTCGCGCTCGGCCGGGGTCACCCCGGTCTCGTCGTCAGGCCAGGGCACCGTCGACCCCCTCGTCGAAGCCGGCGAGCCGGCGGCGCATCTGCTCGAGCCCCCGTCGGATGTCGCTCTTCACCGTGCCCAGCGGCACGGCGGTCCGCTCGGCGATCTGGGCGTGGGTGAGGTCCTCGAAGAAGGCGAGGCGGACCATCTCGCGGGCCCGGTCCGAGAGCCCGTCGAGGGCCTCGGCCACCAGCATCCGCTCGGCCAGCGTCGCCGCCTCGCCCTCGTCGGTGGCCCGCCCGAACACGATCTCGCCGCCGGTGGCGTGCGGCTCGGCCACGAGCGACGGCTGTCGCCCGTCGGCCCGCAGGATGTCCACCACCTTGAACCGGGCGATGCCGAGCAGCCACCCGGCGAGCGTGCCCGCCTCGGGCCGGTAGCGACCCCGGGAGCGCCACGCGGCGAGGAACACGTCCTGGGTGGCGTCGGCGGCGCGGGCCGGGTCGAGCAGCCGCCGGCAGTACGAGTGCACGAGGGTGCCGTGCTCGGCGTAGACCGCCTCGAGCGCGCCGGGCTCGCCGGCGGCGAACCGGTGCGACAGGGCGAGGGCGGCCGGGGCGGGCTCGCCGTCGGACACGGCCGCCTCCCTCGCGTCGGTCATCACGGGCACGCTAACCACTTCGGTCCGGGGCGCGACCGCGGATGCACCCGATCGCGGACGCGGAGCGGGGCACGGCCCGAAGGCCGTGCCCCGCTCCGGTCCGGGGGGATCGGCTAGACCGCGATGGGCAGCAGCACCCGGTTGATGGTGTGGATCACGCCGTTGCTGGCCCGCACGTTGATGGGGCTGACCAGGCGGGGGTTGCGGCGCTCGGGCGCCTTGTCGATGAGCTTGGTCGAGCCCGGCACGTGGCGGATGCCGATCTCGGCCAGCGTCGGGAAGCGGGTCGCGGCCAGCACGCGGCCGGGGCCACGGGCGTCGGGGGTCACGTGGTACAGCAGGATGGTGGTGAGGGTCGGGATCGGGTCACCGCCACCGAGGGTCGTGAGGGTGTCCACCAGGAAGTTCCAGGCGCCCTCCTCGTCGGTGATGGCGCCGCCGAAGCCGAGCGCCTGGGCGGTCTTCACGAAAGCCCGGTCCTTGGGGGCCCACACGGTGACGTCGAGGCCGGGGGTGTTCAAGGTGTCGACCAGCCCGGCGGCGGTCACCGCGGCGAGCAGCACGTCGTAGTCGCCGCCGAAGGTGTCGAAGCCCTCGCCGCTCGAGGCGACGATCCCGGCGATGGTCTGGTCGGCGCCCTCGCCCTCGGCCGGCGCCTGGGCGGGAACGGCCCCGGCCGGGGCGGCGAAGCTGGTGGCCACGAGCGACGCGGCGGCGACGGCGCCGGCCACGGCGACGGTGATGCGCTTGGTGAACATGGGGTCCTCCTGGACGACGGGGGGGGTTGGTTAGTGATAAATCGGCCCGACCCGGGTCCCTGGATGCGCGGTCGTCGAGAAAATGGCCCCCGTCGTCGGGGCGGTCGCCCCTCGACCGCTCAGGTGCGGAACGAGAGCAGGGCCACGCCCCCGAGGGTCAGGCCCACGCCGGCGACCCCTACCCCGATCCGCTGGGGCGGGCCGCACTGCCAGGACGGCGTCGGGCTCACCCACCCGCCCCGGTGAGCGCCGGCGGCGGCGCGGCCCTTGCGCCCCGTCGCCGCCCTCGACAAGGCTGAGCGCGATGGCGATCGAGGTGCTCGACGCGCCGCCAGCAGTACCGCGGGCAGGCTGATCGCGACCATCGCAATCCCCATCAGCAGGTTGATCTGGAACGCGGTAGGTCCTCGAGCGACCTTCATCAGGTAGGTCGCCACGCCGATCGCCACGATGTAGCCCACGAGGGCGCTGCTCCCGATGCGGCCCTACCCCGATCCGCCGGGCGGACCCCGCCGGCGCGCGGCCGGCCGCTGGGAGACTGTCGCCATGTCGGAGAACCTGAGGATGCTGGGCGCCTACAGCGACGCGATGTTCCGCGGCGACGAGGAGGCCGTCTCGAGTCTGGCGCCGGGTTCACAGCCACGTCACCGACCGGGTCAACCCCGCGATCGCGACCAGGACGTGCGCAGCCACGAGGTGGTCTGGTGGGACCAGGTGCGGCGCCTTCCCGACTTCATCGACGAACCTGCTCATCGAGCAGGACGACCTGGTGGTCTCCAACTGGACGGTGAAGGCACCCACACCGGCGCGGCCTTCTACGACGTGCCCCCTCGGCGAGCCGGTCGAGATCAACGGCACCGCCATCCTGCGCATCCGCGACGGCAGGTGGTCGAGCACTGGGGGCCGCACTGCCAGGACGGCGTCGGCTCACCCACCGCCCGGTGAGCGCCGGCGGCGCCCCCCGTCGCCGCCCTCGACAAGGCTGAGCGCGATGGCGATCGAGGTGCTCGACGCGCCGCAGGAGGCGAGTGGGACCGGGACCCCCTGGTGGGACCCCCTCGGCACGGTCGACCACGCCCGCCCGCGTGGCGCCGCCTCGAGCGACAACCGCCCGCCAGCCCCTCGCCCGCCTCGGCGTCGCCGGCCCTCGCACCGCCCGGTGGATGGTCGACGAGGTGCGGTCCCGGGCCGACGACGTGCTGCCCGGACGGCCCGAGACCCGGATCACCCCCGGACTGCTCGGCCACGTGGCCCTCGACGAGTCGATCATGGCCATGGCGGTCGGCCCGAACCGCTACCCCCGCCGCGACGACTACGTCCGGGTGGGCCGTGAGCTCACCGAGGCCCGCGCCGTGCTCGACGCCGGCGGCTGGCTCGACGACCCCGCCGCCTACCACCGGGCCCCGCCGGCGCTGGAGGAGCCCGTGCGCACCACCGGGTGGGCCCTCGGCACCGGCTACGAGCGCCTGTGGTGGCCGTCGGGCTTCGTCCCCCGCGAGGGGCTGCCCGGCGCCGACCGCTGGTCGGCGTTCGAGGCCAACCGCACGGCCTCGGCGTGGCTGCTGCGCCACCCCGACCGCGACCGGCCCCGCCCCTGGGTGGTGTGCATCCACGGGTTCGGCACCGGTTCGGTGTTCATGGACCTGCTGGGGTTCCGGGCCGCCCACCTCCACCGGGCGCTCGGGGTCAACGTCGCCGCGATCGTCCTGCCCGCCCACGGGGCGCGGCGCACCAGCCGGATCAGCGGCGAGGACTTCCTCGGCTTCGACCTCGTCAACTCGCTGCACGGGCTGACCCAGGCCGTGTGGGACGTGCGCCGCCTGCTCACCTGGGTGCGGGCCCAGTCCCCCACCCGCGTCGGCGTGTTCGGGGTCTCCCTCGGCGGCATGCTCACCGCGCTCGTGGCCGCCCTCGAGGACGACCTCGACCTCGCCCTCGCCGGCATCCCCATGGCCGACTTCCCGGACCTCATCCGCCACCACTCCCCCCACCACCTGCACCTGCGGGCCATCGAGCACCACATCCTCGACGGCACCGCCCAGGACGTGCACCGGGTGGTGTCGCCCCTGTGCCTGCCGCCGGCGGCGCCCGTCGAGTCCCGGGCCGTGTTCGCCGGCCTCGGCGACCGCCTCGCCACCGCCGACCAGGCCCGGCGGCTGTGGGACCACTGGGAGCGGCCCGAGATGTGCTGGTTCCCCGGCAGCCACGTCGGCTACCTGTGGTCGGACAAGGCGTGGCGCTTCGTCGACGACCGCCTGGCCGCCCGTGGCTTCGTCGCCGACGCTCCCTGAGCCGGGCCGGCGCGCGACCCCCTCAGGACGGCGCCACGCCGAGCGTGACGGCGGCGCGCAGGCCCGACCCGTCACCCGTGGGCGTCATGACGGTGGCCGATCCCCCCTGCGAGAAGATGGCGTCGCGGGCGTTGGGGGTGTCGGGCCGTCCCCGGTCGGCGTAGGGACCCTGCTCGTACACCGCGGCCACGGCGGCCTCGTCGAAGTAGAGCTGACCGGTGTGGACCGCGTCGCCGCCGGCGTGGACCTTGACGTGGATGTGCACCGCCCGACCCGGGTACCAGCCCGGTTGGATGGTGGTGAACTCGGCGAGCCCGGAGGCGTCGGTGGGCTGGGTGCCCCGCAGGAACGTGCCCGCGACTCCGTCGACACCCGAGTAGACGCCGGCGGCGTCGCAGTGCCACACGTCGACGGCGGCGCCCTCGATCGGGCGGCACCCGTCGACGTCGACCACGGTGACGGCCAAGGCCAGCGGGACGCCGTCCCGATCCTCGGTGAGGTCGCGGCGCACCAGGTCGTCGTCGAGGTAGTAGGGGCCCTCGGTCTGCTCGGGGGTCAGCGTGCAGGCCGCCCCCGCGGCGCCGTCGCCGTCGGGGCCGGTGCCCGTGCCCGGTGCCGCGCTGGGGGCCGCGGCCGTGCCCGACCCACCCGACGAGCACCCGGCCGCGACCGCGACCAGGCCGGCGCCCCCGAGCAGGACCAACGCCCGGCGACGGTCGACGGTCGGCGCCCCGGCAGGGATCTGATCGCCGTGCATCGGGCGATTGTGCGCACACTTTCCGTCGGGATGGGGATCGACCGACCAGGCGCGACGCGGCACGACCGGCGGTCGAGGACCCCACGCGGGGCCGCAGCCGCCCCCGGCGCCGCGCCGTGACCCGGTTCGCCGCGGTGGCGGCGACGTCGGCCGCGGTCGCCGCCACCCGATCGCGCACGGCCAAGCTCACCGCCCTGTCCGAGCTGCTCGCCGCCCTCGAGCCGGACGAGGTCGCGCCCACCGTGGCGTGGCTGTCCGGCGGCGCCCGCCAGGGCCGCATCGGCGTGGGGTGGGCCACCGTGGCCGACGCCGAGCGCGACCTCGGCGCCGAGCCCGCCGGCGCACCGACCCTCACCGTCGGCGAGGTCGACGCCGCCTTCGACCGCCTGGCCGCGCTGGTCGGCGCCGGCACCGGGTCCAACGCCGCCCGGCGGGCCGAGCTGACGGCGCTCCTGCGCCGGGCCACCCCGCCCGAGGCCGACCTGCTGTGGCGCCTGTTCGTGGGCGAGCTGCGCCACGGCGCGCTGGAGGGTCTCGTCACCGACGCGGTCGCGCGGGCCGAGGGCCTGCCGCTCGCGTCGGTGCGCCGGGCGGCCATGCTCGCCGGCGACCTGCCCACGGTCGCCGCCCTCGCCCGCACGGGCGGTGCCGAGGCGCTCGACCGGGTGGGCCTCACGGTGGGCCGACCGGTCTCGCCCATGCTGGCCGCCACCGCCGCCGACGTGGGCGCCGCGCTGGCCGAGGTGGGCCGGGCGTCGGTCGAGTGGAAGCTCGACGGCGCCCGCGTCCAGGCCCACCGCCGGGGCGACGACGTGCGCCTCTACACGCGGAACCTCAACGAGGTGACGGGCCGGCTGCCCGGCATCGTGGCCCTCGTGCGCTCGTTCCCCGCCCGCGCCCTGGTCCTCGACGGCGAGGCCATCGGCCACCACGGGCCCGGGACCGGCGACGACGGGCCGGCACGGCCCTCCGCCTTCCAGGAGACGATGGCTCGCTTCGGGACCCGGACGGGCGACGCCGGCGCCGCGCTCGGGGCACGGTTCTTCGACGTCCTCCACGTCGACGGCACCGACCTCCTCGACGCCCCGCTGGTCGAGCGACGGGCCGAGCTCGAGCGGGTCACCGGCGTCGCCGCCATCCCCCAGGTCACCACCGACGACCCCGACGTGGGCGCCGCCTTCCTGGCCGAGTCCCTCGCCGCCGGCCACGAGGGCGTCATGGTCAAGGCCCTCGACTCGCCCTACCAGGCGGGCCGACGCGGCAAGGCGTGGCGCAAGGTGAAGCCCGTGCGCACCCTCGACCTCGTGGTGCTCGCCGCCGAGTGGGGCCACGGCCGCCGCCAGGGCTGGCTGTCGAACCTGCACCTCGGCGCGCTCGACGCCGACGGGACGTACGGCGAGCCCGGCGGGTTCGTCATGGTGGGCAAGACCTTCAAGGGCCTCACCGACGCGCTGCTCGCCTGGCAGACCGAGGCCCTCCAGGCCCTCGAGACCCGGCGCACGCCGGCGACGGTGTGGGTGCGGCCCGCGCTCGTGGTCGAGATCGCGCTCGACGGCGTGCAGCGCTCGACCCGGTACCCCGGCGGCGTGGCCCTGCGCTTCGCCCGGGTCCGCCGGTACCGCGACGACAAGGACCCGGGCCGGGCCGACACCATCGCGACGGTGCGCGCCCTCCTCCCCTGACACCCTCCTCCCCTGACACCCTCCTCTCCCGAACACCCTCCCCCGGGCCCGCGCGGTCGCCGGCGAGCGGCGCGTACGGTGGGACGGTGACCACCGGGGGGACCGCCACGGCGGCGCGGTTCGAGCTGCGGAGCGGCGAGTCGTGGCGCGACCCCTTCCCGATGTACGCCGCCCTGCGCGACCACGACCCGGTGCACCACGTCGACCGGGGCGACTACTGGGTGCTCACCCGCTTCGCCGACGTGTTCCGCGCCGCCCGCGACACCGCCACCTACTCGTCCGCCGACGGGCTCACCGTCGCCTACGGCGACCTGGTCGCGGCCGGGATCGACGAGGCCCGCCCGCTGGTCATGCTCGACCCACCCGACCACACCGGCTTCCGTCGCCTCGTCGGCCGCGGCTTCACGCCCCGGCGGGTCGCCGAGATCGAGCCCGCGGTGCGGGCGTTCGCCGCCGAGCGCATCGACCGGCTGGTGGCCGAGACCGCCGGAGGCGAGCCCGCCGACCTCGTCGAGGCGCTGGCCAAGCCGCTGCCCAGCTTCGTGGTCGCCCACTACCTCGGCGTGCCCGAGGCCGACCGGGGCCGCTTCGACCGGTGGACCGAGGCCATCGTGTCGGCCAACGCCACCGGCACGGTGGACGCCACCTCGGACGCGGTGGGCGAGCTCCTCGGCTACTTCGCGGACCTGGTCGAGCGCCGGCGGGCCGACCCCGGCGACGACACCGTCTCGCGGTTGGTGCACGCCGCCGACCTCGACGAGCGCACCGGTGGTGCCGAGGTGCCGCTGCTGCGGATCCTCGGCTTCGCCTTCACCATGGTGGCCGGCGGCAACGACACCGCCACCGGCCTCATCGCCGGCGGCGCCGAGCTGCTCGCCCGCCGTCCCGACCAGCGCCGCCGCCTGCTCGACGACCCGACCCTGCTCCCGGGCGCGGTCGAGGAGCTGCTCCGCCTGCTCTCACCGGTCCAGGGCCTGGCCCGCACCGTGACCACCGACGTCGAGCTCCACGGCCGGACCATCCCCGCCGGGCGCAAGGTGCTGCTGGTGTACGGATCGGCCAACCGCGACCGCGACGAGTTCGGCCCCGACGCCGACGAGCTCGACGTCGCCCGGCCCCTCGGCCACCACCTCGCGTTCGGCTCGGGCGCGCACCACTGCCTCGGGGCGGCCGCGGCCCGCCTCGAGGGGCGGGTCGTGCTCGACGAGCTGCTCCGCCGCTGCCCCCGCTTCGAGGTGGACGCCGACGCCGGCCGGTTCGCCCCCGGGCACTACGTCCGCCGCCACGAGTCGCTCCCCTTCCTGGCCGGCTGAGACCGGGCCGGCCCCCGGGGTGGGCTACCCGAGCACGCGGGCCAGCGACACGACCGCGGCGAGGACCAGCAGGGCCAGCACCAGCACCCGGAAGTGCTCGGTGCGGACGCGGAACGCCACCCGCTCGAACACCAGCGTCCCCACCAGGGCGGCGGGCACCGCGAACACCCCGACCGCCCACGTCGACGACGACACCACCCCCGAGGCCAGGAACAGCGGGAGGGCCACCAGGTTCGACACCACGAAGTAGGAGACGGTGGTGGCCCGGAACGCGTGCTGCTCGTGCTCGGCGGCCTGGAGCACGAGGACCACCGGCGGCCCGCCGATGCCGATGCTGGTGTTGATCATCCCGGACAGGAAGCCGGCACCCAGCTCGGTGCGGGGCGACTCGCGGCGCAGCCGGAAGCCGGAGGCCAGCAGGGCCACCGCGAGCAGCACCACCACCGACACCGCCACCTGGAGCGGCGCGGCCGGCGCCCGCCGCAGCACGACGATGCCGAGCGGCATGCCCACGACCGCCCCGAGCAGGAGGCGCTTCACGACGGGGCGGTCGGTCCGGTGGCGCAGCCGGATGGCCATCAGGCCCGTGCCGGCGAGGCCCGACAGCGACGACAGCGCCACGGCGTCCTTGGTGCCCACGACGAGCGACAGCAGCGGCACCGCCATCAGCGCGTACCCGAAGCCCGCGAGCTGCTGGGTGCCCGCCGCCACGAACACCGCCGCGCACACCGCGATCACCTCCCAGCCGCTCACGGGACGACGCTAGTGCGACACCCGAACCCGTCGACACCCTCCCCGTCCCTCCCCCCCCGCCCCCACCCCTCCCTTGTCCCTCCCCCTCCCGCCCCGTCCCTCCCCCCTGCCGTTCTGTGCACAGCGATCGCGCTCCCACCGCGCGGATCCTGTACACGGAACGAGGGGGTGGGGTGGGGCGTACGCTCGCGGCCATGGCCCTGCCCCCACCCGCCGACGACCGCACCTGCCTCGTCACCGGGGCGTCCTCGGGCATCGGCGCCGAGATCGCCCGCCTGCTGGCCGGCCGCGGCCTCGGCGTCACGCTCGTCGCCCGCCGCGAGCCCGAGCTCCGCGCCCTGGCCGCCGAGCTCCACGACACCCACGGGGTGCGCGCCGAGGCGCTCGCCACCGACCTGTCCGACGCCGCGGCGCGCGCGGCGCTCCCCGGCCGGGTCGACGACCTCGGCCTGGCGGTGGACGTGCTCGTCAACAACGCCGGGTTCTCCACCATCGGCCCCATCCAGGACGCCGACCCCGACGACGAGCTGCGCATGGTCGCCACGAACGTCGACGCCGTGCTCCACCTCTGCACGCTGCTGGTCCCGGGCATGGTCGAGCGGGGACGAGGAGCGGTGTGCAACGTCGCGTCGGTCGGCGCGTTCCAGCCGCTGCCCGGCCAGGCCGGGTACGCCGCCTCGAAGGCCTTCGTGCTGTCCTACAGCCACGGCATCCGCCAGGAGCTGGTGGGCACCGGGGTCACCGTCACCGCCCTGTGCCCCGGTCCCGTCCGCACCGGGTTCGTCGAGGCCGCCGGCCTCACCGACGACGAGGCCGCCGGCTCGCTCCCCGACTTCATGTGGGTCCCGGTCGAGAAGGTGGCGGCCGACGCCGTCGACGGCATGGCCAAGGGGCGGCCCGTGGTCATCCCCGGGGTGGTCAACCAGCTCGGCGCCGCCGGTGGCTACCTGCTCCCGCGCCGCCTGCTGCTGCCCATCCTGGCCCGCCAGCACCCGGCCCTGAAGAAGTGACCGGACGACCGTGACCGCCGACGCCGGGCCCGTCCTGCACCCGCTCTGCCGCCCGGCCGACCGCCGCGCCGCGGCCGAGGCGCTGGCCGCCGGCGACGACGACCGCATCGCCGCCGCCGTCGAGCAGGCGGCGGTCGGCGCGCTCCTGCCCGCCCTCGCGCAGGTCACCGGCGACGTCGGGCTGGTCCCCGAGCACCTGCGGCCCGACCCCGACGACTTCATGGATCCCCAGGGGGGCCTCACCGGCGAGCGCCTCGCCGAGGCCCGGGCCCTGGCGGCCAGCGCGCTGCGCGAGCTGCGCGACGGCCGGCGCCGCCGCGTGGAGGCACCGCCGGTCGACGACGCGCCGCTGCGCCCGCTGGCCGCCCACGTGGTCGGCGACGCCCACGTCGACGACTACCTGCCCCTGCTGCTCGAGGAGCTCGCCCCCGAAGGGGTGGACCGGCGGGCGCCGACGTGGCACAAGGACGACCTGGCCCCCGACACGCCGTTCCACGTCGTGGTGGTGGGGGCGGGCATGTCGGGCCTGCTCGCCGCCCACCGACTGCGCCAGGTGGGGGTCGACGTGACCGTCCTCGACAAGAACGACGACGTCGGCGGCACCTGGCTCGAGAACACCTACCCGGGCTGTCGCGTCGACGTCCCGAACGCCCTGTACTCCTACTCGTTCGCCCATGCCACCTGGCCCCAGCACTTCTCCGACCAGGCCACCCTCCTCGCCTACTTCCGGCGCTTCGCGGACGAGACCGGGGTGCGCAGCTGCGTCCGGTTCGGCACCGAGGTGCTGGGCGCCACGTGGTCCGACGCCGACCGGACCTGGACGGTGCGGGCCCGGCGGGCGGGCGCCCCCGACGGCACGCCGATCGAGGAGCTCACCGCCCACGCGGTGGTCAGCGCCGTCGGCCAGCTCAACCGGCCCCGGCTCCCCGACCTCCCCGGCATCGAGGAGTTCGCGGGACCGTGGTTCCACTCCGCCCGCTGGCGCCACGACGTGGACCTGACGGGCAAGCGGGTCGCGGTCGTGGGCACCGGGGCCAGCGCCGCGCAGTTCATCCCGGTGGTGGCGGACCAGGCGGCCGAGCTGTCGGTGTTCCAGCGCACCCCCAACTGGCTGGCGCCCACGCCCGACTACCACGACGACGTCGAGCCCGAGACCCGCTGGCTGCTGGCGGCCCTGCCCGAGTACGGCGACTGGTACCGCCTGTGGCTGTTCTGGCGCATGCACGAGGGCCTCACCGCCGCCGCCGAGGTCGACCCGGCGTGGGACCCGTCCACCGGCACGGTGAGCCTGCTCAACGAGATGGTCCGCCTCGGCCTCGTCGCCTACCTGGACGAGCAGTTCGCGGGCCACCCCGAGCTGCGCGACGCGGTCGTGCCCACCTACCCGCCGATCGCCAAGCGCATCGTGCGCGACAACGGGGTGTGGGCGGCCACCCTCACCCGACCCCACGTGCACCTGGTCACCGACCCGATCGAGCGCATCACGGCCGACGGGGTGCGGGCCGGCGGCGTGGACCACCCCGTCGACGTCATCGTCTACGGCACCGGCTTCGCCGCGTCCCAGTTCCTGACCCCGATGCAGGTCACGGGTCGCGACGGGCTCGACCTCCACCGGCACTGGGACGGCGACGCCCGCGCCTACCTGGGCATCACCGTGCCCCACTTCCCCAACCTCTTCTGCCTCTACGGGCCCAACACCAACATCGTCATCAACGGCAGCATCATCTTCTTCAGCGAGTGCGAGGTGCACTACCTGACCGAGTGCGTGCGGCTGCTGCTGGCCGGCGGGCACCACGCCCTCGAGCCGACCGAGGCGGTGCACGACGCGTACAACGCCGAGGTGGACGCCGCCAACGCCCGCATGGCCTGGGGCGCGTCGAGCGTGAACAGCTGGTACAAGAACGCGTCCGGTCGGGTCAGCCAGAACTGGCCCTTCCCCCTCCTCGAGTACTGGCGGCGCACGCGGGTCCCCGACCCGGACGACTTCGAGTTGCGCTGACCCCGGTGGACGGCCCGCGGTAGCCTTGGCCCGCTTCCCCCTTCGTCCCGCTCCGACGAAGGGAACCCCGTGGCCCTCACCACCCGCCAACGCACCACCCTCTACACGGCGATCGCCGACGCGATCGGCACCGAGGAGGCCGGACTCCTGCTCGACCAGTTCCCCGCCCGGGAGGGCGACGAGCTCATCACCAGGGACCACCTGGCCACCGGCCTCGCCGAGGTCCGGACCGAGATCGCCGAGGTCCGGACCGAGATCGCCGGGGTCCGGACCGAGATCGCCCGGATGGAGAACCGGCTCTACGTCGCGATGGTCAGCATCTCGGTGGTCGCCATCGGCGTCGTCACCGCGCTGACCCGCTGACCCTCAGCCGGGCGGCGGCGGCCCCGCCGAGGTGAAGCGGGTGCCGGGCGGGTCCGCCGCCCAGGCCGGCGCCGCGCCCCAGCGGTCCTCGGACACCAGCTCGGCGAGCGGGCGCCGCCGCACCGGCCCATGGCGCCCCGCCGGGCGGCCGAGGGTGATGGTGGCGCCGATGACCACGTCGTCGGGGATGCCCAGCACGTCGTGCAGCGGGCCGTCGACCGCACCGTGCCACATGGTCAGCGCCCCGCCGTAGCCCAGCGCGCGGGCGGCCAGCAGCAGGTTCTGGCACGCCGGGTAGATCGAGGCCCCCTCGGTGGGGTGCGGGTCGCGGTGGCGGCGGTAGCACGCCAGCACGATCACCGGCACCTGCTCCACATGGTCGACGAAGTGCTGCATGGTCGCGGCCAGGCGCGCCTTGGGGCTCTCGGGGTCGGCGCCGCTGCCCGCGTCGTAGCCCTCGGCCGCCCGCTTCGCCGCCCACAGGGCCCGGAAGCTGTCGCCCAGCAGGGCCCGCGCCTCGGTGGCGGCGGGGCCGTCGCGCAGCACGAGGAAGCGGAAGGGCTGGCGGTTCGAGCCCGACGGGGCCCGGCTGGCGGCGAACAGGATCCGGGCCAGGTCGGCCTCGGGCAGGGGCTCGTCGCGGTAGCGCCGGATGGCCCGGGTGGTGGTCACCACGTCGAAGAAGGAGAGGTCGTCCACCGCCCGAGCGTGGCCCACGCCGGCCCCGCCCACAACCGGCCGCCCGCGCGACCCACCCCGTGACCCGACCCGCCCGGCCGCCCTCCTGCCCGCCGACCGATGGTGGTTCCGCGGCGGCCGACCGGTACGGTGGCCGGGCAACACGTCGTCGGGCCCGCGCTGCGGGTGCCGGCGGGCCGCTGGAGCCGACCGGGCTCATCGGTGGCCATGCCTTCGCTGTCGCGACGCCAGCACGCCGGTCCGCCGGCCCTCTCGAAGGCCACCAACACCCGGGTTGTCGCCGCCCCGCCCCCCCAACAACCGACGATCCGCGCCACGAGCCGTGGCGCCACTGGAGCCCCCTGTGCCCCCCACCTTCCGCGACCTCGGCGTCCCCGCCGACCTCGCCGCCGTGCTCGACCGGCGCGGCATCGCCACCCCCTTCCCCGTGCAGGCCGCCACGCTGCCCGACGCCCTCACCGGGCGCGACGTCAGCGGCAAGGCCCCCACGGGCTCGGGCAAGACCCTCGCCTTCGGCATCCCCCTCGCCGTGCGCGCCACCTCGGGCCGCCCCCGCCGGCCCCACAGCCTCGTCCTCGCCCCCACCCGCGAGCTGGCGGCGCAGATCGAGAGCGAGCTGCGCCCCCTCGCCGCCGTGCGCGGGCTCACCGTCGCCGCGTTCTACGGCGGCGTCGGCTTCGGCAAGCAGCTCACCGCCCTGCGCCAGGGCGTCGACATCGCGGTCGCCTGCCCGGGCCGCCTCGCCGACCTGGTCCAGCGCCGCGAGTGCCGGCTCGACGAGGTCGACCTGGTGGTCATCGACGAGGCCGACCGCATGGCCGACATGGGCTTCCTGCCCGAGGTGCGGCGCCTGCTCGACAAGGTCCGGCCCGACCGCCAGACCCTGCTGTTCTCCGCCACCCTCGACGACGACGTGGCCGTGCTCGTGCGGCACTACCAGCGCGACCCGGCCCGCCACGAGGTCGGACCGCTGCACCAGGGACCCGACCGCACCGAGCACCACTTCTGGCACACCGCCGACGACCAGCGGGTCGACCTGACCGCCCGCCTCGTCCGCCACCACGGCCCCACCATCGTGTTCTGCCGGACCAAGCGGCGGGCCGACCGCGTCACCCGCCAGCTCGGCAGGGCCGGGGTCAGCGCCGCCGCCATCCACGGCGACCGCAGCCAGTCCCAGCGCGAGCGGGCCCTCGACGCCTTCACCCGCGGCAAGGTCGAGGCCCTCGTCGCCACCGACGTCGCCGCCCGGGGCATCCACGTCACCGACGTGGCGTGCGTCGTGCACTACGACCTGCCCGGCGACGAGAAGGACTACGTCCACCGGTCGGGCCGCACCGGACGGGCGGGCGCCACCGGCACCGTCGTCACCCTGGTGGGCGGCGAGCACCGCAAGGCCGCCACCCGGCTCCAGCGGACGCTGAAGCTGACCACCGACGGCACCGTCGCCCCCGACCTGGCCGGCCTGCCGCCGGTCACCGGCCCGACCCCCGCCCCGACCCCTGGCGACGCCGGCCCCGGCCGGGCCCACGGACGAGGCGGCGCCGCCCGCACCCACGAGCAGCGCCCCAAGGGCGGACCGCCACGCGGCGCGAAGGGCGGTGCGAAGAGCGGCGGCGGCCGGCGCCGCGCCGCGCACGCCCGCAGCGGCCCCGCTCGCGGGGACCGGGGCGGCGCCCCCGCCAACCGGGCTCGCCGCTCCGGCGGCAGCCGCAACGGCGGTCGCCCGAAGGGCGCCCCCCGCCGCTGAGGCGCCGCCGGCGGCCGTCCGACTACGAGGGCACCGCCACCGGGGCCCGGTCACCCGGGTGGGCGTCGCCCCGGTCGCCGTCGCCACCGTCGGGCGGGGCGGCCTCGTCGTCCTCGATCCCGGGCACCGGCTCGTCGTCGGGCGGGGCCTCGTGCAGGCCGAAGCGCTCCTGGAAGCGACGCAGCGGCGCCGGCGCCCACCAGTTGGCCTCGCCGGCCAACTTCATCAGGGCGGGGACGAGGGTGGCCCGCACGATGGTCGCGTCCATCAGCACCGCCAGGGCGAGGCCGAGGCCGAACAGCTTGATGAAGGTCACGCCCGACGAGGCGAAGGCCACGAACGTGACCGCCAACAGCAGCGCCGCCGCGGTCACGATGCGGCCGGTCCGCTCCAGGCCGAGGGCGACGGCCTGCTCGTTGTCGACCCCCTTGTCGTGCTCCTCTTTGATGCGGGACAGGAGGAACACCTCGTAGTCCATCGAGAGCCCGAACGCGATGCAGAACATCAGCAACGGGGTGGTGGTGTCGGTGAGCCCGGTGGCGGTGAAGTCGAGCAGGCCGGCGCCGTTGCCGTCCTGGAAGACCCACACCATGGCGCCGAAGGTGGCGCTGAGGCTCAAGAGGTTGAGGACGAGCGCCTTCAGGGGCACGAGCAGGCTCCCGAACATGAGGAACAGCAGCACGAACGTGGCGAGCCCGATCCACGCCGCCGCCCAGGGCACCAGGGCGAAGATGGCCGACTTCAGGTCGACCTGCTGGGCCGAGGCGCCCCCGACCAGCACGGGCGTGCCCGGGTCGAGGTCGCGCACCTCGGCGACGAGGGCCTCTCCCTCGGCCGACGCGGGCTCGACGGTGGGCACGACGCTCAGCCAGGTGGCCGCCGATCCCTCGGCGGCGAAGCGCTCGGTGGTGGCGTCGGGCCCGGCCAGGAGCGTGCCGTCGACGTAGTGGCCGGTGCGGGCGTCGACCCGGGCCACGCCGTCGAGGGCCGACACCGCCGCGGCGAAGTCGTCCACGCCCGGGTCGTCGGCCCCCCCGGTGAGCACCACGGGGAACGCGTTGGCCTCGGGCGAGTCGAAGTCGGCCTCGAGCCGCTCGGAGACCTCGCGGGCCGGGTTCCCGTCGGGCAGCACCCGGTGGTCGGGGCTGGCGAAGACCACCCCGAAGAAGGGCAGCCCCAGCACCACGAGGAAGGCGACCACGGTGAGGCTGACCGCCACCGGCCGGCGCATGACGGCCATGGCGACCCGGTACCAGAAGCCCTCGCCCGCGGGCGGGGCGGGCCGACGTCGCCACAGCCGGCCCTTGTCCACTCGGTGGCCGAGCACCGCGAGCAGGGCGGGGAGGCTGACCACCGTGGTGACCACCGCCACCGAGATCACGCCCATGCCCGCGTAGGCGAACGAGCGCAGGAAGAACAGCGGGAAGATCAGCAGCGCCGACAGCGACACGGCGACGGTGAGGCCGCTGAAGGCCACGGTGCGCCCGGCGGTCTCGACCGTGCGCACGACCGCGGCCTCGACCGTGCGCCCGGCGGCGAGCTCCTCGCGGAAGCGGGAGACCACGAAGAGGCTGTAGTCGATGGCCAGGCCGAGGCCCATGGCCGTGACCAGGTTGATGGAGAAGACCGAGACGTCGGTGACGCTGGTGACCACCCAGAGCACGAAGAACGCGCCCAGCACCGCCACCATCCCGATGCCCACCGGCAGCAGCGCCGCCACCAGCCCGCCGAACACGACGATCAGCAGGGCCAGGGTCAGCGGCACCGCGATGCTCTCGGCCCGGGCCAGGTCGCCCTCGATGGTGTGGCCGACCTGGCGGAAGATCTCCGCCCGGCCGCCCACCTCGACGGTGAGGGGGCCGCTCGTCCCGGCCAGGTCGTCGGCGATCTCGCCGACGGTCTCCTCGACCGCGTCGTCGTCACCACCGATGACGCCGAGGACCAGGGCCTCGCTGCCGTCGGTGCTGCGCAGCGGGGGCAGCGAGCCGAGCGACCAGTACGACGACGCCTGGTCCACGCCCTCGGCCGCGGCCAGCTCCTCGGTGAGGGCGGCGCCGGCGGCGGCGGCGTCCGGGGCGTCCACGTCGCCGCCCTCGGCGGTGACGAGCAGGACGACGTTGGGCGACGCCGCCCCGAAGGTCTCCTCGAGGAAGGCCTCGGCCCGGGCCGACTCGCTGTCGGGGTCCTCGAAGCCCCCGGTCGAGAGGCGGTCGAAGACACCGCCGCCGAGGGCACCGGCGAGGACCACGAAGAGCACCGTGAGGCCGAGCAGGATGCGGCGGCGGCGGACGGCGAGCTGACCCAGGAACGTGAACATGCGGCTATGTACGCATGTATACTTACGAGCGTCAACACGAGGAGCACGTGATGTCCGTCACACGGGCCCGCACCCGCAACCCCCGCGGCGAGGGCGACCGCCTGCGCGCCGACCTGCTCGACGCCGCCGCCGAGCTCATCGCCGAGCACCGGTCGGTCGATCGCGTCAGCCTGCGGGCGGTCGCCGCCGCCGCCGGCGTCAGCCCCATGGCCGTGTACAACCACTTCGACGACAAGGGCGAGCTGATGGTCGCGGCGGTCCAGCACTGCTGGGACGAGTTCCAGGCCGCGATCGCCGCCGCCTACCTCGCCGCGGACACGCCCGAGGCCCGCCTGCGCGACGCCGGGAGCGCGTACGTCCGCTTCGCGCTCGAGCACCCCGGCAAGTACCGGGTGCTGTTCTCCGACCCCGCCGACCTGCCCGAGCGCCCGGAGCCGGTCGGCCTGAGCGCCTTCGACCAGCTCGTCGAGGTGGTGGCCGACGTGCTCGCGCGGCGCGGCGACCGCCGCGACCCCGTCTTCGTGGCGGTCCAGGTGCACACCTGGATCCACGGCATCGTCAGCCTGCTGGCGTGCAAGCCCGAGGGGGACTGGCCCCCCGTCGAGGCCCTCCTCGACGAGCTGGTCGTCCGCCTCGACCTCGACGCGCCCGCCGGGTGAGGGCCCTCAGCGGGGGGCCACCGGCGAGCCGTGGTGCAGGCTGAGCAGCCAGGCGTCGCCGTCGCGCACGAACACGTTGGTGGCCGCCACCGTCCCCGACGCCGCCCCCGACACGAGGTTCTCGTCGACGGTCACCCACGCGACGTCGCCCGCGATCGTGACCGCGTCGTTGGTGAGGATGAACTGGTTGCGCCCGGGGCCTCCGAGGATGCGTCGCCACGACTCCTCCACCGCGGGCCAGCCCCGCAGGATGGGCCAGCCCGGGTGCACGCACACCACCCGGTCGCGGTGCTCCCACACCTCGATCATGGCGACGAGGTCGCGCCCCTCGTGGGCGTCGTAGAAGGCCTGGTTGGCGGCCCGCACCGCCGCCTCGTCGTCCGCCGGTGCCGTCACGGCCCGACGCTACCGCCCCTCCCCGGGCGGCGGGACCCGCGACCGTCGACGGGGCGCGGCGCGCGAGGCCGCGGCGGCGTCGCGCCCGGGGCCGTTGCCACTCGCGCCGCGGTTCCGTACGGTGCGGGCGGGCCCGCGCCGTGCGGGCCGAGCGGAGGTCCACGATGAGCGACCCGACGGGGCCGGACACGAGCCACCTCGAGGGCGTCGACCCGTACGACGCCCTCGACCGCGAGGCCGACGCGCTCGCGGCGTGGGCCGGGGGGCTCGCCGACGACGACCCGGCCTGGGACCGACCGTCGCGCTGCGAGGGCTGGAGCGTGCGCGACGTGCTCGCCCACCTCGTCGCGGTCGAGGAGTACCACCACGCGTGCCTCGACGGGCGGGTCCAGCAGTTCATCGCCGACGGGTTCGCGGCCGGCCACACCAGCCTCGACGAGTTCAACCAGGCCGGCGTCGACGCCCGCCGGGACCAGGCCCCCAGCCTGCTGTTGACCCAGTGGGCGGCCGCCGACGCCGAGACCCGCCGGCGCCTGCGCGAGCGTGACGGCGGCGACATGGACAGCTCGGTCGGGCCCTACCCGGTGCGCCACCAGGCGTTCCACGTCGCCACCGAGCTGGCCACCCACGCCGACGACATGGGCCGGCCGGTGCCCGACGACGAGGCCGCGTCCCGGCTCGCGTGGCGAGCCGCCTTCTGCCGGTTCGCGCTCACCGAGAAGGACCCGTCGGCGGTGGTCGAGGACCGGGCCGACGGCGCCACCCGGGTGGCCACCGGCGGCGTCGACGTCGTCGTCGACGACGCGACCCTCGTGGAGGGGCTCGTCGGGCGGCTGCCCGCCGACGCCGACCCCGACGTGCGCACCGCCCTGGCGGCGCACTGAGCTGAGCCCTGCCGCCGCCTCGGGACCAACGGCCCTAGGCACCCGGGGCCGGCGCGCCGACCATCGCGCGATGCGACGAGCGCTGCGCCGCCTCCCGGTCGTGGGCGAGTGGGCCCGCCACGACGTCGACCCCCCGCGCTGGCAGGGACCCCCGGCCGCCAAGCGGGTGCTGGTCGAGGAGGAGGACGCCGAGCTGCGCTCGGCCATGGGGGCGGCGCTGCGCGCCGCGGGGTACCGCACCGCGGAGTGCGCCGGGCCGGGCTGGCACGGCGACGGCCGGTGCCCGATGGTCGAGAGCGACGGGTGCGACGCGGTCGACACGGCCGATGCCGTGCTGCAGGTGCTGGTGGCGAGCGACGAGCCCATGCGCGAGGTGCGGGCCACGCTGCACGACGAGCGCCCCGCCCTCCCCGTCGTCGTGTTCGCGCCCCGCGCCACCGTCGAGCGGGACCCCGGCCTCGCCGAGGGCGCCACGGTCGCCACCGGCCCCCTCAGCCGCGCCGCCGTGGTGCGGGCGGTCGAGGACGCCATCGGCCCTCCCTGAGGCACCCTCGCCGCGTGCCGGGCGCCACGCGCTTATCGTTCGACCCAGACGCGAGCCCGGGGAGGACCACGTGAGCCAGGGTGGTGCAGAGGCAGGCTGGTACGACGATCCGTACGGCCGGTTCGAGAAGCGCTGGTACGACGGCACGACCTGGACCGACCAGGTGTGGCAGGCCGGCCAGCAACAGGTCGACCCGCCGGTGACCCCACCCGTGGGGCCGGTGTCCGCCGCGTCGGCGAGCCAGGCGCCGCTGGCCGGCGGTGGGCCGGGCGCCGGCGCCGGCCCCGTGGCGGGCGCGCCCGGCACGGGCACACCCCTGCCCCCGTGGCTCGGCGCCCTGGCCGCACCGTTGGTGGCGGTGGTGGCCACCATCGTGCTGTCGACCGTGTTCGACCTGTTCCCCCGCTTCATCCTGTTCACCACCAAGAACGGGCTCGAGAGCACGGGCAAGCGCGCCTTCGTGGCCCTGGTGTTCGGCGCGCTCCTCGGCGCCGCCGTGCTGGGCGGCCCCAAGCTGGTGGCCGCCCTGGGCGCGGGCGGCTCCCTCGACCAGGACGACCTCATGCCGCTCGCGCTCGGCGCGGCCGGGGGCGCGGCCGCCGGCCTGGTCACGCAGGTCATCGGCTTCCGCATCGTCGACCTGATCCTGTTCGACCCGCTCATCGACCACCTCGGGTCGTTCCTGGGACGGATGATCTTCGCGGTGTACTACGGCCTGATCTGGGCGCTCTTCGGCGCGGTCCTCGGCGCCGTCGCCCTGGCCCCGCTCGCCGGCCCGGACCCGGCCGCCAAGCGCCGCCTGCCGATGCTGGCCGCCGGCGGGTTCGTCGGCGGCGCGATCGGTGGCTTCCTGTTCGCGCCCGGACGCTTCGACTTCGGCGGCACCGGGTCGGCGGTCATCTCGGTGCTGCTCGTCGCCGCCGCCTACGGGTTCGCCAGCCTGCTCGCCGCCCAGGGCCTGGGCATGGGCGACCTGGCCGAGGCGGCCAACAAGGCCGCCGGCAACCTGGGCACCGCCGCCGGCGGGCTCGGCGGCGGTGCCGGCGCGGCGGGCTCGGCGGGCGCCCCGGCCGGCGCCGGTGCCTGGCACCCCGACCCCACCGGACGCCACCAGCAGCGCTGGTGGGACGGTCAGCAGTGGACCGACCACGTGTCCGACGGCGGCGCCACCTCCTCCGACCCGCTCGGCGGGGGCCAGGGTGGCTGACCAGCACCAGCTCCTCGTCGACGGCGCCTGGGTCGACCCCGCCGCCGGCGAGCACTTCGACACCGTCGACCCGGCCACCGGTGAGGTGCTCGCCTCGGTCGCCGCCGCGGGCGCCGACGACGTCGACCGCGCCGTCACCGCCGCCCGCCGCGCCTTCGACGGCGGCGCCTGGGGCCTCGCCGTGCCCGAGCGCGAGCGGGCCGAGAAGCTGTTCGCCCTCGCCACCCTGCTGCGCCGTGACGTCGACGAGCTCGCCCGCCTCGAGACGCTCGACTGCGGCAAGCCGCTCGAGGACGCCCGCTGGGACGTCGAAGAGGCCGCGTTCATGTTCGAGTACTACGCGGGGTGGGCCACCAAGATCACCGGCGACATCCCACCGGTGGGCCCCGAGGCGCTCAGCCTGGTGGTGAAGGAGCCCGTCGGCGTCTGCGGGCTGATCGTCCCGTGGAACTACCCGCTGCTGATGGCCTGCCAGAAGGTCGCGCCCGCCCTCGCCGCCGGCTGCACCGTCGTGCTCAAGCCCGCCGAGCAGACCCCGCTCACCGCGCTCGCGCTCGGCCGCCTGTCGATCGAGGCGGGCCTGCCGCCGGGCGTGCTCAACGTCGTCACCGGCACGGGGCCGGCGGCGGGCGAGCCCCTCGTCACCCACCGCGGGGTCGACAAGATCAGCTTCACCGGCTCGAAGGCGGTCGGCCAGCACATCATGCGCCTGTGCGCGGACGACCTGAAGCGGGTCACCCTCGAGCTCGGGGGCAAGAGCCCCAACATCGTGTTCGCCGACGCCGACCTGTCCGAGGCGGTCCCCGGCACCGCGCTCGGCATCTTCGGCAACCAGGGCGAGGTGTGCTCGGCGGGCAGCCGCATCTTCGTCGAGCGCTCCGTGTACGACGACGTCCTCGGCGGCCTGGTGGACGAGGCCCGGGCCGTCACCCTCGGATCGGGCCTCGATCCCGACGTCACGATGGGGCCGCTCGTCTCGGCCCTCCAGCGCGAACGGGTCGAGGGCTACATCGGGCTCGGCAAGCAGCAGGGGGCCCGCCTCGCCTACGAGGGCACGCGGCCCGACCACCCGGCCCTGGCCGGCGGGTTCTTCGTCCCGCCGACCGTGTTCGAGACCGACTCGCTCGACCTCACGATCGCCCGCGAGGAGATCTTCGGCCCGGTCGCCACGGTCGTGCCCTTCGACGACGTCGACCAGGTCACCCGCATGGCCAACGACACCGAGTACGGCCTGGCCGCCGCCATCTGGACGCGCGACATCGGCAAGGCCTTCGCCGCGGCCAAGGCCGTCCGGGCCGGCGTGGTGTGGGTCAACGACTCCCAGCCCGCCCCGAGCGAGGCCTCGTGGGGTGGGTTCAAGCAGTCGGGCATCGGCCGCGAGCTCGGCCCGTACGGGCTCGAGGCGTTCCTCGAGTCCAAGCAGATCTACGTCAAGCTGGCCTGATCCGACCGTCGGGCGTCAGCAGCTCGCCTCGCCGCCCGGCGCGTCGAACGAGCCGGCCAGGGCCCCGTCGAGGTACACGTCGAGGCGCAGGGCGACCGGCGTGCACGCCCGCTCGACGGTCGTCGAGCCCGACACCGTCCCGGTGCCCGACAGCTCGGCGAAGCGGGCCAGCTCGGGGGCCTGCACGTCGGGTGCCTCCGCCGCGGGCTGCTCGTACAGGTACGCGGCCACCGCCGTGTCCTCGGGCAGACCCGCGTAGTCGAGGGTGAGGGACAGCTCGTCGCCGTCCAGGCTCAGGTCGACGAGGTCGACGGTGGCGTCCGCGGGGAGCTCGCCCGACAGCTCCCGACCGACCACGATCGACGACTCGATCCGGGCCGCGTCCTCCCGGATGCTCGCGACCGCGTCGGCCTGGTCCGGCTCGGCCGCCTCCACCCACTCGAGCAACGTGAGCACGTCGGCGGCGATCTCCCGATCGCGGGTCGAGCCGCTCGTGGCGTCGAGCCCCCCGAGCGCGTCGCGCAGGTCGGCGCGGGCGGCGTCCTCGTCGCCGCGCGCCAGCTCGGCGCTGGCCTGGAGCACCGCCATCCGGGGGGACCGGTCCCCGACGGCCTCGGCGGCGTCGAGGCGCTCGAGGGCACCGTCGTAGTCACCGGCCAGGAAGCGGAAGAACCCGGACTCGACGAGGGCGGCGACGTCGCGGCCGTCGCCGAGCGCCACGGCGCGCTCGGCGTCGGCGAAGGCCTGCTCGGCGGCGGCGCTGGTGGTGTCCACGATCGCGAGGGTGCGCCCGAAGTCGGGGTTCACCGCCGTGAACTGCGCCAGGGAGCGGCCGGTGAACGCGGGAACGAACTCCCCGTCGAGGTCGACGGCCCGGTCGTAGTGCTCCACCGCCCCGGAGGGATCGCCGAACTGGAGCGCGGTCGCACCCTCGGCCGACGCCTCGATGGTGGCCGAATCGGTGCGGGGGATCTCCCGCTGGTGGATCCACACCGCCCAGCCGATGACGTAGGCCGACAGCAACAGGCCGGGGACGAGGATGGGGGGCCGGCTCCGGCGGCTGAGGATCAACGTGAAGCCCACCAGGAACAGCGCGACGGCCAGCGTGGTGAGCACGGTCTCGTACTGCGAGGCCCGGTTGTTGTAGGTGACCCGCGTCTCGGCCAGGGCGCCCCGCTCGAGGTCGAGGCGCTCGGACTCGAAGGTCAGGTCGCGGGCGAGCTGCGTCCGGTCGATCCCCCCGGTGGTGGCGGTCGCGCCGCCGGCGCCGGCTCGCAGGTCGAGCGCCTCCTGCTCGGCGTCGAGGTCGACCTCGAGGCCCTGCACGACCTCCTCGTTGACCCGGGCCCGCAGCGCCTGCTCGGCGGTGCGCGTGGTCTCTCGGGCGTAGCGCGACTCGTTGGTGGCGGCGTCCGTGCGCAGGATCCCGATCCACGCACCGACCACGGCCAGGACCGCGAGCACGATGGCGACGCGGCGCTTGTACCCCGAGTCCGGCTCGCTCGGCGGCGTGGCGTCGTCGACCGGGGCCGGCTCGGCGCCCGTCGGCTCGTCGCCCACGTCGCCCACGTCGCCCTCGTCGCCCTCGTCCCGCACGTCGCCCTCGTCGCTCACGCCACGAAGCCCTTCGACGCGGCGCCCACCGCCACCACCACCAGGAGCAGCACGCCGAGGAGCGCGGTGGCGGTCCGTAGCCGCCGGCGGTCCGTGACCTCGGCGACGGTGAAGAGCACGACCGCGAGCAGCAGGAGCGCGACCCAGTGGACCAGGTCCCGGACGCGGAACCGGATGGCGTCGGACTCGTCGGCCCACCGCTGGGGGTCGGGCCGGCCCGACGACGTCAGCCCGGAGGTCTCGGCGGCGTACAGCTGGTCGATGCGGTCCTGGAGGTCGAAGGGCCGGGGATCGGCCGTGACCGCCGCGCTGTTGGCCAGCGTGGCGGCGCCGAAGACCTCGCTGGCGAAGGCCCGGTCGGTGGCCTGCACGCGCAGCTGCTGCGCCTCGTCGGCCAGCAGGGCGGCGCCCTCCGCATCACCGCGGGCGCGAGCGGCCGCGGCCTGCGCGTCGAGGGCGTCGGCCTGCTCGTACTCGAGCACGTAGCGGTCGTACTGGCGCGCCTGGCGGGCCGCCTCGACCGCCACCTCGATCCGGATGGCCTCCTCGTCCACCTGCTGGCTGATCGACTGCCGGTCGTCGAAGTTGGCGGTGGAGCTGATCTGGCCGGCGCGCCAGGTGAGCACGCCGGCGCCGATGGTGGCGACCCCGATGGCCAGGGCGATGAGTCGCCGGGCGGTCTCCTCGCTCACGGGCGACACGGTAGAGCGTGCGCACCCACCGGGCGGCAACGCGCCCGGGCCGGCGCCGCTCGTCGAGGGCGCCGGCCCGGCGGGACGGACGGTGCGCGGCGTGCGTGCCGCCCAGGGATCAGGCCAACCCGAGACGCTCGCCCAGTCGCTCGTGGTCGGCCGGGGTGCGAGGACAGAGCCGACCAGCGCCCCAGACGCCGGCGAACGACCTCGGCCGGGGCGCCAGGCCTGCATGCCGCCGAGCAGCCCGGCCCGGTCGTCCAGGTTCATGGCCGGCAGCATCACCGCCAGCGACGCCGCCATCTCGTCCGGTGGATGCTCGAGATGATGGCCCCCCTCGAGGGCCCGCACCGCGTCCGGGCCGATGGCCGCCTCCAGCGCCGGCATGACGGCGCGCTCCCTCGGTCTCCTGGTGGCGCAGGTAGTCGCCGGTGAAGAGGGCGAGATCGAGGTAGAGCGCGTGCAGCCAGCTCCGGGCCTCGGCGCCGGCGACGTCGGCGGCCGCGTCGGCGAGGGCCACGAGCCCGTCCATGCGGGGCTCGAGGCCGTGGTGGTCGGTGGCGACGACCTCCGCGAGGTCAGGGGCGCTCGACCTCGAGGACCGGCTGGACGACCGTGTCCTCGTGCTCGGCGTGGCTGGCCAGCAGGTCGACCGACCACCGGACGGCCTCGGCCAGCCGGCGCGCCCGGCGGCGTCGGCGGGGTCGAGCGACCCGGCGCGTCCGGTGACCGAGAAGAGGTCGGCGCGGATGCCCTTGTGGATGTCGAGGTAGAGGTCGACGGTCGCCATGGCGGGGACCGAGGCGGGGACGGGGGCGTCGATGATGAGGGTCATGCGGGGTCTCCTCCGGGAGGGGTTGGTGGGTACCTCGCCATCGTGAAGGGGCGCCGGACGCCCGCGGCTCAAAGCTCCGTGAGCGGATGCTAAGTAATTGCTACCCGTGGCCAGTTCCGACGACGGCATCGACCGTGCGCTCGCCGAGCGGGGCTGTGCCCTCGTGGTCGGCACCGTCGGCCGAGACGGCTCGCCCCACGCCGGGCGCGGCTGGGGTCTCACGCTCTCCCCGGCCTCGCCGAGCCCCGTCGCGGCTCCTGCTCGACGCCGGCGACGAGGTCACGCTCGCCAACCTCCGGCACGCTCGCGGCGGTCGGATCGCGGTCACCGGCGCCGACGTGGAGACGCTGCGCTCGTTCCAGCTCAAGGGTCGGTGGTCGCGATCGAGTCGACGCCACCGACGACGACCTCGAGCTCGACCGCTACTGCGACGACTTCTTCACCGACATCGAGGTCACCGACGGCACGCCCCGGCACCTCACCGAGCGCCTGCGACCCGCGACCTGCGTGGCGTGCACGATCGAGGTCGACGAGGCCTTCGACCAGACCCCGGGCCCCGGGGCCGGCAGCCGGGTCGACCGGTGACCGGCACCGCGTCGGTGCCGCTTTCCGCGCTGGACCTCTGCTTCGAGGGGGCGGTCCCGCCGTCGTCGCCACCGCGGCCGCCGACGGCACCCCGAACGTCACCTACCTGTCGCGGGTGCGCATGGTCGACGCGCGACCACGTCGCGCTCTCGAACCAGTTCTTCTCCAAGACCGCCCGGAACCTGGCCGAGAACCCGCGGGCGTCGATGCTCATCATCGACCCCACGACCTACGACGAGTACCGCCTCGAGCTGGTGTACGAGCGCACCGAGCGCCGTGGCGACCTCTTCCGCCTGCTGAGCGACGACGTCGACGCCACCGCGGCCGAGATCCGCATGGAGGACGTCTTCAAGCTGCGCTCGGCCGACGTCTACCGGGTGCTCGACGTCACCCTGGTGCCCTCACCGCTCGGCCGCCCGGCCCCCGCCGCGCCGGGGGCGGGCCGAGGCCCGGCCGGGCTGGGCGAGCTCACCGCCCGCCTGTCGCGCTGCATCGACCTCGACACGTTGGTGTCGGTGACCGTGGACGGCCTCGCCGAGCTGCTCGGGTTCGAGCACAACCTGCTGCTGCTGCTCGACGAGTCGGGGCGGCGGCTGTTCACCATCGCCAGCCACGGCTTCGCCGACCAGGGGTGGGCTCGGAGGTCGCCGTCGGCGAGGGATGATCGGGATGGCGCGGCCGCCTGTCCCGATGCGGATCGGCAACATGCGCCAGGTGCGCCGCTACGGCCGGGTCGTGCGCCGCTCCCACGAGGAGACAGGTGCGGTGGGACCCGGGCTCGAGGTGCCGCTCCAGGCCTGCCCGACGTCACCAGCCGCCTCGCGGTGCCCGCCTGGCCATGGGCCAGCTGGTCGTCGTGCTGGTGGCCGAGACCGACCGCCCGGTGGCCTACACGCCCGACGACGAGGCCCTGCTCAGCGCGGTCGCGTCGGTCGTGGCCAACGCCGTCGAGGCGGCCCGCGCCCAGGGGCCCGACGGCGCCGACGCGGTGCCCGTCGCCCGCGATGCCCCTCCCGCCCACCGCCCGGAGGGCACCCGGGTCCGGTTCTTCGCGGTGGACGGCAGCACCTTCCTCGACGACGAGTACCTGATCAAGGGGGTGGCCGGGCGCATCCTGTGGTCGCTGGTCGGCCACCACCAGCGCGAGGGGCGCACCGAGTTCACCAACAAGGAGGTGCGCCTCGATCCGTCGCTCGAGCTGCCCGACTTCCGCGACAACCTCGAGAGCCGCCTGATCCTGTTGAAGCGACGCCTCGTCGAGCGCGACGCCCCGCTCCGCATCGAGAAGACCGGCCGCGGCCGCTTCCGCCTCCTCGTCGACGGACCCCTCGTCCTCGAGGAGCGCTGATCCCGGCGCCGGCGAGGCGCCGGGGGCTCACGGCGCCGCGCGGTGCGAGCCGCGGCCGCCGGGCCCGTCGGCCGCGACCACGGCGAGCAACTCGGCCATCGCCGCCGGCGAGTGCCCGCTGACCAGCGCGTCGACGTGGGGCAGGGCCGCCGCCATGCCCCCCGCCAGCGGCGCGAAGCCCTCGGTGGCGGCTCGGGGGTTCACCCACACCACCCGGTGGGCGAGGCGGGCCAGCCGCGCCATCTCCTCACCGAGCCGCGTCGGGTCGGCCCGCTCCCAGCCGTCGGAGACGACGACCACGACGGCCCCCCGGGCGAGGCCGCGCCGGCCGTGGTCCTCGTTGAAGCGGCGCAGCGCCTCGCCGATGCGGGTGCCCCCCGACCAGTCGGGCGCGAGCGCCGCGGCCTGCGCCAGCGCAGCGTCGGGATCGGCCTCGCGGAGGGGGACGGTCAGCCGCGAGAGCCGGGTGGCGAACACGAACGCCTCGGCGCGGGCGCCGCGGACGGCTCGGTGCAACAGCCACAGGTACGCACGCGAGTAGGCCTCCATCGAGCCCGACACGTCGGCCAGCAGGACGAGGCGCCGGGGACGCACCGTCCGGCGCCGCCGGGCGCGCACGACCGGGTCCCCACCCGTGCGGTGGGCCCGGCGCAGCGTGGCCCGGACGTCGTCCCGGTGCCCGTGGCGTGCGGGGCGGTGGCGCCGGCCCGGCCGCGACGGCGCCACCACCGGGAGCCCGCCCACCAGCGTGCGCAGCCGCTCCCGTTCGGCCTCGGTCCACTCGTCGAAGTCGGTGTGGCGCAGGCGCTCCTCCACGCTCGCCGCGGCGCGGAGGCGCTCCGCCCCGTCGACGCCGTCGTCCTCGCCGGCATCGTCGCCGTCGGGACCGCGGCCCTCGGTGGGGACGGCGAGCGCCACGGGCGGGGCGGACGGCGCCAGCGGCTCGCCACCGGGAGACGACGGCGGGGGGGCGCCGAGGACCTCGGCGACGACCCGGTCGAACGTCGCGAGCTCGGACCGGTCGCCGACCAGCGTGACCCGGGCCAGCCAGTACAGCGCCTCGCGCCCTGCGGGCCGAGCCGCGGCGACGGCGGCGGCGAACCGGCCCGCCCGCTGCGGGGTGGCGGCGACACCGGCGTCGTGGAGGCGCTCGGCCAGCGCGGCGGCGACGAGGGCCAGGTCGGTGGTGGCGGCGCCGGTGCCGGCAGGCGAGGACGACGGGTCAGGCACGGCGCCGGCCGCGGCCCACCGGTCAGGCCTCGCCGACGAGCGCGTCGAGCCCCGCGGCGCGCGCCTGGTCGAGGTCCTCCCGGTACTTGAGCACGGCGCCGAGCGTGCGGTCGGCGGCCTCGGCGTCGAGGGCGACGAGGCCCAGCGCGTCCAGCACGCCCACCCAGTCGATCGCCTCGGAGACGCCCGGCGGCTTCTGCAGGCCGAGGCCGCGCAGGCGCAGGACGGTCGCGGCCGCCTGCTCGGCCAGAGGTGTGGCGGCGGCGGGCACCCGGCGGCGGATGATGGCCACCGATCGGGCGAGGTCGGGGTGGTCGATCCAGTGGTAGAGGCACCGTCGCTTCAGGGCGTCGTGCAGGTCGCGGGTCCGGTTGGAGGTCAGGACGACCACGGGGGGATGGACGGCGTGGATCGTGCCCAGCTCCGGCACGGTGACGGCGGCGTCGGCGAGCAGCTCGAGCAGGAACGCCTCGAACTCGTCGTCGGCGCGGTCCACCTCGTCGACGAGCAGGACGGCCGGGCGCGGGCCCGGGTGCTCGATGGCCCGCAGCAGCGGGCGCTCGACGAGGTAGTCGCGGCCGAACAGCTCCCCCTCCCCCAGCTCGGTGCCGCGGGCCTCGGCGAGGCGGATGCCGAGGAGCTGGCGGGGGTAGTCCCACTCGTAGAGGGCCTCGGCGGCGTCGATGCCCTCGTAGCACTGGAGTCGCACCAGGGGGGTGTCGAGCACGGCCGCGAGCGCCCGGGCGGCCTCGGTCTTGCCCACGCCGGGCTCGCCCTCGAGCAGGAGGGGCTGGCGCAGGCGCGCCGCGCAGAACAGCGCCGTGGCGAGGCCCGGGTCGCTCAGGTAGTCGACCGCGTCGAGGGCCACCGAGACCGCCTCGACGTCGGGGAGGCGCTCGGCCAGCTCGTCGGTACCGGTCCCGGGTGGGCGCACGGACCCAGGATGCCCCAAACCGCCGGTTCGCGGTGTCGGGGTCGCACCGCCTGTGACAGGCTCTGGCCATGGAGCTGTCGAACGAGTTCGAGGTGGCGGCGCCGATCGAGCGGACCTGGGCCGTGCTCACCGACCTCGAGCGCATCGCACCCTGCCTTCCCGGCGCGCAGCTCCAGGAGGTCGAGGGCGACGAGCACCGCGGGGTGATCAAGGTCAAGGTGGGCCCGATCACCGCCCAGTACAAGGGCAAGGCGGTGTTCGTGGAGCGCGACGACGCCGCGCACCAGGCCGTGCTCCAGGCCGACGGACGCGACACCCGCGGGCAGGGCAACGCCGCCGCCACCATCACCGCCCGGCTCGCCCCGACCGACGGTGGCACCCACGTCCGCGTCGACACCGACCTGACCGTCACCGGCAAGGTGGCGCAGTTCGGTCGAGGGGTGATGGCCGACGTCAGCACGAAGCTGATGGCCCAGTTCGTCGAGAACCTCGAACAGACCGTGCTGGCCGACGACGTCGACGCCCCGGCCGAGGTCGACGCCCCGGCCGACGCCGACGTCGTCGCACCGGGCGACGAGCCCGAGGGACCGGGGCCCGAGGACGCGCCCGCTCCGGCGCCCGACGCGCCCGTGGTGCGCACCATCGACGCCCCCGAGGCGGCGCCGCTCGACCTCATGGAGGTGGCCGGCGCCCGCACGATGGCCAAGATCGCGGTGCCCGCCGTGGTCCTCGTCGTCATCCTCGTGGGCCTGCTCGTCCTCGCCCTGCGCTGAGGTGGTCCCCCGGGCCTACCTCGCGGGGCCGGAGGTATTCCTCCCCGACGCCGCCGAACGCGGCGCCGCGAAGAAGGCGGTGTGCCGCGAGGTCGGCCTCGAGGGCGTGTACCCGCTCGACCCGCTGGACGGCCGCGTGCCCGAGGTGGACGGCCTGGCGCTGTTCGAGCACTGCCTGGCCCTGCTCGACCGGTGCGATCTCGTCATCGCCAACCTCACCCCGTTCCGGGGCCCGAGCATGGACGTGGGCACCGCGGTCGAGATGGGCTACGCCCTCGGCTCCGGGCGGCCCGTCTACGGCTACACCAACGTGGCCACGGACTACCGCGAGCGGGTGACGACCGAGCCCGGTTGGCTGGTCGAGGACTTCGGCCTCGTCGACAACCTGATGTGCGAGGGCACGGTGCGCCGGGCCGGCGGCCCGGTGGTGCGGGTGGCGGTCGCCGCCGACGACCCCGCCGAGCGACTCGCCGACCTGACCGGCTTCCGCGAGGTGGCGAGACGGGCCGCCCGCGATGCGGCCGGCCGCACCCCGGGCTGAGCCGGGCGGCGGCCCCTACCGCGGCACGGCGTCGTCGGCGAAGGTGCTGGCCCGGACCGCCTCGGGGTTGACGTGGTCGCGCAGGCGCCGCAGGATCCGCTCGAGGTCGGCGCGGTCCGCGGCGTCGAGCGGGCCGGTGAACTCCTCCTCGAGGTGCTCGAGGTGGGTGGGCAACAGGGCGTCGACCCGGGCCCGGCCCTCGTCGGTGAGCGCGGCGTAGACGGAGCGCCGGTCCGTGGGGCACGCCACCCGCGCCACCGTGCCCTCGAGCTCGAGGCGGTCCACCGCTCGGCTCAGCCCGCTGGCCGACATCGTCACCTGGGCGGCCAGGTCGCTGAGCCGGAGGCGCTGGTCGGGGCTGCGGGCGAGGCGCAGGAGCACCTCGAAGGTCTGGTGACTCATGCCGAAGTCGGCCTCGAGCCGGCGGGAGAGGTGGGCGGTGAGGCCGTCGTGGGTCTCGAAGAAGAGTCCGGCCAGGGTGAGGCGGGGATCGTCGAGGGCGTCGGATCGGTCCACGTCCCCAGGGTACCTCACGTGCGCAATAGTTGCGGATGCAATCTTTCTCCCTTATCATTGCGTCTGCAACCATTGTTTCCGCAACGAACTGGAGAGCATCCGCCATGACCACCACCGAGTCCCCCACCACCATCACCCGCACCGTCGAGGGCCGCGAGCTCCCCGTGGCGGGGCGCTACGAGGTGGACGCGTCGCACACCGAGGTCACCGCGATCGCCCGCCACCTGATGTTCACCAAGGTCCGGGCCCGCTTCCCCGGCGTGTCCGGATCGGTCCAGATCGCCGAGGACCCGCAGCAGTCCTCGGTCCGGGTCGAGATCGACCTCGCCACGGTCGACAGCCGCGACGCCGGGCGCGACGAGCACCTCCGCTCAGCCGACTTCTTCGACGTCGAGCACCACCCGACGATGACCTTCGCGAGCACCGGCGTGCGCCGGGAGGGCGACGCCTGGAAGCTCGACGGCGATCTGACCGTGCGGGGCACCACCCGCCCCGTCACCCTCGACGTCGAGTACCTGGGTGCGGTCACCGACCCCTGGGGTGGCCAGCGCGTGGCCTTCACCGCCACCGGCGAGGTGGACCGCGAGGACTTCGGGCTCACGTGGAACGTCGCGCTCGAGACCGGTGGCGTCCTCGTGGGCAAGTCGATCAGGATCGAGATCGACACCGAGCTGGTGCACGCCGGCTGACGCCGCCGACCCGCCGTCGACGTCGGCCGCCAACGGCGAATGCCGGGCCCTCGAACCGATTCCCCTCCGGGGCGATTCGGGGGCCCGGCATCCTCGCCGGTTCCCGCATGGTGAACGTGGTCAGGCCGTGTCGATGCCGGGCACGTCCGGCACCAGGGGGCCTTCGAGGGCGAGGGCGTCGGCGAGGGCCGACGCATGGGCGAGGCGGTCGGGGTCCGCGCCCCAGCCCCGCACGAGATCGTCGACGAGCTGGAGGGCCAGGGAGCGCCCGGCGAACAGCTCGGGGTCGAAGTGGGCGATGCCCTCGACGAGCAGCACGCCGCCGATGGCCGCGGCCGCGGTGACCATGCGCTCCCCCGCGTTGCCCGGGGAGATGGCACCGGTGTCGATGGCGGCCTGGACCCCGGTGGTGCCCAGGGCGAACAGCTGCCAGGCCGCCGGCAGCGTCTGCGCGGCCTCGGTGGGGGCCAGCCGGCTGCGCCGGGTCGTGAGGGCCCGGAAGAGGTTCGACTCGTCCCGATAGACGTCGGCAGTGTGCACCCAGAAGCGCAGGCCCAGCACCAACCGGGCGAGGGCGGCCTCGGTCTCGTCGCGGGCCCGGGCCTCGAGCTCGGGGTCGGTGCGGGCGACGAGCAGGCGGTACGAGTCCGTGACCCGCTCGATGGCCACCCGCTGGAGCTCGGCCAGCAGGGCGTCCTTCGACGCGAAGTAGGTGTAGATCGTGCCCACCGCGCAGTCGAGGTCGTCGGCCATGCGCTGCATCGTGAGTCGCTCCACGCCGTCGTCGCTGACGATGCGCATGGCGGCGCGCAGGTACTGGCTGCGCCGGGCGGCGCGGTTGCGCTCGCGGCGGTCGGCGGCAACTTGAACCACGTTCAGAGTTTGAATGGCGTTCAGGGTTCGCGTCAAGCGCGAATGTGACGTCGGGCACATCCCGGCCCCCGACGCGGCGGCGCCCTAGCGTGCGGGCCATGACCGGGTACGAGTGGCTGGACGCCTTCGCCGACCACCTCGGGATCGAGCGGCCCGAGCCGGCCGAGATCGAGACCCTCCTCGACCTCGCCGGCGTCGCCGCCCACAGCTCCGAGCGCATCGCCGCCCCCATCGCCTGCTGGTTGGTGGGACGGGCGGGGCTCGACCCCGAGGACGCCCTCAACCAGGCGCGCGACCTGCGGGGCGCCGGCGGCTGACCCGGCGCACGCCGCGGCCGGCGGCCGCGGCGGGGGGTGCGCTCAGCGGCCCTCGAGGGCGTCGTAGCCCTGCTCGACGTCCCACACGTGGTGGACCGGGTCGTGCAGGACGTAGCGCCCGAAGGACTCCACCGTGAACCGGGCCCCGTCCGAGCGCGTCCCGGTCCGCCCCCACTCGCCGTCGGCCACGGCGTCGTACGCCTCGGCGAACGCGATGGCGGCCGCCTCCAGCTCACGGGCCACCGTGAACGGGTCCTGGGCGCCGTAGTCGTCGTCGACCGCGGTGGCGTCCTGGTCCCAGTTGGCGAAGGTGGGGTCGTCCTCGGCCAGCATCAGCTGGAGCCGCCCGAGGCAGATGCGGAACACGTCGCGCACGTGGGCGCCGTACTCGAGCGCCGACCACTGCTCGGGGCGGGGGCGCTCCCCCGCCAGCGGGCGGTCGAGGAGCGGCCGCCAGCGCAGCGCCACGCGTCGCACCCCGGCGCCGAGGCGGGCTCGAGGGTGGTCCGAGGCGTCGAACCCGCAGTCGGGGCAGGACCGGTCGAGCACCCAGGTCCAGTCCTTGTCGTCGGGGGGGAGGGCGGCAGTGGTCACGACGGGGTCCTCCCGGGCGTGAAGGTGACGGGCAGGCGGGCCAGGCCCCGGAGGTTCATGCGACCGTTCCACTCGGGCCCGGGATCCGCCAGGGCCAGGGCGTCGAAGCGGCGGATGAGCCGGCCCATCGCCACCTGGCCCTCGAGGCGGGCCAGCGCGGCGCCCAGGCAGAAGTGCGTGCCGCTGCCGAAGGACACGTGCTGGCCGGCGTCGGACCGCCCCAGGTCGAGGTGGTCGGCGGTGGGGCCCCACCGCGCCGGGTCGCGGTTGGCCGACGCGAGGCCGGCCAGCACGAAGGTCCGCTCGGGGACCGTGCGGCCCCCGATCTCGAGGGGCGCCACCGTGATGCGGCGCGAGAACTGGACGGGTGCGTCGTAGCGCAGGAGCTCGTCGACGGCGTTGGCGTCGAGTGCCGGGTCGTCGCGCCAGCGGGTGAGCTGGTCGGGGTGGCGCAACAGCGCCAGGGTCCCGTTGCCGATGAGGTTCACGGTCGTCTCGTGGCCGGCGATGAACAGCAGCACCACCTGGTCGCGCAGCTCCTCGGGGGTGAGGCGGTCGCCGTCCTCCTCCGCCCGGATGAGGGCGGTCAGCAGGTCGTCGGCGGGGTGGGCCCGCTTCCAGGCGATCACCTCGTGGACGTGGTCGGTCATGTGGTCCGAGCTGACGAAGGCCTCGCGCACCTCGTCGTCGCTGATGACCGGGTCGAGCAGCTTGACGATCGCGTGGGACCAGTCCCGCAGCAGGTCGCGGTCGGCGTCGGGCATGCCCAGCATCTCGGAGATGACCGTGAACGGCAGCGGGAAGGCGAGGTCGGCGATGACGTCGAGCCGGCCCCGATCGGCGACCGCGTCGAGGTGCTCGTCGACGAGGCGCTCCACCAGCGGCCGCAGACCCTCGATCATCCGGGGGGTGAAGGCCTTGGACACGAGCCGGCGCAGCCGGGTGTGGTCGGGGGGGTCCACGTTGAGCATGGCCCGCGTGCCCCGGGTCCGGCGGTCCTCGCCCTGGTCGAACTCGGCGAGCAGGCGCTCGAAGGCCTCGGCCCGCGGGCCCTCGCGCGCCGAGCGGTCCTCCTCGACGCTGAGCGACGCGTCGCGCAGCAGGCGGTTGACGTCGTCGTAGCGGAACAGGATCCAGGGCCCGGCCATGCTCTCGTGCACCGGGTCGGCCTCGCGCAGCGCGGCGAACTGCCGGTAGGGGTCCTCCGGGTAGCCCGGCTCGAAGGGGTTGTAGAGGACCGGCTCGGTCGAGGCGGACGCGCCCATGCCCCGTAGCCTACGGCCGCCCGCGATACTGCACCGGTGGAAACCAGCGCCGCCCCGCCCTCCCCCGACGCGCCGCCCCCGGCCGACCCGGCCCTGCTCGACGAGGCCGTCGAGCTCTGCCGCCACGCCGGCGACCTGACCCTGCGGTGGTTCCGCTCGATCGAGCTCTCGGTGGACCACAAGGGCGACGGCACCCCGGTCACCGCCGCCGACAAGGCCGCCGAGCGGTACCTGCGCGAGGAGCTCGAGCGGCGCCACCCCGACGACGCCATCCACGGCGAGGAGGAGGCCGACAAGCCCGGCACCAGCGGCCGGCGCTGGATCATCGACCCCATCGACGGCACGAAGGCGTTCACCAAGGGGGTGCCCCTCTACTGCAACCTGCTCGCGCTCGAGGACGAGCACGGCATCGCCATCGGCGTCATCAACCTGCCCGGCCTCGACGAGGTCGTCTACGCCGGCCGGGGCCTCGGCGCCCACTGCAACGGCGAGCCCGCCCGGGTCAGCCCCTGCGAGTACCTGGACGAGGCCTACCTCACCACCAGCGGGTTCGGGGGCTGGTCGGCCGCCGCCCTCGAGGCCGTGCACGACGCCGGCATCCACCTGCGCACCTGGGGTGACGGCTTCGGCTACGCGCTCGTCGCCACCGGCCGGGTCGAGGCCATGGTCGACCAGGTGGCCAGCCCCTGGGACATCGCTCCGGCCACCGTCATCCTCGAGGAGGCCGGCGGCCGCTTCACCTCCATGCGCGGCGAGCCCGGCTTCCACCACGGCAGCGGGATGGGGTCCAACGGCGTGCTCCACGACGAGCTCGTCGAGCTGTTCGCCACGACGTTCGACGACTGATCGGCCCGACCCGGTGACCGCCCCGACCGGGCCCACCCCTGCGGTGGCCGTGCCCGACGGCATCGTCGGGTTGACCGGGGCGGAGGTGGCGGACCGTCGCGCCCGCGGGCTGGGCAACGACGTCCCCGCCGCCCCCACCCGCACCGTCGTCGAGATCCTGCGGGCGAACCTCCTCACCCGCTTCAACTTCCTGCTGGGCGGGCTGCTGGCCGTCATCTTGGTGGTCGGGCCGCTCAACGACGCCCTCTTCGGCATCGTCCTCGTGGCCAACGCGCTCATCGGCATCCTCCAGGAGTGGCGGGCCAAGCGCACCCTGGACCGCCTGGCGATCGTCTCGGCGCCGAAGGCGCTGGTGCTGCGCGACGGCGTCCCGGCCGAGGTCCCGGTCGGCGACGTCGTGCTCGACGACGTCCTCGTGCTGCGACCGGGCGACCAGGTCGTCGTGGACGCCGAGGTCGTCGAGTCCCAGGGGCTCGAGGTCGACGAGTCCCTGCTCACGGGCGAGTCGGACCCGCAGCACAAGGCGCCGGGCGACACCGTGATGTCGGGCAGCTTCGTCGCCGCGGGCTCGGGCCACGTCGCCGCCACCCGGGTCGGGGCCGAGGCCTACGCGGTGAAGCTGGCGGAGGAGGCCCGCCGCTTCACCCTCGCCTCGTCGGAGCTGCGCAGCGGCATCGACCTGATCATCAAGTACGTGAGCTGGGCGATGCTGCCCACCGCGGTGCTGCTGCTGGTCAGCCAGCTGCGAGCCCACGACGGCCTGGCCGACGCGCTCGCGTCGACGGTGGGCGGCGTGGTGGCCATGGTGCCCGAGGGCCTGGTGCTGCTGACCAGCGTGGCCTTCGCCGCCAGCGTCGTGCGCCTGGGCCGGCGCCAGGTGCTGGTGCAGGAGCTCCCCGCGGTGGAGACCCTCGCCCGCGTGGACGTGATCTGCCTCGACAAGACGGGCACCCTCACCGCCGGCGACCTGGCGTTCAGCGCCCTCGAGCCGCTCGGCGACGCCGCGTCGTCCACCGTGGCCGAGGCGCTCGCCGGGCTGGCGGCGTCGGACCCCAACCCGAACGCCACGCTCGCCGCCATCGCCCGCGCCCCGGTGGTGGCCCGGGCCGCCGCCGAGGACCGGTGGGACGCGCGGGTCGCGGTGCCGTTCTCGTCGGCGCGCAAGTGGAGCGGATCGGACTTCGGCGACCGCGGCACGTGGCTGCTCGGGGCCCCGGAGGTGCTGCTCGGCGACACCGACGGCGCGCTCGCCGACGACGCCCGGGCCCGGGTGGACGAGCAGGCCCGCCGGGGCCGGCGCGTGGTGCTGCTGGTGCGGACCGAGCGGCCGCTCGACGGCGACCGGCTCCCCGACGGCCTGGTCCCCTGCGCCCTCGTGGTCCTGGCCGACCAGGTGCGGCCCGACGCCCCGGACACGCTCGCCTACTTCGTGGCCCAGGACGTCCGCGTCAAGGTCATCTCGGGTGACAACCCCGCCACGGTCGCGGCCGTGGCGCGCGAGGCGGGCGTCCCCGACCCCGGCCCCGGCTACGACGGCCGGACGCTGCCCGAGGACGCGGCCGCCCTCGCCGACGTGGTCGACACCCACCACGTCTTCGGCCGGGTGCAGCCCCACCAGAAGCGCGCGATGGTGGCGGCCCTCCAGGCCCGGGGCCACGTGGTGGCGATGACCGGCGACGGCGTCAACGACGTGCTCGCGCTGAAGGACGCCGACATCGGCATCGCCATGGGATCGGGCTCGTCGGCGTCACGGGCCGCGGCCCAACTGGTGCTGCTGGACGGGCGCTTCGCGACGTTGCCCGGCGTGGTCGCCGAGGGACGACGGGTCATCAACAACATCCAGCGCGTCGCCAACCTCTTCCTCTCGAAGACCACCTACTCGATGCTGCTCGCGCTGAGCGTCGGCGTGATCGGCTTCGAGTTCCCCTTCCTGCCCCGCCACCTCACCCTCGTGGGCAGCGTCACCATCGGCATCCCCGCGTTCTTCCTGGCCCTCGCCCCGAACCACCACCGGGCCCGGTCGGGCTTCGTGCCCCGGGTGCTGCGCTTCGCGGTGCCCTCGGGGGCCCTGGCCGCCGTCGTGACGCTCGCCGCCTACTCGATCGCGAGCGCGAGCGACGCCGTCGACCTCGACCAGGCCCGCACGGTCGCCACGCTCACGCTCGTCGCCACGGGCCTGTGCATCCTCGTCCGGCTCGCCCAGCCGTTCAACGCCTGGCGCCAGGCCCTCGTGCTCTCGATGGTCGGCCTGTTCGTGGGGGCGCTGCTGCTCCCGCCGGCCCGCGAGTTCTTCGCGCTGTCGCTCCCGCCGCCGTGGCTGTACCTGGTCGCGGGTGCGCTGGTGGTCGCGCAGGAGCTCGTGTGGCGGGCGATCCGGGGGCGGGTCCTGCCGGTCGAGGACGATCCGGGTCAAGATTGACCCCGATGGACGACACCGAGCTCCTCGCCGCCCTCCGCCACGAGTCCGACGCCCTGGCCGCCGCCGCCCGGGGCCACCTCGACGCGCCCATCCCCGCGGTCGAGGGCTGGACCGTCGGGGAGGTGGTCGCCCACGTCGGACAGGGCGCGCAGTGGGCGGCCCACGTCGTGCGCGACGGCATGGACGCCGGTGAGGCGCTGCTCGCCCTGGGCGACGACCCCGACCCGGCGACCGTCGGCGAGGACGGCCTGCTCGCCTGGTTCGGGGACCGCACCGACGAGTTGGTCGACGCCCTCGACGCGGCCGGCCCCGACCACGAGTGCTGGACCTTCGTCGGGACGGGCCCGGCCCGCTTCTGGCGGCGGCGGCGCGCCCACGAGACCGCGGTGCATCGCTGGGACGTCGACGGCGCGTCGGGCGCCCCCGCCCCACTCGGCGTGGACCTGGCCCTCGACGGCATCGAGGAGGTGGTCGAGCTGTTCTCGGCCCGCCTGGGCCCGGCGCTCGCCGGCGACGGCGCCACCTTGCACCTGCACGCCACCGACGAGGGCCTGGCCGAGGGACAGGGCGAGTGGACCGCCACGTTCGGACCGGACGGCGCGCGCTGGGACCGCGGTCACGCCAAGGGCGACGCCGCGGTGCGGGGATCGGCGTCGGACCTGCTCCTGTTGCTGTGGAACCGGGTGCCCCCGAGCCGCCTCGAGGTGTTCGGCGACCCCTCGGTCCTCGGCTTCTGGGCCGAGCGCGCCCGCATCTGAGCCGGCGGCTAGGGCTGGGGTCCCGCGGCCCGGGCCGCCTTGATGGTGGCCACCGCGTCGCGGAGTGACTCGATCCAGTCGGCCTCGTGGTGGCCGACCAGGCGCACGCACCAGGCCAGGGCCTCGCTGCGGCTGCGGGCCACGCCCGCCTCGATGAGGGTGTCGAGCACGTCTCGCTCCTCCATGCGGAGGCGGGTCATCACCGGGGTGCTGACGGTGGTGAAGTGCTCCTCGGCGTCGCCGCAGCGCACGCCCCACGACACCTTGCGCCCCCAGACCACCTCGGCCTCGGCCGCGATCGCCATGCGCGCCGAGCGGGTCTCCTCGCGGAACGCGGCGATGCAGCGCTGGCGCTCGACCACGACCGGGTCGTCGCCGTCGGCATCGGGGACGCGCAGCGGGCCGACCACGAGGATCTCCTCGCGATCGACCCGGACGCTGGGCTGGTCGTCGAACCAGTCCCGGGGGAGCCGGTCGGCCAGCCAGGTGACGATCTCGCCCGGGGCCGACGTCGACATGTATTACATGATTACACGCCGACGGTGTGGTAGGGAACCCCGACGGGCAGCGGCTCGTCCTCGACGATGTCGTCGGTGATCACCTGGTCGAGGCGGGACTTCCACGCGCTCGCCTCGCCGATGGCCTCGGCGTAGTGGGCCTTGCGCTTCGCCACCCGACCCACGGGCTCCTCGGCGGGCACCTCGGTGCCCTCGTACTGGCGCTCGATGCCCTCCTTCAGCATCGCCAGCGCCTCGGAGCGGAGCTGGCTGATGCGGGACTCGGTGACCCCCAGGAAGTGGGCCAGCTCGAGCGACGTCCGGTTCTCGAGGAAGTACCCGACGATCACGAGGCGCTGCCGCTCGGGGAGCAGGTCGACCGCGTCGCGCAGGTAGGCGTGCAGCTCCCGGGTCTCGAGCTCCTCGAGGGGCTCGACGGCGGTGCGGTCGACCAGCACGTCGACCAGGGTGAGGTCCTCGTCGACGTCGTCGGTCACCTCGTGCTCGAGGGCGAGGACCACGGACCGGAAGAGGCGGTCCTGCAGCTTGGAGAGGTCGGCGAGCGTGATGCCCAGCTCGTCGGCCATCTCCCGCAGCGACGGCACCCGTCCCAGTTCGGTCGCCAGTCGCTGCTCGGCCGCCTCCAGCTTGCGGGCCAGGGTCCGCACCGAGCGGGGCGCCCAGTCGGCGGCCCGGACGGCGTCGAGGATCGCGCCGCGGATGCGCTGCGCCGCGAACCGGTCGAACGGGACGCCGCGCGCCTCGTCGTAGCGGCGGGCCGCCTCGACCAGTCCCAGTGCGCCGGCGCGGGCCAGCTCGTCACGGTCCACGTGGCGCGGGAAGTGCACCGCCACCTGGAAGACGATGTGTCGAACGAGGGGCAGGTGCTCCTCGATCAACCGTGCGGAATCGGGTGTATCGCCCATGTGTGTATCGCCCCTCCTAGTTGAACCAACGTCGGAGTAACGACCACTTCGGCTGAGACCTTTAGAGGATTTCTCAGATTTCTCAGAACTACATTGATGTAATTCGCGGTCCCGCTATTTGGGACAAATCACACCAATGTCATTCAGGCGTCGGAGCCCTCGAACACCGCGGCCCGGATGCCCCGCCGGGCGAGCTCGGTGAGCAGGCCGAGCGCGTCGGGCACGGCGCCGAGCCCGGCGCTGCCCGCGTCCAACCGTCCCTCCGCCGCCCAGAGCGCGGCGACCGCGGCGACGGCCCCGGCGGCCACGCCGGGACGGTCCATCGCGCCGAGGACCCTCGTCTCGTAGCGGGCGCCGGTGCGGCCGCGGACCTCGACCCGCAGGCCGCCCGGGCCGCCTTCGGGATGGGGGCGGCGCAGCATCGGCAGCCGCGCCGTGAGCCGGTCGCGGCGGGTGGCGCCGAGGCGGGCCGTCACCCGCGCCACGTCGGCGAAGACGGGCTGCAGCAGCATCGCGTCGGGCAGCGCGGCCCGGTAGCAGTCCACCCCGCCGACCGGGTCGGGGAACCAGCACAGCTCGCGGCCCGAGCCGCCCGGGCGCTCGACCCACTCGCCGTCGCGCCAGTCCACCGCGATGCCCCCGAGGGCCCGGTGGTGCTGGCGGGCGCAGGCCGGGCCGCCGGTGCCCACCTTGGCGACGTGCACCTCGTCGACCTGGTCGAAGCCGGCGGCGGCGTGGCGGGCCAGCAGGCAGCTGAGGCCCGGGGAGAACCCGGCCCCGGCCACGACGGGGACGCCGCGGTCGCGACACCAGGGATCGAGGGCGAGCAGGTCCCGGGCGTCCTCGATGGCGTCGCTGGCGGACACGACCGGGACGCCCCGCTCCACCAGGGTGCGGGCCCGGGCGAGGTGGTCGCCGGCCGGCGTGGCCAGGATCGCGGCCGCCAGGTCGGTGCCGCCGAGCTCGTCCTCACCCGCCACCTGGACCCGGTCGGGCATGGCCTCGCGCAGCAGGCGGGTGCGGTCGGCGTCGGTGTCGACCACCAGCACGGTGGCCACGGCGTCGGTGGCCGCGAGCTGGCGGACGGCGCGGGCCCCGACAGCGCCCGCGCCCACCACGGCGACGTTCATGCCCGGCGCGGGCTCACGTGAGGTCGGGGCCCGAGAGCTCGCGCCACCCGCCGCCCTTGGGAGGCGTGCCGCCGGTGCCGCGCACCCGCAGGACCGCGGCGAACAGCCCGGCCACGCCCAGGGCCACCAGTGCTCGTCGTGCCGTCTTCATAGGGGGACGACGGTAGCGGCTCGCTCGCCCGGCGACCACGGCGGCGGCCGGAGCCGTCGCCGGGCCCATCTCCGGCGTCCGACCGCGATCCCGACGGGTGGGCGTTCCGTGGAACGCTCGGGACGGTGCCTCCGCCTCCGGTCGAGCGGCCCGCTCGGGTCACGGAGCGGCGGGATCCGGGCGTGGGTGGTGGGGCTAGCTGGATTCGAACCAGCGACCTCATCCTTATCAGGGATGCGCTCTAACCGACTGAGCTATAGCCCCGGGAACGGGTGAGGCTACCACCGGTCACTCGACGGCAGCACCCTCGGCGCCGGCGTCGTCGAGGGAGGGCTCGATCACGGTGAGGCGGATGCCGCCCACCACGTCGCTGATGAGGTTGAACAGCACCGCCAGCAGCACCGCGAACACCGTGAAGGCGACCACCAGGCCGCCCCCGAACACCACGAAGCCCCGGAACAGGTCGGCCCCCACGAGCTGGAAGTCCTCGAAGCCGATGTCGACCACGAAGCTCTCGATGTTGTCCGTGGAGCCCGAGCCGATGGCCGCCGACCACAGCAGCAGCGCCGCCACGAGGAACATGGCGAAGACGCACACGTTGAAGAAGAACGACAGCTTCAGCACCGAGATCGGGTCCACCCGGCGGATCACCCGGCGCACCTTGCGGGCGGGCACACGGCCTCGGCCCCGCACCCGGACGAGCACCTGCTCGGACCCGTCCGGCGCGACCGTCGGCACCGAGTCGGTGCGGGCCGGCCCGTCGTGGGCGAAGGTCGGGCGGTCGGGCAGCTCCACCAGCGGCGCCATCTCGGCCGCCTCCGCTTCGAGCTCGGCGTCGAGCTCGTCCGCGAGCGGCGTCTCCTCGGTGGCGTCGGGCTCGCCCGCCTCGAGGGCGTCGTCGGGCTCGTCGTCGAGGTCGACCACGAGCGGATCGTCGGCGTCGTCAGGGTCGCGGACGTCGACCACCGGCTCGTCGTCGACGACCTCGTCGGTCGCGACCGGGGACTCGGTACCGGCGTCGCCGTCGCTGACCTCGCCGCCCACGTCCTCGGGCGCGCCGGCTACGGGACGGGGGCCGGTCGACACAGCTCGAAGTGTACGGGATCGCTCTCCGGCAGCGGAAAGCAGAGGCCCGCCGCCCCGGCCACCGAGCGCAGGTCCGCCACGAACCAGCGCGGGACGTCGATGGCCAGCCCCCGCTCGTGCATCGAGGTCCCGGGGCGGGCGACGGGGTACGGGTTGGTGGCGCGGTGGTCCCACAGCCACTGCTGCTGGGCCGGGCTGCGCCACCCCGACACGATGGGCACGGGTGCGCCGAGGAGGGCCTCGGCCCGGGCGATCGCGGCCCGCATCTCGGGGGTCAGCCCGTCGGCGCCCGCGGTCGCCGGCGGTGGGCTGATGCGCTCGGCCGCGGCGACCGCCCGGCGGCCGTCGACCGAGACCTCGACCCGCACCCGCGCACCGGCCTCCGCCCACGTCACCAGCTCGGCGTCGTTGGCCGCCGCGACCGAGCGCGCCGCCCCCTCGCCCTCGGCGGCACCCGCCAGCGCCGCCGCGTCGGCGGCGGTGCGGGCCCGGGCCGCGGCGGCGGCCCCGTCGGCGAGGCGCCCCACCAGCAGCAGCGCGGCGCCGGCGACGACCAGGGCCACGAGCACCAGGGGCAGCGCCTGGCCCCGCTCGCCGCCGTACCACCGCTCGGCGGGCTCGGACGGTGTCGACGCCGGCGGCGGCGTCGGGTGTGGTCGGGACATGGGGGGACCTCCCCGGGTCGCAGGGTTGCGAGGGGGAAGTCGGTTGGCGTCGGCCTCGGGGGCCGCACTCGGGCGGGCGCGCCGCCTACGCGTCGTCGGGCTCGTCCTGCTCCTGGACCAGGGCGACCGCGGCGACGACCTCGTCGGCACCGACGTTCATCACCTTGACGCCCGAGGCGTCGCGCCCCTGCGCCGAGATCTCCCGGCAGGCCATGCGGATGACGGTGCCCGCGGACGAGATGAGGATGATGTCGTCGTCGAGGCTGACCATCAGGGCCGAGATGACCGTGCCGCGGCGCTGGGTGATCTTCATGCCCTTCACGCCCATGGTGCCGCGGCCCTTCGCGGGGAACTTGTCCAGCATGGTGCGCTTGCCGAAGCCCGAGTCGGTGACCGTCAGCAGCGCCACCCCCTCGCGGGCCACGTCGACGGACATGACCTCGTCGCCCTCGCGCAGCTTGATGCCGCGCACGCCGGCGGCCGACCGCCCCATGGGCCGGACCTGGTCCTCGGTGAAGCGGATGGTCTGGCCCTGGCGGGTGACGAGGAAGATGTCGCTCTCGCCCTCGGTCTGGATCACCCGCACCAGCTCGTCGTCGTCGCGCAGGTTGATGGCGATGATGCCGTCGCGCCGCGACGAGTCGTACTCGGTGAACTTGGTCTTCTTGACCTGGCCCAGCTTCGTGGCGAAGAACAGGAAGCGGCTGGTCTCGTAGTCGCGTGTGTCGATGATGGCCTGGATGGTCTCGCCCGGCTGGAGGGGCAGCAGGTTCACCACGGCGGTGCCGCGCGCGGTGCGCTCCTTCATGGGGATCTCGTGGGCCTTGAGGCGATACACCTTGCCCCGGTTGGAGAACAGCAGCAGGTACGCGTGCGCGGTGGTGTGGATGACGTGGGTGACGAAGTCCTCGTCGCGCAGCTTGGTGCCCGCCACGCCCCGGCCGCCGCGGCCCTGGGTGCGGAAGGCGCCGGCGGCGACGGTCTTCACGTAGCCCTTGGCGGTCAGGGTGACCACCAGGTCCTCGTCGTCGATGAGGTCCTCGATGTCGATGTCGCCGATGTCGAAGGTGATCTCGGTGTGGCGCGGGCTGGCGTAGGTGTCGCGGATCTCCCCCAGCTCGTCGCGGATGACCGCCCGCAGCTTGCCCTCGTCGGCGAGGATGGCCTCGAGCTCGGCGATGGTCTCGCGCAGCTTGGCCAACTCCTCCTCCAGCTCCTGGCGGCCCAGCCGGGTCAGGCGGCCGAGGGTCATGTCCAGGATGTGGTTGGCCTGGATCTCGGTGAACTCGAAGCCCTCGCCCATCAGGCCGGCGCGCGCCTCGGCGCGGTCGGCCGAGCCCCGGATGAGGGCGATGATGGCGTCGATCATGTCGAGCGCCTTCACCAGGCCCTCGACGATGTGCTCGCGGCGCTTCGCCTCGGCGAGGCGGAACTCGGAGCGCCGGCGGATCACCTCGACCTGGTGGTCGATGTAGGCCAGGAGCGCGTCGCGCAGGTTGAGGGTGCGGGGCACGCCGTCGATCAGCGCCACGGTGTTGACCCCGAAGCTCGTCTGGAGCGGGGTGCGCTTGTACAGGTTGTTGAGCACGACGAGGGCGGGGGCCTCGCGCTTCAGCTTGATCTCGAGGCGCACGTCGTTGCCCGACGACGCGTTGTTCAGGTCGGCGATGCCGTCGAGCTCGCCGGCGCGCACGAGCTCCTCGATCTTGCCCAGCACGGCGCTGGGGCTGACCTGGTAGGGCAGCTCGGTGACGACGATGGTGTCGTTGGTGCGGCCTTCCTCGATCTCGGCCACCGCCCGCAGGCGGATGGAGCCCCGGCCGGTGCGGTAGGCGTCCATGATCCCCTGGCGGCCCATCATGATGCCCCCGGTCGGGAAGTCCGGGCCCTTCACGAACTCCATGAGGTCGTCGGGGGTGGCGTCGGGGTTCTGGAGGAGGTGGACGGTGGCGTCGATGACCTCGCCCAGGTTGTGGGGCGGGATGTTGGTGGCCATGCCCACCGCGATGCCCTGGCTGCCGTTGACCAACAGGTTGGGGAACCGCGACGGCAACAGGACCGGCTCGGTGAACTCGCCGGAGTAGTTGTCGGCGAAGTCGACCGTGTCCTCCTCGATCCCCGCCAGCATGTCCATGGCGATGGGGGCGAGGCGGCACTCCGTGTTGTGGCTCACGAATCCATTGGTCACGAAGCTGTGGTCGTCGGTGTCCACTCGGAGGCTGTAGACGGGCTGGACTCCAGCCTCATCGACCTCGGCGACGGTGGCGTAGTAGTAGCCGCACTCGACGAGGGGCTCGATGACGGCTCGCACTTCGGGATTGGCGATGTGATCGAGGATCTCCTCGCCGTCGCGCTCCCATCGCTCGACCCGATCGATGTTGTGCTTCTTCAACCACTCCAGGCCCCCGCGGCCCGCTTCGGCGCGGACGTACTCGGCGAGGTAGGGGACGTGATCGTCCGACATCGCTCGGCTCGTGCTCGGCACCTCCCCGAGGAGGTCGACCAGTCGCTGCTGCTTCACGCCGAGGAACCCCACACGAGCGGCGAACAGACGAGCGTCCCGTCGGTTGTTCATCGAAACCACGTGCGCACCGCGCTTGCGGTCGATCCCGAGCCGACTGGCGATCCCGAACTCGAGGAGCAGGAGCTGGAGTTGGCGGGCGAGCACGGGGCTGTAGGTGCAGTAGCTGACACGGATGGACGAGCGCGGGGCGAGGGTCACGCTTCCATCACCCTCGAACAGAGCCTTGAGGAACACCCGCTTCATGTCGAGCGAGCCGCCGAGGACGTACGAAGGGACCTCCTTGGCCGCGCTCTTGCGGCCCACCATCTCCCCGAGCGGACTGGCAAGGAGGTGTCCGAGGCGCTGGACATCGAGCTCGTGGATGCGGCTCCCCGACCGGATCACCCGGTCGTACACGTAACGCGGGCCGCCAACGACCCGGTCATACGCGTCCACCACGGCGTCGAAGTAGTCCTTGTCGACGTTGTTGAACCCGGCACGCTCCTGCGACATGAAGCCCTCGGCGACGAAGGCCCCGGACAGCAGTGCGAGTGCGTGCTCGTCCTCGGAGAGCCATCCTCCGAACGCTGGATCCTGGTCCCGGTGCATGACCACCTTGACGCCGGGGCGGAGCTCGTCGATGCGCAGCCACAGCAACATGGGGACGCCCGCGACGGACTCGAGGCACAGCAGCGGGTGGTTGGCCGTACCGGTGACCTCGTAGCCCTCCCGGGTGCGAACGCGGTAGGTCGGCTGCATCCCACTGTGAAAGAGCTTCGACGCCCGCACCGGCAGGCCACGGCGGTCGACGACCTTGCGGTCGAGATCGATCTCGTCGTCGGGCAGGACGTGACCCAAGGCGTCGATCCGAACGGTTCCGTCGACGGTCCGGACCAACGTGTCTCCCGTCACGCAGTAGCGCGCCGCGGCCGGGGGATCGTCGGGGGTGCCGAAGTTGCCCTTGGGGTGCACCAACGGGTGGCGCAGCGAGAAGGCCTGGCCCATGCGCACCAGCGCGTCGTAGATGGCGCTGTCACCGTGGGGGTGGTACTTGCCCATCACCTCGCCGGTGACGCGGGCGCACTTCATCGTGGGCCGGTCGGGCCGGGCCCCGAGGTCGTACATCCCCCAGAGGATCCGCCGGTGCACCGGCTTGAGGCCGTCGCGGGCGTCGGGCAGGGCCCGGGACACGATGACCGACATGGAGTAGTCGAGGAACGACCGCTCCATCTCCTCTTGGATCTCGATGGGCTGGAACTGCTCGTCGAACTCGGTGGTGTCGGACATGGGTGCCTCAGATGTCGAGGAAGCGGACGTCGGTGGCGTTGGTCTGGATGAAGTGCTTGCGGCTCTCGACGTCGTCGCCCATCAGCACCGAGAACACGTCGTCGGCGACCGCGGCCTGCTCGACCCCGACCCGCAACAGGGTGCGCTTCTGCGGGTCGATGGTGGTCTCCTGGAGCTCCTCCCAGTCCATCTCGCCCAGGCCCTTCAGGCGCTGGAACTCCTTCTTGTGGTTGGGGTTCTCGGCCTGGAAGGCGAGCTTGGCCGCGTCGTCTTTGAGGTACAGCTTCTCCTTGCCCACCACGGTGGAGAACAGCGGGGGCTGGGCGATGTACACGTGGCCGAACTCGACCAGCGGCTTCATCTGGCGGAAGAAGAACGTGAGCAACAGGGTGCGGATGTGGCTGCCGTCGACGTCGGCGTCGCAGAGCAGGATCACCTTGTCGTAGCGGATCTTCGAGACGTCGAAGTCCTCGCCGACGCCGGCGCCGATGGCCGAGATCAGCGCCTGGATCTCGTTGTTCTTCAACATCCGGTCGATGCGGGCCCGCTCGACGTTGAGGATCTTGCCCCGGATGGGCAGCACCGCCTGGGTGCGGGGGTCGCGGGCCTGGGTGGCGGGACCGCCGGCCGAGTCGCCCTCCACGATGAACAGCTCGGTCTCGTCGCGGTTGCGCGACGAGCAGTCCCGCAGCTTGTCGGGCATGCCCGCGCCCTCGAGGGCGGACTTGCGCCGGGTGGCCTTGCGGGCCTCCTGGGCGGCGCGCCGGGCGGTGGCCGCGGCCGCGGCCTTCTTGACGATCTTGTTGGCCTCGGTGGGGTGCTCCTCGAAGAAGTCGCCCAACTTCTCGTTGGTGGCCCGCTCGACCAGGGAGCGCATCTCGGTGTTGCCGAGCTTGCCCTTGGTCTGGCCCTCGAACTGCGGCTCGCGCAGGCGCACCGAGATGATGGCGGTGAGGCCCTCGCGGATGTCCTCGCCCTGGAGGTTGCCGTCCTTGTCCTTGAGGAAGCCCTTGGCCTTGCCGTACTTGTTGACCACGTTGGTGAGGGCCTTCTTGAAGCCCTCCTCGTGCATGCCCCCCTCGATGGTGTTGATGCCGTTGGCGAAGCTGTGGATCCCGTCGGTGTTGTACCCGGTGTTCCACTGGAAGGCGATCTCGACCTCCTGGTCCTCCTCGGCCTGCTCGAAGTAGCCCACCTTGTTGAACAGGGCGTCCTTCGAGCGGTTGTTGTGCTTGACGAAGTCGATGATGCCGCCGGCGTACTTGTACGTGGTGGGCTCGACCCCGCTGTCGGGACGCTGGTCGCGCACCCGGATCTCGAGGCCCTTGTTGAGGAACGCCATCATCTGGAAGCGCTCGAGCAGGGTCTGCGTGCGGAAGTCGACCTCGTCGAAGATCAGCGGGTCGGGCCAGAAGCGCACCGTGGTGCCGGTGCGGCCCCGCGGCGCGTCGCCGGTGACCGAGAGCTTGGTCTGGACCTTGCCGCCCTTGGCGAAGTCCATGAAGTGGTGCTTGCCGTCGACGTCGATCTCGAGCTCGAGGCGCTCGGACAGGGCGTTGACCACCGACACGCCGACCCCGTGCAGGCCGCCCGACACCTTGTACCCGCCGTCGCCGAACTTGCCGCCGGCGTGCAGGACCGTGAGCACCACCTCGGCCGCGCTCTTGCCCTTGAGCTTGGCGCTCTTGCCCACGGGGATGCCCCGCCCGTTGTCGCGGACCTCGCAGCCGCCGTCGGCGAGGATGGTGACGTCGATGCGGTCGCAGTAGCCGGCCATGGCCTCGTCGACCGCGTTGTCCACGATCTCGTAGACGAGGTGGTGCAGGCCGCTCGGCCCGGTCGAGCCGATGTACATGCCGGGGCGCTTGCGGACGGCCTCGAGGCCCTCGAGGACGGTGATGTCGTCGGCGGTGTAGGACGACGCTGGTGCGGTGCTGTCGGCCACGCGGGGCCCTTTCGCGTCAGGGGGACGAGAGGCGGGGGAAGGGGACGCCGACATCGACCGCAGCGGCATCGCAGGTCGGGAAAACGGCGTCCACGGACCCGTGATTCTACCAGCGGGACCCCCCGGATCGGCTGATGGTCGGCCCCGTCGCGGTCGCCCCGCGCGCCCCGCCCCGACGGGCGCGGTGGCGGGTTCCGACGCCGCCGTCAGCGCCGGACGCGCACGTCGAGGCGGGAGACCACGCCGGCGCCGGAGAGGGCCTCGAGGCGACCCACGACCTGGCGCTCCGACCACGCCAGCCGCTCGGCGAACGCGGGGTCGTCGGCCACGACGACGAGGCAGCCCCGCTCGATGGAACGGGGCGCGCAGTGGGCGGCGAGATCGGACCCGACCGCCTCGGGCCACGCCTCGAACACCGTGGTGGACGCGTCGACCGACGGCGAGCCGAGCCCGGCCAGCACGTGGTCGATGCCGTCCACCAGGGGCCGGGGCTGGCTCATGGGCCAACCCTACCGACGGGGGGTGACACGCCGCCGACCCCGGCCGGGACGGCCGCGGCCGTCAGTGGAGCAGGACCGGCCCGCCCGGGATCGGGCCCCCCGGCGTGCCGTCGCCTCTCGCCGCCGAGCCCCAACAGCGCGCCCCGCCCCCCGCGAGGAGGGCGCAGGCGTTGAACCCGCCCACCGCCACCTCGGTGACACCCGTCAACGCGCCGCTCCCCGACGGCGAGGACACCGCGACGGGGTGCAGCCGGGTCGTGGTGGTCCCGTCGCCGAGTTGGCCGAGAGCGTTCGTCCCCCAGCACCGCACCTCACCGATGGTCAGGACCGCGCAGGCGCTCCTCACCAGCGCCTCACCCGAGCCCGGGACGTAGCCGTAGCTCCCTCCGGCGGAGACGTGGGCCACCCCCGTCAACGGCGCCGACCCGCTCGGATCGAGGACCACCACCGGTCGCGACCGGTTCGAGCTGGTCCCGTCACCCGTGTGCTGGCCCCAACAACGCGCTTCGCCCGAGTCCAGGCGTGCGCACGTCAGCCCGCTGCCGGCGCTGACCTCGGCGACGCCGGTGAGCGGCCCGGTGCCCGCCGGGTTCGAGACGACGACCGCTCGACTCGCGCTGGTCGTGGTGCCGTTGCCGAGCTGTCCTCGACTGTTGCCGCCCCAGCACCGCACCTGGCCCGACGTCAACCGCGCGCACGCGTGGTCGAGCCCGACCGACAGCTGGGTGACACCGGTGAGCGGACCCTCCCCGTCGACGTCCACGACGCTGGTCGGACGGGTCCGGGCGACGGTGCCGTTCCCGTCGCCCAACGCGACGACCGCCGCGCCCCAGCAGCGGACCTGTCGGCCGACGCGGGCGCAGGTGAACCCGCTCGCGGCGCTGGGCCCGGTCCCCGTGCCCACCTCGGCCACGCCGAGGAGCGGGCCCGTTCCGGTGGCGTTGGTCACGACCACGGGACGGGTCGCCGTCGTGGTGGCGGCCACGTCCCCGAGCGGGCCGGTGCCGACCCCCCAGCACCGGGCCTGACCCGTGGTCAGGCGGGCGCAGGTCCGAGCCGTGTTGCCGCCCGACACGTAATTGCTGCCGGCGGTGTCGATCTGGGTCACCCCCGTGAGCGGCCCCGAGCCGGTCGGATCCGACACGGCCACGGGTCGCAGGCGATCGGTCGTCGAGCCGTCACCCAGCGCGCCGCTCCCGTTCTCGCCCCAGCACCTCGCCTCTTCCCCGACGACCACGGCGCAGCCCTGCTGCTGGCCCGCCGCCAGCGAGGTGGCGGGCACCACCGGGCCGGCGAGCTCGTCCCGGAAGGTGCAGACCACGTGCTCACCGGCGGTGATCGTCACCGTCGCGGTCCTCGTGACGAGGTTCGTCGCCTCCGTCGGCGAGCACGTCAGGCTGGTGAGGTCGTGGTCGCCGATCGGATCCTGGGTCACGGTGTAGGTCCCGGGCGCCAGGCCCTCCCCCGTGATCGACGACGGCAGGGTCGGGTCGTCGTCGTCGTCGAGGACGAACTGGCCGCAACCTGAGCCGAGGCAGCTGGTGTACCCGAAGTCCTGCGGCGAGTCGGGCTCGGTGTCGTGCACGATGGTCAGCGACTGGGTCACGTTCGTGAACGTGCAGGTGACGACCTCGGTCGGGCCGAGGTCGATGGTCACCCGCCGGGCCGCGAGGTCGACGGTCTCGCCGGTCGAGCAGGTGAGCGAGGTGAGCGACCAGCTCGCCTCGGCGTCCTGGGTGACCGTGTACTCACCGGGGGTGAGGGGCACCGAGAGCACCCGGTCCGGGTGGGTGGGGTCCTCGTCGTCGTCCAGGGTGAACGGGCCGCAGCCCGCCGGACCGCAGCCCGTGAAGCCCAGGTCGTGGCCCGAGCCGGACTCCTCGATGATGCGGATGGCCGGGGCGCGGTCGTAGAACGTGCACGTCACGTGCTCGGTGGGATCCAGCACGATGGTCGCCGTGCCCGACGCCAGGTCGACGTCCTCACCGGTGTCGCAGTCGATGTCGACGAGGGTCCAGCCCGCGACCGGCGCCTGCTGCACCGTGTAGGTCCCGGGCGAGAGACCACCGCCGGTCACCGAGGAGGGGTGGGTCGGGTCGTCGTCGTCGTCGTCGAGGACGAACTGGCCACAACCCGAGCCGAGGCAGCTGGTGAACGTCACGTCCTGCGCGGCGTCGGGGATCGAGTCCAACACGACGGTGATGGACGGCGCCGGCGGCTCGTCGGCCAGGGCGGGGACCACCGTGACCGGCAGGACGGCGAGGACGGCGAGCGCGGCGGCGATCCCGAGCGGTCTCCGGGACCGGACGACGACGGACCGCGGCACGATCACCCCTCCCCCGGGCGTTCCACGTGGCGACGCTACTCGCGCGGCACCGCGGGCGTCCGCTGGCGGGCGCGGCGCCGCTGGGGCAACGTGTCGGTCATGGGCGGTGCGAGCCACGAGCCATCCGGGCGATGAGGACCCCCGAGTCGCGCCTGCGCTGGATCGCGCGCTTCTGCAAGGTCGCCACCGCGCCCTTCGTCCGCTACGACGTGCGGGGCGGCGCGTGCGCCCCCGAGCTCGAGGTGGGCATCGTCGCCGCGAACCACCGCAGCCTCTTCGACGTCGTGGCCGGCCTGATCGCCCTGCACCACTTCCGCCGCTACGTGCGCGTGCTGATCGCCCGGGAGTACTTCGAGAAGCGCCTCATGGGCCTGCTCTGCCGGGCCATCGGGGCCATCCCCGTCGACCGCGGCGACTCGGGGCCGGTGCTCGACGCCGCCGTCGCCGCGCTCCGCGACGGCATCCCGCTGCTGATCATGCCCGAGGGGCGGCTGCACTGGGACCCCGACCGGCCCCTCTCCACGGGCCGGGCCAAGACCGGGATCTCGCGCCTCGCGGTCGGCGCCGAGGTGCCGGTGCTGCCGGCGGGCCTCGTCGGCACCCAGCACGTGTGGCCGGCCGACCGGCCCCTCCCGCGGATGAACCCGTTCCGCCGCCGGCGCCTCGTCGTGGTCGAGGTGGCCGACGAGCCGCTGTGGCTCACCGGGGACGACCATCCCGACAACACCGAGCGGGTCATGGCCGAGATCCGGTCCCTGATGGCGGCCGGCGAGGCCCGCCTCGCCGCCGCCACCGGCCGGGCCCTGCCCGAGGCGCGGTCGTGAGCCCCTCCGCCTGGCCGCTGCACGTGCCCGTCACGGTGCGCACCTTCGACATCGACTTCGCCGGCCACGTGTCGAACATCGTCTACCTCCAGTGGCTCGAGATCGCCCGCACCGAGCTGCTCGAGGCGGTGGGCCTGCCCGTCCCCACCCTCGTCGACGAGGGCTTCGCCCCCGTGGTGGCCCGCACCGAGATCGAGTACCGGCGTCCCGTGGTGCTGGGCGACCCGGTCACGGTCCACCTCGGTCTCTCCCGGCTGCGGGCACTGTCCGCCCAGGTCGAGTTCGAGGTCCGGGCCGGCGACACGCTGGCGGCCACCGCCCGTCAGCTCGGCGTCTTCGTCACCCTCGCGACGGGCCGGCCCCGGCGCCTCGAGCCCGAGCTCCGCGACCGCTTCCTCCCCTACCTGCTCACCCCGCAGGGCGGCTGACCCACCGCACCCCCTCCGGGGCGGGGGTGGCGTCCGACGAGCCGGCGCCGCTTCACCGGCCGGCGCCGGGCCCGACCGACCCGTCGGCCACCCGCAGGACCGCCTCGGGATGCGCGGACGGGGGCAGCGCCCCGGCGGTGGTGACGATGGTCTGGGCGCCCGTGGCCAGCAGGTGGGTGACGAGCGCGTCGCAGCGGGCGGGGTCGAGCTCGGAGAACACGTCGTCGAGCAGGAGCACCGGCGGCGTGCCGGTGGCGTCCGAGACCAACCGGTGGGCGGCCAGGCGCAGCGCGAGCGCGAGCGAGCGCTGCTCGCCCTGGGAGGCGTGGGTGCGCGCCGGGAGCCCCCCGATCGAGAAGGCGACCTCGTCGCGGTGCGGGCCCACCAGGGTGACCCGGCGGCGCAGCTCCTCGTCCCGGGCGGCGGCGAGCGTGCCGGCCAGGCCGGCCTCGCTCCCCCACCAGGACGACTCGTACTCGGCCCCCACCTCGACCGCCTCGCCGGCGAGGTCGGCGTAGGCCCTGGCCAGGTAGGGGGCCAGGGCGCCGAGCAGGTCCACACGACGGGCACCCAGGCGCGTGCCGGCGTCGGCCAGCTTGGCGTCCCACACGTCGAGGGTCAGCGCCACCTCGTCGGACAGGCGGCCGGCTGCCTGCTTCAGCAGGGCGTTGCGCTGGCGCAGCACGCGGTCCACCTCGCTGCGCAGCTCGTCGTTCTTCGGTGACAGGGCGACGAGGGTGTCGTCGAGGAAACGACGCCGTCCGGCGGGACCGGCCTTGACCAGCGCGAGGTCGTCCGGGGCGAACACGGACACCCGGAGCGCGCCGAGCAGGTCACGACTGCGCTGGACCCGCTGGCGGTTGACCTGGAGCCGTGAGCGTCCCCCCGGCACGATCTCGGCCTCGACCAGCAGCTCGCGGTCGTCGCGGACGATCTCGGCCCGCACCACCGCCGTGGGCCGGCCCGAGCGCACGAGGGCCTCGGTGGGGGCGCCGCGGAACGACGACAGGGTGGCGAGGTAGGCGACGGCCTCCAGCAGGTTCGACTTGCCCTGCCCGTTGTCGCCGACGACGGCGGTGAGGCCGGGCGCGAACGCGACGTCGGCGGATCCGTAGCTGCGGAAGTCGCTGAGCCAGAGCCGGCGGAGATGCACCCCGGCCGCTAGGAGACCCGGACCGGCATCAACAGGTAGAGGAAGTCGGGGCTGTCCGGCGAGCGCAGCAGGGCGGGCTTCAGCGCATCGATGGTCTCGAGGGTGATCTCGTCGCCCTGGGTGACCTCGGCGCCCTGGATGAGGAACTCGGGGTTGAACGCGACGGTCAACTCGGTGCCGTCGAAGGTGGCGTCGAGCTCCTCGTGGGCCTGGCCGACGTCCTGGGTGACGGCCAACAGCTCGAGGCCGTCGGGCTTCATGACCAGGCGGACCGGGGTGGACTCCCGGGCCATGAGACGCACCCGGCGCACCGCGTCGAGCAGCACCTCCCGTCCCACGGTGAGGCGGTTGGGGTGGCTGGCCGGGATGAGGCCGCGGTAGTTGGGGAACTCGCCCTCGATCAGTCGGGTGCTGAGGCGGACGTCACCGATCTCGAAGGCGGCGTCGCGCTCGCCGAGGCGGAGGGTCACCTGCTCGGCGTCACCGAGGAGGCGGCCGAGCTCGCCCAGCGCGCGCGAGGGCACGAGGACCGTCTGGCCCTCGGCGAGGACCGACGTGCCCGGCAGGTCGCGCACCGCCAGCCGGTACGAGTCCGTGGCCACGAGGCGGAGCCCCGACTCCTCGGCCGCGAGCAGCACGCCGGTCAGGATCGGGCGCGAGTCGTCGGCCGACGCGGCGGGCACCACCTGGTGCAGCGCGGCGGCGAACTCGGCGGCCGAGAGCGTGACGGCGTCGCCGGCCGGCTCGGCGAGGTGGGGGAACTCGTCCGCGGGGATGAGCCGCACCGAGAAGTCCGAGCGGCCCGAGGTGATGCGCACCTCGTCGTCGGCCATCTCGACGCCCACCGCGCCGGGCTCGAGGGACCGGACGATGTCGGAGGCGAGCTTGGCGGGTACGACCGCGACGCCGTCGGTCTCGCCGTTGACGGTGACCGAGACCGAGATGGTCAGGTCGAGGTCGCTGCCGGTCAGGGTGAGGCGGTCGCCGGCGAGCTCGGCCCGCACCCCCGACAGCACCGGCAGGGCGCCCCCGCGGCTGGCCGCGGCCCGGCCCGCGGTGGTGACGGCCTCGGTGAGGACGTCTCGCTCACAACGGAACTTCACAGTGGATCCTCCCATCGGAACGTGCCGGTGGTCGTGGGATGTCTACGCGATGACAGTAGTAAGGGATGTGGATTGTGGACGACGACGCGTTCTCGCAGGTCAGCGACGCTATCGGGCCGCGCGGGCCGTCCCCAGGGATGGCGCGGTGCCCACGGGTGGCGTGTCGGTGGGCGGGTCGCCTGGGGGAAACCGGCTGGTCATCCACCGGCCGTCCCCGAGCCGCCCACAGGGGCGGTGGACGCGTGGGGGGCGAGGCTCCGCGACGCGGAGCGCCTCACTCCCCCGCCTTGATGGTCTCGATCAGCTCGGTGACCTGGTCGTAGATCTGGCGCCGCTCCTTCATGAGCGTCTCGATCTTGCGGACCGCGTGGATCACCGTGGTGTGGTCCCGACCGCCGAACACCTCGGCGATGGCGGGGTAGCTGAGGTCGGTGAGCTCCCGGCAGGCGTACATGCCGATCTGGCGGGCGGTCACGAGCGGTCGCCGCCGGCTCTGGCCGCGGATGTCGTCGACGCTGAAGTCGAACATGGCGGCGGTGGCCTCGAGGATCGTGGCCGGGGTGATGGCCCGCTGCTCGCGCTCGCCGAGCACGGGGGCGAGCACCCGCTCGGCGAGCGCCGCCGACAGGGGCTCGTCGTTCAGGGTGGAGAACGCGGCGACCCGGTTGAGGGCGCCCTCGAGCTCGCGGATGTTCGCGGTGATGTTGGTGGCGATGAACTCGAGGACGTCGTCGGGGATGTGGACGCTCTCCTGCTCCGCCTTCTTGCCGAGGATGGCGAGCCGGGTCTCGAGCTCGGGCGGCTGGATGTCGGTGATGAGGCCCATCTTGAACCGGCTGCGCAGGCGCACCTCGAGGGTCGAGATCGCGTCGGGGGGCCGGTCGGACGAGAGCACGATCTGGTTGCCGCTCTCGTGGAGCTGGTTGAAGGTGTGGAAGAACTCCTCCTGGAGCTGCTCCTTGCCCTCCATGAACTGGATGTCGTCGACGAGCAGCACCTCGATCTCGCGGTAGCGACGCTTGAACTCGTCGGCGGTGCCCGAGCGGATCGAGTGCACGAACTGGTTGAGGAACGTCTCGGTCGAGACGTAGCGCACGCGGTAGGTCGGGTAGTGCGTGCGCACGTAGTTGGCGATGGCGTGCAGGAGGTGGGTCTTGCCGAGGCCGCTCTCGCCGTAGATGAACAGCGGGTTGTAGGACAGGCCCGGGGTCTCGGCCACCTTGAAGGCGGCGGCGTGCGAGAAGCGGTTGGACGAGCCGGTGACGAACGCGTCGAAGGTGTAGCGGGGGTTGACCCGGTCGCGCTGGAGCCGCGGGGTGCGCAGGTCGCCATCGGTCTCGAGGACGGCGCGCTCGGCCGGGGCCCCGGGGGCGAGCGGCACGTCGCCGTCGGCCCGGGCCGGGCCAAGGCCGCCGAGCAGGTCGTCGGCGGCGCGGTGCAGGTCGAGGCCGCCCGCCGCCTCGAACGGGGGCAGGTCCACCACCGTGGCCGCCGCGGACTCGTCGACGCGCAGCTCGACCTCGTACGGGGGCAGGCCCGCGTCGGCCAGCGCGTCGTGGACGAGCGACAGGTAGCGGGCCTCGATGCGCTCCTTGGCCACGGTGCTCGGCACCGCGAGGACGAGGCACTCGTCGGTGAGGTCGAGTTGGCGGGCGTCTTGGAAGGCCATCGCCCAGACCGCGCCGGACACCTGGGGCCGCAGCATCTCGGCGCAACGGTCCCAGGCGGTGCGACCCCCGGTCCCTTCGTTGCGGTCCCCGTCTGCTGCAGCTACTCCCACCACTCCACCTCTCACTGAACGCGGTCCGCGATCTCACTCGACGTCCACAAGACGATCCACACCTGTGGAAAACGTCGTGGAAGTCCCCGCCCGAGGGGCTGCTGCGGAAGGGCACCAGGGTGCCGGGCATTGCGGTTGTCCGGTGCGTCCTGGCCCCGCTCGAGGCGGCGGCGAGGGCGTTCGGCGCAACCTAGCACCGGCCTGCCCCCTCTGCGAACGGAGTGCTGGCGACCGTCGTCCTCCCTGGTCAGGGCCACTTTCCGGGCAGTCAGCAGCGCGACGGACCGCGCCCGCCGGCCCCCCGCCGACGTAGGCGACGGGTGCGAGGCTTGCCGTTCGGAGCGGCCCGCCTCTAGCGTGGGGAAAACCTGTGTCGACGATCGGTGCCGGACCTCGGGTCCCCCCACCGGCCGCGCGCCCGGGCCGGCTCGGCGGGCGTACCGTCGTTCCCATCCCCGGCGAATCGACGTGTCTCTCCCCCGTCGGGCCCCGGCCCTGACCGCCGAAAAGCCGATTCCAACAAGAAGGTGCCCAGTGAAGCGGACCTACCAACCGAACGCCTCCAAGCGGGCCAAGCGCCACGGCTTCCGCCACCGCATGTCGACCAAGGCGGGCCGCCGCATCATCGCCGCCCGGCGGCGCAAGGGGCGCGCCCGCCTGTCGGCCTGAGCCCGAAGCCCTGCTGCACCGCATCCGTGACCGGACCACGTTCGTCGAACTGGGACGGCGGGGTCGACGGGCCCGGGAGGGCCCGGTGACCGTCGCCCACCTCGCCGACGGGTCGTCCCCGCCCCGCGTCGCGTTCGCGGTCGGGCGGCGCGTCGGGCCGGCGGTGGTGCGCAACCGCGTCCGCCGCCGCCTCCGCTCGGTGCTGGCCGAGGAGGTGGCCACCCGCGGTGGCCTGGCGCCCGGGCCGGGTGCCTACCTGGTGAGCGTCCGCCCCGCGGCGGCCGACGCGTCCTTCGACGAGCTCGGCGCGGCGGTGCGCGGTGCGCTCGCACGGCTGGCCGGGTCATGAAGCGCCTGCTCACCGCGTTGATCCGCGGCTACCAGCACCTGTTCTCCTGGCGGGCCTCCCCCTGTCGCTACGTGCCCACGTGCTCGACCTACGCCCTCGAGGCCATCGAGGCCCACGGCGCCGCCCGCGGCTCGTGGCTGGCCACCCGGCGCCTGTTGCGCTGCCACCCGTTCACCGCCCGCCACGGGTACGACCCCGTCCCTCCGAGAAAGGCCGTCTAGTGCCGAGCACCGACGCCCCCCGTTCGCCCAGGAAGGCCACCTAGATGTTCGAGTCGTTCTTCGACGCGTTCGCCAACGTCCTCAACTTCTTCTTCGAGATCACCGGGGAGTCGTACGGCGGCGCGATCATCCTCCTCACACTGAGTGTGATGATCATTCTCACTCCGTTGACGCTGAAGAGCACCCGCTCGATGATGCGGATGCAGCGGCTCCAACCGGAGATGAAGCGGCTCCAGAAGGAGTACAAGGACGACCGCCAGAAGCTCAACGAAGAGCTGATGAAGTTCTACAAGGAGAACAACATCAACCCGTTGGGCGGCTGCCTGCCCCTGCTGGTGCAGATGCCCGTGTTCATCGTGTTGTTCCGGGTGCTCCAGGGCCTCGTGGGCTCCCTCCAGACGAGGACGGAGACGAGCAATCCCTGTCAGGACTCCGTGCCGGTGGGCCAGCAGTGCTTCGTGCCCAAGCACCTCGACGCCGACACCGCGCTGTACAAGGCCCTCAACGCCACCGACCAGATGCTGTGGCTCGGCATCGACCTGGCCAAGAGCGCCTCGAAGGCCCTGAGCGAGAGCTTCACCACGGCGCTGCCCTACCTGGCGATGATCCTGCTGGTCCTCGTGTCGAGCTACATCCAGCAGAAGCAGGTGTCGGGCCGGAACCCGACCGCCGAGGTCAACCAGCAACAGCAGATGCTGTTGAAGATCATGCCGGCCTTCATGGCCTTCATCTCCTTCACCCTCCAGGGCGCGCTGGTCCTCTACTTCGTGGTGTCGAACTTCTGGCGGGTGGGCCAGCAGTGGTTCATCGGCCGTCACATCTACGGCAAGGACGACGACGGGAACCCCATCGAGGTCACCGCACGCGACACCACCCCGGACGAGGACAAGCCCAAGGGGTTCGGCCTCAAGGCCCTGTTCACCGAGCAGGCCGAGAACGTCCGCAGCGCCCGGGAGGACGCCAAGGCGGCCAAGGGCGACGGTGGCACGAAGGCCTCGTCCGCGAAGAGCACCACGTCGAAGAACGGCTCGAAGTCGGGATCGTCCAAGGGCGCGTCGGGCAAGGGCGGCGGCCAGGGCTCGAGCCAGGGTCGAGGGTCGAGCCGGACCAACAACCGCCCCACGACGGCGGCCAAGGGCAAGGGTGAGCCCGCGAAGCCCTCGCTCCCCCAGCCCCGGCCCCGCAAGAAGAAGAAGAGGTAACGCGCGTGGAATGGGTCGTCACCACCGGATCGACGGTGGAAGAGGCGAAGGACGCCGCACTCGACCAGCTCGGCGTCGACGAGCAGGAGGCCGAATTCGAGCTCCTGGAGGAGCCCCGGACGGGCCTGTTCGGCCGCGTCCGGGGAGAGGCCAAGGTGCGGGCGCGGGTGAAGCCGCGCCAGCCGCGGGCCAAGGCCGAGCGGGGCACGCGTCGCCGTCGAGGCGGCGACGGGGGCCGCGGCCGTGGGGGTCGCAACCGCAACCGGGGCAAGGGCGGCGACGCCAAGAACTCGGGCGACGGCAAGAACTCGGGCGACGGGAAGAGCTCGGGCGACGGGAAGGCCTCGTCCGCGGGGGCGAGCGCCGGCGAGGACCGTGACGAGCGACCCGAGGCACCAGCCCCCGAGGCGGCGGGTGACGGGCCGGGCCCCGCGAACGACGCCGCCGGGGCGCCCGAGGCCGAGCGCGCCACGGGCTCGGGAGACCGCAGCGGCCGCAACCGGGGACGCCGGGGTGGCCGCAACCGCAACCGCAACCAGCGCCCCACCGGCGATGGTGAGAACGAAACGACCAAGGAGCAGGCCATGAGCGAGGACGTGACCGTCGACGAGCAGGCGGAGATCATCGAGGGGTTCCTCGACGGGCTGGTGGAGGCCTTCGGGGTCGACGCCGAGATCCGGCGGGAGCGGGTCGACGACGAGAACGTCGAGCTGGACCTGGTGGGGGCCGATCTCGGGCTCCTGATCGGGCCCAAGGGCCGCACCCTGTGGGCCATCCAGGAGCTGTCGCGCACCGTGGTGCAGCGCCAGGCGTCCGGGACCCACCACGGACGGGTCCGGGTCGACGTGGGCGGGTACCGCCAGCGCCGCAAGGAGGCCCTCGAGCGCTTCACCCGCCAGGTGGCCCAGGAGGTCCTGGACTCGGGCGTGGCCCGGTCGCTCGAGCCGATGGGCGCCGCGGACCGCAAGATCGTGCACGACACGGTCAACGAGCTGGACGGCATCGCCACCACGTCGGAGGGCGAGGAGCCCCGCCGGCGGGTGGTGATCGTCCCCGCCGACTGAGCCGAGCGGCGATGACGTCCCTCCAGGAGGTCCTGGAGCGGGCCCACCGCCTCGGCTTCCTGGGCCCGGGCCCGGTCGACCCCCACGTCGTCCATGCCCGGGCCTTTGCGCGTCTGGTCCCGCACGGGCCCGGGCAGGCCGCCGACCTCGGCAGCGGCGGGGGAGTGCCGGCGCTGGTGCTGGCCCACGACTGGCCGGCGTCGTGCTGGTGGCTCGTGGAGTCCCGGGAGCGGCGGGCGGCCTTCCTGTCCGAGGCGGTCGTGGCCCTCGGCGCGGCGGCGCGGATCGAGGTGCTGCACGCCCGGGCCGAGGACGTGGGCCGCGACCCCGAGCGCCGGGGTCGGTGCGACCTGGTGACGGCGCGCTCGTTCGGGCCGCCACCGGTGACGGCCGAGTGCGCGGCGGGGCTGTTGGCGGTGGGTGGCCGCCTGGCGGTCAGCGAGCCCCCCGTGCCCGTCGCCAACCGGTGGCCCCGGGCGCCGCTGGCGCGTCTGGGCCTGGCACCCGAGGCCACGGCCGAGGGCCCGCCGCGTCTCCAGCTCCTGCGCCAGGAGGCACCCTGCCCCGAGGAGTTCCCTCGCCCCCGGGGCCGGGCTGCCCGCCGGCCGCTCTGGTGACGCGCCCTCGCGGGTCCTGATCGCCCGCGACCCGGCCGCCCGCCGCCCGTGACGGCGCAGGCCCCCGACCACGTTTCACGTGGAACATGCAGCACGTGGTGCGAGCGGGGGACCGGAGGAGGGGGGCTGGGCGGGGCCGCGGTTCGCGACCCGCTGTTTCACGTGGAACACTGCATCTCGTGAACCTCCCCCTCCTGCTCGGGCACCTCGTGGCCCTCGCCGTGCGCCCGTTCACCGCCCTCGATGTTTCACGTGGAACCGGGCCCCGAGGGCCGGGGGTCCTTGACCCGGACCGTCGCCTCCAGCAGGATGAGCGGGTTATGGAGCCCCGCCCCCTGCCGCGCATCCTCGCGGTCGCCAACCAGAAGGGCGGCGTGGGCAAGACCACCACCGCCATCAACCTCGGTGCCGCCCTCGCCGAGCTCGGCCAGCGGACCCTCGTCGTCGACCTCGACCCCCAGGGCAACGCGAGCACGGGCCTCGGCATCAACATCCGGGACCTCGAGCTGTCGATGTACGACGTCCTGCTCTCGGACGCCCGCCTCGAGGACTGCCTCGAAGCCACGTCCAGCAAGAACCTCTTCGTGGCGCCGTCGAGCCTCGACCTCGCCGGCGCCGAGATCGAGCTCGTCTCGGTCATGAGTCGTGAACAGCGCCTGTCGACCGCGATCGCGTCGGTGATCGACGACTTCGACTACGTCCTGATCGACTGCCCGCCGTCGCTCGGCTTGTTGACCGTGAACGGCCTGGCCGCCGCATCGGAGGTCCTCGTGCCCATCCAGTGCGAGTACTACGCCCTGGAGGGTCTGGGTCAGCTCCTGCGCAACGTCGAGCTGGTGCAGCGCAACCTCAACCCTCGACTCGAGGTCAGCACCATCGTCCTCGTGATGTACGACAGCCGGACCACCCTCGCCGCCGACGTGGCCAAGGAGGTCCGGGCCCACTTCGGGGACAAGGTGGCCAAGGTCATGATCCCCCGGACGGTGCGCCTCTCGGAGGCGCCCTCGTACGGGCTGCCCATCACCTCGTTCGACCCGGGGTCGAAGGGGGCCAAGAAGTACCGACTGCTGGCGGCCGAGGTCTCGGGCCTCGAGCCGGTGCGGAACTGAGCGAGGAGGCGCGGTGTCGTCACGCAAGGGGGGACTGGGGCGTGGACTGGGAGCGCTGATCCCGACGGAGGTGCCCGCCACCGGCGATGACGGGCCGGCGCTCCGGGAGATCCCCACCGGCCAGATCGAGCCCAACCGCTACCAGCCGCGCGAGCACTTCGACGAGGAGTCCCTGGCGTCGCTGACCGCGTCCGTGCGCGCGCTCGGCGTGCTCCAGCCCATCCTCGTGCGCCCCGCGGGTGACGCGGGCCGCTACGAGTTGATCGCAGGGGAGCGGCGTTGGCGCGCGGCCAAGCGCGCCGGCCTGCCGTCGGTGCCCGCCATCGTGCGCGAGGTCGACGACCTCGACTCGCTCGAGCAGGCGGTGGTCGAGAACCTCCACCGCCAGGACCTCAACCCTCTCGAGGAGGCGGCGGCCTACCAGCAGCTCATGGAGGACTTCCAGCTCACCCAGGAGCGCCTCGCCGAGCGGGTGGGCAAGAGCCGGTCGGCGGTCGCCAACACCCTGCGGCTGTTCCAGCTCCCGCCCGCCATCCAGAAGCTCGTGGCCGACGACCAGCTCAGCGCCGGGCACGCCCGGGCCCTGCTCGGCACCCCCGACCGCGCCTTCCAGGAGCAGTTGGCCCGTCGCACCGTCGAGCGCGGCCTGTCCGTGCGGGAGGTCGAGGAGGCGGTCCGCCGACGCGAGGCCGCCGGCGTCGACGACGGCGATCGGGCCGCGCCGGGGTCCAGCGTGCGCCCGGCGGGCCTGCTCGAGCTCGAGGACCTGCTGGCCCAGCACCTCGACACCCGGGTCGGCGTGACGATGGGCGCCCGCAAGGGGCGGGTGGTCATCGAGTTCGCCACGCTCGAGGATCTCGAGCGCATCTACCGGGCCATGGTCCACGGCCGGCCCGGGGACCCCGACGAGCAAACCCTCGACTCTTAGTCGAGGGTTGAGCGAACCAAAACACGCGTGCCGCGCGTGAGGGTTTTCCACACCTGTGGCAAACCCTGTGGCAAAGCTCGCGGTCCGACGGTCCCGAAGCAGCGTTTTCCCTGGTCAGAGCGCTTTTCGGAGTGCGCTCGAACCCTGGAGCAGGGCACGAGGCCGCCGAGGACCGCCTCAACCGTCCAGCGGGGCACCCGCCCACGCCACCACGGCCGCCACGAGCGCCGCCACGAGCTCGGCGGCGCCCTCGACCGCGAGGCTCGGCTCGCCGATCTCGAGCTGGATGGCGGGCATGCGCGTCTCGCGCAGGATGGGCAGGCGCATGCCGCGGACCGCGCAGCGGTCCGGGCCGAACGCGCCACACACGCGCTCCGCGGCCAGCTCGGCCAGGTGCCGCCCGCCGACGGACTCGAAGCCCGGGGAGGCGTAGAACGTCGCCGTGCTCTGGGGAGCGGGGCGCAGCGACAGGCCGACGTAGACCTCCGCGTCGAACGCGTTGGCGTCGGCGGCCAGCACCGACCCGTCCGGGTGGTGCAGCGCCACGACCACGGCGCCCTCGTCCCCGAGCGACCGGGCCACGGCCCCGGCGAGCGCGTCGAGGCCGCCGAACTCACCGACGACCACCCGCTGGCCGGCCAGGCTGCGCCCGGGGTGCCGCAAGCGCTCGCCCTCGCGGACCTCGGCCTCGGTGCGTGCCTCGGCACCGGCGCCGGCGGCGACCCCGGTCGCGGCTCCGCCGAGGCGATGCAGCGCCGCGAGCGTGTCCGGGCCGCAGATCCCGTCGGAGGTCAGCCCGACGTTCTGCTGGAAGTCCTTCAGGGCCGAGGCGCTGTTGGGCCCGAAGAAGCCGTCCACCCGGCCGGCGTCGAAGCCCAACGCGCCCAACCGCTGCTGGAGCTCGTGGACGTCGTCGCCGCGCAGCAGCGGGGTGCGGTGGTACAGCAGGCGGTCGCCGAGGCGATAGCCCGCCTCGACCAGGGCCGACCACGTCTGTTGACCGCACACCCCGTCGACGTGCAGCCCGCGGGCCTCCTGGAATCGGCGCACCGCCGCCTCGGTCCCGGCGCCGTACGTGCCGAGCGGGTCGTCGCCGCAGTCGTGGCCGACCGCGGTGAGGCGCCCTTGGAGGTCGCGCACCGGTTCACCGGACGAACCGGGACCGAGGGGCAGACCATGGATCACCGGCGGGAGGTTACCGGCGACGCGGCGAGTCCCCCCGCACGCGGGGGGACTCGGTCGACGGGCTCAGGCCCGCACGCGGTGGCTCAGAGGAACTCGCTGAGCTCCTCGAGGAGCTGGCCCTTGCCCTTGGCGCCGACCAGGCGCTTCACGGGCTCGCCGTCTTTGAACACGATCAGGGTCGGGATGCTCATCACCTGGTGGTTGCGGGCGGCGGCCGGGCTGTCGTCCACGTTCAGCTTGGCGATGGCGAGCTTGTCGCCGTGCTCGGCCGCGATCTCCTCGAGGATGGGGGCGATCATCTTGCACGGACCGCACCACTCGGCCCAGAAGTCGACGAGGACGGGCTGGTCGGCGGACCCGATCTCCTCGTTGAACGTTGCGTCGGAGAGGGTGGAGATGCCTGCGGCCATGAGAAGCCTTTCGTCGTGGTGCGGTGTCGGATCGGAGGGTGCCGGGTCGGATGGCCCGGATGCGAACGATGGTGGTCGAGACGGTGGGCGGCGGCGACGCCGGGTCCCGCTCGATCATCGCGTACCCACAACCGGCGCCGCCCACCCGGCATTCCCGGGGCCGCGGTCGGGACCGGGCCTCAGTCCTCGTAGTCACCACCGAAGAGGCGGTGCCGCCAGTCGGGCCGGCCGGTGGGGGAGTGGCGCGCCGTGCCCGCGGCGAGCGGCGGCGGGGGCGACTGGGGCGACGTGGGGTCGGTGGGGGGTGACGTGCCGTGCAGGGTCAGGTGCGACAGGACCTCGTACATGTGCTGGGGTCGGGGGACGAAGTCGAGGCGTGACAGGGCCTGGTCCTGCCCGGCGGTCTCGAGCACGAAGCGGCCGTAGCCGAGGACCCGCCCGAGCGGCGGTGTCTCGTACGTGAGGTCGGTGATCTTGCGCAGCGGCATCGCCGCGAGGCGCCGCGTGACGAGCCCCGAGACCGAGAACACCCGCCAGTCGGTGACGTACAGGCGGTCGTAGCGCCAGTCGACGATCCGCCACGACAGCCGCAGCCACAGGTACATGACGCCGAGGCCGGCCAGACCGGTCACCTCGGTGGAACCGGTCATGCCGAAGAAGATCGACAACGACAGCAGGCTGACGGCGGCCCACCCCGCGGGTCGCAACAGGATGGCCCAGTGGCGGTGGGTCTCGTACTGGACCACCTCGCCCTCGAGCAGGAACCGGTCCGAGGACCCGCGCCCGGACGGTGGCGCACCCACGATCAGTCCAGCAGCTGCTTCAGGAACTCGATGACCCCGTCCCAGATGTCGGTGGCCACCGACAGCGCCGACTCGACCCAGTCCGCGGACGCCGACGGCTGGGTGACGAGCAGGAACAACCCGACCCCCACCACGATGCCGGGCAGCAGCTTCTTCATGGTCGCCGCTTCTCCACAGTCGACTGGGCCTCGGTGCTCTACGGGCGCGAACGCGGACGCGATCGACCCTAGCGTCGGGCCGATCCGGGGTCGGGGATGGTGGGCGGGACGGTCAGCCGATGGCGGCGTGGGCCGCGGCCTCGAGCCAGCGCTCGGTGTCGATGGCCGCCATGCACCCCGAGCCGGCCGCGGTGATGGCCTGGCGGTAGGTGTGGTCCTGCACGTCGCCGCAGGCGAAGACGCCGTCGACGTTGGTGGCCGTGCCCGGTCCCGTGACGAGGTAGCCCGAGTCCTCCATGTGGAGCTGGCCCTTGAACAGGTCGGTGTTCGGTTGGTGACCGATCGCCACGAACACGCCCGTCACGCCGAGGGTGGAGGCCTCGTCGGTCAACACGTTGCGCACCCGGACGCCCTCGACGGACTGCTCGCCGACGATGTCGTCCACGACGTGGTTCCACAGGAACTCGATCTTCGGGTTGGCGAAGGCGCGCTCCTGCATGATCTTCGAGGCGCGGAGCTCCTCGCGCCGGTGGATGATCGTCACCTTCGTGGCGAACTTGGTGAGGAACAGCGCCTCCTCGAGGGCCGAGTCGCCGCCGCCGACGACGGCGATCTCGTGCTCACGGAAGAAGAAGCCGTCGCAGGTGGCGCAGGTGGAGAGGCCGTGCCCGAGGAGACGCTGCTCGGACTCGAGCCCGAGCATCAGCGCCCGGGCCCCGGTGGACACGATCACCGCGTGGGCACGGTAGGTGGGCTCGGCCGCCTGGGGGTCGCCCACCCACACGCCGAACGGCCGCGACGAGAAGTCCACCCGGGACACCTTCTCGGTGAGGATGTCGGCGCCGAAGCGCACGGCCTGCTCGCGGAAGCGGGCCATGAGGTCCGGGCCCATGATGCCCTCGGGGAAGCCGGGGAAGTTCTCGACCTCGGTCGTGAGCATGAGCTGGCCGCCGGGCTGGTCGCTGGTCGACGACGGCTCGCCCTCGATGACCAGCGGCGCCAGGTTGGCCCGCGCGGTGTAGATGGCGGCCGTGAGGCCCGCCGGGCCCGAGCCGATGATGATCACGTTGCGTGCTTGCACCTCTGCGCCTCCTTCGCCGTCGCCCTCAGGGGAGCCGGCGCACACTGGGGGACCGACCCGCGGCGCGGGACGGGTCCGGGACTCGTAGGCGAAACCGTGGTCGTCCGCCGCCTATTCCGTGGCCGGCGCCGTCCGCTTGGCCCACAGGACCAGGCCGCTGCCGACGAACAGCAGGCCGACGATGGCATGGGCCACCCACACCCCGCCCGGCACGTACACGTCGACGAAGCGGACGAGGCCCACGATGAGCAGCACCAGGGCCGCGGCCCCGAGCATGGTGGCCAGGAAGCCGAACACCACCGCCCGGGCCGCCCGGATGGCGGGCCCGGTGGTCTTGTCGCGGACCTGGTCGACCAGCGCGACGATCTGGTCGGCCGCCTTCGCGGGCCAGTCGTCGCCGGGGCGGGGCCGGTCCGGGGTGCCGTCGGGCGCGTCGGTCATGGTGGCCAACCCTACCCAGGACGGCTCCCCGGGGACGCCGCCGGTCGGTCACGGCCCGGTCAGTGGTCGAACCGGACCCGGGGGAGGCGCCGGTCGAGCCAGCCCGGGAGCCACCAGTTGCGCTCGCCGAGCAGCCCCATGAGCGACGGCACCAGCATCATGCGCACCACGGTGGCGTCGAGCATCACGGCCACCGCGAGGGTGACGCCGAGCTCGGTGGGGGGGATGGGCCCGGTGACGCCGAAGGCCACGAACACCACGATCATGATGAGGGCGGCGTTGGTGATCGGCCGCCCCGTCCGGGCGATGCCCTCACGGATGGCCACGGCGGTGTCGCCGGTGGCGTCGTAGCGCTCGCGGATCGCGGCCAGCAAGAAGAGCTGGTAGTCCATCGAGAGCCCGAACAGCAGGGCGAAGAAGAACAGCGGGGCCCAGGCGTCGACGAAGCCCTGGTGGTCGATCCCGATCAGCCCCGCGCCGATCCCGTGCTGGAACACGATCGCGGCGAACCCGAAGCTCGCCCCGACGCTGATCAGGTTGAGCACGATCGACGAGAGCGCCACGGTGAGGCTGCGGAAGACGAGCAGCAGCAGCCCGAAGGCCACCACCATGATCAGCGCGACCGCCAGCGGGGCCCGGCCCAGCAGGACCCCGGTCAGGTCGTGGTTCTGCGCCGCGGGGCCGCCGACCAGCGCGGCGGGCACCGCGGCCCCCACCTCGTCGCGCAGCCGCTCGACCAGGTCCGACGTGGCCTGGTCGTCCACGGCGGTGGTGGGGGTGACCCGCACGACGGTGCGGCCGCTCTCGGCGGGCTCGGCCACGATCCGGGCGTCGGCCACGCCCCCGTCGCCCTGGGCGATGCCGACGACCTGCTCGGCGTCGGCGGCGGGCACGGTGACGAACAGCGGCGCCGCGGCGCCGGGGCCGAACGACTCGACGAGCAGCTCGTAGCCGTCGCGGCTCGACCGTCCCTCGTCGACGACCCGGGCGCCGGGCATGCCGAGGCGAAGGCCGAGCGCGGGGGCGGCGAGGGTGAGCAGCAGGACGAGGCCCACGGCGAGCGTGGCGCCCGGCCGGCGCAGGGCGAGGCCGGTCCAGCGGGCCCAGCGACCCTCGGCCGCCCGGTCGGGGTCCTCGTGGCCCTTGCGCACGAGCACGCGGTCGCCGAGCGCGGCGAGCACCGCGGGCAGCAGGGTCAGCGAGGCGATCGCCGTGGCGGTGACCGACAGCATCATGCCGATGGCCATGGCCCGGAACACCATCACGGGCACCACCAGGACCGCCGCGAGCGACAGGACGACGGTCAGGGCCGAGAGGAACACGGCCTTGCCCGACGAGGAGAGCGTGGCCGCCATGGCGTCGGCGGTGTCGAGGCCGTCCTCGCGCTCCTCGCGGTAGCGGGAGACGATGAACAGGCTGTAGTCGATGCCGACGGCGAGGCCGATCATCATCGAGAAGTTCATGGACCACACCGACATCGGTGTGATGCCGGTGAGCAGGTTCAGCACCGCGAAGCCCACGGCGATGCCGGCGAGGGCGAGGAGCAGGGGCAGGCCGGCGGCGACCGCCGAGCCGAAGGCGATCAGCAACAGGATGATCGTGGGGATGCCCGACACGAGCTCGGCGAGGTGGAGGGCCTCCTCGTTCGTCTCGTTGAAGTCGCTCCACACCGGCCACTCGCCCGTGACCTCCGCCTGCGTGCCCTCGGGCAGGTCGAGGTCGGCGACGTGGTCGATCAGCGCGCCGGCGGACTCGGGGAGGTCCGCGTCGACGCCGCCCTCGAGCGCCACGGGGACGAGCGCGGTGCGCCCGTCGGGAGCGAGCAGGCCGGCCTCGGGCGGCAGCGCCAGCGGGTCGGCGACCTGGGCCGCGCCCGGCGCGCCCTGGAGGTCGGCGACGAGGGCGCGGAGCCCGGCCGGGTCGTCGGCGAGCGGCGCCTCCTGGCGGTAGACGACGACGGCGGACTCGGCGCCGAGGGCGGGGAAGTCCCGGCGCAGCTCGTCGCGCACCTCCTGGGCCGTGGAGCCCTGGGCCTCCCAGCCGGCCCCCGACAGGGCGCCGGACAGGCCGAGCGCCAGGGGAGCGGCGAGCACCACGACGGCCAGCCACGCCAGCAGGACGCCCTTGCGGCGGGCGACCGAGAAGCGGGCCAGCGAGGCGAACCAGCTCGGGTGGCCCTCGTCGCCGGTGGGGGGCGGTGGGGCGTCGACGGGATCGGCCCCGGTGTCGGGGTCGGCGGGCGGCGTGGGCGGGTCGAGCACGGTCATGGCGACCGAGCCTAGATACCCCTGGGGGTATATGGCAACCCGGCCGGCTACACGACCTGCACGGGCACCACCGGCCGGCACGTGCCGCCGGTGACGGCGCCCGGGTCCACGAGCCACAGGCGTCGGTCCGGGCGCCGAGCCGCCTCCAGGTAGGCCAGACCCTCGTCGCCCGCCACCGTGGCCCGACCGAGCAGCACCACGTCGACGCCGAAGTCGTCGATGCAGGCCTCGTCCGTGGCGAGGTCCTCGGGGGTCGGATCGAGGACGGTCTGGCCCCGCACGCGGGCGACGAAGCCGCCGACGTCGTCGAAGGTCCCGAGGGAGGGGAGCGAGGGGTCGATCCCGGTCCCGCCGTCGGGTGCGAAGGCCTCCCCCCCGGGGACCGTGGTGCTCGGGGGCGAGGCGGTGGCCGCCTCGGGCGCGTCGCCGCCCGAGCTCGCGCTGTCGTCCTGGGCGTCCGCGGCGCGGGCCTCGTCCGCGCCGCCCTCGTCGGTGGCGGTGGCCACCTCGTCGCTCGACGTGCCCCCGGACCCCAGCTGCCCCACGAGGAAGGCCCCGGCGGCCGCGAGCAGCACGACCGCGGCGGCGATGGACAGGATCGTGGTGGCCCGGCCCGTGGTCCGCCGCCGGGCACGCCGCGCCAGGTCGCCCACGGGGTCGGGCGCTCGGCGGCCCCGGTCGCGCCGGTCGCGCCTCCTGCCGGGCGAGGTGGGCCTCGCGCACCGCCGGGTCGACCAGCGGGACGGGGCCACCGACCGCGCCGGCCGCGTGCGGAACTGCTCGAGTCGCGCCGCGAGCCGAGGGTCGGACGCGACCCGCGCCACCTCCTCGGGGGAGGCGTGGCCGTCGAGGACGGCGGAGACGAGCAGGTCGTCCGGGCTGGGTTCGGTCGGCGTCATGGCGCGGGCTGGTTCATGGCTCAGGACTCAGACGCCCGGTCACCTCCTCCTGGTTCCCGCCGATCCGGGCGAAGTGGTCGGCGAGCGCGGCGCGTCCCCGCGCGATCCGGGACCGGACGGTCCCCGGCGGGATGCCGAGGGTCTCGGCGATCTCGGCGTAGTCGAGCTGGCAGAGGTCCCGGAGCACGACGGCCGCACGGAACTCCACGGGCAGCGTGGCCAGGGCGGCGTCCACCTCGAGGCGGGTGGCCACGTCGTCGGCGACGGCGGGTGGGCCGGCGAACCGCCACCGGCCCGGCCGGCCCGGGCCGGGCCGCGCGCCGGCGGTGCCTCGGTGGCACCAGGCGCCGGCCAACCAGCCGGCGCAGCTCGTCGAGGCAGGCGTTGGTGGCCACCCGGTACGACCACGTGGTGAAGGCCGCGCGGCCGTCGAAGCGCTCGAGGCCCCGCACCACCGCCAGCACCGCCTCCTGGGTGGCGTCGTCCGCGTCGGCCGCGTTGCCCGCCAGGCGCCGGCAGATGGCGTGGATGCGGTCGTAGTGGCGGCGGAGGAGGGCGTCGAGCGCCGACGTGTCGCCGGCCTGGGCGGCGGCCACCAGCGTGCGGTCGTCGGCCTCGGGCGTCACGGCGAGTCGGCGGTGACGGCCACGCTCCCGATGGCCACGTTGCCGGTGTCGGGGAGCGCGGTGATCCAGATCAGCACGGCGCCGCCGGTGGCCCCGCCCAGGTCGACCGTGGTGTCCCCCTCGCCGAAGGCCTGGCCCGTGGCGACCGGCTCGCCCCAGCCCGCGAGGTCGGCGGCGGGCTCGGCGGCGACGTAGACGTCGGCGGTCCACCCGGGTGTGCTGGAGGTGACCGACAGCTCGCCCAGGGCAGCGGCCTGGTCGAGGGTGAGCACGAGCCCGAGACCGTCCTTCAGTCCGCCGAACTGCGTGGCCGGCGCGCTGTACGTCTCGGTGACCCACTCGGTGCCCGGATCGTCGTCGAGCACCCGGGGCGCGGCGTCGTCGTTCTCGGCGCCGTCGCCCTCGGGATCGAACGGGATCGCCGCGGTGACCGCCAGGGGCCCGGCGGTCGACGCCGGCGCCGCGGTGGTGCCGGGGGTGTCGCTTCCGCCGATGATGCCCCGATCGGCGAGCGTGTTGCCGATGAGCACGCCGGCCACGGCCAGCGCCCCGGCCACGAGGATCACGATGAGCGCGGGCAGCAGGAAGCTGCGCTCGCGGCGCACGAACGCGGCGCCGCCCCCTTCGGTCGGTGCCGGCGTCGCGGTCCCCGCCGCCGCGCCGGCACCGGCGGTCTTGCCGGCCGCCGCGGCGGCGCCGCCCGCCGCCACGGGCGTGCCGGCCGGTGGCGTTCGAGTGGTGATCGCGGTGTTGTCCGCGTAGCTGACCGGCTCGGGCGCGCCGAGGTCGGCGGCCTGGAGGGCGGCCCGCAGCTCGGCCGCGCTTGCGAACCGGTCGTCGGGAGACCGGGCGAGGCAGCGCATGACCACGTCGTCGAGGTCGCGGGGGAGGTCGGCGGTGATCTGGCGCGGGCGCGGCGGCTCGGTGGTGAGGCGGGCCAGCGCCGTGGCCGTGTCGGTGTCGGCGTCGAAGGGGGGGCGGCCACAGGCCATCTCGTAGAGCACGACGCCGAGGGCGTACACGTCGGTCCGGGCGTCGACCGGCCCGCCCTCCACCTGCTCGGGGGCCAGGTACTTGGCCGTCCCGAGCATGGTGCCCTCCTTGGTGTGGTCCCCGCCCTCGTCCAGCTTGGCGATGCCGAAGTCGGCCACCATCACCCGCTCGTCCTGGCAGAGCAGGATGTTGGCGGGCTTGATGTCGCGGTGCACCAGGCGGGACTGGTGGGCGACGTCGAGCGCGTCGGCCACCGCGACGCCGATGCGCACGGCCTCGGCGGGCGGCAGGTGGTGGCGCCGGTCGAGCTCCTGGCGCAGGGTGCGCCCGTCCACCAGCTCCATCACGATGGCCTCGGTGCCGTCGCCCGAGTAGGTGTCGAAGATCGAGACGATGGAGGGGTGGGCGAGCCGGGCGGCGGCGATGGCCTCGCGCCGGAAGCGCTCGACGAAGGTCGTGTCGTCGGTCAGGTGGGCGTGCAGCAGCTTGACCGCCACGCGGCGGTCGAGCACCAGGTCGGTCGCCTCCCAGACCTGGGCCATGCCGCCGGTGGCGATGAGCCGCTCGAACCGGTAGCGGTCCGCCAGGAGGGTCCCCACCAGGTGGGCGCGGCCGGCCGGGCGCGCCGGCGGGGGCGAGGCGGGGGGAGGGGAGTCGGACACGACCCTCCGAGGCTAGCTAGTGCCCTGGCGTGGGCACCGGCTCCCCCACCGGGGGACCGGCTACGGCTTGGTGCGGAAGCCGATGCCGATGACGCCGGGACCCGCGTGGGTGCCGATCACCGGGCCGATGGTGGCGAGGTAGAGGTCGTCACGCCCGTACTTGGGGGCGAGCGTGTCCAAGAACTCGTCGAAGTCGGGGGCCATCCCGTTCAGCACCATCAGGTCCTCGACGTCGTCGGCGAGGGCGCGGTCGCGCAGCCAGGCGAGCGCCTTCTTGCGGGTGCGCTGCTTGGACGCCTCCTCCACCTTGCCGTTGTCGATGGCGAGGATCGGCTTGATGGCCAACATGTTGCCGAGCAGGGCCTGGGCGCCCCCGATGCGACCGCCCTTCTTCAGGTTCTCGAGCGTGTTGAGCGCGCCGTAGATGTGGGTGCGGGGGGCGCGCTCCTCGAGCATGGCCACGATGTCGTCGGCGCTGCGGCCCTCCTCGGCGGCCTCGGCCGCCTCGACGCAGGCCAGCCCGATGGCGCCGCTGACCGACAGCGAGTCGACCACGCGGACGTCGACGTCGACGCTCTTGGCCGCCTGCTGGGCCGACTCCATGGTGGCCGACAGCGCCGAGGAGATGTTGACGCAGATCACCGTGTCGGCGCCGGCGTCCGCCTGGCGCTGGAACGCCTCGGCGAAGCGACCCGGGGCGGGCGCCGAGGTCTCCGGCAGGGACTCGTGGTGCGCGAGCTTGTCGTAGAAGGAGGCGACGTCGAGCTCGAAGCGGTCGACGTACTCCTCGTCACCGAAGCGGATGTTGAGCGGGACGACCTCGATGCCGTGCCGCTCGACGAGCTCGTCGGGGAGGTCGCAGGCGCTGTCGGTGACGATGCGGATGCTCATGGGTGACTTCGCGCCTCCTTCGTCGCGGTCCCGGTCGGGGCCGTCGACCTGTGCTGTTCGCTGCGCTCCCGTGGCGCCGCCGAGGGATACGACGGCGCGGAGGCCGCGAACGTTACCTGCTCGGGCCCGGCGACGTGCCGAGCGAGGTCACCCCGGCGGCGCGGCCTCGTCACCGGCGGCGACGGCGGCGGCGGCCTCGTCGGCGGCCACCAGTCGTCGGGCCCGGCGGACCCGCCGGAAGTGGCTGGCCCACCACAGGGCCAGGAACAGGCCGGCGCCGACGGACAACACGATGCCCACACCCGACACGGCCGTCGACCGGACCGTGAACTGCGAGCGCGAGACCAACACGATGTCGTCGGGCGAGCTGATCACCACGCGCAGCGGGAAGCTGCCCGAGCTGCGCGACCGCACGTCGACGTCGAGCGGCGTCACGGTGCTGCGGGGCAGGTGCACGATCACCGTGTCGCCGTCGGGGAACGTGAGCTTGTCGCTGTCGAAGCGGATCTTGACGGTGACGTCGTAGAGGTTCTCGTTGCTGATGTTCAGCGGGATGCGGCCGTCGCGCGAGGTGAGGGTGACGTTGCCCGACTCGGGGGCCACCACCGCCGCCGCGGCCCGGTCGATCTGGCGGCTGATGGCCTCGAGGTAGGCCCGGCGCTGGGTGCGGTCGAAGTCCTGCGACCCCGACACGAGCAGGCGGCGCCGCATCGACTCGACCACGGGGTTGTCCGCGCCGGCGAAGCTGGTGAAGCCCTCGGTGGTGAGGCGGGTGAGCGGCAGCGCCTGCGGGTACTGGCCGAGCGACGGCGCGGGTCGGGGCGCGAGGGTGCGCACGAGCGGGGGCCCGTCGGGGTCGGCGGCACCGCCGACGGTGGCGGGGGGCACGCGGGCGAAGAGCTGGTCGAGCGTGACGGGAGCGAGCAGCCGGCTCTCGGCCAGGCCCGACAGCAACGTGTCGAGGAACCGGGGGGAGGGCTCCCACACCCGGGGCAGGGTGAAGGTCACCCCGCGGGTCTCGCTGGGCCGGTCGAACCACACGACCGCGAGGTCGGCCAGGAGGTTGGCGGCGTCGAGCACGGGATCGCCGGTCTCGCCCGGGTGGGCGGCGAGCCCGGCGTCGGCGGCCACCGCGCGCGCCGTCTGACCCGTGCTGTCGAGGACCGAGAAGGGCTGCGCGAGGGTCGTGGGGAACGCGGCGGGGTCGACCGGTGCCAGGGCGTCGGCGGGGACGACGACCTGGTCGGCGCCGAGCTCCTCGAGCCGGGTCAGCGCCTCGGGGGTGAGGGTGGCGCCCGCCACCGCGGTGCGCCGGTCGGGCCGGTCGACGAGCAGCTCGGCCAGCGCCGCCTCCCCGGCGGTGGTCTGGCGGGCGAGGTCGTCGTCGAGGCCGGCGGCCACCCAGGCGGCCAGGTCGAGGGACACGTACTGCGAGGACACGACCTGGCGCCCGTCGGCGGCCCGGCGCAGCCGGGTCAGCGCCGGCGTGCCGTCGAGGCTCACGAGCGTCTCGGGGGTGGGGACGACGGTCAGCGCCACCTCGGGGCGCTCGAGGAGCGCCTCCAGCAGCGTGTCGAGGCGCTCGTCGCCGACCGGCGTGGCGCGGCGCCTCCCGTTGGGGGCGATCGCGATGCCGCGGTCGACCGGGACGACGGCGGCCACCCGCAGCGGCGGGGCCTCGCTGGCCTCGTCGGGCAACCGCACCAGGTGGGTGACGACCCGGTCGAGGACCGCTCCCTCGGCGACGAGGCGGACCTCGACGGGGTGCACGCCGGCCCCGTCGAGGGGGGCGCTCGCCGCACCGGGGACCGGTTCGCCCGTGGCGAAGCGCAGCGCGGCCACGGCCCGGGCGCCGGTGGGCGCGGCCGCGCGGCCGGGGTCGCCCACCACCTCCCCGAGCGAGAGGCCGCCCACCTGCTCGCGGAAGTCCGAGCGCGACTCCGTGGCCTCGTGGACCGTCGCCTCGACCTGGGCACCGGCGGGGACGTCGCCCTCGACCCGAACCCGCAGCACGTAGGTGCCGCCGGGCTCGACCCAGGTGGTCTGGTCCTCGAGGCGCAGGGTCGGGCCCGCGACGTCGCCGGGTCCGTCCGCGGTCGTCTCGTCGCCCGACCCGTCCTGCGCGACGGCCGGGCCGGGCGCGGCCCAGGGGGCCAGCACCGCGACCGCGGCGAGGGCGGCCACCGCGACGGCCAGGACCGCGCCCGGCGGGCGGCCGCGGCCCTCGCGGCGGCACGGGCCGGTCCTCACGCGACCGCCCCGAGCCCGAGGGTGAGCACCGCGAGGCCGCCGGGCTGTCGCTCGAATCCCTCGCGCTCGTAGAGGGCGAGGGCGGCCCCGTTGCGCTCCTGGGTGTTGACCATCACCCGGCGCACGCGGCGGCGCTCGAGCCAGCGCAGCCCGTCCAACAGCAGCGCCCGCCCGAGCCCGGCGCGGTGGTGACCGGGTGCCACCGCCAGGCGCTGGACGTACCCGCGGCTCGAGGCGCGGCCCACCACGGCGTAGCCGAGCACGTCGCCCGGTCGCCGGTCACCGTTCGTGGCCACGCGGAACCGGGACGAGGGGGTGGCCGCCAGCGCGTCGGTGAGCCCCTGGTCGTCGAGGCGCCAGAAGGGCTCGAAGGCGGCGTGGTCGACCGCCAGCACCCCCCGCCGATCCTGGTGGTGGGCCCGCCGCAGGGAGGTGCCCGGCGGTGGCCCGGGCGGGGGGGCGGCGGGCAGGCCCCGGGCCAGCAGGTGCAGGCGCTCGTGGACGGTGAAGCCCACGGTGAGGAACGCGGCCTGGTCGAGGGGCGCCAGCGCCGCCGTGAGCACCGACGAGTAGCCCTGGCGCCGGAGCGCGTCGAGGGCCCGGCGGACGTCGCCGGCCGAGCACGGGCTGCCGCTGCTCACGGGCGCCACGTGCGCCACCTGGGGGTCGCCCTGCCAGGGACCGAGGCGCAACGGGGCGCCCTCGCCGCGCAGGACCTCGGTGCCGCGACGCTCACGCACCAGTCCGTCCCGGAGACGGGAGGCGGCGGGGCGGGACGGGGGGCGGGGCACGACCCCCGAAGGATACGGCCGGGGCCGGCGCGGCACGGGCCGGGGCGCGGGCGGGACTGGCCCCGGCCGCGGGGCCCGCCGGTACCGTGGAGCCACCATGCCCGTCCTGTTCGCGACGCACCCGGCGTTCGCCCTCCACGACACCGGCCCCGGTCACCCGGAGCGTCCCCAGCGGCTCCGGGCCGTCCTCGAGGGCGCCGAGGCCGCGGGCCTCGGCGAGGCCCTCGTGGACCTCGAGCCGCGGGCCGCCACCCGGGTCGAGCTCGAACGGGTGCACGGTGCCCGACTCGTCGACCAGGTCGAGGCGGCGTGTCGCCGGGGGGGCCACATCGACGGCGACACCGTCGTGTCGCCGGCGTCGTGGGAGGCGGCGCTGCTCGCTGCCGGCGCCGGGCTGGCCGCGGTCGACGCGCTCGACCGGGGCGAGGGCGGTGCCGACGCCGCGTTCTGCGCCGTGCGCCCTCCCGGGCACCACGCCCGGCCCCACCAGGCCATGGGGTTCTGCCTGTTCAACAACGTGGCCGTGGCCGCCGCCGCCCTGGCCGAGCGAGGCGAGCGGGTCCTCGTCGTCGACTACGACGTCCACCACGGCAACGGCACCCAGGACATCTTCTACGCCGACCCGCGGGTGGTCTACGTGTCGTTCCACGAGTGGCCGCTCTACCCGGGCACCGGGGCGATCGACGAGACCGGGGTGGGCGACGGCGCGGGCGCCACCGTCAACTTCCCGCTGCCGGCCGGCGCCACCGGCGACGTGCTGCGCGCCGGCGTCGACGAGGTGCTGGCGCCCCTCGTCGAGCGATGGGCGCCCACCTGGCTGCTCGTCTCGGCCGGCTTCGACGCCCACCGCGCCGACCCGCTGTCGGGCCTCGCCCTGGCGTCGGGCGACTACGCCGACCTGACCACGGCGCTGCTCGCGTTCGCGCCGCCGGGCCGCCGCCTCGTGTTCCTCGAGGGCGGCTACGACCTCGACGCCCTGCGCCACTCCGCCACCGCCTGCCTCGGCGCCCTCGCCGGCGTCGAGCGGCGCCCCGAGCCGGCCACGGCCGGGGGCCCGGGCCACGACGTCGTCCGGGCCGTCGCCGAGCGCCGGGCGATCGAGGCCGACCTCGGGGCCTCCCTCGACCGACCCGACGTCCCCTGATCGCGGCGCACCCTCGTGTCCACCCCGTCCGCCACCGTCCCCGAGCCCCTCCGCCCGGCCCTCCAGCCGGTCCTCGACGACGCCCGGCCCCTCGCCGAGCGTTTCGCCGCCGCCGGCCACCGCCTGTACCTCGTCGGGGGTGTGGTGCGAGACCTCCTCCTCGGCCGGTCCCTCGGGCGCGACGCCGACATCGACCTCACCACCGACGCCCGGCCCGACCAGACCAAGGCCCTGCTCGCCGGGTGGGCCGACGCCGTGTGGACCCAGGGCGAGCGCTTCGGGACGATCGGCGCCCGCAAGGACGGGCGCGACTTCGAGATCACCACCCACCGGGCCGAGGCCTACCGGCCCGACTCCCGCAAGCCCGACGTGCGCTTCAGCGACGCCGTCGAGGCCGATCTGTCGCGCCGCGACTTCACCGTGAACGCCATGGCGCTGTCGCTGCCCGAGCCGGAGCTGATCGACCCCTTCGACGGCATGGTCGACCTGCTCGTGCACCGCCGGCTGCGCACCCCGCTCGCCCCCGAGGAGTCGTTCACCGACGACCCGCTCCGCATGCTGCGGGCGGCGCGCTTCCTGGCCGGCTACGGCCTCGAGCCCGAGCCGGGGCTGGTCGAGGCGGTCCGGGCGCTCGCCCCCCGCCTCGAGATCGTCGCCCCCGAGCGCCTCCGCCTCGAGCTCGACAAGCTGATGGTGGTCGACGACCCCTCCGCCGGCCTGTGGTTCCTCGTGGACACGGGGCTGGCCCAGGAGTTCCTGCCCGAGCTCCCCGCGATGCGCCTCGAGCAGGATCCGATCCACCACCACAAGGACGTGCTCGCCCACACGATCGCGGTCGTGGCCAAGACCGGCGCGCTCGACGGGCGCGGCCGGCCCAACAAGCGGGTCCGCCTCGCGGCCCTGCTGCACGACGTCGGCAAGCCCAAGACGCGCTCGTTCGCCAACGGCGGCGTCAGCTTCCACCACCACGAGGTGGTCGGGGCGCGCATGGCCCGCGAGCGCCTCACCGCCCTGCGGTACCCCAACGACGAGATCGACGACATCGTCCAGCTCGTGTACCTGCACCTGCGCTTCCACACCTACGGGATGGGTTGGACCGACGCCGCCGTGCGCCGCTTCGTCCGCGACGCCGGCGACCTGCTCCCCGAGCTCATCGAACTCACCCGGTGCGACTGCACCACCCGGAACCGGCGCAAGGCCGAGCGACTCTCGCGGCGGATGGACGAGCTCGAGGACCGCATCGCCGCGCTCGAGGAGCAGGAGGCGCTCGACGCCATCCGCCCGGACCTCGACGGCACCCAGGTGATGGCCCGGCTCGGCGTGGGCCCCGGGCGGGTGGTGGGCGAGGCGCTCGACCACCTGCTCCAGCTCCGCCTCGACGAGGGCCCGCTGGGCGAGGACGAGGCCGGGCGGCGCCTCGACGAGTGGTGGGCGGCGCGCCCGGACTGATCCGGCGCCCGCCTCGGCGCCACCCGAACCGGGGGCGCCCCGCCCCTACGCGCTCGCCAGCGCCGCCGCCACCGGGGCCCGCGGGGTGGCGCAGCCCGTGGCGAGGGGCGCCCGGAGCGACGTGCGCCCCTCCGCCCAGGCCGCGAGGACGCCACTGCTGAACCGGCGCTCCACCGCGGTGAGCGCCCGGGCGCCGAACAGGATGTCGCCGGCGCACGCGGGCTCGTCGTCGGCCAGGGCCTGGGCGAGGTCGCGGGCGGCCACGTGCTGGTGGTGGGCGTCGGCGGCGACGTGCACGTCGTAGAACGCCGTCCCGCCCACGCCGAGGCGGCGCAGCCCGTCGGCGTAGCGGGCCATCGGCCCGACCGAGGTCATCTCGAACAGGGCGAGGTGGCCGACCAGCGCCCCCCGCAGCCGGCGCTGGCGGCCGAACAGGGTGATCAGGTTGGTCGTGGCGAGCGTGGCGCCCGGCAGCAGGTCGACGTAGGCCCCGTAGGTGGGATCGAGGCCGAGGGCCGCCAGGGTGTCGGCGAACAGCTCGGCGTGCGACGCGCCGGGCCGGCCCCCGCCGTACTCGTCGGCCTGGATCTCCACGAGGGCGGCCTTGGGCCGGCCGGACAGCCGGGGCAGCGCCCAGCTGTGCGGGTCCGCCTCCTTGCGCTGGTACGCCGAGCGGTGCACGGCGAGCTCGCGCACCTGCTCGAGCGTGGCCCCCCGGGCGACGACGGCGGACAGCGAGGGGCCCTCGTCCTCGCCGGCCAGCGACCACAGGGCTTCGGCCACGTTGCCGGTCGGGGCCGGCGGGCCGTCGCACGTCGCTCGCAGGGCACCCTCGAAGGCGTCCTCGAGGGCGACGGTGACGGCGGTGACCGCGGGGTCGCGCTCCCACCGCTCCGCGACCCCGGCGAACCCCCGGTAGTGGAGCTCGTAGCAGCAGTAGAGCGCGAGCTGGAAGTCCTCGCCGGCGAGCGGGTCGACGAGCGGGTCACGGTCGTCGCCGAGCCCGCCGGGGAGCGTGGGAGCGTCGTGCGACCACGCGTCGAAGAGCGCGTGGGTCAGCGGTCCCCGGGGAGGCGGCAGCGGGGGTGGGCGATCGGCAGGCATGGCGGGCTTCCTTCCCCGGTTCGCCACGGTGGATGACGGCACGGGCCGACGATCGGTCCGGGCGAGGCCGCCCGACCCCTGGTCGAGGGGGTCGGCCGCCCCCGAGCGTCGGGGCGAGGTCGCGGAACCGGGCCTAGGGCTCGACCCGACCCTCGCCCTTGGCCGCGGCGCCTCGCTCGAGAGCGTCCTCGTAGGCCTCGGCGGCCTTCGGGTCGACCTCGGTCGGCGCGGCGGCGGCCTCCTCGTCGGTCGGCGGGCGGTCGGCGTCGTGGGCGGCCTGCGCGTCGGCGCGGTCGGCGGCCTTCGTGTCATCGCTGACGCGGGGCTCACTCATGTCTCGGCTCCTCGGGGGGCAGACGTCTCGGAACGGCCGGGGGCCGGGCGGGCGCCCGTCCTCGCGGCCACTGTCGCCCTACCCCGCCGCGCGGCGCGGTAGACAGGCCGTCGTCGTGGCGGGCGCCGTCCGGTGGCGTGGGTTCTACGGCTGCTCCGGCCGGGTAGAAAACGCTGGATCGGCGGCTCGCGCCCGCGTGCCGTCGCGAACGACAGGCTCATCGGGCCGGGAGGACGAGATGACGGACGGCCGCCTCACCATCGAGGCCCAGACCGACGGGGCGGGCACCATCCTGGTCCTGGACGGCGAGGTGGACCCCCACACCACCGAGCAGCTCGACGGTGCCATCGACGAGGCGTTCACCGCCGACGCCCGCCTGGTCCTCGACCTGCGGGGCGTCACGTTCATCGACTCCGCCGGGCTGCGCTCGCTCATCCGCGCCCAGCGCCGCGCCGACGACGCCGACGGGTCGCTGGTCCTGCGGGCCCCCCGTCCCTCGACGCTGCGGGTGCTCGAGATCACCGGCCTCACCGACGAGCTCACGGTCGAGGCCGCGTCCGACGCCACCGGCTGACCCGCGCCCGGCGCGGGCGGGCGAGGATCAGGCGGGCGAGGTTCAGGGCAGGTCGACCTCGAACCAGACGGTCTTGCCGGTGTCGTGGACGCTGGCGCCCCAGCGGTCGGCCAGGGCGGCCACGATGCGCAGGCCGCGGCCCGACGGGGCGCCCCTGCTGGGCACGGCCGGCGCGGGGCCCGGGTCGACGCCGTCGGGCACGCCGTCGGACACCGCCACGACGAGCTGACCGCCCTCGATGCCGACGGCCACGCCCACCGGGGTGCCGGCGTGGAGCACGCCGTTGGTGACCAGCTCGCTGACGAGGAGCGCGACCACGTCGGCGGCCTCCTCGCACCGCCACTCCCGGAGCTGGGCGAGGACGAAGCGTCGGGCCCGCCCGGGGCTGCGCCGGTCGGCGGGGAAGGTGGCGGCGGCGCGGTCGGAGGGCGGGCCGGGGTGGTGGCTGGTCGCTGTGGGAGAGAGCATCGTGGCGCCGTTGGGATGGAGGCGCCGGCGGTCGGCAGCGCCAGGATGGGCTCGGTCACGACATGGATACCCACCGCGGGTGTCGATCTGAACCTGCATCACTCGTCCAGGGGCCGGGAGGCGATGCTGCCGCTACGGCTCGTCCGGGAGCTGGTGGGCCAGCTGCTCGCGCAGGTCCACGAGGGTCCGGCGCAGCACGCGGGACAGGTACGACTGGCTGACGCCGACCCGCTCGGCGATCTCGGGCTGGGTCATGTTGTCGTAGAAGCGCATCTCGATGATCTGACGGTCCCGCTCGGAGAGGTTGGCGAGCAGGCCCTGCACCAGATCCCGTCGATCGACGTGGTCGAAGCCCTGCTCCTCGCTCGACAGGACGCGGTCGCCGAGGGAGCCGCCCGTGTCGTCGGACTCCGCGGTGCGGGCGCGGTCGAGGCTGGCCGCCTGGTGCGCGGCGCTGGCCTCGAGGGCCTCGAGGACCTCGTCCTGGGACGCCTCGTAGAACCGGGCCAGCTCCTTCACCGTCGGCGACCGACCGAGGGTCTGGGCCAGCTCCTCCTGCGCGCGGCGCAGGGTGAGGTGCAGCTCCTGCACCCGGCGGGGCGGCCGGATGGACCACGTGCGGTCCCGGAAGAACCGCTTCAGCTCGCCCTCGATGGTGCGTCCCGCGAACGTCGAGAACTCGACGCCGCGGGCGGGGTCGAAGCGCTCGGCCGCCCGCACGATGCTCAGCAGCGACACCTGGAGCAGATCGTCGTGGTGCACGCCGCGGCGCTCGTAGCGGCGCACGTAGTAGTCGGCGATGTGGCGGTGGGCCTCGACGATCCGGTTGCGGACCTCGCGGTCCCCGGTGCGCTGGTACTCCTCGAACCAGCGGGCCGTGTCTGCACGCAGGGTCGCGGTGTCAGGCATCGCCGGGGTCCGAGGGCGCCGGTGCGCCCGCTTCCGCGCCGTCGGTCGGCGACTTCTCGATCTCGAAGCGCCGGCGCCCGTCCGCCCGCCCCAGGGCGAAGCGGTCCGTGGTGAGGTCGAGCAGCTCGCGGGCGAGCGGGTCGAGCGGGCCCGGAGCCGCGGCGCCGTCGCAGGCGCCCGCGACGAGGAGGGTGCGGCCCTCCTGGGCGAACTCGAGCTCGAGCTCGGTCCCGTCGGCGCCGTCGAGCAGCGCCGCGGTGAGCTCGTCGACTGCGATGCGGAGGTCTTCGATGTCGTCGAGGGGCCAGTCCAGGTCGGCGGCCAGGCTCGATGCCGTCAGCCGTGCCAGTCGCAACGACGACGGCACCGCAGGGACCTGCAACCTCGCGCTCGACACCCGACCCTCGCCCATGATCAGCGCCATCCCTTCGCTGTACCCCGTTGGAGGCCGGAGTATGCCCCGGCGGCGGTCAGGAGGGGGCGGGGCGACGGCGCACGAGGAGCTGGCAGACGTCGTCGCGGCCCTCGTGGCCGCCGTCGATGCGGTCGACCAGGCGGTCGCAGAGCAGCGGGGCCGGCTCGGCGGCCATGGTGGCGAGCAGCGAGGTGACCCGGGCGATGCCCTCGTCGAGGTGCTCGCCGCGCCGCTCGACCAACCCGTCCGAGTACAACAGCACGCCCTCCGACGGCGCGAGGGCCCGCTCCTGCACGCCGTAGGTGGCCTCGGGCCGGAAGCCGAGCAGGGGGCCGCGGGCGGCGGGGTCCTCGACCGGGACCGCACCGTCGGGCCCGAAGAAGACCGGCGGCGGGTGCCCGGCGGTGGCCCAGCGCAGCGTGGCGGTGCGCAGGTCGACGAGGCCGTAGAGCACCGTGGCGAACCGCTCGTCGCCCAGTCGGCAGACGAAGCGGTTGAGGCGCTCGAGGACGAGCCCCGGGTCCGCGTCCTCGAAGGTGAACGCCCGCTTGGCGTTGCGGATCTGGGCCATCAGCGCCGCGGCCCCGAGCCCGTGGCCGGACACGTCGCCGACCGCCACCGCGAGGTGGTCGGCGTCGAGCAGAAAGGCGTCGAACCAGTCACCGCCGACGGTGAGCTCGGGGGACGCGGGCGTGTAGGAGGCGTCGAGCTCGAAGCCGGGGACCTCGGGGAGGTCCTGGGGGATCATGGCTTCCTGGAGGGCCTCGACCACCCGCCGGTCCTGGAGGCGTTGGAGCTCGCTCAGGTACAGCCCCGCCCGGGCGGCCTCGAGCTCGTCACGGGCGCGCACGTCGGCCTCGAGGCGGACGCGGGCGGCGACGGCCTCGTCGCGCTCGCGCAGGGCCGTCTCGAGGGCGTTCACGAGCAGGCCGAGGGTGAGCGCGGCCACCACGAAGCCGGCGATGCCCCACAGCTCGTCGGCGGTGGGGACGCCGAAGCTGCGCATCGGGGTGGCCACCCCCCACCAGAGGCCGAGGGTGGTGGCGACCACGGCCACGGCGAGCGCCACCCGCCCGCCCAGCAGCGCCGCGAGGACCACGATCACCAGGTACCACGCCGCGGGCCGGAAGTCCGTGGGCACGTCGGTGCGCGTGACCAGGGCGGTGAGCCCGGCCGCCCCGGCGACGGCGACGGCGACGCCGAGGGCGCGGCGCCGACCCCACGAGGCGTCCCGCAGCAGGTCGCCGGCGGCCGAGCGGCTCGCGGACCCGGCGGTCACGACGGGAGGCCGATCGTCAGCCACGCCCCGGATGCTACCGACCGGCCGCTCGAGCGGGTACGCCGCCCGGGTGTCGGACGGGCGTCATCCCCGCGCCGTCGGGGCGGGGTCGACCTCGGGGTCGGGGTCGGGGACGATCGGGGCCGGGTCGGGGTTCGGGTTCGGGTCCGGGACGATCGGGGCCGGGTCGGGGTTCGGGTTCGGGTCCGGGATGATCGTGGTGGGCTCGGGCTCGGCGGGTGGGTCGGGGACCACGGTCGCGTGCGGGGACGTCGAGCGCATCGGCGGGACCTCCAGGGGTCGGCGGGCAGGGCGCAGCCCGACGAAAACGACGAAACCGCCAGCGCTCTCAAGGGACGGGACTACTGGGCGGTAGCAGTCCCGCCCCCTGACAACGCTGGCGGTCTTCGCTCGTGCCGAGCGGTTCTCTCGTACCCGCCCCGCCTCCGAGTAGAACGCCGACGGGCGAGAAATCTAGCAGGACCGGCGCGAGCGGTGCGAGCGCGGTCCTCGGGCGGTCGGCGTGGTCCCGGCCCCGCCGGTTCTGGTGCACGGTCGGCCGGGTAGGCACGACCGGCGCCCGGACCGTGAGCCGGGCAGGGGAGTGTGAACACAAATGTCCTTTCTGCTCTGGCTGCTCGCCGTGGTGCTGGTGATCGCCGGCGTCGTCGCCCTCGTCCGTCGTGAGGTCCTCTGGGGGATCGTGCTGATCATCGTGGGGCTGCTCGTCGGCCCGGGCGGTGTCAGTATCTTCACGTGACCGCGTCCCGGCCCGCGACCCGCGCCCCCGACCGCGGATCTGTCATCTGGTGAGCAGCGGCGGCGGGCGATCGACCGTGCGGCACGCGTCCCTGGACGTGGCGGGCGTGCCCCAGAGCGCGGGCGATGCCCGCCGCTTCCTGCGCGCCTCGTTGGAGGAGTGGGGGTGTGGCGACGCGGCCCTGGTGGAGGACGCCGTGTTGATGGTCAGCGAGCTGGTCACGAACGTCGGCCTCCACGCCCGGACCACGGCCCGCCTCGACATCCGGCTGGACCCCGACCACCTGCGGGTCGAGGTCCACGACGAGAGCTCGTCCGCGCCGGAGATGCGCCCCCACTCGGTCGGCGCCGAGGCGGGCCGGGGGTTGCGCATCGTCGACGCGCTGGCCAGCCGATGGGGGGTCGAGACCTCGCCGGGAGGCAAGGCCGTGTGGTTCGAGCTGCCCCTGGGGGCGGCCGCCTCCCGCTGAGGCGGTCAGATCCCCTCTTTGCGCGCCCGCAGGACCATGGCGGGGGGCACCCAGCGCATCAGCTCGCTCCACTGGGGGCCGCGGGGCCCCGTGGTGGGGGCGAGTGGCTCGAGGAGCGCGTCGAGCCGGAACTTGGCGCGGCGCATGGCGGTGAAGGCGTCGCTCGGCGCGTGGGTCCGCACGGGCGTGGTCGCGCCCTCGGCGTCCGCGCCGGGTGGGGCGTCCGGGCCGCGGTCGGCCGGCTGCCCCGGGTAGGGCCGGGCCACGAGGACGGGGTCGTCGGGGAGCCGGGGCGGGTGCTGCTGGTCCAGCATGGCGAAGGCGGGATGCGGCAGCGACAGCACGAGGGCGCCGTCGGCCTTGAGCACGCGGTGCACCTGGCGGAACACGCGGGCGAGGTCGTCGACCTCGGCGAGCGTGTAGATGCTGAGGGCCAGGTCGAACGAGTCGCCGGGCAGGAAGGCCAGGCCGGCGAGGTCGGCCTGGCGGAACTCGGCCCGCACCTCGGCCCGCTCGATGGCGGCCCGGCCGCGGTCGAGCGCGGCCTTGTCGGGGTCGACGACGATCACCTTGGCGCCCTGCTGGGCGAGCGCGACGCAGGTGCCGGTGGTGTGCACGCCCAGCACGAGCACCCGCTTGTCGGCCATCGAGCCGAGGAGGCGCAGGTCGTCCTCGCTCGGGATCTCGGGTCCGTAGCGCACGACCTCGCGCGGGGGTGAGGGATCAGACGCCGTGGCCATCCCCGCATTCTGACCGATGCTCGGCCCCGCGTCGCCTGTTCACGTGGCGTCAGGGCAGCAGGACGGCCCCGCGGCCCGTGCGCTTGGCCCGGTAGAGGTCGGCGTCGGCCCGGTCGAGCGCCGAGAGGGGGTCCTCGTCGGCCTCACAGCAGCCCACGCCGGCGGAGAACCCGACCAGCGGCTCGGTGTCGGACCAGGCCTCCTGGAGGCGGGCCACCAGCCGACGGGCGTCGCCCTCGTCGCACCCGTGGAGCACTGCGGCGAACTCGTCGCCGCCGAAGCGGCTCACGCAGTCCCGCTCGCGGCAGGTGCGGCGCAGGCAGTCGGCCATCGCGACGAGCACCTCGTCGCCCACCGGGTGGCCGTGGCGGTCGTTGACGCTCTTGAAGCCGTCGAGGTCGATCATCACCACCGCGTCGCCGGGCTGGGCGGTCCGCAGCGCGTCGGTGAAGGTGCGGCGGTTGGCCAGGCCGGTGAGGGGCTCACTGCGTGCCTCGGCGGCGAGCCGGGTGCGCTCCCGGAGGCGGTCCACGACCAGCGCCGCCTCCTCGGCGATCACGTCGAGGGTGTCCTCGTCGAAGCGGTCGAGGCGGGGGTCCTCGAGGACCCAGGCCGTCTCCTGGACCGACTGCGCGCGCAGCAGGCGTCGCGTCACGTCGAGCAGCACGTCGACGTCCTGCTCCCGGCGTCGGCCCACCCGGCGCCCGAGTCGCTCCCAGTTCACGGAGACGTCATCGTCCCCGGCGCGGGTCGTCCGGAGCGCGATGGACCGATCGGCCCACGCCGACGGGCGACGAAGGGCCGAACGACCCAGCCCGGGCCGTTGCGGCGTGATCCCGGGCACCGAGCGGGGTGCTCCGCGCCGGACCCCCCGGCGGCAGGCCCACCGACCGACCGGGAGATCCTCAGGTCGCCTGCGCCCGTCCCTTCCGTCGGGCCGTCCGGCGCCCCGTCGCCACGAGGACGGCCCCGGTCGCGAGGAGGACGAGGCCGATCAGGGCCAGCGTGCGGACGGGGGTCGCGGGACCCGAGGCGGGCAGGTACCCCGGGATCCTCCCCGGGGCCCGGGGCGCCACGGCGGGCTGCGTCGTGGGGGTGCTGACCGGCGTCGGCGGGTCCATGCCCGGGCCGGGTGGGGACGGCGTGAAGCCGCCCTCGTCGACCGCGACGTCCCCGCACTTGGTCAACTCCCCCTCGCCGTACCAGATCGCGGTCCGGTCGTAGGGCAGGTCGGGGCCGCCCGGGTCGAGGTCGCTGGGTGGGTACTGGATCTCGCAGTCGAGGGTGGTGTCGGCGCCGGTCGGGGCCGGCGGCACCAGCGTTTCCAACCAGGCGGCGAAGTCGGCGCCGCACAGGTGTACGCACCGGCGGGGTTGACGGCCTTCAGCCCGGTGGTGCAGGTCAGGGTCGTGATGTCGATGACCGGCAGGCGGAACTGGGCCTTGTCCGCGGGGTTGGCCCAGCCGTTCGGAGCGCTCTCCCACGCCGGCGTCGCCGTGCCGCCGACGTTGCACCACACCATCTCGCCGACGTAGAAGCTCCCGTTCTCGGACGCGGCCGGCAGGGCGGGGTTGTTCTCGAAGACCTGACAACCATTGCCGACGTACCCCACCCGGTTCATCAGCGCGTTGGAGGAGTTGAAGTAGCTGGTGGAGGTCGGTTGGCCGAAGTACGGGGGCAACGGCGCCTCGATCCCGGTGTCGGTGAACGTGATGACGTCGATGCCGCCGGAGTTGTTGTTGTAGGGCCTGTCGAAGAAGTACCCCGAGGCCAGGAAGATCGTGTCGTCGGGCAGGTCGAGGAAGCCGCGCTCCTGCATCAGGTAGGCGCCGACGTCGGCGTAGGCACCGCCCCACGTCGGCCCGAGCTGGAAGATCTCCGCGAGCTCGGCGGCGTTCGCGGCCCGCCAGGTCCCCTCGAGGCCGACGCCGTAGGAGCCGTAGGTCCCGCCGAGCGTGGTGTCGGTGTAGTAGAGGCCCTCGAGGACCCCGCACGGCGCGCTCGAGTCGAGCGCCGCGCAGTTGGTGCTGTTCATCGACGAGAAGAGCGACGGCGACGACGCGTGGACCGCCGTCGACGACAGGTAGCGGTGGACGGGCTGCTGCCCGAGGAGGCTGTCCGAGGTGTAGGGGGCGCCGCCGAAGGCGTACTGCGTCGCGACCCGACCGCGCGTGCCGCTGACACCGTCCTCGCCCAGGACGGCCCAGTCCCCGCTGTTGCACTGCTTCTCGACGTCGGTGTCGGTCGGGTTCCCGCAGATCCGGTCGGCGATGTCCTGGATGTCGGCGGTCGTGGAGGTGGGCGAGCCGGCCGCCTGCCAAGCCTGGAAGTTGTAGGCCTCGACGACCATCGTCACGCCCTGGGTCTGGATCGCGTAGTAGTAGCCGAGCAGCGGGGCGACGACGTTGTCGTAGTACTGGTCGTCGGTCTCGCCGGCGTAGTTCGACGGTCCGTTGGTCGGGACGCCGAGGCAGCTCTGGAGGACGCCGCTCCCTCCGGCCGGAGCGAGGAGCACGGTGTTGAGATCCTGCAGGTACTCGTCGATGCTGAGGTCGTTGATGCCCTGGTGGTCGTTGTTGAGCACCTGGTCGGCCCACCGCTCCATGTCGTCGACGGTCACCGTGTTGTTCTTCGTCTCCGCGACGATGCCGACGTAGGACTGCTCGGTCGGGGGCACGCCGGGTCCGCCGGCGCCGAGCGAGTTCGGATCCCACAGGTTGCTGATGGCGTTCACCATCGGCAGGGCCTGTTCCACCCAGGAGTCGCAGTCGAGCTGGTCGATGGCGTTCACGAGCTCGCCGATCTCGGTCTCGATCCCCTGCAACGTGTCCTCGATGGTGTCCAGCTCGCTGAGGATCTCGTTGAGCACGACGGTGTCCTGGTCGGCCGACCCCGCGCTGCCCAGGACCCAGCCGAACAGGTCCGACCCCGCGGTGCTCGCCGCTCCCTCGGCCATGGACTTCATGAGGCCGACCACGAAGGAGGTCGGGCTGACCTGGGCCTCGGCCCGGGTGCCGGGGACCAGCCCACTCAGGAGGATCGCGACCACCACCAGCGCGGCGGTCGTGATCCGCAGCCCCCGGCGCCTCGTCGCCTGCCGTCGTCGTCGCTCGATCACCGTGCCTCCAAGGATTCGCCCGCCGGTGTGCCGGCCGCGGGAGCGCGACACCGGCCGGCCGGCCCCGCCACCCCTCTCCGCATGGGCGGCACGTTATTGGCCATTTGGCCAATAACGCAAGCACCGCCGGGGCACGGGTCGGCGGGCCCGGGTGGCGACCCGGCGGTCGGCGGCGACCGTCGTGCGCCGTAGGCTCGCCCCATCGCGAACACCCGTGGAGAGGCGACCCGCCGTCGGATCGTGGCGGCCGCCCGGGAGCTGTACCTCGCACGGGGCAGCGACCGGGTGTCGCTGCGCGACGTGGCGGAGGAGGCCGGGGTCGCCTACGGGCTGATCCACCACCACTTCCGCGACAAGGACGAGCTGATCGCCTCCGTCGTGGCCGAGACCGTGACCGAGTTCCAGGCCGCGATGGCCGGCGCCGAGACCCCGGTCCAGATGCTGACCACGTTCTTCGAGAACCCGGACATGGCCCTGCTGGTCGCCCAGCTCAGCCTGCGGGGCACGCCGCCGAGCTGGGAGAGCTACCCCCTGGTGGACGCGACCGTGGCGCTGATCGAGACGTGGGAGCCCGACCCCCAGCGGGCCCGGATCCTCGCCGCCGCCCTGCTGGCCAGCGCCGGCGGGTGGACGGTCCTCGGGCCGTTCCTGCGCCAGGCGATCGACCTCGACGCCATCGACCCCGACCGCATCACCACCGAGCTTGCGCAGGCCCTGGAGCGCCTCATCGAGTACCCGAGCTGAGGGGCCCGACGGCCACGGCCAACGGGTGGTCCCGTGCCGGACCGTCCCCCGGCGAGCGCGGCCGCGCCGTGGGGCGTTCCGCGGAGCGCCGGCGGGACGGACCCGACGTTCAGTTGTCGGTGGGGTCGCCGGTGCGGGCCCGCCGGGCGTGGAGTGAGGCGATGGCCCAGGAGAGGTCGTCGTGGCGGAGGCGGGTGCCGTCCCAGTGGCCGGTGATGGTCTCGTCGGCGATGGCGAGCTCGGCGAGGTGGTGCAGGGTGTCGAGGCCGGGGCCGTCCGGAGCGGGGGTGGGTGCGTCGGTGACGGGCTCGGCGTCGGGGCGGTGGACGGTGACCAGGTCCAGCAGGAGCTCGATGCGGTAGCCGCGTTCGTGGACGAGGCGGTGATGGAACGCGCAGAGGGTGATGAGGTTGTCGACCCGGTGGGCGCCGCCGTGTTCCTGGTGGACCATGTGGTGGAGGTGGTGGCGGCCCAACAGGTCGCAGCCGGGGAACCGGCAGTGCCCCTCATCGCGGGCGGCGACCTCGCGGCGTAGCGTCCGGGACACGGACCTGTGGGCCTTGTCGACGAGGCGGGGCCGCCCGTCGGGCCCGGTGGCGATGGTGAACGTGGTCGAGTCACACCCCAGCCGCCGGGCGGTCTCGGGCGAGAGGTTGGGGCCGTCCGCGAGCCGGCAGGCGCCGTCGGCGTCGTGGTCGAGGACCTCGGCGTCGACGTGGACCACCACCGTCGCCGCCGGTTCGGCGACCACGCCCGTCTCGTCGCCCGGGCCGTGGAGGGCCTGGTCGCAGAGGGCGACGAGGGCGTCGGCCTGGCGGGCCCACCTCGAGTCGTCGCCGGGCTGAGGCAACGGTTGGCCGTGGTCGTCGACGGGGCGTTCCGTGGAACGCTTCGTGGCAGGCACGACGACGGCGCCGATGGCTGCGGTCACGATGGCGGCGTCTTCGGGGGCCATGCGCCCTTCGAACGCGACCATCCCGTCGGGCTCGACCCACCACCGGAACATCCGCCGCCGATGGCGGTCCGCCGCGTCCTGGTCGTCGAGGCGGCCGGCGCGCCGGTAGCCCGACACCGCCTTCTCGAGCATCGGGGCGGTGGCGTGGCGGGCGAAGTTGACGAAGAACTCCTCCTCGTAGGGCTCCACCGCGACCCGGGTGATGGCCCGCACCTTCGAATACGACAACTCCCCGACCGCGAAGTGCCGGCGCACCAACGGGAGCCGCGTCAGGGCGTGGGCGACCCGGAGCTGCTCCTGGGCGGCACGACGGCCGACCCCGCACCGCCACGACAGCCAGTGCACACACGACCGGCAGTCCCACGCCCCCCACGCCTCGCGGCGGTCGAACTCCGCCACGAGCAGCAACCACCGGCACATCGCCGCCGCGAGGTGACCCGCCAGCGTCGAGATCTCCGCCGCCAACCGATCGTCGGACAACCCCGCCGGATCCGCGGCAGACTGCTCGACCGGGTCATCAACAGCAGTGGCGACAGGCATCGCGGGACCTCCCGAGGAGCGGCTTCAGAGGTCCATCATCCCCAGGAGCACCGACAAGAACCCGGGCCCGAAAACGTTCCACGGAACGCACTCGATGGTGTCCTCCGAGCGCGGATCGGCGGCTCGGCCACCAGGAGCGCCGGCGGCGCCTCCGATCAGCCGGGCTCGGGGCCGACGATGCTGGCGAAGCAGAGCATCTCGCCGGGGTAGCCGCCGAGGTTCTGGACCAGGCCCAGCCTGCGGTCCGCCACGGTGGCGATCTGGCGCTCGGGCGGCGCCTCGCCGCGGAACTGGAGCCAGTGCTCGAAGTGCATGCGCAGCCCGGACGCGCCGACGGGGTGGCCGAAGCTCTTCAGGCCGCCGTCGGGGTTGACGGGCAGGTCGCCGTCGAGCGCGAAGCTGCCGGCGAGCACCTCCTTCCACGCCGCGCCCCGGTCGGCGAACCCGAGATCCTCCATGAGCACCAGCTCGGTGGGGGTGAAGCAGTCGTGGACCTCGGCCATGGCGATCTGGCCCCGGGGGTCGGTGACGCCGGCCTGCCGGTAGGCCTCGGTGACCGCCTGCACCACCTCGGGGAACGTCGTGTAGTCGTAGTCGGGGTCGGCGTTGCCGCTACCGTTCCCGGCCACGAACGACAGCGCCTTCACGTAGAGGGGCCGGTCGGTGTAGCGGTGGGCGTCCTCGGCGCGCACCACCAGGGCGGCGGCGGCGCCGTCGGCCACGCCGGCGCAGTCGAACACGCCGAGCGGGCCGGCCACGGTCGGGGCGTTGCAGATGGTCTCCACCGAGACCTCGCGCCGGAACTGGGCGCGGGGGTTGCGGGCGCCGTTGAAGTGGTTCTTCGCAGCGATGCGGGCGAGCACCTCGCGCAGCTCGGCCTCGCTGACGCCGTACTTCTGGGCGTACGCCGGCACCACCAGGCTGAACATGGCCGCCGCGGTGAGCGTGCGCTGGGTGCCGTCGGTGGGGATGGGCGGGGCGTTGAGACCCTGGTAGCCGGCGTCCTTGACCTTCTCGACCCCGAGGGCCAGGGCCGAGTCGTAGGCGCCCGAAGCCACCGCGTAGCAGGCGTTGCGCAGCGCCTCGGAGCCGGTGGCGCAGTAGTTCTCGAGCCGGGTCACCGGCTTGGCCCGCAGCTTCAGCGCCTGGGACAGCGCGATGCCGCTCATGGCGGTGGTGGCCGTCCCGAACCAGTAGGCGTCGACGTCGTCGCTGGTGACGCCGGCGCCGGCGAGGGCCTGGCCGGCGGCGTCGATGATGAGGTCGTCGGCGCTGCGGTCCCAGTGCTCGCCGAAGTCGGTGCACCCCATCCCGACGATCGCGACCCGGTCCCGGATCCCGTGAGAGCTCATGTTGGCTTCGCGCCTCCTTCGTCGGCACCCCTTCGGGATCCGGTTCGTCCGTGCCGCTGCTCCGCTCCGCTGCGCCGCCTCCCGGTGGCGTTCACGTCGTGCCTCCTTCGTCGGCACCCCTTCGGGATCCGGTTCGTCCGTGCCGCTGCTCCGCTCCGCCGCGCCGCCTCACGAGGTGGTCTCCCCGTTCGTCCCGCCGACGGGGCGGGCCTTCCAGAAGTAGTTGTGCACGCCGTCGGCGGTGGTGAGGCGCCGGAAGGTCATCTCCACCCGGTCGCCGATGGCGAGGGCGTCGGGGTCGACGTCGGTGAGCTCGACGGGGAACCGGCCGCCGCCGTCGAAGTCGACGACCGCGAACACGATGGGCGGGCTGGGCGAGTAGGCGAGGCGGTCGACGGTGAACGTGACGACGGTGGCGGGCACGTCCGCCATCGGGGCGGGCGTGCCCTGGTCGATCGAGCCGTCGGCGTAGGAGATCCGGGCGGGGGGCAGGCTGAGGGCACCCGACGGGTCGCGCGAGCCGACGAACCCGAACTTCCACTCGGCACGGCGGGCCGACGGCGGGGCGGCCGCCCGCTGGGGCTCCGGCCGGTTGGGGGGCTGGACCGTCACCTCGCCCCGCCAGGACAGGAACGTGCCGTAGGGCACGGGCCCGCCGGCGGCCACCTGTTCGTCCACGGTGCGATCGGGGGACCAGGCCGCGACGGCGTCGGTGGCCCGCAGGACCAGCACGTCGGCGCCGTCGGCCAGCGTCACCAGGGCCAGCACCTGGCCGGGCGTCGCCTGCTCGAGCAGGGTGGTGAGGGCCAGGCCCGGCGCGGCCGCGCCGGCGTTGCCGACCGTGGCGGACCGGTCGTCGGCCAGCACGCCGTCGCCGATCCCGAGCTTGCGGCCGAGGGCCTTGACCGACCGGGCGTGGGTGCCGACCACCGCCACCCGGCCGACCTCGTCGGCGCCGACGCCGGCGTCCTTCAGGGCCAGCTCCCAGGCGTCGCGTCCGAGGGGCACGTACACCGATTCGCCGAAGCGCTCCTCCCACACCTTGGCGTGGGTGTCGCCGGGGGCGCGCCACCGGTCGAGGAACTCCTCGGTGAGCGAGGCGGCGCCGATCAGCTCGGCGAGCACCTGGCCGTCGTCGGCGTCCCCCGCCAGCACCGCGGCACCGGCGTCGCCGCCCGCGGCCTCGTCCGGCGAGGTGGGGGCCCCCGAGCGCAGGTCGCCGGCCGCGACGAGGGTGGTGGCCCCGCCGGCCAGCGCGGCGCGGAGCGCGCCGACCGCCGAGCGGACCGAGCCGGCCGCGTCGAACGCGGGCACCGACCGGTCGAGGCGCAGGGCCGCGTGGACGGCGGTGGCGTTGGTCTTGTCGAGGTAGGGCGGGGCGGTGGTGGCGAACCAGAGCGCGGCCGGCTCGACGCCGGCGGGGCCGCGGCGCAGCGCCAGGCGGCCGGCCTCGACCGCCAGGGTCGTGGCGTCCTCGTCGTAGGAGGCGACCGTGCGCTGCCCGCGCCCGCCGCCCTTGCCGAACGTGGCCGCGATCTCGGCCCGGTCGAGGCGGTGGTATGGCAGGTAGGCGGCGGCGCTGAGGATCCCTCGCATCCCGCGGGAGTGTACGGGCGACCCCGCAGGGCGGCGAACCCCGGGGCGGCGCGCCCCCCGGCCCCACGGATCGGTTGGGTAACGTCACGCGCCGTGCGCACGGGGCTCGCGGCGGCCATGGTGCTGCTCGCCGCCGCGGCCCTGGTCGGGTGCGGTGGCAGCAGCGGCGACGACGCCCCGGCCGCGTCCCCGTCCACCCCGTCCACCGTCGCCGCCGGGGAGGAGCGGGCGCCGGCCGCGGCGGCGGACTGCGGCGCCGAGGTCGGGCCGCCGGCGCTCCCGGCGGGGCTCGACGACGTGGCGTCGGCGCTGGCCGAGCGCACGGGCGTCGCCCCCGCCCCCGCCCACGAGGCGTTCGAGGTGCGCTGCGACAACCTCGGGGGCGTGGTCGCCGCCGCGGTGCCCGCCGGATGGGGTGACACCACGCCGGGCCCCGAGGACCCACCCCAGGCGGGGTTCACCGCAGGCCCCGACCTGCTCGGCCGGGTCGAGGCCGCGCCGGTCGTGGGGGTGGGCGCCCAGCGCTTCGTCGGCGACGCGCCGGCGGCGGCCTTCGTCAACGAGAACAACGCCGAGGGCTCGCTCGAGAACGGGGCCCGCACCCTCCCGCGCCGGGGCGACTCGGTGGCGGACGGCTGCGACGCCCTCGAGCCGGTGGCGTTCCGTGTGCCCGCCGTCGACGGCGCCCCGGGCCTCGCCGGCGAGGTCCAGCCCTACGTCGCCTGCGACGGCGAGGCCCGCGCCTGGCTGGTGGCCGCGGGCTTCCCCGACGACGGCGCCGGCTACCGCATGCAGCTCATCGGCCAGGCCCTCACCACCGCCGACGTCGACGCCCTGGTCCGCGCCCTCGCCTCGCTCCGGGTCGTCGGCGATCGCGTGCCGCCGCTCGAGCTGCCGCCGCCGCCCGCGGTCGCGCCGTGAGGCGGGCGCTCGGCGCGGCCGTCGCCTGCGCCGTCGCGCTGTCGCTGACGGCGGCGTGCGGGGGGGACGACGGCACCCCGGACGGCGCGGCGGACGGCCGCCCGAACGTCGTGTTCGTGATCACCGACGACATGACGGTGGACGACCTCGAGGCCATGCCCGAGCTGGCGTCCTGGCTGACCGACGAGGGCACCAGCTTCGAGCGTGCCTACGTCAGCGTGTCGCTGTGCTGCCCGTCGCGCACCACGATGCTGCGCGGCCAGTACGCCCACAACACCGGCGTGCACAGCAACGAGGGGACCGCCGGGGGCTTCTCGGTCGTCCACGACGAGGGGCTCGAGTCCTCGACGGTGGCCACGTGGCTGCGCGACGCCGGCTACCGCACCGGCCTCGTCGGCAAGTACCTCAACCGCTACCCGCAGGGGGCGGGGCCCACCTACGTGCCGCCGGGCTGGGACACCTGGGTCAGCCCCGTCGGCTCCTCGGAGGCCGGCTACGACTACACCCTGAACCACGACGGCCGGCTGGTCGCCTACGGGGACGCGCCCGAGGACTACGCGACGACGGTCTTCGTGGACGAGACGATCGCGTTCGCGGCCCGCTCGGTCGAGGCGGGCGACCCCTTCTTCGCGTGGTTGGCGGTGGACGCGCCGCACGAGCCCGGCGTGGCGGCGCCCGAGGACGTCGGCACCTACGACGACCGCCGGGCGCCCCGCTCGGGGGCGTTCGACCGGGTGGACCCGTCGGCGCCCGACTGGGTGCGTGACCTGCCGCCCCTGTCCGCCGCCGACCGGGAGGAGATCGACGACCGCTACCGGGGCCGGTCGGAGACCCTGCGCTCGCTCGACCGCGAGCTGGCCCGGCTCGCCGACGAGCTCGACGGGCTCGGCGTGCTGGACGACACCTACGTGGTCCTCATCTCGGACAACGGCTTCCACCTCGGCCAGCACCGGCTGAAGGCCGGCAAGCAGTCCGCCTACGAGGAGGACGTGCGGGTGCCGCTGCTCGTGCGGGGCCCGGGCGTCCCCGCCGGCGCCACCTCCGACGCCCTCGTCGCGAACGTCGACCTGCCGCCGACGTTCGCCGAGCTGGCCGGCGCCGACGTGCCCGACTTCGTCGACGGGCGCTCGCTGGCGCCGCTCTTCGGGGGCGACGAGGACGCGCCCGCGGCCGACCGAGCCGCCGTGCTGCTCGAGCACTGGGTCCCGGTGTTCACGACCGACGGGGGCGACGTGGACCAGGACGCGCTGATCGACGCGATCGGCGTCCCCGAGGCCGGCGTGCGCGGCGAGGGCCCCTCGCCCCCGGACTACGCCGGCCTGCGCACCCGGCGCTACACGTACGTGGAGTACGTCACGGGCGAGGTCGAGCTCTACGACAACGAGGCCGACCCCGACCAGGTGCGGAACCTGGCGGCCACGGCCCCCCGCGAGCTGCTGGACCGCCTGGCGGCCCGCCTCGCCGCGCTCGAGGGGTGCGCGGGCGCGTCGTGCCGTGCGGCCGAGGCGGTCCCCGTCCCGTGAGTCCCGTGACCGGTCGGGGTCCCCGTGCCGCCGCCGGCGCGCTCGTGGCGCTGCTCGTCGCCGGCGTGCTCGTGGTCGTCGTGGCGGCCCTCGACCAGGGTGGGCCCGGGGGCGACGCGCTCGCCGTGCCGCCGCCGGGCACCCGCCCGGGCGAGGTCGTGGCGAGGGTCGCGACCCCACCGGCCCCGGGGGCCGTGGTCGCGGCGTTCGGCGCGGTGTGGTCGACCCACCCGGGCGCGGGGGAGGTGGCCCGACTCACCGGGGACGGGGCCGGGACGGTCCCGGTGGGGGACGGCCCGGTCGCCCTGGCCGCCGGCGAGGACGCCCTGTGGGTGGCGCTGCGCGGCGAGGACGCGGTCGCGCGTGTCGACCCCGTCGCGCTCGAGGTCACCGACCGGGTGCCCGTCGGGCGGGCCCCGGCCGCGGTGCTGGTCGCGGCGGGCCACGTCTGGGTGAGCGACGCGGACGACGGCACGGTCACGCGGATCGACCCGGCCACCGCCGAGGTCGTGACCACCACCGAGGTCGGGCGCTCGCCCGGTGCCCTCGTCGCCGACGGCGAGGCGGTGTGGGTGGCCGACCGGGGCGACGGCACCGTCACGCGGCTCGACGCCGCCACCGGCGGGCGGACCGCCTCGTTCGCCGTGGGCGGCTCGCCGGGCGACCTCGAGGTGGTCGGCGGGTCGGTGTGGGCGGCGCTCTACGACGAGGCGGCGGTCGCCCGCCTGCCCCTGGACGCGGTCGACGCCGCGCTGGCGCCGGGGGCGGCGACCGAGGACCGCACGGTCGTGGAGCAGGTGGGGGTGGGCGCCGGCGCCTACGACCTGCTCGGTCACGGCGGCGACCTCCTCGTGGCCGGCGAGCTCAGCGGCACGGTCACCGTGGTCGACGGCGCTTCGGGGGCGGTGCGGCTCACCCTGCCCGCCGGCGAGCGTCCCGTGGCCCTGGCCGTGGCGGGCGATGCCGTGTGGGCGGCCGACGCCGGCGCGGGCCGGGTCGTGCAGGTGACGCCCGGCAGCGAGTGGGGCGAGCCGCGGTCGATCGCGGTGGGGCGGGGGCCCGCGGCGCTCGCGGCCGCGGGCGGGCTGTTGTGGGTGGCCGACGCCCGGGGCGACTCGGTGTCGGTGGTCGACCCCTTCTCCGTGTCGGTTCCCGCCCGAGCCACGCCCGTCGGCGACACCCCCGTGGCGCTCGAGCGCACCGCGGACGCGCTCTGGGTGGCCACCTACGGCGACGACTCGGTGACCCGGCTCGACCCGTCCGGTGCCGAGGTCCTCGGCGTCACCGACGTCGGCCGGGGGCCGACCGCGCTCGCGGCGGCCGGCGACGCGGTGTGGGTGGCCAACTTCGACGACGGCGACGTCTACCGCCTCGACCCGTCGACCGGCGAGGCGACGGGCGAGGTCAACGTCGGCGCGGGCCCGGCCGCGCTCCTCGCCGAGGGTGGTGACCTCTGGGTGGCCAACAGCGGCGACGGCACGGTGACCCGGATCGACGTCGGGGCCGGCGCGGCGACGGCCACGGTGCCCGTCGGCGCGGGCCCGGTGGCGCTGGCCGCCGGCGACGGGTGGATCTGGGTGGCGGGCGCCGGCGGTACGGTCTCGCGCATCGACCCGGCCTCCGCATCCGTCACCGCCACCGCCCAGGTGGGCGGCCGCCCGTCCGACGTCGCCGTCTTCGCCGACGCCGTCTGGGTGGCCGACCGGCTGGCCGGCGAGGTCGCCCGCCTCGACCCCGCCACCGGCGCCGTGGTCGACCGGATCCCGGTCGGGAGCGAGCCCGTCGCGCTCGCCGGCGGAGCCGGCGCGCTGTGGGTCGCCAACCGCGGCAGCGCCACCCTGAGCCGCATCGACCCCGCGACGGGGCGAGCGGCCACCACCCCGGTCGGGCCGCTCCCGACGGCCGTCGCCGTCGACGAGGACGCCGGGCTGGTGTGGGTGAGCGACGGGGCCGGGCCCTCGGTCACGGTCGTCGACGTGCGCACCGGCGCGCCCACACCGGTCGGCACCGGCGCGGCGCCGACCGCGGTGCTCGCCGTCGACGGCCGAGCGGTCGTGGCCGACAGCGGCGGCGCCGGCGTGTCCGTCGTGGGGCCCGTGCGCGCGGGGGCGTCGTCGTGACCGCCGGCGTCGGCCCCCTGGCGGGCGTGCGGGTGCTCGCCGCCGAGCAGATGCAGGCCCTCCCGTTCGCCACCCAGCTGCTCGGCCGCCTCGGGGCCGAGGTCGTGAAGGTCGAGCACCCGGTGCAGGGCGAGTCCGGCCGCGGCGCCCACCCCGCGATGGCCGACCCGCAGGGGCGCCTCGTCGGGGCCACCTTCCTGCGCAACAACCTCGGCAAGCGCAGCGTCGGCATCGACCTCAAGGCGCCCGAGGGCCGCGACCTCTTCCTCGACCTGGTGCCCCGCTTCGACGTGGTGGCCGAGAACTTCAAGGCGGGCACGATGGACCGCCTCGGCCTGTCCTACGCCGAGGTCGCCGCCCGCAACCCCGGGATCGTCTACGTGTCGGTGTCGGGGTTCGGCAACGCCGCGTCGGCGCAGGGTGCCCACAGCCCCTACCGGGACTGGCCCGCCTACGCGTCGGTGGTCGAGGCCATGTCCGGCGTCTACGAGTGGGCCCGCCGCCCGGGCGAGCCCCCGCGGCCGAACCCCGTGGGCGCCCTGGGCGACATCAGCTCGGCGCTGTTCGCGGTGATCGGGGTGCTCGCGGCCCTGCGCGAGCGCGACCGCACCGGTCGGGGCCAGCAGGTGGACGTGGCCATGCTCGACGCCCTCCTGTCGATGACCGACGTGGTCACCAACATGTGGTCGCTCGGCGTCCGTCCGGAGAACCCCATGCAGCTGATCCTCGAGGCCTTCGCCGCGGCCGACGGCTACGTCGTCGTGCAGATCGTCCGCGAGCACCAGTTCGAGCGGCTGGCCGAGCTCATCGGCCACCCCGAGTGGCTGAGCGACGAGCGGTTCGCCAGCCGGGCGGGCTGGGTGGCCCACCTCGACGACGTCGTGCGCCCGGCGCTCGAGGGCTGGATGTCGGCCCGCACCCGGGTCGAGGCCACGGCCGAGCTGAGCGCGGCGGGCATCGCCGCCGGCATCTGCCAGACCGCTCCCGAGGTGATCGCCGACGAGCACGTGGCGGCCCGCAACATGCTCGTCGCCATGGAGCGAACGGACGGCGTGGACGAGCCGGTCCTCATCCCCGGCAACCCGGTGAAGCTCTCCGAGCTGCCCGATCCCCCCGACCCTCCGGGCGCCCGGGTGCCGTGGGTGGGCGAGCACACCGCGTCCGTGCTGCGCGACGAGCTGGCCCTCTCGGACGAGGAGCTGCGCCGCCTGGCCGACGCCGGCGTGATCTCGCCGTGAGCGGCGCGGCGCCGCGACGGGCCCGATGACCCCGCAGCGGCGACGCGACGAGCCCGAGCGGCCCTGGTTGGTGTGGGCCGTGGTCGGGGCCGTGACCCTCGTGGCCTGCGTCGTGGTGGTCGTGGTGCTGGGTGGCGGCGGCGGAGGCGAGGACGCCGCCACCGACGGCGGCGACGCCGACGGCCGCACGCAGTACGAGCAGCACTGCGCCAACTGCCACGGGATCGACGGTCAGGGGGCGATCGGACCGGCCCTGTCGCAGGGACGGGTGGTCGAGCGGTTCCCCGATGCCGACGACCAGGCCCGGGTGGTCGCCGAGGGGCGCCCCGACCTGGGCATGCCGCCGTTCGCCCAGACGCTGAGCGACGACCAGATCGACGCCGTCGTGGCGTACACGCGCACGCTCTGACGCTTAGGATCTGGCCGCCCGACGGACACGGGCGGCTGTGGGCGGCGAAGGAGGCCGGAGTGCGACGACTGCTGCGACGGATCGGGACGGGCGCGCTCGCCGGCGTGCTGGCGGTGGCGCTGGCCACCCCCCTCGCGGCGGCGGCCCCGCCCGAGGACGCGGTGGGCGACGTGGCGCCGGCCAAGGGCGACCTCGTCAGCGCCACGTACCAGGCCCGCTTCACCGACATCCTGCTCACCGGCTTCAAGCCGCGGGTCACCACGCGCCAGGGCAGCAACCCGCTCACGTCGGCGGGGTGGCGCAGCCCCGGGGCCGGCCTGCGCATCCTCATCGACACCGACCCCGGCCACACCGGCCCCGAGCGATCGGTGCTGTTGCACACGGTCGCCGCGGAGGCGGGCGAGGGCGCCCCCGTCTTCGTGGCCGACGTCGTCGACCGGTCGGGCGAGGTACCGGCGCCGGTCCCGTGCGGTGCCGTCCCCACCTTCACGCCGCCGAACGTCTACAAGGTCAACCTGCCCGCCGAGTGCCTGCCCGTCGACGCCGTGAGCGTGCGGGCCCGGTTCGTGATGCGTTGGGACCCGCCGCCCGTCGGCGGCCCCGTGAGCGTCGACCGGTCTCCCGACCTCGGGTGGGGCCCCACCCTGGTGGCGCCGCCGGCGCCCTAGCCGCCACCCGGGATCTCCCCGGGGAATAGTTACAACTTGACAAGGATTGTCGCATCTGACATCTTCGGGTGATTCCGGCTCGGGTCGTGACGAGCGACCCGGCACCCCGTCCCGAAGGAGCCCGTGATGAGACGAGCCCTCGTCGCTGTTGCCCTGGCCGCGGCCTCCCTGGGCGCCGGTCTGGTGCCCTCCGGGGCCGTCACCGCCACCGACCCCGCCGGCGACGCCATCCGACCCCAGGGAGACCTCCGTCGCTACGTCGTGCGCCACGAGGCGTCCACCGACCGCTACGTGGTCAAGGTGGCCGTCGCCCGGGGCGTGAACCCGGTGACCACCCGCTCGTGGCGCGGCACCAACACCGAGATCCGCATCTACTGGGACACCAGCCCCCTCCCCGGTGAGGAGTTCCGCACCGACCTCCACACCGTCGGCAGCCCGGCGGTGTTCACCGCCGAGACCGTGGTCAACCTGCCGGTCGACCTGCTCGCCGGCCAGGGGATCGGTGTGCCCCCCGGGCTGGACTGCACCGCCACCGCCCCCGCCGGCACCGGCGGCACCATCCAGTACCTCCCGCCCAACGCCTACAAGGTGCGGGTCCCGGCCACCTGCCTCCCCGGCGCCTCGAGCGTCGCCGCCCGCATCGAGATGACCTTCGATCCCCGGCCCGCCGGCGGCACCGACACCGACCTCGCCCCCGACGCCGGCCACGTGGCGCTCCCCGACTGATCTCACGTCGGAGGGCGTCTCCCCGCCCGACGCCCCCGACGTGCGACGTGCCCGGCCCCCGACCGCCCCGGGGGCCGGGCACCTATTGCTTTGTCCCTCCTTCGTCGGGACCCCTTCGGGATCCGGTTCGCGCTCGGCGCTGCTCCGCTCCGCTGCGCAGCGTCGCCCCCCCGGTCACGCCGCCTTTCGGCCGGCGGGGCCCCTTCGGGATCCGGTGCCTGCTTGCGTTGTCCCTCCTTCGTCGGGACCCCTTCGGGATCTGGTTCGCGCTCGGCGCTGCTCCGCTCCGCTGCGCAGCGTCGCCCCCCGGGTCGTGCCTCGCGGTCGGCGGCGCCCCTTCGGGATCCGGTTCGCGCTCGGCGCTGCTCCGCTCCGCTGCGCAGCGTCGCCCCCCCGGTCACGCCGCCTTTCGGCCGGGCCGGGCCCGGGCTGCGTTGACCGGTCGGTTGGTCGCTCCGTAGGCTCGATCTGACGACCCGTCAGATCGCGGAGACCCCATGGATTTCGAGTTCAGCGACGAGCAGCAGGCCTTCGTGAAGGACGTCGAGCGCTTCCTCGACGAGCACGACGACCCGGACATCTTCGACGTCACCCGGGAGAACATGGCCCAGATCGTCGACACGCCGAAGCGCCGCGCCTTCATGGCCGAGGTGGGCGAGCAGGGCTGGCTCGGCATCACCTGGCCGAAGGAGTACGGCGGCCAGGAGGGCGAGGGCGTCTACGAGTACCTGCTCAACGAGCAGCTCGCCGGCCGGGGCGGCCCCCAGATCGGCAAGGGCGTCGGCATCATCGGCAAGACCCTCATCCACCACGGGTCCGAGAAGCTGAAGGCCGAGTTCCTCCCCAAGATCCTCCGCAACGAGGTCGAGTTCGCGGTCGGCTACAGCGAGCCCGACGCCGGCTCCGACGCCGCCTCCATGAAGCTCAAGGCCACCCGCGACGGCGACGGCTGGCGCCTCAACGGCCAGAAGGTCTGGACCACCTCGGCCCACTTCGCCGAGTGGTACTGGCTCGGGGCCCGCACCGATCCCGACGACAAGCACGGCGGCATCACCCTCTTCCTCGTCCCCCTCGACCAGCCCGGCATCACCATCAAGGGCATGTGGACCATGGGCGACGAGCGCACCAACGAGGTCTTCATCGACGACGTGTTCGTGCACGACGACTACGTGGTGGGCGAGGTCGGCAAGGGCTTCCAGTACATCTCGCAGGCGCTCGACCTCGAGCGCTTCACCATGTTCACGTTCTCGCCCATCAAGCAGCGCCTCGACCTGCTCGTCGAGTACGTGCGCACCACGGTCCGCGACGGCGTGCCGCTGAAGGACGACCCGGTGGTCCGCCAGCGCATCGCCCGCCTGGTGGCCGACGCCGAGACCGCCCGGGTCCTCGGCCTGCGCTTCGTGGCCGAGTCGATGAAGGGCGGCGCCCCGCCCACCACCCACGCCTCCGAGTACAAGCTGTTCGCCACCGAGCTCTCCAAGCGGCTGGCGTCGGAGTCGATGGACATCGCCGGCCCCGGCAGCGCCCTGCGGGTGCGCACCGAGGAGGCGCCCATGGCCGGCCGGGCCGAGTCGACGTACCGCTACACGGTGATCGACACCATCGGCGGCGGCACCTCCGAGGTCCAGAAGAACATCATCGCCCGGCGCAAGCTCGGCCTCCCCAAGAACTTCTAGGCGCCGGCCCATGCCCCCGTTCTGGGTACTGCCCAGCACCCCTCACGACATCCGCCAGTACCCAGAAGGGGTGGCGGCGGGCGAGGCGCCGTTCTGGGCACTGCCCAGCGTCCCTGATGACACACGCCAGTACCCAGAACGGGTGGGGGACGGCGCGGCCGGGGCGCGATCGTCGTGCTGAGCGGCGTCACCGTGCTCGACCTGTCGACGGTCGGGCCCGCCGCCCGGGCCGCCCGGATGCTCGCCGACTACGGCGCGCGCGTGATCAAGGTGGGCGCGCCCGCCGCTGCCGGCGGGGTGCAGATCGAGCCACCGTTCTACGCCTACGGCGGTCACCGGGGCATGGAGCGGGTGCGCCTCGACCTGAAGTCCGACGAGGGGCGGGCCGCGTTCCTGCGCCTCGCCGGCGAGGCGGACGTGGTGATCGAGAGCTTCCGCCCCGGCGTGGTCGACCGCCTCGGCATCGGCTACGAGGCGGTGAAGGTCGTGAACCCCGGGGTCGTCTACTGCGCCACCAGCGGCTATGGGCAGGACGGCCCCAAGGCGCAGTGGGCGGGCCATGACGTCAACTACCTGGCCGCGGGCGGCTACTTCGCCTGCGCCGGCCGCGGGGCGGACGGCGAGCTCACCCTGCCCGGGGCCACGGTCGCCGACATCGCCGCCGGCGGCATGCAGGCGGTCATCGCCATCCTCGCCGCGCTCGTGGGGCGGGCCGGGTCCGGTGAGGGCGCCTACCTCGACGTGTCCGTGGCGGACGGCGTGGTGGGGATGCTCGCCCTGCTCATCGACGAGCACCTGGCCACCGGCGCCGTCCCCGAGCCCGGCCACGACATCCTCACCGGCCGCTACGCCTGCTACGGCCTGTACCGGTGCGCCGACGGCGGGTGGGTCTCGGTGGGAGCGATCGAGCCCAAGTTCTACGCCAACCTGTGCCGCCTCCTCGGGTGCGAGCAGTGGACCGGCCATCAGCTCGACGACGCCGTGCAGGACCAGATCCGCGCCGACTTCGCCGCCGCCTTCGCCACCCGCCCCCGCGACGAGTGGGTGGCCGAGCTCGGCCCCGCCGACACGTGCGTGGCGCCGGTGAACGGCATCGACGAGGTGGTGGCCGACGCCCAGGTCCTCGCCCGCGGCGACGTGGTCGAGGCGGTGCGCCCGGGCGGCGAGACCTTCCGCCAGGTGGCCGCGGTCTGGGCCGGTGCCCCCCGCCCCGACCGGGTCGAGGTCCGCGACCCCGGCTTCGACGACAGCGACCGGCTCCTGGCGGCGCCGGCCGAGGAGGTGCCCCGGTGACCGAACCGTCCGCGCCCGGCTCGTCCCCGACGACCGACGACGCCCTGCCCGAGTCCGTCGCCGCCGTGATCGGCGTGCCCCAGTACGAGGGCGACGCCGGCTTCGACGCCGAGATGGGCTACGTGTGGACGTCGCTGGCCTCGGTCGAGAACGGCAACCCGCTGTTCTGGGACGCCGACGTGGCCGAGGCCCTCGCCGGCGGGCCCATCGCCCCGCCGTCGATGCTGTCGGTGTGGTTCCGGCCCCACCACTGGGCCCCCGGCGCCACCGACAACCTCGTGCCGCTCCAGGTCCACTTCGACCTGAAGGAGGCCTTCGGCCTGCCCGAGGCCGTGATGACCGACAACACCATCACCTTCGGCGTGCCCGTGCGGCCCGGCGACCGCATCCGCAGCCGCCAGGTGCTCCGCTCGGTCAGCCCGCCCAAGACCACCAAGCTCGGCGCCGGCCGCTTCTGGGTGATCGACGTCGAGTACCTCAACCAGCGCGACGAGCTCGTCGGCGTGGAGACCTACACCGGCTTCGGCTACCGCCGCGACGGGAGCAGCTGATGAGCACCACGGCCCCCGCCCCCACCCTGACCCTCGACCGGGTGCACGTCGGCGACGTCCTGCCCGAGTTGGCCGTCGACGTCACCGCCACCACCGTCGTGCTCGGCGCCCTCGCCACCCGCGACTGGCGGCCGATGCACCACGACTACAAGTTCGCCACGGAGCGCAACGGCACCCGCGACATCTTCCTCAACACCCCGAACCAGGCCGCCTGGTTCGAGCGCTACCTCACCGACTGGACCGGCCCCCACGGACGCCTGGGCACCGTCACCTTCCGCATGAAGGACTCGGTGTTCCCGGGCGACACCATGGTGTTCCGGGGCGAGGTCACCGCGGTGGCCACCGACGCCCTCGGCTGCGGCTGGGTCGGCGTCGAGGTGATGCTGACGGTCGCCGGTGAGGACGGCGCGGACCGGATCATGACCACCGGCTCGGCCCGCATCGCGGTGCCGGTCGACGCCGACGACAATCCCTGGGCCCGCGGGCCCGACACCTGGAAGCCCGGAGACTGGAAGGCCTGACATGGACCTCGACTTCACCGACGAGCAGGAGATGCTGCGCGAGATGGTGCGCGGGCTGTGCGCCGACCAGGCGTCGCTCACCGTGGTGCGCGAGATGGAGGACGACCCGGTCGGCTACCCGGCGTCGTTCTGGCAGCAGCTCGCCGCGCTCGACCTGTGCGGACTGCTGATCCCCGAGGAGTACGGCGGCTCGGGCATGACCATGCTCGAGGGCGTCGTCGTGTACGAGGAGCTCGGGCGCTCGCTGGCCCCGTCGCCCCACTTCGCCAGCTGCGTGCTCTCGGCGGGCGCGCTCCTCGCCGCGGGGTCCGACGACCAGAAGCGGGCGCTGCTGCCCGCCATCGCCGACGGCTCGACCATCGTCGCGCCCGCCTGGCTCGAGCCCGAGAGCGGCTTCGGCCCGCTCGGTGTCCAGGCCCGCCACGACGGTGGCACCATCTCCGGCACCAAGTGGCACGTGCCCTTCGCCCAGGCCGCCGACAAGCTGCTGGTCCTCGCCCGCACCGGCGACGCGCCGACCGACGTCGGCCTGTTCCTCGTGGACCGCGACGCCGCGGGCGTCACGCTCTCCCAGCAGACGACCATCGCGTCCTCCACCCAGTTCGCGGTCACCTTCGACGGTGCCGCCGCCGAGCCCGTGGGCGAGCTCACCGGCGGGTGGTCGGTGTGGCACAACGTGATGCTCGACGGGATCATCCTGCTCGCCGCCCAGGCGTCGGGCGGCGCCGAGCACGCCCTCGACATCACCGTCCAGTACTCGAAGGACCGCTTCCAGTTCGGCAAGCCGATCGGCGCGTTCCAGTCCATCTCCCACTACCTGGCCGACGCCGCCACCCGGGTGGACGGCGCCCGCACGGTCGTCCACGAGGCGGCGTGGGCGCGGTCGACGGGCCGCGACACGTCCCGTCTCGCCCCGATGGCCAAGCTCGTCGCCTGCGACACGTACCGCGACCTCACCGCCATGGCCCAGCAGGTCTGGGGCGGGGTGGGCTTCACCGTCGAGTACGACATCCAGCTCTACTTCCGGCGGGCCAAGCAGCTCCAGATCACGTGGTGGGACACCCGGTACCTCGAGGAGCTCGTCGCGGCGTCGGTCCTGGACGAGCCGGCGTAGTCGCCGGGCCGTAGGCTCGGGGGATGTCGGCGCCGGCGGCGGAACCCGGTCGATGGTCCCTGCGCTGGGCGCGCGCCCAGCTCGACCCCTCGGTCGCCTTCGCGCTCGCGGTCGCCGCCACCGTGCTGGTCGGCGTCGGCGACTACCTCACCGGCCCCTACCTCGCCTTCTCCACCATCTACCTGCTGCCCATCGGGCTGGTGGCCTGGTTCGCGGGCCGGCGGGCGGTGCTCGTCATCGCGCTGTTGTCCGCCGCCCTCGGCGTGCTCAGCACCGCGGCCGACCAGGGCCAGATCTCGCCCCTCGTCAACGTGCTCAACGGCGTCATGCGGTTCGCGCTGTACAGCGTCGTGGGCCTGCTCCTGGCGGCCGAGCGCCGGGCCCTGCGCCGGGTGGCCGAGCTCGCGATCACCGACCCCCTCACCGGGCTCGCCAACCGGCGGCAGTTCGACGAGCTGGCCGCCCGCGAGCTGGCCCGGGCCAAGCGCAGCGGTCGGCCCGTCGCGGTCGTCTACGTCGACGTCGACGACCTGAAGGCCCGCAACGAGTCCGACGGGCACGACGCCGGTGACGCCCTGCTCACCACCTTCGCCGGCGTGGCCCGCGGTGCCCTGCGGGGCACCGACGTCCTCGCCCGCCTCGGCGGCGACGAGTTCGCCGCGCTCCTGCCCGAGTGCGACGCCGCCACCGCCGAGGCCACCCTGGCCCGCCTGCGCGCCGAGCTGGCCGACTCGGTCGACCCCCCCATCACGTTCAGCGCCGGCGTGGTCGCGGGGCCGGTCACCGACGGGCTCGGTGTCGCGCCGCTGCTCCACGCCGCCGACCTGGCGATGTTCGAGGCCAAGGCCACGGGCAAGGACCGCACCGCGGTCCGACCCCTGCCCTCGGGGGCGTGAGCGCCGGGCGGCCGGTCGCGCCCATGATGGGGCGATGACCGACACCGAAGCGCCACCCGCCGCGGGCGGATGGCGACCCGCCGACTTCCGGGGCCCCGACGACTGGAGCCACACGCTCACGGCCGACGAGATCGCCGAGATCGACGCCGCCCTCGACCACGTCGAGGCACTCGGGCTGGCGACGGCCGACCTCGACCGCGGGTCGTTCCCGCTGCCCGCGCTCGGCGGGCGCCTCCGGGCGTGGGCGGACGAGCTCGACCAGGGGCGGGGCTTCGTGCTCGTGCGCGGGCTCCCCGTCGAGCGCTACGGGCCCGAGCGCAGCGGCGTCGCCTTCTGGGGGCTGGGCTGCCACCTCGGGCGCCCGTTCCCCCAGAACCCCGAGGGCGACCTGCTCGGCCACGTCGTCGACACGGGTGAGGCCGCCGACAACCCCGACATCCGCAAGTACCGGACGAACCACGACATCGCGTTCCACGTCGACGGGGCCGACGTGGTGGGTCTGTTGTGCCTGGCCAACTCGGCCGACGGCGGCGCCAGCCGGATCGCCAGCTCGCTGGCGGTGCGGGACCGCATCGTCGCCGAGCGCCCCGAGCTGGCCCCGGCGTTCGAGCAGGACTTCCACCTCGACCTGCGCGACGAGCAGGCGCCGGGCGAGGCGCCCTTCCTGTCGCTGCCCCTCGCCTACGAGGCCCGGGGCCGCCCGCGGATCTTCTACCACCACGACTACTTCACCTCGTCGCAGCGCCACCCCGAGACCCCTCGCTACACGGCCGAGCAGCAGGCCGTCCTCGACCGCTTCGAGGCGTTGGCCCACAGCGAGGAGTTCCGCATCGACATGGTCCTCGAGCCCGGCGACATGCAGTTCGTCGACAACGGCACGGTCGTCCACGCCCGCACCGCCTACGTCGACGATCCCGCCGACCCCCGCCACCTGCTGCGCCTCTGGCTGGCGGTGGGCTGAGGCCCTCACCGGGCGCGGTCGTCCCGGCGCGGGCGCCGACCCGGACCGGGCCACCTCGGCTCGCGCTCGCGCTCGCGCCGTCGTCGGTGGCGCCGCGGCCGGGCGAGCGCCGGCCGGCCGTGGTTCAGTCGCCCTGCTCGACGAAGTCGAGGAGGCGCTCGACGGCGCCGACGAGCTCGGGACGCAGGTCGGCGAAGGTCGTGACCCCGTTGCGCAGCGACGGCCAGAACCCCTCGACGGTCGTGCCAAGGGCGGCGCAGAACCCGGTCTTCCAGTCCTGGCCCCGCGGCACGTCGGGCCACTCGGTGCGCCCGAGCACCCGGGGCTGGATCCCCGCCCAGACGTCGACGAAGGGGTGCCCCGCGACGAGCACGTGCTCGTCGCGCACCTGGGCCACGAGCCGGGCCTCCTTCGACCCCTCGACCAGGTGGTCGACGAGGACGCCGAGGCGCCGGGTGGGCGACGGTCCGAAGCGGCGGACCTCGGCGAGCAGGTCGTCGATGCCGCCGAGGGGCTCGACCACGATGCCGAGCTCGCGCAGGTCGTCGCCCCAGACGTGCTCGACGAGCTCGGCGTCGTGGCGGCCCTCGACCCAGATGCGGCTGGCGCGTGCGGTGCGGGCCACGGCCGCGGTGGCGGCGACCGAGCCGCTGGCGGTGAACGCCAGCGCCGGCCGCTCCGGGCGGGGCGGCACCAGGGTGACCGGCCTGCCTTCGAGCAGGAAGCCGCCCCGGGCCCACCGGAAGTGGCGGTGGTGGCCGCTGCGGCCCCGCAGGGTCACCGCCGCCGACGAGAGCTTCACGACGTCGCCGCAGAACCCCGACGACCGGTCCTCGACGACGAGCCCGAGGGTGGCCTCGACCTCGGGGTAGCGCGTCGGGGCCCGCATCTCGGCGTACTCGTCGAGGATGTCGCGGTCGTACGGCGCCATCCCCCGAGTGTGGCCGACCTCGACCGGTCGCCCGCGGCAATCGCGGCGCTCCGCGGGGCGGCCTCGGCGGGCCCGGTCGCCCGGCGCGACCGAGCGTGATGGCGCGACGCACGAGGCGCGGCCCGAGCGGTGCCCTCCCGCCGGTGGGACCCTGCGACGAGCCGTGGGTACGCTGCCCAGCGGATCAGCCGCCGCCGGACACCCGACGGCGACGCCCCCACCGACGGAGGAGCGACTCGGCAGATGGCGCAGCCCAACAAGGCGTGGGAGATGGGGAACCGGTCGGTGGCCGCGGTCGAGGCCGGCGACCGGGAGGGCTGGATCGCCCTGTTCGCCCCCGACGGTGTCGTGGCCGACCCGGTGGGCCCGTCGATGTTCGACCCCGAGGGCAACGGCCACGTCGGCCCCGAGGGGATCGGCGCCTTCTACGACGCCGCCATCGCCGGCAACCAGGTGCGCTTCGAGTTCCGGGAGCGCTACCCCTCGGGCGACGAGTGCGCCAACGTCGTGACCATCAGCACGACCCTGCCCGACGGCTCCAAGGCCATCGTCGACGCGGTCACCGTCTACACCATGGCGGCCGACGGCGAGCACCTCGCGTCGATGAAGGCCTACTGGTCGCCCGACGACATGCGCTTCGAGCCCGCCCCCGACTGAACGGCGCTTGCGCAGGGAGGCCGGCGGGGTCGAGCGCGCCCATCCGTCCACTGCGGCCTGCGCCGGGCTGAACCCGGCGCATCGCGCTGGGCGCGGTGCGGTCGGGTGCGCTGGGTTGGGGCCGGCGCACCGCGTGGGGCGCCGTGCGGTCGGGTGCGCTGGGTCGGGGCCGGCGCACCGCGTGGGGCGCCGTGCGGTCGGGTGCGCTGGGTTGGGGCCGGCGTAGCGCGTGGGGCGCCGTGCGGTCGGGTGCGCTGGGTTGGGGCCGGCGCATCGTCAGTCGAGCGAACCGGCCTGGCCACGGCCTGCGCCGGGCTGAACCTGGCGCATCGCGCCGGACGTCGTGCGGTTGGGTGCGCCGGATTGGGGTCGGCGCCGGCCGCGGGCGGGCAGGGCCAGCCCTCGAGAGCACAGGGTGGTCACCGTGGTGTCGACCACCCAGAAGGGGTCGCCGTGCACCATCTTCCAGGTGAAGCGAAGTGGCGCCCAACCGTGGGCGATGGCGGTGTCATCGCGGCGACGGTCGTGCTCGAACTGGGCCTCGACGAGGTGGTGCTTGCGGCTGTCCCACTCGATCAGGACCTGGTGCTCGGGCCAGCCGCAGTCCACCCGACCCGGCCGAGACGACCGCCACGGGAGGGAGAGCTGGCGCACCGGCGCCGGCAGGCCGGCGGTCTCGAGCAGCGCGAGGCCCCGCTCCTCGAGGACGCTCTCCGGTGCGATGTACCCGTTGCCGCGGGCGTCGACGGTCCGCCAGAGCAGGCCCGTGCCGCGTCGACCTCGCCGGCACCACCGGACCGCCTGCGTCGCGAGCTCGTCCGGCGTGATGACCCGGTCGACGAGCAACTGGTCGACCATCTGCGTGAAACGGCCGGCGCCGAGCACGCCCGCGAGGTCGGCGACGGTGCGCACCGCGGTGGTGACGGGGATGCCGTCGATCGTGGTGTGGTCGGCCGGGTCGAAGTCGCAGACCCGGCGGACGCGTGCGAGCGCGCTGCGGTTCGGCTGGTCGTCGGCACGACTCACCACGACCAGGCCCGGCGGCACGAGGGGGTACTCGCGGAGCTCCCCCGCCGACTCGTGCGACGCGACCGAACCGGAGAGCGTGAGCGTGGCGGCTCGGAGCCGACCCCGGGTCGTGACGTCGACGCAGGCGTGGACGTACACGCCGGCGGCGAGCCCGGACCACACCCCGGTCGCGAGGCGGTGCGCCGCCTGATCGTCGGAGAGCCCCGCCGCTCGGGCCTGGTCGAGGGTGAAGACCTGGTCCTGGTCACGGGCCAGTCGAGCGATGTTTCGATCAGCTTCAGTAAACATCAGTGTATTCTGCGCGCACCCCGAGCGCGGGCGAAAGGGGTGCTCGCGGTCGATGCGCCGGGCTGAACCCGGCGCATCGCGCCGGGCGCCGTGCGGTCGGGTGCGCTGGGTTCGGGCCGGCGCCGGCGGTCAGGCGCCGCCGCGGGCGCGGAGCGGGGCGATGATCTCGTCGGCGAAGCGCTCGAGGTCGGCCAGCTTGGTGTCGAGCGCGTCCGGGTCGCCGCCGTAGAAGAACCAGGGCACCGTGATCACGTCGGTGACCCCGAGCGCGGCCAGCTCGTCCATCGCCTCGATCGAGGGCATCACCAGCGGCGTGACCTTGATCTCGAAGGGCCGGTCGGCCGTGCCGTACTCCTCCCGGAAGGCCTGGAGGCGGGGGACGGTCTCGGCGACCTCCTCGGGGGTGACCTGCACGGCGATCCAGCCGTCGCCCAGGCGGGCGGCCCGCTTGAGCGCGGCGTCCGAGTGGCCGCCGACGTAGATGGGCACGGGCCGGGTCGGCGCCGGGCACATCAACAGGCGGTCGAAGTCGTAGTGCCGGCCGTGGTACTCGACCCAGCCGCCGGCGAGGCAGGCCCGCAGGATCTCGATGCCCTCGTCGAGGCGCTTGCCCCGGGTCTTCATCTCCTGGCCCAGCCAGGCGAACTCCTCGGGGATCCACGACAGGCCGACGCCGAGGCCGATGCGGCCCTCGAACATCGCCGCCGTGGAGGTGACGGTCTTGGCCACGAGCAGCGGCTCGCGGATGCCCACCTTCATCACGTTGGTGAAGAACGACAGGCGCTCGGTGACCGCGGCCATGGCGGGGATGGCCACCCACGGGTCGGGCCAGGGGGCGTCGGCGGGCCAGAAGCGCTGGCCGTCGTCGGTGTACGGGTACCCGGCCGAGACCTCCTCGGGGAAGAACACCGAGTCGGGCACCGAGATGGCGTCCCAGCCCGCGGCCTCCGCCGCCCGGGCGATGGGCAACAGGTGGTCGGCCGGCGTGAACGGCAGCGAGATCGAGAAGCGCAGCACGGCCTAGATGCCGTCCCAGTAGGTGCCGGCGAGCATGCGCTCGATCGTGACCCGGTGCATGACGAAGTCGTCGGGGTCCTCGGGCGCCTCGCGCTCGCCGAAGTGGACGCCCCGCTGGGCGGTGCGGGTCATCACGATGCCGTGGCGCAGGGCGGCGTACATCAGATACCAGTCGAGGTCGCGGGGGGTGTGGCCGCTCAGCGACTCGTAGAGGGCGGCCACGTCGTCGCGGTGGAGGTACCGGGGCATCCCCGGCAGGCCGTACTGCTCGGCGAGGTCCTGGAAGAAGCGGTGGATGAAGATCATCCAGGCCAGGTCCAGCTCGCGGGGCCCGAGCGCCGCCATCTCCCAGTCGAGCGCCGCCACCGGCTCGAAGTCCCGGTAGATCATGTTGCCGATGCGGCCGTCACCCCAGCTGACGACGGTGGGGCCCTCGTCGTCGGGCCAGTGCTCGTCCAGCCAGGCGAAGGCCGCCTCGAGGACGGGGATGCGCAGCTCGTCGGCGGTGCCCGCGCCTCGGGTCCAGTCGTAGAAGGCGCGCTGGCCGTTGACGTGGCGGCGCAGCGGCGTGTCCCCGGCTGCGTCGGTGTCGAGGAAGGCGACCTCGTCGGGGGTGGCCTCGAGGCCGTGGAGCTGCACCAGCACCTCGACCGAGCGGTCCTGGAGGCGCTGCTGGTCCGTCGGGTCGGCGTCGAACAGCCAGTTGTCGCCGAAGGGGTACGGCATCACGTCGGGGGGCACCACGCCGTCGACGCGCCCCATGACGATGAAGGGCGAGCCGACCGGCGCGGGGTCGGGCTCGAACCAGAGGTTGCGGGGCACCGGCACGGCGGTGCGCTCGCCCACGAGGGTCATCACCCGGTGCTGGAGCTCGAGGTCGTAGGTGGGGAACACGGGGACCGCGCTGGCCTCGGGCTCGAGCCGGGCGACGCAGCGCTCGTGGTGCTCACCGTCGGCGTCGGTCCACTCGGCGTCGAACAGCAGCGTCTCGCTGGACATCCCGTTCGTGTCGGGGGCGGTGAGGCCCTCGATCCGCCCGGCGGTGGCGCCCGGACGGGCCGCCAGCCAGGCGCCGAGCCGCTCGGCGAGCTCGGTGTGGTCGCGGGTGGAGGTCTGGGGCCGGTCGGTCGACGGCGGCCCCCCGGCGGCGTCGGTGTCCGTCATGGTGCGACAGTCTGGCAGCCCGCCGAGGGGGGCGCGGACGCGAGCGGACGCCTCCTTGAAGGCGGCCGCGGCCCGCCGATGGGAGGAGGTCCGAAGGGCTCGACCGAGGGGGGACGCCCGTGACCGGACCCGGACCACACCCGATCGCCGGCGACCGCCCGGTCGACCGGCGCACCGAGCGGCGCTGCGCGGTGCTGCTCCGCCTGGCGGCCGAGGAGGGTCGGCGCGGCCACCGCCGCGAGGCCCGCGACCTGCTGGCGGTCGCCGAGTGCGAGGCGCGCCGCAGCGGCCGGCCCGACCTGCTGGTGGCGGTCCGCGGGGCGGGCGCCGCCGCCCGGTGACGGGGTCGCTCGACGGCGGCGGACGAAGGCGGTCGGCGGTGGACGGTGCGGCCCGTGGCGGACTGCCGCGGCCGTCTGACTATCGTCTGACGGGGCGACGGCAGGGCGACGAGGGGTGACGGCGGGCGTGGGCACGGTGACGAACGGGCGGCGATCGGCCCGCCGCGGCCGCCTCGGGGGCGCCGCCGCGCCGGTCCTCGTCGCCGTACTGGTGCTGGCCGGCCTCGTGCCCCCGGGCCCGGCGGCGGCGCGCCCCGAGCCGCCGCCCCCGGGGATCGAGCCGATCGTCTTCGTGCACGGCCTGCACGACAGCACCGCCGCCTTCGCGACGATGGTGCAGCGCTTCCGCGACGCCGGCGTCCCCGAGGACCGCCTCTGGCCGTGGGGCTACGACTCCCGCAAGTCCAACGTGGACTCGGCCGCCGACTTCGCCGCGTTCGTCACCGGCGTCCGGCTCGAGACCGGCGCCACCCACGTCGACGTCGTGGCGCACTCGATGGGGGCGCTGCCCACCCGGTGGTGCATCCGGTTCGGGCCCTGCCGCCGGGTCGTGGACGACTGGGTGTCGCTGGCCGGCCCCAACCACGGGACCAACATCACGATCACCTGCCTGCTGTTCCCCGGCGAGGAGGGGTGCCCCGAGATGGCCGTCGGCTCGTCGTTCCTGGCCCAGCTCAACGCGGGGGACGAGACGCCGGGCCAGGTGGACTGGACCACGATCCGCTCGACCACCGACCAGATCATCACCCCCTCCGCGTCCACCGAGCTCGACGGGGCGGTGAACGTGGTCTACGACGGCCTCGCCCACAACGACCTGCTGTCGGACCCGTCGGTGTTCGCCAAGGTGGCCGCCGTCCTCGCCGACGGCGGGGATCCGGCGGCGCCGGCGGCCCCCGGGGCCGTCGCCGGCCCCGCGGCCGGTGCGGTCGAGGCAGTCGAGGCAGTCGAGGCAGCGTCGAGGCGCCCGAGGCGACCCCGGTCGAGCCACCCGCCCTGGGGCCTGCGGAGGGCAGCGCGGCGCCGGCCGCGTCGCACCGGGTCGGCCGACGGCGCCGGAAGGCGGGCAGCGGCTCGATCGTCGTGGTCCTCGACACCGTCCCCGACGCCGGACGCGACATCGGCTTCACCCTGTGTCGGCGGGGCGTGCAGCGCTGCCGGACGGTCCACCTGGACGACGACCGGGACCCGCGCCGGCACCGGCGGGCCAAGTGGACGGGGCTCTCCGAGGGTCGGTGGAAGCTGACCCAGCTCACGCCGGCGCGCTGGTCGCTCACCGACGTCGCGTGCAGCACCGACGAGCGCGAGCAGCCCGAGCGGCACCGGGCGGTCATCGACCTCGGCCCCGGGCAGCGCACCGTGTGCACGTTCACCACCGCCAAGCCCACGCCGCCGACGACGACCACGACGACGACGACCACGACCGCGCCCACGACCACGTCCAGCACCACGAGCAGCACGACGACCACCACCGCCCCGCCCCCGCCGCCGGCCAACGACCGGCTGGCCGACGCCGCGGTGCTGCCGTTCGCCAGCGGCACCACCGCCGGGAGCAACGAGCGGGCCACCGTCGAGGGGGACGAGCCCGAGATCGCCGAGACCGCGCCCACGCGGACGGTCTGGTACCGCTGGACCGCCGGCATCAGCGCCGCCCTGGCGGTGGACACCTGCGCCAGCGCCTTCGACACGACGCTCGGGGTCTTCGCCGGCCCGGCCGACGGGGCCGCGATGGGCGACCTCGTCGAGGTCGCCGCCGACGAGGACGGTTGCGGCCGACAGAGCCGGGTGCGCTTCGCGTCCGAGGCGGGCACGACCTACTACCTGGTGGTCGGCGGCTACGGCGGCGCCCAGGGCGACGTGGTCCTGCGCCGTGCGGTGGTGGCGCCGCCGCTGTCCGACGCGTTCTCGGCCCCCGCCGTGCTCGACCCGGGGGGCGGCACGCTGGAGGTGGCGACGAGCGCAGCGACGGCCGAGGGGGGCGAACCACCGCACGCCGGCAGCGGCGCGGCCCACTCGGTCTGGTACTCGTGGACCGCCCCCGCCGACGGACCGGTGGCGTTCCGGACGTGCGGCAGCGACTTCGACACCGTCCTCGCCGTCTACCAGGGCGACGCGCTCGGGGACCTGACCCCGCTGGCCACGTCGGACGACCGCTGCGAGCTGGGGTCGAGCGTCGGCCTCCAGGCCACGGCCGGCACCACCTACCGGGTCGCGGTGGACGGCTTCCACGGTGCCGCCGGCACGGCCACGCTGACGTGGGGATGACGCCCGGCCCGCGCCGTCGCGGGACCTCGGCCGAGGGGAAGGCCCGCGAGGCCCGCCGCTAGCGTCAGAGGGGTGACCGACGACGACGGCGCCGCCCCCCAGCCCGACCCGGGTGACGAGCACCTGCGCGTCGGGGCGGCCAAGGCCAGCGCCGCGGGGCTCCCCGGGGTGATCGCCGGCACCCGCATGGCCGTCGCCGAGATGGGGGTGCGGCGGGGGGCCCGGGCGCTGCTGCGGGTCAACCAGGCCGACGGGTTCGACTGCCCGGGCTGCGCCTGGCCCGAGAGCGCGCCCCGGGGCGACGACGGGGCCCGGGGCCGGGGCGAGCCGGTGCGCAGCCACGCCGAGTTCTGCGAGAACGGCATGAAGGCGGTCGCCGAGGAGGCCACCACCCGTCGGGTGGGCGCCGACTTCTTCGCCGCCCATCCGATCCGCGAGCTGGCCGCCCGCAGCGACCACTGGCTCGGCAGCCGGGGCCGTCTCACCGAGCCGATGGTGAAGCGCCCGGGGTCCGACCACTACGAGCCGGTCGGGTGGGACGAGGCCCTCGGCCTCGTGGCCGACGAGCTCCGGCGGCTCGACCACCCCGACCGGGCGGTGTTCTACACCTCGGGTCGCACCAGCAACGAGGCCGCCTTCCTCTACCAGCTGCTCGTCCGCCGCCTCGGCACGAACAACCTGCCCGACTGCTCGAACCTGTGCCACGAGTCGAGCGGGGTCGCCCTCACCGAGACCCTCGGCGTGGGCAAGGGCAGCGTGACGCTCGACGACCTCGCCCACACCGACCTGGTCCTGGTCGTGGGGCAGAACCCCGGCACCAACCACCCGCGCATGCTGACCGCGCTCGAGCGGGCGAAGGAGAACGGCGCCAGGGTCGTCGCGGTCAACCCGCTGCCGGAGGCGGGCCTGCTCCGCTTCAAGAACCCGCAGCGGGCCACCGGCGTCCTCGGCCGCGGGACCGAGCTGGCCGACCTGTTCCTCCAGATCCGGGTCAACGGCGACCTCGCCCTGTTCCAGGCCCTCAACCGGGGCCTGCTCGACCGGGCCGCCACCGACCCGTCGGCGATCGACCGCCCGTTCCTCGACGAGCACTGCGACGGGTTCGACGAGCTCGCCGCCCACCTCGCCGCCCTCGACTGGGACGACATCGACCGGGCCACCGGCCTGTCGAGGTCGGAGATCGACGCCGCCCTCGACCTGGTCCTCGCCGCCGACCGCATCATCGTGTGCTGGGCCATGGGCCTCACCCAGCACCGCAACTCGGTGCCCACGATCCGCGAGATTGTCAACTTCTGCCTGCTGCGGGGCAACGTGGGGCGCCCGGGCGCCGGCGTCTGCCCGGTCCGGGGGCACAGCAACGTGCAGGGCGACCGCACGATGGGCATCCACGAGCGGCCCCGGGCGGCGCTGCTCGACGCGCTGGAGGCCGAGTTCGGCTTCGCCCCGCCACGCGACGCCGGCTACGACGTGGTGGACGCGATCCGAGCCATGCGCGACGGCCGCGTCGACGTCTTCTTCGGGCTCGGCGGGAACTTCGTGGCCGCCGCCCCCGACACCGAGGTCACCAGCGAGGCCATGACCCGCTGCCGGCTCACGGCCCACGTCTCCACGAAGCTCAACCGGTCCCACACGGTGTGCGGGGACACCGCCGTGATCCTGCCCTGCCTCGGGCGGACCGAGCGCGACGTCCAGGCCTCCGGCGAGCAGTACGTCACCGTCGAGGACTCGATGGGGATGGTGCACGCCAGCCGGGGCCGGCTCGAGCCGGCCTCGCCCCACCTGCGCAGCGAGGTGGCCATCGTCGCCGGCCTCGCCGCCGCCACCTTCGGGCCCGCCGGCGGCACGGCCCCGGACGGCGGGGGGCCCGACCTCGACTGGGCGGCGTTCGCCGACGACTACGGCTCGATCCGCGACCGCATCGAGGCCGTCGTGCCCGGCTTCGATCGCTTCAACGAGCGCTCGGCGGCGCCGGCGGGCTTCGCCCTGCCCCACCCGGTCCGCGACTCCCGGACGTTCCCCACCGCCACCGGGCGGGCCCGCCTGACCGTCAACCACCTTGACGTGCTGGACGTGCCCGACGGGCACCTGCTCCTGCAGACCATCCGGTCGCACGACCAGTTCAACACCACCATCTACGGCCTCGACGACCGCTACCGCGGCATCCACCAGGGCCGCCGGGTCGTGTTCGCCCACGCCGACGACCTCGCCGCCCTGGGCGTGGCCGACGGCCGGCTGGTCGACCTCGTGGGGGCGCCCGACCACCCGGGGGGCGCGGCGCGGCGGGCCCCCCGGTTCCGTGTGGTCGCCTATCCGGTGGCGCGGGGCACGTGCGCCGCGTACTTCCCCGAGGCCAACGTGCTGGTCCCCCTCGACAGCACCGCCGAGGGCAGCAACACCCCCACCTCGAAGTCGGTGATCGTGCGGCTCGAGCCGGCGAGCGACGATCCGCCGTCGGCGGGCGGGGGCGTGTGATGCTGCGGTGATGGGCGACGACCGCGACCGCGATCCCACCGTCGGTCCCGGGCCGGGGACCGGGGACGCTCCCGACGACGAGGCCTCCGACGAGGCCTCCGACGACGACGCCCAGTTCGGCCTGGGACGCGGCCTCGGCGCCATCCTCGGGCCCGGCGTCGCCGATCGGGGCGCCGGGCCCCTCCCCGCGCCCGCCGGCGGCCTCGCCGCGCTGTTCGGCGCCGCCCCGGGGGACCGCGTCGCGCCGCGGGTCGACGCGCTCGACGACCCCGGTGCCCGGGTGAACGGTCCCGGGCTCGCTCCCCGGACCGGTTCCGGCCGGGTCCCCCCGCCGCTTCCCCTGTTGCCGCGCGACGGCCGGCGGGCCCGGCGGGTGCATCCCGCGGCGGCGCCCCTGCGGGCGGCGGTCGAGGCCCAGCTGGCCGCCTTCGTGCAGGCCATCGACCTCGACGTGGCGGTGCACCTCCGACCGGGTCCCGGCGGCGGACGCCTCACCGTCGTCCGCCCGGGGCCGGGCACGCTGCCCGCCGACGAGATGGACGAGCTCTGCCGCGCGGTCCGGTCCTTCGTCGGCGAGCGCCGCCTCACCACCGACGACTTCGCCGCGGCCGGTCACCACTGCGTGGCCTTCGGCCCCCGTCCCCTCACCAGCGCCGGTGTCTACGTGCTGGGGCGCCGGGACCGGGGCCTCACCATGGACGAGCGCTGGGCGGTCCATCAACAGCTCGTGCCCGCGGCGCGCCCGGCCTGACTCCGGCGCGCCCCGCCTGACTCCGGCGCCGACGCCGGCCGGTTCCCGGTTCGGCGGCGCGTGCGGCGCACCGCGCCTCTAACCTTTCGGTCGTGAGCTTCAGCGCCGGAGCCATCCGGGGTGCCGAGCACGGCAACGGGGCGGGGGCCGTCGACTACCGCCTGGCCCGCCACGCGCTGGTGACCGAGTTCAAGAAGGGCCGCCTGGCCGAGCACGAGGTGTGCGACGCGCACCCCGAGCTGGTGCGGGCCGCCCGGGAGCTGGGCGAGCCCACCTCCATGACCTGCCCGATCTGCGAGGAGACGCAGGTGGTGCTCGTCTCCTACGTCTTCGGGCCGCGCCTGCCCGCCCACGGGCGCTGCATCAGCGAGAAGGGGGAGCTGGCCAAGTTGGCCCGGCGGTCCGCCGAGCTCACCTGCTACGTGGTCGAGGTGTGCCCCAACTGCTCGTGGAACCACCTCGCCCGGGTGTTCCCGCTCTGAGGGGCGACCCTCCGGTGGGAACCCGCGGCGGGCCGCCGACGTGGAACCTCGAGATGGTGGCATTACGATTCCGTGACGCAACGCCGGGTCGCCGCGGCGCACCCCACCACCCGGCGTCGAGTCTGCGATGAGCGAACCCCGAACCGGCGTGCGAGACGTTCCCGACGGCATGCGCGTCACCCGACGCGGCAAGCTGAAGAAGCTGCGCAAGCGCAGCCTGCTCTGGCGCTGGCGCCGGGTCTTCTACCTCGCCCTGCTGCTCGTGGTCGGTGGTGCGGCGGGTGCCTTCTGGGTGCTGTCCCAGGTGGAGCTGCCCGCGGCCAACGACCAGCTCCGCCAGACCACGTTCGTCTGCTTCGCCCAGACCACCGAGGGCTGCGGACCCGAGAACGCGGACTTCAAGCTGAAGGGCGACGAGGACCGGGTCAACATCACCTACGAGGACCTGCCCGACGTCGTCGTCGAGGCCGTGATCTCGGCCGAGGACCGCGACTTCTTCCAGCACGGCGGCATCGACCCGGTCGGCATCGCCCGGGCGGTGATGGCCAACGCCAACGAGGAGGAGATCACCCAGGGCGGCTCGACCATCACCCAGCAGTACGTCAAGAACGTCTACCTCACGCGCGAGCGCTCGATCACCCGCAAGCTCCGCGAGGCGATCCTGGCGGTGCGCCTCGACGACGAGCTGTCGAAGGAGGAGATCCTCGAGCGCTACCTCAACACGATCTACTTCGGCCGCGGCGCCTACGGCATCCAGGCCGCGGCCCGCAACTACTTCCGCCACGACATCCAGGAGCTCGACGGCCTCGACAACACCACCGGGCAGTTCTCGCCGGTCGAGCTGGCCCAGGTGGCCTACCTGGCCGGGCTGATCCGGGCCCCCGAGAGCGCCGACGCCCAGCGCAACCCGAACGTGGCCACGCAGCGGCGCGACTCGGTGCTCGCCGCGATGCTCGACGAGGGCTACATCACCCAGGACGAGCACGACGCCGCCGTGGCGGAGGGGTGGGAGGTCGACGACCTCTTCGCCTCGCGCAACATCGTCAGCCGCTCGCCGGCGACCACCCTCGGCGTGGTGCGCGACCACGAGCACGGCACCGAGTACTTCGCCGAGTACGTCCGCCAGCAGCTCGTCGAGCAGTTCGGCGAGGACCAGGTCTACGGCGGTGGGTTGCGGGTGTACACCACGCTCAGCCTGCCCATCCAGCAGGCCGCCTACGACACGGTGACCGGCACCCTGGACCTGCCCGGCGACCCCGCCGCGTCCATCGTCGCCCTCGACGACCGTGGACGCGTGCGGGCGATGATGGGCGGCACCGACTTCGCCAACCAGTCCGTGAACCTGGCGGTCGGCGTCGAGGGCGGCGGCTCGGGTCGACAGCCCGGCTCGTCGTTCAAGCCCTTCGCGGTGGCCACCGCCCTGAAGGAGGGCTACTCGGCGCAGGCGCGGATGACGGTGCCCAGCAGCGGCGCGTTCAACCTGGCGGACTACAACGCGGGCGGCGGCACCTGGGAGGTGTCGGGCGGCGGCGGCAGCCACTCGGTCATGACCGCCCTGCCGGCCTCGTCGAACATGTTCTTCGCCACCCTCATGCTCAAGCTCGGCTCGGCCAGCGTCATCGAGACCGCCCACCAGATGGGCGTCACCGCCGACCTGCCCGAGGTGCCCTCGATCGTGCTGGGCGCGGGCGAGGTGTCGCCGCTCGACATGGCGTCGGCCTACTCCACGTTCATGAACCACGGCACCCACTACGAGCCGCAGGTCATCAGCCGGGTCGAGGACGCCGACGGCAACGTCATCTGGGAGGCCCCCGAGACGGGCCAGCAGGTCCTCACCCCCGAGGTGGCCGACATCACCACCACCGCCATGCGCAGCGTCGTCACCAGCGGCACCGGCACGGCGGCGTCGCTCGGCGACATCGCCGCCGCGGGCAAGACGGGGACCACCCAGAACAACAAGGACGCCTGGTTCGTCGGCTTCCGCTGCAACTTCGTGGCCTCGGTGTGGATGGGCTACCCGGGGTTCAACGGCGAGCCGGTGGTGCCCATGACGAACGTCCACGGCGAGCGCCAGGAGGGCGGCCGCTTCCCCGCCCGGATGTGGCACGACTTCATGACCACCGTCGACCCGCTGCTGAACGACAACTGCGATCTCGCCAGCGTGTCGGACTTCCCCGACGGCAAGGACTACGACGACGACGGGGACCTGCCCGGCAGCGCCATCCCGGGCACCGTCGACACCACCCCCGACGTGCCCGTCAGCGTCACCGCGCCGCCCGTCACCTCGCCGCCGGTCACCACGCCGCCCACCACCGCGCCGCCCGTCACCACCCCGCCGACGCCCACCACGTCCCCCGGCGGCGTGCGGAACGGCGGGGGCGAGGCGGCCGACGGGCCGCCGGGCGGGACCCGACAACCGGGGCCGGGCCCGTGACCGGTCCCGGCGCCTCCTCCCCGACGGCCGACGCGTGCACCTCCTGCGGCCGTGACGACGAACCGCTCCACGCCGTCCACCGGATCTACGTCACTCCCGAGGCCTGGGACACCCCGGGCCGCGCCGACGTGCAGGACGAGGTCGAGCACTGGTGCTTCGCCTGTCGCACGCAGTACCCCCACGAGGACGCCTGACCCCAGGGTCGGGGATTCCCCCACACCGGGCCCCGGGGGTAGGATGGGGGCACCGCCGGCAGCCGAGTGGCGCTGGACGGGAAGGAGGCTCAGCCATGAGCAACAGCCAGCAGTCCGTGTCCGCGCCGCGTGCCCGGACCGTGCCCGCGGTGCGCAGCCGCAAGGTGGCCGACGGCGGCGACCCCCTCGTGATGGTCACCGCGTACGACGCACCCGGGGCCCGCATCGCCGACGAGGCCGGCGTCGACCTGATCCTGGTGGGCGACTCGCTCGCCATGGTGGTCCTCGGCTACGAGGACACCCTCCAGGTCACCATCGACGACATGGCCCACCACACGGCCGCGGTCGCCCGGGCCAAGCCGTCGGCGCTGATCGTCGGCGACCTGCCGTGGCTGAGCTACCACGTGTCCACCGAGGACACCGTCCGCAACGCCGCCGCGCTCATCCGGGCCGGCGCGCAGTGCGTCAAGCTCGAGGGCGGCCGCAAGCGCCTCCCCATGATCGAGGCTCTCGTGGCCGCCGAGATCCCGGTGATGGGCCACCTCGGCCTCACCCCGCAGTCGGTGAACGCCATGGGCGGGTTCAAGGTGCAGGGCAAGCAGACCGAGGCCGCGCTCGAGCTCGTGGCCGAGGCCAAGGCCCTCGCCCACGCGGGCTGCTTCGCGCTGGTGCTCGAGGGCGTGCCCGACGTGGTGGCGGCCATGGTCACCGCCGCGGTGGACGTGCCCACCATCGGCATCGGCGCGGGCCCGCACTGCGACGGCCAGGTGCTCGTGTACCACGACCTGCTCGGCATCGAGGACCGCGTGGCGCCCAAGTTCGTCCGTCGCTACGCCGACCAGAAGGCCGACGCGGTGGCGGCGATGGCGGCCTACGCCGACGACGTGCGCACGGGCCGGTTCCCGAGCGACGCCGAGAGCTACCACGTCAGCGACGAGGTGGCCGAGTCGCTCGAGCTCTACGGCTCGACCCCGCCCCCTGGGGCCTGAGGGCCCGGGCTCGGGCCGGCGCGGCCCCGGGTCGCGTCGGCCGGGCCCGCCGCCGGATCGACCCAGGTGACGGCCCGGACGGCGTGGTCGGGGCCCTTGTGCACGACGACGTCGGCCCGCGCCGCCGTCGGGGCGATGTCCTCGACCAGGTTCGGCAGGTTGACCTCGGTCCACACCGCGACCGCCAGCTCGGTCACGGCGTCGGGGCCGAGGTCGGCCCACCCCGAGTAGAACGAGTCGGGGTCGTCGGTGGCGGCCCGGACGAGATCGTGCATGCGGGCCACGAACCACCGCTCGACGTCGGCGACCTCGGCGTCCACGTACACGCCGAGGTCGCCGAAGCGGCGCTGGAGGGCGACGACGCCCTCGATCACCAGGACGTCGGGCCGGGCGAAGGCGACCGGGTCGTCGAGCACGTCGTAGCGCTGGTGGGAGTAGACCGGCGCCGAGAGCTCGGGTGCGCCGGCGCGCGCATCGGTCACGAGCGCGGCGAGGCGGTCGAGGTCGTAGGTCTGCGGGCGGCCCTTGCGGTCGAGCAGCCCGCGGTCCGCGAGCACGGCGTTGGGCCAGAGGAACCCGTCGGTGGACAGCACCTCGACCGTGGCGCCCTGCCGGCGCAGGCCCCGGGCGAGCTCGGCGGCGATCGTCGACTTGCCCACCGCGACCGCGCCGGCGACGGCCACCACGCGCGTGCGGCCCGGGGTGGGCGCCACCCGCGCCACCACCGGGGCGAGCGGGTCGGCGCCCGCGCTCATCCGGACCGGGCCGAGAACGCGGTGAGGCGGTCCGGGAAGGCGGCGTCGGGCGGGACGGGCTCGTACGTGGCGAACACCCAGTCCCACAGGGGGCTGGTGACGCCGAAGTTCGTGGTGCCGGCCCGGTGGTGGTGGGCCAGGTGGCGGCGCTGCTGCCACCGCGCGTAGCGGGTGGTGGCGGGCCGGAAGTGCGAGCGGAAGTGCACACGCTCGTAGACCAGGTAGGTGGCGATCCCGGCCACGCCGGCGAGGGCGCCGGTCCACCACGGCGCGCCCACCGCGGTGGCCAGCCCGGCGCCGACCGGCGACACCACGCCCAGGCCGACCACCACGGCGGCGGCGAGCGAGAGGGGCGAGGCCAGCGGCCGGCGGGTGGGGTGGCGGTGGTGCTCGAGGTGACCGCGGGAGGCGATGGCGGGGCCCAGCTCGGCGTGCATGAACCAGCGGTGGATCACGTACTCGGTGAAGCTCCAGGCGCCGACGCCGGCCAGCACGGCCAGCGCTGCCACGGCCACGTCGGTCACACCAGGCAGTATGGCGCCGTGCCGCACCCCGCCGCCCGTCCCGCCGTGCGCCTCGGCGCGCTCGTCCTCGTGGCCGCCCTGGCGCTCGGGGGCTGTGGCGAGGCCGACGGGGCCGACGGGGCCCACGGCCACGACGACGGTGAGGCCCCGGGCGCGGCGTGCGCCGACCTCGAGCCCTTCGGCGACTTCGGCGAGGTGCTCGTCACGATCGGCGGCGAGGAGCGGTGCCTGCTGCTGGCGCAGACCCCCGAGCAGCGGGCCCGCGGGCTGATGGAGGTCACCGACCTCGAGGGCTACCCCGGGATGCTGTTCGCCTTCCCCCAGGACTCGTCGGGCGGCTTCTGGATGCGCAACACCCCGACGGCGCTCTCCATCGCCTACCTGGACGCGTCCGGGGCGATCGTGTCGACCGCGGACATGGCCCCCTGCGAGGACGACCCGTCCTGCCCGTCGTACCCGGCCGACGGCCCGTACCGGATGACCGTGGAGGTGCCCCGGGGCGAGCTGGCGGCGCTGGGGCTGACCGGCGACGCCCGCCTCACCGTCGAGAGCGAGATCCACCCCTCGTAGGCGGGGTCAGCCCTTCCACACGACGGTGCCCATCGCGGCCCGCAGCAGGTGGACGACGGCCCGCACGACGAAGAACCAGCCGATCAGGGCGACGACGGCCATGCCGAGGCCGACCGCGCCGACGGCCGCCGCCTCGGCCACGGTCACCCGGCCGTTGGGCTCGAGCACGGCGGGGGCGTAGGCCAGGACGGCCACGGCGCCCGTGGGCACGAGGCCGAGGCCGATCCCGAGCGCGGCCGAGGCCGCCGCGAACCCACGCCACTGCGGGCGGGGCAGGCCCTTGCGCACCGCGGTCGCCCGCACCGCCCGTTGGGCCACGAAGCCGAGGAGCAGCAGGACGACCAGGGGTCGCAGGGCGATGGCGAGGTCCCAGAGGTCGTCGGCGCGCGCCTGTTGCGCGGACCCGATGGGCACGCCGTCGTCGAGGCGGTCGAGGGCGATGCTGGCGAACAGGTACACCAGCCCGCACACGGCGCCGGTGCGCCCGAAGTCGGGCAGCTTGTGCACCCACGGCGCCACCCACGTTGCGGGGTAGCGGGTCGCCTCGGCGGCGGCGGCGGCCGCGGGTGCCGGTGGTGGGGGCGGTGGCGGCGGGGGCGGGCGGGGCGCGGGGCGGGCCGTGGGCGGCGGGCGGGCAGGTAGGTGACGTCCACCTCGGGGGCGCCACGACCTGGGGCGGCAGGCCGGGGCGGGGCCGGTGCCGGCGGAGGGGGGGCGGGACCTCGGTGGGCACGTCGGCGGCCGGGCGCCGGCGGCGCTCGCCGCGGCGGCCAGGGCGACGGGGTGGGCGGCCCCGGTGGCGGGGGAGGGGCTCGGGTGGCGGGGCGAGGTGCCAGGTGCGCTCGACCAGCAGCACCGAGGTGGGCACGGGGTCGTCCGCGTCGGGCTCGCGCAGGGCCACCAGGCGGGCGACCAGCGCCGCCGGCGTGGGTCGCCGCTCGGGCTCCTTGTCGTGGGCCTCGGCCACCAGGGCGGCGAGCGGGCCGGTGAGGGCCCCGTGGTCGGGCTCGTGGTGCAGCACCTGGTACATCACCGCGGCGGGGTTGCCCGCCTCCTCGGCGAAGGGCGGTCGCCCGTTGGCCGCGAACGACACCACCGAGGCCCAGGCGAACACGTCGATGGCGGGGCTGGCCTCGCCGCCGGTGAACTGCTCGGGGGCCATGTAGGGCGCGGTGCCCATCACCAGCCCCGTCGAGGTGAGGCGCCCGAGCCCGGGCGCCGAGGCGATGCCGAAGTCGACCACCACCGGCGCCCGCTCGGTGAGCAGCACGTTGCCGGGCTTGAGGTCGCGGTGGACCACGCCGGCCTGGGCGATCGCGGCGATGGCCTGGGCGAGGGCCAGCGCGAGCGCGTACAGGTTGTCGCCGTCGAGGCCGCCGTTGCGGGCGACCTCCTCGTGCAGCGTGGGCCCGGCGACGAACTCGGTGACCAGGTAGGGGAGGGGGCCGTCGAGGTCGTGATCGAGCACCCGGGCGACGTGCTCGCCGCGCACCCGGCGGGCCAGCGCCACCTCCCGCCCGAACCGGGCCACGTAGTCCGCCTGGGTGGCGAGGTGGCGGTGCATCACCTTGGCCGCCCCCCGCTGCCGACGCCCGTCGGGCCCGGTGCACTCGGCCTCGAACACCACGCCGAAGCCCCCCTCACCGAGGCGAGCCGTCAGCTCCCAGTCGCCCAGCCGGCGCGGGTCGTCGGCCAGCAGCGGTCGGGGCACCGGGCAATTCTGCTCGCCCACGCCGGCGTTGCCACCGCGGCGCACCGGCGCGCGGGCCCGGAACCCCCGAGGTCGGTAGCCTGTCGATCGAAGGGGGCGCGGTGATCGGGTCGAGAGGTGTCGGCTTCGGAGTGGTCGTCGTGCTGGTCCTGGCAGGCGTCGTGGCCGGGAGCGGTCGCCCCGCAGGGGCGGCGGGGTGCGCGCCCGACGATCTGGGCGCCGCCGGGCTGCACAACTTCGAGCCCGCCCCGGTCGCGCTGTCGGGCGACGGCGGCATCGTGGCCTTCGTCGACCGGGCCAACGATCACATCGTGGTCCGCGACGTCCGCACCGGTGCGGTCGAGCAGGTGGACCCGGTCCACGACCAACCCATGATGGCGGCGCCCTCCCTGTCCCGTGACGGGACGCTGCTCGCGTACGTCGAGGTCCACGTGATCTCCTCTCGGGGCGGGCTCATCCCGCTGCCGCAGGCCTACGTCCTGGACCGGGCCACCGGCGCCCGGACCGAGATCGCCCCGGATCTGTACCCGTGGCACCCCGCGCTGTCACCGGATGGGCGAAGCGTCGCCTACCTGACCGACCTCGAGGGGCACTACCTGCCGGACACGCTGGTTGGGCGTGAGTTGGCCTCGGGACAGGAGACGGTGCTGGCCACGGGGCTGCTCGACGCCTGGCACGGGGGTGCACCCCTCTCGGTGTCGGGTGCGCGGGTCGTGTTCAGCGGGCACTTCGACCCGCGCCGCCCCGTCGGACTGCATCTGTACCGCCGCGCGACCGGGGACCACCGGGAGGTCACTCCGGACCCGCCGGGACGGGGCCGGTCGCCCCGGTTGCTGCTCGATCGGCGACGCGTCACCTTTCGCACCGGGCTCGCCGGGGACCGCGACAACCCGGGCCGGTCCCATGTCCTCGACCTGGCCACGGGCAGGAGCCGGGTGGTTCGGCCGGGTGCCCTCGACGGGATGCTCTCGGGCGATGGCCGGCGCGTGGTCTACGCGTCACCGGAGGACCGGCTCGGGCAGAACCCCGAGCACAACGTGGAGCTGTTCCGCTTCGACCGTGACACCCGCACCACGAGGCAGCTCACGTCGACGGCGGCCGGCCGACCGTCACTGCTGGCGGTCTCGGACGACGGTGGCACCGTCGTGTACGCCTCCCAGCGCAATCGGGACGGCTCGCTCCAGTTGGCCGTGAGCGGGCCCTGCGGCGGCTGAGGGGAACGCGCGGAGGTCGACCCGCACGATCAGGTCAGAGGGCGAGCCAGGCGAGGAGGCCGGCGAGCGCGCCGAGGGCGATCACGATGCCGCCGATGGCCAGCCAGCGGTTGCGCCGGCGGTGGTGGCCCAGGCCGAAGTCGACGAGGTCCTCCTGCCGCCGGCGACGCAGGTAGGCGTCGTCACGCCGGGAGCCCACCTTGGGCAGGTGCTGGTGGGGGTGCTCCTTGCGGCGGCGGGTGTCGCGCGCGGCCCGCTTCTGGCCCCGCTGGCTCTGCGCCCGCGCTCGCTTCGCCGCCTTGCTCTTCGCCACCTCCCCACCTTAGGAGCGAGCCTGCGTTCTGGCTCCCGATTCGATCGCCAGGGCCGTCGAATCGGGAGCCGGAAACCGGGCGGGTGACGGTCAGACGCCGGCGGCGGCCTCGTTGAGCTGGTCGAGGTGCTCGGTGGCCTCGAGGTACTCGTTGACCCAGCGCTCGATCACCGCCGCCGACTTCTCGACCTTCTCGAACTGGCCCACCACCTGGCCCACCGGGTTGAAGGCGACGTCAACGGTCTGGTCCGGGTAGCGGTGGGTGGCCGACACGGCCATGCCCGACACCATGTACTGGAGCGGCATGCCGAGGGGCTCGGGGTTGCCCTCGGCCTCCCACGCCTCGGTCCAGTCGTTGCGCAGCATGCGGCAGGGCTTGCCGGTGAACGAGCGGGAGCGGACCGTGTCGCGCGAGCCGGCCTTGATGTAGGCCTCCTGCTGCACCGGCGTGTTCTCGGCCTCCTCGACCATCAGCCACTGCGAGCCCGACCACGCGCCCTGGCAGCCGAGGGCCAGCGCCGCCGCGATCTGCTCGCCGCTGCCGATGCCGCCGGCGGCCAGCACCGGGCGGGGGGCCACCGCCTTCACCACTTGGGGCCACAGGACGATCGAGCCGACCTCGCCGCAGTGGCCGCCGCCCTCGCCGCCCTGGGCGATGATGATGTCCACGTCGGCGTCGGCGTGCTTGAGGGCCTGGTAGGGCGAGCCGCACAGCGCCGCCACCTTGCGACCGGCGTCGTGGATGTGCTCGATCATGTCGCGCGGCGGCGTGCCCAGCGCGTTGGCGATCAGCGTCATCTTCTCGTGCCGGAGGGCGATCTCGACCTGCGGGGTGGCGGTGGCCTCGGTCCAGCCGAGGAGCTGGAGGGTGTTGTCGTCGCCCTCCTCGACGGGCACGCCGTGGTCGCGGAGCAGGTCGCGGGCGAAGTCGAGGTGGCCCTGCGGGACCATGTCCTGGAGCATCTTCGTCAGGTCCTCGGTGGACATGTCCGCGTCCATGCCCTCGTACTTGTTGGGGATGACGATGTCGACGCCGTAGGGGTGGTCGCCGATGTGCTCGTCGATCCAGTTCAGCTCGATCTCGAGCTGCTCGGGCGAGAACCCGACGGCGCCGAGCACGCCGAAGCCGCCGGCCTTGGAGACGGCGACGACGACGTCGCGGCAGTGGGTGAAGGCGAAGATGGGGAACTCGATGCCCAGGTCGTCGCAGATCGGGGTGCGCATGGTGGTGGTGTCCTGTTCTCTCGGTCTCGTGCTCGGGGGTGTCGTTCTCGGGGTCGCTACCAGGCGACGGGCATCCGCTTGATGCCGTTGACGAAGTCGCTGCGGAGCCGGTCGGGCGGCGCCGTCAGGTGGATGTCGGGCAGGCGGTCGACGATCTGGCGCATGGTGGCCTTGATCTCGGCCCGGGCCAGGCTGGCGCCCAGGCAGTAGTGCACGCCGCCCCCGCCGAAGGTGACGTGGTCGTTCGGCGTGCGGCCCACGTCGAAGCGGTGCGGATCGTCGAAGACGTCCTCGTCGCGGTTGGCCGAGGCGTAGTACATGACCACCTTGTCGCCCGCCTTGACGGGCACGCCCCGGATCTCGGTGTCGTGTCGGGCGGTGCGGCGGAAGTTGTGGATCGACGAGCCGTACCGCAGCATCTCCTCGACGCCGGTGTCCCACAGCGACGGGTCGTCGCGGAGGCGCTGGGCCTGGTCGGGGTGGTCCAGCAGGGCCAGCAGCGACAGGTTGATCAGGTTCCGGGTGGTCTCGTTGCCGGCGACGACGAGGGAGATGAAGAACAGGTTCAGCTCCATGTTGTCGAGCCGCTCGCCGTCGAGCTCGGCCTCCACGAGGGCGGTCATCAGGTCGTCGCGGGGGTTCTGGCGCCGGTCCTCGGCGACGGCGTCGCAGAGCGCGTAGACCTCCATGGAGGCCAGCTCGGGGTTTACGTGGGCGTACTCGGGGTCGTCGCGCGAGCCGATGAGGAGGTTGGACGCCTCGAACATCCGGGGCCACTCCTCCTTCTCGAGGCCGATCATCTCGCAGATCATCTGGACCGGCACCTGGCCGGCGATCTCGCTGACGAACTCGGCCTCGCCGCGGTCGATCACGGCGTCGATCACCCGCTCGGCCCGCTGCTCGATGTCCTCGACCAGCCGGGCGATCATGCGCGGCGTGAACGCCCCCGACACCAGGCGGCGGACCCGGTTGTGCCTGGGCGGGTCCATGTTGAGGATCGACAGGCTCAGCTGGGCCATCGACTCCTCGTCCTGGCTGGGGATGAACGTGGCCCCCAGCTCGCTGGAGAAGGTCTCCCAGTCGTGGCTGATCCGCCGCACGTCGGCGTGCTTGGTGACGGCCCAGAAGCCGGTGTCGCCGGGCTCGGGGTGCCAGCACACCGGCGCCTCGCGTCGCAGGCGGTCGAACTGGTCGTGGGGGATGCCCCGCCCCCAGGTCTCGGCGAGGAGGTCGATCCCCTCGATCTCGGTCATGGTCATCGGGCGGTCGCTCCTGTGGTCTGAGGATCGAGGTCGGGTCGGCTGGTGCCCGCCACCACGCCCACCAGGGCGGCGACGGCGAGCTCGTCGGTGACGGAGGCGGGGTCGACGCGGCGCATCAGCTCGAGGCCGAGCAGCACGCCGATGACCGCCGGGCCCACCTCCGGCGACGCGTCACCGGAGCGGCCGGCCAGCTCGACGATGCCCTTCCACGCGCCCCGGTAGCGGCGCACGAGGTGCTCGCGGGCGTCGGGGTTGCGGGCGGCGTGGGCCCACAGCTCGAGCTCGAGGCTGATCCAGCGGTCGCCGCCGACGACCGGCTCGGACACGTTGCGCCACAGCACGGCGAGGCGTTCTGCGAGGGTGGTGGCGGTGGACAGCTCGGCGCCGATCACGAGGCCGAGCTCCTCGACCCAGGTGTCGAGCAGGGCGATGAGCACGCCGTCCTTGCCGCCGAAGTGGTCGTAGACCGCGCCCGACGTCCGGTCGGCCCGCTCGGCGATGGCGTCGATGGACGTGCCGTCGACGCCCCGCTCGGCGAACAGCTCGGCGGCGGCGGTCAGCAACCGGCGGCGGGTCTCGGCCCGACGCTCCCCCTGGGTGGCCATCGGGAAAAAGGATAGGACGTCCTATGTATCTCGGGCAACCGATGGAAGTTGGGCGAGCGGCCGACGGGTCGCTCGGCCGCCGAGGGCCTCGACGGCGGTGCCGAGTCGTGGCGCGGCGCGGCCTCACCCGACGCGTGCACCGCCCTGCGGGACGACGCCGTGGCGTCCCACGGAGGCCGTCTCGGCGTTCCGCGGAGCGCATCGACGCGTCCCGCACCGACACCGGACCGCGACGGTCGCCGCGGCATGGTCCCCGGGTCGGCCACACTCGAAGGGTGAGCGCCACCGACGATCTCGAGGCCGTCAAGGCGCTGAAGGCCCGCTACTTCCGGCTGCTCGACACCAAGGACTGGGAGGGGTTCCGGGCGCTGTTCACCGACGACGTGGCCATCGACACCTCGGCGGCCGGTGGGACGGTGACCACCGGCGCCGACGACTTCGTCGCCTTCCTGGTCGACGTGCTCGCCGACGCCGTCACCGTCCACCAGGGCCACATGCCCGAGATCGAGCTGACCGGCCCCGACTCGGCGACGGGGATCTGGGCGCTGCACGACGTCGTGATCTTCCCGACCGGGCTGCGCCTCGACGGCTTCGGCCACTACCACGAGACCTACGCCAGGGAGGCCGACGGCTGGCGCATCGCCTCGTCCACCCTCACCCGTCTCCACCAGGACTTCCGCGGCGGCGACGACTGAGCGGGCCTGAGACGTCGCCCGGGGCGGGATCAGCCCACCCGCAGCACCTCGACGTCGTAGGCGTCGAAGGCGTCGTCCGCGGTGACGAGGACGAGCCCGAGCAGGTCGGCCCGGACGACGAGGAGGCGGTCGAACGGGTCCCGGTGGATCGGCGGCAGTGCCGCGACGCCGAGGGCGTGCGGGTGCTCGAACGCGACGGGCGTGGCGCCGATGGCCTCGACGCGGGACGGGACGGAGCGCGCGGGCGGCTCGGGCAGGTCCAGGCGACCCAGGCCGTGCTTGACGCTCCTCGGGCGCCTCGAAGCGCCCGCGGTCCACCCCGAACCGCCGGGTGCCCTCGCCGCCCGGCCGCACCAGCCGGGCGACGGCCACGCCCCGGTTGGTGATGATGATCTCCTCGCCGGCGGCGGTTGCGTGGCGGAGGGAGCGGGATTCGAACCCGCGGGACCTTGCGGCCCACTGGTTTTCAAGACCAGCGCAATCGTCCGCTCTGCCATCCCTCCGAGCGGCGAGGGTACCCGCCGGCGGGGGGCGGGAGGCCGGCGTTCCGCGGAGCGCCGCGACCCGGGCGGTCCGGACCGCGGCCACGGTCACGATCGTGCCGCCGCCGCCGCCGCCGGCGAGCACGCGGTCGGCCGGTGGCTACGGCCGGATCTGGCCGCGCAGCGCCGCCACCCAGGCGTCGGCCTGGGCCCACGCGGCCTCGGCGTCGCGGCGGACCGCGGCGCCGTGGGCGCCGGCGGCCGGGTACGAGCCCAGGAACTTCACGTCCTCGCACTTGGACTTGAGGTCGCGCAGGCAGTCGGCCACCAGCTCGTCGCCGACGTGGCCCTCGAGGTCGATGATGAAGCAGTAGTCGCCGAGGCCCTTCTTGGTGGGGCGCGACTCGAGCTTGGTGAGGTTGATGCCCCGGGCGGCGAACTCGCCCAGGATGGCGAGCAGCGAGCCGGGCTGGTCGGTCCGCTGGAAGATGACGATGCTGGTCTTGTCGTGGCCGGTGGGGGCGGGGACCCCCTCGCGGGCCAGCAGCACGAAGCGGGTGGCGTTGGCGGTGTGGTCCTCGATGTCGGTGGCGAGCACGTCGAGCCCGTAGAGCTCGGCGGCGAGGGCGGTGCCGATGGCCGCCACCGTCGGGTCGCCGCCGTCGGCCACCGAACGGGCCGCCTCGGCGGTGGAGGTGGCGGCGGCGGTGCCCGCGTCCGGCAGGGTACGGCGCAGGAAGGCCGGGCACTGGGCCAGCGCGTGCGGGTACGAGACCACGGTGGTGACGCCGCCGAGGTCGGCGCCGCGCACCCCGAGCAGGTCGAGCTGGACGGGGATCTCGACCTCGCGCTGGATGCGCAGGTCGGCCTCGAAGGCGAGCGTGTCGAGGGTGACGTTGACGGTGCCCTCGATGGAGTTCTCGATGGGGACGAAGCCGAGGTCGACGTCGCCGGCGCCGGTGGCGGCGATCACCTCGGCGATGGTGGCCCGGGGCACCAGGGTGGCGCCCTTCAGGTCGTCCTGGGTGAGCAGGGCCTGCTCGGTGAAGGTGCCCTCGGGGCCCAGGAAGCCGACGCGCCGGGAGCCGGGGGCGGGCGCGTCGGATGGGGCGGGGGCGGCCATGAGCGGTCAGGATAGTGACGTGGACGAAGCCGCCCTCCGGGCATTGTTGGACGACCTGGCCGCCGGCCGGGTGGGCGCCGACGACGTGGTCGCCCGCCTGCGCCGTCTCCCTTTCGCCGACCTCGGCTTCGCCCGGGTCGACCACCACCGGGCCCTGCGCCAGGGCATGGCCGAGGCGGTCTACGGCCCGGGCAAGACCCCCGACCAGTGCGTGGCCATCGTCGCCGAGCTGCTCCGGGCCGAGGCCACCTCGCCGGTGGTGCTCACCCGGGCCGACGACGCCCAGGTCGACGCCGTGCTCGCCGCGCACCCCGACGGCCGCCTCTCCGGCGGCCGGCCGGCCACGGTGGTGTGGCGGGCCGCCCCCGAGCGCCCCGGCCGGGTGCTGGTGGTCACCGCGGGCACGTCCGACCTGCCCGTCGCCGACGAGTGCGCGGCCGTGCTGCACGCCCACGGCCTGCGCCCCGAGCGCCTGGCCGACGTCGGCGTCGCCGGCATCCACCGCCTGCTGGCCGCCGCCGACGAGGTGACCGCGGCCGACGCGGTCGTGGCCGTGGCGGGCATGGAGGGCGCGCTCGCCTCGGTGCTCGGCGGCCTGACCGCCGCGCCGGTCGTCGCGGTGCCCACCAGCACCGGCTACGGCGCCGGCCTCGAGGGGGTCACGGCGCTGCTGTCGATGCTGGCGTCGTGCGCGTCGGGGATGACGGTGGTGGGCATCGACAACGGGTTCGGGGCGGCGTGCGCGGTCGTCCGCCTGCTCAACGCCGCCGACCGCCTCGCCCCGTCCATCGACCCGGCCAACTCGAGGCGATGACGGTCGGAACCCGACCCCGATCGCCTCGAGAACGCCGACGCCCGGACGGGGCGCCGTCGTGAGTCGCCGGGCCTGGTTCCACTGCTTCTCGGGGATCGCGGGCGACATGGCCCTCGGCGCCCTCGTCGACGCCGGCGCCGACCTCGACGAGGTGCGGGCGCTGTGCGAGCGGGTGCCGGTGTCGGGCTGGGGGCTCGAGGCCGAGACCGTCCTGCGCAACGGCATCGCCGCCACCCACGTCACGGTGCTGGCCGAGGCCACCACCGTCGTGCGCACCGCCGCCCACATCTCCGGGCTCATCGAGGAGGCCCGCCTCCCCACGCGTGTGGCCGAGCGGGCCCAGGCGGTGTTCGCGGCCCTGGCCCGCGCCGAGGGCAAGCTCCACAACCGCCCCCCCGAGCAGGTGCACTTCCACGAGGTGGGCGCGCTCGACGCCATCGTCGACGTGGTCGGCACGTGCGCCGCCCTCGAGGTGCTCGGGGTGGACGAGGTGCACGCCAGCCCCGTCGCCCACGGCATCGGCATGATCCGCAGCGCCCACGGCGCCCTGCCCAACCCGCCGCCGGCCGTGGTCGAGCTGCTGCGCGACGTCCCCGTCTACGGCCTCGACGTGCCCCTCGAGCTCACCACCCCCACCGGGGCGGCGCTGCTGGCCGCCCTGGGCGAGACCTTCGGCCCCCTGCCGGCGATGGCCATCGCCGCCAGCGGCTTCGGGGCCGGCACCGCCGAGCTGGACGACCGCCCCAACCTCGTGCAGGTGGTGCTGGGCGAGGCGGTCGACGAGCTGGTGCCCGGCCAGCCCGTGCAGCTGCTCGAGGTGAACGTCGACGACGCCACCGGCGAGACCCTGGCCCACGCCCTCGCCGCGCTGTTGGACGCCGGCGCCCACGACGCCTGGGTCACCCCGGTGCTGATGAAGAAGGGACGCCCGGGCCACACCGTCAGCGCCCTGGCCGACGCCGCCGTGGCCGCCCGGGTGGCGGCCACGCTCACCGACGAGACCGGGTCGATGGGCGTGCGGGGCCAGTCCCTCGAGCGCTGGCCCCAGGCCCGTGAGTTCGCCGAGGTCGAGGTCGAGGGCCTGCCGGTGCGGGTGAAGGTCACCGGCGGCCGGGCCAAGGTCGAGCACGACGACGCCGCCCGGGTCGCCGCCCGACTGGGCCTGCCGCTGCGTGAGGTGGTCTCGCGGGCCGAGGTGGCGTGGCGCCTACGGGCCCGTCACCCGGAGCCGGCCACCGGTGCCGACGCGGCGGCGACGCTCGCCGAGGTCGAGCCACTGCGTCGCGGATCCGACCGCGACGAGGAGGACGAGGGTGCCGGCGCCGACCCCGATCCCGACGGCGCCGCCGGCTGAGCCCACCGGACGACCGCCCGCCCGAGGCCCCGTCGTCGGCGCGGGATCACGACGTCGCCGACGGGAGGTTGCGGCCGGAGCGAGCCGGCGCCGTGGGGGCGGGGCGCCGCCGGCGTCAGGAGGTGGTGGGGCGCGAGGCGCAGGCCCGCCACAGGGCGAGGTAGTCGGGGTGGGTGGCCTCGGGGGTGACCCACCCCGCCGCCACCAGCTCGTCGTGCAGCGCCGGCAGGTGCCGGAAGGGGACGCCCATGTCGACGTGGTGGGCGAGGTGCCACCCCGTGTTGAACGGGGCGATCCAGAAGCGGGCGGGCCAGTGCTGGTCGACGTGGTGGGTGGTCTCGCGCCGGTCCGGCGAGCGGGTCATGCCGCCGTGCTCGGCGACGGCCCGCAGGCGGTTGAGCACCCGCCACACCGTCATCCACGGCGCCAGCCACAAGAACAGGTACAGCTCGGGCCGACCGGCGAGGGTGAAGCCGGCGAGCAGCACCGCCTGCGTGCCGAGGATGCGCAGCGCCACCGGCCGGGCCGTGGGGCTGCGCACGGCGAGGAGCAGGCCCTTGAGGTTCTTCCACCCCGAGATGCCCACGGCGTCGCGGGTGAGCTTGCGCCGCCACGAGTCGCGGGTGATCGGGTAGCGGGCGTAGAGGGCCAGGTCGGGCTCGTCGGGGCCGAGCTCGTCGCGGTGGTGGGCGAAGTGCGAGCGGCGGTAGGCGTCGAAGGGGACGAAGGCGGGGTAGGCCAGCACCCAGCGGCCGATGAAGTCGTTGGCCCACCGCTTGGAGAACAGGAGGCGGTGCGCGGCCTCGTGGGCGAGGATGGCGAAGAGGGCGAACGACCGGCCCATCAGCACGAAGGCCGCGACCCACGCCAGGGGGTGGTCGATCCAGACGGCGAGGGCGATCACCCCGAACGCCTGCACCAGCACGCTGACGACCGACAGCGCGTTGCGGGCGTTCGGGATGCGGCGCAGCTCGGCTCGCAGCTCGGGCACGGGCTTGCCGCCGGCGAGCAGCCGGTCGGTGGGCAACACGTCGGGGAGGGCCTCGGCCGGGGGGACCAGCCCACCCAGCCCCAGCGCCGCCTCGCGCTCGGGGTCGCGCGCCTTCGGGGCGCCCGCGGCGCGGTCGGGCTCGGCCGGGGACGCGGCGCGGGAGAGGTCGGTGGACGCCATGGCCTCATATTACAGTCTCAGATCACATGATCCAGTTCAGTAACACCGACCCGGGCGGGGGAGGGGCCGCCACGGGGCCGGGGGCGGCCGCGGACGAGCGGCCCCTCACCGCCCGCTCGGTCGTCGCCAGCACGCTGCTGGGCACCGTGCCGCCCCGCCTGCCCGGGCGGTTGCTCGTCCGGGCCGGCACCCTGTTCGGCCTCGCCGAGGGCACCGTGCGCACGGCGCTGTCGCGCATGGTGGCCGCCGGCGAGCTGACCGCGTCGGACGGCACCTACGCGCTGGCCGGCCCCCTGCTCGACCGGCAGTCCCGCCAGGAGGAGAGCCGTCGTGCGGCCGTCGCCCCCGGCCCCTGGGGCGGCGCCTGGACGCTGGCCGTCGTCCACGGTGAGCCCCGCCCGGCGCCCCAGCGCGTCGAGCTGCGGGCCGCGGCGACCGCCCTGCGCCTCGCCGAGCTGCGCGAGGGGGTGTGGCTGCGGCCCGACAACCTCGATCCCGGTCGGCTGCCCGCCTCGGCGGCGGTGCTCGACGCCCAGTGCGCCCGGTTGACCGGCCGGCCCGACCATCCCGAGCCCGCCGCCCTCGCCGCCCGGCTGTGGGACCTGGGCGGCTGGGCCGACCGGGCGGCGGCACTGCGCACGCGGATGGCGTCGGTGGTCGACGCGCTCGAGGCGGGCGACACCGACGCGCTCGGCCCCGGGTTCGTCCTCGCCGCCTCGGTCCTGCGCCTCACCCAGGCCGACCCCCTTCTGCCCGACGAGCTGCTCCCGGCGGCCTGGCCCGGCCCCGCCCTGCGCGAGGACTACGCCCGCTACGAGGCCGCCTACCAGTCCCTGCTGCGGCGCTGGTTCCGCGCCCAGCGCTGACCCCGATCCTGCTCCGGCCACCCCGCGCCGTCGTGGGGGCGCAGGCGTCCCGGGGAGCGAGGTGTTCCAGGAAGCGCGGTGTTCCAGGAAGCGAGGTCCAGGAAGCGACGTGTCCCGGAACGAGGGGCGCCGCAGGGGGCCGGTAGCGTGGCCGGGTGCCCGAGGACCGCCTCTACTTCCGCCAGCTGCTCGCCGGCCGCGACTTCGCCACCACCGACCCCCTGGCCCGCCAGATGGTCAACTTCGTGTACCTGGTGGGCGACCGCGTCACCGGCGAGGCCGTGGTGATCGACCCCGCCTACGACGTCGACGGCCTGCTCGACCTGCTCGCCGCCGACGACATGACCCTCGTCGGCTCGCTCGCCACGCACTACCACCCCGACCACGTCGGCGGCGACATGATGGGGTACTCCATCGAGGGCGTGGCCCGCCTGCTCGAGCGCACGTCGGTGCCGGTGCACGTGCAGGCCGACGAGGCGGTGTGGGTCCAGCGGGTGACCGGCGCCGCCGACGCCGACCTCGTCCGGCACCAGAGCGGTGACGTGGTGCGGGTGGGCGAGATCCCCATCGAGCTGATCCACACGCCCGGCCACACCCCGGGCAGCCAGTGCTTCCTGGTGGACAACCGCCTCGTCGCCGGCGACACCCTCTTCCTCGAGGGCTGCGGCCGCACCGACCTCCCCGGCGGCGACCCCGGTGCGCTCTACGAGAGCATCACCCAGAAGCTGGCGAAGGTGCCCGACGACGCCACCCTCTTCCCGGGCCACCTCTACTCGATGGACGCCTCGGCCTCGATGGGGGCCACCCGGGCCGACAACTTCGTCTTCCGCCCCCGGACGCAGCGGGAGTTCCTGATGATGATGGGCGCGGGCTGAGCGCCGTGAACCTCGACAACGTCGCGATCACCCCCGGCACGCAGGGCCTGGTGGCCGCGCTCATCGCCCTCCAGCAGGCCAACGGCGTCGACTTCGAGACGGCGCTGGCCCGGGTGCGCGCCAGCGCCGAGAACGGCCCGATCCTGGTGGCCAACGTCAGCTGGGACCAACTGGTCGACATGCTCCGCTGGTTCGCCACCCCGCCGCCCGGCCCCGCCGGCGAGGCCCCCGCGGGCTGAGCGTCCCGTCACGCCGGCGTGAGGCCGGCCTCCCACTCCCCCAGGGCGTCGAGCAGCGCCGCGGCGGTCCACGCCCCCCGGGCCCCCGGGTGGTCGACCAGGTAGTCGGCGATGGCGGCGTCGTCGAGCCCGTGGGCGTCGCGCAGCCCCCCGGCCAGCGTGTGCAGGTAGCCCACCACCGGGGCGGCGAGCGGGTTGGCGGCCTGGGGCGCGGGGTGCGTGAAGGTGATCATCGCCAGCCCGTCGCGGTCGCCCACGACCACGGCGAGGTCGTAGCGGCCGGGGCCCACGGTGACCCGCCCGTCGCGCCGGAGCGCCGCCCAGTCCACGGCCGCGTGGTCGCGCTTGGACTCCTGGGCGACCAGGTCCTCGAACTGCTCGCCCGTGATCACGTACCCGCGGGCGTAGGTGCGACGGGTGTCGGCGTGGGGGTCGTGGTCGAGGAACGCCACCCCGCCGCCCCACACCCGGGACTCGCCCGAGAAGTACAGCGGGAAGGGCAGGTGCAGCGCGGCGTCGGCGCGCGGCGGCGACGGGTCCCGGCAGCCGCGGTCGGCCCGGAGGCCGCCGGGCATCCGCCCGCCCTCGAGGTACGAGCGGAACCGGGCCCGGTGCAGGTTGGACCCGTAGCTGACGTACCAGACGAGCTCGGGCGGGCCACCGCGCACGGCCGCCAGCCTACGGTGACGCCGTGACCGCCGATCCGCCGCTCCCGCCCGGCGCCACCCCGGGCCCGCCGACCGAGGGGCCGGGCACCGACCGCCCGCCGCCCCGGACCCCCTTGGCCCACCTGCCCACACCGGCGGTGTCCGCCGACCGCCTCGCCGCCGCGCTCGGCCTGCCGGAGGGCTCCCTGTGGATCAAGCACGATGATCTCACCGGGATCGCCGGCGGCGGCAACAAGGTGCGCAAGCTCGAGTTCCTCGCGTCGGCGGCGCTCGCCGAGGGGGCCGACACGCTGGTCACCGGCGGGGGCCGCCAGAGCAACCACGTCCGCCTCACCGCGGCGGTCGCCAACCGGCTGGGGCTCGCGGCCACGGTGGTGCTGGCCAGCGATCCGCCCGAACGCCCCACCGGCAACGTCGTGCTCGACGAGGTGCTCGGGCCCGAGCTCGTCTGGGCCGGCGACCTCGGGTACTACGCGCTCGAGGACGCCATCGCCGCCACGGCCGACCGGTTGGCCGGTGAGGGCCGACAGCCCTACCGCATCCACGTGGGCGGGGCGTCGGCGGTGGGGGCGCTCGGCTACCTGCACGCCGCCGCCGAGCTCGACGCGCAGGTGCCGGGCGAGCCGCTCGTGGTGGTGGCCGACGGCTCGGGAGGCACGCACGCCGGCCTGGTGGCGGGCTTCGGCGACCACGCCCGGGTCCTGGGGGTGGACGTGGGCACCCGCCCGGACCTGGACGACGCGGTGCCGGCCATGGCGGCCGCCACCGCCGCGCTCGCCGGCCGGCCGGCGCCCGCGGGTGACGTCCAGGTGGATCACGACCGCGTCGGGCCGGGATACGGCGCGCCCAGTGACGCGTGCCGCGAGGCGCTCGACCTGGCCGCCCGCCACGAGGCGGCCCTGCTCGACCCGGTGTACACGGGCAAGGGCCTGGCCGGCCTCGTGGCGGCGGTGCGCGACGGTCGCATCGACGGCACCCGCCCCACCGTGTTCCTGCACACGGGCGGCCTGCCGGCGCTGTTCTCGCCCCGCTACGCCGACTGGGTCCGCCGGCCGTAGGCCGTTCGACCTACACCGAACGCTCAAGGTCGGCGGCGAGGTGCCGACGAAGCAGGGAGACCGCACGCCTCCTCAGAGGAGCTCCCGGATGTCCGATCACTTCGCGCCGGCCCCCATCGCCGACGAGCGCACCCGCAGGATCTTCGGTGATCTGAGCTTCAGCTCGGCCAAGAAGGGGTTCGACCCGGCCGAGGTCACGGCGTTCCTGGTGAACGCCAGCGGCGCCGTGGAGCGGATGCTCGGTCGGCTGCGCGACGCCGAGCAGCGCGCCGACGCCGCCGAGGCGCGCCTGGCCGACCTCCAGTCGCGGGCCCTCCAGCCGCCGGCCCCGCCGACGGCACCGACCCCCAACGCCGACAACGACGGCCTGCTCGACCGCACCCTGGCCCTGGCGGAGAAGACCGCGATCGCCGCGGTGGCCGACGCGCGGGCCCGGGCCCAGGCCATCCTCACCCAGGCCCAGGAGCAGGCCCGGCAGTACTTCGCCAGCGAGCGCGCCGCCATCGCCTCCGAGTGGGAGCGGCTGCAGACCGAGGCCGGACAGCTCGAGACCCTCCGCCTCGCCGTGGCCGCCGAGACCATGGCCCTCGAGGGGGTCCGATCGCAGCTGCGGGGTCGCATCGCGGTGATGGCCCAGGAGCTGGGCTCGATCGCCGACGACCCGGACCTGTTGAACTACGCGATCGCCCAGGCCCGCACCGAGGTCGAGTCGGCGGCGCCGCTCCGCGAGGTGACGCCCATCGAGGCCCCCGCCGAGCCGGCGCTGCCCCCCTCGCCGCACGCCGACGCCATCCCCGCCTCGTCGGTGGCGTCGTACGAGAAGAGCTTCGAGGCCGGATGGGCCCACGAGGCCGACGACGACGCCGACGCCGAGGCCTTCGAGCGCTTCTTCAGCGACGACGTCGAGCCCGAGCCCACCCAGCAGTGGATCCTGGCGGGCTGACCGCCGCGCCACGCCCACGGCCCGTGTCGGGCTGGTCGACGCGGGGCCTCAGCGACCGAGCAGCTGGTCGACGCCGGCGCGCACGGCGCCCCAGGCGGCGCTCTTCGGCTCGAGCACGGTGAAGTGGTTGGCGTCGGGCTGCTCGGTGAGCGTGGCGTCGTCGCCGGCGGCGGCGGCCGCGGCCACGTAGGCGCGGCTCTGGTCGATCGGCACGACGGTGTCGACCTGCCCGTGGAACAGGCGCTGGGGCAGGCCGATCGGCACGCGGGCCAGGGGTGAGGTGCGCGCGTAGCGACCGGGGAGCTCCTGGGGCGAGCCGCCCATCACCGCGGCGCAGGTGCCGTCGAGCGCGCCCTGGTCGGCGCAGCCGGTCAGGTCGCTGACCGGGGCGAGCGCCACCACCGACTGCGGCCGCACCCCCGGTGAGGCGCCGACGGTCCCCGGCGGGAGGCCGGCGCGCCCGCCGGCCCACAGGGCGAGCTGGCCGCCCGACGAGTGGCCGAGGACGACGAGTCGCCCGAGGTCGACGGGCACCTCGTCGGGTCGCGAGCCCACGTCGTCGATCGCGGCGGCGACGTCGGCGAACGTCCCGGGCCAGCCGCCTCCGGCCTCGCCGAGGCGCCGGTACTCGACGTTCCAGACCGCGACGCCGTGGTCGGCCAGGTCCCGGGCGACTCCGTGCATGATCGTGCGGTCGGTGCGGTCGCTCCACGAGCCGCCGTGCACCATGACGACGGTGGGCCAGGGTCCCCCGCCCGAGGGACGCCAGAGCTCGGAGAACTGCGACGGTGCGTCCCCGTACACGAAGCGTTCCGGGCCGTCGTCGCCGAACCAGCCGCAGGAGGCCGCGGCGACGCCGACCCCGAGCGCCACGCCACCCACCAGCAGGCGACGCCGGGTGAGCACGGGGACGTCCGACATGGCCGGGCAACGTACCCCCCGTCGGGGGGATCCAGCCCTCGGCGGGTGAGGAACCTCCGGCTCCCGCTGACCACGCTCGCGCCGCGACCGTTACCATCACGCCGGCGTGGCCCGCGTCGCCGAGCTGCGTAGCGCGAGGAACTCACCGATGGGCGAACAGCACCACGCAGTGGCCCCCCGGGCCGCGACCCGACCTGCCCCCGGTCCTCCGCGCGCGCCCGGCGAGCGCCCCGAGGGGGCCGCGTCGAGGCCCCAGCTGGTGATCGGCCTCGCGGTCGTGACCGTCCTCGTCCTCGGGTTCCTGGCCTTCCGCTCTTCGTTCGCGTCCGACGAGCCGGCCCGCCTCGACGAGGCCGACGCCTACCTCGCGGCCTGGGGCGAAGGTGACTTCGCCACGATGGCGGCCGGGGTGGCCCAGCCACCCCCCGAGTTCACCGCGCTGCACCAGCAGATGCTGGCGTCGCTGCAGGTCCGGGAGGCCGCCTACGAGGCCGGGGAGGCCGAGGTCGACGGCGACCGCGCCACGGTGCCGTTCACGGCCGAGCTCACCCTCGGCGGTCTCGGGGTGTGGCGCTACGAGAGCGCGCTGAACCTGGTGCGGGGCGACGACGGGTGGAAGGTCGACTGGACGCCGGCCACCCTGCACCCCGACCTCCAGCAGGGTGAGCGCTTCGCCCGCACCCGCACGGCGCCGTCGCGGGCGGCCATCGTCGACCGCAACGGCCTGCCGCTGGCCGACGGCACCGCACCGCTCATCGTCGGCACCACGGGTCCCGCCACGCCCGAGCAGGCCGCGGCGCTCGGGCCGCTCGTCGAGGCGGGCGACACCGTGGGCACCCAGGGGCTCCAGGCCCGCTACAACGACGTCCTGTCCGGAGAGCCGTCGGGACAGGTGCAGATCATCGGCGCGAGCGGTGTGCCCGAGGTGGTGCACGTCTTCCCGGGTGCCGACGGAGAGCCGCTCACGACGACGATCGACCCGGTCGTGCAGGCCGCGGCCGAGAACGCCATCGCCGTGGCCTCGGGGCCCGCAGCGTTCGTCGCCATCGAGTCCGACACCGGCGAGGTGCTCGCCGTGGGCAACAGCCCGAGCGACGGCCTGAACCGCCCGATCAGCGGTGCGTACCCGCCGGGCTCCACCTTCAAGGTGGTCACGTCGAACGCCCTGCTCGGCGTGGGCGTCGACCCCGACGTCAACGTCACCTGCCCGGCCACGGCCAACGGGTTCGGCAACTACGCCGGCGAGTCGTTCGGCACCATCCCGTTCCGCGAGGCCTTCTACCGCTCGTGCAACACGTCGTTCATCATCCAGACCGGCCTCCTGCCCGAGGGTGCCCTCGAGGCGTCGGCCGAGCAGTTCGGGTTCAACACGCCCTACGACATCGGCATCGACTCGGTGGGCGGCAGCTTCCCGTCGCCCGAGAGCCAGGCCGAGCTGCTCGCCGCCTCGATCGGCCAGGGCAAGGTCACCGCGAGCCCGCTCCACATGGCGTCGGTGGCCGCGGCGATCGACGACGGCCACTGGCGGGCCCCCACGCTGATCCACGGCGACCAGGCCCCCGAGCGGCCCGCACCCGTCGACCTCGACCCCGACGTGGTCGCCGACATCGACACGATGATGCACGAGGTGGTCACCGAGGGCACCGGCTACAACGCCGAGGTCGCGGGTCGCGACGTGGCCGGCAAGACCGGCACCGCCGAGTTCGGGGCGGAGGACCCGCCCGAGACCCACGCGTGGTTCATCGGGTTCAGCGACGGGATCGCGTTCGCCTGCCTCGTCGAGGGCGGCGGATCGGGCGGCTCGGTGGCCGCCCCCGTCGCCGGTCGCTTCGTCGCGGCGCTGCCCGCGCCCCCGCCGCCGACCACGACCACCACCGGGGGCGACGACGGCTGAGGCGCGGGGCCGCGCGGGGCGCCTCGGTACCGTCCCCGCGGGCCAGGCGCCGACCGGCGAGAATGCGCCCGTGGCCTCTCCTCGCCCGAGCGCCGCCTGATGGCCGCCCGCACGCCCTGCACCCCGTGGTGCGACCTCGGCGCGGCGTCGCGCGCCGGCGAGGACGGCAGCGCCCAGCAGGGGCTGCGCATCTCCCCCCGGGTGACCTGCGGCGACGGGTGCCAGCCCGCCTTCACGGTGGCCTGGCTCTGCCTGGGCGCCGACAACGTCGACTGGCGGTCGGGCTTCGGGGGCAACACCTACCAGCCGCTGCGCATCATCGACCTCGCCCGCCCCGCGAAGGTCCAGGTGACGGCGACCGTCACGGTGTCGTGCTCGCCCGACCAGTCGGCGGCGCAGTGCTCCACCACCTGGCTGGTGGGCTGGGAGCCCGGCGCGGTGCTGCACTCGGTCACCCAGCTCGACAGCACCTGCCCCGGGGCGTGAGGCCGACGCGGCCGCCAGGCTTCGAGGCTCAGTCGGAAGGGCGGTCGCGCAGGCCGTCGTTGAACATGCGGTACACGTCGTAGACCTCCTTGCACGCCTGGCACAGGGGCAGGCTGCGAGGGTCGCGCGACGGCACCCACACGTGGCCGCACAGCGCCTCGAGCGGGGTCCCGTTGATGCGGGCCTCGAGCACCTTGGCCTGCGCGTCCTCGCCCGGCTCGACCTTGACGATGTGGGCGACGGCGGGAGGGCCGTCCTCGAGCTCGGGGTCGGAGGGCCGGACCGTGATGACCGGCGCGGTCTCGGTGGTGGTGACGGACATGGCCGCGGCAGAGCGTAACCGGGCGGCCTGGGCCAGACTCATCCCGTGAGCTGGCGCGACGTCGACGACGACTGGGACGGGACCCTCGACGACGGCTGGGGCGACGACACCGAGCTGGGGCCCCGGCGGTGGGGCCCGGGCATGGTGGCACTCACCTGGCTCGTCGTCGTGGCCATGCTGGGGTCGGCCGTCGCGGCGTTCGTCGTGCTGGTGCTGGGCTGATCGTCTTCGAGGGATGGCGGTCGAGGAGCGGGTGCGGTGGAGCGGCATCGCTCTCGGGTTCGCCCTCGGGGACCCCGCTGGGTTGGTGCGGTGCTCGGCGCTCCCACCGCCCTCGTTCGCCGTCGTCCTGTCAGGGCTGGAACCGCTGAATGGCGTTGGACAGCACGACGGCGCCGTGCCAGTACCCCCTCGAGGTGGGATGGAAGGCGTTGAGGAGCGGGATCTCGTAGCCGTGGATGAAGGGCCGGTTGCCGGAGGTGTTGCAGAGACCATCGGGGCTCGTATAGGTGGCGAACTGCTGACCACCGCCGGGAAGTCGCCGGGGGATGGTGTACCCGCGCTCGACCCGTGAACCGGTGCGCCAGTCGACGAAGTGCACGTTGCCGGCGAGGCCCGTCGAGCTCAACTGTGTGTTGGCCGCGCTGACAGCCCGATAGATGGTGTCATCGAGCCGCGTGACCAACGCGTTCGCGGCGTTCTGCTCGTTGTTGGTGAGCCCGGCGCAACGACCCTCCCGCTGGCGAGCGAACGGGATCGGGTACGAGAGGACGTACAGGTGTCCATCCCGCGCCATCGATCGCCGTGCGGTCACGTAGACATCGCGGAGTCTCGTGAAGACGGTGTCCCATGTGATGCGTCCGGCGGACAACCGCAGCAGGTCGTCTCCGCACGAGAAGACCCCGCAATCGATCACCGTGCCGGCGAAGTCGATGTCGTTGCCGCCGATCGTCATCGTCGCGACGTTGTGGCGGCTCCTCACCTGGCTCAGTTGGTCACGAGTGAGGTCTCTGGTCTTGTCACCGCTGCACGCGGTGAACGTGAAGTCGCGGGTGTTGTAGCGGGCGGGCAGCGCATCGCGCCGGGCACGGGGGGCGTAGGCGTACGGGTCCTGGTCACATCCAGGCCATGGCTGCACCGAGCCGAGACCGACGCCGGCGGAGTACGAGTCGCCCATCGCGATCCAGCGCAACCGCCGACCACTGCCGGGGAAGAGGAGATTGTCGATGGCGAACCCGGCCGGCTCGTCGCTCAGCGCCTTGACGAGGAACGAGGCCGAACGGGCGAAGTTCGAGGTGATCCGGACGATGCCGACTCGGTCGGCGCTCAAGGTGCCGAGCCGGCGACCGCTGGTGTCGTACACGATGACCTTCACCGACCCTGGAGTGTCGATGTAGCCGACATCCAGGGTGAAGGAGTTGACGGTCCTCGGCTGGCCGGTGTCCGGGTTGACGAACGTGCCCCGGATCTCGCCGTGGAATCGCGGGGAACCCGAGAGCACGGGGCTGGTGGGATTCGAGGTGTCCGTCGTGATGTACGGGCTGTCGCCGGAGAACTGGATCCCTCGTGAGCGGTATTGCCCGGTGATCGGGGTGTTGACGGAGAACTCGCTGAACGTGATGGCTCCGGTTGGAACGGTGATCGCCTCCGCCGGTGCTGCTTCTGTGGAGGACGACGAGCCCTCGGGTGGAGACTCCGACTGGACAGTTGAGGCCGAGGCTGCGAAGTGAGTCGATGTGGTGACGATCGTGGCGAGGATCGCTGCTGCCATCAGCCTTGGAACTGCATGCATCGTGCCCGCCTCCTTGATGGCGTCCTCTTGATCCAGGGGGCGAAGCACTTGCGATTGGACGATTCAAATGGCCAAGGCTCCCCGCCGGCCGCGGAGAATAGAAGCCGCACACCGAATGGTCAATAGGTGCCCTCAGCGATGGTTCGTCGGACCGAATATGCTGGCCCTCACCTGGCTCGTGGTGGTCGCCATGCTCGGCTCGGCCGTCGCGGCGTTCGTCGTGCTGGTGCTCGGCTGACGGTCGGGCCCGGCGGTCAGAACGTGGTCTCGCACCCGGTCATGTGGTCGCCGTCGTCGAGCGCGCCGGTGCAGGTGTCGTCGCCGCCGTCCCCGTGGACCCGGTCCGCGTCGGTGGCCCCGGTCGGCGCCCCGCCGTCGAGGTAGTCGTCGCCGAAGATGCTCGGGTTGGAGCCGGCGGCGTAGTCCCCCCAGAGGATGTCGCCGCCCCGGAGCCCGTAGATCAGGTCATTGCCGCCTCGGCCCACGAGGAAGTCCTGCGTGTCGCCGCCGATGATCACGTTCGGCCCGTCGTTGCCCTGGACGTGGGTCCTGCCGCTCTTCACCCCGCGGACGCTCTCGATGCCGGCGAGCTCGTCGTCGCCGACGCCGAGGGCGTAGGGCGGCTGGTTCGTCGGGCCGAAGAAGTACAGGCCGACGTCGAGGAAGCTCACGCCGGGGTCCAGGGCGTCGCCCTGGTAGGACACGAGGTCACCGTGCTCCCCGCTGCTGGTGACGGGGTCGTTGGTCCCGCCGTCGACGAAGTCGTCACCCGCACCAGGGAAGAGGACGTCGTCGGCGCCGCCGCCCAGGAGGATGTCGTCCCCACCCTTGCCCTTGATGACGTCATCGCCCCCGCGGCCCTCGAGCTCGTTCGCCCCGCTCGTGCCGACCAGCCGATCGGCCAGAGGGCTCCCGATGACCGACTCGAAGCCCGTGATCTCGTCCTCCGTCGTGGCCCGGACGACCAGGGTGCTGCCCAGGTTGACGTTGGCGCGCTCGGTGCTCGTCGCGTACGAGAGCGTGTCGCGCCCCGTACCGCCGTCGAGCTGGTTCGAGCCGCCCCGTCCGTCGAGGGTGTCGTCGCCGGCGCCGCCGCGCAGCGAGTCGTTCCCCGGGCGGCCGATCAGCACGTCGGCGAAGGGGGTGCCGACGACGCGCTCCACGCCGAGGATGGCGCCGTTGAACCCGGCGCCGGTCTGGTGCACGACGCCGGTGGACTCGTCGACCGTGACCCCCGTGGGCACCTGCGCGTACGTGGCGACGTCGGTCGCCCGGCTGCCGCCGATGACCCGGTCCCGGGCGAGGTCGGCGCCCTGGAAGATGTCGCTCCCGTCCTGGCCGAAGAGCTCGTCGCGGCCCGTTCCGCCGTCGATGACGTCGTTGCCGCCGCCGGCGCACACCACGTCGTCGCCGCCCCCGGCGAGGATGAGCTCGAAGCTCGGCCCACCCAGGATCACGTCGGACCCGCTCGTGCCGTTGATCTGGTTCGCGCCGACGCCGGGGTCGTCGAAGGCGATGGTCACCGGGCGCCCGTTGCAGGTGCGGCCCGCTTCCTGCGCCCCGACCACCGCCGCAGGGGCGACTCCCGATCCCGCCGCGACGAGCGCGAACGCGGCCAACGACGTCCCGAGCCGCCCACTCATCGCATCAGCGTCGCGCCGATCCGGTCCGGCGGCAATGGCCTGGTCGGCCCATCGTCGGCTTGCGGCGGCTCCATCCCGGCCGATCCGCCAGACTCGGGCCGTGACCACGCGTGACGAGCCTTTCGCCGGAGACCAGGAGGTGGTCACGGTGCCCTGCCCGCTGGCGGGGACCGTGGTGTCCGTCGAGGTCGTTGCCGGGGCCGCGGTGACCGGGGCGACCGTCGTGGCCGTCGTCGAGTCCATGAAGATGGAGCACCCCGTGCCCGCGGGAGCGGCGGGGGCGGTCGTCGAGGTGGTGGCTGCGCCGGGCGACCTCATCCACGCCGGCGACCCCCTCCTGCGGCTGGCCATCGGTGCCGCGGCTGCGGCGCCGGCGACCCCGGTCGAGGCGCCCGCCGCGCCCGGCGGGCCCGTGGGGGAGCGGGCCGACCTGGCCGAGGTGCGCGAGCGCCAGCGCCTGGCCACCGACGACGCCGCCCGCCCCGCGGCGGTCGCCCGACGCCACGAGCGCGGGCACCGCACGGCCCGGGAGAACCTGGTCGACCTCGTCGACCCCGGCTCGTTCGAGGAGTACGGCTCGCTGGTGCTCGCCGCCCAGCGCAGTCGGCGTCCGCTCGACGAGCTCATCGAGCGGACGCCCGCCGACGGGCTCGTCGGCGGCCTCGCCCGGGTGAACGGCGACCGGTTCCCAGACGCGGCGGCCCGCTGCGCCGTCGTCTCCTACGACTACATGGTGCTGGCCGGCACCCAGGGTCAGAAGAACCACGTCAAGAAGGACCGGCTGTTCGACCTGGTCGAGCGCCTGCGCCTGCCCGTGGTGCTGTTCGCCGAGGGCGGCGGGGGGCGGCCGGGCGACACCGACTCGCCGGTGGTGGCCGGGCTCGACTGCCTCGCCTTCGCCCTGTTCGGAAGCCTCAGCGGCCTCGTGCCCCTCGTCGGCGTCGTCAGCGGGCGGTGCTTCGCCGGCAACGCGGCCCTGCTCGGCTGCTGCGACGTCATCATCGCCACCGAGGACGCCAACATCGGCATGGGGGGCCCGGCCATGATCGAGGGCGGCGGGCTCGGCACGTTCGCGCCCGAGGCCATCGGCCCGGTCTCGGTGCAGGCGCCGAACGGCGTCATCGACGTGGTGGTGACCGACGAGGCCGAGGCCGTGGCCGTGGCGAAGCGGTACCTCTCGTACTTCCAGGGGCCGGTGCACGACTGGGCGTGCGCCGACCAGGACGGGTTGCGCGAGCTGATCCCCGAGAACCGACGGCGGGTCTACGACGTCCGCGCGGTGCTCGAGACGCTCGCCGACACCGACAGCGTCCTCGAGCTGCGCCGGGCGTTCGGGCCCACCATGGTCACCGCGCTCGTCCGCATCGAGGGCCGGCCCGTGGGGGTGGTGGCCAACGACCCCGGCCACCTGGGCGGCGCCATCGACCGCGACGGTGCCGACAAGGCGGCGCGGTTCCTCCAGCTGTGCGACGCCCACGACCTGCCCGTGCTCTTCCTCTGCGACACGCCCGGCTTCCTCGTCGGGCCCGAGGCCGAGGAGCAGGCGCAGGTGCGGCACTTCAGTCGTCTGTTCGTCGCCGGCGGGGCGCTCACCGTCCCCTTCTTCACCGTGGTCACCCGCAAGGGCTACGGCCTCGGCGCTCAGGCCATGGCCGGGGGGAGCTTCCGCCGGCCCCTGTTCACCGTGGCGTGGCCCACCGGTGAGCTCGGGGGCATGAACCTGGAGGGCGCGGTCCGGCTCGGCTTCCGTCGCGAGCTCGACGCCATCGCCGACCCGGCCGAGCGCGACGCCGCCTACGAGGACCTCGTGGCGCGGGCCTACGAGCACGGCAAGGCGCTGAACCTGGCCAGCCACTTCGAGATCGACGACGTGATCGACCCGGCCGACACCCGCCGCCGCATCGTCAACACGCTGCGAGCGGTCCCGCCGCCGTCGCCCCGCACCACCCGCAAGCACCCGGTCGACCCCTGGTGACGGGCGGCGACGGCCCGACGGCCGAGCGTCCGCCCGACCGAGGGGCGACTCAGCCGGCGCGCAGCTCGCGCTCGAGCGGGGT
>JACJWK010000007.1 GCA_020637195.1 Microthrixaceae bacterium
CGAGATGGTGGCCACCCTCGCCTGGGACGAGTTCACCGCGGGGTACACCAGCAACGTCGGCGACGAGTTGGCCAACCTGGCCCCTGCCGACGAGGAGCGCTTCGCCGACCCGGCGTTCGTCGAGGCGGCCACGGCGGCGGTGGCCGAGGGGGCCCGCCAGGGGGCGTTGGGCGAGGCGTGCGACGGGTGGGCCTGGGCCGTGCCGTGGGGCTTCGAGCTCGACGCCGTCACGCCGCCGGTCGACGTGTGGCACGGCGACGCCGACACCATCGTCCCGATCGCCCACGCCCACGCGCTGCACGCGGGACTCCCCGACTCGACGCTGCACGTCCTGCCCGGCGACGGCCACTTCTCCATCAGCCGCCACTTCCCCGACCAGGTCGCGGTCCTCGTCGCTCCGTGAACCCGAGGCGATAGCCCCCGGAATCCGGGGGCTATTGCCTCGAGAATCGGTGGTCTACGTGAGGTGGGGGAGGACCTCGCCGCCGAGCAGGCGCACGTGGTCGAGGTCGTCGAGGTCGAGCACCTGGAGGTAGACCCGGTCGGCCCCGGCGTCGCTCCAGCGCCCGAGGGTGTCGACCAGCTGGTCGACGGTGCCGCCGGCGGCATGGGTGCACAGGTCGGCGGCGTCGCGCCCGATGGCCTCGGCCCGCCGCCGCACCTCGGCGTCGTCGATGCCGCAGGCCACGGTGAGGGCCGCGGAGAACACCATCGAGTCGGGGTCGCGGTCGATCGCCTCGCACGCCGCCCGCACCCGGTCCCGCTGGGCGACGAAGTCGTCGAACCGGGCGAAGGGGGTGTTGAACTCGTCGGCGTGGGCCGCGGCCAGCCGGGGGGTGCGGGTGTGGCCGAAGCCGCCCGTGATGATGGGCGGTCGGGGCCGCTGGACGGGCTTGGGCAGCGCCGGCGAGTCCACCAGCTCGTAGTGGCGCCCCGAGTACGAGAAGGTGGCGTCCTCGGGGGTGGTCCAGAGGCCGGTCAGGATGTCGAGTTGCTCCTCGAGCCGCTCGAAGCGCTCGGCCAGGGGCGGGAAGGGCACGCCGTAGGCCCGGTGCTCGTGGTCGTTCCACCCCGTGCCGAGGCCCAGCTCGACCCGGCCGCCGCTCATCGCGTCGACGTTGGCGACGGTGATGGCCAGCGGCCCGGGCAGCCGGAACGTGATGGGGGTGACGAGGGTGCCGAGCCGGACGCGGTGGGTGTCGCGGGCCAGGCCGGCGAGCGTGGTCCAGGCGTCGCTCGGCCCGAGGCCCGGGCGGGGATCGAAGAAGCCGGCGTAGTGGTCCGAGCGGAAGAAGGCGTCGAAGCCCGTCTCCTCGGTGACGTGGGCCACCTGGAGGAGCTGGTCGTAGGTGGCGCCCTCCTGGGGCTCGGTGAAGATGCGCAGCTGCATGGCCGCCGAGGCTACCGGTGGCCGGCGGACCGCCCGCCGGACGTGGCCTCGCGGTCGCGGGGCCACAGCAGCGCCACCAGCAGGGCCACGCTCACCACCAGGCCGAGGAAGAGCGCGATGCGGGTGGCGCCGGTGCGCTGCACCCAGCTCGAGATCTCGGCGCTCCAGTCGGTGACCCACGCCACCGGCCCGGGGGCGGCGTCGGTGTCGTTCCACAGCAGCAGCCGCACCTCGTACCACCCGTACCAGGCCAGGTAGGCGCCGGCGACCACGAGCAGCGCGCCCGAGATGCGGTGGATGTGGGGCAGGGCCCGGCGGAGCTGGCCGACGATCGACACCCGGGCGAGGGCGATGGCCAGGGTCAGCACCGTCAGCACCAGTCCCATGCCGAGGCCGTAGGCCACGAACAGCGACACGCCCGACACGTAGCTGACCTGGGTGAAGGTGGCCGCCATCAGCGCGAGGAACGGCGCCAGCGTGCACGACAGCGACGCGACCGCGTACGAGACGCCGAACACGAACATCGACCCGAGGCCCCGGGAGCCGCCGCCGCGGTCCAGCTTGGGCAGGCGGACGGCCAGGTCGAACCCGCGCACCATGGCGATGCCGAGCACGACGAGGCCGAGGCCGATGACGAGCGTGACCCAGGGCAGGAACCGCTCGATCGACAGCGACAGGTGGGTGACGGCCAGCCCGACCAGGCCGAAGACCAGCACGAAGCCGAGGGTCACGGCGGCACCGACGGCGAGGGCCCGCAGGATCCCCGCCTGGGCGTCGTCGCCGGCGGCGTCCTCGGTGCCGAGGAAGTAGGACAGGTAGGCCGGCAGCATGGCGAACCCGCACGGGTTGACGGTGGCCACCATCCCCGCGGTGAGGGCGAGGGCGAACGGGGCCTCGATCACCGGCCCGGCCCCCGGTTCACGAGCGCAGGTCGCGGTCGACCGCGGCCAACAGCTCGTCGGCGGTGGTGGCCCCGCTCAGGACCCGCACGATGGTGCCGTCGGCGTCGACCAGCACCGTGGTCGGCATCGCCACGCCGCCGAACGAGGCCAGGAGCGACCCGTCGGGGTCGCGGCCGACGTCGTAGGTGATGCCGGTGTCGGCGATCAGCTCCTCGCCCTTGGTGGCGCTGTCCTGCACGTTGAGGCCGAGGAACGCCACCTCGTCGCCCACCTGCTGGTGGACCGCCTCGAAGTCGGGCATCTCGCGCACGCACGGGACGCACCAGGAGGCGAAGAAGTTCACGACCATCGGCGTCCCGGCGTAGTCGGCCACCGAGGCCTCGTCGCCCGCGAAGGTCTCGAAGGCCGCGGTGGGCGCGGCCCGTCCCACCGTGTCCTCGCCCTCCCCCAGCGTCGGGGCCGTGGCCGAGTCGGCGTCGAGCACGACCGGGTCGTCGTCGCCCTGGTCGCCCACGCCGAGCAGCAGGGCCGCGACGAGGGCGGCGATCACCACCGACAACAGGGTGGCGAGGACGACGGTCGAGAGCGGGAGACGACGCCCGCGCTGCTCAGGGGCCACCAGGAGAGGTTACGAGGGGCGGGGCCGGACTCGACAGTCGGGTCACGGCGCCTCGACCACGGGCGGTCCGGGGCTCGTCGGGATGCCGGAGGGGGGAAACCGGCACCGCTGCGTCACCCCGGACCACCCCTGTGTGGTGGGTGTGGCCCGCGGGCCGGGGCCGCCGGTCAGGCGACCCCGGCCTCGAGGAGCTCGGCGGGGATGGGGATCTCCACGAAGCGGTCCTCGGGGCGGGGGCACTTGGGCGGGCGCCCCCGGCGCCGCTTGTGGGCGAGGATCTTCCCGTTGGCGATCAGCTGCCCGCCCCAGACCCCCCACGGCTCGCGCCGCTCGAGGGCCCCGGCGAGGCAGGGGGCCATCACCGGGCACTCGGCGCAGATGGCCTTGGCCCGGGCGATGTCCTGCAGCTCCTCGGAGAAGAACAGGCCGGTCAGGGTGCCGGCGAGGTCGGCGCAGCGCGCCTGGGCCCGCCAGTTCTTGCCCTGGAGGCTGGTCTCGAGGCTCTCTTCGATGAGCGGGGCCGACATGGCGTTCCCCTCGTCTTTCTGGATTCGTCGGAATGGGAGTGGGTGGATGGACGGGTGGGTCGGGTCGTGGGCGGTGCCGGTGAGCGAGGCCCGGAATGCGAAAAGGCCGCCGGGAGGATTCCCGACGGCCTGTGGAGTGCGGACTTCGCTCTGTGCTTAGGGCGAAGGCTCCTTCGGCCGCCGGGACGGGAGGTTGGCGTGGTCCGCGAACATCCCCCGCACCGGCTTGATGGTCTGCGCGTAGGTGGCGGACCAGTCGGCGGCGGTGGCGAAGGCGGGCACCGACACGGACCCCGCGCGCGACGCGCACACGCCGGCGGCCGTGCGGCCAACCAGGTTGTGGGTGCGGGTCTTCATCGTCGCGGTGCCTCGGGGTCGGTGCCTCGGCCGGGTGCCGGAGTCGCCGCCACTGCACCACGCCGTCGCACGTCCCGTCAACCGATTTCTTTTCGTCGTCTCCCGGCCTGGCAACATCGGCCCATGGACGACGCCGACGCCCGGTGGATGGCGCCACTCCCCGAGGCCGGTCGCACCTACACGGCGCGGCGCCTGGTCCGCCTCGGCGACGTCAGCCCGAAGGGCCGCCTCCGCCTCGACGCCGTCGCCCGCTACCTCCAGGACGTCGCCACCGACGACGCCGTCGACGCGGGCCTCGAGGGGGCGCTGGCCTGGGTGGTGCGCCGCACCGTGATCCGCGTGGAGCGGCCGGCCCGCTTCCGCGAGCCGCTCACCGTCACCACGTTCGCGAGCGGGTACGGCCGCAGCTGGGCGGAGCGGCGCACGGTGCTGCGGGGCGAGCACGGGGCCGCCGTCGACGCCGCCGCGCTGTGGGTGTCGGTCGACCCGGCCTCGGGGCGGCCCAAGCCCCTGGACGAGGGCTTCGTCCGGGTCTACGGCGAGGCGGTCGGGGGGCGCAGGGTGCGGGCCCGGCTGTCGCACCCCGACGCCACGCCCGGCCTCGACCGTGCGCCCTGGCCGTTCCGCTTCGCCGACTTCGACGCGCTCGAGCACGTCAACAACGCCGTCTACTGGGCGGTCGTCGAGGAGCACCTGGCGCGGCGCCCGGACCTGGCCCCGCCCTACACGGTCGAGGTCGAGCACCGCCACGCCGTCGAGCGCGACCACGACGTGGCGGTGGTGGCCGGCGCGGAGAGCGACGGCGGCCTGTGGGTCTGGGTGGTCGACGCCGACCCGGCCGCCGGCGAGCGGGTCCACGCCAGCGCGCGGCTGTGGCCGGGCCTCAGCTGACCCGGCGGTAGCGCAGCAGGCCGTCGACCCGCCGGCACTCGACCTCGCCGGCGAGGCGCAGGTGCTCGAGGTGGGCGTAGGTCTCGCTGTCGGCCATGGGCCCCCACGAGCGGGGGCGGAACAGCTCGTGCGAGAGCTCCTCGACGGTGGCCTCGCCGAGGCCGTCGCTGGCGGCCCGGAGCAGGTCGAGGCGCTCCCGATGGTGGACCTTGATGGCGTCGGCCCGCCCGGCCAGGTCCGAGAAGGGGTGGCCGTGGGCGGGGAGCACCGTGGTGACGCCCTCGAGCGCGGTGACCTTGTCGAGCGAGTCGAAGAAGTCGGCGAGGGGGTCGCCGGGCACCGCCTCGTCGCCGCCGGCGCGAGGGGTGTGCCCGGCGATGTGGGGCGTGATGGTGGGCAGCACGTGGTCGCCGGCGAGGAGCACGCCCTCGGTGGGGTCGTACAGGCACAGGTGGTCGCTGGTGTGGCCGGGGGTGTGCACCGCCACCCACTCGCGACCCCCGAGCACGATGGTCTCGGCGTCGGCGAGGCGCACCGACGGGCGGGGCGGCACCATCCAGCGCCGCCGCAGCGGGCCGAGCAGCTTCATCTTCACCCGGAACGACAGCGGCGGCGTGGGGTGCTTGCCGCCCCACGGCGTCTCCCGGCCGGTGAACTTGGGCAGGGGCGGGGGCCGCTCGTCGCGCTCCTCGGCGGCGCGGGCCGCCGCGTCGCCGGCGGCGCCCGGCTCCTCGACGACGTCGTCGCCCTCGGTGGCCGGGTCGAACCAGGTGCGGAAGCTGGTCGAGGTGATGACCCGTGCGCCGCTCTCCACCCGCACCTTGCCGGCGCCCCCGAAGTGGTCGGGGTGCGAGTGGGTGACCACCACGCCGTGCACGTGGCCGATCCCGGCGCCGGCGCGCCCGAGCCGGTCGAGCAGGGCCTTCCAGTTGGCCGGGCCCGGCATGCCGGGGTCGACGAGGGTGAAGCCGTCGGCGTCCTCGAGGGCGTAGCAGTTGACGTGGCCGAGGCCGCTGATCTTGATGGGCAGCTGGAGGCGCAGGATGCCGGGGGCCACCTCGGTCACCTCGGCGACGGCGTCCTCCTGCTCCTGTTTCGGGGGCCTCGTCGTGGGGCGGTCGGTCGGGGCGGCCACGAGGCCAGGGTACTTGACCGCCCGGTCAAGTCCCCGGGGGCTCGACCCGGCGGACCCCGGGCCGCAGCCGTAGGCTCCGCGGTGCGATGTCGCGCCTCGACCTCCTCTCGGTCGCCCTGCGGTGGCTCGCCGGGTGCTGGCTGCTCTGGCAGGTCGCCCCCGTGGGCCGTCGCCGCGCCGCGGTCGACCCCGGGCTGCCCGTGGTGGTGGGCCGGCCGCCCTGCTCGATCGTCGTGCCCGCCCGGGACGAGTCCCGGACGCTGCCGGTCCTGTTGGCCTCGCTGGCCGCCGAGGTCACCGACGAGGACGAGGTGATCGTCGTCGACGACGACTCGAGCGACGGCACGCGGGCCGTGGCCCGCGCCGCCGGCGCCGAGGTGGTGCCGGCGCCGCCGCTGCCGCCGGGTTGGACGGGCAAGAACTCGGCCTGCTGGACGGGCGCCGGCGTGGCCCGCCACGACGTCGTGGTCTTCCTCGACGCCGACACCGAGCTGGCGCCCGGCGGCCTGGACCGCCTCCTCGCCGAGCAGCGGCGCCGGGGCGGCCTGCTCTCGGTGCAGCCCTTCCACGCCGTGCGGCGCGCCTACGAGCAGCTCAGCGCCTTCTTCAACGTCATCGCCATGATGGGCATCGACGCCTTCACCCCCCTGGGCGACCGGCGGGTGCCGTCGGGGGCCTTCGGGCCCGTCCTCGTCACGCACCGGGCCGACTACGACCGGGTCGGCGGCCACGCCTCGGTCGCCGACCAGATCCTCGACGACGTCGCCCTCGCCCGGCGCTACCGGGACGCGGGGATCCGCGTGTCGTGCCTCGGCGGCCGGGGGACGGTCCGGTTCCGCATGTACCCCGACGGCCTCCGCCACCTGCTCGAGGGCTGGACCAAGAACTTCGCGGGCGGCGCCGCCGGCACGCGTCGGCTCACCCTCGTGCTGATCGCGGCGTGGGTGTCGCTGTGCATCGAGGCGGCCTGGGACCTGGGCAGCGCGCTCGCCGGGGGCGACCCGTGGGGGCCGGTGCTGCTCGTCTACGGGGCGGTCGTCGCCCAGGTGGGATGGATGCTGCGTCGCATCGGCACGTTCCATCCCCTCACCGCCGCGCTGTACCCGGTGCCCCTCGCGTTCTTCCTGGCGGTGTTCGCCCGTTCCGTCGTGGACGTCTACGTGCGCCGGCGGGTCACGTGGAAGGGCCGTCAGCTGGCGACGTGAGCTCGGCCCCGGGCGTGGGTCGGAACACGTGCGCCCGGTAGTAGACGAGCTCGGCGACGCTCTCCTTGATGTCGTCGAGGGCCCGGTGGGCGCTCGCCTTGCCCGGGGCCGAGCCCTCGAGGTCGGGGTACCACCGCCGGGCCAGCTCCTTGATGGTGGACACGTCGACCGAGCGGTAGTGGAGGTGGTCTTCGATCTCGGGCAGGTACGCGGCCAGGAAGCGGCGGTCGGTGCCGATGGAGTTCCCGCAGAGCGGCACCGTGCGGGGCTCGGGCACGTGCTCTCGGAGGAAGGCAAGGGTGGCCGCCCCGGCGTCCTCGAGGGACACCGTGGAGGCCTCGATGGCCGGGAGCAGCCCGCTGGCGGTGTGCATCTTGACGACCACCTCGTCCATCTCGGCCAGCGCCTCCGGCGGCTGGTGGATGACGAGGTCGGGGCCCTCGGCGACGACGTTCAGCTCGTCGTCGGTGATCAGGGTGGCGATCTCGACGATCACGTGGCGGCCGGGGTCGAGCCCCGTCATCTCCAGGTCCATCCAGGCGAGCACCCCTGGAGCGTAGGGGGCGCCGGGCGGGCGCGCCGTAGCATCGCCGCGTGCGCGATGGCCCCCTGACCGTCCCCCTGCTGCGCCTCGACCCCGACCTGCCCGTCCCGTGCTACGCCCGGCCGGGCGACGCCGGCGTCGACCTGCTGGCCCGCGAGCGGGTGGTGCTGGCGCCGGCGGGAGGTCGGGCCCAGGTGCCCACCGGGGTCTCGATCGCGCTGCCCGAGGGCTACGCCGGCTTCGTCCAGCCCCGCAGCGGCCTGGCGCTGCGCCACGGCGTCACCTGCCTGAACACCCCGGGGCTGATCGACTCGGGCTACCGCGGCGAGCTGATCGTCCTGCTCGTCAACCTCGACCCGACCGAGCCCTACACGGTCGAGCGGGGCGACCGCGTGGCCCAGCTCGTGGTGCAGGCGGTCGAGCACGTGCGCTTCGTCGAGGTCGACGCGCACGACGCCACCGAGCGGGGTGAGGGGGGCTGGGGCCACACGGGCCACCGGTGAGTCAGGCGGCGGGGGGACGGTGCGCCTTGCGGAAGCGCACCACCCGCTTGGCGGGGTCGGCCACGGCGACGTCCACGAGGTCGGCCACCATCGTCTGGAAGCGGTCGGTGGCGGCGGCGCTCGGCGCCGGGGTGCCCCGGCCGAGGTCGGCCATCAGCTCCACCTCGATCGCGTCGCCCAGCAGGCGGTAGACCGCCTCGACGTCGCCGTCGTGGTCGCCGCCGTCGAGCAGGAGGATGAGGCCCTCGTCGACCGCGAGGCGCAGGTCCTCCACCTCGATGTGGGAGAACCCGAGGCGCAGCGCGAGGCCGGCCACCGTGACCCGGGCGAGGCGGCCGTACTCGGCCTGCGCGGGGACGGCGAGGCGGATCTCGTCGCCGGCGGGCGGACGGGCACGGGAGGGGGAGGTCACGGTGCGCTCAGCTTGGCAGCTCGCGGACCACGTCGTCGGCGGCCGTGTCCTCGCGCTGGCCCAGGTAGGCGGGGTGACGCAGGACGCCGTCGCCGGTCCACTCGCCGAAGCCGACCTGCACGACGAGGTCCGGCTCGACCCACCGGGCGACCCGGGCCACCGGCCGCGGTGGTGGCGGCTCGAAGGGGCAGACGTCGGCGGCGCGGGCGTCGAGCAGCCCGCCGAGCCGACCGAGCTCGGCCTCGGTGAAGCCGGTGCCGACCCGGCCCGCGTAGCGCAGCGGCCGCCCCGGCGCGTCGGGGTCGTGGTACCCGACGAGCAGCGCACCGAGTCGCCCGGAGCGCGCCCCCTCGCCCGCCAGCCATCCGCCCACCACCAGCTCCTGCTCCCAGCGGACCTTGACCTTGCGCCAGTTCGACGACCGCTTCCCGGGCTCGTACGGGCCGCTCCGGCGCTTGGCCATCACCCCCTCGAGCCGATGGGCCCGCGCCGCTTCGAGGAGCGCGGGCCCGTCGTCGTGCGCGGCGCTCAGCGCCCAGCACCGGGCGACGCCGTCCTCGTCGGCCTGCTCGCCGGCGGCCTCGAGCAGGCCCTCGAGCAGGCGCCGCCGGTCCTCGTAGGGGAGCGACGTCGTGTCGGTGCCGTCGAAGTGGAGCAGGTCGAAGACCTCGTAGAGCACCGGGACCTCGGTGCGGCGCTGCGCCACCTCGGACGGGCTCGTGAGGTGCATGCGCTGCTGGAGGCGCCCGAAGCTCGGTCGCCCGTCGTCGAAGGCGACGACCTCGCCGTCGAGCACCGCCGCCCGGCCGCACGCGGCGGCGGTCAGGCCGGCGAGCTCGGGGAAGCTGGCCGTCACGTCGCGCTGGTTGCTGCTCTCGAGCCGCACGGTCGGATCGGCGTCGGGGTCGACGTACGCGAGCACCCGCATGCCGTCCCACTTGAGCTCGAAGGCCCACCGGGGGGCGTCGGGGTCGTCGGGCGGCAGGGCGTCGGCGAGCACCGCCTTCATGGGCTTGATCGAGCGCGGTCGCGCCATCGCGCCAGGCTACGGAGGGCGGGACGCGGGCGGCTGTGACCGATTCCACGGCCGGGATCGCCGCGGTGGCTCGACTCCCTACCTACCGGTAGGTAGGCTGGCTCCCATGGCCTCGACGCTGACCGATGCGCCCGGCGTGGATCGACCCGCGGCGGACCGAAAGGACGCCAAGCAGGAGCGGGGGTCGCTGCGCCCCGTCCTCGAGGTGATCCCCGACGAGTGCTACGACAACCCGACGTGGAAGGGCCTGGCGTACTTCGCCCGGGACCTCGCGCTGTACGGCGTGGCCGTCTGGGGGCTGTTCACCTTCGCCAACCCGCTGATCGTGCTGCCGTTCCTCGTGCTGGCCGCGCTGGTGATCTCGGGCCTGTTCATCGTCGGCCACGACGCCGCCCACGGCGCGCTGTTCAAGAGCGACCGCCTCGCCTCGATCGTCGGCCACGTGGCCATGCTCCCCGGCTGGCACGTGTACGAGGGCTGGAAGCTGGGCCACAACCGGGTGCACCACCACTACACCGTGCGCCAGGACTTCGACTTCGTGTGGCACCCCTACACCGCCGAGCAGTACCGGGACATGTCCACCTTCGAGCGCCTGCGCCACCGGTTCGAGTGGTCCTGGGCCGGCGCCGGCATGTACTACCTGCGCGAGGTCTGGTGGAAGCGCATGATGGTGGGCGAGCCGCCCAAGCGCTGGCGGGCCAAGATCCGCCGCGACCGCATCATCGTGTGGTCGTTCGTGGCCGCCTCGACGCTGGCCCTCGTGGCCTACGGCGTCACCGCCGGCCTCGGGTTGCTCGGCACCGCCTGGCTGGTCGCCCGGGTCGTGCTGTTGCCCTTCCTGGCCTTCAACTACGTGATCGGCTCGTTCGTGCACGTGCACCACATCCAGCCCGGCATCCGCTGGTGGAAGCGGCGGGAGTGGACCAAGTGGCACGGCCAGATGGAGGGCACCACCGTGCTGCGGGTGAACCCGGTGCTCAACTTCTTCGTGCACTGGATCATGGTCCACGTGCCGCACCACGTGGACGTGCGCATCCCGATGTACCACCTCGAGCGGGCCACCGACGCCATGGCCGAGGCGTTCCCCGGCGTCATCCACGACGAGCCCCTCAGCTTCCGCGACTTCATGGCCAACACCCGGGTCTGCAAGCTCTACGACTTCGACGCCGGTCGCTGGCTCTCGTACCAGGAGGCCCTCGCCGCCACCCCCGACGAGGTGCCCGCCGCGGCCTGACCCGGCCACGGGCCCGCCCGGTGGGCGTGCGAGGATACGGGCCATGCGGGTGTCCGCCAAGGTCGACTACGCCGTGCGTGCCGCGGTCGAGCTGGCGGTGGCCGCGGGCCAGGGGCCGCTGAAGGGCGACCAGATCGCGGCTCGCCAGGGCATGCCCGTCAAGTTCCTCGAGAGCATCCTGTCCGAGCTGCGCCGGGCCGGGATGGTGCGCAGCCAGCGCGGCGCCGAGGGCGGCTACTGGCTCGCCAAACCCGCCGCCGAGATCTCGGTGGCCGACATCATCCGTGCCGTCGAGGGGCCGCTCGCCGACGTCCGGGGCGTGCCCCCCGAGGAGCTCGACTACGGCGGCGCCGCCGGCGCCCTCAAACCCGTCTGGGTGGCGGCCCGGGCCAGCCTGCGGGCGGTGCTCGAGGTCGTCACGATCGAGGCGATCGCCACGGGCGAGCTGCCCGACGGCGTCGAGGCCCTGCTCGCCGACCCGGCGTCCTGGGCCCGGCGCTGACGCGTGCCATCTCGCGGGGGGTATGGCGTCGCCTGCTCGACTCAGGATTCACTGCGAGAAGCCGCGCCCGTACCAGCGAGTCCTGCTTCACGTCGATGGCGTGCAGGCAACGAGGGACGAGGCTGTGAAGCCCCGTCAACGTGCGACGTATCCGGCGCACTTCTTGATGAGGTAGAGGTCCGCGCAACGAGGGACGCGGCCGAGGCCCCGTCAACGCCCGACGCCGAACGCTTAGCCACCTGCGCGCACAAGCGCTCCGCGCCGGGTTCACCCGAGAAAAGGTTGTTGCGAACTGGTGTTCGTGGGGGGTAGGGTGATGCGACACCTTCGCAGCCGGGTGTGCTCCTGCGGCTGCCACTTCCCCGTCGAAGTCGATTCGTCGATTCCTCCGATCGGAGTGGCATGTCCGCCTGCGCCTACCTCTCGAAGCTCGAAGCCGTCGAAGCGGCCCTCGACGAAGTGCTCGCACTCGCGCCGGAGGACGAGCCGGGGTCGGTGCAGGCCGCGTCGCAGTCCGCTCTGGCGCGGATCCGCAACAAGCACTGCGCGCTGGACCTGAAGGCGGCGGCGGCCTTCGACGCCTCGAAGGAGTGGATGGCGAACGGTTCCCGGTCGGCGGCGGCGTGGCTCGCCGGGAGGAACTGCGAGAACCTCTCCGTCGCTAAGCGTCGGGTCCGGTTGGGGCGGGCGCTGCGGGCGATGCCGGTCGCCCAGGCGGCCCTGGCGGCGGGGGAGATCACCGAGGAGCACGTTTCCGTCCTGGACCGGCACCTGTGCTCGGCGGTGGCCGATCGATTCGTGGAGGACGAGGCGACGATCGTGGACCGCGCCCGCACCCGCCGCTTCGTGCCGTTCTCGCGCTACGTCGCCAACTGGACCGCTGCGGCCGACCCCGACGGCGCCGACCGCCGGGCGCGCGCCCGGCGAGAAGGCAGCCACTGGCACGCTTCGCGGACCTTCGAGGACGCGGTCGCGGTCGACGGCCTGCTCGACGCGATCGGCGGCTCGATCTACCTCACCGAGCTCCAGCGACTGTGCGATCTCCTGTTCCGCCAAGACTGGGCGGAGGCCGTCGAGCGACTGGGGGAGGGGAACGTCACCACCGCCGACCTGCGCCGAACCCCGGCACAGCGTCGCGCTGCCGCCCAGGTGCTGATGGCCGAGCGCTCCGCCGGCTCGACGGTGAAGGGCTGCCCGGTCAAGCCAGTCCTCAACGTCGTGTGCGATCTCCAGACCCTGGCCGCACTGTTGGCCCGCCTCGAGGGGCGCGACGGCATCGCGTTCCCCGGCGAGCGCACCTGTCGCTTGGAGGACGGCACCCCCGTCACCCCACTCGAGGCGTTGTCCCTCGGGCTGGCCGGCGAGCTCCGTCGGCTCCTCGTCGGGCCCGACGGTGTGTGCCTCGACTACGGCCAGGGCCGGCGGGGCTTCTCGGGCGACTTGCGCACCGCGGTCGTGCTCACCCACGAATTCTGCGGGCACCCCGCAGGGTGCGACGTGCCCTCGTGGCGCTGCGAGATCGACCACATCGTCGCCTTCACCGACGGCGGACCGACTGCGGTGGCCAACGGCGATCCGAAGTGCACGCCCCACAACCGGTACAAGGAGACGGTCGACCGCAGGGTCCGCAAGCGACGGGCCGGCCCCGGCGCGCCTGTCGCCACGGGGTGATCTGACCGTCCCAGGCCCGCCGTCGACGGGCCGTCGGGCCAGGTGTTACGTTGCGCCGACCGGGCGGGCGGGGTCCCGTCGAGCGCGTGCGAGGTCGAGGCGAGAAGTTGTTCGGGCAGCACACATCCGGGATCGCGGTGTCCAGGCGGCTGACCGCCGCCGCCCTCGCGGCGCTGCTCGCCGTCGGTGTGGTCCCGGCGTCGGCGCAGTCGGGCGAGGACCCCCGCGAGCGGCGTGACGAGGTGCGTGAGGAGCGGGCCGCGAACGCGGCCGAGCTCGACGCGCTCCGGGCCACCGACGCCGAGCTCGAGGAGGCCCTGTCGGCCCTCCGGCGCGACGTCGCCGCCCAGCAGGGCGCGGTCGAGGACGCTCAGCGGGCGGTGCGACGCGCCGAGCGCGACGTGGTCGAGGCGCAGGCGGCGGTCGAGGCCGCCCAGGCCCAGATCGCCGGCCTCGAGGCCCGCCAGCAGGCCGTCGCGGTCGACTCCTACATCCGCGAGGGCTCGAACTCGGGCGACATCGAGGTGCTGAACGACGGCGACCCGCTCCAGGTGGCCGAGCGCCAGGCCCTCCTCGACCTCACGAGCGGCCGCAACGCCGACATCGCCGACCAGCTCACCGCCGCCCGGGAGGACCTCCGCGACGAGCGGGCCCGGGCCGAGGAGGCCGAGGCGCGCGCCGAGGAGCAGCGCGGGCGCGCCCAGCGGCGCCTGGCCGACCTCGAGGCCGCCCAGGAGCGCCAGGCCGCCTTCGCCGCCGAGGTCGACCAGCGCATCGAGGCCCGGCTCGCCGAGGCCGCCAACCTCGAGCAGCTCGACGCCGATCTCTCGGCCCAGATCGCCGCCCAGCAGGCGGCGCTGGCCCGCCAGAACCCCGGGGGCGGCAGCCTCTCGCCCGTGCCCGTGACGGGGGGCCCGGGGTCGCTGTCCACGGTCGGCGGCATCACCGTCGCGTCGTCCATCGCCGGTCAGCTCAGCTCGTTGCTCAGCGCCTCGCGGTCGGCCGGCCTGAGCCTGGGGGGCGGCGGCTACCGCGACCCGGCGGCGCAGTGGGCCCTGCGCAACGCCCACTGCCCCGACCCCGCCAACTCGCCGCCGTCGGCGTGCAGCCCGCCGACCGCCCGGCCCGGCACCTCGCTGCACGAGCAGGGCCTGGCCATCGACTTCACCAACAACGGCCGGCTCATCACCTCGCGGTCGGACCCGGCCTTCGTGTGGCTGAGCGCCAACGCCGGCAGCTACGGCTTCTACAACCTGCCCAGCGAGCCCTGGCACTGGAGCACCACCGGCGGCTGAGTCGGTCCGGCCATTCCGGCGAGCCCCTGCGGTTTCGCCGCCCCCATTGAGTGCTCCAGCACGCCGGGTCGGCACGCCATTCGCCCGGATCCCCGGCAGGGGCCCGGACCCGACGGCTAGCGTGGCGTCGTCCGGTCCGGTGGGGAGCCGGTCGGTCGGGAGGGCTCGTGGCGCGAGTGGCCGAGACGCAGGGGCGGGCATCCGTGTCGGCGCGTCGCGCCACTTCGGGCGCCGGGGCGCCGGCCAGCCTGCTCGTTGCCGCGCTCGCCTACGGCGCTGCGACGCAGGGAGCGTTCCACGCCCGCCAGTACCTCGTCCTGCTCGCGCTCTGCGGCACGTCGCTGGGCCTCGAGGCGCGCGCCCGGCGCGCCCGGCCGGCGCCGGGCTCTGGCGAGGCCGTTCCGTGGCAGGTGGCGGCCGTCCTGGCCTCGGGCGCGCTGGTGGTCGGCCTCGCCCACGGCTCGCTGGTCGAGGTGCTCCCCGCCCTGTCGCTCGTCGGTGTGATCGTCACGGGGCTCGCGGTCGCGGGTGGTAGCGCTGCCGCGGCGGGCGCGTTGCGGGCGGGGCTGGTCGTCGTGGGGACCGCGGTGGCCGGGACCGGCTGGCTCGGCGTCGTTCTGCACCGTGCCCCGTGGGGCAAGGTGATCGCCGGTCTGTGGCGCGGGGCCGGGCCGATCACCTACGTCAACGCGACGGCCGCGTTGCTGTCGATGGCACTCCTCGTCGCGCTCGCGTGGTCGGTGGAGGCGCCCGGACGTCCCCGCCGCCTGGCGGCGTGGGCGCTGACCGTCGGGCTGCTCCTCACCCTCAGCCGCGCGGGGATCGCCGCCGCCGTGCTCGGCGTCGTCCTGTTGGGCGCGCTGCTCGGGGCGCGGCGGGTCGGCGCCGTGGTCGTCGGCCTGGCCCCGGCCGTGGCGGTCACCCTGGCCGCTGCGGCCCCGTCGATGGCTGAGGTTGCGCCTTCGAGGCTCCCGCTGGCGGTGGCCGGTCTGGTCGCCGGTGGGCTCCTGGCGGCGGGTCGTCGCTCGGCCGGTGCCGCGCTCGCCCTCACGGCCGCCCTCGTCGTGGCCGGGGGGATGCTGCTGTCGGTCAGCGCGGATGGCCGTGACGCGCTCGACCAGCTCGGCACCACCCGGGTGGGGATCGCCTCGCCCGACCGGACCCACGAGTGGCAACTGGCCCGGGACCGCTTCGCCGCCGCCCCGGTGGCCGGCCACGCCCCCCTCGCCGATCCCTATCAGTGGCAGGGTGGCGACGGTCGCTGGTTCGTGGCCCCCTACGCACACAACGAGTACCTCGACCTCCTGGCGGCCTACGGACTGGTCGGCGCCGTCGCCCTCACGGCGGCGATCGCGGTCGTCGTCCGGGCCTGGCGCCGAACCGGGGCCCGTGGCCGACCGGACCCGGCACGGGCGGGCGCGGCCGCTGCGCTGGCCGCGTTCGCCGTGCACAGCGCCTTCGACTTCCTCTGGCACGTGCCCGTGCTCGTGCTCGCCGCCGCCGTCCTCGCGGGCCGCGGCCTCCTCGTCCCCGAACCCCACCCCACCGCCAAGGAGCCGACATGAGCACCCCGTCGTTGCGCAAGGGATCGACCACCCGCCCGGTGGTCCTGGGCCTGGTGCTCGCATTCGCGCTGTACCTCGTGGGACCGGCGGTGATCGGCGCCCTCGACTCGGTCTCCACCCCGAACATCTTGTGCACCGGCTTCGCCGGCGACACGGGGATCACCGGGTCCGTGACCGAGGACGGCACCGGTGATCCGATCCCGGGGGCGTGGGTGGCGGTGCTGCGCACGAGCGACTTCTCGATCGTCGGCGGCGTGAGCGCGGACGACGAGGGCCTGTTCGAGATCCCGGTGCCGCCGGGCTCCTACTTCGTGTACCTGATCGACCCGTCTGCGCAGCACCCCGCTGGCTTCGCCGGCGCGCCCGAGTTGGTCGAGGTGGCCGAGAACGAGGTCGTCGACGTGGCCGGGTCGATGGCGGCGACGCGCGGCTCGGTGGCGGGAACGGTCACCGAGCAGGGATCGGGCGATCCGCTGCCCGACGCCGTGGCGCTGGCCATCGGTGGGCCGAGCACGGCGCTCGAGGTCGCCCGGGTGACCGACGCCGGGGGCGCGTACCACCTGCCCGGCCTCGCGGCCGGCAACCACTTCGTCGGGTACTTCGACCCCGCCGGCGCTCACGCCACGCGCTTCTACCCGGACTCCGCCAACGTTCCCGAGTCCTCGCCGGTGGCGGTGTCGGTCGGTGCGACGACGATCGCGGACGCGGCCCTGCCGGTCCAGGCCGCCACCCCGGGCGGCGCGACCCTGTCCGGGACCCTCACCGATGCGGTCAACGACGAGCCGGTCCCGTACGCGATCGTGGTGGCCCTCCAAGCCGCCGACTACCAGTTCGTGCGCGGCGGGTTCACCGACGCCGCCGGGCAGTACGACCTCGATGTCGCCGCCGGCGAGTACAAGCTGGCCTTCGTCGACGCCCGTGGTTGGCACGAGATGGAGTGGTACGACGACCTGCCCAACACGGGGCTCGCGGACGCAGTGTCGGCTCCGGCGCCGGGAGTGGCGGACGCGGCGCTGGTGCCGACGACGGGGTCGATCGTCGGCACGCTCCTCGACGCGACCACCGGCTTCGGCGTCGGCTGCGCCTGGGCGGTGGCGATCGGCCCCAACGGCATCGCCGGGGGCGCACCCACGGACGGCAACGGCCTCTACCGGATCGACGGGCTCGCCCCGGGCACCTACCGGGTGACGTTCGCCGACGCACCAGGGGGCCGCACCCAGGAATACTGGGATGACAGCGCGGACTACGACGGCGCGACGCCCATCGTCGTGACGGCCGGGGCCATCGAGATCGCTGACGCGACCCTCGGCTTCCCCCCGCCGGACAACGACGACTTCGCGGACGCCCACGACATCTCCGGCGGGTCCGGCGAGCTGCTCGGCACCACCAACGGGGCCTCCCTCGAGCCGGGCGAGCCGGACCACGGCGGTGGTCCCTTCACCGGCTCGGTGTGGTACCGGTGGACCGCCCCGGGCACCGGTCACGTCTGGGTCGACACCTGCCAGAGCCCGGGTCTGTCCGCGGTCGCCGTCTACACCGGCGACAACCTCGGATCGCTCGTGCCCGTGCCGAGTGCGACGACCAGCAGTTGCGGCGGTGAGCACTCCGAGGTGTCGTTCCCCGTCGTGGACGGCACCGAGTACCGCCTCGCCGTGCAGGGGTTCAGCGGGGCCGGGGGTGAGTTCGGAGACGTGCTCCTGCGCTGGGGCATGGGTGAGACGCCTCCGACCCTGGCGGACAGCTGGGAGGGAGTCGGCGCATTCCACCACCTGGCCGTGGCTCCGAACGGGGACGTCTACGCCACCGACCCGTTCAACGACCGGGTGGTCGTGCTCGACGACACCGGTGCGCCGATCAACGAGTTCGGCACCACCGGCTCGGGCCCCGGTGAGTTCAGCAGCCCGCTCGGCATCGGCGTCGACGCCTCCGGCAACGTCTTCGTGCTCGACTCCGGGAACGACCGTGTGCAGAAGTTCGCCGGCGACGGAACCTTCCTGCTCGAGTTCGGCAGCTTCGGCTCGGGCAGCAGCGAGTTCTCCGCGGCCAGGGATCTCGCGGTGACGCCCTCCGGTGAGGTCGTCGTGTCCGACATCAACGGGGTCCAGCGCTTCGACGCCGTGGGGACGTTCCTCGCGCGGTTCGGGCTCGCCCCGGGCGAGCTGCACGATCCGGGCGCCATCGCGGTCGCGCCCACCGGCGGGATCTTCGTGTTCGACGACTTCTGGCAGCAGGTGCACGAGTTCACGGGCACCGGCACCCACGTCGGGACGGTCGGCGAGGCGGGGGTGGACCTGGGCCAGTTCAGCAGCACCGTGTGGGGCCTGGCCGTCGACCCCCTGGGCCATCTGCTCGTCCTCGACTCGAACCTCGCCCGGGTGCAGGAGTTCGACTCGACGGGCCAGCTCGTCGCCCGGTGGGGTCGCTTCGGCAGCGGTCCGGACCAGTTCTTCCTCCCCAGCGGGATCGCCAGTGACGCCTTCGGCACGCTCTACGTCGCGGACTCGGGCAACGGGAGGATCCAGGTCTACGAACCCTGAGCCGCTGCCGGTGACCTTCGACCCTTCCTGATCATCGTCGGGGTCCGTACGTTGAGCCCATGAGCGGCCCTGCGGGTCCCGAGCGGCGGGTGCGGCGGTGGCCGCTCGTCGTGATCCTCGTCGTGGGGCTCGGCCTCGCCGCCGCGCCGGCGGCGTTCTCGATGTTCGATCGGGCCCCGAAGGGCGGGACCATGATCGAGGAGTTCCGGCCGTTCATGAACGAGGCGACCATCGCCGACTTCCGCGGCTACCTCGCCGAGATCGGCGCCGCGCGCGACGAGACCGCCGACGAGCTCCAGCCGGCGCTCGGCACCCCCGAGGAGTTCGCCGCCGAGTACCCGCAGGCCGCCACGTTCGTCGACGAGTGGGGCGCGATCGACACGGACATGAGCGACATGCTCGACACCATCGACGCGAACCGCGACGAATTCGACGGCGTGTCCTCGCTGCCGCCCTTCGCGCTCTTCCCCTGGTTCTTCGTGATCCCCGGCCTGCTGCTGGCCGTCCTCGCCGGGCTGTCGCTGTGGCGCGTCCGACGGGGACGGCGACCGCTCACCGTCGCGCTGGTCGTCCTCGGCGTCGGCCTCCTGCTGGCGCCGGCGGTCTTCCAGATGTTCACCCGCGCCCCCGGCGGCGGCCGCATGATCGACGACTTCGAGTCCCTGATGACCCGCGACCGGGTCACGCAGATCCAGGGCTACTTCATCACCATCGGCAGCGGCGAGGGCCAGCTCCGCACCGCCGTCGTGCCCGCGGTCGTCGAGCAGGACGGGGGCAGCGCCGCCGACCACCCGGCCACCGCGCAGCTCTCCGACGACTGGCCGCAGCTCCTGTCCGAGATGTCCGACATGGTCGGCGCGATGGCCGACAACCTCGACAACTACGCGGCCGTCGCCGCCCTGCCGCCGTTCCCCCTGTTCCCCTGGTTCTTCGTCCTCCCGGGCCTCGTCGTCGTCACCGCGGCGCTCGTGGCCCGCCCCCGTTCCGAGATCACCGTTCCCGAGGAGGAGCCATGACCCGCACCCGAACGCACCGAGCCCTGCTGGTGCTCCTCGCCGCGATCGCGGCCGTCGCCCTGGTGGCCGCCGGTTGCAGCAGCGACGACGACGGCTCGTCCTCGGACACGTCCGAGGCGACGAGCGAGACCACCGCCGCCGACGACGCGACCGCCTCGGGCGAGCTCGTCGGCACCTTCGGCATCGACCCCGGGGCCTTCGAGGGAGCCGAGGCCACCGGCTCGTACTTCCGCATGGTGCAGTCCGGCGGCACCGTGGCCGACGGGCCCTTCGTGCCCAACGCCGACTCCACCGCGAGCGACCAGACCTACACGCTGCTCGAGGCCGGCACCGACGGCGGCCTGGTGGCCGGCTCGTTCCAGCCCGGGCCCGACCCGCTGTTCGACGCCGACGGCAACGCCCTCGCCGACGCGATCATCGCCCCGGTGACGTTCTTCGGCGTGGACTTCAGCATCCTCACCGCGGAGACCGACGCCGAGGGCGGCGGCAGCGTCGAGGCCGTGAGCATCACCGACGAGGACGGCACCCTCTCGGGCCAGACCACCGCGGTGACCGCCGCGTACGGTGGCTCGGAGTTCAACCAGGGTGCGCCCAAGCCCGACGGCTCGACGCCCGGCGAGACCACCGCCGTGACCGGCACGTACGACCCCGAGACCGGCGCCTACACCCTCGACTGGGCCAGCCAGATCGTCGGCGGCTCGTTCGACGGGTTCACCGGCGTGTGGCACCTGGAGGGCACCTTCACGGCGGCGTGACCGCCCGGGGCCTGCTCTAAGGTGGGCCTGCGGGAGGTGGCGTGCCGACGGTTCCGGACATCGAGGGGTACTCGGAGCTCATCTGGGTGGCGCGCGGCGGCTTCGGTTCGGTGTACCGGGGCCGCCAGGACCGCCACGGCCGCGACGTGGCCATCAAGGTGCTCGACGTGGACGACCTCGACCGCCGGGCCCGCGAGCGCTTCGACCGCGAGTGCCGGGCCATGGGGAGCCTGTCCTGGCACCCCAACGTGGTGGCCCTTCTCGACTCGGGGGTGACCGAGGAAGGGCGCCCCTACCTGACCATGGACTTCGTCGAGGGCGGGACCTTCGCCGACCGGGTCGTCGATGCGCCCCTCCCGTGGGCCGAGGCCGTGGCGGTGGCCGTCAAGGTGGCGGGCGCCCTCGATGTCGCCCACGGCGCCGGGATCCTCCATCGGGACCTCAAGCCGGAGAACCTCCTCGTCGGCCCGTACGGGGAGGTGCTCCTCGGCGACTTCGGCATCGCCGCGCTCGAGGGCGCCGGTCGCACCACCGCGGGCAACGCTGCCTTCACCGTCGACCACGTCGCCCCCGAGGTGCTCCAGGGGCAGCGGCCCGACGAGCGCTCCGACGTCTACGGCCTCGGCTCGACGCTGTACACGCTCGTCGCCGGCGAACCCCCGTTCTCGGTCGACGCCGGCACCCCGATCGCCGCGAAGCTCCAGCAGGTGATCGGGCGGCCGGCGCCTCGCCTCACCGGGGTCCCCGACGACCTCGCCGACGTCGTGTCCCGGGCGCTCGAGAAGGACCCACAGCGGCGCCCGGCGAGTGCGGCCGAGCTCGGTCGTGCCCTGCAGGCGGTGCAGGCCGCGCACGGCCTGCCCGTCACCGATCTCCGTGACGCGGGGAGCACCGCCGCCGACGGGTCGCGCCCCCCGCCGGCGCCGGCGCCGGCGCCTCCGACCGACGACGGGCTCGACGCGCCCCGCCCGCCGGTCGACGATCGGGGCGACGTCGACGACCGGTCGACCATCTCGATCGAGCGCCCCGCCGCGGTGCCCGTGCCGGGCCGCCGTCGGCCCCGTCGGTGGCTCGTCGTCGCGGCGGCGGCCGTCCTGGTCGCCGCCCTCGCCGCCGTGCTGGTGGCCCGCACGGGCGGGGATGACGGCGAGACGGCGGGCGACGCCACCACGCCGCCGGCCGAGGACGGTCAGGGGCGACCCCGCGTCGCCGCCACGGTGGACGTCGACGCCCAGCCGGACGGGGTGGCGCTCACCAGCGACGCCGCCTGGGTGAGCAGCCGCGGTGACGGCACCGTCACCCGGATCGCGCTCGCCGACAACGAGCCCGTCACGTCGATCGCCGCCGGTGGCGCACCCGGTGGGGTCGCCGCGACGGAGTCGGCCGTCTGGGTGCCGAACGCGCTCGACGACACCGTGTCGCGGATCGACCCCGCCTCGAACCAGGTCGTCGCCACGATCGACGTGGGCTCGAGCCCCGGCGCGGTGGCGGCCACCGACTCGGCGGTCTGGGTGACCAACAGCAGCGACGGAACCGTGTCCCGGATCAACCCGGCCTCGGACCGCGTCGTCGCCACCGTCGAGGTCGGGCCCTACCCCGCGTCGGTCGCCGCGACCGACGACGCCGTGTGGGTGGCCGATTTCGAGGCCAGCACCGTCTCTCGGATCGACCCGGTCTCCAACCGGGTCGTCGCGACGATCAACGTCGGCACCACGCCGTTCTCGGTCGCCGCGACCGACGACGCCGTGTGGGTGGCCAACAACGACTCGGGCACCGTGAGCCGGATCGACGCCGCCACGAACTCGGTGGTGGCCACCATCGAGGTGGGGAACGGCCCGGGCGGCATCGCGGCCGCCGACGAGGACGTGTGGGTGTCGAACATCGGCGACGACAACGTCATGCGACTCGATCCGGGCAGCAACACGGTCGTGGCGACCGTGCCGGTCGGGCGGATCCCCGTGGCGGTCGCGGTCTCGCCGACGGCGGTGTGGACGGCGGACAACGGCGACGACACCGCCACCCGCATCGACCCGTCGGGTGGCTGACGGCCGGACCCGCCTCACCGCGGCCCGCATCGGGGGGTCGCAGGTTGTCGGTGGCGCCCTGCCCTGGTAGAAACCTGACCCAACAGGTCGGATTTCTCCAAGGCAGGGCGTCCCCATGACCCGCAGCGAGCTGTTCTCCTTCCCCAACCCGGTCAACGAGACCTCGGCGCGCGTCGTCGCCGGTGGCGTCGTGGCCATGACCGCCCTCTTCCTGCTCACGGGCTGGAGCTGGGTGCTGGTGGTGCTGACCTACGGGTTCGTGGCCCGGGTCCTCACCGGGCCGACGCTCAGCCCGCTCGGCCGGCTCGCCACCCAGGTGATCACCCCCCGCCTCGACGTCGAGCACCGGTTCTGCGCCGGACCGCCCAAGCGCTTCGCGCAGGGCATCGGCGCCACGTTCACCCTCACCGCCTCCGTGCTGTGGTTCGGGCTCGGCCTGGCCGGCGCCGCCCAGGTCGTGCTGGCGATGCTGCTGGTGGCCGCCAGCCTCGAGGCGTTCGCGGGCTTCTGCCTCGGCTGCACGATCTTCAGCTTCCTCATGCGGGCGGGCATCGTCCCCGAGGAGGTCTGCGAGCGGTGCAACGACCTCTGGGCCGGACGCGAGGACGAGGCGCCGGTGGGCGTCTCCGCCTGAGCGCCCCTCACCCCGCCACGGCCACCGCGACGAGCAGCCCGACCACGGCGATCGTCTCGCCCGCCCCCCGCAGCACGGGCCCGGCGAGCTCGACCCGGGCGTCCCACCGCCGCGGGTCGGGCGACAGCGCCCGTTGGGTCGGCAACAGCCCCCGTCCCGCGCCGAAGCCCGCGCCGAGGGCCAGCGCCGCCCACCACGGCCCACCCAGCAGCACCATCCCCAGGGCCAGCACGTGGGGCGCGGCACTCGGCAGGTAGGTGCGCAGCCCGGTCCCCAACTCGACCCCGAACCGGGCGGCGGCCCGCGCCGGGGCCCGGTCGAACACGGTCCGGGGGATCTGGCGGCGGTTCTGGGGCAGGCGACCGGGAACGATCCCGTGGGCCACGAGCAGCGCCGCCGCGCTCGTCAGCGCGAACAGCGTCAGGCGGGCCGCCGCCGGCAGGGGTGCGGCCAGGCCCGACAGCACCCACAGGCCGAGCGCGGTGGCGAGGCCGCCGAGCGTCGTGCCCGCCACGAAGGCGGCCAGGGCGGAGGAGCGAGGGGTCCGGTGCCGCCAGACCGGCGGCGTGAGCGCGTAGGCGCTGTTGCGGCTTCAGACGCTGCCCGACAGCGAGTGCCCGGCGCCGGCGCCCGTCGCGACGAGCACCACCACCGCGCTCCCCGCCACCCAGCCCACCCCGAGCAGCGCCGCGGCGCCGACGCTGGCCGCCACCGGGTCGCTGAGCGCTCGCCGCAGGGTGTCGCCGGTGCCCGCCACCTCGGTCAGCCCGTGCCCGGGTTGGCGCCGTAGGGCATGCGGATGCGGGCCTCGCCCAGCTTCGTGTTGCGCCCCGGGCCGATCGACGAGGCGAACACCCGGAACCGGTGCTCGCCCGGTCGCACCCCCTTGACCGTGACCGCGAAGCCGTGCTGGAGGCCGGCCGACCAGAAGAAGGGCGGGATCGCGCGCGAGCGACGGTTGGCCACGGGCCGGGCGACGAGGCGGCTGTTGCGGTAGATCCCCACCGTCACCGGGGAGCGGGGGGCGTCGGGGTCGATCACCCAGCCCTTGAGCCGCACCATCCCGGGGGCCACGACGCGGGCCGTCACCAGCGCGCCGACGGGGTCGTGGTAGACGGGCTCGTCGGGGTCCCGCCCGTCGCACTCGGTGACCTTGCGGCAGATCTTCGGGTACCAACCCGCACCGATGAGCTTGTAGCCGTCGTGGCAGCGGTACAGGGTGTGCTGCGCGCAGCCGCCGCACGGGCCGTTGTGGCCCCAGGTCCAGCCGTCGAACCCCGCCCAGCAGGCGCCGGGCCGCAGGCGGTAGCCCTCGGCGGGCCGGTTCTTGAACCACCCGGCGTACTGGCCGCTCGGTTCGCAGGTGTCGGCCAGGACCTGCGAGGGCCCGCAGCCCGGCTCGCACTCGTGGCTCGCCGCGTACGGCGGGCACGACGGGTAGATGCGGTAGCCGTACTGGCCGGGCGCCGGATCGGCCAGCGCCGCGCGTGCCTTCGGGAACACGCCGAGGGCGGCGACGCCGGCCCCCATGCCGGCCGCCACGAGGCCGGTGAGGAACCCGCGCCGGGTGGGCGGCGCCGAGTAGCGCTCGCGCTCGGCGTCCCGGCGTCGGCGCAGCGGCGTCCCGCCGGGCGGCGCGCTCGCGGGGACCAGGTCGGCGTAGGCGGTCATCGGTCGGCCTCCCCGGCGTCGGTGGGCCCCACGGCGTCCAGCAGGGCGAGGGCGCGGTCCTCGCTGCCGGCCGCCCCGGATGCGGCGGTGGTGCCGGCGGCGTCGACCGCGACGAGCCAGGGCGCGGCCCGCACCCCGAAGGCGGCGTAGGCGGCGCCCGCCTCCTCGTGGTGGACCACCCCGGTGGCGTCGTCGACGGTGGTGGGTCGGGGCCCGCTCCACAGCACGTGGACCGGCCGGCCCGGCCCCGCGGCCGCGGCGACCGCGGGCAGCACCCGCCGGCACGACCCGCACTCGCGGTCGGCGAAGAGCAGGACCGCGCCGCCCTCCAGGTTTAGCCCCGGGACGGACGGGGCGGTCACGCCGACGGGTGGGCCGCCGGCACCCGCGCCGGCCGGAGCGGGTGCCGCGCCGGCGACCTGCTGCTCGAGCCGGTGGACCCGCGAGAGCAGCCCGGCCAGGGCGAAGCCGAGGACGATGAGGGCCATCCAGGTGAGGAGCAGCAGCGTGGCGGTGAGGGTCACGACGCCCGCTCCCACTCGACGAGCAGCTCGGTGGCGCCCGCGGTGGCGGCCTCGATCCCGTCGTCGTCGGGCAGGACGTTCACCCGGGCCGTCTCGGTGACGAGCACGACGAACGGGACGCCGGGCGCGACCTCGTCGCGGTAGAGCTCGCCGCCCGCCACCGGGGTCCCCGGCCACGAGGGCAACGAGCCCGACACCTCGGCCGACAGGGGCAGCACCTCGAGCAGCCCGATCCCCGGGAGCTCCTTCACGAGCTGGGGTGCGTCGTGCCAGCCGATCCCGCCGGCGGGCAGGACGGCGAGGCCCTCGGGGCCGGGCCGCAGGTCGAGCCGGTCCAGCAGCGCGAGCACCTGCTCGGTGTCGAGGTCGCTGGTGGTGAGGGCGAGCGATCCGTCGCCCGCGTCCCACACGGCGGTGGTGTCGACGCGCTCCGAGCCCGTCGCCGGGTCGACGTGGACGGTGCGCCCCAGTCGCAGGGCCCCGCCCCGCACCTGGTAGTCCTCGGTCGGGGCCAGGCCCTCGGCCGCCACGAGGACGTCGAAGAACCCGGTCCCCTGCGTGGTGATCTCGCGGATCACGCCGTCCACGACGTAGCGGCCCGCCGACGTGGCCGGCGCCGCGAGCGGGGCGTCGCTCGTGACGTGCACCCTCCCGCCGTCGATGGCGACGTGGGTCACGGTCGCGCTCACCGCCGCCCCCGGGTCATCCGTTCTCCGCGGCCCACGCGAGGATCTGCTGGAAGCGGCCGAGGGTGAAGCGGGGACCGTGCGGCGTCGCCGCGTGGACGCCGGCGCCGCCGTGGGGCTCGGTCGAGCTGACGGCCACGGCGCACGGCCCCCCGCACGCGGCGGACGAGAAGTAGGTCGGGGCCCCGTCCACGCCACCGTTCGTGCGGGCGTTGGCGAAGACCAGCCTCGGGGTGAGGCCGGTGACCCGGCCGCCGCCCCGCCACTGGCTCCCGGCGAGGTCGTCCGGGTAGCCGCGCACGTAGACCTTCTGGTTCCTCAGGTCGCCACCGCGGCCCGAGAGCCAGAGGCCGAACCAGCCCACCCGCACCCCGATGTCGCAGTCGAGCTGCACGACGGCGTAGTCGACCCGCTCGTCGGCCTCGGTGCGCCAGCCCCACGGGGCGTGGCCGTCGGTCGCGGCGCAGGTGCCCCACGGGGCGGCCCCGGCGTCGTGGCCGGCTTGGAAGGTGGCACTCGACGCCCACGCCGCGCCGGTGTCGCCGCTGCCGTCGTGGATGCAGTGGGCGGCCGTGACCACGGAGTTGGCGTCGACCAGGAAGGCGGTGCAGCGGCGGGGGGTGCCGTGCAGGGTGACGTCGAGGGTGCCCACCGCCCGGGCCGGGTAGCGAAGCGTGCCCGCGACCACCCGCTCGGGCTCGACGCCCGGGTACGCCCGGCCGCGGGCCGGCGTCTCGTCCCCGGCGGCTCCTGCGTGATCGGCGAGCGCGACGGGCACGACCAGGGCGATGGACGCGAGGAGCGAGAGCGCGCGGTGTCGGGTCGTCGTCCCCGCCCGTCGCCTCACCCGATCCCGTCCCATCCACGCCACCCGCAGTCGCCGCCCCGCCAGTATCGCAGGTCAGCGCCCGCCGGCGGGGTGGCCACCGGGGACCCGGGCGTCCCCCTCGCGCCGGGTGACCCCGTCGCGGTCCAGGGCCTCGAGCAGGGGGATGGCCGTGCGCCGGGTCAGGCCGAGGAGGGACTTCAACGACGCGGTCGTGGCCGGGCCCTCGGCGACCCGGGCGGCGACGGAGGTCGCGAGGTGGGCGTAGGTCGAGCGCGTGGCGAGGAACGGTGGGACGGGGACCACCAGGCCCTCCTCGACCAGGCGGCGCACCTCCCCGGGCCCGGCCCCGGCGGCCGCCGCCTCCTCCCGGGTCCACAGCGGGCCGAGCGCCCCGGCCCGGACCGCGCCGTCGAGCCGCTCGGCCACGGCGAGCCACCGCCGCCGGGGATCGGTCCCCGGCCGGTGCAACGCGCCGTCGCGCTCGTCGGCGAGGGCGCGCTGCACGAGCTGGCGGGCCGCGAGGGCCTCCACCGGGCCCGTCGGCTCGACGGCCTCGTCCTGCTCCAGGCGCGTCGACAACGCTCGGCGGGCCCGGCGCAGGCGCACCGACACCGAGCGTCGCCGGTGGCCCAGGTGCCCGTGGACGGCTGCCCGTCGCGGCGAGCACGGCCGCGGCCGGCGCGGTGCCATCGCCTTCGTCGAGGAGGGCGGCGGCAGAGCCGCCGGACGCGCTCCAGGTGGGTCCTGCACGGCCGCCTCGCGGCACGCCAGCGACGCAGGGGACCGGCGGATGGTCTCGGCGTCGATCGCGAGGATCGTGCCTCCCGCCACCGTCGCCGCCCGGCCGTCGCGGAGCACGAAGCGGTCCCCAGGGAGAGCGGCCCGGCGCTCGAGCAGCAGCCGGGCGAACCGTCGCTCGTCCCCTCGGCTCCGGCCAGGTGGGCCAGGCGCACGGGGCGGACCAGGTGCCGACGTGCAGGAGGGGACGACAGGACCGGGGCCGGTCCGGTCCCGGGCCGGGACGAGCACGACGTAGCACCCGTCCGCTCGACCACTGCGCCCGACGCGACCGCCGCGCCCGGCGGGGGCGGGGCCCCAGCCCGCACGGCGGCGCGACCCGCCCGCCGGGCGTGGCCCGCTCGACGGGCCGGCCGTTCCGGCGGGCCGAGCGGATCCGCAGCGGCGTCGCCCCGGCCCCCTCGACGGCGTCGACGTGGTCGCCCACGGCCACGGACCCGCCGGTGAGCGTGCCCGTGACGACCCGACCCACGCCGTCGAGCAGGAACGAGCGGTCGATCCAGAGCCGGGGACGGCCGGTGTCGAGCGCGGTCGGGCAGGCCGCCACCGCGTCGTCGAGCGCACGCCGCAGCGCCCCGTCCCGTCGCCCGTCGGCGCGGGTGGGCACGATCTCGGCGCCCTCGAGGAACGTGCCCTCGAGCCGGGCCGCCACCGCGGCGCGGGCGTTCCGCAGGGTGGGGCCGTCGACCGCGTCCGCGAAGGTCAGGGCGACGACGCCCGTCGGGGCGCCGCCGAGCTCGAGCATCGCCACGTGCTCCTCGGTCTGGGCCCGCCATCCCTCCCGGGCCGAGACCGCCAGCAGCACCCCGTCCACCGCGGCGGTGCCGGCCAGGGCGTTGGCCACGTAGCGGCGGTGGCCGGGCACGTCCACGAAGGCCACCGTCCGACCCGACGGGAGCAGGGTCCAGGCGAAGCCGAGGTCCAGGGTCAGGCCCCGCTCGCGCTCCTCGGCCCACCGGTCGGGGTCGGTGCCGGTGAGCCGGCGGACGATCGTCGACTTGCCGTGGTCCACGTGGCCGGCCGTCGCGACGATCACGATCGGTCGATCACCGCACGGGCGAGGAGGCGGGTGAGGCGGTCGTCGTCGGTGGGGTCGACGCTGCGCAGGTGGGCCAGCACCCGGCCACCGGTGATCACGGTCAGCACTCCGGATCGGCGGAGGGCGGCGCCGACGTCGTCGGGAGGTCCGGCACCGAGCGCGACGGCCCACCCGGGCAGCCCGCGCCCGGGCAGCGACCCGGCGCCGACGGCGCCCGGGGCGGCCACCACCGATGCGTCCGCGGCGGACGGCAGGGCCGCCGCGACGGCCTCGGCGCGCCGCAGCGAGTCGGCGGGCGCCAGGGCGAGGCGCCAGAAGGGCACGTCCTCGGCGGCCGCTCCCCGGAGGTAGGCGTCGAGGGCCGGTGCAACAGCACGCCCCGGACCCGGTCGAAGCGCAGCGCCCAGGCGAGGTGGTGCCAGGCGGGCGACGGCGTCGGCCCCGCCGCAGAGGATCCCGGCCTGGGGCCCGCCGAGCAGCTTGTCGCCGGAGAAGGTGACGAGGTCGGCCCCGGCCGCGAGGGCCTGGCGGGCGCCGGGCTCGCCCCGCAGCCACGCCGGGGCGCCGCCGGCCAGCCACGGGCAGCGCTCGTCGAGCAGCCCCGAGCCGAGGTCGACCACCAGCGGGAGGCCCGCGTCGTGGGCCACCGCGGCGAGCGTGGCCGTGGGCACCCGCGCGACGAAGCCCTCGACCACGAAGTTCGACGGGTGGACCTCGAGCAGGGCCCCGGTGCCGGCCCCGACGGCGTCCCGGTAGTCCGACTCGTGGGTGCGGTTGGTGGTGCCGACCTCGCGCAGCACCGCACCCCCGGCGGCGACCACGTCGGGCACCCGGAACGAGCCGCCGATCTCGACCAGCTGGCCCCGTGAGACCACGACCTCACGGTTGCCGGCGAGGGCCGCGACCGCGAGGGTCAGGGCCGCGGCGCCGTTGTTGACCACCAACGCGTCGTCGGCGCCCGTCAGCGCGGCGGCGGCCTCCTCGACGCCGCGCTGCCGCGCGCCCCGGCGCCCCGTGGCGAGGTCGATCTCGAGGTCCGACGGCCCCCACCCGTGCGCCTCGTCGGGCGGGTCGAGGGGAGCGCGTCCCAGGTTCGTGTGCAGCAGGACCCCGGTGGCGTTCAGGACGGGCGCGTGGGGCGACAGGCCAGCTCCGCCGCGAGGCGGGCCTCGAGCGCGGGCGTCCGGCGCCTCGCCGCCTGGCCAGGGCCGTTCGGGCCCGGTCGAGGACCCGCCGGGCAGCGCGCCGGGCGACGGCAGTGGGGTGGGGGCCCGGGCGGCCAGCGCGTCGACCGGCGGGAGCGCCCGCCGGGGGTCGGGGCCCGTCACCGGACGTGCACGGCCGGGCAGGGCGGGCGCTCGACGAGCGACCCGATGCGACGGCGGGGCCCGCCGGCCGATCCCTGGGGCATCGAGCAGGCCGGGCGCCCGCGACGGCGCGATCGCCACGAGCAGGCCCCCCGACGTCTGGGCGTCGCAGGCGAGCCAGCGGCGAGCCTCGTCGACGCCGTCGCCCCACGACACCGCCGTGCCCTCGCGGTTGCGCCGCGTGCCGCCGGGCACGGTCCCCTGCTCGGCCAGCGCGCTCGCCCCGGGCAGCAGCGGGAGGCGGGCGGCCTCGACCACGGCCCCCACGCCGGAGGCCGACACCACCTCGGCGAGGTGCCCGAGGAGCCCGAAGCCGGTGACGTCGGTGGCGCAGCGCGCGCCGTGCGCCGTCGCCAGCCGGGACGCGTCGGCGTTGAGGAGCGTCATCGACCGGACCGCGGCGTCGAGCGCCCCGTCGGGGCAGGATCCCTGCTTGGCCGCGGTGGTGACCACGCCCGTGCCGAGCGGCTTGGTGAGCACCAGCACGTCGCCCGGGCGGCCCCCGGCGTTGGTGAGCATCGCGTCCGGGTCCACGAGGCCCGTGACCGACAGGCCGAACTTGGGCTCGGGGTCGTCGATCGAGTGCCCGCCGACGAGGGCGCACCCGGCCTCGTCGAGGACGCCGGCGGCGCCGTCGAGCACCTCGGCGAGCAGGGTGAGGTCGAGCCCCTCACGGGGCCACGCGACGATGTTGAGCGCGGTCACCGGGGTGCCCCCCATCGCGTACACGTCGCTCAGCGCGTTGGCCGCCGCGATCGCGCCCCAGTCGCCGGGGTCGTCCACCACCGGGGTGAAGAAGTCGAGGGTCTGCACCAGCGCGCGGCGCTCGTCGAGGCGGAACACGCCGGCGTCGTCCGCGCCCTCCGGCCCCACGAGGACGCTCGGGCCCGTGGGCAGGGGGCGGGTCATCGCGCCGAGCGCGGCGGCGAGCTCGGCGGCGGACAGCTTGCACCCACAGCCGGCCCCGTGGGAGAAGCCCGTCAGGCGGGGGCGGGCCACCCGGTCCCACACCCCCCGGTGCCGTGGCGGAAGCGAAGGGGAATCGAACCCCCCGCACCTGCACGCAGGTGCCGCACGGTTTTGAAGACCGGGGAGCCCACCAGGAACTCGATCGCTTCCACGCCCCCGGGATTCAACCAGACCGGCGCGGGCGGGACCACCGCGGTGGCGCGCCGGCCCGGCCGGGGTACAACGGGGGTGCACCCGTCGTCGACCCGGAAAGGGACCCGGTGCGCCCCCTCACGTCCGAACGCCCGCGCCGGTCGCCGCTCGTCGCGGCCGCGACCCTGGCGGCGGTGATCGCGACCCTCCTCGCCGGGCCGCCGGCGGGGCCCAGCAGCCGCCCGAGGCCGGCACCGGCCTGCCCGTCCTGGCGACGCCGGCGTCGGGCCCGCTCGACGTCTGGCCGGCCCACGCCCCGTCGGGCGTCGAGGGGTTCGCGGCGACGACGAGCCCCGAGACCGATGCCCTCCCCGCCACGCCCGAAGGGGTGCCGCAGTCGATCATCGGCGACCCCGAGTCGGTGATCGGGGTGGACGGCCGCGAGCGTCTCACCAGCGTCAAGACCGACGTCTACCCGCTGTCGGCCATCGGCCAGATCGAGTTCTGGCAGGACGGGTACGGCCCGTACATCTGCACCGGGTACCTGATCGACGGCAACTCGGTGCTCACCGCCGGCCACTGCGCGTTCGACGGCGCCGAGGACGACCCCGTCGACTCGGCCACGTTCCTCCCGGCCCGCAACCGGGTCCAGGGCATCGTGGACAACCACTGGGGGAGCTGCCCGGTGGCCGAGGTGTGGGCGCCCGACAAGTGGCGCTTCGACGGCGTCCCGGCCCACGACTACGCCGTCCACCAACTGGCCCCCCCGTGCGACTTCGCCGAGACGGCGGGCTCGTTCGGCCTGTTCACCCTGACGGGCACCGACGCCTTCGCCGGGCGGCGTCTCCGGGTCGAGGGCTACCCGGGCGACAAGGGCTACGGGTCGCGGTGGCGCATGGTCGGCGAGGTGGACCGCAACAGCGTGAACTTCCTGCACTACCCGATGGACACCTTCGGGGGTCAGTCGGGCTCCCCGCTGTTCAAGTGGAACCGGCCCGAGTGCGGGGGGCCCTGCAGCGCCGGCGTCCACGCCTACGGCGCCAGCGGCAGCCCGCCCATGAACAGCGGCCCGATGATGACGCGTGGCCGCATCGGTCTCCTCGCCGCAGTCGCGCAGGCCAACGGCTGACGACTGCCTGCCGGTCCGACCGGCGCGACCCGCCCGGATCTGGCACAGCTGCGGCAGTTCTGCTCGCCTCGGCACCTTAGGGCCTGACCGGCTCCGGGGTGGCGGTGAGCCACGAGCAGTGGGCGTCCCGATCGAGCAGCTCTCGGCGCCGGCGATCCTCGGCGGGTGGCAGTGATCGCCACGCAGGCGTCGGGAACTGGCACCCTGGCCGATCGCCTCCAGGCCACCGTGTTACCCGGCGCCCACGAGGGCCAGCCGATCGGCGGCGAGTCCGTGACGGCCCGACGGCCGCGTAGGTGACCGACACCACGAGTACCCGGCGTCGGCATCGGCAGATCGGTTCAGCAGAACGGGCTGTTCATCTGCACGGCTGGCTGATCGACGCGACTGACCCTCACCTCAGGCCCTGCGCCTACGGCCCGACACCAGCGTGCTCATCGAGTCACGCAGTTCTTCCTCGCCCGCAACGGGGACAGATCCCGGCGGCTGCAACGTCAACGGGATCTTCTCCCGCTTCCGGGTGGCCCCAAGGCCCACCACGATGGGCCCCAGCGCCTCGACTGCACCATCGGCACACCGTGGGTGGCTGAGCATTCGCCCTGGTCGGCGAGAACCGCCTCGACGCACGGCCGGTCGAGGGCTACCCCGCTTCGCACCACTGAAGATGCGCGCAAGGCGATCCGGAGCGACAGAAGATCGACACAACATCAGAACCGCCGGGGGCAGTCGGCCGCCCATCTTCGCGGCCCGGCCCCTGCGGCGGCCCGTGCGGCATGGGCGTCCACTCGTACGGGGCCAGCGGGAACCCGCCCCTCAACAGCGGACCGCGCATCACCACCCGCAACTTCGACACCATCGTCGACGTCATCGCCAACAACTGACGCACCGCTCCGGTGCGTGGACGGCGCCGCTCCCGGGAGCTCCCGGGGGCGGCGTCGTTCGCGTCCGGGCTCAGGCGGCGTGCTGCTCGGACGCCTCCGTCGCCGCCTCGGCGGCGATCACCGCCTCGAGGCTGGCGATGGCCACCTCGATCTGGTCGTCGGCGGGGGGCTTGGTGGTGAGGGCCTGGAGGGCCAGCCCCGGAGCGGTGACGGCCTTCACGAGCCGGCTCTCGGGCCGGCGCTTGGCCAGGCGCAGGATCTCGTAGGCCAGGCCCGCGACGACCGGCAGGCCCACCACCCGGGTGAGCACCAGCACCGGCCACGAGGCCTGGCCGAACAGCGAGAACACCACGATGGCGACCACGACCACGAGCAGCAGGAAGTCGGTGCCGCAGCGGGCGTGGCGGGTGCTGTAGCGGCGGGCGGCCTCGACCGTGAGCGGCTCGGCGTGCTCGAAGGCGGCGATCACCATGTGCTCGGCCCCGTGGTACTCGTAGGTTCGCCGGATGGCGGGTGAGCGCCCGATGGCCACCACGTACCCGAGGAACAGCCCCAGGCGCAGGACGCCCTCGGCGAGCACGAACACCAGCGTGGAGTCGTGCACCCGGTCGGCCACGGCGTGGGCCGCGGCCGCGGGGACGACCGAGAAGACGGCGATGAACACGACCAGGGTCACCACGGTCGTCAGGGCGAGCGAGCGGTCCGTCGCCGGTGCCCCGTCCTCGTCCCCCTTCTCGACCGCGGCCGACCACTTGAGGGCCTTCAGCCCGAGGGCCATCGTCTCGACGAGGGCGAACGCGCCGCGCACCACGGGCACGGCCTTCGGCTTCTGCGCCCAGGTCGGCACGCCCTCGTCGGTCGTGGCGATGGTCCCGTCGGGGCGCCGGGCCGCGACCGCCCAGCGGTGCGGCCCCCGCATCATCACGCCCTCGACGACGGCCTGGCCGCCGATCGGGGTGCTGGGGTCGAGGGGGCGGGGCTCGGGGCGCGGCTCGTCGGGCACGGTTCCCTATCGGTCCGGAGGTGGTGCCGATTGACCCGGGGGCTAGGGTGACGACGAATCTGACGGGTCGTCAGAAACGGTCAGAAACGGAGGGCCTTCCCGTGACCGACGCGACCGAGCCGACCGAGATCCCGCTGATCGTCAGCGTCGACGACCACATCGTCGAGCCCGCCCACCTGTGGGAGACGTGGCTGCCGGCGCGGTTCAGGGACCGGGCGCCGCGGATCGAGCGCCACGGCCTGGCCGGGCTGAAGTACGTCAGCGGGACCACGTACGAGTACGAGCTGTCCGACGACGCGCCCCCCTGCGACCTGTGGGTGTACGAGGGCAAGCTCTTCCCCCACAAGCGCCACGTCGCCGCGGTCGGGTTCGAGCGCGACGACATGACCCTGTCGCCCATCACCTACGACGAGATGCGCCCGGGCTGCTACGAGCCGAAGGCCCGGATCGCCGACATGGTGGCCAACCACGTCGAGGCGTCGCTGTCGTTCCCGACCTTCCCCCGGTTCTGCGGGCAGACCTTCGCCGAGGCGCAGGACAAGGAGCTCGCCGAGGCCTGCGTCTACGCCTACAACGACTACATGGTCGAGGAGTGGTGCGGGGACTCCGGCGGGGCCCTCATCCCCCTGACCATCGTCCCGCTGTGGGACGTCGAGCTCGCCGCCGCCGAGGTGCGCCGCAACGCCGAGCGGGGCGTGCGGGCGGTCACCTTCAGCGAGATCCCCGCCAAGCTCGGTCTGCCCACCCTGCACTCCGGCTACTGGGAGCCCTTCTTCCAGGCGTGCGAGGACACCGGCACGGTCGTGTGCATGCACATCGGCTCGTCGTCGCAGATGCCGGCCACCTCGCCCGACGCCCCGCCCGCGGTGGCGGCCACGCTCAGCTTCGGCAACGCCATGAGCTCGATGTCGGACTTCCTCTTCTCGGGCGTCCTGGTGCGCCACCCCGAGCTGATCCTGGCCTACTCCGAGGGCCAGATCGGCTGGATCCCCTACATCCTCGAGCGGGCCGACGACGTGTGGGAGGAGCACCGGGCGTGGGGCGGCGTCCGCGACGTGGTCCCCGAGCCGCCGTCCACCTACTACTACCGACAGATCTACGGCTGCTTCTTCCGCGACAAGCACGGCCTCGACTCGCTCGAGGCGGTCGGCGTCGACAACATCACCTTCGAGACCGACTACCCCCACACCGACTCGACGTGGCCCCACACCAAGGAGGTCGCCGAGAAGATGATGGGCCATCTGCCCGCCGACGTCGTGCACAAGATCGTGCGGGGCAACGCCATCCGGATGCTGCAGTTGGACCTGACCTGAGCACCGTCGGCGTCCCTCGACGCCCACGGGTTCTCGACGCGAGGCGTATCGGTTTCCGATAGGCATTGCGTCGAGTCCGGACGATCGGGGGAGCACGGCGTGGCTGAGCGGCAATTCGAGTCGGGGGCGGCGTTCCACGCCCTGCTCGACCTGATCCGGGGGGCCGACCGGTCCTTCCTGGTCGGCGACCGGGCGGTGCCCGACGACGTCAACGTCCTCGAGGGCTACCGCTGGCTCATCGAGGTGCTGGGGGTCGGCTGCGACCTGTACCTCTGGGCCGACCCCGACCGGCCCGAGTTCGTCGACATCGTCAGCCCCACCCGCAAGTTCGGCGGGGACAACGCCGACGCCTTCTACTCGTTCGCCACGATCGACCCCCGCAACACGTACCGGGTGACCGGGCACCGCGGCGACGCCGTGTACCTGTCGTTCACGGTCTACGGAGGGCCCGACGACGGCCGCTGGTCCGACAACATCGTCGGCACCGTCAACGACCACCAGCACCTCGACGTCGCGGGCGACGGCACGTTCTCGTTCCTCCTCGGCCCCCCGGACGCCGACCCCGGCGACGGCACGACGTTCATCGCCCTCACCCCCGACGCCAACGCCTGCGTCACCCGGGACTACATGGAGGTCCCCCGCCGGGGCGAGCGGGCCACCTACGCCATCGAGGTCGTGCGCTCGGGCACGGGGGTGACCGGCCCGCCCGCCCCGCTCGACGACGCCGAGCTGGCCCTGCGCCTCCGGCGGACGACGAACTTCCTGGCCGACCTGCTCGCCATCTTCCCGATCCCGATGCCCGCCGGCGGCGAGGCCAACGCCGTGCAGGAGCCGTACCCGGTGCCCGCCGTCACCTACGGGTGGGCCGCGGGCGACGCGTCCTACGCCATGGGCTCCTACGACCTGGCCGACGACGAGGTGCTGATCATCGAGGGTCGCTCGCCGGGGTGCGTGTTCTGGAACCTCTGCCTGTGGAACCCGTACCTCCAGACCTACGACTACCGCTACGAGCCGGTCACCATCAACGGCACGCAGGTGCAGTACGAGCCCGACGGCTCGTGGAAGCTGGCGGTGGCGGCGAAGGACCCCGGCCTGCCCAACTGGCTGTCCACCGCCGGCCACCCCCGCGGCGTGCTGTGGTTCCGCTGGTTCCTCGTCGACGAGCTGCCCGAGCGGCCCACCTGCCGGGTGGTCACGGCCTGAATGCCACCGCAGGTGGGCGCGCGGCGGTGGCGCGGGATGGCGCGTGCGGTCCCCGTGATCGTCGGTTGGCTCGTGCTCGCCGTCGCCGTGGACCTCGGAGCGGGCACGCTGCTCGAGCGCGTCCACCCCCAGGACGTGCCCGGCCGCCCGCCCCTGGCCCCGGCGGCCACCGCGGACATCGAGGTCGCGACGACGTCGCCGGCGATGCCCCCGACGTGCCTGGGCCACGACGATCACCCCGGAGCACCGGATCCACGCCACCGAGGGTCCGTCGCGGACCTGCCCTGGAACGAGGAGTTCTGGTGCGAGTTCAGGCGCCTCCGCCAGGAGTACCTGCCCTTCCTGCTCGCCCGGACCGCCGACACCCGCCAGCGCCTCATCAACGTCCGGCGGCGTCCGCTCCCATCATACCAGCCCGAGGCGTGGGCAGCACACGCCGTCATCTGGTTCTTCGGGGTCGACCATATGGGGTGGGGCCAGCGCGAGCCACACCATCGCCTCCGGGTGGCGGCTGAGCGCAGGCGCGGGCCTGCCGGTCAGGCGGTGAACCGGCAGCCGGGCCTGGTTGCACTGGCAGGAGGTGCTGGCGTTCGAGGCGGGGCTGGCCCGCAGAAGGGCCCCCCGACCTCGTGGTCTTCATGACGGCATCAACGATTTACCAACGTCAAGGTGCGCAACCCAGCGACGGTACATCTACGACTTCCCGGCGACGATCCGCCGACCAGGTTCCGGTGCGGTTGGGACGGGTGCCGGCCGAGCTCGGGCGGCCGGGTCGCGGTGGTCGAGGACGACCGCACCCTGTGGAACGCTATCAGCACCTCAGCCTGGTGCACCGGGCGGTGAGCCGGGTCCAGGCCCTGTTGCGATCAGCCGGCGGCCGCCGCGAGCCCCGGCAGCAGGTGGCCCGGTTCCCTTGGGTGACCGCGTCGCCGACACGGCCGCCGTCTACGAGCAGGGCCGGCTGCTGGCCGAGACCTGGCCGCAGGCTCGGGCGTGCCCGTCCGCTTCTTCTGGCTCCCGTACCAGCAGGGCTCCGCGCGGGCGACCAGTACCGGGAGGTCGCGGCGACGCTCGACCCGTCGGTCGGCGACCTGTCAGGGCTGCTGGACGGTCGACAGGCCGGTGTTCCTTGGACGACGCCAGGTCAGCGCGGCGCCCGGCTGGTGGCCGGGCGATCTACGAGGCCGTCCGCCCGCAGCTCGTCGCCCTCGACCGGGGGCGCTGAGCCGGCTGCCGGTCAGACGCCGAAGCGGGCGGCGTAGGGGGCCAACGCGGCGCGCCGCTCGTCCGGGTCGAGACCCACCGCCGCGAGGTCGTACTCGACGGTGCCGTGGCGGCCCCGGGGGTGGGTGGCGACGTAGTCCGCGATGGCCGCGGTGCCCGCCTCGTCGCGGGGGAGGCCGGCGAGGTCCTCCACCGCGAGCGCCAGCGCCACGTCGTCGGCCATGAAGTCGTCGAAGCGCACGTCCAGCGAGCGGTCGGCCGGCAAGAGGTCGCGGTCGCGGACGCAGGCGCCGAGCAGGTGCTCGACCCGGTCGGCCCAGTAGCGGCCGATGGCCACCGGGTCGGGGTGGGCGAGGGCCATGCGGGCGCTGTAGGCGACCATGGTGGCCATCGACGCGGTCACCGCCACCGGCTCGCGGTGGGTGACGACGACGGTCGCGTCCGGGAAGGCCGCCAGGAGCGGTCCGAACTGGGCGAGGTGCTGGGGGGACTTGAGCACCCACCGGGTGGGCGCCCCCTCGTCCCGCCGGCGCAGGTACGTGCAGACCTGGAGCACCCGTCGCAGGTAGCCGTAGGCGGCGGTCTGGTCGGTGGCGTCGAACCAGTCCCGGTAGGCGGGCAGTGGCGTCGTCGTCTCGAACAGCATGGTCGAGAAGTCGAGGGCGAGGAGCTGGATCTCCTCGTGGCGGTGCTGGGTGGTCATCTCGTGCATGCGCACGAAGTGGGGCATGGCCTCGTTGACGAACCAGAGGGCGGCGTCGGTGCGGGCCAGGCGGGGGTCGGGGTCGGGGGGCGGGCCGTCGGGGCGCGGCCGCTCGGTGTCGGCCAGCACCGGCTCGAGCGACTCCCAGTAGGGGAGCGAGCGCAGGCGGGGATCGGCCGAGAGCAGGTTGTGGAGGTGGGTGGTGCCGGTGCGGGGCAGGCCGGCGATCACGATGGGCGCCTCGAGGGGCTCGTCGAGGATCTCGGGGTGGCGGGCGATCTCGTGCTCGACCAGGAGGCGGTTGGCCAGCAGCTGCACGAACAGCGTGTGCTGGCTCACCGTGCCCATCGGGCTCAACTCGACGTCGCTCGTGAGGGCCTCGCAGAGCACGGCCAGCGGCTCGAGGAACCGGGGGTCGCCGAAGTCGTCGAGGCCGGTCGCCGCCGCGGCGGCGTCGAGGAGCGCGGTCGGTCGCAGCTCCAGGGTCGCCGCCAACGGCTCGACCGAGGTCATGATCTCGGCGACGTGGTCCGGGAACCGGGGCGCGCCGAGGTCGTCGAGGCGCACCGGTGCCGGTCGGACCTCCCCCATGGGGGAGACCGTAGGTCGCGTCAGAGGGTGAACGTGTCCAGGTCGGCGGCCAGGGTGACCTCGCCGTCGAACACGGCCCGGGCCTGGTCGACCCACTCCTGCTCGGTCCCGGGGGCCACGCCGGGGACGGGATGGGTCAGCACGAGGGCCTTCACGCCGTTGCGCGCCGCGGTCTCGCCCGCCTGGGTGACCGACGAGTGGTAGTCGAGGACGTCCTGCAGGCGGGGGGCGGGGATGTTGGCGACGATGTCCTCGCGCACGACGGTCTGCACGTACACGTCGGCGTCGCGGCACAGCCGGTCGAGCCCGTCGCAGGGGATGGTGTCGCCGGCGATGCAGACGACCTTGTCCTCGGCCTCGATGCGGTACCCGACCGTCGGCTTCACCGGGGAGTGCTCGGTGGGGGCGCACGTGATGCGCACACCGCCGTCGTCGGACACCACGCCGTCGGCGACCTCGACCACCTCGACGACGGGCTCGTAGCCGAGGGTCTCGTGGTGGGCCATGCGGTAGCCGGTGTCCTCGGCCAGCATCGCGAGCGTGAGGTCGACCAGGCGCTGCGTGCCCTCGGGGCCGACGATGCGCAGGGGCGTCGGCCCGGGCGTCATCACCCACTGCATGGTGATGACGTCGTTGAGGTCGGAGATGTGGTCGCTGTGGCGGTGGGTGAGGAAGACCGTGTGGAACTGCATCGGCCCGGTGGCGACCGCGGCGGCCCGCATGAGCACGCCCCGCCCGCAGTCGAACAGCAGGTCGCGGCCCGCGGCCCGCACGAGCGTGGCGGGGCCGGCCCGGTCGGGGCTGGGGATGGGGTTGCCGGTGCCGAGGGTGATCACTTGCACGGGTGGATTGTGCCACGTCGGACCAGTTCTGTCATGTCTCGTGCCAAATTCTCCCCGGGCCGCGTCGCCCGGGCGCGCCCGCCCGCAGGTCGGGCAGACTGCGCCCCATGGCCCACCCCCGCCGCTTCCGCTTCGGCGTCCAGCTCAACCAGCCCTACGAGGGCTCGTCGTGGACCGACAGCGCCCGCGAGCTCGAGTCGCTCGGGTACTCGACCCTGTTCGTGCCCGACCACGTCGACTCCGGCTACGCGCCGCTCGCCGCGATGGCCGCCGCGGCCGCCGCCACCACCACGCTCCGGGTGGCGCCGCTGGTGCTGGCCAGCGACTTCCGGCACCCGGCCATGGTGGGTCGAGAGCTCACCACCATCGACCAGCTGTCGGGCGGTCGCCTCGAGGTCGGCCTGGGCGCGGGGTGGAAGCGGGTCGACTACGACCAGAGCGGCATCCCCATGGACCGCCCCGGGGTGCGGGTCGACCGCATGATCGAGCACGCCCGTGTGCTGAAGGCCCTGTTCGCGGGCGAGGCCGTGGACTTCACCGGCGACCACTACGACATCACCGGCCTGGTCAGCACGCCGCCGGCCCACGGCCCGGGTGGGCCCCCGTTCATCATCGGCGGCGGAGCCCCGCGGGTCCTGCGCTTCGCTGGCGAGTTCGCCGACATCGTCGGTGTGAACCCGTCGATCCACTCCGGTGAGATCGACGGCGACGCGGCGCGCGACGCCCAGGCCGACCGCATCGACCAGAAGGTCGAGTGGGTGCGCGAGGGTGCCGGCGACCGCTTCGACGACCTCGAGCTGAACGCCTGGGTGGCCGCGGCCCGCTTCACCGACGATCCCGTCGGCTTCGCCGACGAGGTGGCGCCGCTGTTCGGCGCGGGCAGCGGCGAGGAGTTGCTGTCGTCGCCCATGACCCTCGTCGGCAACGTGGACTCGCTCACCGAGGAGCTGAACCGCCGGCGCGACCGGTGGGGCTACTCGTACGTCGTGGTGCCCGGCGACGAGGCGCGTGTGTTCGCCCCCCTCGTCGCCGCGCTGACCGGCACCTGAGCCTCAGGTCCCGATCGGGGGCGCGTACGCTCGTCGGGCGCCCCTGTAGCCAAGCTGGCAAGGCAGCGGACTTTTAATCCGAAGATCGTGGGTTCGAACCCCACCGGGGGCACCGAGGGGGCCGGCGCGGCGGGGTGGGCTAGCGTCCGCCCCCGTGCCGGAGCAGGCGCAGGCCGAGAAGCGAAGCGGGCGTGAGGGCGACGAGCGCCCGGCGGACGGCGCCGGCGCCTGGTGGCCGGCCGACCGCGTGTTCGCCCACCCGCCCGCGCCCCTCACCCGCGGCGACGTCTCGCTGCGGGCCGTCGCCGTGCTCGTCGGCCTCGTGGCGCTCCGGGGCCTGGTCTACGTCGCGCAGGGCGCCGAGCTGCTCTCGGACGACTGGAGCGTCCTCGCCTCGATCGAGGTGAACGGCGTGGCCGAGGCGGCCCCCACCCTCCAGTGGGGCCGGCCCGTGGCCTGGCTCGTCGACACCGTCCTCTACGGCGCCGTCGGCCCCCACCCGCTGGTGCTGTTCGCGGTGATCACCGTCCTCAACGCCGTCGTGGCGGTGCTGGTCTTCCTCGTCCTCGGCCGGTTCGTGCGCTCGTCGTCGGCGCTGGCGGTGGCCGTCGTGTGGGTGCTGGCCGCCAACCACAACACCCTCACGGTGTGGTCGGCCACCGCCCCCACGGTCGTGGCGCTGGCCCTGCTCCTCGGCGGGGTGCTGGCCCTCACCACCGGCCGGTGGCCGCTGGCGGGCGTGCTCCTCGCGCTGTCCGTGCTGTCCTACGAGCTGACCGCGCCCCCCGCTATTGCCGCGGTGGTCCTGTTGCCGGCCGCCCGCCCGCTCGGTTGGCGCCCCCGTGCCGCGATGGGCGCGCTCGTCGTCCTCGCCACGGCCTGGGTCGCCCACGACCCGCTCACCGATCCCCGTTGGGACGTCCCCGGGGTGGACCTCGTCTGGCGGGCCTTGTTCAGCGACGGCCTCCTCGGCACCGCCGACGGCCCGACCCGGCTCGTCCACTACCTGGGCGACCTCGTCCTCGTCGGCGTGGTGGTCGCGGTCGTCGCCTACCTACTCGGCGAGCGCGACCGGGAGGACGGCCCCGTGCTCGTGCTGTGGGGAGTGGCCGTCATCGCCCTCGGGTCACTGGCGTGGCTCAACCTCGGTCTCGGCCAGGAGGGCATCGGGATGCAGGACCGCCTGCTCGCGGTGTCGTCGATCGGCGCCGCCATGGTCCTGGTCGGCGTGCTCCAGCTCGCCTGGCGCCACCTCCGGGGCGCCGCCGTGGTGGCCGCGGTGCTGCTCGTGGGGGTGCTGGTCATCGGCCAGTTCGTGTCGCTGCGGGCGTGGGCCCGCGCCGGCGAGGACGCCATCGCGCTCCAGCGCTTCCTCGCGCTCGTCGCCGACCCGTCCCCCGATGCGCCGGTCGACGTCACCGTCGGCTCGGGGCTGCGCGAGCACAACGGCGTCATCGGCATCGACGAGGGCAACGGCAGCGCCGCCGGCGCCTACCTGCTGGCCTTCGGCGAGGGGTCGGGGCGCCTCCGCCTGGTGCGCGACGAGGCGGAGTTCGTCCCCGTCCTCCCGGGCGAGCGCCTGATCGACTGGCGCTGGGTCGACAACTTCGCCGCGATCGACGGCGACGGGATCGGGTTCGTCGCCGCGGTGACGGTCCCCGGCCCGGGCCAGGCCACCGTCTTCGGCTGGGCCGACCGCGGTCCCGACGGGGGCGAGCCGGTCGAGGTGGAGATCACGGTCGACGGCGACGTGGTGGGCCGGGTCGTGGCCACCGCCGAGCGCCCCGACGTCGCCCTGGCGCTGGGGCGCGACGACCCCGCCCACTTCTTCGAGCTGGCCGTGGACGTGCCCGCGGGCGACCACGCGGTCTGCGCCCGCGTGGTGGACGGCCCGTCCCTCGGTTGCGACGCGGCCGAGGACGTCCAGCCGGCGGCGCCCGCCGCGCCCTGAGCGGCTCAGCCGCCGCCGGCGGCGTCGGGGAGCTCGCAGCTGATGGTGCGGACCTCGCCGCCGAGGGCGTCGGCCAGCGCCTGCGCGTCGGCGTTGTCCTCCGGGCGGATGATCACGCCGTCGGCCACCACGTAGTCGAAGGTGACGCCGCTGCCGAAGATGAAGGTGCAGTCGATGACGCCGCCGTTGTCGATGAAGTCGTCGCGCTGGGCGTTGTCGTCGAACGAGTAGAGGTAGGCCGGGTTCTCGGTGGACAGATCGCACTGGGCGGCCCCGGTGGCACCGGCGGCGTCGCGCTGGCCCTCGACCGTGTCGCACCCGAGGTCGGCGTCGTTGAGCTGGCCGGCGAGGTCGTTCAGGCCCTCGGCCCCGGCGCCGCCGACCGTGGTGGCCGTGGCGTCGCCGCCGGCGGTCGTCGTGGTGCCGCCGCCGTCGCCGCCGGTGTCGCCGGCGTCGGCGGTCGTGGTGGTGGTGTCGCCGGTGGCGTCGTCGCCCCCGTCGTCGCTGCTGCTGCACCCCGCCAGCACGAGGGCGACCAGCGCCACCGTCGCCAGCAGGGAACGGGCCCGTCGAGTCGTCGCCATGACCGCGACGCTACCCCCGGCACCACGGCCACGGGGAGCGACACGTGTGTCCACGGACGCGCCGCGGGCCGCGCGCCGGCTACAGGGTGAGGACGGTGCGCACCCCCTCGCCGGCGGTGAGGTCGGCGAAGGCCTCGTTGATCTCGTCGAGCGGCCGGGTGGCGGTGATGAGCGCCTCGAGGTCGAGGCGCCCGGCCCGCCAGAGGTCGAGGTAGCGGGGGAGGTCCCGGGGCGCGAGCGAGCTGCCGAGGATGCAGCCGAGCAGCTTCTTCTCGGTCGACCCGAAGAGGACGGCGGGACCGAGGTCGAGGGTCTCGTCGAGGCCCGGCGCGCCGACGAGGACGGTCGTGCCCCCGGGCCGGGTGGCGTTGACGCACGTGGCGGCCAGCGCCCCCTTGCCCGCGGCCTCGAACGCGTAGTCCGCGCCCACCCCGGTGAGGTCGAGGGTGGCCGCCACCACGTCGGTGTCGGCGGGGTCGAGGACGTCGGTGGCGCCCATGCGCAGGGCGGTGGCGCGGCGCTCGGCGACGGGGTCGACGGCGATCACGCGGGCCGCCGCGGCGAGCCGAGCGCCCTGCACGACCGAGAGGCCGACGCCGCCCAGGCCCACCACGAGAACCGTCGCGCCCTCGGGCACCCGGGCCGTGTTCAGCACCGCGCCGACGCCGGTCTGCACCGCGCAGCCCACCACGCAGGCGACCTCGAGGGGGACGTCGTCGTCGATCTTGACGGCCCCGGCCTCCTGGGTGATGACGGTCTCGGCGAAGGCTCCGACGTTCAGCCCGCGGTAGACGGTCTCGCCGCCGCGGGAGAGGCGGGTGGAGCCGTCGGCGAACGTCGCGGTGAACAGGCCGATGAGGTCGGTGCAGATGGCGTGCTCGCCACGGACGCACCAGTAGCAGTGGCCGCACGACGGCGACGGCGTGAGCACGACGTGGTCGCCCACCGCGAGGCGGGTGACGCCGGCGCCCACGGCCTCGACCACGCCGGCGGCCTCGTGGCCGAGCACGATCGGCACGGGCATCGGGAAGGTGCCGTTGACCGCGCTGAGGTCCGAGTGGCACACGCCGCAGGCGTGCACCCGCACCGCCACCTCTCCCGGGCGGGGGTCCTCGACGTCCACCTCCCCCACGACCAGGGGTTCGTTCGGCGTCTCGAGCACGGCGGCACGCATGGCCGCCGATTGAACCACACCCGCCCGCCGGCCCCGTTCAGAGGACGTCGCTGCCGTACATGTGGCCGAGCGGGTCGCTGATGAGCTCGAGGCGGGTGCCGTCGGGGTCCGAGAAGTAGATGCTGCTGCCACTGATGTGCTGGTACGCGACGCCGGCGTCGTCGAGCTTGGCCTTCAGGCGGGCCCAGGTCTCGGGGGCGACCGAGATGGCCAGGTGGTGGAGGCCACCGAGCACCTCGGCGTAGGGCCCGAGGTCGAGCCCCGGGAAGTCGAAGAACGCCACGGTGTTGCCGTTGCCGATGTCGAAGAAGAAGTGGGTGCTGCCCCGGTAGTCGCGGTTCTCGAAGAGGTCCGTGAGGGGGAACTCGAGCAGCCCCTGGTAGAAGGCGATGGTCGTCTCGACGTCGCGGCACAGCAGGGCCACGTGGTGCACCCCGCGGGCGGTGGACGCCGGGCGCTCGTCGCGGGGGCGCAGGTGGGCGTCGCGGAGGGCGTCCCACTCCGCGCGGCGGTCCGGGTGGGCGGCGGCGTTGGTCATGGCCCCTAGTCTGGCGGCGTGGACGAGCCCTCGCCCGACCGGGCCCCCGACGGATCCGGCGTGGTCCTCGCCGCCGAGGCGGTGGTGGCGGCGGCCGCGCTGGCGGTCGACCTCGACGCCGTGGCGGCCGACCTCGACGGCGTCGACGCCGCCCTGCGCCGGCTCGACGACGGCACCTACGGCACCTGCGAGGTGTGCACGGTCGCGCTCGACGACGAGGTGCTCGCCGCCGACCCGGTCGCCCGGCGCTGCGCCGCCCATCTCGAGGCGCCCACCCTGCCCGGCACGGCGGCGCCGGGCGGCCCCGAAGCGGTCGACCCGCCCCCCTCGGGCGGGACCGAGTAGGGCTCGGGTCGGCCTCGTCGCCGGCACGACCCGCGTCCGTCGGGTCAGATCTGGCCCGGGCTCGTCACCAGCACCTCGTCGGGGTCGATCAGCAGCAGCCGCTCGCCGAGGGTCAGGCGGTCGCCGTCGATCGCCACCCAGCGGGCGCCCAGGTTGGGGATGCGGGCGAAGTCGGCGCCGAGGTGGCGCTCGACCGCGTAGATCACGCCGCCGTGGGTGACGGCGACCACGTCGTCGGCCCCGGCCAGGTCCGTCGCGATCCGGCCGAGGGCGCGCAGCACCCGCTCGAGGAGGACGTCGTCGTGCTCCCAGCCGGGTGGGCGCCGGCGACCCTCGCCGGTGTCGTCCAGGTAGCCGGGGTACTGCTCGTCGATCTGGGCGCGGGTGAGCCCCTGCCACTCGCCGGCGTGGCGCTCGGCCAGGTCGGGGTCGACGGTGACCGGCCCCACCCCGACGGCCTCGCTGATCGCCAAGGCGGTGCGATGGGCCCGCTCGAGGGGCGACGCCACGATCGCGTCGACCGCCCCGATCGTCGCCCCCGCGGCGCGCGCCTGGAGGCGGCCGAGATCGGACAGGGGCGGGTCGGCCTGGCCCTGCCAGCGGCCGGCGGCGTTCCACTCGGACTGGCCGTGGCGGACCAGCAGCAATCGGGGCATGGGCCGAAGGTACCGGCCCCCAGCACCTACGCTCGTCCCGAGATGGATTGTCGGACGATTCCCGGGGTGGGCTAGAACGCGTGGCCGTGCTCCGCCTCTTCGCCGCGGCCCGCGAGGCCGCCGGCACGGGCCGTGACGACGTGCCCGGTGCCACCGTGGACGACGTGCTGGCCGCGGCGCGCGCCCGGTACGGCGACCGCTTCGCCGCCGTCCTCGCCGACAGCCGCGTCTGGTGCAACGGCGAGCCCGTCACCGGCACCGAGGCCGTCGGCGCGGCCGACGAGGTGGCGGTGCTGCCGCCGGTCAGCGGCGGCGCGTCGTGAGGGCGCGCTGATGGCCGGCACGACGAAGGCCACCAGGTCCACTACGGCCGGCAAGGGCACGAAGCCCGCCAAGGGCTCGACCGCCGACGCGCCGGCCGCCACGACGGGCGCATCGGGGCGCACCGGCCGCGGCTCGGGCCGCCCCGCGGTGCCGCCGGGCCACCCGCCCGGCACCCGCGTCACGCGGTCGGGAAAGATCCGCAAGCCCACCCGCAAGCAGCGTCGCATCAACAAGATGCGGGCGCGGCCGCCCACCCGCTTCCTCATCACCTACGACATCAACGGACCCAAGATCCGCCTCGGCATCGGCTGGGCCATCCTCATCGGGGCGGCCACGCTCGGCGCCGAGGTGGGCCTCGCGGTGCTGTACGGGGCGGTCGCCGCGCTGGCGGGCTGGCAGTCGGCCCGGGCCTGGAAGGAGTGGGGCGCCAACCCCGAGGAGTACACCGCCGGCACCATCGCCGGCGCGCTCGGCGTGGCGTCGGCGTTCGGGTTCGGCCCGGTCGGGCTGGTCGCGCTCGGCGCCATCCCGCTCGCGCTCTTCTCGGGCTTCACCTCCGACGGCGCCCGCAGCAGCTACCTGGGGTCGGTCGGCCTCACCCTCCAGTGCGGGCTGTTCGTCGGGGTCGCCGCGGCGGCGCCCGCGCTCACCTACCGGATCGACCTCGGCGGGTTCATCGCGCTCATCGTGTTGGTGTGCGTGTACGAGATGGGCGACTTCCTCATCGGCTCGGGGTCGAGCAACCACGTCGAGGGGCCGCTGGCGGGCATCGCCGGCATCGCGGTGTTCACCTTCGCCATGGCGGTGGTGCACCTCGCCCCCTTCGAGGGCTACGAGGTCGTGGCGTTCGGCGCGGCGGCGGCGGTGCTGTGCCCGCTCGGCCAGCTGTTCGGCTCGGCGATCCTCCCCCGCGCCGACGCCCGGGCGCCCGCGCTGCGCCGCCTCGACTCGCTCCTGTTGCTCGGCCCCGCGTGGACGTTCGGCCTGTACCAGTACCTGTCGGTGCGGGGGCGGTAAGGTCACCGCCACCATTCAGGGACGGGAGGCAACACGATGGTGATCTTCGATCCGTTCACCGACACCGGCGGTGGGCTCGAGATGCTGTTTCGGTGGGGTCACGTGCTCAGCGGCATCACGTGGATCGGCCTGCTCTACTTCTTCAACTTCGTGCAGACGCCGGCCTACGCCGAGCTGAGCCCCGCGGCGCGCGGCGAGGCCTTCGACAAGCTCACCTGGCGGGCGCTGTGGTGGTTCCGCTGGGCCGCCGCCCTCACGTTCCTGACCGGCGTCACCATCCTCGGCATCCAGAAGAACCTCGGGCCCGACTTCGCCGACTACTTCGCCGGCAAGCAGGGCACGAGCATCGCCTGGGGCGCCATCCTCGGCACGATCATGTTCCTCAACGTCTGGGGCGTCATCTGGCGGGCCCAGAAGGTGGTCATCGCCAGCGAGCGCGACAAGCTCGCCGGCGGCGAGGGTGACCCGGCCCAGGCGGGCGCCGCCAAGAAGGCGGCGCGGGCGTCGCGGGCCAACACGCTGTTCTCCATCCCGATGCTGTTCTTCATGCTCTTCACGTCGCACTTCGCCATCGTCGGCAACTACGCCGACCCCGACGGCGGCGTGATGGTGGGGGCCTGGGCCATCTTCATCGTCATCGTGGCCTTCATCGAGCTGAGCGCGCTCGGCCTGCTCGGCGGCCTCGACAACTTCTTCAACAAGGCCGCGTTCGACAAGCACCGCAACACGATCATCGCCGGGTTCGTCGTCTGGGCCCTGCTGTTCTTCGGCGGCTGGGAGCTCATCATCGGCGAGCAGGACACCGCGCCGGTCAGCGGCGACACCACGCCGGTGAGCGTCACCGTCGCCGAGTCCGGAGGCTGATGGCCACCCTCGCCGAGGTCCTCGACCCGGGCTACGTCAGCGACCTGGGCGACCAGGGCCTGGACGAGGTGCGCGCGCGGCGCGACGAGGCCCAACGGGTGGAGAACGGCGTGTCGTACCTGCGCCGCCTCGCCCAGGGCCAGCTCGACATCGTCGAGCACGAGCGCACGCGTCGCCGCGAGGGCGGCGACGCGGGCGACCTGGCCGACCTCATCGGCCGGTTGCCCGACATCCTCGCCGAGCACGGGCGGGCGCCCGGGCCGGGCCGCCCTCCCCAGGACCTCGACCCCGCGGTGGTGCCCGACGAGCTCCAGGCCGAGCTCGACGCGATCGTGGCCGACGCCGACCTCGCCGACGTGGCCACGCTGGGCGACGCCGAGCTCGACGCGCTGGCCGAGCGCCTCCGCGGCTTCGAGGCGACGGTGTCGGGGCGCCGCCAGGCGCTGCACGCGTGCATCGACACCCTCCAGGACGAGATCAAGCGCCGCTACCGGGAGGGCGAGGCCGACGTCGACTCGCTGCTGACCTGAGCCCGGGGGCCGCCGGGCTGCTTGCCAGCGTTTGGGTCGCGCTCGCGACTGTCGCGTACACTTTTCGCCCATGCGCAACGACCTCGAGGAGCGTTGGCGCGACCTGGGGGAGTTCATCCGCGAGCAGCGGCGGGTCGGCCAGCTCTCCCTCCGCAAGCTCTCGGAGATGGCGGGCGTCTCGAACCCCTACCTGAGCCAGATCGAGCGGGGCATGCGCAAGCCCTCGGCCGACATCCTGCGCCAGATCGCCCGCGCCCTCGAGATCTCGTCCGAGGAGCTGTACATCCGCGCCGGGATCCTCGAGGAGCGCGACGGCGAGCCCGACCTCGTCGCCGAGATCCGGCGGGACCCGTACATCACCGAGGACCAGAAGAAGACCCTGGTCCACATCTACGAGTCGTTCCGCCAGAAGCAGGGCCCGCCCGAGCTCGAGGCGTGACCCCCGGGGCAGGAATCTCCACGGCCTCGGCGGTGTTCAGGGTCCCGTGGCGAACGTAGCCGTCCTCTCCCTGCACACGTCCCCCCTGGTCCAGCCGGGCGCGGGCGACAGCGGCGGCATGAACGTGTACGTCCGCGAGCTGGTCGGCGCGCTGGCCCAGGCCGGCGTCGCCGGCAACGTCTACGTGCGCCGGTGGGACGACGCCCTGCCCGAGGTCGTGGACGTCGAGCCGGGCTTCCGGGTGGTGCACGTCCCGGCGGGCCCGGCCGACCTGGCCAAAGAGGAGCTGCCCGCGGTCGTCGACGAGTTCGCCGATCGGGTGGCGCACCACGTCGCCGCCACCGGCACCATCGAGACGCTCCACGCCAACTACTGGCTGTCGGGCGTCGCCGGGCACCGGATCAAGCACGCGCTCGACCTGCCGCTGGTGTCGACCTTCCACACGCTCGCCCGGGTCAAGGCCGAGACGGGCGATCCCGAACCGGACCGGCGCGTGCAGGCCGAGACCGAGGTCATCGGCTGCTCCGACGCCATCCTCGCCTCGTGCACGGCCGAGGCCAACCAGCTGACCGAGCTCTACGGCGCCGACCCGAGCCGCATCGAGATCGTGCCGCCGGGGGTCGACCACGCGTTCTTCTCGCCCGGCGACCAGCGGGGCGCCCGTGCCGCGCTGGGCCTCGGCGACCACCCCGTGCTGTTGTTCGTCGGGCGCATCCAGCCCCTCAAGGGGGTCGACGTGGCGGTCCGCACGCTCGCGGCCCTGGCGCATCCCGACGCGGTGCTCGTGGTGGTCGGTGGCGCCAGCGGGGCCGACGGCCACCGCGAGGTGGAGCGGGTGCGCGAGCTCGCCGCCGACCTCGGCGTCGCCGATCGGATCCGCTGGGTGGCACCCCAGCCCCACCACCTCCTGTCGACGTACTACCGGGCCGCCGACGTGGCTCTGGTGCCGAGCCGCTCGGAGTCGTTCGGGCTGGTCGCCCTCGAGGCCGCCGCCTGCGGCACACCGGTGGTGGCGGCCGCGGTGGGCGGTCTGCGCACGATCGTGGCCCACGGCGGCACCGGGTTCCTCGTGAACGGCCGGGATCCCGCGGTGTTCGCCCACTACACCGAGGCGCTGCTCGACGACCCGGCGCTGCGGGCGCAGCTGGCCGCGGCCGCGGCCGTCCGGGCCCGGCGCTACACCTGGTCCACCACCGCCGGGCGCCTGCGCCGGCTGCACGCCGACCTGATGGCCCGGTCGCTCGTGCGGTGCGCGTGAGCCACCCGTGCCCGACGCACCCTCCTCCGCGCCCGAGCTCGATCGCCTGACCGCGCTGGTCGACGGCTGGCTGGCGCGCCAGCTCGACGAGAACCCCACGGTCGTCGCCGTCGACCACGGCGAGCCCGGGGAGCGTCGCTGGTACGTCCGGCTGGAGGGTGAGGAGAAGTCCACCTCCACGATCTGGTTCACGCTGGGCCAGCGCACGCTCCGGTACGAGACCTACGTCATGCCGGCGCCCGAGGAGAACCACGCGGCGTTCTACGAGCACCTGCTGCGCCGCAACCTCGACCTGTTCGGCCTCGCGTTCGCCATCGGCGAGGAGGACGCGGTGTTCCTGGTGGGCCGGCTCCCCAACGCCGCCGTGGACCACGACGAGCTCGACCGGGTCCTCGGGACGATGTACGTCTCGGTCGAGCAGTTCTTCCGGCCGGCCCTGCGCATCGGCTTCGCGAGCCGGTTCGCGGGCTGATGCACATCCAGACCTTTTCAGTTCTCTCATTGCCTTTCGGTGGATTCCGATCTAGCGTCGGCGGTGCCCCCGGGGCCCCGGGCCCGGCGCTCGGATCGGGGAAGTGCGGGTGACGAACCTGCGGGCCCCGGGGGTCCGTCACACGGCCCGGTCGGGCCCGCCGCCCCTGCTGCTCGTCTACGCGGTCACCGTCACCGGGATCCTCAACAACACCCTCATCGGGCCCGCGATCCCCGACATCCTCTCGTCGTTCGGTCAGCCCGACAGCCGGGCGGGGCTGCTCGTGGCCTCCGGTGCGCTGCCGGGCATCGTGGTGGCCCCGCTCATCGGCGTGCTGGCCGACCGCTTCGGGCGCCGGCGGGTGCTCACGCCCTGCCTCGTGATCTTCGGCATCGGCGGCGGTCTGGCGGCGCTGGCGCCGTCGTTCGCGCTCCTGCTTGCCCTGCGCCTCGTGCAAGGGGTAGGCGGGGCGGGCCTCATCAACCTCGCGGTGGTGATCATCGGCGACCACTGGACCGGGGGAGAGCGGGCCCGGCTCGTCGGCCGCAACGCCGCCACCCTCACGATCTCGCTCGCGGTCTTCCCGGCGCTGGGGGGGCTGCTCACCGAGCTGGGAGGGTGGCGGCTGGCCTTCGCCCCCTACCCGCTCGCCCTGGTGACCGCGCTGCTCGTGTGGCGCCTGCTGCCCGACGTCGAGCTGCACCCCCAGCCCGAGCTCTCCCGGCAGCTCCGCGACGCGGCCGGGGTGCTGCGCCAGCCGCTGCTGACCCGGGCCACGCTCGCCGCGTTCGGCGTCTTCTTCTTGATCTTCGGCCTCTACCTCACGGTGCTGCCCGTCCTGCTCGAGGACCGCTTCGGGCTGAGCGCCGGCGCCCGCGGCCTCGTGCTCGCCGCCCCCGCCCTCAGCTCCACGGCCGCCGCCCTGCTGGTGGGGCGGCTCCGGGCCCGCTTCGGGGGCCGCGTGCTCGTACTCGCCGGCTCGGTGTGCTTCGCCGTCGCCTTCACCACGATCGGCCTCGCCCCCGCCCTCGGCGTGCTGTTGCTGGGGGGCCTCTTCTACGGCCTGGGCGAGGGCGTCTCCATCCCGACCTACCAGGACTTCGTGGCGGGCTCGGCGCCGGCGGCCAGCCGGGGCGCGGTCGTGGCGGTGTGGGTCGGCGCGGCGCGCGCCGGGCAGGTGGCGGGACCGCTCGCCGCCGGCGCCGCGCTGGCCGCCCTCGCCCCCGGCGGGGTGTTCGTGGTCGGCGGCGGCCTGGCCGTGGCCACGCTGGTGGCCCAGCTGCGCACCGACCCGTCGCTGCGGCCGGCGCCACCCGCCGACCCGTCGTAGGACCCGCCCGCCGGACCGGGCGCCGGCGGTAGGGTCGCCCGCCATGGCACCGAAGCTGCTCGTGGTGGGAGGCGGGAAGATGGGCGAGGCCCTCCTCGCCGGCCTCGTCGACGCCGGGTGGGCCGACGCCGGCGCGCTCGCGGTGGTCGAGCGGCTCCCCGAGCGGCGGGCCGAGCTGGTCGACCGGCTGCCCGGCCTGGCGGTGCACGACACCGCGGTCGAGGCCGAGGGGGTCGTGCTCGCGGTCAAGCCCCAGGACGTGGTCGCGGCGTGCGCCGAGCTGGTGCGCCCGCCCCGGGTGCTCTCCATCGCCGCCGGGGTGACCCTGGCCACGCTGGAGGCGGCGCTCCCCCCTGGCACCGCCGTCGTGCGGGCGATGCCCAACACCCCCGCCACGGTGGGCGCGGGCGCCGCCGCGATCGCCGGCGGCGCCGCCGCGACCGACGCCGACCTGGACTGGGCCGAGGGCATCCTCTCCTCCGTCGGGGTCGCGGTGCGGGTGCCCGAGGAGCAGCTCGACGCCGTCACGGGGCTGTCGGGATCCGGCCCCGCCTACGTGTTCCTCGTGGCCGAGGCGCTGCTCGAGGCCGGGGCGGCGGTGGGCCTGCCCGACGACGTCACCGAGACCCTGGTCAACCAGACGCTGCTCGGGGCCGCCCGCCTGCTCCACGAGACCGACCACGGCGCCGAGGCGCTGCGGGTGGCGGTCACCTCGCCCAACGGCACCACCGCCGCGGGCCTGGCGGTGCTCGACGCCGAGGGCGTGCGCGACGCCATCGTCGCGGCCGTCACCGCGGCCACCGAGCGCTCGCGCGAGCTCGGTCGCACCTGACGCCCCGCCCGCCCCACCAGCACCACTTTCCCCACGAGCAACCCTCCGCTAGCGTGCGCCCCACGCGGAGTAAGGGGTGAAGCCCTTGGCACAGTCCAACGCGCGCTCGCGGCTGCTCACGGTGGCCGAGGTCGCGTCCCTCATGAGAGTCTCGACCATGACCGTCTACCGGCTGATCAAGGCCGGCGACCTCGCCGCGATCCGGGTGGGCAAGAGCTACCGGATCAAAGAGGACGACGTCGACGCGTTCATCGCCGCCCGCTACACCGAGGCGGGCTGAGCCCACGGTCCACCCGGCCGGGAGGTGAACCGGCCGTGCGCCTCCTCGTCACGTTCGCCGGCGGCTACGGCCACCTGGCGCCGATGCTCCCGGTCGCCCGGGCCGCACTCGCCGCGGGCCACGCCGTCGCCGTGGCGCCCCGGCCCGCCCTGGTGGACCGGGTCCTCGGCCTCGGCTTCCCGGCGCTCGCCACCGGCGACCCGGCGCTCGACCCCGACCCGGGCGCATCGGGCCTCCCCCTCGGCGCGGACCAGCCCCACAACGCGGCCCGGGTCGCGGCGCTGGGGGTGGGTCGGGTGCTCGACGCCGTCACCGCCACGCCCGCCGAGATCGGTCACGCGGTCGGGGCCCTGCTCGCCGACGCCGAGGCGCACGGGGCGGCCGCCTCCCTGCGCGACGAGTGCGGCGCCCTGCCGCCGCCCGCCGCGCTGGTGCCCCGGCTCGCCGAGCTCGCCGAGGCGAGGTAGCCGCGGGCGGGGCGCGCCCCGTACCGTCGGGCGGGCATGGGGCGCGCCTACGACACCATCACCTTCCTCTCCGACTACGGGCGGGCCGACGAGCACGTCGGCGTCGTCCACTCGGTGATCCGCTCGATCGCGCCCGAGGTCGCGGTCGTCGACCTCACCCACGACGTGGCGCCCCGCGACGTGCGGGCCGCCGGACTGCTGCTGGCCCGCAGCGCCCAGTACCTGTGCCCCGGCGTCGTGCTCGCCGCGGTCGCCGCCGACCCCTCCGGCGAGCGCCCGGCCGTCGCGGTCGAGGTGGGCGACGGCATGTCGGTGCTGGTCGGGCCCGACAACGGCCTGCTGGCGCCCGCGGTGGCCATGGTGGGCGGCGCCTCCCGCGCCGTCGCCCTCACCGACCCCGGCCACCACCTGCCCGCCCCCGGCGTCCCGTTCGTCGGGCGCGACGTGCTCGCCCCGGTGGCGGCGCAGCTGTGCCGGGGCGCCGACCTCGCCGAGCTGGGCGCGTCGGTCGACCCCGCGGCCCTCCAGCCCGGCATCCTGCCCTTGAGCCGCGAGGAGGACGGCGCGGTCGTCGCCCAGGTGCTGTGGGTCGACCGCGTGGGCACCGTCCAGCTCAACGTCGACCCCGACGAGCTCGCGGCGTTCGGCGACCGGGTCCGGCTGCGCCTCGGCGACGCCACCCGCTCGGCCCGCCGTGACGCGCCGGCCGGCGCCCTCGGCCCCGGCGAGGTCGGTCTGGTCACCGATCCCTACGGTCTGGTGGCCCTCACGATGAGCGGCCAGGCCGCGGCCGACGCGCTGGGCCTGGCCGAGGGCGACGAGCTCGCCATCGAGGCGCTCGACGACGACGGCGCGGCTCCGACCGCCGGCCTCACCACCCCGGTCCGCCTGAGCGGTGGACCCGCGACGAAAGGGACGCCATCCCCATGAGGAAGGGCACCACCATCACCCTCGCCATCTTGTTGCTGCTCATCCTCGGGGCGACGACGCTCCAGCTGTTCTTCCTGGCCCGCTGACCCGGGCCACGCCCTCAGACCTTGGCGGCCAGCGAGTCCCGGGTGAAGCGCCGGGCGCCGCGGGCGATCAGCCACAGGGCGAGCGCCCACAGGCCGGCGCCGATGGCGAACGCCACCGGCAGGTCCACGAGCAGCAGACCCGTGGCCTGGCCCATGGCGAGGAAGATGAGGGGCAGGATCACCGCCCCGCCGAGCTGGTTGGCCTCCTGGGCCGTGCGGGCCCGGGCCGACACCCGCACCATCACGCCGAGCCCCAGGGCGGCGACCGCGGGCGCCACCCACAGGATCATCACCATCCACAGCTTCGTGGGCAGGAACAGGCGGTGCATCACCGGCCAGGCCACCGTGTTGGCCACCGTCGCGAAGCAGAGGAACCCGATCCACGACACCGCCAGCGCCGGCAGGAACGCCGTGATCAGCTTGGCCAGGAAGAGGTCCCGGTCGGGCATGGGCAGGTGGAGCAGCGACTCGAGGGTCTTGCGCTCCTTCTCGCCGGCGAAGGCGTCGGCGGCCAGCACGGCCGAGATCATCAGCGGCACGATCAGGAACAGCGGGGCCAGCAGGTAGCCGTTGATCAGCACCACCATCTGCTCCTCGCGGGGCAGCGAGGTGATCGGGTCGGCCACGCCGGCGGGGAGGCGGCCGAGGAAGTCCTCCACCGACACCGCCGGGCTGTTCGAGGCCATGAGCCCGATCACCAGCGGCAGCACGATCAACAGCAGCACCGGCACCAGCAGCATCGGCAGGACGACGGCCTTGGAGCGGCGGACCGCGGTGAGGTCCTTGGCGACCACCGCGCGGATCGCGTCGAAGCGCTCGCGGCGGCGCCGCGGCGCCGTCCCGAGGCCGGGGGCCAGCTCGGGCGCGGCGATGCTCACGCCGCGGCCCCCTCGTGCGGCGCCGGCGGCGGGGCCGCCCGCCGGGCCTCGAGCTCGAAGTAGACGTCCTCGAGGGTCGGGGGGCGCGGCGTGCTGGCGTACACGCGGACGCCGGCCTGCACGAGCGCGGCGACGACCTCGGGGAGGACCTCGCGGTCGCGCACGAGCAGCGCGGCACCGTCGACGGTGGGGTGCACCTCGTGCACGCCGGCCACCCGCTCGATGCGGGCCCGCACGTCGGGCCCGGCCGTGGTCCCGAGGTCGAGGTCGGCGGCGAGCCCGCTCCAGAGGTCGGCGGCGAGGTCCTCGGGGGTCCCGAAGGCCTCCAGGCGGCCGTGGTGCAGCACGGCCATGCGGTCGGCGAGCTTGCCCGCCTCGCCGAGGAAGTGGGTGCAGAGGATGACGGTGCGCCCGTGCTCGCTCGCGAGGGCCCCGATGTGCGCCACGACGTCGCGGGTGGCGGCGGGATCGAGGCCCGAGGTCGGCTCGTCGAGGAAGAGCACCTCGGGGTCGTGGAGCAGGGCCCGGGCGAGTGCCACCCGCTTGCGCTGGCCTGTCGAGAAGCCCGTCACCTGGCGGTCCGCGTCGGCGGCCATGCCGAAGCGCTCGAGCAGCACCCCCGCCCGCTCGGCCGCGACCCCGGTGGGCAGCCCCCGGATGCGGGCGGCGAAGGCCAGGTTCTCCCGGGCGGTGAGGCGCTCGTCGAGGCCGGCGTTCTCGGTCAGCACCCCGGTGCGCCGCCGCACCTCGTCCCCCGCCGCCACCGGGTCGAGGCCCGCCACCCGGGCGGTGCCGGCGTCGGGCGCCAGGACCCCGTTCAGCATGCGGATGGTGGTGGTCTTGCCCGCGCCGTTGGGGCCGAGCAGGGCCAGCACCTCGCCGCGGCGGACGTCGAAGGTGAGGTCGTCCACGGCGCGACCGCTCGGGAACGTGCGGGTCAGCCCCCGCGTCTCGATCGCCAGCTCGCCGGCTGACGGTTGCCACGCCACGGAAGTGCTATCGGCAGCCGAATCTGGTGGACTGAGGGTCGTGAACCTGGCGAGCCTGCTCGATCCGCACCCCGACGACGCCGTCGCCGTCATCAGCCGGGGCGAGAAGACCACCTACGGGCAGTTGCGGACGCAGGTCGCCAGCTTCCGCGGCGGCCTCGCGCGCCTCGGCCTCGAGCCGGGCGACCGGGTGGGCCTGCTGTGCGCCAACAACTGGTACTTCGTGGTGTCCTACCTGGCCACGCTGGGCGCCGGCCTGGTGGCCGTCCCCCTGAACCCGTCGAGCCCCCGCCGCGAGATCGAGCGCGAGCTCGCCGCCATCGGCGCCCGCGCCCTGGTGGTCGGGCCGTCGGCCCGCGACGCGTTCGCCGCGGTCGACCGGGGCACGACGCCGGCGCTCGAGTACGTGATCGGCCCGGCCGGCGCGGGGGTGGGCGAGTCCGCGTCGTTCGACCAGCTCCTCGACGCCGACCCCGTCCCGGTGGTCGACCGCGACGCCGACGACCTCGCCGTGCTCATGTTCACCAGCGGCACCGCGGGATCGCCCAAGGCGGCCATGCTCACCCACGGCAACCTGCTGGCCAACCTGGAGCAGGTCCAGGCCAGCCCGGGCCGCGCCCAGGAGGCCGACGACGTCAGCTTCGGCGTCATCCCCCTGTTCCACATCTTCGGCCTCAACGTGGTGCTCGGCGGGTCGATCCACGCCGGTGGCAGCGTGCTGCTGGTCGAGCGCTTCGACCCGTCGTCGGCACTCGAGGCCATCCAGCGCCACGGCGTCACCCTGGTGTCGGGGCCGCCCACCATGTGGTCGGCCCTGGCCGACCAGCCCGACGCCGACGCGGCGGCCATGGCCTCGGTGCGCCTGGCCACGTCCGGTGCGGCCAAGCTGCCCGACGAGGTGGCCCGCCGGGTGCAGGAGCGCTTCGGCCTGCGCCTCACCGAGGGCTACGGGCTCACCGAGAGCTCGCCGGTGGTGGCCACCGCCAACGGGCTGCCCGACGCCCCGATGGGGTCCATCGGCCGGCCGGTGGTCGACGTGGCCATGCGCCTGGTCGACCCCGACGGCGAGGACGTCCTCATCGGTGACGAGGGCGAGATCTGGGTGAAGGGCCCCAACGTGTTCCACGGGTACTGGAACGACCCCGAGGCCACCGCCGCCGCGCTCACGCCCGACGGGTGGCTGCGCACCGGCGACCTGGCCGTGGTCAACGACGACGGCTACCTGTTCCTCGTCGACCGGGCCAAGGACCTCATCATCGTGTCGGGCTTCAACGTGTACCCGGCCGAGGTGGAGGAGGTCCTGCTCGAGCACCCCGCGATCGAGGGCGCCGCCGTCGTCGGCGTGCCCCATCCGCACTCGGGCGAGGCGGTCAAGGCCTTCGTGGTCACCGCCGACGGCTTCGCCGTCGAGGAGGACGACGTCATCGCCTGGTGCGCCGAGCAGCTGGCCCGCTACAAGTGCCCGTCGAAGGTCATGTTCGTCGACGAGCTGCCCCACAACGTCAACGGCAAGGTGCTGCGCCGCAGCCTGCGGTAGGGGCCCGCACGGACTTTGTGAACGCAGGCACGAGCGGGGTACGGTCGCCCGCATGGAGGGTCGCGCCGCTCGCTCCGTGAAGAAGCCGGCGGCGCGGCACATCCCCGAGGCCACCGTCGCCCGGCTGCCGGTGTACGTGCGCACGCTGCTGGGCCTGGCCGACGAGAAGACCTCGACCATCTCGTCGGAGCGCCTCGCCGAGCTGGCCGGGGTCAACGCCGCGCAGGTGCGCAAGGACCTGTCCTACCTCGGTTCGTACGGCACGCGCGGGGTGGGCTACGACGTCGAGTACCTGCTGTTCCAGATGAGCCGCGAGCTGGGGCTCACCCACGACTGGCCCGTCATCATCGCCGGCGTCGGCAACCTGGGTCGCGCCCTGGCCAACTACGGCGGGTTCGGCGAGCGCGGCTTCCCCGTGGCCGCGCTGGTCGACGCCGACCCGAAGAAGGTCGGCAAGGCCATCGGGGGCATCGAGATCCGCCACGTCGACGACCTGCCCGACATCGTCGCGGAGCACCACGCCGCGATCGGCATCATCGCCACCCCGGCGGCGGCGGCGCAGGACGTCGCCGACCGGATGGTGGCCGCGGGGGTCAGCTCGATCCTCAATTTCGCCCCGGCCATCGTGACCGTGCCCGACGGCATGTCGCTGCGCAAGGTCGACCTGGCCGTCGAGCTCCAGATCCTCAGCTTCTACCAGCAGCGCCGGACCGAGCCCGACGCCGACCGCACGGTCGCGAGCGCGGGCGGGGAGGGGTAGACGGCCCCGGTGCCGGTCGACGAGCCCCTCTACCCGGTGAACCTCCGGGTCGCCGGCCGCCGGTGCCTCGTCGTCGGCGGCGGGCGGGTGGCCGCGGACAAGGTGGCCGGCCTGCTCGAGTGCGGCGCCCGGGTCCACGTGGTGGCGCCCGAGCTGGGCGAGGCGCTCGCCGACCGGGTGGCCGCCGCCGCGGGCGCCGACGGCGGACGTCTCACTTGGGACCAACGTCCCTACCGGGCGGCGGACCTCGATGGTCGAATGCTCGTCATCGTTGCCACCGACTCGCCCGCGATCACCGAGGCCGTGCACCGCGACGCCGAGCGCGCCGGGGTGCTGGTCAACGCCGCCGACGACCCCGAGCACTGCACGTTCACGCTGCCGGCCCGGGTGCGCCGGGGGCGGCTGCTCGTCACCTTCGCCACCGGGGGCCACAGCCCCGCCCTGGCCACGTGGCTGCGCCGGCGCTTCGAGTCGGAGTTCGGCCCCGAGTACGACACACTGATCGACGTGCTCAGCGACGCCCGCGCGGCCATCCGAGCCGAGGGACGCTCCACCGAGGGTCTCGACTGGCAAGGGGCGCTCGACTCGGGAATGCTGGAGCTGATCCGACAGGGTCGTGTCGCCGAAGCCAAGGAGCGCCTGCAGGCGTGTCTGTCGTCGTAGTCGGGCTCAACCACCGGACGGTCCCCCTGGACCTGCTGGAGCGCATGACGGTCAACGAGGCGCGCCTGCCCAAGGCCCTCCACGACCTCTGCTCGCGCGACGAGATCGGCGAGGCCGTGCTGCTGTCGACCTGCAACCGCACCGAGGTGTACGCGGTCGTCGAGCGCTTCCACCCGGCGTACCAGGACATCCGCAACTTCCTGTCCGACCTCGCCTACCTGCCCCCCGACGCGTTCAGCGACCACCTCTACACGCACTACGACGACGAGGCCGTCGAGCACCTCTTCGGCGTGGCCGCCGGCCTCGACTCGGCGGTGCTCGGCGAGAGCGAGATCCTCGGCCAGGTGAAGGGCGCGTGGGAGCTCGCCCAGAGCGAGCAGGCTGCGGGCCCGTCGCTCAACATGTTGTTCCGCCACGCCCTCGAGGTGGGCAAGCGGGCCCGGACCGAGACCGGCATCGCCCGCCACATCACCTCGGTGGCCCAGGCCGCGGTGGCCATGGCCACCGAGCGCCTCGGCACCCTCGCGGGCACCCGCATCCTCGTGCTGGGCGCCGGCGACATGGGTCGGGGCATGGTGGCGGCGCTGGCCGAGGCCGATGCCGCCGACCCGCCCGAGCTGCTGGTGGCCAACCGCACGTGGGCCAAGGCCGAGGAGCTCGCCGCCCGCGTGGGCGGCCGGGCGGTGCACGTCGACGACGTCCCCTCGGTGCTCGCCGACGTCGACGTGCTGCTCACGTCCACCGGTGCCTCTTCGATCATGTTCGAGCAGGCCGACCTCGCACCCGGGCTCGAGCGTCGCTCCGGGCGGCCGCTGCTGATCGTCGACATCGCCGTGCCCCGAGACATCGACCCGTCGGTGGGCGGGATCGACGGCGTCACCCTGCTCGACATGGACGACCTGCGGGTCTTCGCCGAGGCCGGCCTCGCCCAGCGTCGGCGTGAGGTGCACGCCGTCGACCACATCGTCGGCGACGAGGTCGAGCGCTACCTGGCCGTCAGCACCGCCCGCGAGGTGGCGCCGCTGGTCACCGCGGTGCGCGACCGGGCCGAGGAGATCCGCCTCGCCGAGCTCGAGCGTCACCGGGCCAAGCTCGACGCGCTCGGCGAGCGCGAGCGCGAGGCGGTCGAGGCCCTCACGAGGGGCATCCTGGCCAAGCTGCTGCACGAGCCCACCGTGCGCCTGAAGGACGCCGCCGGCACGCCCCGGGGCGAGCGCCTGGCCGAGTCGCTGCGCACCCTGTTCGACCTGTGAACCCCCGTCCTGGCGTCACGCGCGCCCGCTAGGCGGGCGTCGGTGACGTCAGGTCCGACGGACGGCGTGGCGCTGCGGGCCGCGACGCGGGGCAGCCCGCTGGCCCTCTGGCAGGTCGAGCACGTCGCCGCCCGGCTGGCCCCCCACGGCGTGCGGGTGACACCGGTGGTGGTGGAGACGTCGGGCGACCGCCAGCTCGACCGGCCCCTCTGGGAGATCGGGGGCAAGGGCGTGTTCGTGAAGGAGGTCCAGGCGGCGGTGCTCGACGGCCGGGCCGACCTGGCCGTGCACTCGGCCAAGGACCTGCCCTCGGTCGAGGTGGACGGGCTGGTGCTGGCCGCCGTGCCCGAGCGGGGCGAGCCCCGTGACGCCCTCGTCGGCTCGACCCTCGCCGAGCTGCCCACGGGCGCCACCGTGGCCACCGGCTCGGTGCGCCGGCGGGCCCAGCTGGCCTGGCTGCGGCCCGACCTCACCTTCTCCGACCTGCGGGGCAACATCGCCACCCGCCTGGCCAAGGCCGACGGCTTCGCCGCCATCGTGATGGCGGCGGCGGCGCTCGAGCGCCTCGAGATGGCCGACCGGGCGGCCGAGGTGCTGTCGCCGGACGTGATGTTGCCGCAGGTGGGCCAGGGCACCCTGGCCATCGAGGCCCGGGCGGGCGACACCGCGGTGCGGGAGGCGCTGGCGCCGATCGAGCACGGCCCCAGCCGGGTGGCGCTCGAGGCCGAGCGGGGGTTCCTCGCCGAGCTGGGCGGCGACTGCGACCTGCCCGCCGGCGCCCACGCGACCCTCGTCGACGGGCCCGGCGCCGCCGAGGTGCGGGTCGAGGCCCTGCTGGCGTCGCTCGACGGCCACGTCGTGCTGCGCGACGTCGCCGCGGGACCGGCCGCCGACGCCGCCGCCCTCGGGCACGCCCTGGCCCGCCGCCTCGTCGACGAGCACGGCGGCGCCTCCCTCCTCGCCTGACCCCCGTCGTTCTGGCTCCTGATTTCGGTGCCAGGGCACCGAAATCAGGAGCCAGTTCAGAGGCCGCCGGCGTTGACGACGATCATCTTGGGACGGGTCATCTCGTGCACGGTGTGGCCCATGCCCCCGACCCCGAGACCGCTCGGGCCGCGGCCGGCGAAGGGCATCCAGTCCACCCGGAACGCGGTGTGGTCGTTGAGCATCACCGCGGTGGCGTTCAGGCGCTTCGCCGCCCGGAAGGCCGCGTCGACGTCCTGGGCGAGCACGGCGGCCTGGAACGCCCACGGCAGCGAGTTGGCCCGGGCGACCGAGTCGTCGAGCCCCTCGGTGCGCACCACCGAGACGAGGGGACCGAACACCTCGTCGGTGAGCACCCTGGCGTCGGCGGGCGGGTCCACCAGCAGCGTCGGGGCGTAGCACTGGTGCTCGAGCGGGTGGCCGCCCTCGGCCACCTCCGCGCCGGCGTCGGCGGCCTCCTGTACCCACTCGTGGACCCGGTCGACCTCGCCCTGCTCGATCAGGGGGCCGACCTGCGTGGCGGCGTCGAGCGGGTCGCCGGTGACCAGGCCGGCCACGCCGTCGGCCAGCCGGTCGACGAGGTCGTCGGCCACCGCGGCGTCGGCGAACACCCGCTGCACCGACACGCACACCTGGCCGGCGTGGTAGTAGCCGCCCTTCAGGATCGCGGGGACGGCCTTGTCGAGGTCGGCCGAGGCGTCGACCAGCAACGGCGCGACGCCGCCGTGCTCGAGCGCGGCCCGCACCCCGGGCGCGAGCTTGGCCCGCAGCCCCCAGCCCACCCGGGCCGAGCCGATGAACGAGAAGAACCCGATCCGGTCGCTGGTGACGGCCTGCTCGGCCACCGAGCCCCGGCACGGCGCGACGATGCACCAGTCCTCGGGCAGGCCCGCCTCGCGGTACAGCTCGCCGAGGCGCAACGCCGACAGCGGGGTGGAGCTGGCGGGCTTGAGCAGCACCGGGCAGCCGGCGGCGAGCGCCGGGCCGGTCTGGTGGGCGATGAGGTTGAGCGGGTGGTTGAACGCGCTGACCGCCACGACGCTGCCGATGGGCTCACGGGTGGTGAAGGCGAGGCGCCCGGCCGACGCCGGCGTGGCCCCCATGGGGACCTCCTCGCCGTGGCTGTGGGCGACCTCCTCGGCGCACAGCTCGAGGCCGTTGGCGGCCCGGTCCACCTCGACGAGGGCGTCGGTGAGGGGCTTGCCGCCCTCGGACGCGATCAGGCGGGCGAGGTCCTCGCGCTGGCCGGCGACGAGCGCGGCCGTGGCCCGCAGCACCTCGATGCGCTGCGGCGCCGGCAGCCAGCGGTCGCGGTCGGCGGCCAGCGCGGCCTGGCGGTCGACCGCCGCCCGCACGGCGTCGGCGTCCCACTGCTCGACCGTGCCGACGACCTCGCCCGAGTACGGCGACGTGACGTCCAGCGCCTCGCTCATGTCGCACCTCCAGCGAACTGGCTCCCGATTTCGGTGTCCTGGCCCCGAAATCGGGAGCCGGAACGGGAGGGGGTGGCGGTCATCGGGGGAGGATGGCGCCGCAGCGCTCGGACAGCGAGAGGTTCTCCCGGTAGTCGACCGGCACGATGACGAGCGACGGGCGGTCGGTCTGGGCGAACGCCTCCTGCAGGGTGGGCCGCAGGTCGGCCGCCGACTCGACCCGGCGGGTGAAGCACCCGAACGCCTCGCCGAGCTGCACGAAGTCGGGGTTGGCGAACTTGGTGTGCGAGCTCTGGCCGAAGCCGAGGGTCTGCTTCCACTCGATGAGTCCGTAGCCGCCGTCCTCCCACACGAGCTGCACGCACGGGACCCCGTACATCGCCGCGGTGGCCAGCTCCTGCACGTTCATCATGAAGCCACCGTCGCCCTGGAGGGCCACGACCCGCCGGTCGGGGTGGACGAGCTTGGCGGCGATGGAGCCGGGCAGCGACCCGGCCATGGAGCAGAAGCCGTTGGAGATGATGCAGGTGTTGGGCTCGTAGGTCGGGTAGTGGCGGGCGGTCCACATCTTGTGGGCGCCGACGTCGCTGATGACGATGTCGTGGTCGTCCATCTCCTGGCGCAGGTCGTGCAGGATGCGCTGGGGCTTCATGGGGAACCCGTCGTCGTCGGCGCTCTCGACGGTGAGCTCGTAGAGCAGCTTCTCGCGCACGTTGGCGTAGAGGGGGACGTCGTCCTTGCGGTGGTCGTCGCCGAGCCGCTCGTTGACGGCCCACAGCGCCGCCGCGATGTCGCCCACCACCTCGACGTCGCAGCGGTAGGCGGCGTCGACCTCGGCGGGCGTGAAGTCGATGTGGAGGATGGGCGTGTCGTGGTCGGGGTTCCAGCGCGACGGGTGCCACTCGACCATGTCGTTGCCGACCGAGATGACGAGGTCGGCGTGCTCGAACACCGACTGGACGTGGTCGTTGATGCCGAGGCCGGCGGCGAAGAGGCTGCGGTCGTGGCGGTCCGAGACGACGCCCTTGGCCATGAAGGTCATGGCCGCGTAGATGCCGGTGGCGTCCACGAACCGGTTGAGCTGCTTGGTGACGCGGGTGCGGGCGCAGCCGTTGCCGATCAGCAGGACCGGGCGCTCGGCCGCCTCGATCATGGCGACGGCGGCGTCGATCGACTTCTCGTCGGCGACCGGCCGGCGCACCTTGGTGCCGGGGACGATGGGAGGCTCGTCGACGTCCTGCTTGGCGACGTCCTCGGGGAGCTCGATGTGGGTGGCACCGGGCTTCTCGGCCTGGGCCAGCTTGAACGCCTTGCGCACGATCTCGGGGATGGTGCGGGCGTTGTAGACGGTCTCGGCCCACTTGGTGACGGGCTCGAACATGGCCACCACGTCCATGGCCTGGTGCGACTCCTTGTGGAGGCGGGTGACCGCGCCCTGGCCCGTGACGGCGACCAGCGGCGAGTGGTCCATGTCGGCCTGGCCCACCCCGGTCATCAGGTTGGTGGCGCCGGGTCCGAGGGTGCCGAGGCAGACCCCCGGCCGGCCCGTGAGGCGCCCGTACATGTCGGCCATGTACGCCGCGCCCTGCTCGTGGCGGCAGACGACGAACTCGATGGGCGAGTCGAGCAACGACATCATCACGTCGGCGTTCTCCTCGCCGGGGACGCCGAAGATGTACTCGACGCCCTCGGCCTCGAGGCATCGCAGGAACAGGTCGCTGGCTTTCATGGCACGCATCCCCCGGGGGCTCGCCGTCGCGCGGCGAGCATGGCACGCGCGGGCGCCGGCGTGCTCGGGGACCCCGCCGGCTGGTGGCGGTGTCACGGCGGTGGGGCCGACGAAGTCGAGGCAATGGGGGGCGGAATCCGACCGCCAATGCCTCGAGAACGGGGTTCGGCTGCGCACGGTCGGTGCCTCGTCGCCGCCGTCGTGGTGGACTGGCGCCATGACCGTGTCCCTCGTCGGCGCCGGCCCCGGCGACCCCGGGCTGTTGACGGTGCGCGCCGCCGAGCTGCTGGCCGCCGCCGAGGTCGTCGTCTACGACCGGCTCTCGCTGGAGGGCCTGTTGGCGCTGGCGCCGGCCGGCGCCGAGCGGATCTCGGTGGCCAAGTCGCCCACGGGCCCGTCCACGCCGCAGGCCGAGATCAACGCCCTGCTCGTCGAGCGGGGCCGGCGCGGCCAGCGGGTGGTGCGCCTGAAGGGCGGCGACCCGTTCGTGTTCGCCCGGGGCGGCGAGGAGGCGGCAGCGTTGCTGGCCGCCTGCGTGCCCTTCGAGGTGGTCCCCGGGATCACCTCGGCGATCGCCGTGCCCGCCTACGCCGGCATCCCCGTGACGTTGCGCCACTCGTCCACGTCGTTCACCGTGGTCACCGGCCACGAGGACCCGGCCCGGCCCGAGGGCTCGGTCGACTGGGAGGCGGTGGCCAGGGTGGGCGGGACGATCGTCGTGCTCATGGGCGTGGGCCGCATCCGGGTCATCGCCGAGCGGCTCCTGGCCGGCGGGCTGTCCCCGGACACGCCGGCGGCGTCGGTCCAGTGGGGGACGCGGCCCGAGCAGCGGACGATCCGGGCCACGCTCGGCACCATCGCCGACCAGGCCCTGGCGTCGCCGTCGACCATCGTGATCGGCGAGGTCGCGGGGGTCGACCTGGCCTGGTTCGAGTCCCGGCCGCTGTTCGGCCGGCGGGTGGTCGTGACCCGGGCGCGGGCGCAGGCGTCCGAGCTGGTGCTCGCGCTCGAGGCGGCGGGTGCGTCCACCGTCGAGCTGGCCGCCATCGAGATCACCGACCCGGCCGACGGCGGCGCCGCGCTGCGGGTCGCGGCGGCGGGCGTGGGCGCCTACGACTGGGCGGTGCTCACGTCGATCAACGGCGCCGACCGCTTCCTCGACGAGCTGCGCGACGCCCGCGACCTCGGCGGCGTGTCGGTGGCCGCCATCGGCCCGGGCACCGCGGCGGCGCTCGCCGAGCGCAACATCGTCGCCGACCTCGTGCCCGAGCAGTACGTGGCCGAGTCGCTGCTGGCGGCGTTCCCGGCGCCGCCCGAGGGCGGCGGTCGGGTGCTGTTGCCGAGGGCGGCCGTGGCCCGCGACGTCCTGCCCGACGGGCTCCGCGACGCGGGCTGGCAGGTCGACGTGGTGGAGGCCTACCGCACCGTGACGGCGTCGCCGACCGCCCACCAGCGCGAGGCGGCGGCCACCGCCGACGTCATCACCTTCACCGCGTCGTCGACGGTCGAGCGCTACCTCGAGGTCAAGGGCGACGACCCCGTCCCGCCCGTCGTCGCCTGCATCGGCCCGGTCACCGCCGACACCGCCCGCGCCCACGGCCTCACCGTCGACGTCGTCGCCGACGAGCACACCATCCCCGGCCTCGTGGCGGCCTTGGTGGCCCACGTCGGCGGCTGATCCGCACGGCGGCGCCGTCCAGCGACGGTCATCTGCGGCGGACCGTCAGCGCCGTTCGGACGCGGCGCTACCGGGCGAAAGGACGCGACGAAGGGGGATCGTGCCACCCGCCGACGGCTGCGTCCGGCCCCGTCCCCACCCACGGTGGTCGCGGGCGGCCCTCGGCGCCGGTCGATGGGTCCGTCGGAGGAAATAGCCCTCGGGGCTCCTGCGTATTCGCTGCGAAGGGGTGTTGCCTGGCGCACGGTCGAGGGCGGCGACGTATGTCCGCGGGTCGAGCGACCGAGCGCAGTGGTCCAGCGCTCCAGAGCGCCGGTGATCTCCCAGTCGGCGCTGACGCCGGGCACGGGCGGCCCGTCCGGCGGCGAGTCGCCCATCTCGGCGAAGTCCTCCCGCAGCCCCGGGGGTGCGATGAAGAGCACGTCGACGTCGGCACCGTCGACGATCAGCGTGGCTTGGGCGACGTCGCTGTCGAAGCAGAAGAAGTCGACGCACGTGGCCTCGACGGCGGCCGACAACCTCCGTGCCGGACCGGCGTCGCCGTAGGTCGGTTCGGCCGGGAAGACCGTCACCCAACCGTCGAGCGCGGGCGCCACCATGCTCGCCGCGCCGAACCCGTCGGCGATGCGAGACGCCGTCGCCTCGTCACCGTCGTCGGCGTCCACCAGGACCCAGATGCTGCTCGCGGTCGTCCCCATGCGTCGACCATCGGCCGATCGTCGTCGCCGCCGTAGGCTTCAGCGCCATGAGCTATCCCCAGCGCCGGATGCGCCGCCTCCGCACGACGTCGGCGATGCGGCGACTGGTGGCGGAGACCCGGCTGTCGGTCGACGACCTGGTGGCGCCGCTGTTCGTGCGGGAGGGGATCGACGAGCCCCAGCCCATCGTGTCGCTGCCCGGCGTGGTGCAGCACACCCGCGAGTCGCTGCGCAAGGAGGTCCGCGAGCTCGTCGGGCTCGGCATCCCCGCGGTCATCCTGTTCGGCGTGCCCGCCACCAAGGACGCCGAGGGCAGCCAGGCGTGGGACCCCGACGGCATCGTCCAGGTCGCCCTCAAGGACCTGCGCGACGACGTCGGTGACGAGATCGTCCTCATGGCCGACCTCTGCCTGGACGAGTACACCGACCACGGCCACTGCGGCCTGCTCACCGACACTGGCGAGGTCGACAACGACCCGACCATCGAGCGCTACGGCTGGGCGGGCGTGGCCCAGGCCGAGGCCGGCGCCGACGTGTGCGCCCCCTCGGGGATGATGGACGGCCAGGTCATGGCCATCCGCGACGCCCTCGACGAGGAGGGCCACGAGGCGGTCTCGATCCTCGCCTACGCGGCCAAGTACGCCTCCGCCCTCTACGGACCGTTCCGCGACGCCGTCGACGTGTCGATCGCCGACGGCGGCGACCGCAAGGCCTACCAGCAGGACTACCGCAACGGCCGCGAGGCGCTCGAGGAGATCCGGGCCGACCTGGCCGAGGGCGCCGACATGGTCATGGTCAAGCCGGCGCTCGCCTACCTCGACCTCATCGCCCGGGCCCGCGCCGAGGTCGACGTGCCCCTGGCCGCCTACCACGTGTCCGGCGAGTACTCGATGATCAAGGCCGCGGCCGCCAACGGCTGGATCGACGGCGACGCCGTGGCCCTCGAGCACCTCACGGCCATCAAGCGGGCCGGCGCCGACCTCATCCTCACCTACCTCGCCCGTGAGGTGGCCGAGGCCCTCGGCTGACGGCGAAGCTGGGGCCATGCCCGACTCCGACGACGAGCACGCCCTGACCAACGCCGGCCTGTTCGAGCGCGCCCAGCGGGTGATCCCCGGCGGGGTGAACTCGCCGGTGCGGGCCTTCCGCTCGGTCGGCGGGTCGCCGTACTTCGTGGCCCGGGCCGAGGGCGCCCACGTCTGGGACGTCGAGGGCAAGCGGTACACCGACTTCGTCCAGAGCTACGGGGCGATCATCGCCGGCCACGCCCACCCGGTGATCGTGGAGGCGGTGCGCGAGGCCGCCGGCGCGGGCACGTCGTACGGGGCGCCGACCGAGCGCGAGGTGCTCCTCGCCGAGGCCATCTGCGAGCGGGTGCCGTCGTGCGAGATGGTCCGGTTGGTCAGCAGCGGCACCGAGGCGACCATGACCGCCATCCGCCTGGCCCGGGGCCACACCGGCCGGCCGACCATCGTGAAGTTCGCGGGCTGCTACCACGGCCACGGCGACGCCCTGCTCGCCGAGAGCGGCAGCGGCGTCGCCACCCTGGGCCTGCCCGGCTCGGCCGGCGTGCCCGAGTCGGCCGTGGCCGAGACCCTCGTCGTGCCCTACAACGTCGTGCCCGAGCTGGGCGACGACGTGGCCGCGGTGATCGTCGAGCCGGTCGCCGCCAACATGGGCCTGGTGCCGCCGGCGCCCGGCTTCCTCGAGGGGCTCCGGAAGGCCTGCGACGACGCCGGCGCGCTGCTGATCTTCGACGAGGTCATCACCGGCTTCCGGGTGGACCGCGGCGGCGCCCAGGCGCTGCTCGGCGTCACTCCCGACCTGTCCTGCTTCGGCAAGGTGATCGGCGGGGGCCTGCCCATCGGCGCTCTCGGCGGGCGGGCGGGCGTCATGTCGTCGCTCGCCCCCCTCGGGCCCGTGTACCAGGCCGGCACCCTGTCGGGGAACCCGCTGGCCACCGCCGCCGGCCTGGCCGCCCTGTCCCTGCTGGACGACGCCGCCTACCGGATGCTCTGCGGCCGGGCCGAGATGTTCGCCCAGTGGCTGACCCAGGTCTTCGAGGACGCCTCGCTGCCGGCGCAGGTGCCGGTGTTCGGGTCGCTCCTGGGGCTGTACTTCGGCGACGCCCCCGCCACCGACTACGCCTCCGCCAAGGGCACCGACGAGGCGCTCTACGCCCGCTTCTTCCACGCCTGCCTCGACCGCGGTGTGGCCCTCGCGCCCGGCGCCTACGAGGTCCTCTTCCCGGGCCTGGCCCACTCCAAGGACGAGCTCGAGCGGGTCAGCGACCTCGTGGCCGCCGCCGCCCGCGAGGTGGCGGGCACCTACTAGACGACCGCGTACAGGTCGCCGTCGGCTACCGTCCCGCCACCCTGAGATCGGGGTTCCCCAAGGGAGGGCGACATGCGCCGACTGCTCGTTGTGCTGGCTGCGATCGCGATGGCGGTCGGCGTCGTGGTGGTCGGCGACCCCGTCGGCGCCCAGGCCACCGATCCCGGGCCGCCCGAGATCGTCGGCGGGACGCCGGCGCCCCCGGGGGCCTATCCGTATCAGGTGGCGCTTCTCTTCAACGACGTCCCCGGTCTGCCCATCCGAGGCCAGTTCTGCGGCGGCTCGCTGATCTCGCCCGACACCGTGCTCACCGCGGCGCACTGCGTGGTCTGGGACGTCTCCGGCGGGGGCGGTGGGCCCGGTCCCCAGCCGCCGCGGCGCATCTTCACCGTCCCGCCGCGCTACGTCGACGTGATCGTCGGCGCCGACACGCTCGGGGCGGCGGCCAACGGCGAGCGCGTGGGGGTCCGTCGCATCCGCCTCGACCCCGACCTCCGGGTGGACTTCTGGACCAGCTTCAACACGTTCCAGCCCGACCTGGCCGTCCTCCAGCTGGACGAGCCCGTGTCGGCGCCGCCGGTGGCGCTGGCCGGGCCCGGCCAGGAGGGGCTCTACCCCGCCGGGACGCCGGCCACCGCCACGGGGTGGGGGCTCACGGGTGACGTGCTGGCGGGTCCGCCCGTGCAGCTCCAGCAGGCCACGCTCCCCGTCGTGTCCGACGCCGACTGCGCCGTGGCGTACGGCCGCGACGTGGACGCGACCCTGAACCTCTGCGCCGGCGACCTGCCCACCGGTCTGCCCAGCACCTGCTACGGCGACAGCGGCGGGCCGCTGGTCGTCGACGACGGAGGGGAGCCCCTCCAGGTCGGCGTGGTCCTGGGCGGCGACGGCTGCGGGGCGCCCGAGCGCCCGAGCGTGTTCACCCGGGTGGCGTCCAACCACGAGTGGCTCGGACGCTACCTGGACCCCGACGAGGTGCCCGACCGCCCCGAGCGCGTCGTGACGGCGCCGCTCGTCGGGGGTCGCCTCCGCGTGTCGTGGCGGCCGCCGGGGTTCGACGGCGGCACCCGGATTACCAGCTACCGGGTCAAGGTGGCCGGGACCGGGCGGTTCGGGCTGGCCTCGGGCAACGCCCGCCACGTCGACCTCGACGTCTCCGGCCTCCAGGTCGGGCGCACCTACCAGGTCGAGGTGCGGGCCGTGAACGCCGTGGGCGTCAGCGCGCCGCGTGTGCGCCCCGTGCGCATCCGTCCGATCGCGCTGCCCTGAGGGGGCCGTCGCTCAGCGCCGCCGCAGCGCCTCGTTGACCCGGGCCGCCTGGCGGGTCTGGTGGTCGCGCTCGGCCCCGTTGGGGGCCTTGCGCGCCGCGGCCGCGTAGAGGCGGGCGGCCCGCAAAGTCCGCCATATGAACCGGATGTGGGCGTCGTTTCCACTCCGGCCGCCACTGGTCCATGGGGACGTCGTTGCCAACAGGGCGCCCCAGTAAAGATGCTTCCGGCAGCAGGTACTTAGCCGCGAGGCGTTCTCCTCCGATGGACCAGCCCTCGTGGCCAGTGGTGCCCCGACCAGGCAGGGCCGCCAGCGCGCGTCCTCGACATCTCGCCCAAAGTCAGGAAAATCTCAGACGGTGGACGACAACACGGATAGCCTTCTGTGTAATGGCGTCTGTGATTACACGAACGCCGATCAGGGGATCGCGTCGACGACGGGCCCGTGGGCATCGTCTGCCGACGCCCACGGCCTGGCGGGCATCAACTACCGCCAGCTCGACCACCACTGGGCCCGTCAGGGCTGGGTCACTAAATCGGTCGACTGGGCGAGAAATTGCTCAGGGCGCGACGCTACTCCGCCGACGACGTGGTGCGCCTCGACCTGCTGCGCCACCTGGCGGTGTCGAGGGTGAGCCCGGCGACCGCAGGCCCGCTCGTGGCCCGCTGCGCCGTCCCCACCCGGCGACGTGCGGTTCGTCTGGGCCGTACCGGGTCGAAGGACGCCGACGCCCTCGGGCTGCGGGTGGTCGCCGCCGGCGAGGCGCTCGACGCGGTCGAGGCCTCGGGGGCGTGGGTGGTCTACAACCCCGCCGGGGTCCGGGCCCGGATGGCCGGTGCCGCGGCAACCGCGGTCGGCTCCGCAGCAACCTTTCAACGCTCCACCGACGGACCCGCCACCACCGAGAGAGCGCAGCGCATGACCCCGCAGCTGTTCGTGGTGGAGGGCGGCGCCGACGACGACGGCGAGCCGGAGCTGTTCGAGGACCTGCCGGCGGACCCGGCCTCCGAGTCCCAGGCCCGCTCGACCCTGCACGGCAAGGAGTTCGACGCCGAGGCGCTCAGGCTGAATCAGTCGCTCCGGCGATCGTCGAGCACTACCAAGTCGGTACCACTCCCGACGCTTCCTCGTCGAGGGCCCGAACGGCCGCCGCATCCTCGTCGACGCCCGGGGCACCCCGGACCGCACCGACCGCGGCAAAGCCGGTCTCCGTCGCCAGGACACCGTGCTCAAGTTCGGCTTCAAGGCCCTGCGCCTCGCCGAGCGGGGCTGCCCGCAGCCGCTGGTGCTGATCACGTCGCACCTGCCCGCGGGTCAGGCTCAGCCTTCCTGCTGTCCAGGCTCAACGGCTCAACTCCTCGACGTGGTAGCCACCGTGGGCGACCTCCCGAAGCCGCCGGCGCCTGCACCACTCCTGAACGACGACCTGGCCCCCGGCCCGATCGTCCCCCTGCCGGCGCCGTGGCGCGAGGTCCAGCTCGACCTCGACTTCACCGTCAGCGCCGACGAAGGCCCGACGACGGCACCGACGACGAGAGGCCCGATGCACGTGGCGCACCCGGCTCGGACTGGGTGGTCGACCTCAACGGCCGCCACGGCATCGAGCGCAGGTGGAGCACGCCCGGCCGCCCCACCCCTCGCTGACCCTGCTCAGGCGTCGGCCACGTCAATTCGACCGCCTCGACTTCCAGGTGCTCCAGCGCCACCGAGCTTATCTGATACCAGAGTCGAGCTCAAGGCCAGCGTGGCGCTGTCGAAGGTTGACGACCTGCGCCCCGGAATTACGCCAGGACCTGTTCGGCTGCTCGAACGAGCTGGCCCTGCGCAAGATCGTCGACGCGGCCCGCTACGCCTTCCTGCTGGTGCTGACGTGCCTACCGCCGCTGGGTGCTGTGGTCAGTCCAGGGTCCCTCCTCATGCGCTTGAGCCGTGCCCCGCCACAGCCCGCGCCCTGGACCGCAGGTCAGGCACGCACCACAAAGAACAGCTGCTGTTCGACCTGGGCAAGGGCGTGCTCCCAGACCCACGACCGCCGCCGCCGCCTCGAGCAAGATGAAGCACGCCCGCCGGGTCGACGCGCTGTGGACCGACGTCGCCCCCTGGCCCCGCCTCGGAGCGACCGGCTGACCCCGTTCGGCGAACGGCTCCCGATTCGACCGCCCTGGCGATCGAATCGGGAGCCAGAACGGGTGGTGCCGGCGCCTCAGTCGGCGGGGTCGCGGAAGATCGGGCTGAGGCGCAGCTCGAAGTCGGCGAGGCTGCGCTCGAGGCGCGCCTCGGTCCAGACGTGCTCGTCGTCGTAGCCGTCGACCACGTTGTCGGTGGCGCTCATCCACTCGAGCACGGCGTCGCCCCAGCGCTCCTCGAGCAGGGCGGTGCGGATGGCGTCGGCCTTGGCGCCGACCCGGGCGGCGGGCGTGCGGGCGACGACCTCGAGGGCCAGGAGCCGGCCGAGCACCTCGACGTTCTCGGCGAGGAAGACCCGGGGCACGTCGCCGTGGACCACCCCGACGGCGATGCGGTTGTGGCGCTGGGGGAACAGCTCGGGGTCAGGCATCGCCCGCGATCGCCGGGTGCGCGGTGAGGCCGCGCGCCTGGTCGGCGAGGCGCTGCCCGTCGACGGGGTCGAGCAGCTCGATCACGTCGTAGACCGGACCGTTCACGCCGGTGACCGCCGCCAGCGCCTTGGCCCCCGCGCTGTTGCGGCGGGGGGCGTCGGTGGTGAGCAGGACGTAGCGGGGCCAGGGGTCGACCGCGGCGTGCACGACCGAGGCGCGGCCGATGGCCTTCCAGAGCGTGTCGGTGCGCTGGAGGCCGGGCCGGGTGCTGGTGAAGGCCCCGGAGACGTCGAACCACCACTCCTGGCCGTCGGCGCCGATGGCGGCGAAGTCGACGATCACCCCACCGGGTGCCTTCACCCCGCTGCGGATCTCCTCGAAGCCGCACTGGACCAGCAGCGCCTTGGCGATGTCCTTGGCCTTCTTGCCCTCGCGCACCGCCCGCGACATCGGGTCCTCGTCCTCGCTGCCGGCCTCGGGGGCGGGCGGCAGGGTGATGACCGGGCCGCAGTACTGCTCGGCGCGAAGCTTTCGTCGGCGATGCGCTGCTCGGCGAGGCGACGTACTCAACTCCATGTCGTAGCCAAACGAAGTGGCAGCCGACCCGCAGCGGCGACCGGTACTTCCGGCGCCCATGAACAGGTCGAGCACGAAGTCGCCAGGATGGAGTGTAGAGCTCGATGGCCACTTGGGCAGCTCGACGAGAACAAGACGGGCAGCCACTTCCGGGCGCTCTCGGTGGGGTCCACAGGTCAGTGGTCATGTCCGCCCGTCGTCGGCCCACAGCAGGGCTGGCCCGACTCGTTGACAGGGAAAACGTCGCTTCCTCCTGCTCCTTGACCGCGGTCGAAGCGCTGGCGTGATCTTCGCTCCGGTGAGGGTGCGCGCAGGACCGGTTGCTGGGCTTCTTGAACGAGCCCCAGGCGCACGACCCGGAGGCGCCCTTGCCCTTCCACCAGATGACCTCGCCCCGCATCAGCAGGCGGAGCCGGTCCTGGAGGATGGTGATGACGTCGGCCGACAGCGAAGCGGTGGGAGGGGCTTTACGGCCGAGTTAGCCACGTTGAAGAAATGCGATGCGGCCGCGGCTGGAGGGTGCGGACGCACTCGGCGAAGACGTCCTCGAGCATCTGGAGGTAGTCGAGGTAGCTGGCCGGCACATGGCCCTCGCCGAGGGCGAGCTCGTACTCCTTGCCCGCGAAGTAGGGCGGCGAGGTGACGACGAGGGCGACCAGGTGTCGGCGATAACTCATGTACGCTTGAAGTCGCCCGCCAGATGCGATCGAGCTCCAGGCTGGGTGGCGACGTGGTCGTCGGTGGAGATGTCGGGCGCCGTGAAGCGGGCGTAGAAGTCGGAGGCGTCGTGCCCCTCGCGCTTGCCCGCCCCGAAGGCGCTCGTCGACGTGCCCATGCTGCACCGTACTACTGACGGGTCTGACGGGAACCCCGGACCCTCGTGATCGGTAAATCATCGGTCACCCGCCGCAGATGCGACCAGGCCTCGCTGGGACCAGAGCTCGCGCCGAGCGCAAACGTCGCCGCACCTCGCTGGCAGGGGACCGGGCGCTTCCATCCTCCGCCGTCCAGGTGATGAAGCGCCTCCGGTCCGTCGAAATTGGTCGGTGGCGGCCCCGCACCGTGGGCAGGCGCACTAAACCCTGATCTGAGGCCCGTACTTCCCAGACCCGTGTAAAGAGCAGGGCCGGGCGCCGCCACGTCGGTGGCGACCAGGCCGGGTTGATGGCAAAGAAGGCCACCTGCCTATGAGGTCGAGGCGGCAGACCAGCTCTGGGTGAAGAAGCAGACGTTGGCCAGCTTGGAGACGTCGTACCGATGCGAGGCCGACGAACGTTCAGGTGGGAGCGCCGGACGGCCTCAGTCGATGCTGCCCGCCGCGTGAAGTGGTTGCCGCTCGCCACGTTGACGGCGCAGGCAAGGGCGAGGCCGGGCTCGGCGAGGCGGTGATCAGGTCCAGCAGCTTGGGGTCGTGGAAGAGGAAGTGGCCGACGTGGTTGGTGCCGAAGGTCATCGAAGCCGTCAGCGGTCAGCGCTGGCGGCCAGGCGGCGTTGTTCTGCCGCACGTGCAGCAGCCGGTCCGTGGCGAAGGCGCCTCAGCGGAGCGACGGACGGCGGCGGGTCAAGCCAGGTCGAGGGAGCGTGAAGGACACATGCCTCGTTGCCCGGTAACGACGATCTCGGCGACCACCGGGCGCCTTGGCCTCGGTGCAGCACGCCAGCACGTCGCCGCCGCGGCCGCGTGGCTGGAGCGCCGTGGCCTTACCAGGCGGTGTGGCGCCATTGACCACCACGGCACGGACCCTGGTCGTCCGCCATGAAAGCGCACTACCCGCGACGGCCACATTGGGCGTACCCGGGCTCCGCAGCGTCCGGCGTCATTCTGCGGGTCGTCGCCGGGCGAGGACCCCGCCCTCGCCCTCGCCCGCGAGGGTGGGGGCGGCGCTGGCCGCCAGGGCATCAGGCTCGTCTGCAGCGCGGCAGCCAGGTCAGGCTGATGGAGCCGTCGCCGATGCGTGCCTCGCCCGGCGGCGGCGCGTCGTGGGGGTGATCCCCAGGGGCGCTGTTCGCCCGCGAAGGTGGTCCACCGGCCTCGACAAACTGCACGGTAGCCACCATGCACGAGCGCAAAGGCGCTCATCGCCACGGCTCCCGCAGCGACAGGTTCCTGGCCCTTCAGGCGGCCTCGGCACCCTCGACGAAAGGCTCTGCGAGGTGGCCACCTGGGCCCAGCTCGGCCTGCACGCTGCCCTCGTGCTCGTCGACGCCGACAGCTGGGACCGTTCACGGCGCTGCTCGACAGCATGGTCGGCGCCGACTTCTGCGTCCCGCCAACCGGGCGCTGATCCCCTGCGCACCGGCGGCGCACGGCGGGCCTCGAGGTGCTCATAAGGCCCGCCCGAGACGTCCCCCGGCCATCGGCCCCGGCGACCACCCAGCGGCAGCGCCCCTTCGCGCATTCAGCGCCCGCCCGTTCTGTCGCCAGAACCCGCGCGCCAGGCACTTCCTGTGCACAGAACGGAGCGGTGGAGCAGTGGAAGTGCCGCAGCGAATCAGTAGACGCCCGGCGGTGAGTCGTCGTCGGCGGCGCGGGCGGCGGTCGCCGCCGGGGCTGCACAGCGCCGGCGGGTGGGAGCACGAGCAGGTGGCCTCTTCGCGGCGAGGGAACCGGTGGCGGCCCGCCAGGTGATCGTCGTAATCGTAAGGTCGCATGCGGCCACCAGGGTGCGCCTCGAGCGTCACCCACGCAGGTGGCGGGCCTCGCGCACCCGCCACTCAGCGCCACGCATCACCGCGCTTACAGCAGCTCGACCGACCGGACCCGCGCCGGCGTGGGCCGTCCCCACCAGCGCAGCCCGAAGCTCCAGCCCGCCCAGCGGCCGTAGGCGACCGACCCGGCGACCACCGCGGCCCCGACGACCAGCGCCGGGACGAGGGCGGCGGTCACGACGACGCCGCCCGCTCTGCGCGGGGCGGGATCCGCCAGTCGACCGGCGCGCGGCCGGCGGCCACCAGGGCCTCGTTGGCCCGGGAGAAGGGCCGGCTGCCGAAGAAGCCGTTGTGGGCCGACAGCGGCGACGGGTGCGCGGACTCGATGACCACGTGGCGGGGCGCGTCGGGGCTGCCGGTGTCGATGAGGGCCTTCTTCTTGCGGGCGGCCGCGCCCCACAGGATGAACACCACCGTCTCGTCCTTGGCGTCCACCGCCCGGATCACCTGGTCGGTGAACGTCTCCCATCCCTTGCCCTGGTGCGACGCCGCCCGTCGCGCCCGCACCGTGAGCGTGGTGTTGAGCAACAGCACGCCCTGGCGGCTCCAGGCGTCGAGGCAGCCGTGGTCGGGCGGGTCGAGGCCGAGGTCGTCGTGGAGCTCGGTGAAGATGTTCTGGAGCGACGGGGGCGGGGGCACGCCGGGTCGCACCGAGAAGCACAGCCCGTGGGCCTGGCCGGCGCCGTGGTAGGGGTCCTGGCCGAGGATCACCACCTTCACGCCGGCGTACGGCGTGAGGTGCAGGGCGGCGAACACCTCGTCGGCCGGCGGGTAGACCGGGTGGCGGGCCCGCTCGTCGGCGACGAAGCGCTGGAGGTCGCCCCAGTAGGGCTTGGCCAGCTCGTCGCGCAGGACGGGGTTCCAGTCCGTCTTGGGGGCCATCGGCCCCGACGCTAACGCCGGAGGCCGACCCCGCCCGCCCCGGAGGGGTACGGTCGGCGCCACACGGCCAGCGGTGCCCGGCCGGGCGCCCGGAGAGGACGGACAGCGTGGAGTGGCTCAACACCCGGGAGGGCGAGCGCCTCGGGGCGCTGGGCCCCGCGGTCGACGAGGCCATCGCCGACCTGGTGGCCCGCGACGCCGTCGCCCGGGTGTGGTCGGGCGACCACACGCTCTGGCAGGACGACCCCACCGAGGTGGCCGACCGGCTCGGCTGGCTGCGCGTCGGGCCCGAGATCGCCGCGGCCCAGGCCGACCTCGACGCGTTCGCGGCCGACGTGTTCGCCGAGGGCTTCACCCACGTGCTGGTGATGGGCATGGGGGGCTCCAGCCTCTTCCCCGAGGTGGTGGCCTCCACCTTCACCCGCGCCGACGACCGGCCCCGCCTGAGCGTGCTCGACAGCACCGACCCGGCGGCCATCGGGCGGGTGGAGTCGTCGCTCGACCTCGACCGCACCCTCTTCGTGGCCTCGTCGAAGTCCGGCTCCACCCTCGAGACCGCCAGCCACCTCGCCTACTTCTGGGAGCAGGTCGGCCGGCCCGAGCAGTTCGCGGTGGTCACCGACGCCGGCTCGGCGCTCGAGGCCACCGCCCGCGACCGCGGCTTCCGCCGGGTCTTCCTCAACCGCCCCGACATCGGGGGGCGCTACTCGGCGCTGTCCTACTTCGGGATGGTGCCCGCGGCCCTGGCCGGCATCGACGAGCTGCGGCTGCTGCGCTCGGCCGACGTGCTGGCCGCCCAGCTCGGCCCCGACGGCGACCCCCACCGGCACCCCGGCCTGCGGCTCGGCGCGGTGATGTCGGCGGCGGTGAAGGCGGGCCGCGACAAGCTCACCCTCCTGCTCGACCCCGAGATCGCCACGTTCGGCCTCTGGCTCGAGCAGCTCCTGGCCGAGTCCACCGGCAAGCAGGGCACCGGCGTGGTGCCCGTCGCCGGCGAGGAGGTGGCCGACGACCTGTCGGCCTACGGCGACGACCGCCTCTTCGTGGGCCTCGGTTGGAACCCCGCCCTCGACGAGCTGGCCGACGCCGGCCACCCCGTGGTCGAGCTGCCCTACGAGAACGCCTACGGCCTGGGCGCCCAGGTGCTGCTGTGGGAGTTCGCCACCGCGATCTGCGGCGCCGGGCTCGGCATCAACCCGTTCGACCAGCCCAACGTGGCCGAGGCCAAGGCGGCCACCAACGACGTGCTGGCGCGGGTCACCGGCGACGAGGGCGCCGCCGCGCTGGCCGTCGACCGCCAGCCGCTCGCCGGCCTGCTCGACCAGGTCCGTCCCGGCGACTACCTGTCGATCCAGGCCTACGTCGACCCCGAGGACCCGCTGGTCGGCGACATCGACGCGGTGCGCCACGCGCTCCGCGACCGCCTGGGGGTGGCCACCACCCTCGGTGTGGGGCCCCGCTTCTTGCACTCGACCGGTCAGCTCCACAAGGGCGGTCCGCCGTCGGGGGTGTTCGTCCAGGTGCTCGACGAGGACCTCCCCGCCGGCGGCGGCCCCGCCATCCCGGGTCAGGACTTCGGGTTCGGCACCCTCATCGCCGCGCAGGCGGCGGGTGACCTCGCCACCCTGCGGGCCCACGGACTGCGGTCCGGTCGGGTCACCCTCGACGACCTCCTCGCCGCCGGCTGAGCGGCATCCGACACCATCAAGGAGCACCCATGAAGCTGGGCATGATCGGGCTGGGCAAGATGGGCGGCAACATGGCCGAGCGCCTGCGCCGCGCCGGTCACGAGGTCGTCGGCTACGACGCCTTCAGCGACGCCAGCGAGGTCGGGTCGCTCGCCGCGCTCGCCGACGCGCTGGCGGGCGACGGCCCGCGGGTGGCGTGGGTGATGGTCCCCGCCGGTGACCCCACCGAGCAGACCGTCACCGACCTGGCGGCGCTCTTCGAGCCCGGCGACCTGATCATCGAGGGGGGCAACTCCAACTGGCACGACTCGGTCCGTCGGGGCGCCGCCCTGGCCGAGCAGGGCATCGGCTTCGTCGACGCCGGCACCAGCGGCGGGGTGTGGGGCCTCGAGAACGGCTACGCGCTCATGGTGGGGGGTACGGACGAGTCCGTGGCCGTCGCCCAGCCCGTCTTCGACGCGCTCGCCCCGGCGGGCGGGTTCGCCCACGTCGGCCCGGTGGGCACCGGCCACTTCACCAAGATGGTCCACAACGGGATCGAGTACGGGATCATGCAGGCCTACGCCGAGGGCTACGAGCTGCTCACCCGCGCCGACCTCGGCATCGACGTGCAGGCCGCCCTCGAGTGCTGGCAGGAGGGCAGCGTCGTGCGGTCGTGGCTGCTCGACCTGCTCGTCGCCGCCAACAAGGCCGACCCCGGCTTCGCCGAGATCCGCGGCGTCGCCGCCGACTCGGGCGAGGGGCGCTGGACCGTGCTCGAGGCGGTCAACCACGGCGTGGCCGCGCCCGTGATCTCGGCGGCGCTGTTCGCCCGCTTCGTCAGCCAGCAGGACGAGTCGCTGGCCATGAAGGCCGTGGCCGCGCTGCGCAACCAGTTCGGCGGCCACGCGGTGGTGGCCGAGGTGACCGGCCCGAGCAGTCACTCGGTGCAGGGGCCGGCCGGCAATGCCTGATCGCGGCTCCTCCCCCGAGCGCAGCGGCGCCCTCGTCCTGTTCGGCGCCACCGGCGACCTGGCCAAGAAGAAGATCTTCCCGGCGCTGTACCGCCTGGCCCTGAGCGGGCGCTGCGACCTGCCGGTGATCGGCGTGGCCACCCGTGAGTGGGACGACGACCAGCTCCGGGCCTACGCCCGGGAGGCGATCGAGGCCAAGAACGACTCCGTCGACGAGGACGTGTGGGCGGGCCTGGCCGCCAACCTCAGCTACGTCAGCGGCGACTACCGCGAGCCGGGCACGTTCACGACGCTGGCCCATGCCATGGAGGGGTGCGAGCGGCCGCTGTTCTACCTGAGCATCCCGCCCTCGCTGTTCGACGACGTGATCGAGGGCCTCGCCGGCGTCGGCCTCAACCAGGGTGGCCGGGTGGTGGTCGAGAAGCCGTTCGGCCGCGACCTCGAGTCCGCCGAGGAGCTCAACCAGGTCGTGCACAAGGCGTTCGCCGAGCGCGACGTGTTCCGCATCGACCACTTCCTCGGCAAGGAGGCGGTCGAGAACCTGCTCATCTTCCGGTTCGCCAACTCGATGCTCGAGCCGGTGTGGAACCGCAACTTCATCGACAACGTGCAGATCACCATGGCCGAGGAGTTCGGGGTCGAGGGCCGCGGCAAGTTCTACGACAACGTCGGCGCCCTGCGCGACGTGGTGCAGAACCACCTGCTGCTCATCGTCACGCTGCTGGCCATGGAGCCGCCGGCCGCCTCGGACGCCGACGCGCTGCGCGACGAGTACCACCGGGTGCTGCGCCAGGTGCGCACCATCGACCCCGGCTGCGTGGTGCGGGGCCAGTACCACGGCTACCCGGACGAGGACGGGGTGCAGGCGGGGTCCGACACCGAGACCTACATCGCGCTGAAGTTCGAGATCGACTCGTGGCGGTGGTCGGGGGTGCCCTGGCTGATCCGCACCGGCAAGGAGCTGACCACCACGGCCACCGAGGCCGTCGTGCAGTTCAAGGCGCCGCCCCGCCTGCTGTTCGCCGACGAGGACGTGCGGCCCAGCCCCAACACCCTGCGGTTCCGCCTCGGCGCCAACGACGGCGTCACGCTGCACGTGCACTCCAAGGCGCCGGGCGAGGCCCTGCGCACCAAGTCCACCGACCTCGACGTCGACTACGAGCACGTCTTCGGGATGCGCCAGGAGGCCTACGAGCGCCTCATCGGCGACGCCCTGGAGGGCAACGCCCGCCGCTTCGGCCGCGAGGACTCGCTCGAGCAGCAGTGGCGCATCGTCGAGCCCCTCCTGCACGGCGACGTGCCGTCGGTGCGGCTCTACGACCGCGGCACCATGGGCCCGGCCGAGGCCGACGAGCTCGCCGCCCCCTACGGCGGCTGGCACGACCCCCTGCCGCCACCGCCCGACGACCCGCCGGCGCCACCCCTCCCTCCCGCCTGACGACCCGATCCCTGCTGATCAGCCGGGGACGGTCAGCAGGTGCTCGATCGCGGCGACGAAGTCGCGGAGGTCGTCGAGCTCGGACAGCGCGGCGATGACCCGGGTGTCGTCGACCACGGTGTACTCGTGCACCAGCACGTTGCGGAACCCGACCGCGGCGACGAGGCGCTCGGCCAGGTCGAGCTCGAGCACGTCGTGACGGGCGAGGATGCGGATGGCGTCACCGTTGGTGGTGGGGGCGCCCCACTGCTCGGATGCGCACAGGTGCTGGGCGACGTCGATCGTCGCCTCGATGGCGGTGACGAACGAGTACTTCACGGCCCGTAGCCCCCGGGCATCGCCAGTCAGCGCGGCGGGGTCCTCGGCGGCGAGGTCGCTCACGTCGCCGCTGATGCGGCGGAGCAACGAGCGGACCCGGGCGCGGTCAACCACGGGCGACCGCCGCCGCGTAGTCGGCATCGGCGCGCTCCCAGCGGGGCTTCTCGTCGAGGTAGCGCTTGCGGGTGTCGGCCTGCCAGCGGACCCGAGCCGGCGGGTCGTCGTCGAAGAGCAGGACGCCCCACAGGGCCACCCGGCCGGCGAGGAACAGGGGCGCCGTGTCGAGCACCAGCAGGTCCACCGTCGGAGGGAGTGCGACCCGCCAAGGGTCGGGTGCGTCGTGGCCCCACCAGGCGCCGACGTCGAGGTCGCTGTCCGGCCTCACGGGGTTCGCCGGCCCCTCGGACTCGGCGCGGCTGCCGAAGACGAACGCGAACCGGGCCCCCGCGGCGCGCAGGCGCCCGATCACGTCATCGAGGTCGACGCCGTCGGGCACCGAGAGATCGGGCGTCACGCGTCCAGTATGGATCGGCTCGTCCTGAGGGCGCGCCCGACGAGCGCGACCGCCGGCGCCACCCCTCGCCTCGGGTTCCCCGGTCCTCGGGATCTCTTGGTGGTCCGCCCCCGATCCGGGGGTCGATCACCAGGAGATCCGAAGAGGGTGCGTTCAGGTGAACGCCGCGGGGTCGATGTGGGTGAGGGTGCCGGCGCCGGCGTTGGCGACCCATACGTCGGTGTCGGTGGCGGCGATGCCCAGGGGCTCGTCGCCCACCGCGATGGTGTCGGTGACCTCGTCGGTCTCGGGGTCGATCCGCAGGACCTGGCTCCCCGCACCGTCGAGGACCCACGCCGTGGAGGTGGTGGCGGCGACGGCGCCGGGGGCGATGTCGCCGTCGAGTTCGACGGTGGCCACGATCTCGTTCGTCTCGGGGTCGATCCGCACGACGCTGCGGGCCTCCTTGCTGACCACCCACACCGCGTCTTCGACCGCAGCGATCGCCGACGGCGGTGCGCCGACCTCGACGGCGGCGATGACCTCGTTCGTGTCAGGGTCGATGCGGGTGACCGTGCCGTCGCCGCCGTTGGTGACCCACACCACGTCGTCGGTGGCGGCGACCGCGTTCGGCGTGGCCCCCACCTCGATCTCGATGGCGAGGGCCAGGGCGACGGCGTCGAGGCGGACCACCGAGCCGGTGCCGCCGCGGTCGCGCGTCACCCAGACGTCGGTGCCCGCGGCGCTGATCGACTGCTGCTCGTCGCCCACCTCGACCTGGTTGGTGTCCTCGTTGGTGGCGAGGTCGATGCGGATGAGGTCGGCGGTGTCGTCACCGGTGATCCACCCGGCGCCGTCGTCGGTGAGGGCCATCCCGGTGCCGACGTTGTTGATGCCGGTCTCGGTGACCTGCTCGCCGGTGGTGGGGTCGAGTCGGTAGAGGATGGTCTCGCTCGAGTCGGTCACCCACAGCCCCTCGTCGTCCAAGGCCACGGCGGTGGGAGTGCCGAAGTCGGCGGGGGTCTCGAAGGTGCCCGCGGCGTCGCCCCCGCCGTCGTCGCCCGTGAGCGCGACGATCGCCCCGACCCCCAGGGCGAGGACGACCACCACGGCGGCGACGACGAGGAGAACCCGCCCCCGGCCCTTCTCCTCGCCCGCGGCGGGCGCGGGTGACGCAGGGTCGGGGGTGGGCGTCGGTGACGGTGACGTGGGCGGGCTCTCGCCCGCGGGCGGCGGGGAGGCGGGCGGTTGCGGGGCCGGGGTGGCCACGGTGACGGTCTCGCCCGTGTCGGCACCGGCCGCGTGGGTGCCGTCGGCCAGCGCGGCGGCGGGGGCCAAGGTGACGGTGGCCGCGTCGTCGGTCGCCGGCGGCGGATCCGTGGTGAGCCCCGCGGGCTCGGGCGAGGGCGGCGGGAGGTCGGTCGGTGGTGGCGGTGGTGGTGTGGGCTCGGGGGACCGCCGTGGGCTGGGTTCGGTGGCGCTGGCGTCACGACGGGCGCCGGCGGGTGGCCGGTGCCGACGCCGCCAGCCGCAGGGGGGTGACCGCCAGCCCGGCGTCGCGCTGGACGGCCTGGAGGGCCTCGCCGAAGGCGACGGCGCTCTCGGGGCGCTCGGCGGGGTCCTTGGCCAGGCCCGCCACGAGCAGGTCGGCCAGCGCCGGGGGCACCGGCGGGCCGAGGCGCGGCGGCGGCGTCTCGAGCACGCGCATCATGGCCGCGGCGACCGGCTCGTCGGGGTCGCCGGCGAAGGGCGTCCGCCCCGCCAGCAGCGTGGACAGCGTGGACGCCAGGCCGTAGACGTCGGTGCGCTCGTCCTGGCGGTGGCCCCGCAGCACCTCGGGGGCCACGTGGGCCACCGTGAAGCTGGCCACCCCGGTGGTGGTGCGCCGGGCACCGTCCACCGCGGCGATGCCGAAGTCCGAGAGCTTGGCCTCGCCGAACACGTCGAGCAGGACGTTCTCGGGCTTCAGGTCCCGGTGCAGGGTCCCGGCGGCGTGCGCCGCGGCCAGCGCGCCCGCCACCTGGATCCCGACGGTGGCGGCGCCCTCCCAGGTCAGGACGGCGTCGCTGGACAGCCCGTCGCCGAGCGAGCCCTTGGGCATGTACTCCATGGCCAGCCACAGGTGACCCGACTCGGTGACCCCCGAGTCGTACACCGCCACGACGTGGGGGTGCCACGAGAGCTCGCCCATCGCCCGGCACTCCCGCTCGAAGCGGTCACGGGTGCGCTCGTCCGGGTCGGCCAGGTCGAGGACCTTGAGGGCCACGGAGCGGTTGAAGCGGACCTGGTGCGCACGGAAGACGCGGGCGAACCCGCCCCGCCCGATCTGCTCGAGGTCCTGGTAGCCCGGCACGTCCGGGGGCGGCGCCATCGGCGCACACTACGGCAGCGCTCAGGGGCGGGGGCGGCGAATCGCGCGGAGGCTGAGGCGACGGCGGACGCGGCGCCACGGGCCCGCGCCCCGGGCCAGCGAGCCGACCGCCGTGTCCCGGTCGGACCACGCCTGCCTGGCCAGGCCTTCGGGCACCGCGCGGCGTGAGTAGCGGGCCCGGTTGGCGAGCCGTCCGAGGTCGGCGACGGCGGCGCAGGCCGTCCAGCCGGCCGCCCTGGTGGCGGTGGCGACCTCGGCGGGGCCATTGCGGGCCCACGGCGAGGCCGGCGTCGCGCAGTCGATCGACGACCTCGTCCCAGGCCCCGAGCACGCGGGCGCGGGCGGATCCGGCCCGCCGGCGCCGACGGGAGCGCGCCGCCTTGACCGCGACGACGGCCACCAGCGCGGCCGCGGCGGCCACCGCCACCACCGCCAGCGTGCCGGCGACGACCGCGAGCCAGGAGCGGCCCCCGTCGTCGTCGCCCGCCGCGACCGCCTCGTCGCCCGGCGCCTCGTCGGGGTCCTGGTCGGGCGGAGGCGGGTCGCGGTCGTCGGCGGCGGCGCGGGCCTCCTCGAGGCCGGCGTCGGCGGCGGCCTGTCGGGCCTGCGCCGGCGTCGGGTCGAACGGCACCCAGCCGAGGCCCTCGAGGGCCACCTCGGGCCACACGTGGGCGTCGGCCGTCGTGACGTCGAAGCCGCCCTCGGTGGGCGCGCCGGTGCGGTAGCCGACCGCCAGGCGGGCCGGGTAGCCGAGGTAGCGGGCCATCAGGGCGTAGAGGGTGGCGAACTGCTCGGCGCTGCCGGCCGCGGGCTCGTCCCCGTCGGGGTCGCCACGCCCGAGGAACTCGTTGACCTGGCCGTACGAGTGGCCGGGGGGCGCATCCTCGCCGACGACGAACCCGCCGCCGTCGCGCAGCGTGGTCTGGAGGGCCCGCAAGCGCCCGTAGTCGGTGGCGAGGCCGGCGACCGTCTCGTCCGCCAGCTCGGCGACCGCGGCCGGGAACCCGTCGGGCAGCGCCCGGGCGTCGGCCAGGGCCGCGTCGGCGCTGACCGACGCGGCGGCCAGCGCCTCGGGGTCGTAGTCGGGCACGAGGGACGTGACGCCGTAGCGGGCGGGCAGGACCGGCGAACCGGTGCTGTCGGCCAGGGCACCGGTCGACGGCTGGACCGCCACCTCGCCGAGGTCGGCGGCCACCGGGTGGTCGGCGGCGGGCAGCCAGGGCCCGGGCAGGTCGACCACGGTGACGGTCTGGTCGAGCGCGTGGGCGTCACCGGTCGTCGGGGGGTCGGGCAGGTCGTCGCCGGCGAGCTCGTACGGCTCGGACGACCCCCAGGTCACGCCGTCGTACCGGTCGAGCACCACGAGCCGCCACGAGGCCGCCTCGGCCGCGTCGACGTGGAACAACAGGCGGGGCGGGCGCTCCTGGACCTGGGCGGCCACGAAGGCGAGCGGGCTGACGAGCGGCTGCTCGAGCACCGGTGGGGGCTGGTCGTCGCGGGGGTCGAAGGCGGTGTCGGGGGTCCCCGGCAGCGCGGACGCCGCCAGCGGCACCGCCACGGCCAGCACCGCCACGACGGGCACGGCGAGGAGCACCTGGCGGCGGCGGGAAGCCACCGGGAGCTCGGTGGGCCCGTCGACCGGGCGGCGCCGGAGCAGGGTCCGCCCGAACCGCCGGGAGGCCTCGGTGCGGGAGAGGACGAGCAGTGCCAGCAGCGCGACCACCACCCCGACCGCGGCGGCGTCGTCGAACGCGACGCCGCCCGTCACCACCTCGGTGGCGACGATCCCCGCGACCACGGCGAGCGCCGGCGCCATGGGGGCGCGCGTCCGCAGCGTCAGCTCGGCGGCGGCCGTGGCCGTCAGCCACACGACGGTGTACGGCACGACGAGCAGCTCGGGGCGCTCCGGCATCGGCACCGCCGACGAGATCGCCCGCGACCAGCCGTTGACCAGGCCGTCGAGGAGGTCCGAGATCGGCAGCGGCCCGCCGGACGGGAACACCACCACGCCGGCGAGCACGACGAAGGCGACCACGTGCGCGGCGGCGAGCCACCGGGTCCACCCCACCAGGCGGGCCGCCGCGGCGAGCGCCACCGGCACGAGCGCGGCCACCACGACCACGCTGCGCACGTCGGTCCCCGAGAACGCCCGGGTGAACCCCCATCCGGCGGCGAGCGCGGCGAGGCCGGCGAGCCCGAGCTGGGCCCACCGGCCCCGATTCAGTGCTGGGCCTGCCATGCCCGGCCGAGCTCCTCGGCGCCGGAGAGGGTCACGACCCGCACGCCCGGCGGCCGGGGCGGGGCGGGGGCGTCGCCGTCCCCGGCGACGACGACGGCGACCACCGAGTCGTACTGGCGGCGCACGGCCGCCAGCGCCGCCGCGTCGCGGTCGGTCAGCCGCCCGGTGACGAGCACGAGCGACGTGCCCACCTCCTCGTCGCGGAGGCGGCCGACGACGTCGGCGACGCCTCCGGGGGCGGTCGCGTCCACGCCGGCGAGGGCGTCGAGGAGCCCGGTGACGACGCCGTCGCGCCCGGCGGCGGTGCGGGCGCCCGACGTGTCGTGCAGCACGACGGGGAAGTGGTGGCGGCCGCTCGCGGCGACGAGCGAGGCCGCCACCTCGACCGCGGCCTCGAACGTCGCGGCCGGGTGGTGGTCGGCGCAGGTGTCCAGCACGACCGCGGTCCGGGGCTCGCTGACGTCGACGTGCTGCTTCACCATCAGCGTGCCGGTGCGGGCCGACGACTTCCAGTGGATGTGGCGCCGGTCGTCGCCGCGCACGTACTCCCGCAGCCCGTGGAACGTGACCGTGCCCTCGAGGGCCTTGTCGACCGCGGGGCCGTCGAGGTCGCGCAGGCGGCCCGAGGCCAGGGGCTCGACGGGGTGGATGCGGGGGTGGACCCGCAGCGTGTCGACCGAGCCGCAGGCCGTCGTCGCCGCCACGAAGCCGAACGGGTCCGAGCGGTCGACGGTGAGCGGGCCGATGCGGTAGCGGCCGCGGGGGAGGTCGTCGAGCGAGTAGCCGACGGTGGTGGACGCCCCGCCCGCGAGGCGGGGCACCCGCAGCCGCCGGGTCGCGGCGCCGACGGGCTCGACGACCTCGACCGCGGGGCTGCGCCGCGACGAGCGGTTGGCCAGGGTGAGGGTGACGAGCACCGGCTCGCCGGCGGTGACCCGTGGGCCCGGGAGCAACTCGCGCGTGACGTCGTAGTCGGCCCGGCGGAGGAGGTGGGCGAGGCCGAGCAGGGGCACGACCACCAGCGCCAGCGCGAGGGCGGCCAGCGACCGGTAGCCGAGCCACACCGCGAGCCCGTAGAGGACGGCCGCCGCGGCCAGCGCCACGACCCCCTGGCGGGTCAGCACGTCAGTCCACCGCCGCGCCGACGGCGGGCAGGGGCACCTGGTCCAGCACCTCGGCGAGGACCTCGGTGGCGCTGCGCCCGGACAGCTCGGCCTCGGGGGTGAGCACCAGGCGGTGGGCGAGGGCGGGGCCGGCGAGCGCCTTCAGGTCCTCGGGGGCGACGTAGTCGCGCCCGCTCGCCGCCGCCCGGGTGCGGGCCGTGTGGACGAGGGCCAGCGTGCCGCGGGGGCTCACCCCCAGGCGCAGGGCGTCGGACTCGCGGGTGGCCGCCGCGAGCCGGATCGCGTAGCGCACCAGCTCGGGGGCGACGTAGACCTCGCGCCGGACGAGGGCGATCATGGCCCGGACCTCGTCGAGTGACAGCACGGGGCGCAGCTCGGCCAGGGGCGGGCGCACGCTCTGGCCGGCCACGATCTCGAGCTCGGCGTCCTCGTCCGGGTAGCCCACCGACACCTTGAGCAGGAAGCGGTCCACCTGCGCCTCGGGGAGGCGGTAGGTGCCGTCGAGGTCGACCGGGTTCTGGGTGGCGACCACGACGAAGGGCCGCTCGACGGGGAAGGTCTCGGCGTCGACGGTCACCTGGCGCTCCTCCATCACCTCGAGCAGCGCCGACTGGGTCTTCGGTGAGGCCCGGTTGATCTCGTCGCCGATCACCACGTTGTGGAACACCGGCCCCCGGTGGAACTCGAACTCGCGGGTGGCGTCGTTGAACACCTGGACGCCGGTGACGTCCGACGGCAGGAGGTCCGGGGTGAACTGGATGCGGCTGGCCGAGGCGTCGATCGACCGGGCCAGGGCGCGGGCGAGCGAGGTCTTGCCGAGGCCGGGCACGTCCTCGAGGAGCAGGTGCCCCTCGGTGAGCAGGGCCATCGCCGCGAGCTCGACCACGGCCCGCTTGCCCCGGATCACCTGCTCGATGTTGTCGACGAGCGCGGTGAAGCGTTCCTGGAACCAGGCCACGCCCTCCCCGGTCTCGTCGGTCGACTCGTCGTCCAGCTCGGGCACGTCGGTCCTCCTGGTCAGGCGTTCGGTCGTTCGGGTGGGTCGGGCGGTCTCGGTCGGGAGGCTGCGCCCCTCAGGGCGCGCACTCCCAGGGGTCCTCGGGCCAGAGCTGGGCGGTGCCCTCGGCGAAGCGGGCGATCAGCCCCACCGCGACGCACGGCGACACCGTCGTGTCGAGCCCCTGGAGGTCGAGCGTCGGCGAGTCGCCCGCCTCGTGGAAGCGCAGCTGGACCTCGCTGCCGTCGTCGGCGAGGCAGCGCACGGCGACGAGGTGCGTGGCGGTGCCGTTCGAGGCGTCGTTCCAGCCGATGGCGAGCTGGTCGTCGCCGAGCACGGCCAGGCTCAGGTCGGTGGGCAGCGGGGGATCGGCGGGGTCGAAGTCGGCCCCGGCCACCGAGACCTGGGCACTCGGCGGCTCGGGGCAGTCGGCCAGGCCCTCGGGGGGGTCGGGGACGGCGGGGAGCTCGCCGGTGGCACCCGCCGCGGCCGGTGTCACCGTGGTGGGCGTGGCGCCGTCGGCGCCCGGTGCCGTCGTCGGGGACGCGGCGTCGGCGTCGGCGTCGGCGGACTCGTCCCCGGGGCCGCCCAGCAGGGCGTTGGCCACCCCGAGCCCCGCGAACGCGAGCACCACCACCGCGACGACGGCGGCGACCTTGCGGCCGAACCGCTCGGGGGGTGCCCCGTCCGCCGGGCCCGGCTCGCCGGCCACGGGGGGCGTGCCCGGCGTGGGCTCGACGGGGGCCTGGCGCTCCGCCTCGGCCGCGCCGGGATCGACGGCGGGCGGCGGCGGGGGACCGGTCGGCTGGGGGCCGGACGGGGGGGACGGGGCGCGGCCGCGGGTGACGACGGTGGCGGCGGGGTCGTCCGCGGGGGCGCCGGCCTCGGGCGGGCGGGCCCAGGGCGAGCGGGTGACGGTGTCCTCCGCCGCGGCGCCGCGGCGCCGACCCGCCCGCAGCACCGGCAGCGGGGTGGGCGTGAGCCCGAGGGTGCGCTGGCAGTCGGCGAGGCGGTCGGCCAGCGCCGTGACCGACGGGCGGCGGTCGGGGTCGTAGGCCATCGCGTCGCGCAGGACCGGCTGGACCACGCGCGGGGTGCGGTCGGTGAACGGGAACCGCTCGTTGCGGAGCTTGCGCACGAGCAGCGAGTGGTAGGACTCGTCGCCGACGGTGGCGTACGGGGCGTGGCCCTCGAGCAGCGTGTACAGCGTGGAGCCCAGCGAGTAGACGTCGACCGCGTCGGTGATGCTGGTGGCCTCGAGCACCTCGGGGGCCACGTGCAGGGGCGAGAACTCCCGGGCGGTGCCGGAGAACTCGGGCGTCGCGGTGAGGCGGGAGATGCCGAAGTCCGCCAGCAGCGGGTCGTCGCCGTACTCGGAGACGAGGATGTTCTCGGGCTTCACGTCGCAGTGGCGGACGCCCTCGCCGTGGGCGGTGGCCAGGGCTCCGCACATCTTCACGCCGACGGCCAGCACCTCGTCGACCGGGAGGGGCCCGTCCTGTTCCACCCGGGCGGCCAGCGAGCCCTCCGAGTGGAAGGGGGTGGTGAGGTAGGGGTGGCCCTCGCCCGTCACGCCCGAGTCGAGCGCGGTGACCGCGTTGGGGTGGTTGGTGAGCAGGCCCGTGTGCACGCACTCGCGCCGGAACTTCTCGAGCCCGCGCTCGTCGGTGACCTTGATGTCGAGCACCTTCACCGCCACCCGCTGGCCCAGGTCGACCCGGCTGGCGACGTACACGGTGCTGAAGCCGCCACGGGCCAGCACCTCGAACTCGGAGTAGCCGGCGATGGTGACCGGCCCGGTGGCGCTCATTGTCGACCTCTCCTCGGGCCGGTGGCCGGTCGCTCAGGCACAGCTGGGCTCGAGGTTGGGGGGCGCGCCGCCGAGGTACTCGTTGAGCCATCCGCCACCGCCGATCAGTCGCAGCCACGCGAAGCCGCCGGCGTTGCAGACCGCGTCGACGTCGTACCCGGCGCCGGCGGTCATCGTCCCCACGATGGCGCTCGCGGTGTCGGGGGCGCTGTGGATGGCGGACTGGGTGGCGGAGCTCACCTGACCGGTGGAGTACACGGTGACGGAGAAGGGCCCACACGCGTTGCGGCCGCTCGCAGGGAAGGTCGCACAGGCGTCCCCGGTGATGAGGCCGGGACCGGTGGTGGCGGAGAACCCGGCCGCGCAGTCGGCCGGTTGGGGCCCGCCGCCGACGTTCACCGTGCAGCCCCCCACGGACTCGCCGGCGGGAGGGATCACGGTCAGGCCGACGAAGACCTGGTCCGGGCCCGGCGAGGTCGCCGTGGCCGCGACCGAGCCGTTCGAAGCGAACACGGTGATGGCGGCCGAGGTCGCCCCGGGGCCTCCACCGACCTCGTTGCTCGCCACGACCGTGAAGGTCTGGGGCTGGGCGAAGGGGATGCCGCTGACCTGGGTGCTGGTCGCGGCGGTCTGCGCGGTTGCGCCCGAGGGCGTGGCCGTGACCTGGTAGGTGAGGGGGCCGGCGCCGCCGTCGTCGGCGGGTGGCGACCACGACACCGTGGCCACGTCGGAGCCCTCGGGGCCGGGCGTGGCGGTGACCCCCTGTGGCGGGCCGGGGGGCCCGAACAGCCCGTCGTCGGAGCCGGTGGGCAGCGTCGTCGCCGGCGCGGGGTTGCCGCCGTCGTTCGGGACCACGGGGGCGGCGGGACCGGGGTCGGGCAGCGGGGCCGCGGCGCCCGTGGGCCCCTCGAAGGGCACGGCGTTGCCGGCCACGGGCGGCGGCAGCGCGTTCAGGGCGTCGAAGCCCTGCCCGTCGTCGCTCGGGGCGGGGGCGCCCTTGTCGATCGTGCGGGCCCGGCCCGACTGGTCCACGACGGTGGCCTCGTCGCTGTCGGGCTGGTTCACGTAGACGAAGCCGTCCTTCACGAAGCTCTCGAACGCCTCGCCGGGCTCGACCCCCACGTCGACCTCGTCGAGGAACGAGCCGTCCTCGCCGTCGAAGCGCAGCAGGGAACCCCGGTCGAACGCGGGCACGAACACCCGGTCGCCCGCCACGCGCGGCGGGCCGGCCCGTTCGGTGTCGGGCACCTCGGTCTCGATCAGGTCGCCGCTCGCCAGGTCGGCGCCCAGCAACTGGGCGGTGCGCCCCGCGGTGAGCCAGAGCCGCTCGCCGTCGAGGGAGGGGTCCTGCACCCGGAGGCGCCCGTCGGTGGGCAGCTCGATGGGGTCGCCCGGTCGGCCCGAGCCGGGGTCGACGGGGACGACCACGTGGTCGGTGGCGTCGACCAGTCCCGGCGCGCCGGCGGCGAGGGTGACGGTGAGGTCGTGGTCCGGCGGCGTGGCGTCGTGCACGGCCTGCTCCTCGCCCTCGAAGACGCTGACCAGCGTGCCCTCGGCGGTGGCGAGGAAGAGCAGGGCCTCCGGGTCCACGACCGCGGTGATGGGCTCGCGGTACGACAGCGGGTCGGCGAGCGGCTCGAGGGTCACGGGGTCGAGGTAGCGCACCTGGCCATCGGTCACCTCGTAGGTGTCGCCGCCGCCGAGGAGGAGCGCGGTCGAGCGGTTCGCGTCGACGGTGTCCCCCGTCGTGAGCGTCACCGGGTCGACGGGGGTGATCTCGCCCGTGGTGCGGTTGATGAGGTACACGCCCTCGGGGCCCTGCACCACCTCGATGCGGTCGCCCTCGCCCGCCACCTGGGTGATGCGCCAGTCCACCTGCCCGGAGGCGCCGTTGACGTGCACGAGGGCGCCGTCCTCGGAGGCGGGCAACCAGGCGCCGCCGTCGCCGAGGGCGTAGCGGGACGCGGTGAAGCCGGTGCCGAACAGCAGGGTGGCCACGACGCACCCGACGAGGATCGCCGCCGGCCAGCCCCGCTTCGCCGTGCCCGCGGCCCGGGCCCCGGTCACCGTCGCCCCCGGGTGCGCGGCCGCGGAGCGACGCCCCGGGGTGCCTCCTGCCCGTGGACCCTGACCTCGATCCGGTTCGCCCGTCCCAGCTCCGCAACCCTCCCCGCGCGCACGGGCCGAACCGACCCGCCCGATGCGAGGCTGCCGCGGCGCCGGCGCCGTGTCATGAGTGGTCGACCACCTACGCGGCGCCCGACCTGACCACCGACGCACCCGCCACCGGTGGGCCGGGACCCGCGGTTCAGCACAGGCCGCTGCGCCCGGAGATGCCGAGCGTCCGGTACACCCGGGCGAGCAGGTTCTCGACCGTCCGCACCGACACGCCCAGCCGGGCCGCGATCTCCTTGTTGGCGAGCCCGCGCGCCGCGAGGCCCGCCACCTCGCGCTGGCGGGCGGTCAGCTGCGCGGAGGCCTCGTCGGCCGGCTCGGGGAGCGCCGCGCCGGGGCAGCGTTCGGCCAGTGCGGGGAGCCGCTCCTCGGCGAGCAGGGCCGAGCCCCGGGCCCCGGCCGCCCGGTAGGCGCCCACGGCGGCGCTGACCGCGTCGCCGGCGTGGCGGTGCAGGCCCGCGGCGCCGAACTCGTCCGCCACCTCGAGCAGCGCGGCGCCGTCGCCCTCGCCGCGGGCCCGGGCGTCGGCCGCGAGCATCCGGGCCAGCACGAGATCGGGGGAGGACCGGACGATCCGGTCGAGCGCCGCGGCCGCCTCCGCGGCGTGGTCGAGCCGCGCGAGGTCGTGCCAGAGCCAGGCCTCGAAGGTTCGGTAGCCCGGGTAGTCCTGCAGCGTCGCCCGGGCCACCTCCGCGGCGGCGGTGCGCTCGCCGGCGGCGCCCAGGTGCGCCACCTGACCCAGCCGCCGGACGATCTCGATGGCCCGGCGGTTGCGCAGGGGGATCGCCGCGATCTCGGCGGCCACCTGGTCGCACCGCTCGACGTCGCCGCCGAGGCCGGCGGCCAGGTACAGGTACATGAGGGTCTCGGCCCGGAACAGCGCCGTGCCGGTGTCGTCGCCGTGGCGGAGCCCGCCCTCGAGCAGCTCGCGGGCGGGGTCGATCTCGCCACGGACCAGGTGGGTCCATCCGGCGTTCGCGGCCAGCAGCACCCCGGCAGGCCCGACCATCTCGGCCAGTGGGGAGGCCTGGGCCTCGGCCACGTGTGCGAGGGCCTCGTCCCCCCGGCCCAGGAGCAGCAGGGCCCAGGGGCGGAGGTACAGGCAGCCGATCTGGGTGAAGTACGACAGCGGTGCGAGGGCGGGGTCGGCGGCGAGCTCGCGGGCGAGGCGCAGGCTCTCGTCGGCGCAGGCCAGCCCTTCGCCCGGCTCTCCGAACCAGGACTCGGTGAGGCTGGCCATCGAGAGGACCCGGGCCCGCACCGGCGGCGCCGTTGCCCGACCGAGCAGCGGCCGGACCGCCAGCCGGACCTGGGCCAGGTCGGTGGTCTCGTGCAGGAGCTCGAGCTCGAACCCGGTGAGCTCGTCGGCCAGCTCGCCGGGCCCCAGGCGGTCGCGGGCACCGGCCAGGACGGCGCGGGCCTGGTCGGGGTCGAGGGCGTGCTCGAACAGGAAGTAGGCGTGGGCCCGGGCCGCGTCGGCCACCTCGCGGTCGGCGGCGGCCGCCGCGTCGAGCTCCGCGAACGCGGTCCGGGCGCCGTGGTCGTCACGGGTGGCCCCGAGGGCGGAGGCTCGCGTCAGCGCGGCGAGGAACCCGGCCCCCGCTTCCACTGCGGCGTCGGCGAGGCGGAGGGCGAGCGCGCTGTCGCCGCGACGTAGGGCCTCGACCGCGGCCTGCTCGCAGACCCGGGGCGTGACCCGACCGCCGGCGATCTGGAGCTCGGCCAGCCGGATGACGTCGATGTCGTCGGCGCCGTCGTCGGAGAAGGCCCGGGTGAGCGCCGCCGCCACGGAGCGGCGCCGGGCCGGCGACATGGCGGCGCGCCGCACCTCGCCGGTGAGCGGGTGGTCGAGCGAGATCCACACCGTGTCGCCCGCGTCCCGGCTGGTGACGAGGGCACGGTCCTCGAGGCCCGACAGCGCGCGGTCGCCGGCGGTCTGGTCGAGCACGGGTGCCGGCAGCGGCTCCATGAGGGCGACCGCGTCGAGCGCCAGCCGCTCGTCGTCGTCGAGGTCGGCGAGGCGCCGCTCGATGAGGTCGACCAGGCGCGGGGCGTCGGCGAGCTCGCCGTCGAGCGTCCACCGGCCGTCCGCGCCACGAGCGAGGATGTCGCGCTCGAGGCCTCCGAGCACCGCCTCGCGGACGAACAGTGGGTTGCCCGCGGTGAGCCGCCAGAGGCGGGCGCCCAGCGGCGGCGCGACCGGGCCGTCGAGCAGCGACTCCGCGAGTGCACGGGTGGCCGGCTCGTCCAGGGGGGCGAGGTCGATGCGGGCCCGGGCGCGCTGCTCCACGCTGTCGAGGTCGTCCGGCAGCGACTCGTCGGAGCGCCGGGCGAGGACGATCGAGACGTCGGTGCTCGCCGCGAGCTGCGCGACGAGGCCGGCCGAGAGCTCGTCGAGGTGGTGGGCGTCGTCGACGACGAGCACGGTCGGTTGCCGGCGGCAGCGGCGGCGGAGCTCGACCGCGGTCCGCCAGAAGGCCTCCGCGGGCCCCTCGGCGTCGACGATGGTGGCGCCGACCACGGGGACCATGGCGCCGAGGGGCACGGGGCGCAGCGTGGGCCCGGCGAACACCCGCTCGACGTTCCACCCCTCCGCCCCGAGGTGGTCCGCGGCGGCGGCCGCGAGCCGGGACTTCCCGACGCCGGCCTCGCCGACGATCGCGACGTGGCCGGGGCGGGAGCGGACCGCCGCGCGGACCTCCTCCAGCTGCGCGCGCCGACCGATCAAGCCCTCGGGCCTCCGCCCGGCGGCGTCCCCTCCGCCACCCGCCTGCTGCAACCGCATCCAACGCCAAGGATGGCATCGGAGCGGTGGTGCTCGCTGAGGGCGGGCGCCGAGCCCCGAGGATTGGGGGTGCGGGCAGGGAGGGTCGATCCCGCCGTGCGGGGCGGCGGGGACAGGACTCGGAACGAGCGTCGGGATGGGTGGCACGAGCGTGCCGGCCTCGTCATGGCCCGAGCATGCGGCGCCCGCCGGGCCCGAGCAGCGCCGTGGTTCCCCGTCGCGCTGGGTATTCGTGCTCAGCGTCAGAGGGACCGTCGTCGCAGCGCGCCCTCGTCCTCCACGACGATCGTGCGACCCGATCCCGAGATCCAGCCGAGCGAGCGCAGGCTGCGCAGGGCCTTGACCACCGCTTCACGCGACAACCCTGAGCGGTCGGCCAGCTCCTGCTGCGAGACGGGGACCTCGATCACGATGCCGGCCGCGTCCGACCGGCCGTGGTCCTGCATGAGGTCGATGATCCTCCGGCACACCCGGGTCATGGCGTCGGCGACGCCGAACTCGAGGGCCTGGTCGCCGGACGCCCGCAGGCGACCGGCCAGGTCCACGAGGAGCGATCGCGCGATCCCGGGGTGCTCGTCCAGGAGCTCGAGGAACCGGGGGATCGCGAGCAGCAGCATCTCGGTGGGCTCGAGCGCCGTGGCGGTCGCGGATCGCGGTCGGCCGTCGAGGGCGGAGAGCTCGCCGAGGACGTCGCCGGCGTGGCGCACGGCCAGGACGACCTCACGGCCGTCGAGCGCGGTTCGGGCGATCTTGACCGCGCCCTCGAGCACGAAGCCGACCTCGTAGGCGGGGTCGCCCTCGGTGAAGATCGGGGCGCCGGGGCCCAGGTGACTGGTGCGGCCGGCCCGAGCGAGCGCGTCGCGCTCGTCGTCGCCGAGGTCGAACCATGCGCCCGCGCCCACCACGGCGAGCGTAGCGACCGGGCGGCGCCACGGTCTCGGGCCGCCGGGCGCCACGGGGACATCGTCCCGGCGGGCCTCAATCGAGGCCGAGCCGGGTCAGCGCCGTGCGGGCCGCCTGCGCCGCGGGCCGCGCGCCGATGCGCTCGGTGAGCTCGATCGTCGCGGTGAGATGGGCGCGCGCGTCGTCGGCCCGCCCGAGGTGCGCTTCGAGCAGGCCGAGGTGGTGGGCGACCGGCCCGACGTAGAACGCCGAGGAGTGGGTGTGGAGCCCGTCGAACGGGAGGAGCAGCTCGTGGAGCCGAGCGGCGGCATCGGCGTCGCCGAGCCCCTCGGCCAGCTCGGCCGACCACGCCAGCTCGAAGAGCCGGTTCCAGGTGCCCGGCGGCTTCAGCATGGCGTAGCCGTTCCGGCGCACCTCGTCGTGCACGGCCCGGGCACCGGCCGGGTCGCCGGTCTCGAGGCAGGTGACGCCCCAGGCGAGCAGCGGCTGGACCGCTCCGGGCGACCCCTCGGCCTGGGCCCGCACCAGGGGGGCGATCTCGCCGAGCCGGTGCTCCAGGCGGCGCAGCCAGAACAGCTGGGCGGCGCCCACGGACAGGGCGACGCCGGAGGGCCGGCGGCCGTCCATCCCGAGCTGCGCGCCGACGGCCTTCTCGGCGTCGTCCAGGTCACCGCGCCAGAGGGCCTTCCAGCCCGTGAGCCAGGCCGCCGCCCAGGCGTACGTGCTCGACACCTCGCCCTCGAGATCCACGCGGTCGAGCTGCCCGGTGGCGGTCTGCGCCAACGCCAGCCCGAAGCGGGCGTCGCGGATCGTCGCCGGGTCCCGGGCCGACTCCGCCGCCTCCAGGGCGCGTCGTGCCAGGTCGAGGAAGTCGACGCCCGGTCGCAGCGCCACCCGGAAGGCCGACCGCAGCGCCCGGCTCAGCGCGACCTGGTCGTCGGCGCGCTGGGCCAGGTCGATCGCGGTGGCCGACCACCGGACGGTCTCCTCGACGTCCTCGGGGGTGGCCGGCCGCCGGCACGGGCGCTCCGCCGCCACCCGGGCCCGGGTGGAGCGGTCGTCGTCGGGGAGCAGGTCCCAGGCCGCGGCCAGCAGCGGCTCGGCTCCGGTGTCGTCGACCACGTCGACGTCGAAGCGCCGCACCCGAGCGCGGGCGACGGCGGCCGCGGCCAGCTCCGGCGCCCAGCCGCGCGCCTGGGCCAGTGCCGCAGCGCGGCCGAGCGTCTCCTGCGCCCTGGCCACCTGACCGTCGCGGTCGTAGGTGGTCCCCAGGTCCATCAGGAGCTGGTAGCGCTCGCGGGGATCGAGGGACCCGTCGTCGAGGGCGAGCGCCTGCTCCAGGTGCTGGGCGGCCTCGTCGTGCGCGAGTGAGCGATCGGCGACGAGCGCGGCGCGGCGTAGGCGGGCCACGGCCGCGGGAACGGCGGCGGGGTCGGCGAGCGCCACCGCGGTGGCGTGCCGCGCCGCGTCGGCGGCGTCGGCGTCGGGCGCCCCCGCGCGCACCAGGGCCGCCAGAGCGGCCCGGTGGAGCCGGGTGCGTTCGGCATCCGCCAGGTCCTGACCGACCACCTCGCTGATCAGGCGGTGGGCGAACCGCCGCCGGTCCCGGCCGTCGGCGACGACCAGCCCGGCACCGACCGCGTCGTCGAGTCGGCGACGGGCCGTCGGCACGCCGAGCCCGGTGAGCTCGGCCACCTCGGGCGCGGTCCACGCGCGTCCCAGGACGGAGCCGGCGGCCAGCAGCCGCCGTCCGTCGCCGGGCAGGTCGGCCACGCGGGCCCGGATGACGTCGGTGATGGTCCGGGGCAAACCGGAGTCCGGGCCCGCCCGTGCCGCCCACCGGGCCAGCTCGGTGGCGAAGAGGGGGTTGCCGCCGGACTGCTCGACGATCCGGTCGATCACGTCGTCGCCCAGCGGGTCGGGCTCGATCGCGTGGATGCACCGGCGCAGCGCGCCGGCTTCGAGGCCCGCCAGCTCGACGACCGTGGTCGCCCCGAGGGCGAGGATCCGGTCCAGCGCGTCGGCCGCCGCACCGGCGCGGGGGCGGGCCTCGCGGCGCATCGTGGCCACCAGGACGACCCCGGTCGCGGCCTCCGGGGGAAGGAGGACCTCGACGAGCGCGAGGGTGGCGAGGTCGGCCCACTGCAGGTCGTCCAGCACGAGGACCAGGGGCTCGTGGGCCGCCGCCGTGGCGAGGAGGCGCGTCGCCCCCCGGAACGCCGCGTCCCGCTCGTCCCGGTCGCCGGCCGCCGCGGGCTCGTGACCGTCGGTGCCGTGGTCCGCCTGCGGCTCGAGGAGGAGCCGCACCGCGGTCGGCCCGCCCGCTCGTCGGGCCTCGTCGACGACCCGGGGGTCGGCCTGGTCGGCCCAGGACCGGAGCGCCTGGCGCCAGGGCCAGAGGGACGGTCGGCGGTCGTCCGGGCTCGAGTGCCCCCACGCCACCACCGTTCCGACCGCCCGTGCCCGCACGGTCAGTGCGTGGCAGAGCGAGGTCTTGCCGATGCCGGCTTCGCCGGCGACCAGCACGAGGCCACCGCCGGTCGCGCGGGCGTGCTCGATGGCGGCTTCGGCGACGGCGAGCTCGCGCGCCCGCCCGACGACCGCCGGTCCGGCGCCGGGCCGGGGGGCGACGGTGGCGGACCGACCGTCGTCACCGGGCTCGAGGACCTCGTGGACGACCTCGTGCACGACGACGCCCCGGCCGACGCCGCGGAGCCGGCGCGGGCCGAGCTCACGGAGGCGATAGGCGGTCGGGAGCGACCGGGCCGCTCGAGCCGCGGTCAGGCTCGACACGAGCACCTGCGCGGGCTCCGCCAGATCCCGCACCCGGGCGGTCTCGTTCACCGTGGTCCCGTAGTAGTGGCCGTCGCGCAGGTCGGCGGGCCCGGAGTGCAGCCCCATGCGGGTCCGCAACCCGATCGCGCCCGGCCACTCCTCCGAGCGGAGCGCGTGCTGGGTGGCCACCGCGGCCATGACCGCGTCGGCGGCCCGCTCGAACGCCGACAGGGTCGAGTCGCCCTCCCCGTGCGAGCGGGCCACCGCGCCGCCGTGGGCCGCCACCGTGCGGCCGACGATCGCCTCGTGCCGACGGACGGCCTCGGCCATGTTGACGGGGTCGAGATCCCACCAGGCGGTCGAGTCCACGATGTCGGTCATCAGGAACGTGAGGTCGCCGGTCGGGAGCTCCGCCGTCACGGCTCCGACGATGCCACAGCGCGGTCCGCCCCGCGCGTGGCCCGGACTCCGGTCGGCGACGGGCCGGCGCGAGGCCGTGGCGGGCCGCCGCCCGACAGCGCCGGATAGGTGGTCGACCACTCATGACGGGGGCCGGGAGAGCAGGAATGCTCACGGGCCGTGGGTACGCGGACGCTTGCCCGCGCGCCGGGGAGACGGACCATGACGTGCATGTCGAGAGCGACGATCGGGTGGGGGGCCGTCGTGGGGCTCCTGGTGGCAGCACTCCTGGCGACGTCGGCTGCGCCGGCGAGCGGCCAGGACGCACCCGAGGGGGACGACGGGGCGGCGGCCGTCGGCGCATCCGCCCTCGCCCCGATCCTCCAGTACACGGGCGGCACGCCCCTCGACGCCGCCGGCGCCTCGTTCCCCGGCCTCCAGACCTTCGACGCCCTCGCCGACGCCACCCACCGCGACGTGGTCACGGCCGCGACCCTCCCGGCCGACCTCGCCGCGTACCGCTGCGTGGTGCTCAACGGCATGACCGCCCCCTACGGCAACGGCGACATGGCCGCCCTCTCCGCGTACGTGCAGGGTGGGGGCACGCTGGTGACCACCGCCGAGTCCGACGGGATCCCCGGGGGCCCCGACACCCAGGCCGTGCAGAACCAGCTCCTCGCCGCCCTCGGCTCGGTCGTCGAGAACCTCCACGGCGCCGAGGACCTCGGCTTCCGCACGACCGGCACGATCGCCGCCGACCCGCTGACCGCGGGCGTCGACGAGGTCCGCTACGGCAACACGGGCGTGCTCTCCGCCGGGGCCCCGGCGCGGCCGTTGGTCACGGGCGAGGGCGGCCAGGTGATCCTCGCCGCCGAGGCGCTGGGCGCCGGGACCCTCGTCGTCGCGTCGGACATGAACGTGCTCTCGGATCGGTCCGACACCGGCTACGTGAGCCAGGACAACGGTCGGTTGGCCGACAACCTCTGCGGCGGCGTCGGGTTCCTCTCGGGCACGGTCTGGGAGGAGGGCTTCGGCGACATGGTCGCCGGCGTGCACGTCGCCGTGCTGCGGACGTCGGACTTCTCGATCGCCGCGGGCGACATCAGCTCGACCCCCCACGGCCACTTCGACGTCGCGCTCGACGTCGGGTCGTACTTCCTGTACCTGATCGACCCGAGTGGCCGGCACGTCTCGGGGTTCTTCGGCCCGCCCACGACGATCGACGTCGCCGCCGGCGAGCTCGAGACCGCGCAGCCCACCATGGCGCCCGCCCGAGGGTCGCTCTCGGGCACGGTGACCGACGACGCGACCGCCGCGCCGGTCCCCGGCGCCTGGGCGGTCGCGATCGGGCCCGACGGGATCGCCGGCGCCACGGTCACGGCGGGCGACGGGACGTACACGTTGCCGCACCTGGCCCCGGGCACGTACCGGGCGACCTTCGCCGACCCGGCCGGCGGACGGCTCCAGGAGTACTACGACGACCAGCCCGACTACGACGGCGCCAGTCCCCTGCCGGTCACCGTCGGTGCCACCACGGGCGACGTCGACGCCGCGCTGGCGGCGGGGCCGGGCCGGGGCACGGCCGCCGTCGACGTGGTGGCCGGCGGCTCCCACTCGTGTGCGTTGCTCGATGACGGGTCGGTGAAGTGCTGGGGGGCGAACGGTTCGGGGCAGTTGGGGTTGGGGGATGTGGCGGCGCGTGGTGACGGGGCGGGGGAGATGGGTGATGCGTTGCCGGTGGTGGATCTGGGGGCGGGTCGGTCGGCGTCGGCGGTGGTGGCGGGGGCGGAGCACACCTGTGCGTTGCTCGACGGCGGCTCGCTCGGGTGCTGGGGCGCGAACCTCCACGGCCAGAGCGGCTACCAGGCCCCACTGGTCATCGGTGACGGCGCGGGCGAGATGGGCGACGACCTCCCCCTGGTCGCGCTCGGGACGGGCCGCACGGTGGTCGCGGTCACGGCGAGCGACGTGCACACCTGCGCCGTCCTCGACAACGACACCCTCAAGTGCTGGGGGGAGAACGGCGACGGGCGTCTCGGCCTCGGCGACACCACGGACCGGGGCAGCCTCCCGGGGACGATGGCCCCTTTCCTTCCGACCGTGGCACTCGGGACCGGGCGCAGCCCGACCCGCGTCTCGGCCGGCGGTGGGCACACCTGCGCGGTCCTCGACGACGCCAGCGTGCGCTGCTGGGGCGGGAACGGCGGCGGACGGCTGGGCCTGGGCGACACCGCCGCCCGGGGGGACGGGGCGGGAGAGATGGGCGACGCCCTTCCAGCGGTGCTCCTGGCGACCGTGCGCTCGGTGGGCGGTACCGCCCTCGGGCTCCAGACGCTCCAGGCCGTCCCCGGGGCGATGGTCGCCTTCCTGCGCACCTCGGACCTCGCCCTGGCGGGTGGGGCGGTCGGGGACGCGGGTGGCGCGTTCCAGGTGGACCTGCGGCCAGGCTCCTACTTCGCCTACCTCATCGACCCGACCGGGCTGCACGTCCCCGGCTTCAGCGGTGACGCCGGCGGCCCGACGGTGATCGAGGTCCCGCAGGCCGGTCCCGTCCCCGTCGCCGAGGTGGCCATGTCCCTCGGACGCGGCTTCATCGCCGGCACCGTCACCGACGATGCCACGGGCGACCCGCTCGCGGGCGCGTGGGTGTTCGCGATCGGGCCCGCCGGCATCACCTCCTCGGGGGTCACCGCCGTCGACGGTAGCTACGTGCTGCCGTGGCTCCCGGCCGTGCCCCACGTCGTGACGTTCGTCGACGTCGAGGGCGGGCGGGGCCAGGAGTACTGGGACGACAGCGCGGACTACGGCGGCGCCACGCCGATCGTGATCACCGCCGCCGAGCTCGTCGACGGCGTCGACGCCGGGCTGGGGGCGTCGTGAGCGCGGGTCGGCGGCTCGCCGCCCTGGTCGCGGTCGGACTGCTCACCGCCGGGTTGGCCCTGGTCGTGCCGCCCGCGGGCGCGGCGGTGGCGGTCGACGAGCCGGAGGTGTCCGTGCCCCCGCTGTCCGAGGCCGCGGCGTCGGCCGCGGTGGAGAGCGGCGCCGGCCTGGCGTCGGCGTTGCAGTACACGGGCAACGCGCCACTGGACGCTACGGGGGTCACCTTCCCCGGGCTCCAGACCTTCGACGCGTTCCAGGATGCGGCGTTCCGGCCGGTCGAGCCGGCCGGGGTGCTCCCGGCCGATCTCCAGGCCTTCCGGTGCGTGCTGCTCAACGGGATGACCACGGCGTTCAGCCCGGCGGAGCTGACCGCGCTCACCGACTACGTGTACAGCGGCGGCACCCTGGTGACCGCGGCGGAGTCGGACGCGATCGCGGGCGGGCCCGACACGCAGGTGGTGCAGAACCAGGTCCTCGACGCGCTCGGCGCCGGCATCGACAACGGGGGCGGGTCGTTCGACGCCGGCTTCCACACGACGTCGTCGGTCGTGCCCGATGCGGAGACCGCGGGGGTCTCGTCGATCCGGTACGGCAACACGGGCGCGCTGTCGACGACGGGCCCGTCCCGGACCCTCGTGGTCGGGGAGGGGGGCCAGATCGTCGTCGCCGCCCAGTCGATGGGGTCCGGAACGGTGGTGGCACTGTCGGACATGAACCTGCTGTCGGACCGCTCCGACACCGGCTACGCCGTCGAGGACAACGGCGTGCTGGCCCGCAACCTGTGCGGGACCGGCGGGTTCCTCGGCGGGTTCCTCCAGGACGAGGACACGGGCCAGTACGTGCCCGGGGTCCACCTGGCGGTCCTGCGCACCTCGGACTTCTCGCTCGCCGGCGGCGGGGTGACCGCGGGGGCCTTCGGCCAGTTCCAGATCTTCGTCGAGGCGGGCTCGTACTTCGTGTACGCGATCGACCCGTCGGGGGCTCACGCCACCGGGTTCGTCGGGGCTCCGGAGGTGTTCGACATCGAAGGTCTCGAGTTGCGCAACCTGACCGTTCCCTCGACACGGGGCGCGGTGTCGGGGACCGTGACCGACGCAGCGAGCGGTGCGGGGTTGCCGGGCGCGTGGTCGCTCGCGATCGGCCCGACGGGCATCGCCGGCGGGACGCTGGCCGGGCCCGGCGGCGACTACACCATCGGTGGTCTTCCCCCGTCCACCTACCGGGCCACGTGGGTGGACCCCGACGGCGGCCGAATCCAGGAGTACTCGGGCGACAGCCCCGACTACGACGGTGCGACCACCTTCCCCGTGCAGGCCCGCACGACGACGACCGGCATCGACGCCGCCCTGAGCGCGGCGCCCGGACCGGGGCAGGTGGTCGACGTCACCGTCGGCGACGAGCACACCTGCGCGCTGCTCGGCGACGGCCAGGTGAAGTGCTGGGGCTTCAACCTGTGGGGCCAGCTCGGCCTCGGTGACACCGCGCACCGCGGTGACGGGTCGGGCGAGATGGGCGCCGCGCTCCCGGCGGTCGACCTCGGCACCGGTCGGCACGCCGTACAGATCGACGCGGGGGCCTTCGCGACCTGCGCGGTGCTCGACGACGGCACGGTCAAGTGCTGGGGGAGCAACAACGGCGGGGTCCTCGGGCTCGGCGACACCGACGCCCGCGGCGACGCGCCGGGAGAGATGGGCGACGACCTGGCCCCGGTGGACCTGGGGACGGGGCGCACGGCCACGGTGGTGTCGGTGGGCGACCTGCACGCCTGCGCGCTGCTCGACGACGGCTCGGTCAAGTGCTGGGGGGCGGGCGTCAACGGCCGCCTCGGCACCGGCGACTCGAGCAGCAGGGGCGACGACCCCGGTGAGCTCGGCGACGCCCTGCCCCCGGTGGACCTGGGGCCGGGGCGGACGGCGACGAAGATCTCGGCCGGCGGCGCCCACACCTGCGCCGTCCTCGACGACGCCACGGTGAGGTGCTGGGGGGCGGGCGCGGACGGGCGCCTCGGCCTGGGCGACACCAGCGACCGGGGCGACGGGCCGGGAGAGCTCGGGGCGGCGCTTCCCGCGGTGCTGCTCGGCCCCGGTCGGACGGCCACCGACGTGGCCGCCGCCAACGCGCACACCTGCGCGCTGCTCGACGACGGGTCGGTGAAGTGCTGGGGTTTCAACGGCGACGGCCGGCTCGGCCTGGGCGACTCGAGCAGCCGCGGCGACGCCCCGGGCGAGATGGGCGGCGCGCTGCCCACGGTGGCACTGGGCACGGGGCGCACCGCCGTCGAGATCGACTCGAAGAACCACACGTGCGCCCGGCTGGACGACCAGTCGCTGAAGTGTTGGGGGGACAACGTCCGCGGTCAGCTCGGTGTGGGCGACACCGTCGCCCGTGGCGGTGACCCGGGCGACCTGGGAGACGCGCTGCCCACCGTCGACCTCGGCCCGGAGCGCACGGCGGTGGGGGTGGCGACGGGGTCGTTGTCGCACACGTGCGCAGTCGTGCAGGACGGTGGCGTGGCCTGCTGGGGGGACAACCAGTTCGGGGCCCTCGGGCTCGGCGACACCGAGCACCGCGGTGACGAGCCCGGCGAGATGGGGGGCGCGCTGCCACCGACCGAGGTGCCCGATCTGGGGCTGCTTTCGGGGACGGTGATCGACGCGGAGACGTCGGCGCCCGTGCCCGGCGGGCTCATCGCGCTGCTGCGAACGTCGGACTTCTCGCTCGTGGCGGCCGCGGCGTCGAACGGCGCGGGTGACTACGCGGTCCGACCGCCGCCGGGCTCGTACTTCTTGTACCTGATCGACCCCGCGGACCGGTACGCCCCCGGGTTCCACGGGGCGCCCGGTGCCACGACGGTGACGGTCGGGACGGGCTCGCCGGCGCTGGCCAACCCGGCCATGTCGCCCACCCGTGGCGCGATCTCGGGCACGGTGACCGTCGCGGGCTCGGGGGCGCCGCTCGAGGGGGCGTGGGCGTTCGCCATCGGGCCGTCGGGGATCGTCAGCGCCGCGGTGACCGCCGCCGACGGCTCCTACGAGATCGACGGGCTGACGGCCATCCCCCACGTCGTGACGTTCGTCGACCCGGTGGGGGGCCGGCCCCAGGAGTACTGGGACGACGCCGCCGACTACCCGGGGGCGACGCCGGTGCCCGTGACCGCCGGCCAGGTGACGACCGGCGTCGACGCGGCGCTGGGCTCGGGCTGAGGGCCGGACTCAGGCGCGGGTGAGGGGCTCGGGCACCACCCGGGCCAGCGCCGCCACGGCCTTGTAGGCGGCCTCGGCGCCGCCCACCTCGTCGTCGCGCAACAGGTTGGCCATGATGCGCAGCACCCAGTCCATGAGGGTGTGGCTCTGCATGCCGACCCGGGTGAGCTCGCGCATCAGCGCAGGTCGGCCGATGATCTTGACGAAGAGGCGGGCCACCTTGAAGTACAGGCCGAACTCGGCCTCGAGCAGGGCCGGGTAGCGCGACAGGGCGATGCCGTTGCCGGTGGTGAGGGCCTCGTCGAGCAGGCCGGCGGCCATGCGGCCGGTCTCGTAGGCGTAGTCGATGCCCTCGCCGTTGAAGGGGTTGATGGAGCCGGCCGCGTCGCCCACCACCAGGAACGTGGGGCCGGCCTTGGGCCCCACCGAGCCGGCCATGGGGAGGCGGCCGCCGGTGGGCTCGCCCACCGCGGACTCGGGGCTGATGCCCCAGTGCTCGGGGGCGGTGGCGGAGAACTCGCGCAGGAGGTGGGTGGTGTTGACGCTCTTGAAGTCGCGGAACGTGGACAGCAGGCCGATGCCCACGTTGATGGTCCCGTCGCCGAGGGGGAAGATCCAGCCGTAGCCGGGCAGCGAGTTGCCCTGCCGGTCGCGCACGTCGAGGGCGCTCTCGATCCAGGGGGTGTCCGAGATCGGGCTCTCGTAGTAGCCCCGGATGGCCATGCCCTGCGGGTAGGTGCGGTCGCGGGCGGTGCCGAGGGCCCGGCCGAAGCGCGAGTTGGCGCCGTCGGCGATGACGACGTACCGGGCCAGGATCTCCTCGGGCTCGCCCCGCTCCTTGTCCTGCACCACCGCACCGGCGACGAGGCCGTCGCGCAGCACGGGTCGGAGCGCCTCGACCCCGGTGCGCAGCTTCGCCCCGGACTTGACCGCGTGCTCGGCCACGAACTCGTCGAGGTCGCGACGGCGCACCACGTAGCCGTAGCTCGGGAAGCGCGGGTGGTCGGGCCACTCGAGCTCGAGGGTGACGCCGTGGGCGACGGCCCGCAGCCCGTCGTAGCGGTGGTGGTCCTCGAGGCGGTGCTCGAGCCCCATGTCCTGGAGCTGGCGCACGGCCCGGGGCGTGAGCCCGTCGCCGCAGGTCTTGTCGCGGGGGAACTGCTTCTTCTCGACGACGAGGACGTCGTGGCCGGCCTCGGCCAGCCAGTAGGCCGCGGCCGAGCCCGCCGGCCCGCCGCCGACCACGAGGACGTCGTGGCGGTGGGGCGCGGTGGCGGGCACGTGGATCAGGTTAGGAGGCGCCGACGCTCGCGCGTCCGGTCGGCCGGAGGATCAGCCGCCGTGGCCGCCCTCGCCGCCGCCCCCGCCGGCCAGCACGACGGGCTCGCCGTCGACCAGCAGGAGGCCCTCGGCGTTGACCAGTGCCTCGTTGGGCTCCTCACCGGACAGGCCGGAGCGCTCGTAGAACACCACCGCGGCGATCTCCTCGGGCGTCAGGACGCCCTCCCAGCCGGGCATGCCGCCGTTGATGGGCGTGTTGTTGTCGCCGTAGGTGTTGCGGCCGTCGGCCTGGAAGCCCGCGGAGCCGAGCTGGATCCACTCGATCTGGTCGGCGGGGTCGCTGAAGTTGTCGGTGACCGCGCCGCCGCTCAGCGCGGGGCCCACGCCACCGCCGCCCGTGGCGCCGTGGCAGGTGGCGCAGTTGGAGGCGTAGACGCCCTCGCCGAAGGTGAGGGGGTCGGCCTCGCCGAGGCTCGGCGGCTCGAGCGTGGCGGCGTAGACGAAGGCCCAGATGGGCAGCGCGGCCAGGACCGGGACGGCCCAGATGGGCACCCGCTTGCGCCGCTGGGCGGCCTCGACGTAGGGCGCGACCGGCTCGGGCTTCGCGGGCTCGACCTCGGTGGGGGTGGCCGCGGCGGCCGCCGGGGCGGTGGCGGCCTTCTCGACCGCGGCGCCGCTCTCGGTGGGGGTGGCCGCGGCCTCGCCGCCGTCACCCGCGTCGCCGGCGCCACCGCCGCCCATGGCGGCCCGGCGCGCCTGGCTGCGCTTCAGGAGGTGCTCGGGGATCTCGGTCACGCGCCGCACTTTAGGACCACCGCCCCGCCAGGGGCCAAGCAGGGGCCGCCGCGCCGGTCGCGCCGACGGCGGCGTGACCCGTGGCACGGCCCCTGATGTGCCGACCTCCGAGTGTGCGTGGTAGACCGGATGAGGTCCCCGGAGCGAGCACGTCGAGCGCCCCGGTACCATGTGATCGATTTCACAAGCCGTTGGTCAGTAGCAGCGTTCTTCACACGCAAGTTCACGAGTCGTCGACACGGAGGAGGAGCCAGTGGTTGCGTTCGTGGTGTCAGTGCTGGTGCTCCTCGTGATGGTCGCCCCCATCCCGTGGTACGCCAAGCGCCGGCCGGTGGGCACGTTCCTGTCCTGGGGCGAGGCCATGCTCGCCGCGGTCTTCGTCTTCTTCGTCATGTTCTGGGCCTACGGGGTCGTCCCCCACCAGTGGCTCACCTGGGCGGACAACGAGCTCAACTGGCGGCCCGACTCGATCGTCAGCGGCCCCGGCAACGTGTTCACCGACTACCTGCCGTTCACGATCACCTACCAGACCCTCCGCGACCTCATCGCGGTGGGCATCTACGGCATCTTCCTCGGCGGCCAGATCGCGCTGTGGGCGCTGTGGCAGGGCCGGGGCGACAAGAAGCCCGGCGACGAGGTCGAGACCTCCCGGTACGGGCGTCCGCTCGTGCGAGAAGGGGTCTGAGCCGTGCCCAAGACCGACGCCAACCCGCCGATGCCGGTCTTCCGGGAGGACTACGTCCTCCAGGAGGTCGACGCCGACTGGCTGTCCAAGGCGGTCAAGCCCAAGCAGTTCATCCACATCGACCAGTCCGAGTGCATCATGTGCGAGGGCTGCGTCGACATCTGCCCGTGGAAGTGCATCCACATGGTGTCGCCGTCGGCCATCGACGAGGCGGTGGGCACCGAGCAGCCCGGTGAGGACCCCCGCGACCACGTGATCTTCACCATCGACGACGACGTCTGCACCCGCTGCGCCCTCTGCGTCGACCGCTGCCCGACCGGGGTCATCATCCTCGGCAAGGTCGCCGCTCCCGCCCCCGAGGGCGATCCCCACACCCGGACCAACGCCCACGGCTACGCCTACGGCATGCGGCTCGGGTAGCTCGAGAAAGAGGAGACGGCCACGTGGCCAAGTCGGTTCAGGACAAGCCGAAGATCACCGAGAAGCTCTCCGAGCTCGGCGACACGGTTCAGGGCTCCCAGGCCTGGAACTCGATCTTCCGGCCGGGCTCGGTCTTCCGGAAGGGCTACACGGACAGCCCCCGGAACCGGTCCTACGTGATCATGAACAGTGTGCTGTACCACCTCCACCCGGTGAAGGTGAAGCGGCACGCGGTGAAGGTGAGCTACACGCTGTGCCTCGGCGGCCTCAGCTTCTTCCTGTTCATCCTGCTCACCGTCACCGGCATCTTCTTGATGTTCTTCTACCGGCCCGACTCGGCGTCGGCCTGGAACGACATCCAGAGCCTGCACACGTCGGTCACCTTCGGCCTGCTCGTGCGCAACATGCACCGCTGGGGTGCCCACCTGATGGTGCTCTCGGTGTTCCTGCACATGGCGCGGGTCTTCTACCACGGCGCCTACAAGCCGCCCCGGGAGTTCAACTGGGTGATCGGCGTGATCCTGCTGACCCTCACCCTGCTGCTGTCGTTCACCGGCTACCTGCTGCCGTGGGACCAGCTGGCGCTGTGGGCCGTCACCGTGGGCACCAACATGATGGGCTACACCCCGGTCTTCGGGAACCAGGTGCGCTTCGCCCTGCTGGGCGGCACCGAGATCGGCGCCGAGACCCTGCTGCGCTGGTACGTCCTGCACGTGCTGCTCCTGCCCTTCGTGATCGTCATCTTCATGGCGATCCACTTCTGGCGGGTGCGCAAGGACGGCGGCATCTCCGGGCCGCTGTAAGGAGCGAGGGCACATGACCGAGATCCCCGAACACCTCCGCAAGCGGGCCGAGGAGGCCCGCAAGAAGGCCGAGGCGGCGCGCGGCGCCGGCGGCGACGACGCGCCCGCGGGCGAGGCCGCGGCCGGTGACGCTGGTGACACCGACGCCGAGAGCAAGATCCCCGCGCACCTGCTCGAGCGCAGCCGGGCGGCCAAGGAGCGCGCCGCCGGCGGCGCGGTGGCCGCCGCCGACGCGCCCGCCGCTCCCGCCGCCGGGGGCACCGCGGTGGCCACGGCGCCGCCGCCGGCCGCCACCGGGCCCGACGGCCACACCCAGCGACTCCTCACGGTGGTCAAGTCCGGGTCCATCCAGGACGTGCGGGCCACACCGGTCGACAAGGTCCACACCTGGCCCCACCTGCTCGTCGTCGAGTTCGTGGCCGCGCTGGCGGTGCTCGGCTTCACCTTGATCTTCGCCATCTTCGTGAACGCCCCGCTGCTCACCCTGGCCAACTTCAACCAGACGCCGAACCCGTCCAAGGCGCCCTGGTACTTCCTCGGCCTCCAGGAGCTGCTCACGATGTTCCACCCGATGGTGGCCGGCGTGACCATCCCCGGCATGGGCATCTTCGCCCTGATCCTGGCCCCCTACCTCGACCGCAACCCGTCCAACAAGCCCGAGGACCGCAAGTTCGTGATCTCCCTCATGACCGTCTTCATGATGTTCTGGGCGGTCCTGGTGATCATCGGCTCGTTCTTCCGGGGACCCGGCTTCAACTTCATCTTCCCCTGGGCCGACGGCATCTTCTTCGACCTGTGAGCCCCGCGAGGTAACCACCGTGTCCGTCCTGTTGATCGTCATCCCCCTGCTGGTGGTGCTGGCCGGCGTCTTGTTGTTCGCCGCCTTCCGCCGCCGCGAGACCGGCGAGGCCGTCGGCCTGCTGTCGCGCGAGACCCGGCGCAAGGACGCCGACGCCTCGCCGGCGCCCTCGTCGTCCGACGCCGCGCCGACCGGTCGCGAGGTCGAGCGGGCCGCCGCCGCGGGTCGGGCGGGCACCGCCGTGGCCGTGGTCGACGAGACCGAGGCCGCGCCCCCGGCCCCGTTCGTGCCGCCCGACCCCGAGGCCCTCGGCGTCACCCGCCGCCAGTTCCTCAACCGCAGCATCGTCGCCTTCTTCGGCCTCGGCCTCGCCGCCTTCGGGGCGTCGGCGCTGGCGTTCATCTGGCCCAAGCTCGGTGGCGGCTTCGGCTCCAAGATCACCGTCGGCAACGTGTCGGACCTGCTCGCCGAGATCCGGGCCAACAACGGCTTCCTCTACAAGGCCGAGGGCCGCATGTGGCTCACCGAGTACCCGTCCTCGGCGCTGAGCAAGGCGCAGTCGGTGTACGCCCCGCCGGTGCTCGCCTCCATGGAGGAGGGCATCACGGTCGTGTACCAGAAGTGCCCGCACCTCGGGTGCCGCGTGCCCGAGTGCGAGACCTCGCAGTGGTTCGAGTGCCCGTGCCACGGCTCGCAGTACAACCAGGCCGGCGAGAAGAAGGCCGGCCCCGCCCCCCGGGGCATGGACCGCTTCGCCACCGCGGTCTCCGGCGGCCGCCTCACCGTGGACACGGGCCTCGTGATCCAAGGCCCGCCCATCGGCACCAACACCACCGGCCAAGAGGCCGAAGGCCCTCACTGCATCGGCGGTTGATCTGAACATGTCCGCATCCGTGCTGCTCGCAGCCAGCGTCTACAAGAGCATCGGCTACGTCGTCGCCGTCGTCGTCTTCCTCGGCGTCGCCGTGTACGCCTTCGTCAACGTCCGCAAGGGCCGCGACGAGGTCGGCGCCGAGCTGGAGCTGGCCGCCAACCGCAAGCCCTACTACGACGACGAGGAGCTCGAGGGTCGGGTCCTCGACCGGGCCCTCACGTGGGGGCTCATCCTGCTCGGCGTCATCGCCTTGACCCTGCCCCTGTACTGGCTCAACGAGCCCGCCCGCCAGGACGGCGCGGTCGAGGACTTCAACCGCAAGTTCACCGACCGCGGCTCCGAGCTGTTCGCCACCACCGAGGACGGCGGGCTCAACTGCGCCGGCTGCCACGGCCCCGAGGGCGTGGGCGGTGTGGCCAACTACACGCTGACCGACCCCAACGGCGACTTCGTCGAGCAGGTGTCGTGGCAGGCGCCCGCGCTCAACACCGTCCTGTGGCGCTTCAGCGAGGACGAGGTGCGCTACATCCTCGAGTACGGCCGGCCCTTCTCGCCGATGCCGGCCTGGGGCGTGGTGGGCGGCGGCCCGCTCAACGAGCAGCAGATCCAGAACCTCATCGACTACATGTGGACCATCCAGCTCTCCCCCGAGGAGATGCAGGCCGAGGTCCAGGGCGAGCTCGACCGCCTGACCGCCGACGAGGGCCTCGACCAGGACAACCAGATCGAGCTCGGCGAGGCGCTGTTCAACCTGGGCTTCGACTCCGGCTTCGCCGGGGGTGCCTACTCCTGCGGGCGCTGCCACACCCAGGGCTGGTCCTACGGCGACGACGCCATCGTGTCGGGCGAGATCCCCGACGGCTCGGGCGCCTTCGGGCCCAACCTCACGAACGGCGACACGGCCCGCCAGTTCCCCGTGAACGAGGAGCCGGCCGAGGGCGAGTCGCAGTACCAGGACATGATCGACTTCATCACCATCGGCTCCGAGAACGGCAAGCAGTACGGCGTCCAGGGCCTCGGTTCGGGCCGCATGCCCGGCTTCGGGGTCAGCCCGAACGCCATCGAGGACGTGCAGCGCCTGCGTCCCGACCTGGCCGGCATGTCCCAGGACGCCGGGATGCTCACCCCCGAGCAGATCGAGGCCATCGTGGTCTACGAGCGTGAAGTGATCGGCGGCGAGGGCCAGAGCGCGAGGAGCACCGACTGATGACCACCCTGACGACGCTCGCGATGACCTTCGCGGGCATCAGCTGGAAGCCCGAGATCCGTGGCGTGCTCACCGTCGCGGTGGCGGTCGCCATCCTGTGCGGCTCGGTGTACCTGCTGCTCGCCACCAACGTCGGCTCCCGCCTGGGCTTCCTCGTGGCCCTGACCGCCCTCACCGGCTGGATGGCTTGCCTGGGCGCCGTCTGGTGGATGTACGGGCAGGGCCCGCAGGGCCAGATCGGGTCCTGGAAGGTCATCGAGATCAACGAGGGCGACCTCGGTCAGGCCCAACTCGAAGAGATCAGCTCCGACCCCGACCTCACCGAGTGGGAGGAGCTGCCCGAGTCCGACCCCGACCGCGCCGAGGCCCAGGCCACGGTCGACGCCGCCCTCACCAGCGGCGACACGGCCCGCTTCGAAGCCACCACCGACTACGTCTCGATCGACGGCTGGGCGATCGGCGGCAAGCCCAAGCTCGAGGACCGCTCGGCGCTCGGCCGGGTCTGGTACACGATCACCGACGCCGCCCGCATCACCCACCCGACGCACTACGCCATCGTGCAGGTGCAGCCGGCGATCGAGACCCAGGCCATCCCGGGCCAGGCCCCGCCGACGCCCACGGCCGATCCGAGCGAGCCCGTGATCTCGGTGATCATGGTCCGCGACCTGGGCGAGAAGCGCCTGCCCGCGGCCATCGTGACCGTCTCGTCGCTGATCCTGTTCCTCGTCCTGTGCTACATGCTGCACCGCCGGGACAAGCTGCTGAACGAGCACCTCGAGGACGCCAAGCTGGCCAAGGCCGGCGCCTGACCGATGGACCAGTACCTGCCGGTCCTCGCCCTGCTGGTGCTCGCCGCGCTGTTCGCGGCCATCAGCTTCGTGGCGTCGTGGCTGTTCGCGCCCCGGCGGGCCACCGAGGCGAAGTCGGCGCCGTACGAGTGCGGCATCGTGCCGAGCCGCGAGCCGCCGGAGCGCTTCCCCGTGCGCTTCTACCTGGTGGCGATGATCTTCATCGTCTTCGACATCGAGATCATCTTCTTCTTCCCGTGGGCGGTCGTGTACCGCGAGCTCGGTGCGTTCGGCCTCGGTGCGGTGGTGATCTTCGCCGCGGCCGTGTTCGAGTCGTTCGTGTACCTGATCAGCCAGGGCGCCCTCGACTGGGGCCCGGTCAAGAAGATCGTGCGCGAGAGCCCGATGGTCAGCGCGGCCCGCACCAGCGAGTCGACCGTGCGTCGTGTGGGCCTCGAGGGCCGGGTAGAGGAAGCGGCGTGAGCACGAGGGACGAGTGCGGGGCCCGAGCGGCCCGGCGACGGAGTCGCCAGGAGCGGGAGACGTGAGCCCGAGCAAGGAGCCCGAGCCCGGCCAGAAGGCCTTCCTCACCGACGGTCTCGAGGGGCTCCAGCACAACGTCCTGACGGGCACGCTCGAGGGCCTGGTCAAGTGGGCCCGCCAGAAGAGCATGTGGCCGGCCACGTTCGGCCTGGCGTGCTGCGCGATCGAGATGATGGCCACCGGCGGCGCCCACTACGACCTGGCCCGCTACGGCATGGAGGTCTTCCGGGCGTCGCCCCGCCAGGCCGACCTGATGATCGTCGCCGGGCGCGTCTCGCAGAAGATGGCCCCGGTCCTGCGCCAGATCCACGACCAGATGATGGAGCCCAAGTGGGTCATCTCCATGGGCGTGTGCGCGTCGAGCGGCGGCATGTTCAACAACTACGCGCTGGTGCAGGGCGTCGACCAGGTCGTCCCCGTCGACGTGTACGTCCCGGGCTGCCCGCCCGGGCCCCAGACGCTCATGCACGGCATCCTCACCCTGTACGACACCATCCAGACCGGTGAGCTGACCCGTCGCCGCGCCGAGTCCGGCGGCGGTGCCGGCATCGAGGTCGCGGCCGTCGACGGCCAGCCCGAGCCGGTGACCGTGGCCACCCCCAGCCGGGGCCACGTCACCATCCTCGAGAACTCCTGATGGCCGACGCCGACGAGACGACGGTGGACGAAGCCGCCTCCGAGGAGGCGGCCGGCGACGTCGTCGAACCCGAGCGCGTCCACGGCGCGCTCGTCACCCACGGCCCCGACGGCCTGGTGGTGCTGCACCCCGACCGCGACGCCCTCGTCGACCTGGTCGAGGCGCTCGGCGCCGACGGGTTCCACCAGTGCCTCGACGTGGCCGGCGTCGACTACCTGCGCCACCCCGGCCGCAACGACCTGCCCGAGGGGGTGGCCCCCGAGCGGTTCGAGGTGGTGGTCCACCTGATGTCGCACACCGAGCGGCGCCGCCTGCGCATCCGTGTCCAGGTGCCCGCCGACGACCCCACCTGCCCCTCGCTGTTCGACCTCCACCCGGGCGTCGAGGCCATGGAGCGCGAGGCGTACGACCTGTTCGGCATCGCCTTCGACGGCCACCCCGACCTCACCCGGATCCTGATGCCCGAGGACTGGACCGGCCACCCCCTGCGCAAGGACTACGCCATCGGGGCCATCCCGGTGCAGTTCAAGGGAGCACCGGCCCCACGATGAGCACCACCGCCCCCGACAACCGCCTGGTGGCCGAGACCTCCGAGGGCGCGCAGGAGATGGTCGACCGCGCCCTCGAGTCGGCCACCGAGCGCCTGCGCGAGCTGGGCGCCGTGCTGCGCCTCAGCGAGGCGGAGGCGGCCGAGCTGGGCGAGCAGGACCCCGGTGACGACCAGACCATGATCATGAACATGGGGCCGCAGCACCCCAGCACCCACGGGGTGCTCCGCCTCATGCTCGAGCTCGAGGGCGAGACCGTCCTGCGCACGAAGCCGATCATCGGGTACCTCCACACCGGCATGGAGAAGACCGGTGAGGACCTCACCTACCTCCAGGGGCCCACCAACGTCACCCGCATGGACTACGCCTCGCCGCTGTTCAGCGAGCTGGCCTTCTCGCTCACCACCGAGAAGCTGCTCGGCATCGAGGTCCCGCCCCGGGCGGTGTGGATCCGCATGCTGATGAGCGAGTTGAACCGCCTGTCGTCGCACCTGTTGTTCATGGCCACCAACGGCATGGACCTCGGGGCCGTGTCGATGATGATCTACGGCTGGCGCGAGCGCGAGGAGACGCTGCGCATCCTCGAGAAGATCACCGGCCTGCGGATGAACCACAACTACATCCGCCCCGGGGGCGTCGCCGCCGACCTGCCCGACGGCTGGCGCGACGACGTCCTGCGCCTGCTCGACCTGATCCCGCCCCGCCTCGACGAGTACGACACGCTGATGACGGGCCAGCCCATCTGGCGCGAGCGGCTCCAGGGCGTCGGCGTGATCACGACCGAGGAGTGCCTCGCCCTCGGCACCACGGGGCCGATCCTGCGCTCCACCGGCTACGCCTGGGACCTGCGCCGCGACCTGCCCTACCTGGCCTACGACGAGGTCGACTTCGACGTCGTCGTGGGCACCTACGGCGACTGCTTCGACCGGTACGCGATCCGCCTCAACGAGATCCGCGAGTCGATCCGCATCATCCACCAGATCCTCGACAAGATGCCGCTCGGCGACTACCGCATCCAGGACAAGAAGGTCACGCCGCCGCCCCGCGCCCGCATCGACGAGTCGATGGAGGCGCTGATCCACCACTTCAAGATCTTCACCGAGGGCTTCAAGGTGCCCGAGGGCGAGGCCTACGTCGCCGTGGAATCGCCCCGGGGCGAGCTCGGGTGCTACATCGTGAGCGATGGCACGTCCAAGCCGTACCGCATGCACATCCGCGGGCCCAGCTTCGTGAACCTGCAGACCCTGCCCCACATGATGCGCGGCGGCCTGCTGGCCGACGCCGTCGCCATCATCTCCAGCGTCGACCCCATCATGGGCGAGGTCGACCGATGAGCGGGGTGCCGCGCTGATGGCCCGGCTCTCGCGGGACAACCTGGCGCTCGCCCAGGAGATCCTCGCCCGGTACCCCCGGCCGAAGTCCGCGCTGATCCCGCTGCTGCACCTCGCCCAGGAGCAGGACGGCTGGCTCACCGAGGACGCCATGGAGCACCTGGCCGAGCTCGTCGGCGTCACCCCCGCCGAGGTGCTCGGCACGGCCAGCTTCTACGAGATGTTCAAGCGGCGCCCGGTGGGCACCTACGTGATCAACGTGTGCACCGACATCGCCTGCTCGCTCGTCGGCGGCGACGAGCTGCTCGAGCACGCCGAGGAGACGCTCGGGGTGCGCGACGGCGGCACCACCGCCGACGGGATGTTCACCCTCCAGGGGGTGCAGTGCATCGCCGCCTGCACCGAGGCCCCCTGCCTCCAGGCCAACTACCGGTACGCGCACCGGGTCTCCCACGACGAGTTCGACCAGCTCGTCGACGACCTCCGGGCGGGCCGCAAGGACGCCGAGATCCCCCGCCACGGCGTGCTGGCCCGCGTGCGCCAGACCATCCCCGCCGAGCGGGCCGCCGGGGCGATCGTGCCCGAGGGCCAGTCCGAGCCGGCGTGGCTCGCCGCGGCCGAGAGCGACGCGTCGTGAGCGACACCCCGCCCGTGGACGACGCCACGCCCGCGCCCGACGCCACCCCGCGCGAGCTGCCCCGGGTGGTCACCTCCCGGTGGGGCCTCGACGACTCGCACACCCTCGAGCGCTACGAGGCGACCGGGGGCTACCAGGCCCTGCGGTCGGTCCTCGACAAGGCGCCCCAGGCCGTGGTCGACGAGGTCAAGGCGGCCTCCCTGCTCGGGCGCGGCGGCGCCGGCTTCCCCGCCGGCGTCAAGTGGGGCTTCTGCCCCCCCGGCGTGTGGCCCCGCTACCTCGTCGTCAACGGCGACGAGAGCGAGCCCGGCACCTACAAGGACCGCATCCTCATGGAGCGCGATCCGCACCAGCTCATCGAGGGCGTGCTCATCGCCTGCTACGCGGTGGGCTGCGCCCAGGCCTTCCTGTACGTGCGGGGCGAGATGGCCCTCGCCCAGGAGCGCATCGCCGCCGCCCTCAACGAGGCCTACGCCGCCGGCTACGTCGGCAAGAACATCCTCGGCAGCGACTTCTCGGTCGACGTCGTCCTGCACTGGGGCGCCGGCGCCTACATCGTGGGCGAGGAGACGGCCCTCATCGAGAGCCTCGAGGGCAACCGGGGCATGCCCCGCCTCAAGCCGCCGTACTTCCCGGCCGCGCAGGGCCTCTACCTCAAGCCCACCATCGTCAACAACGTCGAGACGCTGTCGAACCTCCCCTGGATCCTCACCAACGGCGCCGACGCGTTCTCCGCGCTCGGCGCCGAGAGCTCGCGGGGCACGCGCCTGTTCGCGGTGTCCGGCCACGTGGCCGAGCCCGGCGTGTTCGAGGTCGAGTTCGGCACCACCACCTACCGCGACCTCATCTACGAGCACGCCGGCGGCATCCGCGACGGCAACGAGCTCAAGTGCTTCATCCCCGGCGGCGCCTCGGCCCCGTGGTTCTTCGAGGAGCACCTCGACCTGCCCCTCGAGACCGGCGCGGTGGGCAAGGCCGGCTCGATGATGGGCTCGGGCGCCATCGTGGTGATGGACCACACCACCGACGCGGTCAAGGCGTGCTGGAAGGTCGTCAAGTTCTTCGCCCACGAGTCGTGCGGCAAGTGCACTCCGTGCCGGGAGGGCACCGACTGGCTGGAGAAGATCCTCGAGCGCATCCTGCACGGCCACGGCCGCCCCGAGGACCTCGACCTGCTGCTCGACGTCTGCGACAACATCAGCCCGGGGCTGGCCTGGCCGCCGCGCCAGACCACCATCTGCCCGCTCGGGCCGTCGGCGGTGTCGCCGGTCAACTCGGCCATCGTCCGCTTCCGCGACGAGTTCGAGGCGTACATCGCCCGGGCCGAGCCGCCCGCCGTGGCCACCGTGGGCGGCCCGGTGCCCGTGGACATCCGCGTGGGAGCGTCCTCGTGAGCGACACCCCGCCCCAGACCGAGACGGTCACCTTCACCCTCAACGGAAAGGCCGTCGAGGCCGAGAAGGGCGAGCTGGTCATCAAGGCCGCGGAGCGCGCCGGCGTCTACATCCCGCACTTCTGCTACCACCCGCGCATGAAGCCGGTCGGGATGTGCCGCATGTGCATCGTCGACATCGACAGCGGCCGCGGCCCCGCGCTCCAGCCGTCGTGCATGATCGAGGTCGCCCCCGACATGGTGGTGAACACCGAGTCCGAGGGCACCAAGAAGGCCCAGGACGGCGTCCTCGAGTTCCTCCTGCTCAACCACCCCCTCGACTGCCCCGTCTGCGACAAGGGCGGCGAGTGCCCCCTCCAGGACCAGACCATCGCCTACGGGCCCGGCGAGAGCCGCTTCGTCGAGGAGAAGCGCCACCACGCCAAGCCCATCGCGATCAGCCAGAACGTCTACCTCGACCGCGAGCGCTGCATCCTCTGCGACCGGTGCACCCGCTTCGCCAAGGAGGTGGCGGGTGACCCGCTGATCCACTTCACCGAGCGGGGCTCGAGCACCGAGATCGCCACCTTCCCCGACGATCCCTTCTCGTCCTACTTCAGCGGCAACACGGTCCAGATCTGCCCGGTGGGCGCGCTGACGGCCCGGCCGTACCGCTTCAAGGCGCGGCCCTGGGACCTGGTCGAGAACGAGTCCACGTGCACGTCGTGCTCGGTCGGCTGTCGCGTCTCGGTCCAGACGTCGCGCGACCGGGTCCTGCGCTACCAGGGCGTCGACGTCGACCCGGTCAACTGGAGCTGGCTCTGCGACAAGGGCCGGTTCGACTTCGAGGCCGTCCACGGCGACGAGCGCCTCGGCGCGCCCCTCCTGCGCCGCGACGGTGCGCTGGCCGACGCCTCGTGGAACGAGGCGCTCGGCGCGGCCGCCGGCCACCTCCGCACCGCCCTCGAGACCGGGGGCCGCGGCTCGATCGCCGTCATCGGCGGCGCCCGCCTCACCAACGAGTCCGCGTACGCCTGGGCCAAGCTGGCCAAGGGCGTCCTGGGCACGGACCACGTCGACGCCCAGCTCGGCGACGGCCTGCCCGCCGCCGCCGTGCTCGGCCTCCCCCGGGCCACCGTCGACGACGTCTGCGCCCCGGGTGGCACCGTCCTGCTCGTCGCTCCCGACCTGAAAGAGGAGCTGCCGGTCCTGTACCTGCGGCTCCGCCACGCCGTGGTCAGCGACGGCGCCCGGGTGGTCGAGCTGTCCCCGACGGCCACCGGCATCACCCCGCACGCCGCGGTGTCGCTGCGCCACCGGCCGGGCGAGACCGCCGCCGTGGTGCGCGCCCTGCTCGCCGGCGGCGAGGCTCCCGCCGGCGTCGACCCCGACGCCGTGGCCGCCGCCCGTGACCTGCTGGCCGGCGACGACCTCACGGTCGTGCTGGGGCGGTCCTCCCTCGCCGAGTCCGCCGCCGGCCCCGTGGCGGCGGCCGCCGCCGTCCTCGAGGCGCGGCCCGGCGCCCGCTTCCTCAGCGCGCTGCGCCGTGCCAACGTCCACGGTGCCCTCGACCTCGGCCTGGCCCCGGGCGTGCTGCCCGGTCGGGTCGCCCTCGACGACGGCCGCGACTGGTTCACCTCCCACTGGGGCTCGGTGCCCGCCGCCGCGGGCCTCGACACGGCCGGCATCCTGGCGGCCGCGGCCGACGGCCGCATCGAGACGCTGGTGCTGCTCGGCGCCGACCCGCTGGCGGACTTCCCCGACGCCGACCTCGCCCGACGGGGCCTCGAGGGTGCCCGCTCGGTGATCTCGGTCGACCTCTACCGCAACGCGTCCAACGAGCACGCCGACGTCGTGCTGGCGGCGGCCGGGTACGCCGAGGTCGACGGCACCACCACCAACCTCGAGGGCCGGGTCAGCCGGGTCTCCCAGCGGGTCAACCCGCCGGGCACCGCCCGCGCCGACTGGATCATCGCCGCCGAGCTCGCCTTCCGGCTGGGCGAGGACCTGGGCGTCGAGTCGGTCGCCGACCTCTGGGCCGAGATCGAGCAGGTGGCGCCCGCCTTCGCCGGGCTCACGGCCGATCGGCTGGCCTCGGCCGCGGCCACCGACGGGTTCGTGGTGCCCCTGCCCGCCGAGGCGGCCCCCGAGGCCGAGCCGGACGAGGCCGCCGAGGGCGACGGCGACGCCGGGGAGCCCGGCGTCACCCAGCCCACCGCCGAGGCCGTGAGCGAGCCCGCCGACGCGCCCGCCACCGAGATCGTGGCCGGGGCCGACGAGGACGCCGCCGCCGACGATGTGGAGGACGCCGCCGCCGACGAGCCCGGCCCCGACCGCCCGGCGCTGCTCTCGTTCGCCGCCGGCGCCCCCGGCGAGGCCCCCGCGGCCACCGACGCCTACTCGTTGCGCCTCGTGGTCAACCGCCGGCTCTACGACCGCGGCACGCTCGTGGCGCACTCGCCGTCCCTCGCCGACCTGGCCCCGCCTGCCGTGGTCCACCTCACCCCCAAGGACCACGACCGCATCGGCGTGGGCGTGGCCGGGGTCACCGAGGTGCGCATCCGCTCGGCCCGGGGCGACGTGATCGTCCCCGCGGTCGCCGACAAGGGCCTGGCCCCCGGCACCGCCGCGCTGGCCTTCCGCCAGCCCGGCGCCGACGCCGCCACCCTGCTCGACGCCGCCGCCCCCGTCACCGACGTCCGCATCGAGTCCGTGGAAGGGGGTGGCTCCTGATGGACCCCTTGTTCAACGACGGGGTCGACCTCGCGATCGTGCTGATCGTGGTGTTCAAGGTGGTGCTCACCTTCGCCTTCCTGATGGTGGCGGTGATGTTCATGGTCTGGTTCGAGCGCAAGCTCATCTCGGACATGCAGAACCGCATCGGCCCCAACCGGGCCGGGCCCTGGGGCCTCCTCCAGACCCTGGCCGACGGCATCAAGCTGTTCTTCAAGGAGGACTCGAAGCCCGACCAGGCCGACCTCACCGTCTTCAAGCTGGCGCCCTACCTGTCGCTGGTCCCCGCGTTCCTCACCTTCGCCATCGTGCCGGTGGCGGGCAACTTCATGGACGGGGGCGACGGCACGATCGAGCTGTTCGGCCACACCACCTACGCCCAGCTCGCCGACCCGCCCATCGGCATCCTGCTGGCGCTGGCCATGTCGTCGGTCGCGGTCTACGGCGTGATGCTGGCGGGCTGGTCGTCGGGCTCGAAGTACCCGCTGCTCGGCTCGGTGCGGGCGTCGGCGCAGATGGTGTCGTACGAAGCGGCCCTGGGCCTGTCGGTGGCCACCATCGTCCTGCTGGCCGGCAGCCTCAGCACCCACACCATCGTCTCCGAGCAGACGAACTACCAGTGGAACCTCTGGGCGGCGGGGTTCGTGCCCTTCGTCCTGTTCCTCATCGCCGCCACCGCCGAGCTGAACCGCCCGCCGTTCGACCTGGTCGAGGCCGAGCAGGAGCTCGTGGGCGGCTTCCACACCGAGTACAGCTCGATCCGCTTCGCCCTGTTCTTCCTGGCCGAGTTCATGAACACGGTCACGATGTCGGCGATCATCGTCACCCTGTTCTTCGGCGGACCGGCCGGCCCCATCCTGGTCGGGCCCGAGTGGCTGTGGCCGCCGATCTGGTTCTTCACCAAGCTGGGCGTGTTCCTGTTCGTGTTCGTGTGGTTCCGGGCCACGCTGCCCCGCTTCCGCTACGACCAGCTCATGGACCTCGGCTGGAAGCTGCTGATCCCGCTCGCCCTCGGCTGGCTGCTGCTCATCGGCGCCTTCCGCATCGCCCGCGACCAGGACTGGAACCTCGCCCTGGTGCTCGCCATCGCCGTCGTGGTCCTGCTGGTCGCCGCCTCGCTGCTGAACGGGGCCATCGCCGCCGCCCGCCGGCGCCGCGAGGAGACCGAGACGGAGGCGTTCTCGTGACGGCCGCCGGGAAGGGCACGGTGCGCTGATGGCGGGCGACCCGTTCGACTACGTCCGCGGCTTCGCGGTCACGTTCAAGAAGCTCTTCGAGGACCGGCTCACCGACCAGTACCCGAAGGAGAAGGCGCCGATCGCACTGCGCCGCCACGGCCGCCACGTGCTCAACCGGTACGAGGACGGCATGGAGAAGTGCATCGGGTGCGAGCTGTGCGCCGGCGTCTGCCCGGCCCGCTGCATCTACGTGCGCGGCGCCGACAACCCGCCCGACGACCCGGTCTCGCCGGGCGAGCGGTGGGGCTTCGTCTACGAGATCAACTACCTGCGCTGCATCCACTGCGACCTGTGCGTCGAGGCCTGCCCCACCGAGGCCATCACCGAGTCGAAGCTGTTCGAGTTCTCGTTCACGAACCGCCAGGACGCCATCTACACCCGCAGCGAGCTGTTGGTGGGCGACGACGGCAAGCCCCAGAAGCTGCCGTGGGAGGACTGGCGCCCCGGTGACGACGACCACACGTCGGCGTGGATGCGGGCCACCGCCCCGGCGGGCGACGCCGACTACGTCGGCCGCGTGGCGTGGGCGGGTGAGCTCGGGTACGGCGTGCGGCCGCCCGAGGAGGGCCAGCTCGCGGCGCAGGCCGGCATCCGCGGCGACGACGTCGAGGCGGTCGAGGACCGCGACCTCCACGCCGCCGGCGTCGAGGAGGGCCACCAGTGACCGAGGTCGCCGTCTTCGTCGTGAGCGCGGCCATCGTGCTGGCCGGCGCCATCGGGGTGATCGCCTCGCGCAATCCGGTGCACGCCGCCCTGTCGCTGGTCGCCACCCTGTTCGGCATCGCCGTCCTGTTCATCGCCCAGGACGCCCAGTTCCTGGCCGCCGTGCAGGTCATCGTCTACGCCGGCGCCATCGTGGTGCTGTTCCTCTTCGTGTTGATGCTGCTCGGGGTCGACCAGGCCGAGGACCTCAGCGTCGACCCGCTCGTCGGCCAGCGGTTCCTCGCGGCGGTGGCGGCCGTCGGCGGCGCGGTGCTGTTGCTGCTCGCCCTGTTCGCCGGGGACACGCCCGCCACGGGCGCCCGCGCCGTCACCGCGGCCATCTCCGACACGGTGCCCAACATCAACCAGCTCGGACGCATCCTGTTCACCGACTACGTCCTCGCCTTCGAGATCACCGCGGTCCTGCTCACCATCGCCGTGGTAGGGGCCGTGGCCCTGTCCCGGCGCGGCGACGACGAGCCCGCCACCGACGCCGAGGAGGGGGGACGCTGATGCTCGCCGCCGTCGCGGTCACCCCGAGCTGGTACCTGGCCCTCGGGGCCATCCTGTTCTGCATCGGGGCGTTCGGCCTGCTCGTGCGGCGGAACCCCCTCGTGATGTTCATGTGCGTCGAGCTCATGCTCAACGCCGTCAACCTCACCTTCGTGGCCTTCGGCACCATGCTCGGCGACATCGGTGGTCAGGTGGTGGTGTTCTTCGTGCTCGTGGTCGCGGCCGCCGAGGTGGTGGTCGGCCTCGGGCTCATCGTGGCCATCCTGCGGCGGCGCCCCGGCGCCACCGCGGACGACCTGTCGGCGCTCAAGGGCTGAGGGCGGAACCGTGCTCGACTACGTCTGGGTCATCCCTGCGCTGCCGCTGGCCGGCTTCCTCGTCCTGCTCTTCGGCGGCCAGCGCCTGAAGGAGCCGTGGCCGGGCGTCATCGGCGCGGTCACCGTGTCGGGGTCGTTCCTCGTCACCCTGGCGGTGTTCATCGACCTCCGCGGCATGCCGGCCGAGGAGCGCACCGTCGTCGACGTGCTCTACACGTGGCTGCCCGTCGGCGGGTTGCACGTGGACGTGGCCACCCTGGCCGACCCGCTCTCGATCAGCATGTGCATGTTCGTCACCGGGATCGCCGCCCTGATCCACGTGTACTCGATCGGGTACATGCACGGGGACCCCAAGTTCGGGCGCTTCTTCGTCTACCTGAACCTGTTCGTCTTCTCGATGCTGGTGCTGGTCCTCGGCAACAGCCTCCTGCTCACCTTCGTGGGCTGGGAGGGCGTCGGGCTGTGCTCGTACTTCCTGATCTCGTTCTGGTTCACCGAGGAGGCCAACGCGGTCGCGGGCAAGAAGGCCTTCGTCACCAACCGCATCGGTGACTTCGGCTTCATGCTGGCCATCTTCCTCACCTTCCTCACCGTCGGGTCGCTGGCCTACGAGGAGGTGCTGCCGGCGGCGGGCTCGATGGCCACCAGCACGGTCACCGCCATCGCCGCGCTGCTCTTCATCGGCGCCATCGGCAAGTCGGCCCAGATCCCGCTGTACGTGTGGCTGCCCGACGCGATGGCCGGCCCCACGCCCGTGTCGGCCCTCATCCACGCCGCCACCATGGTCACCGCGGGCGTCTACCTGATGATCCGCATCAACCCGCTGCTGGCGGTGTCGGCCGACTGGCTGCCCACCACCATCGCCTGGATCGGCGTGGCCACGGCCCTGCTGGCCGCCACCATCGCGGTCGCCCAGAACGACATCAAGAAGGTGCTCGCCTACTCGACGGTGAGCCAACTCGGCTTCATGTTCGTGGCCATCGGATCGGGCGCCTACGTGGCCGCGGCGTTCCACATGATCACGCACGCGTTCTTCAAGGGCCTCATGTTCCTCGCCGCCGGGTCGGTGATCCACGGCATGCACGAGGAGCAGGACATGCGCAAGATGGGCGGGCTGCGCCGGTACATGCCCGTCACCTTCCTCACCTTCCTGGTCGGGTGGCTGGCCATCGCCGGCATCCCGCCCTTCGCCGGCTTCTGGTCGAAAGACGAGATCCTGCTGTTCGCCTGGCAGGAGCACGGCGTCGCCCTGTGGGTGGTGGGCCTCGTCGCCGCGCTGCTCACCGCGCTCTACATGAGCCGCCTGATGTTCCTCACGTTCTTCGGCGAGCCCCGATGGGGCGCGGCGGCCCTCGAGGGCAGCAGCGAGACCGCGGCCGAGGGCCACGGCGGGGACGACGGTGAGGACCCGGCCGAGGCGGTGCACGGCGAGCCCCACCTCGACGCCGACTTCCGGCCCCACGAGTCGCCCCCCACCATGACCGTGCCGCTCGTGCTGCTGGCCGTCTTCTCCGCCGGCGCCGGCATCTTCAACCTGCCCTTCTCGGCCAACTTCAAGTTCCTCGAGAGCTGGATCGAGCCGGTCGTCGAGACCGCCGAGGCCCACATCACCGTCTCGGGCGCCGAGCAGTTCGTCCTCGCCGCCATCTCGGTGGTGTTCGCCGCGGTCGGCATCTTCCTCGCCTACCGCACGTACCTCGCCCACAAGATCGACGCCTCGCTGTTCGAGCGCGACATCCTCGCCCGGGCCTGGCACATCGACGAGGGCTACGCCGCCTTCGTCAGCGGCCCGGGCACCTGGCTCTTCGACGCCCTGGTGTTCGTCGACACCCGCATCGTCGACGGCGCGGTCAACGGCGTCGCCACGGTCGTGCGGGGCGGGTCGCTCGGCCTGCGTCGCCTCCAGAGCGGCTACGTCCGCAACTACGCCCTGTGGCTGGCGGTGGGCGCGGTGCTCGTCCTGGCCTGGTTCCTGACGAAGGCGGGGATCTGATGCTCGCCGCCGTGTCCCACTCGAGCCCGTCGTTCCCGCTGCTCACCGCGCTGGTGGTGCTGCCGGGGCTCGGCGCGCTCGTCGTGGCGTTGCTGCCCCGGCGCCGCCCCGAGCTGGTGCGCCTCACCGCGGTGCTGTTCTCCAGCGCGGTGGGGGCGCTCACCCTGTGGCTCCTGGCCGCCTTCGAGACCGGCGAGGGCGGGTTCCAGTTCGTCAGCCTCCACCCCTGGGTCGAGGACCTCGGCATCTCGTGGCACCTCGGCGTCGACGGCATCTCGCTGCTGTTGGTGGTGCTCACCGGGATCCTGTTCCCGATCGCCATGCTGGGCGCGGCGCCCCACCACGACCCGAAGCCGTACTACGCCTGGCTGCTCGTGCTCGAGGCGGGCTGCCTCGGCGTGTTCCTGGCCCTCGACCTGTTCGTCTTCTTCGTGTTCTTCGAGATCGTGCTGGTGCCGATGTACTTCCTCATCGGCGGCTGGGGCCACGGCAACCGGGTCTACGCGGCCCTGAAGTTCTTCCTGTTCACGATGTTCGGGTCGGCCCTGATGCTGGTCGGCATCTTGAGCCTGGTCATCTTGAGCGCCAAGGCCAGCGGTGGTCCCCTCACCTTCGACCTGGTCGAGCTGGCCACCAGCCAGTCCGTGGCCACGGTGACGGCGCGGTGGATCTTCCTGGCCTTCGCGATCGCGTTCGCGATCAAGACGCCGCTGTTCCCGGTGCACACCTGGCTGCCCGACGCCCACACCGAGGCCCCCACCGCGGGCTCGGTGATCCTCGCCGGCGTGATGCTCAAGTTGGGCACCTACGGCTTCTTGCGCTTCGGGCTCTACCTGTTCCCCGAGGCCACGGTGTACTTCGCGCCGCTGCTGCTCACGCTCGGGACGATCGGGATCCTCTACGCCGCCGTCGTCGCCACCATGCAGAAGGACCTGAAGCGGCTGGTGGCCTACTCCTCGGTGGCCCACCTCGGCTTCATCGTGCTCGGCACGTTCGCCCTCACCCAGCAGGGCCTCACCGGCGGCGTGCTCCAGATGGTCAACCACGGCCTGTCCACCGGCGCCCTGTTCCTGCTCGTCGGCTTCATCTACGAGCGCCGCCACACCCGGGAGATCTCCGAGCTCAAGGGCCTCCAGACCGCGGCGCCCGTCCTGGCCGCGTTCTTCACGGTCACGATGTTCGCCTCCATCGGCCTGCCCGGCCTCAACGGCTTCGTGGGCGAGTTCCTGATCCTCACCGGCTCGTTCCTCACCGCCCGCTGGTGGACGGTGGCGGCCGCGCTCGGCGTGATCCTCGCCGCCCTCTACCTGCTGTGGGCCTACCAGCGGGTGTTCCACGGGCCCACCGACGACGCCAACCGCGACATGGGCGACCTGAAGGGCTGGGAGTCGCTGGTGATGGTGCCGCTCGTGGCCCTCATCGTGTTCCTGGGGGTGTACCCCAAGCCGGCCCTCGACCGCATCGACCCGGCCGTCACCGAGCTGATCGACCACGTCGAGGAGTTCACCGACTACCGCGAGCCCACCGTGGCCACCGCCGGTGCCGCGGTCGGCGCCGAGCTCATCGCCGCCAACCCGCCCGAGGAGCACGGCGCGCACGGTGACGGCGACCCGCACGGGGAGGAGGGCGAGTGACGGCCGCGATCCACACCCTCGCGTCCCTCGCGCAGGCCAACGGCGCCCAGGTCGACCCGCTCGACACGCCGAGCATCGAGTGGGCGGCGCTGTGGCCGGCCATCTGCCTGGCCCTCGGCGCCATCTTGCTGCTCACCATCGCGTCGCTCGCCAAGCGCTGGCTGTTCGAGGGGTTCTACGCGCTGTTCACGGTGGTGGCGGGCCTCGCCGCCATCGCCACGTCGATCCCGCTGTGGGACCGGGTCCAAGACGGCGACGGGCCGTTCAGCGCGGTGGCCCAGGCCGTCGGCGTCGACGGCTTCTCCGTCTACCTCACCGTCGTCATCGCCAGCGCCGTGGTCCTGACCGCGCTGCTCGCCGACGGGTACCTCCGCCGCGAGGGCATGGACGGGCCCGAGTTCTACGTCCTCATGCTGCTCTCGGCCACCGGCGGCGTGATCATGGCGTCGGCGAACGACCTGATCGTGATGTTCCTCGGCCTCGAGACGCTGTCGATCAGCGTGTACGTGCTGGCCGCCATGCACCGCCGGCGGGCCACCTCGCAGGAGGCGGGCATCAAGTACTTCGTGCTCGGTGCCTTCTCGTCGGCGTTCTTCCTGTACGGCATCGCGATGGTCTACGGCGCCACCGGCTCGACGAACATGGTCGAGATCTCGTCGTTCCTGTCCGGACAGATCCCGCTGAACGACACCGCCCTGCTGGCCGGCTTCGCCTTCCTGCTCGTGGGCTTCGGGTTCAAGATCGCCGCGGTCCCGTTCCACAGCTGGACGCCCGACGTGTACCAGGGCGCGCCCACCCCCGTCGTCGCGTACATGGCCTCGGGCGTGAAGGTGGCGGGCTTCGCCGGGCTCATCCGGGTGTTCTCGCTGACCTTCGAGACCTACGCCACCGACTGGCAGCCGATCGTCTACGCCCTCGCCGTGCTGACCCTGGTGGTCGGTGCGCTGCTGGCCGTCGTCCAGACCGACGTGAAGCGCATGCTCGCCTACTCGTCGATCAACCACGCGGGCTTCATCCTGCTCGGCGTGCAGGCAGCCACCGCGCAGGGCACCTCGGCGTCGCTGTTCTACCTGGCCGCCTACACGTTCATGGTCATCGGGACGTTCGGCGTGATCACCGTGGTCAGCCGCCGGGGCGACGAGCTCACGACCCTGGACGACTTCAAGGGCCTGGCCGGAAGCCGCCCGGTGCTGGCGCTGGTGTTCACGATCTTCCTGCTGGCCCAGGCCGGGGTGCCCCTCACCTCGGGCTTCTTCGCCAAGTTCTACGTGCTCGAGGCCGCGGTCGACGCCAGCTCGTACTGGCTGGCCCTCGTGGCCATGCTCACCGCGGTGATCGCCGCCTTCTTGTACCTCCGCATCATCGTGGCGATGTACATGGGGGCGCCCGACGGGGACGACCCGCTCCCCGAGCTCGACGGTCCCGAGGTGGAGGTTCCGGCCGCCGCCGGCCTGGCCCTCGCCCTCTGCCTGGCGGTCACGGTGTTCGTGGGCTTCTTCCCCCAGCACCTGGTCGACCTGGCCAACGACGCCATCCCCGTCCTCGTGGCGACGGCCCCCTGAGTCCACCCCTCCTCCTTCGTTCTGGGACCACGCTGATGCTCTGGACGACACCACGGTGGTCCCAGAACGGGAGCGTGGCGGTCGCGCCATGACCGACTTCGGCCCGCTCACCCTCGAGCGCCGCGACGAGGTGGCGCTGATCACGCTGACCGCGGGCGACAACCGGTTCAACCCGACGTCGCTGGCGGCGTGGCACGCGGCCCTCGACGAGGTGGAGGGCGACGACTCGCTGGCCGCCCTGGTCACCACCGGGACCGGCAAGTTCTATTCGAACGGCCTCGACCTGGATTGGATGGGGTCGCTGGCCCCCGAGGACCGCGGCCAGTCCGCCGAGATGGTCAGCGGCACGATCCGCCTGCTGGGCCGGCTGCTCGGCTTCCCGATGTACACCGTGGCCGCCATCAACGGCCACGCCTTCGCGGCCGGTGCGATGCTCACCCTGGCCCACGACGCCCGGGTGATGCGCACCGACCGCGGCTTCTGGTGCCTGCCCGAGGTCGACCTGGGCATGCCGTTCGCCCCGGGCATGGCCGCCATCGTGCAGGCCCGACTCACCGCCCAGGTGGCCCACGAGGCCGTGGTGACCGGCCGGCGCTACCCGGCCGACGAGGCCCGGGCCACGGCCATCGTCGACGCCGTGGCTCCCGAGGACGAGGTGGTGCGCGACGCGGTGGCACGGGCGGCGACGCAGGCCGGCCGCGGCCGCTCGTCGATCGGCCAGCTCAAGCGCGACCTCTACGGCCCCGTCCTCGACGTCATGGCCGAGGGCGCCCTGCCCGGCTGAACCCGCCCGTCAGCTCCGCGGCAGCTCGCTCTGCACGCCCCGGATCGCGCGGGTGCAGGCCACCACCACGACGGCGTCGAGGCGCTCGGCGACCGGGTCCCGGGTGAGGACGATGACGGGGCGGTCGCCCGACGGGGTCTCGGCCCACCAGACCTCGCCCCTCACCACGACGGGGTGGCCTCCCAGTCGCGGACGTCGTCACCGACGGCGATCTCGGCCTCGCTGAGCGGCTGCCCGGCGTAGCGCTCGGCGTCCCGCTCGCAGGCCACCCGGTAGAGGTACAGCTCGAGGGCGCGGCGCAGGCCCTCGGAGCGGGACGGGTGCACCTCCGGGACCAGCGCGTCGAGCTGGGTCAGGAGCTCGTCGGGCACGCGAAGCGTCACCGGTGTCGTCATACGTCGACGGTACGTAGCGTCGGACAGTCGAAGGAGGGTCACGGCGCCACCGGCTCGATGCGGAGGGGGGCGACCCGGGCGATGCGGTCGAAGTCGGCGTCGGCGTGCAGCAGGGACGCGCCCGCTTCGATCACCGGGACGGCGATCAGGCAGTCGGTCATCTTGCGGATCGTGAGCCCCTGGCGGCGAGCGGCGCGGTAAAGGGCGGCGGCGTCCTCGTAGCCCTGGAACGGGTCGAGGCGCAGCATGGTGAAGCCGGTCAGCTGATCGGCGAGCCGCGAGGCCTGCGCCTCACCTCGGGCGCCGGCGAGCACCTCCATGAGCACGACCTCGGTGATCGCGAGTTGCACCCGTGGATCCCGCCCGAGGCGGACCACGGTTCGGTGGACCGCGGAGCCCGTCCCCCGCAGGAACTCGATGACCGCCGAGGTGTCTAGTACAACCAATCGGGGAACCGGGTCTGGCGCATCTCGTCCAGGTCGCCCTCCCAGCCGGTGCCCTCGAGCGCGAGGAAGCCCTCCCGCGAGCCTCGTCCGACCAGGCGTCGCAGGGCGAAGTCGACGACCTCGCGCGTCGTCTCGATGCCGTAGAGCTCCTTGGCCTTGGCCACCAGCTCGTCGTCGATCACGATGTTGGTCCGGCCCACGAGGCGCACCGTACACATCCCTACACATCGTGTCGACGGGAAACCAGCACCACCGTCGAGGCGGCGACCACCCAGAGGACGACGAGCCCCCAGCCGGGCCGGAGGCGGACCTCGGAGCCGTCGGCCGTGGTGTCGTGGTGCACGACCCAGACCGCCATGGGGCCGAGGGCGGCGCGGCCGGTGGCGGTGGCCGCCACCAGCAGGCCGAGGGTGAGGGCGACGGTGGCGAGCAGGACGAGGCGGGCGGGGCGGGTCACGAGGGCCTCCGGTGGGATCGTTCGAGGGCGGCGGCCGCGAGCAGCGCGGCGAGCGCGGTGGCGGGGGAGAGGGCGGCCAGCACCGGCGTCCCGAGGCGGCCGACGAGGGCGACGAGGGCGGTGGTCAGCGCCGCCGCCCCGAGGACGGCCCCGGCCTCGGCCGACCCGTCGCCGAGCTCGGGCGTGAGCGCCGTCGACACCGCGACGGCCACGGCGGTGAAGGGCACCAGGGCGGCGAGCCATCCGCCCGCGGTGGCCGGCGAGACGAGGGTGCCGACGAGCACGAGCGCCGGGACGGAGGCGACCAGCACCACGACCAGGGTCCCGGCCGTCAACGCGGCCACGTGGGGGCCCGAGGCGATCCCGAGCAGGGACTCGGCCGGCCGCCGGCGGTCCGAGAGCCCCCGGGCCAGCGCCGCGGGCGCGCTGGTGACCTGGGCGCCGAGCAGGGGCAGGACCCAGGGGTCGACCGTGGCGGGCAGGCGCCGGGTGGCCCACGCCGCGGTGGCGGCCAGGACCGCGCCGGTGACGCCGGCGACCAGCAGCGCCTCCAGCGTCCGCGGGTGGCGGAGCAGGCGGCGCGCCTCCACCCGGGTGAGGGCCGCGGGCCCCGCGACCCGGACGGGCCGCACGGGCGAAGCGGCCCGCGGGGCGACCGCGGGGCGCGCCGCGACCGCGGCTGCGGTGAGTGCGGCGGTGACCGCCACCGCGCCGAGCACCACCCCGGGACCGGGGTCGACGAGGGCGAGCCAGGGCAGCGACCAGCCCAGCGGCGCGAGGGCCAGGGCGCCGGTGGCGTCGCCGAGGCGGAGGAGCACGGGCAGGGGTGCGGCCACCGACGCGCCGACGAGACCGAACCACCCGAGGACCGCCAGGGTGAGGCGCAGCGGGCCGAGCACGGTGCCGGCCGCGACCCGGCCGGCGAGACCGTGGAGCACCGCCCCGGCCGCCATGCCGCCCGAGACGACCAGCACCAGCACGCCCGAGACGGCGCCGGCCGAGCGGCCCGAGGCCGCCGCCCCGATGATCACGGCCGGCGGGCCCAGCACCAACAGGCCCGCCAGCCCGACGACGCCGAGGAGCAGCGCCGCCGCGCCCTCGACCGGGCGCCGCCCGACCGGGAGGGTGCGCAGGAACCCGAGCGACGGCGGCACCGTGGTGGCGTGGGCGACGAGGAGGCCGAAGCCGGCCGCCACCGCCCAGGTGGCGACGACCAGGGCCAGGGCGAGCAGGTCGTCGCCGCGCTCCGGCGCCCGCCCGGTCAGTGCCCCACCGAGCCCGCCCAGCACGAGGGCGACGGCCGCGCCGCCACGGACCAGGCCCCCCGGCGTGGTGCCCGCCGCCACCGCCCACCGCCGCAGCACGAGCCCGCCCAGCAAGCGGGGCAGCGAGGGTGAGGGGCAGGCGCTCGGGGGCATCAGCGGAGGCCGTCGGCGAGCTCGTCGAAGGCCTCCGCCGCCGACGCGAGGAGGTCGGTGGGGAGCAGGTCCGTGGGCGGGCCCGAGAAGCGGATCTCGCCGCCGGCCAGCACGGTGAGCACGTCGGCGAAGCGCAGCGCCCACAGCAGGTCGTGGGTGGTGGCGAGCACGCCCGCGCCGCGCCCGCCGGCGTGCTCGGCGAGCAGCCGACCGAGCTCCTGCGCCGCCAGGGGATCGAGGCCGTTGGTGGGCTCGTCGAGCACGACCAGGGGCGGGTCGTGCAGGAGGGCGGCGACGAGCTGCGCCTTGCGGCGCATCCCGTGGCTGTGGGCGCGCAGCGGGACGGGCGGCGGGTCGAGACGCAGCCGCGCCGCCACCTCGGCCGCCCGGCCCGTCATGGCCGCCGGGTCGCCGGCGACGCGGGCGTGCAGGTGGGCGCACAGCGCCCACAGCTCGGGGGCGGTGAGCTCGAGGGGCAGCGACCGCTCGTCGTCGGGGGCGAAGCCGAGGCGGCGGTAGCGGGCGGCGTCGTCGGGGTCGGGCGGGCGTCC
>JACJWK010000008.1 GCA_020637195.1 Microthrixaceae bacterium
CGCCGGTGAAGATGCTGATCCCGATGGTGTTCTGCATCTTCCCCGCCCTGTTCGTGGTGGTCATCGGCCCGGCCGCGATCCGCATCCGCAACAACTTCTGACGCCCCGACTTCTGGACGGCCGGCGCCGGCTGCCGACAGGAACCGTGCGCGACGAGCACGTCGCTCCGCCGTCCGAGCACTGGGAGAAGGACATGGCGACAGTGGTGGGTCCCGCGCCGGGCGCGGACCGCGAAGCCGTCGGTGACGTCGCCGGCGAGGCCGGCGAGGCCGGCGATCGGGGGCCGGCGTCGCGGTTCCCGACGCTCGCCGCCGTGGTCGGTGGCGCGTTCGCGCTCTGGGGCCTCGTCATCGGGGTGGCGCCCCTCGGCGACAACAGCTTCCTCACCCACCTCGCCACGGGACGTCTCCTGTTGGACCAGGGCATCCCCACGGCGGACCCGTACTCCTGGACGGCTCCCGGCAGCCCCTGGGTGGTGCAGAGCTGGCTCGCGTCGGCGGTCTACGGGCTCGCCGACCAGGTCGGGGGCGGCACCGCCCTGCGCCTCGTCGTCGGCCTGTCGACCGCGGTGCTCGCCGCGCTCCTGTGGCGCCTGAGCCGCCCGGCGTCGCTCATCGCCCGGGTCGCGATCGTGGCGGTCGCGCTCGGAGTGGGCACCGAGGCCTGGTCGGAGCGGCCGCTGCTGTTCGGGCTGGTGTTCCTGGCCCTGCTGCTCGTGGCCGCCGACGGCGGCCTCGACCCGCGCTGGGCCGTCCCGGTGCTCTGGCTGTGGGTGAACATGCACGGCTCGTTCCCGCTGGGCCTCGTCGCCCTCGGGCTGCTCGGCCTCGGCCGCCACCTCGACGGCCGGCCGTCCACCGTCGAGGGGCGCGTGCTCGGCTGGGCGCTCGTGGGCACGCTCCTCGGCGCGGTCAGCCCGCTGGGGCCGCGGCTGTTGTGGTTCCCGGTCCAGCTCCTCAGCCGCCAGGAGACGCTGCACAACATCGTCGAGTGGAAGGCGCCGACCTTCGACACGCTCGGCCAGCGGCTCTTCCTCCTCCAGCTCGTCGCGGCGGTCGTGCTGTTGGTGCGTCGACCCTCCTACCGGGTGGCGTTGCCGCTCGCGGTGTTCGCCGCCGCCGCCCTGCTCGGCCTCCGCAACATCCCGGTCGCGAGCCTGGTGCTGGTCCCCGGCATGGCGGTCTGCGCCGCCGGGCTCGGGACCATCGACGGGGCCCGGCGGTCGTTGGGGACGGCGCTCGCCGCGGCCGGGCTCGCCGCGCTGGCCGTCCTCGTGCTGGTCTCGGCGGCCGGACAGGAGAACTTCGAGCTCGAGGGCTACCCGGTCGAGGCGGTGCGCTGGCTCGACGACGAGGGCCTGGTCGGGACCGAGGTCCGCCTCGTGAGCCGCGACTTCGTCGGCAACTACCTCGAGGCGCTCGAGGGCGAGGACGTCCGGGTGTTCATGGACGACCGCTACGACATGTACCCGCCGGCGGTGGCCGAGGACTACATCGACCTCGTCAAGGGCCTCGATCCCGGCGCGGTGCTGGCCCGCTACGACGCCGAGGTGGTCCTCTGGGACCGCGAGACGCCGTTCGCCGCCTGGCTCGAGGAGGCGGACGAGTGGGGCGTCGTCTACCGCGACGAGGACTGGCTGGTCGCCTGCCCCCGCAGCGGGCCGGGCCAGGAGGGGCGCTGTCCCGCCCCCGCCGCCGCGCCCTGATCGGCGGATCGAGCACGGCGGGCACGGGTCGGGGCGCTCGCGCCGCACGCTCTCCGGTGCCGGCCGTCCCGGTGCCGGCCGTCCGGACGCGGGAGAGGGGCGGTGCCCGAGGCACCGCCCCTCTCCGAACGCCTTGGCCGGCCGGCGGGTCCGGCTAGCCGGCGGTCACGATCGAGTTGCTCGATCGAGTCAGGCTGTTGCCGCTCTGCCCACCGAAGTACGACAGGGCCGCCAGGCACACCATCGCGATGAGCGAGAGCATCAGCACGTACTCGACCAGGGACGCACCCCGATCGGTGCCGACGCCGAACCGGGCCAGGAGCCAGGTGAGCAGGTACTCGAACTGCAGCACCGTGCACCTCCTTCCCGGACGACGGTGGGGTGTGGCGGGCGAGCCGCCGCACCCCACCGTGCTCGTGCCGGCTCGGTCAGCCGATGGACGTGCCGACGCTGCTGAACTTGTTCGAGGCGTTCTTGCCGAGGATGGTCACGGCGGCGATGCACACGACGGCGATCAGCGCGACGAGCAGGGCGTACTCCACGAGGGAGGCGCCACGCTCGCTGTCGGCGAAGCGGGCCCGCAGCCAGTTGGCGAGGAACTCGTAGGTGAGGATCATGATCTCGGTCCTTCGGTCAGTCATTCGTCGTCCCGACCGGTCGGCCGGGATCGGGTGGTGCACCTCAGACATCGGCCGCTCGACGGGCCGGCTGTAGCGCGTTCTCGCCGGGGCGCCCCGCGGGAGCGGGCCCCGACGCGGCGGAGCGCCGGGACGGGCCCGGCGCTCCATCACTCGACGGGATGCCCGGGGATCCCCGGGCGGGCGGGATCAGTCCAGGTGGACGATGCCCATGCGCACGGCCTGGAGGACCGCCTGCGTGCGGTCGCGGGCGTCGAGCTTCTGGTAGATCGAGGCCAGGTGGTTCTTCACCGTCTTCTGGCTGATGTAGAGGCGCTCGGCCACCTCGGGGGTCGAGCAGCCGTCGGCGATCAGCTGGAGGACCTCCTCCTCGCGCCGTGTGACCACCCGCTCCTCGTCGGGCGTGCCCGCCGCCGGGCGGTCGATGCGACGGACCTCGTCGAGCATCGAGGCGGCCAGGCGGGGCGAGATGATCGTGTCGCCCCGTGCCGTCATGCGCACGGCCTCGGCGATCTCCTCGGTCGAGCAGTCCTTGACCAGGTAGCCGCTGGCGCCGGCCCGGATGGCGGACGCCAGCACGTCCTGGTCCGCGTGCATCGTGAGCATCACGACCTTCACGTGGGGGAGCGCGCTGCGCACCCGGCGGGTGGCCTCGACGCCGTCGAGCTCGGGCATCGTGACGTCCATCAGGATCACGTCGGGCTGGAGGACCCGGGCCAGCTCGACGGCCTCGGCGCCGTCGCGGGCCTCGCCCACCATGTCGAAGCCCTGCTCGGCCATCGAGCGGCGGAGGCCCTCGCGGAGCATCCGGTGGTCGTCGGCCAGCATCAGGCGGATCCCGGCGTGCACCGCCGTGAGCGACGGTGCGTGCGAGACCGGGTTGTGGGCGGTGTCGTAGGTGGTCATGTCATCCCCCTTGGAGAAGGCATCGGACGCGGGTGCCCTTTCCCTGAGCAGAGACGAGCTCGAGCCTCGCACCGATGCTCGACGCCCGCTCGCGCATGCCGACGATGCCGTAGGAGTCCAGGCGGCCGGCGCGGCCCTCCGGGAACCCGATGCCGTCGTCGAGCACCTCGAGGGCGGCCGAGGTGCCGTTGCAGCGCCACACCACGCGCACCTTGCTGGCACGGGCGTGGCGCTCCACGTTGGTGAGGGCCTCCTGGGCGATCCGCCACATCTCCCGCTCCTGCAGGATGGGGAGCCGGGCGCCGCGGTCGGCGAACAGGCGGACCTCGAGGCTGCTGCGCTCGGCCACGCGCTTGGCGTAGGCCTCGATCGTGTCGGCCATGTCCTGGCTCTCGGACACGTCGGTGCGCAGGTCGTACAGGGTGTCGCGGACCTCGCGGATCACGCCGCGGACGTCGCCGCGGAGCTGCTCGAGCGAGGGGCCGACGGCGTCGCCCTTCGTGTCGGCGGTGACGATGCGGTCGAGCTCGAACGCGAGGTAGGCCAGGGACTGTCCGATCCGGTCGTGCAGGTCCCGGGCGATGCGGGTGCGCTCCTCGTCGGCGCCGACGGTGCGCAGGCGCGAGAACCAGCGGGCGTTGTCGATGGCCAGCGCGGCCGGCTCGACGAAGCCGTTGAGCAGCTCGACGTCACGGGCGCTGAAGTGGTGGGCGTCGCCGTGCTCGATCGACAGCAGGCCCACCATGGCGCCCCGGGCCCGCAGCGGCGTGTAGAGGCCCGACGACGTGCTGGGGACGAGACCCGGCCCACCCTCACGGAGCAGGTTGCCCTGGGCCACCATCGACTGGGTGGTGACCACCTCCAGCAGCGGGGGCGGGAGCTGGGCGGTCGGGATGCGCTCGGGGAGCCGCGTGCCGTCACGGCGGGCGACGAGCCACATCGACGAGTCCGTGTCGTCGAGCAGCAGGATGACCGCGGCGTCGTAGTCGAACAGGCCCCGCAGGCGGGTGACCGTGGTGTCGAGCACCTCGTCGAGGTCGAACGAGGCCGGGAGCGTCTGGGTCACCCGGTGCAGCGAGAAGAGCAGCGCGTTGGCGTCGGCGAGCCGGCCCAGGCGGTCGAGCGCGACGGAGTGCTGCCGGTCGGCCTCGCCCGAGATGCGCCGGGCGTAACCGGCGACGAGGGCGACCATCAACATGACCACCACCCACTGGGCGGAGGTCCGGATGGCCTCGGAGCTGCCGTCGCTCGCGAGGTCGGGGATGGCGACGGCGAGGGCCGACGCGCCGGCCACCCGCAGACCGAAGCCGAAGCCGCGGGAGAAGCCCGCCACGATCGTGGCGGTGACCAGCGAGAAGACGAACGGGGAGTCCCAGTAGCCGGTGGACGCGACGGCGAGGACCGGGATGGCGACCTCGCCGAGGACCGCCACGAGGCTGCGGGTGTCGCCGTTGTACTCGAGCGGTCGTGCCGTGCGGACGATGGTCAGGGCCATGATGACCCCGCACCAGGCGACCACGGTCCAGTCGGCGTCGATGAAGAACGGCACCGACAGGGCGACCGAGACCGCGGTGGTCCCCCAGCGGATGGCGAGGATGGCGGGGTTGAACGGAGCGAGGAGGTCGACGTCGTCGACGAGCCCCGCGGCGACCAGGTCGTCCTCGTCGCTCAGCCCGCCGGCCCGCCGGAGCCGGGTGGTGCGCGCCAGCCACGAGCGGCGCTCGGGCGCGACGGCGGCCGACCGCTCGTCGCCCGTCTCGACCTCCTCGAGGACCGTGCTCATGCCCGTTGCTCCCAGTCACCACGGGACCGTGGTGTGCACTCGTGCGATGGCGGGCCGCGCGGTGCGGGCCCGACTCCCTTTCCATCGGCAGCGACCGGGGAGAGCTAAGGTCCCGCGCTCGTGATCCTGGTGGGCCTCACCGGCGGCATCGGCGCCGGCAAGTCGACGGTCTCGGCGCTGCTCGCCGAGCGGGGGGCGGTCATCGTCGACGCCGACGCGATCACCCACGAGCTGCAGCAGCCGGGCACGCCGGTGCTGGCCGCCATCGCCGAGCGCTTCGGCGGGGGCGTGCTGACGGACGACGGCGAGCTGGACCGTGCCGCGCTGGCCGAGATCGTGTTCAACGACCCCGACGAGCTCGCCGCCCTGAACGCGATCGTGCACCCGGCGGTCGGCGCCGAGATGGCGGCGCGCCTCGCGGCGGAGGCCGACACGGACCACGTGGTGGTCCTCGACGTGCCGCTGCTGGTCGAGTCGGGCCGCTCGGACATGGCCGGCACCGTCGTCGTGGACGTGGCGCCCGAGGTGGCGCTCGACCGCCTGGTCCGCCAGCGGGGCGTCCCCGAGGCGGACGCCCGCGCCCGCATGGCCCGCCAGGCGTCGCGCGAGGAGCGCCTGGCCCACGCCGACCGGGTCATCGACAACTCCGGCAGCCGCGACGAGCTCCGGGACCAGGTGGACGAGCTGTGGGCCTGGATGACGTCGCTGCCCCCCGTCCCGCCCGGCTCGGGCTGAACGCGGGCGGTCGGGGCGGGGTCGGTCAGCCCGTGACCGACCAGCGGAACGCGCCGAGCAGGTCGGAGAACGAGTCGGTCCACAGCGGGGCCGATCCGGCGGTCCCCGCGTCGTACCAGCCCGGGTCGTCGGCGATCGGCGCCAGCGCCTCGGGGGACCGGCCGAGGACCACCCACTGGGACGACAGGTGGCCGGCGGCGGAGGCGGCCGCGTCCGGGGCGTCGGTCCGCACCGCGCCCTGCAGCCCGAGCTCCGTGCCCACCCGGCCGACGACGGGGGCGAGGTCGAAGTACCGGTTGGACACGTGGAACGCGAGCACCCCGTCGGGGGCGAGGTGGTCGAGGTACTCGCGCACGGCCTCGAGGGTGAGCAGGTGCGCCGGGACCGCGTCCGAGCTGAACGCGTCGAGCACCAGCACGTCGTACCGCACGTCCTCGGGGGTGTCGGCGAGCGAGAGGCGCCCGTCGCCGAGCACGATGCGGGTGTCGGCCCGGGCGTCGGCGAGGTAGGTGAAGTACGCCGGGTCGGACGCGATCGACGCCACCGCGGGGTCGATCTCGTAGAACGTGTACGAGTCACCGTCCCGGCCGTAGGCGGCGAGTGCCCCGGTGCCCAGCCCGATCACGGCCACGTCGAGCGGCGCCGGCGTGCGGTCGAGGGCCGTGAGCAGCTCGCCCACCGGACCCTCCCGGTGGTAGTAGCCCAGGGGCTCGCCGGGGGTGCGGGGGTCCTGCATGCCGTGCGTCGTGGTGCCGTTCGCCAGCAGGTGGCGCCCCTGGTCGTCGCGCAGGACGCGGTGGACGCCGAAGAAGGTCCGCTCGGCGTGCAGCTCGGGGAGTGGGGACACGAACAGGCCGACGGCGAGGACGAGGCCCAGGCCCGCGGCGAACGCCCGCGTGCTCCGGGCGCCGACGTACACGAGCAGGGCCGCCGCCGCGAGCACGAGCATCGAGGGCTGGAGCTCGCCCCCGGCGCCACCGGCCTGCTGGAGGCCCAGCGCGAGGGCGGCCAGAGCCGTCAGCAGCAGCGCGTACCCGGCGGTGCGCCAGCGGGGCGGCGCACCCTCCCGGGCCTCGTCCGGGGTGGGCACGCGCAGGACGAGGGCGAGGCCGAGCACCAGCGGGTACTCCGCCACGGAGTCGAACAGGACGGGGGCCACCAGCGCGCAGGCGATGCCGCCCAGCACGCCGCCCACCGAGATCCACAGGTAGAACTCCGTGAGCCGGCGGGGAGCGGGTCGATCGAGCGCCAGGCGACCGTGCGCGAGCAGCGCGATGAGGAAGAACAGGGTGAGGTGGGGGAGCAGGATCAGCCACACCGACGAGAAGCTCGCCACGAAGGTCAGCGCCACCGGGATGATCAGCAGGCGCACCACCCGGCTGCTCACCGAGACCACCCGGGAGGCCTCGCGGCCGAAGGCGACGATGAAGCTGACGAGGTAGAGGGCCAGGGGGATGACCCACAGGAGCGGCACCGAGGCGATGTCGGTCGAGATGTGGCGCGTGACCCCGAGCATCAGGGCCGAGGGAACGAACGCCCAGAGCACCCAGCGGCCCCGGCGGGACCAGGCGACGGCGCCCTCGTCGGCGACGGGGTCCGCCGGGGCGGCGGAGACCGCCACGGCCGGCTCGACGGCGGGGTGACGGCGCATCGCGACGACGCACGCCGCGCACAGGGCCACGAACACGACGTACCCGGCCGACCACAGCCGCGCCTGGTCCTCGAGACCGAGTCGGGGCTCGAGGACGAGCGGGTAGCCGACCAGGGCCAGCAGGCTGCCGACGTTGCCCGCGGCGTAGAGGAAGTACGGATCGGCGGCCGCGGGGTGGTCGGTGACCGAGAACCACCGCTGGAGCGTCGGGCTCGACGTCGAGAGCACGAAGAAGGGGGCGCCGACGGCCACGGCGAGGGCCAGCAGCGTCCACAGGGCCGGCGCCACCCCGGGAGGCGGGACCCATCCCGAGGGCAGGGCCACGGGCAGCAGGGCCAGCGGCACGACGAGGACGACGAGCTGGACGAGGGGCTGGCGCGCCAGGCCGAGCCGTGAGGTGCTCAGGTGGGCGTAGGCGTAGCCCGCCAGGAGGACGGCCTGGAAGAAGACCATCGCGGTGTTCCAGACGTCGGGCGTGCCCCCGAGCACCGGCAGCAGCATCTTCGCGACCATCGGTTGGACCAGGAACAGCAGTCCGGCACCGAGGAAGGTGGTCGCGACGAACAGGCCGACGAGGAGGCGGTCCTGTCGTCGCGGCGCGGACGCGCGCTCCCGCCTGCTCGCTGCCACCGTCGTCGTCATCCCCGAACCATCGGCACGACCGGTCCGCCGTCAAGGTCACCCGGCTTCGCGGTCGGTGGCCGTCGGTAGCATCGCCTCCGTGCCGCCGTTCCGCGTCGTGTCCGAGTTCCAGCCCGCCGGGGACCAGCCCGGTGCCATCGCCGCGCTGAGCGAGGGCGTCGAGCGCGGCGACCGCATGCAGACGCTGCTCGGCATCACCGGCAGCGGCAAGAGCGCCACCATCGCCTGGACCATCGAGCAGGTGCAGCGCCCCACCCTGGTGATCGCCCCCAACAAGTCGCTGGCGGCGCAGCTGGCCAACGAGTTCCGCGAGTTCTTCCCCGACAACCGGGTGGAGTACTTCGTCTCCTACTACGACTACTACCAGCCCGAGGCCTACATGGCCGCGAGCGACACCTACATCGAGAAGGACTCGTCGGTGAACGACGAGATCGACCGGCTGCGCCACTCGGCCACCTCGGCGCTGCTGACCCGGCGCGACACCATCGTCGTCGCGTCCGTGTCGTGCATCTACGGCCTGGGGTCGCCCGAGGAGTACGAGCAGCAGCTGCTGCACGTCAAGGTGGGCGAGGAGCACGAGCAGCGCGCGATCCTGCGCCGCCTGGTCGACATGCAGTACGAGCGCAACGACATGAACCTGGTGCGGGGCAAGTTCCGGGTCCGTGGCGACACGGTCGAGATCCACCCCGCCTACGACGAGCACGCCGTGCGCATCGAGCTGTTCGGTGACGAGGTCGAGGGCATCACCCAGGTCGACCCGCTCACGGGCCAGCTCGTGGCCGCGCTCGACGAGCTGGTCGTGTTCCCGGCCACCCACTACGTCGCGGGCGAGGAGCGCATGCGGGCCGCGGTCACCCGCATCGAGGCCGAGCTCCAGGAGCGTCTGGCCTGGTTCGAGGCCGAGGGCAAGCTGCTCGAGGCCCAACGGCTGCGCATGCGCACGCAGTACGACCTCGAGATGATGCAGGAGCTCGGGTTCTGCAACGGCATCGAGAACTACTCGGCGCCGATCGAGGGTCGCGGGCCGGGGGAGGCCCCCAACACCCTGCTCGACTTCTTCCCGGACGACTACCTGGTGGTCCTCGACGAGTCGCACGTGGCCGTCCCCCAGCTGCACGGCCAGTACGAGGGGGACCGCTCGCGCAAGGACAGCCTGATCGAGCACGGGTTCCGCCTGCCGTCGGCGGCCGACAACCGCCCGCTGCGCTTCGAGGAGTTCCTCGACAAGGTCAACCAGGTGGTGTTCCTCTCCGCCACCCCGGGCGACTACGAGCTGTCCCACTCCACCCAGGTGGTCGAGCAGATCGTGCGCCCCACCGGGCTGACCGACCCGGAGATCGTGGTGAAGCCCACCAAGGGCCAGATCGACGACCTGGTCGAGTCGATCAACGCCCGCATCGCCGAGGACGCGCGGGTGCTCGTCACCACCCTCACCAAGAAGATGGCCGAGGACCTCACCGACTACCTCCTCGAGCTCGGCCTGCGGGTGCGCTACCTCCACAGCGAGGTCGACACCATCGAGCGCATCGAGATCCTGCGCGACCTGCGCCTCGGCGAGTTCGACGTCCTCGTGGGCATCAACCTCCTGCGCGAGGGCCTCGACCTCCCCGAGGTGTCGCTGGTGGCGATCCTCGACGCCGACAAGGAGGGGTTCCTGCGCAGCGAGACGTCGCTCATCCAGACCATCGGGCGGGCCGCCCGCAACGTGGACGGGCAGGTGGTGATGTACGCCGACACCGTCACCGACTCGATGCAGCGGGCCATCTCCGAGACCAACCGCCGGCGCGGACTCCAACAGGCGTACAACGAGGCCCACGGCATCGACCCCCAGACCATCCGCAAGGCGGTCACCGACATCCTCGCCCAGCTCCGGCCCAGCGAGACCGCGCCGGTGCCCGGTGCCGGCCGGCGCTCCCGTGCCCGCGACCAGCGGTCCGACTTCGCCGACCTGCCCCACGACGAGCTGGGCCGGCTCATCCGGACCCTCGAGGAGGAGATGCACCAGGCGTCGGCCGACCTGCGCTTCGAGTACGCCGCCCGCCTGCGCGACGAGATCGCCGACCTCAAGCGGGAGCTTCGCGAGGTGGTGTGAGGCGGCGGGTGGTGTGAGGCGGCGGGTGGTGTGAGGCGGCCGGGGCGTCGAAGCGGGGGCCTCACAGCGGCGCGTCGCCCGCCGATGGGCACCGGTGCCGACCCTCGCCGCCCCGGCTGCCGACGAGGCGGCAGGGCCCCGGTCCACGCCCCTGCGAGCGCCCTGGCGCACGCTCCCGGGCGCGTTGGTCCTGTTGGCCGCGCTGTGCGCCCTCGTGATCGGCCTCGGTCGCCCCGGGGCGGGGTCGGGCAGCGATGCGGGCGGCAAGCTGGCGACGGTCGTGGTGATGGCCGACGAGGGCACCCTCGTGCCCGACGTGGGGTACTGGGCCGAGGGGCAGGACCCCGACGGCGACCACCACCCGCTGTGGAACACCACCGCCGTGGGCGACCGGTGGGTGCAGGCCACGAGCCTGCCCTTCGTGGCCGCGGCGCTGCCCCTCTACGCCACGGCCGGCGCCGCCGGGGCCCTGGTGCTGCCGGTGCTGGGCTGCCTGCTGGCCGCGCTCGCGGCCCGCCACCTGGCCCGCGTCCTCCACGGCGGGGAGGGCTGGGCGGCGTTCTGGCTGGTGGGTGCGGCCGGCCCGGCGCTGTTCTACGCCGGCGACTTCTGGGAGCACGCGCCGGCGCTGGGCCTGGGGTTGCTGGCCGTCGCCTCGGCACTGGATGACGACGCCCGTCCGGCGCGGGCCCTGCTGACCGGCGTCGCGGCCGGGTTGGCCGTGGTGCTGCGGGCCGAGATGCTGCTCTACGGGGTCGCCTTCGTGGGTGCCACGCTCGTCGTGGGCGCCGAGCGACGCCGAGTCCTGGCCGAGCGCACCCGCCTGGTGCTGACCGTCGTGGGCGCCGCCGTGCCGGTGCTGGCCAACGCCGTGGTGGAGCGAGCGCTCCTGGCCGACGGGGTGCGCGACGGGCGCGCCGCGGAGAGCATCGCCGGCACCGCGGGCCGCGCCGGCAGTCGGGTCACCGACGCCGCGCTGACGTCGGTGGGCCTCTTCCCCGACGACCGCGCCCACGCCCTGCTCGTCGGCGGTCTGCTGGTCGGCTCGCTGCTGGTGCTGGGCGCCCGCCTGGCCTGGCCGGAGTGGGTGAGCGCACGGGCCACGCTCGTGGCCGGCGTGGTGGCCGCATCCCTCTACGCACTGCGCCTCTCCTCGGGCCCGGGCTTCGTCCCCGGGTTCCTGGTGGTGGCCCCGTTCGCCGCCGCCGGCGTGTTCGGCGCCCGGTCCCCGAAGGAGCGGGTGGTGCTCGGCACCGCCCTCGGCGTGCTGCCCCTGGTGTGGGCGACGGCGTGGACCGGGAACCACCTGGCGCAGTGGGGTGGGCGCTACCTGCTGCTCTCGGGCGCGCTCCTCACCGTGCTGGCCGTGGGCGTCGCCGAGCGCGTCGGCTGGCGGCGGCCGGCGATGGTGGCGCTCGCGACCCTCACCGTGGTCGTCGCCGGGTTCGGCGTCGCCTGGCACGTCGAGCGCACCCGCACGGTGGGCGACGCGGTCGCCGCGATCGAGTCCCGCCCCGACGACGTCGTGGTGATCAGCGACCTGGGTCACCTCGGCCGCGAGGCCGGCGCCTGGTACGGCGACCACCGCTGGCTGCGCACCGCGGAGCCGGGCGGGATCGAGGCCGCGGCGGCGGTGGCCCGGGCCGCCGGCGCCGGCGACCTCGCGGTCGTGCAGGTGGCGCCCTCGGGCGGAGACGAGCCCGCAGCCCCCGCGCTCGGGGGCTACGAGCCGGCCGGGGCCCCGCAGCGGATCCCGTACCTCGTGGGTGAGGTGCTCGTCGTGCAGCGCTACCGCGCCCGATGACCTCGTTGGAGCGGGACCGCGGCGCCTCGCCGGCCGCTCGCACGGCCGCCACCGCCGGGCGCCCCACCGGCCGGCGGCCCACGAACGACGCCGCGGCCACGGCGATCGTCGCGCTGCTCACCTTCCTCATCGCCCTGCGCCCGGCGGTCGACAACGATCTCTGGTTCCACCTGCGCACCGCCCGGTGGATGCTCGATCACCACCGGTGGGTGGGCGTCGACCCTTTCACCCACACCCGGCCCGGCGTGGCGCGGGTCCAGACCGACTGGCTGGCCCAGCTCGGCTACCACGGCGTGTGGCGGGTCCTCGGCCTCGCCGGCGTGGCGCTCGCGGTGGCGGCCCTGGCGACGCTCGGGCTCGTCGTGCTCCAGCGGGCGCTGCCGGGCGGCACCCGGCTGCGCGCCGGGGTGATCGTGCTCACCGCGGCCTCGTCCTCGATCTTCTGGTCGGCCCGCACGCAGATGGCGACCTTCGTCGGGACCGCGCTGCTCGTCGCCCTGTTGCTGCGCTGGCGCCGTGACCCGGACAGCCGTCTCCTGTGGTGGGTCGTGCCGCTGTTCCTCGTCTGGGTCAACGCCCACGGCGGGGTCGTGTACGGCGTGATCATCCTCGGTGCCGCCGTGGTGGGGGAGTGGGTGCGGCTGGTGCTGGCGCGCGACCCCCTGCCTCGCGTGGCCCTGCATCGGCTGGCGGCGGTGGGCCTGGCCGCCCTCGCCGTGCTCGTGGTCAACCCGTCGGGTTGGCGCGTGTACGGGCTGCCCTTCCACCAGGTCGGGGCCAGCACCCGGTTCGTCCAGGAGTACCAGCCGCCGGCACTCAGCGACCCCACCGCCCTCCCCTTCTTCGCCCTGCTGGCCCTCACCGCGGCGCTGCTGGTGTGGCGGTGGCGCGAGTGGGACCCGGTGGAGGTCCTGTGGGTCGCGGCCGGCGCGCTCTTCGCCCTCCAGTTCACCCGGAGCATCCCGTTCTTCGCCGTCGTGGCCGCGCCCGTGGTGGCGCGCCACCTCCACGGCCTGCGCCACGGGGGCCCGGGCCGCGACACCGTCGTCGACCGCCGGCCCGCCGAGGGGCCCGTCCTCGCCGGTGTGGTCCTGCTGGCGGTGGTCGTGTCCGTCGCCGCGGTGGCGCGGACCGGTCCCGCGGCGACCGACGCCCGCCTGGCCGCGGAGTTCCCCGTCGGGGCCGTGGCCTGGATCGAGCAGGCGCAGCCGCCGCGCGAGCTCTTCAACACGTTCGACTGGGGCGGCTACGTGATGTGGGAGGCGCCGGACTACCCGGTGTCGATCGACGGCCGCACCGACGTGTACGACGAGTACCTCGACGTGTACGACCGCACGATCCGGGCCGAGCCGGGCTGGCAGGCCGAGCTCGACCGCGAGGGGATCGGGACGGTGCTCGTCGACCCGGGCGCCCCGTTGGCCGGGGCGTTGGCCGCCGACGCCGACTGGTCGCGGGCCTACGAGGACCCGGTGGCGGTGGTGTTCACCCGGGTGGCCCCGGTCCCGCCGACACCCTGAGGAATCGGGGTCCGAACAAACACACGTTCGACCCCCGCGCGCCGATATCGTGGCGCCGGTGGCCGACACGCTGGTGATCCGCGGGGCGCGCGAGCACAACCTCCGCAACATCTCGCTCGACCTGCCGCGCGACAAGATCATCGTGTTCACCGGTCTGTCGGGGTCGGGCAAGTCGTCGCTGGCCTTCGACACCATCTACGCCGAGGGCCAGCGCCGCTACGTCGAGTCGCTGTCGTCGTACGCCCGGCAGTTCCTCGGCCAGATGGACAAGCCCGACGTCGACTTCATCGAGGGCCTGTCGCCGGCCATCTCGATCGACCAGAAGAGCGCCTCGCGCAACCCGCGGTCCACGGTCGGGACGGTCACCGAGGTCTACGACTACCTCCGCCTCCTCTACGCCCGCATCGGGGTGCCGCACTGCCCCAACGACGGCACCGTCATCACCCGCCAGACCCCCCAGCAGATCGTGGACCGCATCCTCGAGCTGCCCGAGGGCACGCGCTTCCAGGTCCTGGCGCCGGTCGTGCGGGGGCGCAAGGGCAACTACACGACGCTGCTGGCCGACCTGGCCACGCAGGGCTTCGCCCGGGCCCGCATCGACGGCGAGGTGCACGAGCTGACCGAGGCCATCGAACTGGCCCGCTACGAGCAGCACACGATCGAGGTGGTCGTGGACCGGCTGGTCAAGCGCGAGGGCATCGAGCGGCGGCTCACCGACTCGCTCGAGACGGCGCTGTCGCTGGCCGAGGGCGTGGCCGAGGTCCAGCTGGTGCCGAAGGAGGGTCAGGGCATCGAGGAGACGCTCACCTTCAGCCAGCACCTGGCCTGCCCGACGTGTGGCGCCTCCTACGACGAGCTGGCGCCCCGCAACTTCTCGTTCAACTCGCCGTACGGCGCCTGCCCCCGGTGCGACGGCCTGGGCACGCGCTTCGAGGTGGACCCCGAGCTGGTCGTGCCCAACCCGGCCCTCAGCGTGGACGAGGGCGCGCTGTCGCCGTGGGCCCGGGGCCACAACCAGTACTTCACGCGCCTGGTCGAGTCGGTGGCCGCCGAGCACGCCATCCCCACCGACGTGCCCTTCGCCGACCTCAACGACGCCCAGCGCGACCTGCTGCTCTACGGCACCGGGGCGGACCGGGTGCACGTCCGCTACAAGAACCGCTACGGGCGCACCCGCTCCTACCACGCCCAGTACGAGGGCGTCATCCCGTACCTCCAGCGCCGCCACGCCGACGCCGAGTCGGACAACCAGCGCGAGCAGATCGAGGGCTACATGCGCGAGGTGCCCTGCCCCGACTGCGGCGGCGCCCGGCTCCAGCCCCTGTCGCTCGGCGTCACCATCGACGGCCGCAGCATCCACGAGCTGTGCTCCCTGTCCATCGCCGACTCGGCCAAGGCCCTGGCGGGACTCCAGCTCTCCGAGCGGGACCGCCTCATCGCCGAGCGGGTGGTGAAGGAGGTCAACGCCCGCATGGGCTTCCTGCTCGACGTGGGCCTCGACTACCTCACGTTGCACCGCTCGTCGGCCACCCTGGCGGGCGGTGAGGCCCAGCGCATCCGGCTCGCCTCCCAGATCGGCAGTGGGCTCGTGGGCGTGCTCTACGTGCTCGACGAGCCCTCGATCGGCCTGCACCAGCGCGACAACCGTCGCCTGATCGACACCCTCGTGCGCCTGCGTGACCTGGGCAACACCGTCCTCGTGGTCGAGCACGACGAGGACACCATCCGCGTCGCCGACCACGTGGTCGACATCGGCCCGGGCGCCGGCGAGCACGGCGGCGACGTGGTCCACTCCGGGACCGTCGCCCGGCTGCTCAAGAACAAGACGTCGGTCACCGGGCAGTACCTGGCGGGCAAGAAGACCATCCCGGTGCCCGCGACGCGCCGACCCCCGGGCGAGCGCTGGCTGGGGGTGCGGGGCGCCCGGGAGAACAACCTGCGGGGCATCGACGTCGACTTCCCCCTCGGGTGCTTCGTGGCCGTCACCGGCGTCTCGGGCTCGGGCAAGTCCACCCTCGTCAACGAGATCCTGTACCGCTCGCTGATGCAGACCATCTACCAGTCCAAGACCCCGCCGGGTCGCCACACGTCGGTCGAAGGCATCGACCTGCTCGACAAGGTCATCAACATCGACCAGTCGCCCATCGGGCGCACCCCGCGGTCCAACCCCGCCACCTACACCGGCGTGTTCGACCACGTCCGGAAGCTGTTCGCCCAGACCCAGGAGGCCAAGGTCCGGGGCTACCTGCCCGGCCGGTTCTCGTTCAACGTCAAGGGGGGCCGGTGCGAGGCGTGCGCCGGCGACGGCACGATCAAGATCGAGATGCACTTCCTGCCCGACGTGTACGTTCCCTGCGAGGTGTGCAAGGGCGCCCGGTACAACCGCGACACGCTCGACATCACCTTCAAGGACAAGAACATCGCGGAGGTGCTCGACCTCTCCTGCGAGGAGGCCCTCGAGTTCTTCGCCAACCAGCCGCCCATCGCCCGTCACATGCAGACGCTGGTGGACGTGGGCCTGGGCTACGTCCGACTCGGCCAGCCCGCCCCCACGCTGTCGGGCGGCGAGGCCCAGCGGGTGAAGCTGGCCAGCGAGCTGGCCAAGCGGTCCACCGGCCACACCATCTACATCCTCGACGAGCCCACCACGGGCCTGCACTTCGAGGACATCCGCAAGCTCCTCACGGTGCTGTCGCGGCTGGTCGACCAGGGCAACACCGTGCTGGTCATCGAGCACAACCTCGACGTCATCAAGACGGCCGACTGGATCGTCGACCTCGGCCCCGAAGGGGGCAAGGGCGGTGGCACCGTGGTGGTCGAGGGCACCCCCGAGCAGGTGGCGGAGACGCCGGAGAGCTACACCGGCCAATTCCTGGCCCCGCTGCTCGATCGCCGCTGACCGGCTCCGACGAACGGTCCCCGCCCCGGATCCTCACCCGCACCGCCCCCGCGGCCGATGGAAGGACGTGGTGGGTGCCAGCCAGCGGGTCGCCAGGGCCCTTCTCGTCGTCGGCACCGTCGCGGCCGTCTTCGGGCTCAGCAAGCTCCACGCCAGCCGGATCGCCGACCCCGCCTACGACTTCACCTCGTCGTTCCGCTTCGGCTGGGCGGTGGCCTACGTGGTCGCCCTCGTCGTCGCGGCGTACGCCGTCGGCCTGCCCGACCTGCCCCGCACGAGGCGCAGCGGCGTGGCCTCGGCGGTCGCCGCGACCCTCGGGGCCGCGGCGGCCGTCTCCCTCGTGCAGTTGGTCGTGGGCGACGCGCTCCTGCCCCGGTTCGTCGTGTTCGCCGGCGTCCTCGTCCTGGTCCCGTGGTACCTGATCTGCGTGAACCTGGCCGGCGACGGTCGGGACCGGGCCCTGCACCAGGACCGGGTGGTGGTGGTCGGTGAGCAGGCCGAGATCGCCCCGCTGCGCGAGGAGATCGAGCGCTACGCGGAGCTCCCCGCCGAGATCGTGGCCGTGCTCGCACCCGAGGAGGCGGCGGTCACCGGCGCCCGCTCCCGCCCGCTCGAGGAGCGGGTGGCCGCGGAGGGGGCCACGGTGGTCGTGCTGGACCGGCGGGCCCAGGTCGAGCCGAGCATCGTCAGCCAGGCCGCCGCACTGCACGAGTCGGGCATCCGGCTGCGCACCCTGTCGCTCTTCTACGAGGAGTGGCTCGGCAAGCTCCCGGTGTCCGAGCTCGAGCGGGTGTCGCTCATGTTCGACATCGGCGAGATCCACCGGGCCCGCTACGGCCGGGTCAAGCGCCTCGTCGACGTGGCGCTCGGGTCGGTCGGGCTGGTGGTGCTCCTGGCGGTGGCACCCCTCGTCTGGCTCGGGGACCGGGTCGCCAACCGGGGCCCGCTGCTGTACCGGCAGGCCCGCGTGGGCAAGGGGGGCGTGCCCTTCGAGATCTGGAAGTTCCGCACGATGCGGCCCGCATCCGACGGCACGACCCACAACGAGTGGACGACCGAGGACGATCCCCGCATCACGCCCTTCGGCAAGGTGCTGCGCACGACCCACCTCGACGAGCTGCCGCAGGTCGTGAACATCCTGCGGGGCGACCTCGCGGTGGTGGGACCCCGGCCGGAGCAGCCCGCCTACGTCGACGAGCTCACCGAGAAGCTGCCCTTCTACTCGATGCGCCACCTCGTGCGACCCGGGCTGACGGGCTGGGCCCAGGTGAAGTACGGCTACGCGGGCGACGAGCGCGACGCCCTCGAGAAGCTCCAGTACGAGTTCTTCTACCTGCGTCGCCAGGGCCTCGCCCTCGACCTGCGCATCGTGGGACGGACCCTGCGCTCGGTCACCGGCCGCCAGGGCGGCGGTCGCTGAGCCGCACCACCGACCCGATCAGCGCCGGCCGACCGCTCCTCTCAGCCGTTCGGCCCGGTAGGCCAGCGACCGGACGGTGCGCTGCGCGAAGTCCCGGGGGTCCCGACGGAGGGTCCGGAGGTGATCGGCGCCGCGGCCGGCGAGGCCGAGCGGCACCCGGAGGGGCACCGACGCCAGCTCCCGCTGCACGACCCGGGCGGACTCAGCGGCGATCGGCCCCGCCGGCGCGGCGTCGGCCGCTCGGGCGAGGAGCCACAGCTCGGAGTCGCCGCCCGAGACGTAGCGATGCGCGACGGTCTCGAAGCCCGCACCCTCGAGGACGTTGGAGAGGGAGGTCGCGGTGAACATGTAGGTGTGGGCGGCGTTGAAATAGGACCAGGCCAGCGTGCGGGAGCGTCGGAACGTCGGCACCACGATGAGCAGGTGGCCGCCCGCGGGGGCGAGCACCCGGTGCGCGGCCGCCGACGTGGCGGCCGGGTCGGCCAGGTGCTCCCACACGTGGCAGCTGTACGCGAGGTCGAATGCCTCGCCCGGAGCGAAGGTGCGCTCGTCGAAGAAGCCGTCGGTGATGTCGAGCCCGAACCGTCGCCGACCGAAGGCGGCGAGGTGGGGGTCGGGCTCGACGCCCCGAACCTCCCAACCGCGGTCCCGCAGACCCACCAGCGCGCCCCCGATCCCGGCGCCGATGTCGAGCGCCCGACCGCGACGACCGCGCAGGGCGGGCTGGTCGAGCCCCCACGCGAGCGCGGCCGTCGAGCGGCGCAGCGAGTACCGGACGTAGTGCTCCGGGATGCCGCCACGGACCTCGTGGTACTCGCCCCCGACGTACATGCGGTCGAGAGCGGCCGGCCCGGGCCGCGGCGACTGGAAGACGAGGCCGCAGTCCTCGCACACGACCCAGGAGGAGCGCCGGTCGTCGACGTCCAGGCGCCCGAGGAACTCGTCGACCGGCGGCCGCACGAGCGCACGGCGGGCGGCGGTCGAGTGGCAGACGGCGCACGGGACCGTCTCCAACGGCGACGCGTCGTCCACGCGGGGCAGGGTGTCCATCAGAGCCAATCGGCGGCTCGCACCGCGGAGTTGACCACTCGGCGCTCACCCACCGACGGCCGTCGGCGCCGGTGCCGCGGACCGCGCCATCGTCGCCCGCAGGCCGGCGAGCTCGGCGCGGCGGAACGACCACCGCCAGGCCACGGCCGCGTAGGCGACGAGACCGAGCCCGCCGCCGAGGACGAGGGTGCCGAGGTCCGGCAGCGGGGCGAGGACGACGGCCCCGGCCACCGCGGCCAGGGCCAGGTTCGGGGCGATCGAGGGCACCACCGACTCCTGGAAGAACTCCCGCCGATCCGCCCCGACCTCGTGGAGGGCCGCCCGCCGCAGTGGGAGCACGAGGAAGCACGTGCCGATGATCGTGCCGAGGAACGCCCCGACGGTGCCGACGAGGTGCACGAGCACGACGCTGGCCGCCAGGTTCACGAGGACGGCGCCGACGACGGCTCGCAGGACGGCGCCGGCACGCCCCGTGCCGACCAGCAGGTTCGAGCCCACCTGCACCGGTGCGGTCATGGCGACGTAGACCAGGCCGACCACGGCCAGCCCGGCGGCGGCCGCGTACGCCGGGCCGACCCACAGCCGGACGAGGGGCCCGGCCAGGATCGCCGGGGCGGTGACGAACGGCAGGGTCACCAGCAACGAGTACTTCGTCCCGGTGAGGAGCAGCTCGCGGAGGGTGTGGCGGTCCTCGCGGGCCCGGAGCCACGAGGCGCTCGGGATGACGGCGTAGGAGCTCGCGGAGAGCACCGCGTCGGCGCCGTTCTGGATCTGGGTGGCGATCTCGACGAAGGCCACGGGCGCCGGACCCAGGACGGCGCCCACGATCAGGCGGTCCATCGTGCGCTGGATCACGCCGAAGGGCCGCAGGACCGCCACCGTCTTGCCGTAGGACAGCAGCGCACGGGCCTCTCCACGCACCACCCGCAGGCGGCGGTCGGGCAGGTGCGCCCAGAGCACCGCCAAGGCGACCAGGGCGCCGAGGGTGGACACCGCCAGGCTGGCGACCGCGACCCCGCGCAGCCCCGTCCCGGCGAGGGCGGCGACGCAGATCGCGATCGCCACGGCCGTCCGCCGCAGCGCGTCGGCCGCCCGGGACAGGTCCACCCGCTGGAGGCCCTCGAGCGCGCTCGTCGCCGCGCCGGTGAGCAGGTCGGGCACGATCTGGAGGGCGAACGCGACGATCGCGACCTCCAGGTCGGGTACCAGGTCGGCAGGTGTGTCGAACAGGGCGGGGAGCAGCGCTCGGCCGACCGTGGCCATCAGGGCCGCGCACACGACGCCGAGCAGGAGGAACAGGGCGAGGCTCGAGCCGACGCGGGCCGCGATGGCCCGCCGGTCGCCGTGGGAGGCCGACTCCGCCACCGCCCGGGTGGTGGCCGTGGCGACGCCGAGGTCGGCGAGCGACAACCAGCCGTTGACCGCACTGAACGTCGACAGGAGCACCCAGGTGCCGAAGGCGTCCGCCCCCAGGCCGTCGAGCAGCACCGGGAGGGTCACGAGGGTGACGACCATGGCCCAGGCGTTGGCCGCGCCGGTGGACGCGGTGTTCACGAGGACCCGCCGCCGGAACGGGCGCGCGCCCGGTCCGGGGTCCTCCCGCGCGCCGGCGTCGGTCACCGTGCTGGAATCGGCATCGCGGCCCGGAAGTGAAGCGCCCCGGACCGTCAAGGCGGGCCCGTCCCGGCCGACAGGAGGGGGCGTGCACAGCCCGGTGAAGACGGCCGTCGACGGCGCCCGCGACCTCCTCACGAGCCCGGCGGGCGTCGTCGCTTTCCGGCGCACCGGGACGACCCCGCACGGCACGTACCGGGTGATGCGCAAGACGCTGTCCCTGGCCCCCCGTCTGGCGCCCCGGGCCTACCGCCTGGTGCTGCCGACCCCGGCGCCGCGGCCCGAGGCGGACGCGGCCGGCCTCCTCGACCGGCTGGGAGCGGGCGACCCGCACTCCATCACCGAGGCGCTCCGCGCCGACGGCTTCGTGCGCTTCGACGGACTGGTCGACGCCGCGACCTGCGACGACCTCGAGACGCTCGCCCGCCGGGCCGAGTGCGAGCTCATGCCCGCGCCCGCCGGTGGTCCCGCGTCGGGCGTCGTCGACCCGGACGCGCCCCGGGCCCCGAAGTACGCGGTCCCCGAGCCCGTCCTCGCCGCCGACCCCGCCGCCCAACGACTGATCGCCGACGCGTCGATCCGAGCCGTCGCCGCCGACTACCTCGGCTGCGCGCCGGTCTGGTCGCTCACCGCCATGTGGTGGTCGTTCCCGTGGCCGGGCGGGCCGAGCACCGAGATCGCCCAGCTCTTCCACGAGGACCGGGACCACCCGGCGTTCTTGAAGTTCTTCCTCTACCTCACCGACGTGGACGAGGGGGACGGGCCCCACGTCTACGTCCGGGGCTCACACGACGAGCACCGTCGGGCGCTGCGGGCGGACCGGCGCTTCTCCGACGACGAGGTCGCCCGCCACTACCCGACCGGCGACCTGGTGACCGTCTGCGGGCCCCGGGGCACCTTGTTCGCCGCCGACACCAAGGGCCTCCACAAGGGGCTCCCTCCGGTCGCCGGCGCCCGTCTCGTCTTCCAGCTCGAGTTCTCCACGACGCTGTTCGGCGCGCCCTACGAGCGCCTCGCCGGCGTCGACCGGACGCCACCGCTGGCCGCGGCGCTGGCCGCCCACCCCCACACGTACCAACGACTGCGCCCGGGAGGGCTCTCGTGACGACACCGGTCAGCATCGTGCTGCCCACGCTCGACGAGCGCGAGCACATCACCGACTGCCTCGACTCGTTGCTGGCCCAGGACTACCCGGCCATCGCCGAGATCCTCGTGGTGGACGGCGGCTCGAACGACGGCACCCGCGACCTGGCCGCCCGCCACGGCGACCCCGTGCGGGTGGTGCCGAACCCCAAGGTGACGGCCGCCGCCGCCATGAACGTGGGCATCGCCGCCGCCCGGTCCGACGTCATCGTGCGGGCCGACGCCCACACGCTGTACGCACCCGACTTCGTGTCGCGGTGCGTGGAGGTCCTCGAGCACAGCGGCGCCGACGTCGTCGGCGGCCCCATGCGGCCGGTCGGCACGACCGCCTACGGCCGCGCGGTCGCCGCGGTGACGAGCTCGCCGGCCGGGATCGGCCCGGGCCGCTTCCACTACGCCGACGAGGCGCAGGACGTCGACACCGTCTACCTGGGGACCTACCGCAAGGACGTCGTCACCGAGGTGGGCGGCTACGACGAGGACACCCTGCAGTGGGCGGCGGAGGACCAGGAGCTCAACTACCGCCTGCGCCGCCGGGGGCGGCGGATCCGCCTCGACCCGTCGATCCGCTCCGAGTACTTCCCCCGACAGACCGTCCGCGCGCTGTGGCGCCAGTACTACAACTACGGGCTCTGCAAGGCGTCCACGCTGAACAAGCACCGCCGGCTTCCGTCGTGGCGCCCCCTGGCGCCGGCCGCGATGGTGGCCGGGGCCGCGGGCCTGGGGGTCGCCGGCGCCGCCGCCCGGCGACCGCTGCTCGTCGCCGCGCCGGTGCTGGCGTACGTGGCCGGGGCCGGGGTGGTGGCGCTGCGCCTCGCCGACCGGCCCGGGGTCGCCCCCCATCGTGCCCTCGGCGCCCTGTCCGTCTGCCACTGGGCCTACGGCCTGGGCTTCTGGGCCGGCGTCGGGCGGATGCTCACGGGGCGCCCGTTCGACACCCGACCCCGGAAGGGCCGCTGATGCCGCTCCCCGATCGCGGTCGCCTCCGCGAGTACGCCGTGAAGGGCGGCCACCTGGCGGCCCGCCAGGTGGCGTCCACCCCCGAGCAGCGCCGCGCCCGGCGCCTGGCCGGGGAAGCGCCACCGGAACCGGGCGACGGTCCGTCCGTCGCGATCCTCACGCCCCGCGACTGGACCGCCCACGTGCAGTGGGAGGCGATGATCGCCCAGGCCCTGCGCCTGCGGGGGGCCCGGGTCGAGTTCCTCACGTGCGGCGGCGGGCTGGAGGTGTGCGACCGCGCCAACACGTGGGAGGGACCACCGATGCCGTGCACGTCGTGCACGCGCTACGTCGAGGACTCCGTCGACGCCCACGGGTTCGACCGCACCTCGTTGCGGGACGGATGGGAGCGCGACGACCCCGGCGCGTGGGACGAGCTCGACGAGGTCTCGCTCGCCGCCCTGCGCGACGTGGTCGGCGACGACGGGCTCCCGTACGGGCGGCTCACCGAGATCCCGGTGAAGTGGTTCCTCATGCGCGCGTCCAGCCACGACGACCCGCTGGCGCCGTCGACGTGGCGGGCGTTCCTGCGATCGGCCCGCCGGATCGCCGCCGGTGTCGAGGCCGCCCTCGACCGGATCCGGCCCGACGTCGTCCTGCTCTGCAACGGCCTGTTCCTCTTCGAGGCGGTCACCTGGGAGCTGTGCCGACGGCGCGGCATCGACGTGGTCACCTACGAGCGGGGCTTCATCAAGGAGACGCTGGTGTTCCGTCGGGGCGCGCCCGCGTGCCTGACCGAACTGCACGACCTCTGGCCCCGCTTCGCCGACGCGGCGCTCACCCCGGTCGAGGAGGCACGGCTCGACGACTACCTCGACGCCCGGCGGCACGGTCGCCGCACGATCGACCGGTACTGGGACGACGCCCGCTTCGACGCGCCCGAGCGCCGGGGGAGTGGGCGCCTCGTCACCCTCTTCACCAACCTCACCTGGGACTCCGCGGTCATCGGCAAGGAGCGGGCCTACCCGAGCATCCAGGCGTGGATCGTCGCGGCGGTCGAGGCCTTCGCGGCCCGACCCGACCACGAGCTGGTCATCCGCCTGCATCCGGCGGAGGTGAAGCTGCCGGGGAAGTGGACCCGCGAGCCGATGGCCGACGTGCTGCGCAAGCACTTCCCGACCCTGCCCGCCAACGTCCGCGTGGTCGAGCCCGAGGACCCCACCAGCTCGTACCCGCTGATGGAGGCCAGCGACCTCGGGCTGGTGTTCACCTCCACGACCGGCCTCGAGCTGGCCCTCGCCGGCGTCCCGGTGATCGTCGCCGGCGAGACGCACTACCGGGGCAAGGGCTTCACCGTCGACGTGTCCACCCCTGAGGAGTTCGTGGCCGCCCTCGACGCCGCCCTCGACGACCCCGGCCAGTTCGCCCCGGATCCACAGGTTGCCCGCCGCTACGCCAACCTGTTCTTCTTCGCGGCCCCGGTGCCGAGCCCCGGGGTCGAGGAGCACGTGCCCGGGCTGGCCCGCATCACCGTCGAGCACCTGGACGAGCTCGCCCCGGGCCGCCACCCGGGCGTCGACCGGATCTGCGACGGCATCCTCCACGGCGGCGACTTCCTCGCGCCGGTGGTGGCTCCCGTGGTCGGGGGTGCCCCGAGCCGATCGGGTCGCCGGGGCGTGCCGGTGGCGGTCGGCACCCGGTGACCGGTCCCTGGGCGCCGCTGCTGGTCCGCCCCGACGACGCGCCCTCGGCGGGCGCCGGGCACGTGATGCGCACCCTCGCGCTGGTCGAGCGCTGGGCCGCGACCGGCCCGGCCTACGTGGCCCTCGCCTCGGGCCGGTCCCGCGTCGCCCGGCGGGTCGAGGCCGCCGGCGGCCGGGTGGTCGAGGTCGACGACGACGGGTCGGCCGCCGGGCTGCGGCGCCTGCTCGGCGACCTGCGCCCGGCCTGGGCCGTGCTCGACGGGTATCGGTTCGGCACCGACGTGCAGCGGGCGGTCCGCGGCACGGGAACCCGGCTGGCGGTCGTCGACGACCACGGACACCACGGTGCCTACGCCGCCGATCTCGTCGTCGACCAGAACCTGGGGGGTGCGCCGGGTGCGGTCGCGGACCGACCCGACGGTGCGGCCGCTCTGCTGGGGCCTCGGTACGCGCTGGTGCGCGAGGAGTTCCGGGCACCCCGCCCGGCGGCGCACCACCGGACGACCCGGGTCGTGGTCACCCTCGGCGGCTCGGCCGCGGACCGGGCCGAGGGCGTGGCCGACCGCCTGGCCGCGGACCTCGCCGCGTCCGGGCTGGAGGTCGACGTGACGACACCTCTGCGATCCGGCGCCCGGGACCGGATGGGCGGGCTGCTCGGTGGCGCCACCCTGGTGGTGTCGGCGGCGGGCACCACGACCTGGGAGCTCTGCGCGCTCGGCCGTCCCGCCGTGCTCGTCGCGGTGGCCGGGAACCAGGAGCCCGTCGGCCAGGCCATGGGCGAGGCTGGTGCGGCCCGGTACCTGGGCCGGCTCGACGCCCTCGCCCCTTGCCGTCTGGCCGACGAGGTGCGCGCGCTGTTGACCGAACCGGCGGCCCGCACCGCGCTGGCCGGCCGGGCCGCCGCGCTGGTCGACGGCGCCGGCGTCGACCGGGTCGTGACCGAGCTGCGGTCGTCGCTGGTGGGCCTGCGCACGGCGGGCGACGGCGACCGGGAGCTGCTGTGGGAGTGGGTCAACGACCCCGAGGTCCGAGCCTCGGCCTGGCGCACCGAGCCCATCCCGTGGGAGGAGCACCGTCGGTGGTGGGAGGCCGCCGGCCGCGGCCGGCACCAGTACGTCGCCGAGCACCGCGGGGTGCCGTGGGGCCAGGTCCGCTTCGACGTCGACGAGCGCGGCGTGGCCGCGGTCGACGTGTCGGTCGCGGCCACCTGCCGCGGGCGGGGTGCCGCGGCACCGCTCGTCCGCGCCGGCGTGCGCCGGCTGTTCGCCGAGACGGGATGCGTCGCCGTCGTCGCGTCGGTGCGTCCGGGCAACGAGCGCTCGAGGCGCGCCTTCCTCGCCGCGGACTTCACCCCGTGGCCGGCGGCATCCGCGGGCGACGGGTGCACCCTCACCTACCTTCGGGGCCGAGATGGCCGCCACTGACGGGTCCACCCACGTCGTGGCGGGGTCGCGCCCCTGGAACCGTCCCGCCTTCGACCGCTTCCGAGCGACGCGCCCGCCCGGTGAGCACTGGGAGTTCGTGGCCGCGCCGGGCGAGCTGGAGCCGCGGCTGCGGGCGGTCGACCCGCGCTACGTCTTCTTCCTGCACTGGTCGTCGATCGTGCCGGCACGGGTGACCGACCGGTGGGAGTGCGTCTGCTTCCACATGACCGACGTGCCCTACGGGCGGGGCGGCAGCCCGCTCCAGAACCTGATCCTGCGGGGTCACCGGGAGACGGTGCTGACGGCCCTACGCATGACCGACGAGCTCGACGCCGGGCCGGTGTACGACAAGCGGCCGCTGTCGCTGGCCGGCACCGCGCAGGCGGTGTACGAGCGGGCCACGGAGCTGTCGCTCGCCATGGCGGCCGGGATCGTGGACGCCCAGCCCGAGCCCGTCCCCCAGGAGGGCCCCGTCACCAGGTTCGCCCGGCGGACCCCGGCCGAGAGCCGCCTGCCGTCGGAGGGCACCGTCGACGACCTCTACGACTTCATCCGCATGCTCGACGCCGACGGCTATCCCCGGGCGTTCGTCGAGCACGGCGGGGTGCGCCTCGAGCTCGGCGACGCCCGTCGGGTCGACGGGCACCTCGAGGCGCGAGTGATGCTCACCGTCCCCGGGGACGGGGCCGCGCCGTGAGCGTGCTGGTGGTGGCCGCCCACCCCGACGACGAGATCCTCGGGTGCGGCGCCACGATGGCCAAGCGCGCCGCGTCCGGCGAGGCCGTCGACGTGCTCATCCTGGGCGAGGGCTCGACGGCACGAGCGGCGTCCCGCGAGACGGGCGACCAGCGGCTGGTCGACCGGCTGCGAGCCGACTGCCGCTCCGCCGCCGACGCGGTCGGCGTGCGCGACGTGGTGCTCGAGGGGCTGCCCGACAACCGCTTCGACACCGTGGCGCTCCTCGACGTCGTCAAGCTGGTCGAGCGCGAGATCGAGGCCCGGCGCCCCACGACGGTGCTGTGCCAGCACGGCGGCGACGTGAACGTCGACCACCGCACCGTGTTCCAGGCCGTCCTCGCCGCCACCCGTCCCGTCCCGGGCCACCCGGTGCGCGAGGTCCTGGCCTTCGAGGTCGGTTCCTCCACGGAATGGGCCTTCGGCGCGCTCGCGCCTCCGTTCCGGCCGATGGTCTTCGAGGACGTCACCGGCTTCCTCGACGCGAAGGTCGCGGCCCTCCGGTGCTACCCGTCCGAGCTCCGCGCCTTCCCGCACCCGCGCTCGCCCGAGGCGCTCCGGGCCGCGGCCGCCCGGTGGGGGAGCGCCGTCGGCGTCGCCGCCGCCGAGGCCTTCGCACCCGTGCGGCTGATCCGATGAGCGTGCTCCCCCGCACCGTGGCGCTCGGGGAGCGACGGGTGGGACCGGGCGAGCCGGTCTACGTGATCGCCGAGCTGTCCGCCAACCACGGCCACGACCTCGACACGGCCCGGGCGATCGTCGCCGCCGCGGCCGAGGCGGGCGCCGACGCGGTGAAGCTCCAGACCTACACCGCCGACACGATGACCATCGACGCCCGGACGCCGCCGTTCGTGGTCGGCGACGGCACGCTGTGGGCCGGCCGCAACCTGTACGAGCTCTACCAGGAGGCGGCCACGCCGTGGGAGTGGCACGCCGAGCTCCAGGCCCAGGCCCGCGACCTGGGCCTCGACCTGTTCTCGACGCCCTTCGACGCCACGGCGGTCGCGTTCCTCGACGAGCTCGGGACCCCGGCGATGAAGATCGCCTCGTTCGAGCTGGTCGACCTCGAGCTGATCCGCGCCGCGGCGGCCACCGGGCAGCCGCTCATCGTGTCGACGGGGATGGCCACCGACGCCGAGATCGACGAGGCGGTCGAGGCCGCCGTGGGGGCCGGTGCGACGGGCCTGGTCCTGTTGCGGTGCAACAGCTCCTATCCCGCGCCGCCCGACGAGATGGACCTGCGCACCATTCCGGCGATGGCACGGCGCTGGTCGGTGCCGGTGGGCTTCTCGGACCACACCCTCGGAACCACCGCGGCCACGGTGGCGGTCGCGCTCGGGGCCTCGGTGCTCGAGAAGCACCTCACGCTGCGCCGGTCCGACGGCGGCCCCGACGCCGCGTTCTCCCTGGAGCCCGGCGAGTTCGGCGCGATGGTGGCGGCGGTGCGCGAGGCCGAGGCCGCGCTGGGCGGCGTCCGCTTCGGGCCCTCCGAGCGCGAGCGTGCGAGCCTGGCCTTCCGACGGTCGCTCTTCGTCGTGGCCGACGTGGGCGAGGGCGAGGTCCTGACCCGCGACCACGTCGCGGCCATCCGGCCCGGCGACGGCCTCGCCCCCAAGCACCTCGACGCGGTGCTCGGCCGGGTGGCGGCGCGCCCGCTGGTGCGCGGCACGCCACTGGACTGGGACCTGTTGGTCCCCGAGGGCCTCGACCGGGGTGACTAGCGCTTCTCGAGCACCGAGAGCGTCACCCGGTCGAAGCCGTCGTCGGCGGTGAGGAAGCGCTCCTCGACCAGGGTGAGCTCGGGGAACAGCTCGGTGTAGAGGCGGCCGTAGTCGCGCTTGAAGAGCAGGCCGTCGTGGCCGCGGTAGTGGATCTCGGTCGGCTCGTCGGCGTGGTACTCGCCGCACACCACCCACCGTCGTGAGGTGCGGACGAGCTCGCCCATCACGAGCGGCAGGATCGCGTCGGGCTGGTGGATCAGGAGACCGACGGTGAACGTCAGGTCGAACCACCGGTCTCGGAAGGGGAGCTCGCGGGCGCTGCCCCACGTGGCGTTCACCCCGGGCACGTGCACGCGCAGGGCGTCGAGCACGGCGTCGTTGATGTCGAGTCCCCACACGTCGTGGGCGGGCAGGTGACGGGCGAGGTGCACCAGGTTGTCGCCCTGCGTGCAGCCGACCTCGAGGACGCGCTCGGCGGGGTACCGGGCCACGAAGTCGTCCCAGAAGGCGGCCCGGGGCCCGGCGACGTCGGCGTTGCGCTCCAGGTACTCCTGGCCGAACCCGCCCGCCCACAGGGCCTCGTTGCGGGTGGCGACCGGCAGATCGTGGCCGGCGGTCGGGTGGTCGGTGGCGGTCATGGGGGCTCCGGTGGGTGCGGGGACGGTGACTCAGTGGCGCGCCGTGCCGGCGGCGAGCGGATGGTTTACGAAGTGCAGGCCGGGGGGTGCGCCCAGGCGGCGGGGAGGCCCCGCCCGGACACCGGCCACCGCGAGCACGTCGTGCCACCCCGCGGTGACGGGGTCGTCGAGCAGTGCGACGATCGCCCGCAGCCGGGCCAGGTCCTCGGCGGTGTCGAGCGTCCAGCGCTCGTGGCCGAGCTGCTCGTCGGCCTCGAGCGACGCCAGGCGGAACCGGGTCGGATGGCGGTGGAAGAAAGGGGTCACGTGCTCGCGCTCGTCGCCGGCCACGGCGTCGGCGGCCGCGGCGCGCAGCGCCTCGGACCGCACGACCTCGACGTCGAGGCCGTCGGGGAAGGTGCGCTCGAGCGAGTTGGACGTGTAGTCGGCGTCCCAGCGGCGGTGCACCCCCAGCGTCGAGTCGACGACGACGGGGTCGACCAACGGGCAGTCCGCGGTGATGCGCACGACGTCGTCGGCCGGATGCCGGTCGACCGCCAGCACGAACCGGCCCAGGACGTCGTGCTCGGGCCCTCGGACGACGGGCACGCCGGCCTCGGCCGCCAGCGCCGCCACCGCGTCGTCGCCCGGCCGGTCGCTCGTGGCGACCACCACCTGGTCGAGGTGGGCGCGTGCCAGCCTCGCCAGGACGAGCCCGAGCACCGGGCGGCCGCCGAGGTCGGCGAGCACCTTGCCGGGCAGGCGGGTCGAGCCCATGCGGGCCTGGACCACGCCGACGCTCGTACGGGATCCCACCGCCGCGCCGCCCCCGCCTACGGGCGCCCGGCGGCGGCGCGGATCTGGTCGGCGAGGCGCAGTGAGGCGATGGCCTCCTGGGCGTCGACCGGGGGCGCCGCGTCCTCGCGCAGCCAGGCCAGGAAGCACTCGGTCTGGCGCTCGTACGAGCACGCCAGCGAGTCGATCGCGGGCTCGACCTCGGCCTCGCCGTCCTTCTCGACCTCGATGACCTCCCGGGCCCAGTCGAGGCGGAGGGTCGCATCGGTCCCGATGATCTCGATGCCCCGCCGGTACCGGCGACTCAGGTAGTCGAGCGACACCTCGGCGAGCACCCCGCTGTCGTGGCGCAGCAGCGTCTTGACGGTGTCCTCGACGTCGATCTCGAGGTCGCCGAGGCGGGCCACCTCGGCACCGAGCACCGAGAACGACCCGCCCAGGAGCCACACCAGCAGGTCGAGCTCGTGGATGGCGTCGAGGAGCACGCCGCCGCCGAGCTCGGACCGCGCCGAGTACGACTCCCGGTAGTCGACGGTGGGGCGCCAGTCGGGCAGGTAGCTGCCGAACCAGGCCCGCACCGAGGTGATGCGGCCGGCCCGGCCGGAGTGGGCGAGCTCCACGATGCGCTGGACCGGCGGGTGGAACCGGAGGTTGAACCCCACCATGACCCGGTCCGTCGCCGAGAGCAGCGCCTCGGTGCCGTCGAGGGTGAGGTGGATGGGCTTCTCGATCAGGACCTTCGCACCCGTGTCCAGGGCGGCGAGGGCCTGCTCGAGGTGGGCGCTCGTGGGGCTGGCCACCACGACACCGTCGTAGCCCTCGAGGTGGTCGAGGTCGAACGGGACGGTGCGGGCGTGGCGAACGGACTTGGCCCGGCCCGGGGAGGGGTCGGCCAGCGAGACGTCGGCGCCGGCCGCGTGCAGGTTCCGGGCGTGACGGCTGCCGATCGACCCGGCGCCCAGCACGAGCACCGAGGTGCCCCGCTTCAGCAGGCGCATGCTCATCGCACCGGCCGGAAGACGGGCTCGACGGGCGGGCCGACGAGGCGGGCGGCGACGTCCTCGCCGCGGCCCAGGGCGCCGAGCGCGCCGTCGAAGGCGTCGAGGGCGAGGGCGACGTCGTCCTCGGTGTGGCGGAAGCAGGGAAACAGGGAGCCGTTGAAGAGCACGCCGGCCTGACCGAGGCACTGCTGGACCCAGCTCTTGTGCACGAGCTCGTCGGGGCCGGGGAAGCCCACGACCGTTCGGTGGGGCTCGCCGCCGACCGTGACGAGGTGGGCGACGCCGTGCTCGTCGACGAGCGCCCGGAGGCCCTGCTGCAGGTCCGATCCCAACCGCTCGATGTGGCCGAGCACCTCGCCGTCGGCGATCGCGTCCAGCACCGCACCGGCGGCGGCCAGCGACAGCGCCTCGCCGCCGTGGGTGCCCGAGTAGAAGACCTCCTTGAAGACGGCCATGACCGCGGCCCTCCCGCCGACGGCCGAGATGGGCATCCCGTTGCCCAGCGCCTTGCCGTAGCAGGAGAGGTCGGGCTGCACCCCGTAGCGCTCTCGGGCGCCGCCGGGGGCGAGGCGGAAGCCGGTGATGACCTCGTCGAACACCGAGACCGCCCCGTGGCGGCGGGTGAGGTCGACGACCGCTTCGAGGTACCCGGGCTCGGGCACGGTGGCGCCCGACGGCTCGAGCACGACCGCGGCGACCTCGTCGGGGTACGTCTCGAGCGCCCGCTCGAGGCTCGCCAGGTCGCCGAAGGTGAACGTGGCGGTCAGGTCCACGACCGCCTTGGGAACGCCGGCGTCCCGCGTGGTGCTGGCGATGTACCAGTCGTGCCATCCGTGGTACCCCGCGACGAGGACCCGGTCGCGCCCGGTGATGGCCCGGGCCGCCCGGACGGCCGCGCTGACGGCGTCCGAGCCCGACTTGCCGAACCGCACGGCGTCGACGCCGGGGCACAGGGCGACGATGCGCTCGGCCACCTCGACCTCGAGCGGGTGCATCAACGTGAACGTGATCCCGTCGTCGAGTTGGCGGCGCACCGCGTCGTCCACGACCGGCTCGGCGTAGCCCAGCAGCACGGGGCCGAGGGCCATGGGGAAGTCGACGTACTCGTTGCCGTCGACGTCCCAGACGTGGGCGCCGCGCCCACGCACGAGGTAGCGGGGATGGGCGCCCTGGACCCACTGCGACGGGTGCTTGGACAGGGTCTGGGTGCCGAGCGGGATCACCCGCTCGGCCCGCTCGAACAGGTCGTGGGAACGGTCGAAGGACGTCATGCCGCCGTCCCCTCCAGCGCCCGGGCGAGCACGTCCACGACCCGGTCCTGCTCGTCCCCGGTCAGGTCCGGGAACAGCGGCAGCGACAGCAGGCCGGCGTACACCGCCTCGGTGGCGGGGTAGCCCGCGGGGTCGGCCGCGAAGCGGGGATGCCGGTAGAGGGGCACGTAGTGGACCTGCACCATCACCTCATCGGCACGAAGGGCGTCGTACACATGCCTTCGGGCCGGAACCTGCACGGGGAACAGGTGGTAGGCGTGGCGCCCGCCCACCGGCGCCGCCGGCGGCAGTCCGACGGGGAGGTCGGCGAGCAGCACCCGGTAGCGGTCGGCGAGCTCGTTGCGCCGGGTGACGAAGCGCTCCAGCTTCGCGAGCTGGCTCGTGCCCAGCGCGGCGGCGATGTCGGAGAGGCGCAGGTTGTGGCCCTCCTCGGCGATCTCGTACGCCCAGCCCCCGAGGTCGGGGCGGGGCACCACGCCGTGGCGCCCGAACCGGCGCAGCGCGGCGGCCAGTTCGGCGTCGTTGGTCGTCACGGCCCCACCCTCGCCGGTGGTCACCACCTTGACCGGGTGGAACGAGAAGCAGCACAGGTCGCTGTGGGCGCAGTTGCCGACGGGGCCGTCCGGCGTCCGGGCCCCGAGGGCGTGGGCGGCGTCCTCGATGACGACGCGGGGCCGTCGCGCCAGCGTGGCCAGGTCGAGCGGGAGACCGGCGTAGTGGACCGCCACGAGGGCCTCGACGTCGGCCGGCACGCGCGCGGGGTCGAGGTTCCACGTGGCCGGGTCGACGTCGACCACGACGGGCGTGGCCCCGACGTAGGTCGCGCACGCCGCGCTCGCGGCGAAGGTCAGCGCCGACGTGGCCACCCGGTCGCCCGGGCCGAGCCCCGCGGCGGCGCAGGCGGCGTGCAGGGCGGCGGTCCCGCTCGAGAACGCGACCGCATGGCGGGCGCCGGTCAGCTCGCACAGCCGCGCCTCGAACTCGTCGACCGCGGGGCCCTGCGTGAGCCAGTCGCCCTTCAGGACCGCGGTGACCGCGGCGATGTCGTCGTCGTCGACCGACTGGCGCCCGTACGGGATCATGCGGCGGACCCCCGCGCGCCCGCGCGGGCGCTCAACCCACCAGCTCCCGCAGGTCCTCCACGGACAGCCAGTCGGTGTTGGTGGCCGACGAGTACGTGAAGTCGTCGTCGAGGGGCTTGCCCTCCAGCCAGCGCGGCTCGTCGGTCCACCACGGGTGCTCGGGCAGCACGACGTACACGTCCTCGGTCTCGACCGAGTGCCGGCTCTCGTCCGCGGTCAGCAGCAGCTCGTGCAGCTTCTCGCCGGGGCGGATGCCGGTGACCTCGCGGGGGACGCCGGGGGCGATGGCCTCGGCGAGGTCGGTGACCTTCATCGACGGGATCTTGGGGATGAACACCTCGCCGCCGGCGGCGTGGTCCAGCGCGAACAGCACCAGGTCGACGGCCTGGTCGAGGGTGATCCAGAACCGCGTCATGCGCTCGTCGGTGACGGTGAGCAGCCCGGCCTCGGCCTGGCGCTGGAACAGGGGCACCACCGAGCCCCGGGAGCCCACGACGTTGCCGTAGCGCACGCACGACAAGACGGTGTCGGAGTGGCTCGCGTAGGCGTTGCCCTGCACCACGATCTTCTCCTCGCAGAGCTTCGTCGCCCCGTAGAGGTTGACCGGGTTGACGGCCTTGTCGGTCGAGAGGGCGACCACCTTCGTGACGCTCGAGTCGATGGCGCAGTCGACCACGTGCTGGGTGCCGAGCACGTTGGTCTGCACGGCTTCGAACGGGTTGTACTCGCAGGCCGGCACCTGCTTCATGGCGGCGGCGTGGACGATGACGTCGGCGCCCTGGCAGGCCCGGGCCAGGCGGGTCTTGTTGCGCACGTCGCCGAGCAGGTAGCGGACGTTGCGGTCGCCGTGGCGGGCGAGCATCTCGGACTGCTTCAGCTCGTCGCGGGAGTAGACCCGGATGGTGGCGTCGGGCCACCGGCCGAGCACCCGCTCGACGAAGGCGTTGCCGAAGCTGCCGGTGCCGCCGGTGAGGAGGATCGTCGCGCCCGAGAGGTCCATGCCCTTCCATCGGCATGGGCCGCCCGGCCTACAGCACCGATCCCGACTCTCACCCTCCGTGTCGAGCGGCAACGCGCACCGTGTCGGAGGAGCCCGGCCCGGCCAGCGGCGGGGTGACGTGCCGGAGCGGAGCGGAGGCGCGGTGAGAGCGAACCGGATCGCCGAAGGCGTCCCGACGAAGGAGGAGGAGCCGGGGTGACGTGCCGGAGCGGAGCGGAGGCGCGGTGTGGGCGAACCGGATCGCCGAAGGCGCTCCGACGGAGGAGGAGGAGCCGGGGTGACGTGCCGGAGCGGAGCGGAGGCGCGGTGTGGGCGAACCGGATCGCCGAAGGCGTCCCGACGAAGGAGGGACCTATGTGATGTCGAGCATGCGCTGGAGCGCCACCCGGGCGGACGCGGCGGTGTCGGGGTCGACGGTGATGCGGTTGACGACCTCGCCGGCCACGAGGCGCTCGAGCACCCAGGCGAGGTGGGGGCCGTCGATGCGGAACATGGTCGAGCAGGGGCAGATCAGCGGGTCGAGCGAGACGACGGTCTTGTCGGGGGTCTCGGCGTCGAGGCGCTGGACGAGGTGGATCTCGGTGCCCACGCCGATGGTGGCGCCGGCGGGGGCCTCGTCGATGGCGCGGATGATGAAGTCGGTGGAGCCCACCTTGTCGGCCAGGGCGCACACCTCGTGGGCGCACTCGGGGTGCGCCACCACGATGCCCTCGGGGTGCTCGGCACGGAAGGCCTCGACGTGCTCGGGGCGGAAGCGCTGGTGGACCGAGCAGTGGCCCTTCCAGAGCAGGAAGGTGGCCTCCTTGCAGTCGGCCTCGGTGAGCCCGCCCAGGTCGAACCGTGGGTTCCACACCCGCATGTCGGCCTCGGTGTAGCCCATCGTGTAGCCGGTGTTGCGGCCGAGGTGCTGGTCGGGGAAGAACAGCACCTTGTCGCCTTGGCCCATGGCCCACTCGAGCACGGCGCGGGCGTTCGTCGAGGTGCACACGGCGCCGCCGTGGTCGCCGACGAAGGCCTTCAGCGCCGCGGAGGAGTTCATGTAGGTGATGGGCACGAGGCGCTCGACGTCGACGACCCCGGAGAGCTCCTCCCAGGCCTCCTCGACCTGGTCGATGTCGGCCATGTCGGCCATCGAGCAGCCGGCGTTGAGGTCGGGAAGGATCACCTGCTGGTCGTCGGCGGTGAGGATGTCGGCCGACTCGGCCATGAAGTGGACGCCGCAGAACACGATGGTCTTGGCCGTGGGCCGCTGCTGGGCGAGCACCGAGAGGCGGTACGAGTCACCGCGGGCGTCGCACCACTTCATCACCTCGTCGCGCTGGTAGTGGTGACCGAGCAGGAACACCTCGTCACCGAGCGCGGCCTTGGCCGTGCCGATCCACTCGTCGATCTGCTCGGGGGTGGCGTCGAGGTAGCGCTCGGGGAGCGGGGTCTGGAGCCTCAGCATGTTGTCGGGGACCTCCCTGGGGGAGCTCCGCTTGCGGGCGGTGGGGGCAGCCTGGTCGCCACGCCACGGGGATGTCGCCCACGGAGCTGATATGTCGCCGGAAACCAGGCCGGCGTGGGACCAGTCTAGGCGGGCGACGCAGCGTCACCTTGGATTCGGGCGATACTCGTCCCCGTGTCACCTGCTGGTCGCCGAGAGCTCTGGCGTGGGCTCGAGGTGTTCGGGCTCAGCGGGCTCGCGGTCGCCCAGCCCCTCTACGAGGTGTTCGGCGCCAGCCCCGAGGTGTTCGTGTTCGCCGACGCCTCCGGTCGCGACCTCGTCGCCTTCGCGCTGGTGCTCCTGCTGGCGCCGCCGCTGGTGCTGTGGGGCGTGGGCGCCGCCGTGGGCCTCGTCGTCCCCCGCGCCCGCGAGCCCGTGCACGTCGCCACCCTGGCGTTGCTGGTCGGCCTGCTCGCGCTCTACGTGGTCAAGCACTTCGGGGCCACGGCGCCGGTGTCGATGGTGGCCGCCGCCGGGGTCGCCGCCGCCCTGCTGGTGTGGCTGTACCGCTCGCGCCCGGCGACCCGGAGCGTCCTGCGCTACCTCTCGCTCGGGCCGGTGCTGTTCCTCGTCAGCTTCCTGGCGCTGTCGCCGGCGGGCGAGCTGTTGCGCCCCGACGGCGCCGAGGCGGTGTCGCTCGAGGTGGCCCGGGCCGACGCGTTGCCCCCGGTGGTCGTGATCGTGTTCGACGAGTGGCCCCTCACGTCCATCGTGGGCACCGACGGCGCGATCGACCCCGACCTGTACCCCAACCTCGCGGCGTTGGCGGGCGACAGCACCTGGTACCGCAACACCACGACGGTCACGAACTCCACGTTGTACGCGGTGCCCTCGATCCTGACCGGACGCCTGCCGGTGGCGGGGGAGCGGGCCGACGCCCGCTCGCATCCGGAGAGCCTGTTCACCCTGCTGGGCGGCGTCTACGACCTCGAGGCGGTCGAGCCCATCACCGCGCTGTGCCCGACGGCCATCTGCAACGAGCCGCAGGCGCCCCGGGCGGGCGCCGACGAGGGCTTCGCCGACTCGCCCCTCGGTGTGCTCCTCGACGACGCTCGCGCCGTGTACCGCACGCTGGTGAGCCCCTCCGAGGAGCTCGGCGGCACCACCGACGTGGAGGCCTCGGCGGCCGCCGCCGGCGCCGAGGCGCCACCGGTCGACGAGGCGCGGGCCGACCAGGGCGAGGCCGACGTCCTGGCCGTGTTCGGCCCCCGCCCGGAGGGCCTGGCGGGGCTGTTGTCGACGATCCGGCCCGACGAGGCGCCGACCGTCCACTTCCTGCACCTGCTGCTGCCGCACACGCCGTACTTCCGGCTCCCGACGGGCGAGGCGTACGAGGCCGACGAGGGGCTGCGCGAGGTGGCCGACGTGCAGGGGGACGACCCGTCGGGCAACGTGCGCACCGCCCCCCAGCCGGCCGCCGACCTGGACCGGCAACGCCTGCTGCTCCAGGTCGGGTACGTCGACACGCTGATCGGGGATCTCGTCGACCGCCTGGAGCGGACGGGGCTGTACGACGAGTCGCTCATCGTGCTCACCTCCGACCACGGCACCACGTTCGAGGCCGGCGCACCCGCCCGGGGCCTCGGGCCCCGGCCGGTCGAGCCCGACACGATGGCCGACTTCGCCTGGGTGCCGCTGATCGTCAAGGCCCCGGGGCAGACCGAGGGGCGCGTGGACGACCGCAACGCCCTCACCATCGACGTCGTGCCCACGGTGGCCGACCTGCTGGGGGTGGACCTCCCCTGGCCGGTGGACGGGCGGTCGCTCGAGGGCCCGCCCCGGGGCCCCCACAAGCCGTTCCACCGCGCGATCGGACTGGCCGGCGCCGACTACCGCTTCGAGGACCCGATCGGGATCGAGGACCAGGCCGTGCTGGCCGACGTGCTGGCCGCCGGGGTGGACACCCACCTGCCCCGGGGGACGCTGGCGGACCGCTGGTACGCCTTCGGGCCGCGCGCCGACCTGGTCGGGCGGCGGGCCGCCGACCTGGGCGTCGGGAGCCCCAGCGCCCTGGGGCCGGCCCAGATCGAGACCGGCGCCTCGATCGAGGTGCGCGACGGCGAGGCCCTGCCCGCCCTGTCGGTGGGACGGGTGAACAGCGAGGCGCCCGACGGCACCCTCGTCGCGGTCACCGTGGACGGCACCGTGGCGGCGGTCGTCCCGATGTACACCGACCAGTTCGCGCCGGGCCGGGTGGCGGCCATGCTGTTGCGCGCCACGCTCACGCCCGGCCGCCACGACGTGGCCTACCACGAGGTCACCGACACCCCGGGCGCGGTCCTGGCGCCCATCCCGTTGGGCTGAGCGCCCACTCGGGGAGGCGGCGGGGCTTCCGGGGGCGGGGGGTTCAGGGGGCGGGGGGTGTCGGAGGGTCGCCGTAGGCTGGGAGCCTGATGGTGCAGCGACCGCCGGCGGGGACGATCCCCGACGCTCCCGGCTCCTACCAGTTCAAGGACCGGGACGGCCGGGTCATCTACGTCGGCAAGGCCAAGTCCCTGCGGTCGCGCCTGTCCAACTACTTCGGGTCGAGCCTGCCGGTGCGCACGGCCCAGATGGTGGCGTCGGCCGCCACCGTCGAGTGGATCCAGGTCGACAACGACGTCGAGGCGCTCATGCTCGAGTACAGCCTCATCAAGCAGCACCGGCCCCGGTTCAACATCCGTCTCGTCGACGACAAGAGCTACCCGTTCCTGGCGGTCACGGTGGGCGACGAGTGGCCCCGCCCGATGGTCATGCGGGGCGCCAAGCGCAAGGGCGTGCGGTACTTCGGCCCGTACGGGCACGCGTACGCCATCCGCGAGACCCTCGACCTGCTCCTGCGGACGTTCCCGCTGCGCACGTGCTCGGACAACAAGTTCGGACGGCACGAGCGGGCGGGGCGGCCGTGCCTGCTGTTCCACATCGAGAAGTGCAGCGGGCCGTGCGTCGGCGAGGTGTCCCCGGAGCACTACCGGGCGCTGGTCGACGAGCTGCTCGACTTCCTCGACGGCGACACCGACACGATCGTCAAGCGGCTCGAGGCGGAGATGCGCGACGCCGCCGACGAGCTGGCCTTCGAGCGGGCCGCCCGCCTGCGGGACAAGCTCACGAGCGTCCGCAAGGCCATCGAGAAGCAGCAGATGGTGGCCGAGCGCAACGAGGACCTCGACGTCATCGGGATCGACGAGGACGACCTCGAGGCCGCGGTGCAGGTGTTCTTCGTCCGGCGCGGGCGGGTGGTCGGCCGCAAGGGATTCATCGTCGACAAGGTGCAGGACCTCGCCCCGGGCGAGCTCGTGGGCAACGTGCTGGAGGGCCTGTACTACGACGACCCTCCCCTCGGGCTGCCGAAGACGGTGCTGGTGCCCACCGAGCCCGACGACCCCGACCTCTACGAGCGCTGGCTCAGCGAGTGCCGGGGCTCGGCGGTGCGGGTGCGGGTGCCCAAGCGGGGCGACAAGCGGGCGCTGCAGGAGACCGTCACCCGCAACGCCAGAGAGGAGTTCACCCGGCACCGCCTGCGACGGGCCTCCGACCACAACAGCCGGGCGCGGGCCCTCAACGAGCTGCAGGACCACCTGGGCCTGCCCACCGCCCCGCTGCGCATCGAGTGCTACGACATGAGCCACATCCAGGGCAGCGACTACGTCGGCTCGATGGTGGTGGTCGAGGACGGGCTCCCCAAGAAGAGCGACTATCGCCGCTTCAAGATCCGGGAGGTCGACCAGAACGACGACTTCGCGGCCATGGAGGAGGTGCTGACCCGTCGGCTCACGGCCTACCTGGCCGAGCGGGACAAGCCGGCCGGGGAGCGGCCCGGGCGCTTCGCGTACCCGCCGCAGCTCCTCGTCGTGGACGGCGGCAAGGGGCAGCTGTCGGTGGCCACCCGGGTGCTCGAGGAGCTCGGCCTGGCCGACGAGATCCCGGTGGCCTCGCTGGCGAAGCGGTTCGAGGAGGTGTACGTGCCGGGCGAGTCCGACCCCATCCGCATCCCTCGACAGTCCGAGGCCCTCTACCTGCTCCAGCGGCTCCGCGACGAGGCCCACCGGTTCGCCATCTCGTACCACCGGGAGCTGCGGGGCAAGCGGATGACGAAGAGCGCCCTCGACGACATCCCGGGCCTCGGCCCCACCCGCAAGAAGCGCCTGGTCAAGGAGCTGGGCGGGGTCAAGGCGGTGAAGCAGGCCGACCAGGCCACGCTGCGGTCGCTCCCGTGGCTGCCCGACAAGGTGGCCGACGCGGTGTACGACAAGCTCCACGGGGCCGGCCGGCGGTGAGCGGCGAGGGCGGGCCGGGCCGCTCGGGCGGTCCGGGCGACCTGTGGGAGCAGCACGCGGACTGGTGGCAGCAGGGGTTCACCGACGGCGCCGACCCCGAGTACACCGAGCAGATCCTGCCCCTGGCGGCCGAGCACCTGGCGGGCGCCCGCACCGTGCTCGACGTGGGCACGGGCGAGGGGCAGGTGGCCCGGCTGGCGGTCGCCGGCGGCGCCGCCCGGGTGCTGGGCGTCGATCCCACCGACGCCCAGGTGGCCGAAGCCGGCCGACGCGGTGGTGGGCCCGGCTACGCCCGGGCGGGGGCCGACGCCCTGCCGGTGGCCTCGGGCACGGTCGACGCCGTCGTGGCGTGCCTCGTGTTCGAGCACATCGAGGCCGTCGACGCGGCCATCGCCGAGGTGGCCCGGGTCCTCGCGCCCGGCGGCCGCTTCCTGTTCTTCCTGAACCACCCGCTGCTCCAGACCCCGAGCAGCGGCTGGATCGACGACCAGATCCTGGACCCGCCCGAGCAGTACTGGCGGATCGGGCCGTACCTCGTCGAGGACCGCACCGTCGAACAAGTCGAGAACGGCGTATTCATCCCGTTCATCCACCGGCCGTTGAGCCGCTACGTGAACGCCCTCGCCGCCAACGGGCTGGTGGTCACGCGCATGGAGGAGCCGGCGCCGCCGCCGGGCTTCCTGGCCCGGGCCCCCGAGTACCGAGACGCCGCCACCATCCCGCGGCTGCTGTTCCTGAGGGCCGAGGCGCACGACCGCTGACCGCCGGCGGCACGGTCACTCCGACCGCCGCGACGCGCTCCCGCCCCACCCCGGGGCAGGCCTCCCGGTCGGTAGGCTGGCCCGATCAGCGAGATCGTCATCATCGCCGGCCTGTCGGGGGCGGGCCGCTCCCAGGCGGCCGACAACCTGGAGGACCTCGGCTGGTTCGTCATCGACAACCTGCCGCCCGCCCTCATGACCAAGGTGTCCGAGCTGGCCCAGGCGCCGGGCTCGGGCTACGAGCGGGTCGGGCTGGTGGTGGGGGCGTCCGGGCCCGACCACGGCGAGGTGCTCGAGTCGCTGCGGGCGCTGCGGGCCACCGACGCCCGGGTGCGGGTGCTGTTCCTGGAGGCGTCCACCGAGGTCCTGGTGCGCCGCTACGAGAGCACCCGGCGCCGCCACCCGCTGGCCGACGGCGACCGGCTGGCCGACGCCATCGAGCGCGAGCGCGAGCTGCTCGAGCCGGTCAAGGCCGGCGCCGACCTGCTCATCGACACGACCGAGCTGAACGTCCACCAGCTCAAGGCCCGCATCGGCGACCTGTTCGGCGGCGACCGCAGCGACAGCGCGATGCAGATCACCGTCGAGAGCTTCGGCTACAAGCACGGCCTTCCCCTCGACGTGGACCTGGTGCTCGACTGCCGCTTCCTGCCCAACCCGCACTGGGTGGACGAGCTGCGGCCCCTGTCGGGACGCGACCAGGCGGTCAAGGACTACGTGCTCGAGCAGCCCGCCGCCGTCGCCTTCCTCGACCACCTCAACAAGCTGCTGCGCCTGCTGGTGCCCGCCTACCAGCACGAGGGCAAGTCCTACCTGACCATCGCGTTCGGCTGCACCGGCGGCCGCCACCGCTCCGTGGCCATCGCCGAGGAGGTCGCCGACCAGTTGCGGGCACGAGGCGAGCGGCCGGCGGTGAGCCACCGCGACATCGACCGTTGACCGGGCGCGCGGGGCCCCGGGTGGCCGCCGTCGGGGGCGGCCACGGCCTGGCGGCGTCGCTGCGCGCGGCGCGGCGCTACGCCGGCGAGATCACCGCGGTGGTGGCGGTGGCCGACGACGGCGGCTCCAGCGGCCGGTTGCGCGAGAGCATCGCCCTGCCCCCGCCGGGCGACCTGCGCAAGTGCCTGGACGCGCTCGCGGCCGAGGACTCCCTGCTGGCCCGCTCGCTCGACCACCGGTTCGACGGCGGCGAGCTCGAGGGCCATGCGCTCGGCAACCTGCTCCTGATCGGCCTGGCCGACGCCGGCGGCGACTTCCAGGCGGCCGTCGACGAGGTGGGCCGCCTGGTCGGCGCCGTGGGCCGGGTGCTGCCCGCCACCACCGAGCCCGTGGTCCTGAAGGCGGTCGTGGGCGGCGACGAGGTCGCCGGGCAGGTGGCGGTGTCGAACGCGGCCGGCATCACGCGGGTCTCGCTGACCCCGCCCGACCCGCCCGCCGCCCCCGGCGTGGTCGCGGCCATCGAGGCGGCCGACCAGGTCGTGATCGGGCCGGGCTCGCTCTACACGAGCGTCCTCGCCGCCGTCGCGGTCCCCGGCGTGCGCGACGCGCTGGCCCGCACCCGCGCCCGCAAGGTGTACGTCTGCAACCTGGCGCCACAGGTGCCCGAGACGGCCGGGTACGGCGCCGGCGACCACGTCCGGGCGCTGCGCGCCCACGGGCTGGACGTGGACGTGGTGGTCTGCCACGAGGGCGGCCTGCCCACCGACGGGCTCGACGTGGAGGCCGTCGTCCGGCCCATCGCCCGCGCCCGCGGGCTGGCCCACGACCCGGCCCTGCTGTCCGACGTGCTCGCTGACCTGGTCTGAGCGGCCCGGGGGGCCCTCGCAGGATCGGGACCTTCGCAACTGGCACGCCCCCTCGGCCGCGTGGTCGGATAGGTGCCAGATCCCCGAACCCTCACCGGAGGCACACCCCCCATGACCATCCGCGTCGGCGTCAACGGCTTCGGCCGCATCGGCCGCAACTTCTTCCGGGCCGCCAAGCAGCAGGGGGCCGACATCGACTTCGTCGCCGTGAACGACCTGGGCGACGTCAACACGATGGCCCACCTGCTCAAGTACGACTCGGTGATGGGGACCTACCCCGAGGACGTGCAGGTGGTCGACGACGGCATCTCGGTCGGGGGCGACACCCTGAAGGTGCTCGCCGAGCGCAACCCCGCCGACCTCCCGTGGGGTGATCTCGGGGTCGACGTCGTGGTCGAGTCGACCGGCTTCTTCACCGAGCGGGGCAAGGCGGCCGCCCACCTCGACGCCGGTGCGCCCCGGGTGATCATCTCGGCGCCGGGCAAGGAGGCCGACGCCACCTTCGTCGTGGGGGTGAACGACGACACGTTCGACGCCGACGCCCACAAGGTCATCTCCAACGCCTCGTGCACCACGAACTGCTTCGTGCCCATGATCAAGGTGCTCGACGACGCCTTCGGCGTGGAGCGGGGCCTGATGACCACGGTGCACGCCTACACCGGCGACCAGTCGCTGGTGGACGGCCCCCACAGCGACCTGCGCCGGGCCCGCAGCGCGGCCATCAACATCATCCCGTCGTCGACCGGCGCGGCCCGGGCCACCGGCCTCGTGCTCGAGTCGATGCAGGGCCGCCTCGACGGCACCTCGCTGCGGGTGCCCGTGCCCGACGGCTCCATCACCGACTTCGTCGGCACCCTGGCCAAGGAGGTCTCGGTGGACGAGGTGAACGAGGCCTTCGCCGCGGCGGCCTCCTCGGGCCCGCTCGCCAACGTGTTGAAGTACTCCGACGAGCCCATCGTGTCGTCCGACATCGTGGGCACGCCGTACAGCTGCACGTTCGACTCGAAGCTCACCATGGTGTCGGGCAACCTGGTGAAGGTGCTCGGCTGGTACGACAACGAGTGGGGCTATTCGAACCGCCTGGTCGACCTGGTCCAGATCGTCAGCGCCTGAGCGCGGACGCCGTCCCGTGAACATCCCGGTCCTGGAGGACCTGCCCGACCTCGACGGTCGGCGGGTGCTGGTCCGCGCCGACTTCAACGTCCCCCTGGCCGACGGTGAGATCACCGACGACCTGCGCATCCGTGCCGCCCTGCCCACCCTGCACTGGCTCCAGGAGCAGGGCGCCACGGTCACCGCGTGCAGCCACCTGGGCCGGCCCAAGGGCGCGCCCGACCCGGCGTTCTCGATGGACCCGGTGCGGGCCCGGCTGGCCGAGCTGGCCCCGGGGGTGACGCTGCTCGAGAACCTGCGCTTCGACCCGGGGGAGACCGCCGACGACCCCGCCTTCGTCCAGACGCTGATCGAGGGTCAGGACGCCTACGTCAACGACGCCTTCGGCGCGTCGCACCGGGCCCACGCCTCGATCGTGGGGCCGCCCCGGTTCCTGCCGTCGGCGGCGGGGCGCCTGCTCGCCCGGGAGGCCGAGGTGCTCCTCGGTGTCCGCAACGACCCCCGCCACCCGTTCGTCGCCATCCTGGGCGGGGCCAAGGTCAGCGACAAGCTCGGCGTGATCGAGGCGCTGCTCGAGGTGGTCGACACGTTGATCGTCGGCGGCGGCATGTGCTTCACGTTCCTGGCCGCGCAGGGCCACCAGATCGGCGCGTCGCTGGTCGAGCCCGACCAGGTCGACACCTGCCGGCGGCTGCTGGCCGAGACCGACGCCATCCACCTGCCCAGCGACCTCACCGCGCTCGGCCCGGGCGGCAAGATCGGCGACCCGTCGGCCGGTGGCGAGGTGCGCCAGTTCGGCACCGACCTGCCCGACGGCTGGATGGGCCTCGACATCGGCCCCGGCACCGCCGCCGAGTTCCTCGACGTCATCGCCGAGGCCGGCACCGTCTTGTGGAACGGCCCCATGGGGGTGTTCGAGGACGACCGCTTCGCGGCCGGCACGCGGGCGGTGGCCGAGGCCGTGGCCGGCGCCCGCGGCTTCACCGTGGTGGGCGGCGGCGACAGCGCCGCGGCGCTGGCCAAGTTCGACCTGGCCGGCGACGTCGACCACCTGTCCACGGGCGGCGGGGCGTCGCTCGAGCTGCTGGAGCAGGGCGACCTGCCCGGCCTGAAGGCCCTCCGGGAGGCCCCCAATGCCTGACGCGCGCAAGCCGCTGATCAGCGGCAACTGGAAGATGCACCACAACCACTTCGAGGCGATCCAGACGGTGCAGAAGCTGTCGTACGCCCTCGACGCCGAGGACGCGCTGGCGGTGGACGTGTCGGTGCACCCGCCCTTCACCGACCTGCGCTCGGTCCAGACCGTGATCGAGTCGGACAAGATGGACATCGCCCTCGGCGCCCAGAACTGCCACTGGGAGGACAAGGGCGCCTTCACCGGCGAGGTGGCGCCGCCGATGCTGGCCAAGCTCAACGTGAAGTACGTGATCGTGGGCCACTCCGAGCGGCGCGAGCTGTTCGGCGAGACCGACGACGACGTCAACCGCAAGGCCCGGGCGGTGTTCGCCGCCGAGATGACGCCGATCCTGTGCTGCGGCGAGACCCTCGACGAGCGCGAGGCGAGCACCACCGAGGCCAAGGTCGAGGGCCAGGTGCGGGCGGGCCTGGCCAAGCTGTCGAAGGACCAGGTGGGGGCGATGGTGGTCGCCTACGAGCCCATCTGGGCCATCGGCACCGGCCGCACCGCGAGCGCCGAGGACGCCCAGGCCGTGTGCGGGTTCATCCGGGGCGTCGTGTCCTCGGTGGCCGGCGCCGACGCCGCCGCCTCGGTGCGCATCCAGTACGGCGGCTCGGTCAAGCCGAACAACGCCGCCGAGCTGATGGCCCAGCCCGACATCGACGGGGCCCTCGTCGGCGGCGCCAGCCTGGACGCCGACGACTTCTCGAAGATCGTGCGCTACCGCCTGGCCTGAGCGGCCCGATAGGCTCGATCCTCGTGCTCACCGCCATCGTCATCGGCATCCAAGTGATCTCGGCGCTGCTGCTGATCCTGCTCGTGCTCCTGCACAGCGGCAAGGGCGGCGGCCTGTCCGACATGTTCGGCGGCGGCCTCGGCGCCACGGCGGCGGGCTCGACGGTGGTGGAGAAGAACCTCGACCGCATCACCGTCGTGGCGGCGATCGTCTTCGCCTTCACGACGATCGCGCTGGTCCTCCTGCTCGACGGCTGATCGGCTCGGCGGCGGCGGCGTTCCGCGGAACGCTGGGTCGCCGGCGACGGTCGCTCGTTCATCGACGGATCCACGGCGCATGCCGCCATCGATCCGTCATCGAACTGCCGTGACGGCACGCCCGTCGATCACAGGTCGTGACGTTCCACGCGCCGACTCGGCGGGGCTGCGTCGGCGTTTCGTCGGTTGGTCGCCGCCGAGGCGTCGGCTAGATGGCCCCTCGCCCAGATTCCTGGGCGGCCACGTCGGAGTGGCGGACTGGGTGGACGCTAGCCAGAGGCTGGTACCCGCAAGGGCGTGGGGTTCAAGTCCCTCCGACCACCTGACCAGGGCAAAATCGCCCTTTGGTCATGCTGGCGGCGGTGCGTCAAGCCTGCGGGCGTCGCCGACGCCAGCACCGACGCGACCTGATGGCTGTGGAGACTTCGAGCGGCGCCGGGCACCACGCGGACGTCCGCGATGATCAGGAGGCGCCGTCTGGTCGAGACGCTGAAGGAGTGGGTGCGGCGCCAGGGCGAGGACCTGCCCGGGATGTATGGCGGCATCGACTTCGACGGGTGCCTGAGCGCCGGGCGCTCGGGGCCGATGACGAGTCGGACTACCCGGCCCACGTCAAGCTCCCGCGGGAGGCGTTGCTGGCCGACACCGAGCTCGTCGAGGTGATGGCCACCGCCACCATGCTGGGCGACGTCGTGCGCGACGCCACGTGGCGCGCGTTCGAGCTGGGCATGCCGCGCCTGTCGAGATGCTCCGTCGCCGCCGTCGGGGCGTCGACGCCGTCGACGACGCTTCCCCGGAGCTGGCCGCCTTCCTCGCCGCCATGGAGGCGACGCCTGACTGGATCGATCCCGGTCTGTCGAGGAGGGTGCCCGCCTGAGCGGGTGGGGCCGCCTTCGCCGCCCCCTACGCCATCCGGGGCGCGCTCGCCACCTTCTCAACGAGTACGCTGCGCCCCATGGCCATCACCGGTCGCTGTCGGACAAGCGGGCGGCCCGACGGGTCAACGAGACTGCGAGCTTCTTCTGCCACCACCGCCCTGCCCGGGGATGCGCGCGACGGCCCGGGCTTGAGGCGGCGGCCATGGTCCGCCCCATGCACCTCGATGGTCCGGCATAAACGCGCCCACCGCTCGGACCGGTGGGACCAGGAGCGCTTCGGCATCCCATCCCGCAGGTCGAATCGCATGCCGGGCTCATCTCGTCGTTCCTCATCTCGGCCGAGGTGGTTCGGGCGGGCGGACTGAGTTCGACGCCGACGAGCGGGCCCAGATCGAGACGGCCTGCTACTGGTGCTTCCTGCTCGGCCTCCGGAGGAGCTCCTGCCCGCCGACCAGTCCGGCCTGGCTTGAAGGTGTTCCCGAGGCGGGCCGCGACCTTTTGCGCAGCGGGCTGACGACGCCACCTGCGGCGAGCTTCAGGCCACGATGAGCGCCTACCTGCGACCCTGACCGCTCGCTGCGAACCGCGGCCGAGTCGTTCGAGCGCAGCTTCAGCACGGCGTTCTTCATCAAGGTCTTCCTCGACGGCGACACCGAGCAGGCGGCGGCGATGGGCGTGCCGATGAGCGCCGCCGACAAGGCCTGGTCGCGCTGCGGCGCCGTTGATCTACGGCCGGCTGAAGGCGGTCGGTCTCGTCAACAAGGTGCCGGCGTCGCCTCGGCCACCGACGCCGTGACGTGACGCTGCGGCGGCGCCTGAGGGGCCTACGGCCACGCCGAGTACCGCACCGACGCCCGGAGTATACCCACGCCTGGCCCGCTGGCCGGGCGGCTTCCGGCCCTGCGGCCGTCTGAGGCCGTCGCGTCGACGATCGGCCGGAGGGCCTGTCGGCGGTCGGCCCTGGTCAGATCGCCCGCATGCGGTTGTTGCGGGCGTTAGCACCACTCGGCCAGGCCGAGGTGCTCGAGCACCGGCGGGCACGTAGTTGCCGAAGCGGCCCCGGTAGCCCTTGCGCAGCCCGGCTACAGCCGCCGACCGGGTTGACCTGTCGCGGCCCACGCCTCGACCGTCCCTGGCTTGGCCTCCTTCTGCTCGTCGGCGCTCCAGCGGCACCCAGTCGCCCTCCCCGACCAGCATGGCGTGCAGGTCCTCGATGCAGCGCAGGTGTGGCGAGCGAGGTCGAGCTGACCTGGATGCGCAGCGCCGGCGGGTCGAGCGGCCCGTCCTGCCAGGCGTCGAACTCGGACTTGCCGGGGGGTGGTCAGATCCAGGGGTCGTCGGCGTCCCTGATCCTTCTGACGTGGTCGGGCACGGCTCCTCCAGGGTCTGGCGCCGGTCGGGCCGGCGGTGTCGAGAGGATCCGGCAGGGCCCACCTGACACCATGGCCGCGAATTCCGGATCCCATCGCCGAGATCAGGGGCACCCACCCGTGCGCGCCGGGCGACCGCTGAGCCTGCTGCTGATCCTCCAGAACGGCGGCCGCATCACTGCCGACGAGCTGGCCGGTCGACTGGGGGTCTCGACCTGACCAACAGCGCGACTCGACGTGCCGCCGGGCGCCGGCGTCTCGCGTACGCACCTGGGCCCGGGTGGCGGCTTTGAGCTGTCGGCACCGAGCAGCCGTCCTGGCCCTGCTGCCGGGCCTCAGCGCACTGGTACCGGCGCCTGCGGCGGGTGCGCAGTGGGTTGCGCTGGCGGCCCCAGCTCGGTGCTGGTGACCGGCCGTCCTGAGGCCTGGCGTCCTGGGCCGGCGCTGAGCCGGCTACGATCGCCCTGACTGGGTGAGGGCTCGTTCCGCTTCGACTACGACGCCGCCGTGCACGAGCTGGTGGCCTCGCACGGAGGTCGATGCGTGCTGCTGCCCGAGGAGCTGCGGACACGATGGCGGGGATCGGCCGGCGCATCGCCGCCTTCCACGCCGCGGGATGACCGACGCGGGCGGACGAAGGAGCCTTGCCTCTGACGACCAGCCGCCGCCCGGTCAGGGTCGGGCGGCGAGCAGCTCGTCGTAGATCGCGAGGGTGACGTCGTCGAAGCACACACGAAGCGGACTACGAGACCCCGTGGAGGCCTGCCCACCGTCGCGACGGCGATCTCGGCGGGCCGCCCCGGCCGGGTAGCCGAAGATCCCGGTCGAGATCGCGGGAACGCCATGCTGGCGGCGCTGACCTCGTCCGCCCGCCCAGCGACGGGTGTAGCAGGACGCCAGCAGCTGGGCTCGCCGTCGTGGCCGCCGCCAGACCGGCCTGACCGTGTGGATGATCCACCGGGCCCGCAGGCCGAACCCCGGGGTGACCTTTGGCCTCGCTGGTCGGGCAGCCACCGAGGGTGCGGCAGTGCTGCACCAGCTCGGGCCGGCGCGGTGGATGGCGCCGTCGACGCCACCGCCGCCGAGCAGCGAGGAGTTGGCGGCGCTGACCACGGCGTCCACGTCTCGGTGGTGATGTCGGCGCTGCACGGCGACGAGTCTCGGGGCGGTCATCGTGGGGACGACCGGTCGCCGTCCGTGGTCCGGGCACGGGGCAACCTCAGCGACCGCCACCGCGACCGTGGCTGCCGTGGCGGCGTGGACAGGGACCGGTCAGGAGCGACCACCCCATCCCCGCACTCGACCCGATCACGAGGTCCACGGGATGCCCACCATCGACCAGAAGCCGTCGCCCGCCGCCTGACGATGTCGCTCGACGGCTGGGCGGCGCGGCGTCGGTGCGCCAGTACCTGGTCGACGAGCTCCACCTGCGCTTGCGCCGATGCGCGATCGGCGCCGTGGAGCGGGTGCTCCCCGAGTCGTCACCGCCGCCGGGCTACACGTGCGTCGACCACCGCCACCGGAGGCGGTGGTGCACCTGCGCTTCGAGCGCCCCTGAGAACTGGCGGGCCGCCCGGTCACCACCTGAGATCGTAGACTGGCCCCACGAGGCCGCTTCGTACGCGAAGACGACCGCCTGGGCCCGATCGCGGAGGGCCGAGCTTCGTGAGGACGTTTCGACACGTGGCTCTTCACCGTGGCGGCCCTGATGAAGAGCGACCCGAGATCTCGGCGTTGCTCGACCCCTTCGCCAGCTCGATGAGGACGTCCCGCCTGCGCTGGGTGAGGGTCTCGAGTTCCCTGGCGGCCGACTGGTCCGCGGCCAGCTGTTACGAAGCGCCCGGACGAGGCGCTGCCGGGTGATCGAGGGGGCCAGCAGGGCGCCGCCGTCGGCCACGCTGCGGATGGCGGGGCGCGAGCCCTCGGGCGGGAGGTCCTTCAGGATGAAGTTGCTGGCGCCGGCCCGGAGGGCCCGTACACGTACTGTCGGGGTCGAAGGTGGTGAGGATGACCATCTTGACCGGCCAGTCGGCCCGCTCGAGGATCTGCGAGGTCGCGGCGAGCCCGTCCATCTCTGGCATGCGGATGTCCATCAGCACGATGTCGGACGGTGCCGCAGCGTCAGGTCGACGGCCCGACGCCGGGTACTCCGCCTCCACCACGACCTCGATGTCGGGTTGGTGCTCGAGGACCATCGCGAACCTGCGCCGCACGAGGGCCTGGTCATGTCGACGACCGCGACTGGATGGTCATGCTGCCACCTGCTCGAGCGGAAGGCGTGCGTCACCTGGAAGCGGCTGTCTGCGTGCCGGAGCTGGCCTGCATCGTCCCCCGAGCAGCACGGCCCGCTCGCGCATCCCCTGTGAGGCCGTAGCCAGACCCTGAGCGTCGAGGACGCCGACCCGTCGACCGCCTCGGTGGTGTTGGTCACCCGGATGACCAGCGTGCGCCGTCGACGGCCACCGTGATGGTGACCACGGGTTCACGACCTGCGCTTGACGACGCTGGTGACCGCCTCCTGGACGATCCGGTAGGCCGGGAGAGGTCGACGGCCGTGGGGAGCTCTCGGGCAGGTCGGCGGGCGCGAGGCTGATCCTCCGCACCGGTGTGGCGCAGCTCCTCGACCAGGGCTGGAGGTCCAGGAGCCCCGGCTGGGCCCCAGCCGCTCGGGCTCGGCGTCGTCGGGCCGCAGCACGCCGAGGAGGTGTCGCAGCTCGCCGAGCGCCTGGCGTCCCGCCCGCTCGACGTCGCCCATGGCCTGATCGCGGCATCGAGGTCCTTCCTGTGCGACCGTCTTCGCCGCTGCGCCTGGACGGTCATCATCGACACCTGGTGCGCCACCACGTCGCAGCTCCCGCGCGATCCGTCGCTCCTCGACGACCAGCCCGGCGGGCCCTCGCGCGCTGCTCGGCCTCGAGCCGCACGGCGCGCCTCGAGCAGGGCGAGGTAGTCGCCCCGGTTGCGGACGCGGTGGCTGACGTACCACTGGCAGACCGTGAACAGGAACGACGGGACGACGTCGACGCGCCGGTGCGGGTCGACCAGGGTGCGAGACGCTGACGGCGACCACGGCCGCGACCGCACCGAGACCTTGCGAGGATCGTCGCAGTAGCGGCCGACGGAGTAGCAGACGACGACGAGCACGAGTCGCCGCCGTCGCCGTAGCCGGCGACGGCCCAGACGACGGTCACGATGGCCAACCGACGGCGGTGACTGCGACGACGTGCTCCCGCCGCCAGTAGAGGGCTATACGGCGAGCGCCAACAGCACGACGGCGCCCAACGGTCGATCACCGAGCGTCGCCGCGGTGAGGCCCCTCGCCGTCGCCGAGGGCACTGACCGCGGATCGAGACGAGCGATCCTGAAGACCACGACCGCGAGGACTGCGCCGGATGCCGGGGCCAAAGGTGTGAACGGCCCCCGTGTGGCGTGGGATCGGCGGGCCCGGCCCCAGGGCCAGTGCGCTTCATCCGACGAACCACTGGAGCATCGGTCCGGAGCGGCGGTCGAGGGAAGCCATGCGTGCCGCCACCGTAAACCGGGGACGTTCGACTGGTCAACCGACGCGGGCGCGCCGAGGGACCGGGCGACCGACGCCGCCGATCACGCATCGCTCACGTGACGTCTCGGCGTCGCAGCGCCACTGAGGCGATGACCGCCGGCACCAGAGCCCAGAGGCAGAGCCTGACGATCGCGGCCCCGGTGCTGGTCTCGTCGGTGATGCCGGACACCACGGTCGCGAGGGTGCTCGGGGACCCAGGGCGCCGTTCCGCTGGCCAGCTACACGACCACCGGCGGCAGGACCAGCAGGACCACCACGACGCCCGTGACGGCTCCCACCGGTGTTGCGTGCACGACCGTCCTGACGGCGGCGCTAAGCACGGACCTGACGGCGCCGGCGAGCCTGGCCGTGCGATCACCCGCACGAGGTTGCCGGTCGCCACGAGGAAGCCCTGGTCGGCCAGCGGCAGCGAGACGGCAACTGCATGGCGACCAGTGCCCGCCGGCGACACCGAGCACCGTTGCCGAGGCCGATCGGTGAGCTGAGCACGCAGCGCCCTCGACCGGTTCCGGCGTGCTGAGGAAGGTCGCATCACGGTCCCGGTGGCGTACCAAGCGGAGGCGACGGCGCCGAGGAGCGCCCCTGAGCAGGAGCGAGTTCCCCTGAACGCCATCAGCGACTGCTGGTCGGCGGCCGGAGATAGAACCCCTTCGACCCGTCCATGTCGGTGCCGATGGCCACCGCGATCCCAGCTTGACTACGGCGAGGCGAGAAGCACCGCGAGGAAGGCCACGGGCAGCTGGGCGGGTGAGCTTGCGCAGCCTGCTGCGCTCGAGGTCGATCCGTCATGACGCGGCACTTCCGGGGTGGGGGGTCGGGGAAACGGGTCGGGCGGTCAGTGCAAGAAGGCGTCCCCGAGCGAGCCGGCGCGGTGAGAGCTCGTGGAGGGCGACGCCGGCGGCGAGGGCGATGTCGCTGATGCGGCCGGACGCCAGCTCGGCGACGAGGAGCGCGCCGTCGGCTCTGACTCGACCTGCCCCCGCAGGCGACCAACCGCTCGGCGAGGCGGGTCGCGCCGGGGTGGTCGGACTCGCACCGTGCGATCGGTGAGGTCCGCCACGGTGCCGGTGGCGACGAGATCGTTTGATCGATGACGACGACGTCGTCGACGAGGTGCTCCACCTCGGTCAGGAGGTGGCTCGAGACCAGGACCGTGTGGCCCTGCCCGCCTGGCGAGCGCAACAGGTCAGCAGCTTCCCTGATGCCTTGCGGGTCGAGCCCGCTCTGCCGGTTCGTCGAGCACCAGCACCGGCGGGTCGGCCAACAGGGCTGCGCCAACGAGAGACGCTGCTTCATGCCGAGCGAGTAGGTGCTGACCCGGCGACGGGCCGCAGCGGGTCCAGCCCGACGGTAAGCAACGTGGCGTCGACCACGTCGACGCTCCGCCTGTCGGCCAGGGCGAGGATCGCCAGGTGGTTGCGCCCGAGCGGCCCGTGGAAGGCGTTCGGTTCGAGCACCGCGCCGACGGTGCTGGCTGGTCGGGCAGGTCAGCGGTAGCGGCGACCAACGATCGTGGCGACGCCGTGATCGGCGGCGGCCAGGTCGAGCAGGATCTTCATCGTGGTCGACTTGCCTGCCGTTGGGGGCCGAGAACCCCGTGATGCGCCCCGGCTCGACGGTGAAGGTGAGGTCCTCCACCACGGCACGGTGGCTGTAGCGCTTTGGTCAGGGTGCTCGAAGGCCACCCTCGTGGGGCCTGGCGGGCGTGCCGCGACGACAGCCCTTGTGGTCGTGGATGACGGGTCGACGAGGCCGGCCGTGAGCGCCCGGAGCCCGGGATGGCCTGCGGCCCACACCGTCGTGGGCGAGGACCAGCCCGCCTCGATGCGAGGGGAAGAAGAGCGCGCCGAGGTCCCAGCGGCCCAGCACCCTGGAGGCGAGCTGGGAGATCGCGATGACGCCGATGCTGGCGAACGTGACCAGCTGACGATCCGTCCGAGGAGGCCCTGGGCGTGCGGGCCTGCAGCCAGGTGAAGAGGCTGAGGGCGAGGTAGCCGTTCCCGCACCGAGCGCGGCCAGCGCCAGGGCGTCGACGCCGACCCGGCTGCTCATCGCCAGCGATCCGACGACCAGGCCGTAGCCGGTCAGCACCCTGAGCACGATCGCGGTCATCGCTCGAGCCGATGGCGGCCGGTCGCCCCTGCGACGAGGTGTAGCCCGTGAGGTTGCCGAGCGAGAAGGCGGCCATCAGGGACCCCTGAAGGTGCTGGCGCTGCCCCCGAGGCGATCCTGGGCCAGCAGGGGATGCCCACCATGAGCGGACTGACCACGAAGAGGTTCATCGCGGCCAGCACGCAGAACACGAAGCGCACGTCTGTCGCTCCAGAGGTGGAGACGCCCTCGCGATCGACGCCGCTAATCCCAGCGGCCTGACTGACCCGACCGGCGGGGCTCTGGGCCGCATCAGGCGAAGGTCGCCGCCGACACGGCGAAGGTCGCAGCATCGACCCCGAAGGCGAGCCCCACGCCGGTGGTCGAGCTCGCCTGGCTGGCGATCACCAAGCCGGCGAGCGGGGGCTCCACGAACCCGGCGATCTGTGTGATGCCTATGATCACCGGGTGCTCCCGGCCTGGAGGTCGGACTGAGCCACCAGGGTCGGGACCATGTCACCTCCGCCGGCACCGCGAAGCCGGCGACCACCCCTGAACCCCAGCGCGCAACCCGTAGAGCATCCACAGCTCGGCGACGCCGACCAGGGCCAGCGCCACGAGGCCGGTGAGCAGGCCCTGGCGAGGTCGGCGGCCAGCATCACTCGCCCTCGGCGACACCTGGTCCGTGACGGCGCCGGACGAGCATCAGGACCGCCTGCGGACCCCCTGGAGCGCGAGAACGATCCCCAGGGCCACCGGGTCGCCGGTGAGCTGCAGGGCCAGCCAAGGTGGCGAGGAGGGCGAACTGGTCACCCAGGAGGGGAGGTCGACGAGCCGCCGACCAGAGCCGGAAGTCCTGCTGCGACAGGACGCGCTTCGGAGCCGACGAGCCTGTCGGGGACGGTGCCGTGACGTCGCTGCAGGGTGGGGCGGTGCGCTCGCTGGTGGCCATCGGGACTCGCTCAGGTGGTCGATACCGATGACGAAACACCACGCCGACCGCCGGCGCATCAGGCCCGGAAGGGATTGCCCACCTGCCCTCTGTGGGGATTCTGCCGCCCTCCCGCCTCCGTCTCGCGGGGAGGGCTCACGGGCGCCGCCGAGGCCGGTCGCCCGCTGGGCGTCAGCCGCGCATGCCCCTGCCGTCGCGGATCCGGTCGGCGTACTTTAGTCGATGCGGGCCTCGCGGGTCTCGGCCTTCTTGGCGCCGCCGATGTGGAGGTTGTACTGCCGGCGCCCGGGGTGAGGGGACTCGAAGCGGCCTGCAGGTCGGGGTCGGCCTCGAGGCGGGCCGCGAGCTTCGGGCGCCAGGCTGAGGTCGGGCGGGGCGCGACTCGAGGCCCTGGTCCTCGACCCTGACGGCCTCGGCGACGTAGCCAGCCAGGATGTCGGCGCCTGTCGGTGGCCCGTCCACGGACGTGAGCTCGAGGCGCTTGGCCGAGCGGCTGTTCGGGCCCTGCTCGCGCAGCAGGCCGGCCGGGTCGTCGAGCAGCGCACCCTTGAAGAACATGACCGCCAGGAAGTCCTTCATCTCCTGGAGGATGAGGATGTTGCGCCCGTCGTGGAGGTAGCAGGGCTTGCCCCACTTGATCTCCTCGGTGAGCCCGCACCCCGTGAGCACCGGCCGCAGGGCGGCGATGACCTCGGGCCACTGCTCGGAGTCGGCCAGGTAGGCGTCGACGTCGGCGTAATGCTCCACGCGGTGCAGCGTACGCCCACGGGCGCTACGGGCCCTTGACCACCTTGGCGCCCGGGAAGTCGTCGGCGTCGCGCCACTGCTCCAGGAAGCCGGCGTACTCGAGGATGCTGCCCGTGTAGACGAGGTTGCGGGCGGTCTTCTCGTCGCGGCTCAGCTCGCTGTTGTAGTAGCCGGGGGTGCAGCTCGCGGAGTAGCCCGCGATCATCCGGGACTGGTCGAGCAGCACGTGCCACCAGTCCTCCTCGGCCTGGGGGTCGGCCTCGATCGTGGCCACGCCGTCCTTCTCGCACGTGGCGATGGTCCAGGCGACGTGCTTGGCCGACTCGGAGAGGAAGTGCAGGAAGTTCGTGCCGAACCCCGCCTGGACGATCCCGATCATGAACATGTTGGGGAACTCGGCGGACAGGATGCCGTACAGGGTGTGGGGGCCGTCGGCCCAGCGCTCGGACAGCGCCAGGCCGCCCCGCCCACGCGGGTCGAAGCCGAGCCGGCCCGCCAGCTCCGTGGTCACCTCGTAGCCCGAGGCGAACACCAAGACGTCGACGGGGATCTCCTCGCCCCCCACGACCGGGCCCGCGGCGGTGATGCGCTCGACGCCGCGGCCGTCGGTGTCGACGAGGTGCACGTTGGGACGGTTGAACGCCGGCAGGTACTCGTCGTGGAAGCACATGCGCTTGCAGTGCTTGGCGTACCAGGGCTTGAGCTTCTCGGCGGTGGCCGGGTCCTCGACGATGGCGTCGACCCTCCGGCGGAGCTTCTCCATGCTCTCGAAGTCCGACCGCTCGAGGGCGGCCGCCTCCTCGGGGTCGTCGGTCTTCACGTGGGTGTCCTCCCACATGTACTCGGTCCACCCGTCCTGCACGAGGTCGACCTCGGGCTTGGCCCCGGTGACGGCCTGCGTGAAGTTGCGGATGCGCTCGCGCTGCCAGCCCGGCTCCAGGCTCTTGAACCACTCGACGTCGGTGGGGCCGTTGTTGCGCTCACCCACCGCCGACGGGGTCCGCTGGAACACGAACACCTCCTTCGCGGTGCCGGCCAGTTGGGGGACCACCTGGACCGCGGTGGCACCGGTGCCGATGACGCCCACCCGTTTGTCGGCCAGCCGGTCCATGCGCTCGGTCGGCCCGCCGCCCGTGACCGCGTAGTTCCAGCGGCTCGTGTGGAACGCCTCGCCCGCGAACTCGCCGATGCCGGGGATGCCGGGCAGCTTCGGCTTGGCCAGGATGCCGCCGGCGGTGACGAAGAACCGGGCCCGGACGTGGTCGCCCCGATCGGTGACCACGTGCCAGCGACCGGAGGCCTCGTCCCACTCGGCCTCGTCGATCTCGGTGTGGAACAGGGCGTGGCGGTAGAGGTCGAAGTGGCGGCCCATGAGCTGGCAGTAGGCGAAGATCTCCGGGGCGCTCGCGTACTTCTCGGTGGGCATGTAGCCCGTCTCCTCGAGGAGCGGGAGGTAGGTGTACGACTCGACGTCGCACATGCAGCCCGGGTAGCGGTTCCAGTACCAGGTGCCGCCGAAGTCGCCCGCCTTGTCGATGATGCGCAGGTCGTCGACGCCGTGCGAGCGCAGGTTGATGGCCGTCAGCATCCCCGCGAAGCCGCCGCCGAGGACGAGCACCTCCACGTCCTCGTCGACCGGGTCGCGCGACACGTCGCCCTCCAGGAAGGGGTCGGCGTCGAACCGGGCGAAGTCACCGGTGAGGTCCTGGAACTGGCCGACGCCCTCGGGTCGGATGCGCTTCGCTCGCTCGCGCTGGTAGCGCTCGCGCACCTCGTCGAGCGTGGCGGTCGGGGCGGGATCGGACTGCGTCATCGCGGCGACTCTCCGGTCGGGGGCGATCGGGGGGACGCCCGGCGACCGGCGCCGGGCCACGCGCCCGACCATGGCACGGTCGCACCTGGCCGGACAGGGTCCAAGGACCCTGTTTGTAACGCGTTTCAATTCTAGGCGCACCCGCCGTCGCGGACGAACCACGGTGGGGGCCCGAGTGCCACCGTGGGTGGCTGGGGGGCCGTCCGCCCGGGTGGGCGCCGGCTCAGCCCTCGAGGCGCTGGAGGGAGCCGACGACGAGCTCGTCGACCTCGAGGCGGCCGATGCGCACGGTGCCGAACCGGGCCCGGCGGACGCTCAGGCGCCCGATGGCCACGGCGCCGACCGCCAGGGCGCCGAGGGCCGCGGCGCCGAGCACGACGGCCCCGAGGGCGTGGGTGCCCGTGGCGGCCGCGCCGGACGCCGAGGCGCCGGTGGCGGTGGCGCCGTACGAGACGGAGGAGGGCCCCCGATCCGGGTCAGGGTCCTGGGCGAGGAGGTCGGTGGTCATGGAACCAGTCTGGCGGTGGCGTCCCACCCGAGCGACGAACGCCGGAGCGGCGGGCCGGCGTGGTCAGGGCGCCACCTGGGTGGGGACCCCGACCACGGGCGTCCCCGACGCCGGGCCGAGGCCCAGCTGGCCGAGGTCGTTGCGGCCCCAGCAGTAGAGCGCCCCACCGGTCCGGATGGCGCACGCGTAGCCCTCGGCCGCGGTCACCGACACCCAGTCCGCGATGCCGCCGGCGACCGGCGTGGGGGCCGCACGGAAGGGGAAGGCGCTGTTGTCGCCCAGTTGGCGGAAGCTGTTGTCGCCCCAGCACTCGATGGTCTGGGCGGTGGTGCGGGCGCACGTGGCGCTCGTCCCGCCGGCGACTTCGGCCCAGTCGGTGCGGCCGCCCGTCACCTCGGTGGGGACGTTCGCGTCGACCGGGTTCTGGCCGGGGAGCCCGAGGGCCGACTGCGTGCTGTCACCCCAGCAGAACAGTCGACCGCCCGTCCGGGTGGCGCACCGGTGACCGAGGCCGGCGGTGACCGACGCCCACGTCGTCGTGCCGTTGGCGACCGGCGACGGCCGGCGGGTGGCGGTGACCGTCGCGCCGCCGTCGCCCGACGCCCCGTGGCTGTCGTCGCCCCAGCAGGAGACCCGGCCGGTGGTCTTGCGCGCGCAGGCCCCGAAGAGCCCGACGCTCACCGAGGCCCAGTTGGTGGCCCCGCCCGCCACCTCGACGGGCTTGTTGCGGGCGACGTCGCGGCCGCCGTTGCCCAGCGCGCCGAACGTGTCCGCTCCCCAGCAGAACAGCCGACCCGACCGGATTCCGCACGTGGTCAGCGCCCCGGACGAGACCGACGTCCAGTCCGTGTGCCCACCCGCGACCTGCACGGGGACGGGGCTGGCCTTGCGGCCGTTGCCGTCACCGCGCTGGCCCGAGCCGTCGGCCCCCCAGCAGAACAGGCGTCCCGTGGTCTTGAGCGCGCAGGTGGTGAAGTCGCCGGCCGAGACCGCGGCCCACTTCGTGCCCCGCGCCAGCGTCGGCGTGGTGCGGACACCGCCCCAGACGCCGATGCCGAGGGCGCCCCGCCCGTTGGACCCCCAGCAGTAGATCCGACCGGCCCCGGTGAGCCCGCAGGTGTGGGCCGTCCCCCCGTCCACCTGCTGCCAGTCCGTGATCGACTCGGGCACCGCGTCGGCGCCGGCGACCGCCGGGCCGCTCGCCACCGCCATCGCCACGAGAGCGACGAGCGCGCTCCCGACGCACCACCACCGCACCGCCCTGCTCCGACCGGCCATGACGACCCCCACCACTCGCACGCACGCCACCGGCGGCCTGCGCTCCGCGCACGGTACACCTCGCTCGGGCCGGGGGGCGGCCGGGTGCCGAGCCGAGCACCTACCGTGGGGCGATGCCCGCCGTCGACGCCGAGGAAGCCCGCCGGCGGCTGTGCGCCCTCGGGGACGTGTTGCAGGACACCGTGATCGCCGCACGAGGCATGGACATGGCGGCCGTGGAGGGCGAGACGGCCGCGGACACGGTGTACGGCATCGACCGGGTCACCGACGAGGCGCTCGTCGAGTGGTTCGCGGCGCACTGGACCGACGTCAAGCTGGTGTCCGAGGGGCTCGACGAGCCCGTCGTGCTCGGCGAGCCGGCATGGACGGTGATCGTCGACACCGTCGACGGCACGCGGGGCCTGATGTACGACAAGCGCTCGGCCTGGGCGCTCGCCGCCGCCGCGCCGCACGGGGGAAGGCTCGGCGACATCGTGGCCGCGGCCATGACCGAGCTGCCCACGACCAAGCAGGGACTCGTCGACCAGGTCAGCGCCGTGCGGGGACGCGGCCTGGTCGCCGAGCGCGTCGACCTGCGCACCGGCGACCGGGCGCCGCTCGAGCTGTCGCCCTCCGATGCCACCGACCTCGAGCACGGCTTCGCCCAGGTGGCCAAGTTCTTCCCGCCGGGCAAGGCCGACCTCGTCGCCATCGAGGCGGCCGTGTTCGACCACCTCGGCGCCACGGTGGTCTTCGACGACGAGTACCTCTGCTCCGGGGGCCAGCTCTACGAGCTGCTGGCCGGGCGGGATCGCTTCACCGCCGAGCTGCGCCCCGTCGTGGATCCGGCGGCGTTGGCCTGCCACCCCTACGACCTGTGCACCGCGATGCTGCTCGAGGAGGGCGGCGGGGTCGTCACCGATCCCTGGGGCCGTCCCCTCGACGCGCCGCTCGACACCACCACCCCGATCGCCTGGGTGGGCTTCGCCAACCCGGCCCTCGCCCGCCGCGTCGGTGGCGTCCTCAACGACGTGCTGCGCGACGCCGGCTTCGGTCCGCCGGACGCCTGACCGCGCTCGGACCCGTGCCGCCGGCGTCCAGGCGTCCAGGCGTCCGGCGGGCCCGGAGCGCCTCAGGCGGTGGCGCGGACGAGCCAGGCGGCGCCGCCGAGCTCGATGCCGTCGGGGCCCTCGTGGGGCCGCACGGCGTCGGCGGCGCGGGCGAGGGCCTCGTCGACCAGGGCGGGCGGGGCGTCGGCGAACCAGGTCCGGCCCACCCCCGAGTCGCGCAGGAACCCGGCGGCGTCGTCGGCGTCGTGGCCCACCCACACCGGCGCGGAGACGGCCTCGAGGTCGATGCCGCCGAAGCCCGCCTCGGTCAGCAGGGCCGCGACGCGGTCACCGTCGGCGAAGGCGAAGGGCCCGGGCGCGGTGGGGTCGCCCGGCGGCGGCGGGGCCAGCACCTCGCTGGCGGCGGCCGCAGGCAGGAGCATCCACTCGTTGTCGAGGAGCGACTGCCAGCACACGAACACCAGCCGGGCTCCCGGCACCATCGAGCCGCGGAGGTTGGCGAACGCCGCCGCGGGCTCGTCGAAGAACATGACGCCGAAGCGGCTGGTGGCGGCGGCGAACGGGGCGGTGGGCGTGCGCCAGCTGGCGGCGTCCGCCTGGACGAACTCGACGTGGTGCAGGCCCTCGGCCTCGGCGCGCCCGCGCGCCACGGCGAGCATGTCGGGTGAGAGGTCGACCCCCAGCACCGCACCCCCGTGTCCGACGGCGCGGCCGGTGGCCAGCGACAGGTCTCCGTTGCCGCACCCGATGTCGAGGACCCGCTCGCCCGGCGCCGGGGCGAGGGCGTCGACCAGCAGCGCGCCGTAGTGGCGCAGGACCCGCGTGTAGCGGTCGGCGTTGTCCGCCCAGTGGGCGCCGGCCTCGTGCTCCCAGTCGCTCATGCGCCGCTGTGGGGCAGCTCGAGGATGCTCGCGGCGAGCGCGGCGATGGGGCTGCGCTCCGAGCGCGACAGCGTGACGTGGGCGAACAACGGGTCGCCGGTGAGCGCGCTGATGACGGACATGACACCGTCGTAGCGACCGACCCGCAGGTTGTCGCGCTGGGCGATGTCGTGGGTGAGCACCACCCGGCTGCCCTGGCCGAGGCGGCTCAGCGCGGTGACGAGGACCGGCCGCTCGTACTGCTGGGCCTCGTCGAGGATGACCCACGTGTCGACCAGGGTCCGCCCGCGGATGTGGGTGAGGGGCAGCACCTCGAGCAGGTCGTTGCTGACCACTCGATCCATCATGGCCGGGGACGCGATCGACTCGAGGGCGTCGAGGACGGCGGCACCCCAGGGGGCCATCTTCTCGTTCTCGCTGCCCGGCAGGTAGCCGAGGTCCTGGCCGCCGACCGCGTACAGGGGCCGGAACACGACGATGCGCTTGTGGGTGCGACGGTTCAGCACGGCTTCGAGGCCCGCGGCGAGGGCGAGGACCGACTTGCCGGTGCCCGCGGGCCCACCGAGCGACACGATGCCGACGTCGGCGTCGTCGAGCAGGTCCAGGGCCACCCGCTGCTCGGCCGACCGGCCCGTCACGCCGAACAGCCCGTGGCCCGTGTGGAGCAGCCGGGCGCGCTTGTCGGGGTGCAGGCGCGCCAGCGCGGAGCTGCCGCCGGCGCGCAGCACGAGGCCGGCGTGGCAGGGCAGCTCGCCGGCCTGGTCGAGGTCGGCCTCGCCGTCGGCGTAGAGGGCCTCGATCACCGAGGCGTCGACGTCGAGCTCGACGAGGCCCGACCACTCGTCCCGGGGCGCCAGCTCGTTGCGGTACTCCTCGGCGCCCAGCCCGAGGATCGACGCCTTCAGGCGCAGGGGGAGGTCCTTGGTGACGACGACCACGTCGAGGCCCTCGCGCGCCAGGTGGTCGGCGACCGCGAGGATGCGGGCGTCGTTCGACCCGTCGCGCATGGGGGGCGGCAGCAGCGCGCCGTCGACGTGGTTGAGCTCGATGCGGACGGTGCCCCCGTGGTCCAGCGGGATCGGGTCGGTCAGCGAGCCGTGCCGGGTGCGCAGGCCCTCGAGGCTGCGCAGGGTGGCTCGCGCCATGGAGCCGAGCTCGCCGTGGTGGCGTTTGGCCTCGAGCTCGGAGAGCACCACGAGGGGGAGCACCACGTCGTGGCCGTCGAACCGCTCGAGGGCCATCGCGTCGGCGAGCAGCACCGAGGTGTCGAGCACGTAGGTGCGCCGATCGGCGATGGCCACGGGTTCGGGCATGGACGACCTCCGGGGTCGACGGCGAGGGACCCATTGTCGGACCACCGCCCGGCCCGCGCGCGGATGCCCCGTGACTGGGGGAGCGATCGGCGCGAGGCTTCTCCCGCCGTTCGCGCCCCCGTCACGTGGACGTGGCCGTCCCGCGTCCGGCGACGGTGGCCCGGACCTGTCGGGCCATGACGAGGTCCTCGCGCGCCTCGACCACGAGCGCGGCGACCGCGGCGCCCGGAGGGCTGATCACCGCGTCGGTGCCGACCGCGGCGCGGTTGGCACCGACGTCGAGGGCGGCGCCGAGGAAGGCGAGCGCCTCCACCGTGCGGGCGCGGACCACGGGGTCGTGCTCGCCGACTCCGCCGGTGAACACCAGGGCGTCGACGCCCCCGAGCGCGGCCGCCATCGCTGCGACCATGCCCCGGAGGCGGTGCAGGTAGACGTCGAGGGCGAGGCGACACCGCTCGTCTCCCTCGGCGAGCCCGGCGTGGACCTCGCGGAGGTCCCCCGAGCGGCCCGACAGCCCCCGCAGCCCGCTCTCGTGGTCGAGCAGGTGCTCGGTCTCGCCGGGGTCGAGCCCGAGCGCCCGCTGCGCCCACAGGACCGCCCCCGGGTCGACGGCACCCGAGCGGGTGGCCATGACCAGGCCGTCGACCGGCGTGAAGCCCATCGTCGTGTCGATCGAGCGACCACCGTCGACGGCGGCGAGCGACGCGCCCGCGCCCAGGTGGCACGACACGACCCGCAACGACTCGACCGGCGCGTCGAGGAGCTCGGCGGCCCGACCCGCGGCCCACTCGTGGCTGAGCCCGTGGAAGCCGTAGCGGCGCAGGCCCAGCTCGTCGGTCCACCGCCACGGCACGGCGAACACCGCGGCGGCGTCGGGCAGCGTGCGGTGGAACGCCGTGTCGAAGCACGCCACCACCGGGAGCTGGGCCCGGGTGCTCCGCAGCACGCGGATGAGGGTGCGGGCGGGCGGGTTGTGCAGGGGAGCCAGGTCGTCGAGGTCGGCCAGCGCCGCCTCCACCGCGTCGTCCACCCGCACCGGGCCGGTGAAGGCGGCACCGCCGTGGACCACACGGACGCCGGCGGCCGCCACCGGCCCCGCCTGGGCGAGGAACGCGTCGAGCACGTCGGCCAGGTCGTCGCCGGGGGCGGGGCCGTCCTCTCCCGTCGTGACGCGCCCGTCCGCGTCGACGACGCGCAGCTTCAGGCTGCTCGAGCCCGGATTGGCGATCATCACCCGGTCACCCACGGTTCTCACCCCCGACGTTCCACGGTCACGCGCGCAGGGTAGGACGGCACCATGACCGACACCGCCACCCGCGCGCGGGACGGCCACGGGGCCACCGTCCCGACCGACGACGACCTGCGCCTCCTCGACGCCCACTGGCGATCCGCCAACTACCTCTCGGTGGGCCAGATCTACCTTCTGGACAACCCCTTGCTGCGCGAGCCGCTGACGCCCGACCACGTGAAGGCGCGCCTGCTCGGGCACTGGGGGACGACCCCCGGGCTGAACCTGGTCTACACCCACCTCAACCGGGTGATCCGCGAGCGCGACCTCGACATGATCTTCGTCTGCGGGCCCGGCCACGGCGGCCCTGCCGTCGTCGCCCAGACCTATCTCGAGGGCACGTACTCGGAGGTCTACCCGCGCGTCGGCCGCGACGAGGAGGGCCTGCGTCGCCTCTTCCGGCAGTTCTCGTTCCCCGGCGGCGTCCCCAGCCACGCCAGCCCGGAGACACCGGGCTCCATCCACGAGGGGGGCGAGCTCGGGTACAGCCTGTCGCACGCCTTCGGCGCAGCGTTCGACAACCCCGACCTGGTGGTCGCCTGCGTGATCGGGGACGGCGAGGCCGAGACCGGGGCGCTCGCCACCTCCTGGCACTCGAACAAGTTCCTCGACCCCGTCACCGACGGGGCGGTCCTGCCCGTGCTGCACCTCAACGGGTACAAGATCGCCAACCCGACCGTGCTCGCCCGCATCCCCCGGGAGGAGCTCGAGTCGTACCTCCTCGGGTGCGGCTGGCAGCCCCACTTCGTGGCCGGTCACGAGCCCCTGGACGTGCACCGGCGGCTCGCGGTCACCCTCGACGCCGTCCACGACGAGATCGCCGACCTCCAGCGGCGCGCCCGCCAGGACGGCGTGGTCGAGCGGTTCCGCTGGCCGATGGTCGTGCTGGAGACGCCGAAGGGCTGGACCGGTCCCACCGAGGTGGACGGGCTCCCCGTCGAGGGGACGTGGCGATCGCACCAGGTGCCGGTCGCCCAGGTGCGGACCGACCCCGGGCACCTGGCCGTCCTCGAGGAGTGGCTGCGCAGCTACCGACCCGAGGAGCTGTTCGACGAGGGCGGCGCCCTCCGACCCGAGCTGGCCGCGCTCTCGCCGGTCGGCGAGCGGCGCATGGGGGCCAACCCGCACGCCAACGGGGGCCTCCTGCTGCGCGACCTCGACCTGCCCGACTTCCGGGACTACGCGGTCGACGTGCCGGCACCCGGCCGGGTGCAGGCCGAGGACACGCGCGTCCTCGGCGCGTTCCTCCGCGACGTCGTGTCGGACAACCCCCACAACTTCCGGGTGATGGGCCCCGACGAGACCGCCTCCAACCGCCTCGACGCCCTGTACGAGGCGACCAGCAAGGTGTGGCTGGCCGAGACCCGCGACACCGACGAGCACCTCGCGCCCCGGGGCCGGGTCATGGAGATGCTGTCGGAGCAGAACTGCCAGGGGTGGCTGGAGGGGTACCTGCTGACCGGCCGGCACGGCTGGTTCCCCTGCTACGAGGCGTTCATCCACATCGTGGACTCGATGTTCAACCAGCACGCCAAGTGGCTCAAGGTCACGCGCGAGCTCCCCTGGCGGCGCCCGATCGCGTCGCTCAACTACCTGCTCACGTCCCACGTGTGGCGCCAGGACCACAACGGGTTCAGCCACCAGGACCCGGGCTTCATCGACCACGTCGTCAACAAGAAGGCCTCGGTCGTGCGGGTGTACCTGCCGCCGGACGCGAACTGCCTGCTGTCGGTCGCCGACCACTGCCTGCGCAGCCGGGACTACGTGAACGTGATCGTGGCGGGCAAGCAGCCCGACCAGCAGTGGCTGTCGATGGACGAGGCCGTCCGCCACTGCACGAAGGGCGCGGGGATCTGGGAGTGGGCGTCGAGCGACGGGGGCGGCGAGCCCGACGTGGTCCTCGCCTGCGCCGGCGACACGCCGACGGTCGAGGTGCTGGCCGCCACCGACCTGTTGCGGCGTGAGCTGCCCGACCTGAAGGTCCGGGTCGTGAACGTCGTCGACCTCATGACCCTCCAGCCCGACACCGAGCACCCCCACGGCCTGTCCGACGCCCACTTCGACAGCCTCTTCACCGCGGACCGGCCGATCGTGTTCGCCTACCACGGCTACCCGTGGCTGATCCACCGGCTCACGTACCGGCGGCGCAACCACCACAACCTCCACGTGCGCGGCTACAAGGAGGAGGGCTCGACCACCACGCCGTTCGACATGGTGGTGCGCAACGACCTCGACCGGTTCCACCTGGTGCTCGACGTGCTCGAGCGGGTGCCCGGCCTGGCGGCGCGGACCTCGGGGCTGGCCGAGCGACTGCGCGACCGGCTCATCGACCACCACCACCACGTGCGCACCCACGGCGAGGACCTGCCCGAGATCCGCGACTGGGCCTGGCCGGGCTGAGCCCCGAGGCCCCCGACCGCCCGGGGGCGGGGGTCAGCCCTCGTCGGGCACGTCGTAGCGGGCCTGGTAGCGGGCGAAGCGGGCCCGCTCGCGGGCCGCGTCGAGGCCCAGCTCCTCGAGCGAGTAGCGGTGCTCGCCGTGGGCACCCTTGGGTCGCCGGGCGACGTGCGCCTCCACCCGCCCGGCCAGGTCGTCGGGGGGCGCGTGGCCGAGCCGCCGGGCCACGTCGACGACGGTGGTGCCGGGGTCGGCCAGGAGGTCGGCGTAGCGGACGTCGACGAAGCGGTCGTCGGGGAGCTCGCCGGCGTCACGGGCGTCGACGGTGTCGTCCAGCATCAGCGAGTAGCCGAGCGAGATCAGCGGCGCGAGACCGTCGACGTCCACGCGGGCGCACCGCATCGACCGGATCGTGCCCATGAGGCTGACCGTGGACGGCACCGTCCGCAACGGGTCGCGGTGGAGCTGGACCACCCGCGCGTCCGGGTAGACGGCGAACAGGGTGCGGAGCTGGCTGAGGTGGCTGGGAGCCTTGAGCACCCAGCGGCCCCCGGCCGGCGGGGGCTCGGCCCGCTGGAGGGTCTGGAGCACCCGCCGGTGGTAGCGGTACGCGTCGGTCTGGTCGGCGGCCACGAGGTGGGCCGAGTAGGAGGGAACCTCGTACGTGCCCCCCCACTGGTCGGACAGGAACTCGAGCATCGTGGCGAAGATGCACTCGTTGGGCTCGTCGCCGTGGTTGTGGTGCATCGTGGCGTAGGCGGGCGCGAGGTCGGCCCAGAACGCGTGCACCCGGTGACCGGCCGCGCGGGCCGCCGCCACCGTGTCCGGGGGCCCGAGGGTCTCGCCGGGATGGAGCAGCTCCCACGTGCGCGGCACGCGGTTGGCGGGATCGAGGGCGAGCAGCTCGTGCAGCAGCGACGTCCCCGAGCGCCCGGTGCCCACCACGAACACCGGCTCGGGGACGTCGGCGTCCAGGATCGTCGGGTCGGCGCGCCAGGCCTCGGTGAGCAGCAGGCGTTGGCGCAGCGCCCGCAGCAGCTCGGTGCGCGCCACCAGGCGCCCGGTGGTGGTCAGCTCGGCTTCGTCCTCGAGCGCTGCGAGCAGCACGTCGAAGTGGGGGCGCCAGGAGTCGACTCCGAAGTCGTCGAGGCCGGTACCGGCGCGCGAGGTGGCCAGCAGGTCGTCGGGGGCGATCGACACGAGGTGACGCGCACCCCCGACCGCGTCCCCGTGGGCGTCGAGCCGCGCGACCCATTCGGGGACGGGTGGTCGGACCCAGGGCACCCGCTCAGCTCCACCGCCGCTGCGCGGCCAGCCTGCGGTCGGCGAGCATCCGGCGCCGGTCGTCGGCCCCGACGACGGGGTGGTCGGCGGGCAGCGCGAGGCGCAGGTCGGCGCGGGGGACGACCCGACCGGTGGGGTGCGGTGTGGTGGCCGCCCCGACGTAGCGGTAGACGGCCAGGCCGAGGGCGTGGCCCTCCGGGTCCAGCCAGTTGGGCACGCCGGGATCGTCGACGGCGACGACCACGCGCACGATCCCGTCCGCGTCGACGTGCGCCTGCGCCCCGTTGATGCTGGTCGGCCGCTCGTGGAACGCGCCGGAGTCGAACCAGTGGAGGTGGTGGATGGACCAGTTCCAGTAGTGCGCGTCCGGCTCGGGGTGCTCGACCAGGAGCACCGCATCGTCGGGGAGGTCGAAGCACCCACCGCCGTAGGCGATGCTGGGGGCGCCTCCCGGAGGGGTGTCGGGGGCGGTGAACGTGTTGTGCTCGAGCAGGTCCCGGGTGGCGGCGGCGTAGGCCGCCCAGTGGGTGATCGACTCCTCGACCCATCGGGCGGCCCGGCCGAGCGCGGCGGCCACGTCCGCCGGGGCCGTCGAGGGAGCCGGGCGGCCGGACCGGTCCGGGCGCTCGACCGAGAACGACGCCACGGGCTCGGTGTCCCAGTCGTAGAGGTACTGGCGGATCAGGAGCAGCCGGGTCTCGGGGTCGGTGGTGAGGGTGACGCCGGGCGTGCCCGGGGGACCGATGACCAGCCGCAGGGTGCCGTCCGCCGCGACCGCGTCCCCGCGGGCGCGCAGGTCGCTCAGCGCGAGCTCGGCGTGGACGCCCGGCCGGCCCAGGTGCAGGTCCCCCTCGACGAGGGAGAACAAGGCCTCGTGCACGCCGTCGACCCGGCCGCGCAGGACGTAGGTGGCCGCCGGGTCGATCGCGCAGCGCTCGTACACGTTGTCGGGGTTGGGGGCGCCCCACTGCGACCACGGCTGCTCGTAGCGGTGCAACGTGGGGTGGGCCGGGTCGGCGTGCTCCAGCTCCGCCTCGAGCGCCAGGGCCGACTGGCGGGCGAGGTGGCGGGCGGCGACGGCACGGGACGCCGGGTCGGTGGGGTACCCGGCCTCGTCGAGGCGCCCGACGAGCGCACGCGCCCGCTCGGCCCAGTCCCGCCACGCCCGGGTCGCCGGATCCCCGGTGGTCGCCTCGTCCTGCGTCGCCCGCTCGTCCATCGCCCCCCCTGGCCGTCGCCCGGAGTCTCGCGCCTCGCGCCGGGCACCGTGGCTATCGTCCTGGTGACGCCGAGCCGGGGAGGTGCCGTGCGATCACGACGGGGGAGTGGGAGGGCGGCCGCCGCGCTGGCCATCGCGGTCGCGCTGGTGGTCGCGGGCTGCAGCTCGGAGGGCGGTTCCTCGGACGACGACGCGACGGGCCCCGCCGACTCGTCGACGAGCACGACCGCGGCGCCCGCGTCCGACCCGTTCGTGCGCGACGTCGTGGCCACCCTGGCCGGCGACGAGCTCGAGGGGCGCGACGACGGGACGCCGGGCTCGGTGGCGGCGCAGGACTTCCTCGTCGACCAGCTCCAGGCCATCGGCGCCGAGCCGGTCTCCGGCAGCGCCCAGGGGGCCACCGATGCCTTCCGCCAGACGTTCGCGAACGGCACCAACGTCCTCGGGGTGATCCCCGGCGGCGACCTCGCCGACGAGTACGTCGTGGTCGGGGCCCACTACGACCACCTCGGCCACGACTGCGACGGCGTCACCGCCGAGGACGACATCTGCAACGGGGCCACCGACAACGCCGCCGGCGTGGCCGCGGCCCTGGCCGTCGGCCAGGCCCTCGCCGAGGGGGACGAGGCTCCCCGCCGCAGCGTGATCCTCGCCTTCTGGGACCGGGAGGAGGACGACTTCGCCGGGTCCCTCCAGTTCCTCGCCGACCCGCCGGTGCCGCTCGACGACGTCGTGGGCTACGTGAACTTCGACATCCAGGGCGCCAACCTCTCGCCCTCGCTGAAGGACGTCACCGTCATGGTGGGCGCCGAGACCGGGGGCCCGAACCTGGAGGCGGCCGCGACCGAGGCGGCCGACGGTTCGGAGCTGACGACCCTCGACCTGAGCCTGCTGTTCGGCCAGGGCCGCAGCGACCACGCCGTGTTCGCCGACGCGGGGATCCCCGTCGTGTTCTTCACCGACGCCAACGCGCCCTGCTACCACACGACCGGCGACGAGCTCGAGATCGTCGACTTCGACAAGCTCGACCGACAGATCGGCACCGCCCTCCGGCTCACCCAGGAGCTCGCCACCACCGACGACGTGCCCGAGTACACGCCGGACACGCCCGCCGCCACCTTCGAGGACGCCGAGTCCATGCTGGCCATCCTCCGACAGGCCGAGCCCGACTTCGGCCGCTTCTCGGCCGACGACGAGGCGGCCTCCCAGCAGTTCCTCACCGACCTCACCGCGATCGTCGACGCCGGCCCGGACGCCTTCGACGACGCCGCGGTCGGGACGCTGCTCGAGGGGTCGGTCGGCATCGTGTCCGCCCTCAGCACCGGCGAGTGCGACGGCTTCCTCGACGGCTGACCGGGCGGGGGGAGGCGGCGCTCAACCGAGGGCGCCGACCCCTTCTCCGAGGAGCTTCGCGCCCAGGATGAGCAGGATCACCATCATGATCGCGGCGTTGTGCGCGGCCATGTACTGCTTGACCGAGGCGAGCAGGCCCTCGGCGCGGCGGCCGCCGACGAGGTAGGCCACCACCGCCCCCACGACCGTCAGCGACGCGACGAGCACGAACACCGCGGCCGCGACGGCCTCGCCGCCGCCGGAGAGATCGGGGACCTGGGCGATCGACGCCGCCGCGGCCAGCGTGAGCACGAGGTTCTTCGGGTTGACCGCGGAGAGCAGCACACCGGCGCCGAGGGCCTTTCCGGGCGGCAGCTCGTCGATCCTCGCCATCCAGGTGGGAAGCTCGGGCTCCGCGCCGGGGGCGGGGCGCTTCTGCCACTGGCGCTTGGCCAGCACGAGCAGGACGGCGCCCAACCCGACCTGCATCCAGTTGATGGAGTCGGCCGTCGAGCTCGTCGGGTCGGCGGCGTCACCGGACGCCCCCGTGAGGACGAGCACGGCGCCGGCGACGACCGAGAGCCCGACCACCCAACCCAACGCGAACGCGGGGCCGTCGCGGCGGGCCTGGGGCGTGCCCAGCATGAGGATCACGGCGACGATGGGGATGGGGCTGAGGGCGACGCCCACCGCGGGCGCGAGGGCGCCGCCGATGGCCTGGGTCAGCGCGGAGGCGAGCATCGCCGAGTTCTAGCGCACGACGGTCGGCGACCGCAGGCCGCGACGGCACTACGCTTCGCGCAGCCCGGCGGGGGGCCGGGCGACCACGATCGAGGGAGGACGGGCGATGGAGCCACAGGGAACGGGCGCGGCGGCGGGCGGGGCGGGTGCCCTCCGGGTCGGCGACGCCATCGGCTACGGGTGGCGGGCCTTCAAGGCCAACCCCGGGCCGCTGGTGATCGTGGCGCTGGTGGTGCTGGTGCTCAGCGGGCTGGTCTCGGGTGCCGGGAACGTCGTGAGCGACAACTCCGTGGGGCTCGGCATCGCCTTCCAGGTCGCGGGCTGGCTGGTGTCGATCCTGTTGTCGCTCGGGATGATCCGCATCGCCCTCAAGGTGACGCGCGGCGAGGCCGCGGACGTGGCCGACCTCTTCAAGGGCGACCAGTTCGGTCCCTACCTGGGGGCGTCGATCGTCTTCGGCCTCCTGGTCGCCGTCGGGCTCGTGCTGTGCATCGTCCCCGGCATCATCGTGGCCGTGATCTTCGGCTTCTTCGGCTACGTGATCCTCGAGCGAGGCGCCAGCGTGGGCGAGGGCTTCTCGGGGTCGTCCGACATCACGAAGGGCCAGCGCGGCACCGTGTTCCTGCTGGGTCTCACCCTGATCGGCCTCAACATCCTCGGCGCCATCGCCTGCGGCCTGGGGTTGCTCGTCACCTACCCCATCAGCATCGTGGCCGGCGGCTACGCCTACCGCGTGCTCTCCGGCCAGCCCGTGGCGCCGGTGCCCGAGTAGGCCGACAGCGCCGGCGGTTACTCGCCGGCCCCCTCGCGCGCCACCACCACCGGGCACGGTGCGTGGTTGACCAGGTGGGTGCTGACCGAACCGAGCAGGGCGCGGCGGAGCGCGCCGTGGCCGCGTGACCCGACCACGAGCAGGTCGGCGCCCTGCTCGGCGGCGACCGCGCACAGCGTCGGGCCGATGTCTCCGCTCTCGACGAGCGTCTCGACCGGGGCGCCCGTGCCCAGGACGCCCACCGTGCGCTCGAGGGCCTGGGCCGCCTCCTGGTTGGCGACCGCCCAGGCCGCGTCGATCTCCTCCGGCGCGGCGACCCCGCCCGCGAAGCCGGACTCGAAGCCCTCGGCCGCGATGGTGGGGGCCTCGGCCACGCACACCACGAGCACGGTGTCGGGCCTGGCGAGCAGGGGCAGGACCGTGCGAGCGGCGTCGAGGGCCGCCTCCGAGCCGTCGGTGCCGATCATCACCTTCATGGGCCCCTCCCGGGCAGTGGCGTGCCCTCAGCTTCGCACGCCGGTCGCGCCGGTAGCGTGAGCGGCCATGGCCGACGCCCCCGCCACCGAGGTCGCGGCCGGCGAGGGGGTGCTCAAGCGGTTCGGCTCCACCGTGGCGCTGTCGTCGGCGACGTTCCGCATCGAGTCGGGGGTCACGGGCCTGCTCGGGCCCAACGGCTCCGGCAAGACCACGCTGATCGGCCTGCTGCTCGGCCTGCACCGGGCCGACGCCGGGCGGGTCTCGGTGCTCGGGCTCGACCCCGCACGCCTGGGCACCGCCGTTCGGGAGCGCGTGGGCTACGCCCCCGAGCACCATCGCCTGCCCCCCGACGTCAAGGCCCAGGACTTCGTCCGCCACATCTGCGAGATCCACGGCCTGCCACCCCGGGAGGCTGCCGCACGGGCGTCCGACGCGCTGTGGCAGGTGGGGCTGGGCGAGGAGCGCTTCCGGCCCCTGGGCACGCTGTCCACCGGCCAGCGCCAGCGGGTGAAGATGGCCCAAGCGGTCGCCCACGACCCGGCCCTGGTCCTGCTCGACGAGCCCACCGACGGGCTCGATCCCGTGCAGCGCGACCAGATGCTCGCGCTCATCCGCCGGGTCGCGGACGAGTTCGAGATCGACGTCGTGCTGTCGTCGCACCTGCTCGACGAGGTCGAGCGCATCTGCGACGCCGCGGTGATCCTGAGCGAGGGCGCCGTGGTGGCCGGGGGCACGCTCGAGGAGCTCCGCGGGGACCACGACGGCCTCGTGGTCGAGCTCACCGTCGGCGCCGACGCGTTCGTCGCGTGGCTGCGCCGCGCGGGATGCGAGGTCGCCCCCGACGGCCACCGCCTGGTGGTCACGCGGGGGCGCGCCGCGGCGGACCACGACCTGGCCGACCTCGTCCGCGACGCGACGGTCGCGGCCGAGGCCCAGCTGCGCCGCCTCGTCCCCCGCACCGTCAGCCTCGAAGAGGTGTTCCTGGACGTGTCCGCGTGACCGATCCCGGCGCCGCCCGCATCCTCGAGGGCGGGTACCGCCGCTACGACGGCGTTCGGTCGGGGGCGCGCGGCGCGGTGGAGAGCGTGGCCCTCCACACCGCGCAGCGAGCGCTCGGGCTGCGCCGCGCCGCCCGCTTCAAGGTGCTGCCCGTGCTGGCAGCGGTCCTCGCGTACGTGCCCGCCATCGTCTACGCGGGCCTGGCCGTGCTGCTGCCCGGCGACCTCACCGAGAACGGCGTCCTGCCCACCTACGCCCAGTACTACTTCTTCATCACCGCGGCCATCGTCGTGTTCACCGCGTTCGTGGCGCCCGAGGTGCTCTGCACGGACCGTCGTACGGGGATGATCGGTCTCTACCTGGCCTCGCCCCTCACCCGCACGACCTATCTGGTGGCCAAGGCCACGGCGGTGCTCGGTGTGCTCGCCGTGGTGACGTTGGGGCCACCGCTGTTCCTGCTCCTCGCCTACGTGCTCGTGGGCAGCGGGCCCGACGGGCCCGTGTCGGTCGCCGCCTTCGTCCTGCGCATCGTGGCCGCGGGCACGTTGCTGTCGGCGTTCTTCGGCTCGCTGTCGATGGCCGTCTCCAGCATCACCGACCGCAAGGCCGCGGCGTCGGCGGCCGTGGTGATCCTGTTGCTGTTGTCCGCCGTCGTCACCAACAGCCTCGTCGAGGCCGCGGGCGCGTCGCCGACCCTGCTCCTCGCGAACCTGTTCGAGCTGCCCTTCGAGGCGGTGGTCCGGGTGTTCGGCGAGCCCTCGGACAACCCGGAGCTGGGCCGGCTCGCCACGCCCGTGGTGGTCGGGGCCACGGTGGCCTGGACGCTGGCGGCCTCGGCCCTGGTGTGGCTGCGGTACCGGGCCCTCGAGGTCACGCGGTGACCGCGCCCGCCCCGCCCACCGGTGGCGCCGTGCCACCGCCGCTTCGCCTCGTCGGCGTCTCGAAGTGGTTCGGCGACGTGGTCGCGGTCTCCGACGTCAGCTGCACGATCGGGCCCGGTGTGACCGCCCTGCTCGGGCCCAACGGCGCCGGGAAGTCGACGGTGCTGCGCCTGCTGTGCGGCCTCACGCCGCCCTCGCGCGGCGAGGTGCAGATCTTCGGCGCCGACCCCCGCGCCGACCTCGGGCTGTTCGGGCTCCTCGGCCTCGTGCCCCAGCAGGAGTCGGTGTTCGAGTCGCAACGCGCCCTCGAGTTCGTGCGCCTCGCCGCGGTGCTCCAGGGGGTCGAGCAGGCCGATGCCGCCGCTCGGCGCGCCCTCGCCGTGGTGGACCTGGACCCGGCGCTGCGACGGCGGGTCGGCACGTTCTCGAAGGGGATGCGCCAGCGGGTCAAGGTGGCGGCCGCGCTCGTGCACGACCCGGCCATCGTCGTGCTCGACGAGCCCCTCACCGGCCTCGACCCCCGCCAGCGCCTCGCCATGATCGCGCTGCTCCAGCGCCTCGGCCGCGAGGGTCGGTGCGTGCTCGCGTCGAGCCACGTGCTCGACGAGGTGGAGCGGTTCGGCTCGCGCGTGCTCGTGATCGCCCGCGGCCGGCTCGTGGCCGAGGGCGACTTCCACGCCATCCGTGCGCTGATGGACGATCGGCCGCACCGTATCCGCGTGCGCACCGACGACCCCCGTGCGGTGGCGACCGGTCTGCTCGCGGCGGGCGCCGCCGTGGGGGTGCGCCTCGACGGGGGTGCGGTAGTCGTCGACACCGACGACGTCACCGCCTTCCGCCGGGCGGTGGCTCCCGTCGCCCGCGCCGCCGGCGCCCGCCTCGAGGAGGTCGCGCCGCTCGACGACGACCTCGAGTCCGTCTTCCGCTACCTGGTGGGCGAGCGGTGAGCGAGACCGAGCCCGGCGCCCCGACGGCCCTGCCGCCCGCGACGCCCCGGGTGCGATCGCTGTCGGTGCTGCCCGCGATCTACCGGCTGCTGCTCGCGACGCAGGTCACCCTCACGCGCCTGCTCGCCCTCGGCGCACTCGGCCTCACCGCCATGGTCGTCGGCTGGGCCATCGGCCAGTCCGACCCTGCCGATCCCGTCGCCACGGCGGCCCGGTTCGTGAACGCCTTCGGCTTGTCGCTCACCGTGCCGGTGACCGCGCTCGTCTTCGCCAGCGCCGCCCTCGGGGACCTCACCGACGACCGCACGCTCGTCTACCTCTGGCTGCGACCCGTCCGCCGGGCGACCGTCGTGGTGGCGGCCTTCGCCGCCGCCGTCACGGTGACGGTCCCGCTCGTCGTGGTGCCGCTCGTCGTCGCCGCGGCGCTCGCCGGCGGGGGCGACGAGGTCGTGCGGGGAACCGCCCTCGCCGCCACCGTCGGCACCGTGGCGTACGCCGGGATCTTCACCGCCCTCGGCCTCCGGGTCCGTCGCGCCCTGGTGTGGGGGCTGCTCTACGTCTTCATCTGGGAGGGCTTCGTCGCCCGCGGGGGCGACAACGCGGCCCGGCTCGCCGTCCGCTCGGTCACGGCGACCATCCTCGGGGCGGCGTCCGGCGTCGACCTGAGACTCGCGGTCCTGTCCACGCGGACCGCCTACGTCGCGCCGTTCGTGGTCGCGCTCGTCGCGCTGGCCTACGCGTCGTGGCGCCTCGACCGCCAGGACGTGGACTGACGGCGCGTCGACGCGCGGCGTGGGTCAGGCGCTCGCGGGGACGTCCTGCATGCCGTCGAGCAGGTCGCCCATGACCTCTTCGAGGAACTGGACCACCTCGGGGGTGGCGCCTCCGGGGACGCCGCCGTAGATCGCCCCGGACAGGGGCTGGTCGGTGGGCGGGTGCTTCGCGTACTCGACGCCCTCGGCGAGGTCGGCGGTGAAGGCGTCGACCACCCCGGGCTGGGTCTGGGGGCGGGTGACGCACATGTGGATGGCGTTCGGGTACTGCTGCCCGTTGAAGCGCCACCCCTTCTGCGCCATCGAGTCGTTGACGTGGTAGATGTCGAACTCGTCGGAACGGAACGAGAAGCACCACGTGGGCCGACCCATGATGAGCAGCTCGGGGTGGGAGCGCACCGCCTCCTGCATGGCGAACGACGTCTCGAAGATGCTCTTGGCGTACTTCAGGTACCCCTCGCGCCCGAGTGACACCATCGACGCCCACGTGGCCGCGATCAGCCCGCCCGAGCGGCTGCCGGCCATGCCGGGGGACATGTACTTGCCGCCCACCCACTCGGGGGTCATGAAGTAGGCGTGCTGGCGCAGCGCCTTCGAGCGGTACGACAGCACCGACGTGCCCTTGAGCCCGTAGCCGTACTTGTGGGTGTCGGCCGAGATCGAGGTGACCCCCGGGAGGCGGAAGTCGAACACGGGGATGTCGTACCCGAGCTGCTGGCCCCACGGGAGGATGAACCCGCCGAGGCAGCCGTCGACGTGCAGCCCGATGCCCCGCTCGACCGCGAGGTCCGACAGCGCGGCGATGTCGTCGATCGTGCCGTAGGGGTAGTTGCCGGCGGAGCCGACGAGGGCGACGGTGTTCTCGTCGACGTGGTCGGCCACCCAGTCGACGTCGACGAGCGTGGTGTCGGGGTCGATGGGCGCCTTGCGCACCTCCATGCCGAAGAGGTGGCCCGCCTTGTCGAAGGCGGGATGGGCGGTGAGCGGCATCACGAAGTTGGGCTCGGTGACGCCGCGCTCGGACCGGGCCTGGTCGCGGTACACGAGCATCGCGGTGAGGATCGAGTCGGTGCCGCCGCCGGTGATCGAGCCGCACGGGTCGTCGGCGGCCTCGCCGTGGAAGAGGTCGAGGGTCATCGCGGTGATCTCGGCCTCGAACTTGGTGATGCTCGGGCACATGTCCCGCTGGAGCGCGTTGACGTGCGAGAAGGCGGCGAACACCTGGTTCAAGAACGCGTAGTGGTCGACGTCGCCGCAGTACATGGTCCCGGAGCAGTGGCCCTGGTTCCAGGTCTTGTCCTCCTCGGCGCCCATCCAGGCGACGTCGGCGAGGATCTCCGAACGCGGGCGGCCCCGCTCGGGCAGGCCCCGGATGATCGGGAAGCGGTCCTCGTAGGGGTAGCTGCTCATGGGGCCGACGCTAGTCCAGGGTCGCTCGGGGCCCCGGGGGTCGCTGGACCCGGATGGCAGGATCCGTGGGGAACTGGTCATTGATGCCAAATGCAGGGACGGGTACGTTGCCCGGGTGCAGCGCCGAACCGTCGTCCTGCTCGCCTTCGACGGCGTCCAGCCCCTGGACGTCACCGGCCCCCACGAGGTGTTCGCCGGCGCCAACGAGGCCCTCGGTGGACCGGTGTACGACCTCTCCGTGGCCGCCCCCACCCGCGGGGGAGTGCGCTCCCCGTCCGGGCTGGTGCTGGGCGTGGACCGGGACCTGAGAACGGTCCCGCCGGTCGACACGCTCCTCGTCGCGGGCGGCCAGGGGGTCCACGCGGCCCGGCGGGACGAGGCGGTCCTCGCCTGGGTGCGCGCCACCGCGGCCGGCGCGCGGCGGGTGGCATCGGTCTGCACCGGGGCCTTCCTCCTCGCGTCGGCCGGCGTGCTCGGCGAGGGCCCGGTCACGACCCACTGGGCGCACGCCGACCGCCTCGCCCGGGAGTTCCCCGACCTCGAGGTGGACGCCGACCCCGTCTACACGACCGACGGCCGGGTGTGGACCTCGGCCGGCGTCACCGCCGGCATGGACCTCGCCCTCGCGCTGGTCGAGGCCGACCACGGCGCCGAGCTCGCCCAGCTCATCGCCCGCCACCTCGTCCTGTTCCTCCGGCGCCCCGGCGGCCAGAGCCAGTTCTCCACCTCGGTCTGGGCGGCGGCCCCGCCTCCCGGACCCGTCCGCGCCGCCTGCGACCACATCCACGCCCACGTGGCCGACGACCTCAGCATCGACCGCCTGGCGGGCCTGGTCGGGCTGAGCGCCCGGCACTTCCAGCGTGAGTTCCGCCGTCAGGTCGGTCAGCCGGCGGGGCGCTACGTCGACCGCGTCCGCGTCGAGGCCGCCCGGCGGGCGCTCGAGGCCGAGCCCGCCACCACCGTCGCCACCGTCGCCCGGCGGTGCGGCTTCGGGTCGGCGGAGACGCTGCGCCGTGCCTTCACCCGCCACGTCGGCGTCGCCCCCGACGACTACCGCCGGCGCTTCGCGAAGCGGGCCTGAGCCCGCCCCCGACGACCCGAGCCGAACCCTCCGACCCGACCCCCCGCACACCGTCCCCCACCCACCGTCCCACGCACACCGTCCACGAAAGGCCTCCCGTGCAGATCGCCATCCCGCTGTTCCCGCAGTTCACCGCCCTCGACGGCATCGGCCCCTACGAGGTGCTCCAGCGCGTCCCCGGCCTCGACGTCACCTTCGTCGGCCACCAGCGGGGGGAGGTGCGCAGCGACAACGGCTTCCTCGGCATCACCGTCGACGCCGCCTTCGAGGACCTGCCCACGCCCGACGTGGTCGTCTTCCCCGGAGGCGTCGGCACCCGGGCCCTCGTCCACGACGACCGGGTGCTCGACTGGGTGCGCCGCGCCCACGAGGGCACCCGCTTCACCACCTCGGTCTGCACGGGCTCGCTCGTCCTGGCCTCCGCCGGGCTGCTCGACGGGCTGACCGCCACCACCCACTGGTCCTGCTACGACGAGCTCGCCGGACTGGGCGCGGTCCCCACGAGCGACCGCGTGGTCGAGCACCTCGACCGCCGCGTCGTCACCGCGGCGGGGGTGTCGTCGGGCATCGACATGGCGCTGCGGCTCACCGAGCTGCTGGTCGACGAGACCGCGGCCAAGGCGTCGCAGCTCATGATCGAATACGACCCCCAGCCGCCGTTCGACACCGGCGCCCTGGCCAGGGCCGACGAGGCCGTCGTGGCCCGGGTGGTCGAGTACGCCGCCGTCCGCCGCTGAGCGATGGCGCGTCACCGACGCGTCACGATCGGGTCGCCCCGCGGACACACGAACGTCACTTCGCCGTCGCGGGCCGTGCCGCACCAACCCCCCAGCGGCGGTGCTACGTTGCGCCGCGACTGAGGGACCGCCCCGGGAGGGAAAGCCGGGTCCGGCGCTTCTCAGGACCCGATGCAACCGATCCACAAGGGGGGTCCCGTGACCCGAAAGACACTGGCAGGCCGAGTGCTGGCCCTGCTCGTCGCCCTGATGCTGATCGCGGCCGCGTGCGGCAGCGACAGCGACAGCGGCGACGAGTCCGGCAGCGACGGCACGAGCGGCGGCGACGACGCCGCGGCCGAGACGCAGGCCGGAGGCGACTTCATCGACCTCGGCACGTTCGTGGGCGACCCGCCCGAGCACCTCGACCCGGCGCTCAACACCACCCTGGACGCGTACCAGGTCATCAACGCGGTCTACGACGGCCTGACCGACATCGACACGAGCGACCCGGCCAACCCGGTCATCGTGCCCGACGTCGCCGAGTCCTACGAGGCCAACGACGACGCCACGGTCTGGACGTTCACGATCCGCGACGACCAGGTCTTCTCCAACGGCGAGCAGATCACCCCGAGCACCTTCAAGGCCTCGTGGGACCGCGCCGCGCAGATGGCCGGCGACTACAGCTACCTGATGAGCTTCATCGAGGGCGGCATCGAGGTCGTCGAGGGCGACGCCGAGGAGATCTCGGGCGTCGTCGCCAACGACGACGACATGACCCTCGAGGTCACGCTCACCGAGCCGTACTCCAACTTCGACGCCGTCGCCGGCTTCCAGCTGTTCTTCCCCCTCCCCAGCGAGGCGACCGACGCCGCCGACTTCACCGAGTGGGAGAACGGGATCATGATCGGCAACGGGCCGTTCGCGATGACCGAGCCCCGCACCGACGAGGAGATCCTGCTCGAGAAGAACGACGAGTGGGACGGCGACTACAACGGCGAGACCTGGCCGGACCGCCTGGACACGATCAAGTTCGTGACCACCGCCGACCCCGACACCGCCTACAACTCGTTCGAGGCCGGTGAGGGCAACGACGCCAACATCCCGCCCGCCCGCACCGCGGAGGCGCAGGAGAACTACGGCACCACCCTCGACGTCCCGATCCTCGGCTCGTACCACTTCCAGTTCAACCTCGAGGACCCGTCGGTGGGCGGCGACGACAACCTGCTGTTCCGCCAGGCCGTCGACCAGGCGATCGACCGCGACGAGATCAACGAGGCCGTGTACAGCGGGAGCCGCACGACCAGCACCGGCATCACGCCGGAGGGGATCCCGGGCTTCCAGGCCGACCTGTGCGAGTTCTGCACCTACGACCCCGAAGCGGCCCAGGCCGCCTTCGAGGAGTGGGAGGCCGCCGGCAACAGCCAGGACGGCCCCCTCACCATCCAGTTCAACCGTGACGCCGGCCACGAGCCCGTGGTCCAGATCATGGTGGACAACCTCGCCGCCATCGGCATCGACGCCGAGGCCGACCCGATGGACTCGGAGACCTACTTCTCCGAGCTCGCCGACGGCGCCTGCGTCTTCTGCCGCACCGGCTGGTTCGCCGACTACCCGACGTACGACAACTTCATGTACGACCTGTTCCACTCCGATGCGCTCGGCGGGAACAACTACGGGTTCTCGAACGAGGAGTTCGACTCCCTCGTCGACGAGGCGAAGCAGACCACGGACAAGGACGAGCAGGCCGACCTGTTCGTCCAGGCCGAGGAGATCCTCGTGAACGAGGAGATCGGCGTCGTGCCGATCAACTGGTACCGCGGCGACTACGCCTACAGCGACGACATCGCGGTGTTCCCGCAGACCAACTTCGGTCTGATCGTCTGGGAGCAGGTGGCCTTCGCGGCCTAGCCCTCCCGGCAGTCCCCGGAGCCACGGGGCGGGGCCCGCGCCACGGCGCGGGCCCCGCCCCCGCTCCACCGTTCACGCCACGACCGTCGAGAGGTTCGGGTCGCTGTGTTCGCCTACTTCGTGCGGCGCCTGCTGCTGGTCGTCCCCACGGTCTTCTTCGCGCTCTCGTTCCTGTTCCTGCTCTTCTTCGCGCTGCCCGGCGACCCGGCGACCCTGCTGGCGGGCGGCGCCGACCGCAACCCGGATCCCGGCGTGGTCGAGCGGGCCCGTGAGCGCTACGGCCTCGACGAGCCGCTGTACCAGCAGTTCGGCGAGTACTGGGGGCGCGCGGCGCAGTGGGACCTCGGCGAGTCGTTCAAGTCCGGTCGCAGCGTCAACGACATCCTCGGCGAGAAGGCGATCAACAGCCTGCGCCTCGCCATCTGGGCGATCCTCATCGAGATCGTCGTCGGGATCTCGGTGGGCGTGCTCTCGGCGATCCGAAGATATTCCCTGTCCGACAAGCTGACGACGATCGCCACCGCGGCGGCCTCGGCCGTGCCCGTGTTCGTCCTCGGCTTCATCCTGCAGTACCTGTTCGCGGTGGTGCCCGAGAAGCAGGGCTGGCCCGACTGGCTGCACCTGCGCACGCAGGGGCTCGGCCCCGACACGTGGACCTTCTTCTTCATCCCCACCGGCGAGCAGTGGCGCTACCTGATCCTGCCCGCCGTCACCCTGGCGTGCGTGTCCACCGCGCTGGCCGCCCGCATGACGCGCGGGTCGATGCTCGAGGTGCTGCGGGCCGACTACCTGCGGACCGCCCGCGCCAAGGGTCTGAGCGAGCGCAAGGTGGTCACCGGCCACGGACTGCGCAACGCCATGCTCCCGGTCATCACCCTGATCGGCCTGGACTTCGGCACCGTCATCGGCGCCGCCATCCTCACCGAGACCGTGTTCTCGTGGCCCGGGCTCGGCTCGGCCATCGCCGACGCGGTCTCCGAGCGCGACCTCCCCGTGCTGCTGGGCCTGTCGCTGGCCGTCACCATCGCGTTCGCGCTCGTCAACCTGCTGGTGGACCTCTCCTACGCGTGGTTCGACCCGCGCATCCGGCTCGGCAAGGACGCTGAGGTCTGATCTGACATGAGGGGACCGAGATGAGTGGTCTGGACCCGCTGAGCGCCGGCGTCGCCCTCGAGGACGTCGACGAGATCGAGGCCGACGAGGAACTGGCCCCGAAGCCCCTGCGGGCCGACGTGTGGCGCCGCTTCCGTCAGAACAAGCTCGCCCTCGTCGGGCTCGGCTTCATCGTCTTGTTGATCCTCGTGGCCGTCTTCGCTCCCTGGATCGCGCCCTACGGCCCCGCCGAGCGCAGCCCCGGCGCGTTCCGCGAGCCCCCGTCGCTCGAGCACTGGTTCGGGACGGACACGATCGGCCTCGACGTGTTCTCGCGCGTCGTCTACGGGGCGCGGATCTCGCTGCGGGTCGGCATCATCGCCACGCTGATGACCGTGGTGATCGGCCTCGTGCTCGGTGCGGTGGCCGGCTTCTACGGGGGCAAGACCGACGGGCTGATCATGCGCGTCACCGACGTGTTCCTCGCCATCCCCTACATCGTCCTGGCCGTGGCCATCGCCACGCTGTTCGGCAAGAGCGTCAACTCGGTGATCCTGGTGCTCGGCCTGACCGGCTGGCTGGGTCTGTGCCGCATCGTGCGGGCGAGCTTCCTCTCGCTCAACCGCCTCGAGTATGTCGAGGCGGCACGATCGCTCGGGTTCCGCAACTCGCGGATCATCTTCCGTCACATGCTGCCCAACGCCCTCCAACCCGTGATCGTCTACGCCACCATCGAGGTCGGCACGATCATCCTGGCCGAGGCGGCGCTGTCGTTCCTCGGGGTGGGCCCGGTGCCCCCGACGCCGGCCTGGGGCCTGATGGTGTCCGAGGCGAAGTCGACGCTGGCGGTGGCGCCCCACATGCTCTTCTTCCCGGGCATGGCCATCTTCTTGACCGTGCTGGCGTTCGTGTTCGTCGGCGACGGTCTCCGCGACGCCCTGGACCCGAAGCTCAAGTGACCACCGTGCCCGTCCCCGAGACCCTGCTCTCCGTGCGCGACCTGCGCGGCGGCTTCGACACCCCCGACGGCCGGGTGAAGGCCATCGACGGCCTGAACTTCGACATCGCCCGGGGCGAGCTGTTCGCGGTGGTGGGGGAGTCGGGGTCGGGCAAGTCGGTGACCGCCATGGCCATCATGGGCCTGCTCCCCACCCTCGAGATCGATTCGGGCGAGATCCTCTGGAAGGGCGAGGACCTGCTCTTGATGGACGAGGAGCGGCGTCGCGCGATCCGCGGCGGCGAGATCGCGATGATCTTCCAGGACCCCCTCAGCGCCTTGAACCCGGTCCACACGGTGGGGCGCCAGATCGGCGAGATGGCCCGCATCCACGAGGGCGTCTCGCGCAAGGCGGCGCTGGCCCGCGCGATCGAGATGCTGGACCTGGTCGGCATCCCCGAGCCCGCCAAGCGGGCCGACATGTACCCGCACGAGTTCTCGGGGGGCATGCGCCAGCGGGCCATGATCGCCATGGCCATCACCTGCAAGCCGGCGCTGCTCATCGCGGACGAGCCCACCACCGCCCTCGACGTCACCGTGCAGGCCCAGGTGCTCCAGGTGCTCGTCGACATCAAGGACGAGATCGACTCGGCCATCATGTTGATCACCCACGACCTCGGGGTGGTGGCGGGCCTGGCCGACCACGTGATGGTGATGTACGCCGGCCGTCAGGCCGAGGTGGGCACCACCGACGAGATCTTCTACGAGAGCCGGCACCCCTACACGATCGGGCTGCTGGCCAGCATGCCGCGCCTCGACGACACCGGGGCCGAGGCGCTCGTGCCCATCCCGGGCCAGCCGCCGTCGCTCATCCGGGTGCCCTCGGGCTGCCCGTTCCACCCCCGCTGCCGCTTCGCCCGGCCCGACGTCTGCCGGTCCACCGTGCCCGCGCTGATGCCGGTCGGGGCCGGCACCCGCCACGCCTCGGCCTGCCTGTTCCTCGACGAGCTCGACGAGGTCGACGTGGCGGGCCTGCGGCGCTCCGCCGGCGACGACGAGCTGGTCGTCGCCGACACCACGCTCGACGGCACCCGCGCCCCGCGACGAGCCGATGGCGCGGCGGGGCCCACCTTGGAGCCCGGGACCGACGTGCACCAGGACTCGGTGTTCGAGCCGTGAGCGACGCGATGATCGATCCTTCGGTACCCCGGGCCGACGAGCCGTCGGGCGAGCCGTTGCTCGTGGCGCGCGACCTGGTCAAGGACTTCCCCATCCGGGCGGGCGTCTTCAGCCGGACGGTCGGCCAGGTGTCGGCGGTGTCGGGCGTGTCGCTCGAGGTCCGGCGCGGCGAGACCCTGGGCCTGGTCGGCGAGTCCGGCTGCGGCAAGTCCACGACCGGCCGCCTCCTGCTGCACCTGCTCACGCCGACGTCCGGCTCGGTGACGTTCGACGGCCTCGAGCTGCGCTCGCTGCGCGGGAAGGAGCTGGCCGAGGCGCGGCGGCGGTTCCAGATCGTCTTCCAGGACCCGTACTCGGCCCTCAACCCGCGGATGACGATCGGCAGCACGCTGGCCGAGCCGCTCAAGGTGCACCACGCGTGGCCGCCCGAGAAGCGGGCGGCGCGGGTCGCCGAGCTGCTCGACATCGTGGGGCTGTCCCCCGAGCACGCCAACCGCTTCCCCCACGAGTTCTCGGGCGGGCAGCGCCAGCGGGTCGGCATCGCCCGGGCCCTGGCCCTCGATCCCGACCTGATCGTGCTCGACGAGCCCGTGTCGGCTCTCGACGTGTCGATCCAGGCCGGCGTGGTGAACCTGTTGACCCAGCTCCAGCGAGAGCTCGGGCTCGCCTACGTGTTCATCGCCCACGACCTGTCGGTGGTGCGCCACATCTCGCACCGCGTGGCGGTCATGTACCTGGGCAAGCTGGTCGAGGTGGCCGACCGCGACGCGCTGTACCAGCGGGCCGTGCACCCGTACACCCAGGCGCTGCTCTCGGCCGTCCCGCTGCCCGACCCGCACCAGGAGCGCCGCCGAGAGCGCATCCTGCTCGAGGGCGACGTGCCCAGCCCGGCCGACCCGCCGTCGGGCTGCCGGTTCCGCACGCGGTGCTGGCGGAAGCAGGAGCTCGAGGCCGCGGGCGAGGACACGTCGGCCTGCAGCGCCGCGGTCCCGGCCCTCACCACGGTGGGCGAGGGCCACGAGGTGGCCTGCCACTTCCCGCCGCCTGCCCGCGGCGCCTGACCGCACCGGCCCTCGACCCTTCTGGCTCCCGAGCTCGGTGCCAGAGCACCGAGATCGGGAGCCAGTTCGGATGGGTCAGGCGAGGCAGCGGAGGGGGCCGCCCCCGTTCAGGGCGAGCATGTCCGAGAACGCGGTCAGGTAGTCGATGGGGTCGCCCGGCGGGGTCCCCTCCGCCTCGGCGTAGGCGCGGTGCAGGTTGGCCACCAGCCGCTCGGGATCGGTGAGGCCGGCGAAGGGGCCGAGGTCCGCCCGCTGGGCCAACTCGAGCGGCGGGACGCCGGCGGCGAGCCCCTCGGCGGCGAGGTCCTGGACGAACCGGAAGTAGGCCTCGATGGCGTCGAGGGCGTCCACCCCGCACACCGGGCCGTGGCCGGGGACGATCACCGCGGGCTGGAACGACCGCAACCAGTCGAGGGAGGCCAGCGATCCCGAGATCGAGCCCATCACCACGAAGGGCGTGCCGCCGTGGAAGACGAGGTCGCCGGTGTACAGGACCCCGCGCTCGGGGACCCAGGCGACGACGTCGTTGGTGGTGTGGGCCGCGTCGCCGAAGGCGCGCACCTCGACGGTGAGGTCGCCGACGACGAGGTCCACTCGCTCGTCGAAGGTGAGGTCGGGCGACCGCAGCTGGAGGTCGCCCCATTCGACGGCCCCCCAGATCGAGTCGAGGGTCATGATGCCCATGCGCTCGACCTCCTCCCGGCACCGCCGGTGCCCGACGATGGTGGCGTCGGTGCAGAGGTAGTTGCCGTGGGTGTGGTCGCCGTGGTGGTGCGTGTTCACCACGATGCGCACCGGCGCGTCGGTGACGGCGGCGACCGCGTCGAGCAGGGCACGGGTGCGCCGCTCGGTGGCGCAGGTGTCGACCAGGACGACGTGGTCGTCGCCGACGACGAACCCGGCGTTGTTGATGAACCACGTCCCGTCGGGCTGGACGAAGGCGTAGGTGCGCTCGGCCACCTCGACGGTGGTGGGCGCGGCGTGGCGGTCGGTCATGGGGTCCCCTTGCGTCTCTGGGCCTCCTTGACGAGGCGGGCGAGCTTCTTCTCGTGGCGGCGCCGCTCGTGGGGCGAGGCGCGGACGGCGGCGGCCTGCGCCTCCAGCTCGAGCATGCGCCAGCGCAGCAGGCGGTCCTCGTCGAGGGCGCCGACCTCGACCGCGGCGCGCACCGCGCAGCCCGGCTCGGTCTCGTGCGCGCAGTCGTTGAAGCGGCACTGCGCCGCCAACTCGTCGATGTCCACGAAGGTCTCCGCCACCGCCGTGGACTCCTCGTCGACCCACAGCCCGACCGAGCGGATGCCCGGGGTGTCGATCAACGCGCCCCCGGTGGGCAGCACGTAGAGGGAGCGACTCGTGGTGGTGTGGCGACCCTTGGCGTCGCCCGTGCGCACGCGCCCCTCGGCGGCCAGGTCGTCGTCGAGGAGCGCGTTGACGAGGCTGGACTTGCCCGCGCCCGACTCGCCGAGGAGCACCACCGTGCGGCCGGCCACGAACGCCTCGAGGTCGTCCACGCCCATTCCCTCCTTGACCGAGGTCACCACCACACCGATCCCGGGGTGGGCCCGCCGGGCGATGGCGAGGGCCTCGTCGACCCCGGTGGTGGCGTCGGGACCCACCGCCTTGGTCAGCACCACCGCCGGCTCGGCCCCGGCCTCGCGGGCCACGGCCACGCCCCGCTGGATGCGCCCCTCCTTGACGGGACGGTCGAGCCCGCACACCAGCAGCACGAGGTCGACGTTGGCGGCGAGCACCTGCTGGGAGTCGGTGCGCTCGTCCCGGCGCCGCAGCAGGGAAGAGCGCTCCAGCACGTCCGCGGGCCGGCCGTCCCGCAGCACCACCCAGTCGCCCACGGCCGGTGAGGGCACGACCCGCTCGACGAGCGGCACCGCCTCGACGCCGCGGCCGGTGGCCACGACCAGGCCGGCGCCGTCGTGGCGGACGACCCGCGCGGGCTCGGCGCCGTCGTGGTCGTGGGACGCGAACCGCGCCGCCCAGGCGCGGTCCCAGCCGTAGGGGGCGAGGGCCTCGAGGTCCACCCCCGCAGGGTAGAAGAGGCGCGGCCCCGGCCCTGGGCCAGAATCGGTGCCGTGGCCGTGACCCTGCCGACCGACGTGATCGACGACTACCGCCGCGACGGCGCCGTCGTGGTGCGGGGGGTGTTCTCGCCGGCCGACCTCGCCGCGGCCGAGCAGGGCATCGAGGCCGTGCTCGCGGACCTCGGTCCCGTCGCCAAGCGGGCCAGCGCGGCCGAGGACGGGGCGTTCGTCGAGGACTTCTGCCGGTGGGCGGACGTGCCCGCCATCGAGGCCTTCGCCCGGACCAGTCCGGCCGCCGAGGTGGCGGGCGCCCTCACCGGCTCGAGCACCGTCCGGCTGTTCCACGACCACGTGCTGGTCAAGGAGGCGGGCACCCGTCAGCGCACGCCGTGGCACCAGGACCTGCCGTACTACAACATCGAGGGCACGCAGCAGACGAGCGTCTGGCTGCCCGTCGACCCGGTGCCCGCGGACGCCAGCCTCCAGGTGGTGGCGGGCTCCCACCGGGGGCCGTGGTACCTGCCCCGGACGTTCCTCGACGGCCGGGCGAAGTGGTTCCCCGAGGGCACCTTGGCCGATCTGCCCGACATCGAGGGCGACCCCGAGCGGTTCCCGGTCCTGGCCTGGGCGCTCGATCCGGGCGACGCGGTGTTCTTCGACATGCTCGCCCTGCACGGGGCGCCGGGGTTCGAGGGACCGGGGCGCCGCCGGGTGCTCTCCCTGCGCTTCGTGGGCGACGACGTCGTGCACGCGCCCCGACCGTGGGACACGTCACCGCCGTTTCCCGGCCTCGCCGACGAGCTGGCGCCCGGTGCCCCCCTCGACCACCCCCTGTTCCCCGTCCTCTGGCGAGCCGAGCCGTCCTGACCGGAGAGTGCCGGGGGCCCCTCAGCCGTCGTCGCGGTGGGGGACCCCGAGCGAGGCGGCGAAGTCCCGGAGCGCCAGCTCGCCGAGGGGGACGGCGACGCCCACGTCGGCGGCCAGCTCGAGGGCCAGGCTCAGGTCCTTCTCGCCCAGGGTCCGGGTGTGCACGACGATGTCGTAGAAGTCGTCGCCGGGGTGCAGCTCGTCCACGCTGCCCCGGAACATGATGGCGCCGGGCCCTCCGGTGACCGAGTCGGTGTGGCGCACGATGGCGCCGAGCTGGGTGAGGTCCACGCCGCAGGCCTCGGCCAGCCGCATGGCCTCCCCGGCCGCCGTGTAGGCGACGAAGTGCATCATGTTGCGGGCGAGCTTGGCCTTCGTCCCGTTGCCCACCGGCCCCAGGTGCACGACCATCGCGGCCCAGTGCTCGAACACGGGGCGGCAGCGGTCGACGGCCCCGTCGTCGCCGCCGACCATGGTGGCGAGTGTGCCGTCGGCGGCGCCCATGAAGCCGCCGGAGACCGGGGCGTCGACAACGGCGACGTCGTGCGCTGCGGCCTCGGCGGCGAGCTCGACCGCGGTCTCGGGGCGGATGGTGGAGTGCAGCGCGATCACCGTCCCGGGTGCGGCGGCCGACAGGAGGCCGTCGGGCCCGGCCACCACCTGGCGGGTCTGGGCGTCGTCGAGGACCATGACCGAGATCACCCCGCAGGCGGCGGCGACCTCGGCGGGGGTGGCGGCCGCCGACGCGCCCTGGGCGACGAGCGGCGCCATCGCCTCCTCGCGGAGATCGCACACGACGAGCCCGTCCGGGTGCCCGACGAGGCGACCCGCCATGAGCGAGCCGATCTGGCCCAGGCCGATGAAGCCGACGCCGGTCGGTGGCCGCGGCCCTGCCTCGGTGGTGGTCATGGTGACTCGGCTCCCTTCGCTCGGGGTGGGGCTTCCGGCTCGACCTCGACGAGGGGGAGGTGGACGCCCTTCGGCGCGGTGGCCACGGTGAGGATCACCGACGCCACGTCCTCGGGGGTGAGGTAGTGCTGGCCGTGGATGAGGCCCCGCTCGACCCACGTGGCGATCGACGACGAGACCAGCTCGGGCTCCCAGTCCCCGCCCATGCCGGTGAGGGTCGGGCCGGGTCGCACGGTGGAGACCCGCACGCCGGTGCCCTCGAGCTCCATGCGCATGACGTGGCCCAGGCGGTCGAGGCCGGCCTTGGCCGTGGCGTAGGCAGCCATGCCGGGGACCGCCACCCGCATGATCGACGAGCTGACCAGCACCACGTCGCCCCGGCCGCGCTCGACCATGGCCGGCACGAGCGCGGCGCAGAGGCGCTGGGGGGCCAGGAAGTTGACGGTGACGTCCTGGGCGAACGCGTCGGGGTCGGTCCCGAGGGTGGTGCCGGGAACGACGTCGCCGGCGTTCGACACGAGGATGTCGATCTCGCCCTGGGCCGCGACGGCCGCGTCGGCGAAGGCGGCGACGGACGCCGGGTCGGACAGGTCGAGGTGCAGCGCGATCGCCTGGCCACCGGCGTGGCGGATGGCGGCCGCCTCCTCCGCGCAGCGCTCGACACGCCGGGCGCCGAGGACGACGGGGTGGCCGGCGGCGCCGAGCAGCCGCGCCGTGGCGGCCCCGATGCCCGACGAGGCACCGGTGACGACCGCGGGACGGCGCTCGGGGTGGGCCTCGAAGGTCACGACGAGGTCACCGGCGCACCGTCACGGGCAGCGCGGCGAAGCCGCGCACGTTGACCGAATGCACCCGCCGGATGCCGGTGGGGTCGAGGTCGTAGCCCCGGCAGCCGGCGACGAGCGCCTCGAGGGCGATGGCGGCCTCGAGCCGGGCGAGCGACGCACCCATGCAGTAGTGGCGGCCCACGCCGAAGCTGAGCTTGTCGGCATCGATCGCCATCGTGGCGTCCCGGTCGAGCAGGTAACGGTCGGGCTCGGGGAACACGTCGCCGTCGCGGTTCGCCGCCCCGATCAGCAGGAGCACGCGGTCACCCTCGGGGATCGCGCCGTGGGGTGTGTCGATCCGCACGGCGGCCCGGCGAGCCACCATCTGCGACGAGTTGTCGTAGCGCAGGGTCTCCTCGATCCAGCCCTTCACGAGCGACGGGTCGGCCCACACCCGCTCGGCCGTACCCGGGTTCCGCCAGGCCCAGTAGAGCGCGTTGCCGAGCAGCTTCGTGGTCGTCTCGTTACCGGCGACGACGAGCAGGAAGAGGAAGGCGATGACCTCGTCGGTGGTGAGGCGCTCGCCGTCGATCTCCGCCTGCACCAGCGCGGAGGTCAGGTCGTCGGTGGGTGCGGCGAGGCGCTGGGCGACCATGTCGGCGTAGTAGGCGTGCAGGGCGATGGCGGCCTCGATGCCGGTGGGCGGGACGTCGAAGACGCCCTGCTCCCGGTGCACGAGCAGGTCGGCCAGACGGCGGACCTCGGCCCGGTCGGCGGGCGGCACCCCGATCAGCTCGCTGATCACGTCCATCGGGAGCTTGCCGGCCACGTCGGCGATCAGGTCGAACTCGCCCCGCTCGAGCGCAGGGTCGAGGTACTCGTGGGTGAGCGCGGTGATCCGAGGCGCCAGGTCGAGCACCCGGCGGGGGGTGAAGCCCCGCGACACCAGCGCCCGCATCCGGGTGTGACGTGGGGGGTCGAGGGCGAGGAAGGACATCACCTTGTGGGCGTCCGGGCCCCACGCCAGCTCGTCGAGGGTGACGCCGTACGCGCTCGAGAACCGGACGGTGTCCCGGAAGGCGTCGTGGACGTCGGCGTAGCGCGACAGCGCCCAGAACCCGAGCTCGTCGTTGCGGTAGAGGGGCGCCTCGGCCCGCAGGCGGGCGTAGGTGGGGAAGGGGTCGTCGTGGATCGCGTAGTCGTACGGGCTGTAGGCGACGGGCGGCGGCGCGAGGTCGGTCACGGCGCCGTGCCCAGGACGCGCCGGGTGGCGTCGGCCACGACGCCGGGCAGGTCGTCGTAGGCGAGGTGGCCCATGCCCGCCTGGAGCATGGCCCCCGAGAAGGTCAGCCCGAGCACCATCACCGCCCCGTCGTCGCCGTCGGGCCCGAGGGCCGCGACGAGGCGGTCCCGGGTGACGGCGCCGATGCGGTCGCGCACCCGCTTCACCTCGGGGTCGGACCCGAGCATGGCGGTGGTGACCGCGGCGGCGACGGTGGGATCGTCGACGAGCAGCGTCGCGATGGGGAACAGCGCCGCGGCCGCCCGCTCCGCGGGGGAGCCGTCGGCGGGCTCGACCGCCGGGACGCCGACGAGGCGCCGCCAGAACACCTCGGCCACGAGGTGGTCCTTCGACGCGAAGTACGTGTAGGCGGTGGCCGGCGCCACGCCGGCGGCGGCGGCGACGTTGCGCACGGTCAGCCCGTCGTAGCCCGCCTCGCGCAGCACCTCGCCGGCGGTGTCGACGAGGCGGGCGACCGTCCCGGCCTGGCGCGCCGTGAGCGTCGTCGCCGTCGCCACCTCTACGGTCGGCCCGGGCCTGGACATGTGTCCAGAATCTAGCACGGCGGCGGCCCGGACCGGGCCGGGGTGAGGTGCCGGAGCGGAGCGGAGGCGCGGCGCCGACGAACCGGATGCCGAAGGCGCCCGACGAAGGAGGGCCAATCAGACAGGCGCGGCGCCGACGAACCGGATGCCGAAGGCGCCCCGGCGAGTCGAGCCGAGCGCGGGACCGGGCCGGGGTGAGGTGCCGGAGCGGAGCGGAGGCGCGGCGCCGACGAACCGGATGCCGAAGGCGCCCGACGAAGGAGGGCTAATCAGAGAGGTAGTAGTCCATGCCCAGGTGGGTGATGGGGTCCTCGCCCTGGAGCCAGCGCAGGGTGTTCTTGAGCTTGGTGAGCTGGATGAACAGGTCGTGCTCGGGGTAGAGGCCGGGCGCCACCTGGGGCGACTTGAAGTAGAAGCTCAGCCACTCCTGGATGCCGCCGAGGCCGGCCCGCTGGGCCAGGTCGAGGAAGAGGCAGAGGTCGAGGGCGAGGGGGGCGGCGAGGATGGAGTCCCGGCAGAGGAAGTCGACCTTGAGCTGCATCGGGTAGCCGAGCCAGCCGAACAGGTCGATGTTGTCCCAGCCCTCCTTGTTGTCGCCGCGGGGCGGGTAGTAGTTGATCCGCACCTTGTGGTACACGTCGCCGTAGAGGGCGGGGAAGCGGTCGGGCTCGAGCACGTCCTCGAGGACGCCGAGCTTGGACTGCTCCTTGGTCTTGAAGTTCTCGGGGTCGTCGAGCACCTCGCCGTCCCGGTTGCCGAGGATGTTGGTGGAGTACCAGCCGTTGAGGCCGAGCATGCGGGCCTTGAGCATGGGGCCGAGCACGGTCTTGATCATGGTCTGGCCGGTCTTGAAGTCCTTGCCGCAGATGGGGACGCCCTGCTGGTCCGCGTAGGTGCGCAGGACCGGGGTGTCGACGGCGAGGTTGGGGGCGCCGTTGGCGAAGGGGATGCCCTCCTGGAGGGCGGCGTAGGCGTAGAGCATCGACGGGGCGATCGCGGGGTCGTTGGCGTCGATGGCGGCCTCGAAGGCGTCGAGGTCGGCGTGGGCGGGGCCGGGCTCGATGTACACCTCGGTGGACGCGCACCAGATCATGACGACGCGGTCGCACAGGTTCTCGTCGCGGAAGGTGGCGATGTCGGCCCGGATCTGGTCGAGCATGGCCCGCTTGTCGACCGACGCCATCACGTTGGTGCCCTCGAGTCGCTTCACGTACGCGGGGTCGAACGCCGCGGGCATCGGCTGGATGGCGCGGAGGGCGTCGGCGATGCCCTCGAGGTGGCGGGCCTGGTCGAGCACGCCGGCCCGGCTGGCCGCGGTGTAGGCGTCGTCGGGGTACGGGTCCCAGGCGCCGAACACGATCTGGTCGAGGTCGGCGAGGGGCACGAAGTCGCGGATGCGGGGGACGTTGTCGTCGGTGCGCTTGCCGAGGCGGATGGTGCCCATCTCGGCCAGCGAGCCGACGAGCTCGCCCTCTCCGCGCTTGGCCAGCTCGACGCCGGCGATGAGGGTGGTGGTGACCGCGCCGAGGCCGACGCAGAGGATGCCGAGGCGGCCGTCGGCGGGGGCGACGGTGGGGGAGGGGGGAGGGGAGGCCATGGCGAGACCCTAAGCGATTTCGAACGATCACGGGTGACGATGAAGGGATACCGAAGTTAGGATCGTCGCCCGTGAACGATGACCGCCCGGTGCTGCCCAACGTCACCGTCCAGCAGCTCGACTACCTGGTGGCGGCGGCCCGTTCGGCGACCTTCGCGGAGGCGGCCGCCGCCCTCGGGGTGTCGGCGTCGGCGCTGTCCCAGGGGCTGGCGGAGCTCGAGCGCCGGGTGGGGGTCGAGCTGTTCGAGGCCGACGGCCGGCGGCGGGCGCTGCGCCCGCAGGCCGAGGAGGTGCTGCGCTACGCCGAGCGGGTGCTGGGCCAGACCGCCGACCTGGCCCGCTGGGCCCGCACCGTGCGCGAGGGGCGGGCCGGACCGCTGCGGGTCGGGCTCATCGACGTCGCGGCGGTCGAGCACCACCCGGCGGTGCTGCGCGCCTTCCGGCGCTCGCGGCCCAACGTCGACCTGCACCTCACCGTCGCGCCGTCGGGCGAGCTGCTCGGCCGGCTGGGGCGCGGCTCGCTCGACGTCGCGGTGTGCGTCGAGCCCACGCAGGCGGGGTTCACCTCGGTCGCGCTGCTGGACGAGCCGCTCGGGGTCTACGCGCCCGAGGACGTCGCCGTCGGGAGCGCCGACGGCTGGGGGCCCTGGGTCTCGTTCCCGCCCGGCTCCCAGACCCGGGCCCTCGTCGCCGCCGCCCTCCGCGACCGGGGGGCGCCGTTCGAGGTGGTGGCCGAGTCCCACCAGCCCGAGGTCCTGTGCGAGATGGTCCGTCTGGGCGTCGGCTGGACGGTGCTGCCGGTGGTGCAGGCCGAGCACGGTCCCGCCCCCCTGCGCCGGGCGGTCCCCGACGTCCTCGTGCACCGCCGCCTGGCCGCGGTGCGCCGCGCCGACGGCCCGCCCGACCCGGCGGTCGACGCCCTCGTCGAGGCGCTGCTCGCCCACCATCGGGCACGGCCGTCGGGCGCCCCGTAGCCTGGCGGCCGTGCCCGACGACCGGAACTGGTTCGCGACGGTGCAGGAACCCTGCCGCGAATGCGGCTACGACGCCGGTTCGGTGCCCCGGGACGCCCTGGCCGACGCCGTGCGCGCGCTCGGCGACGAGTGGCGATCCGGCTTCGCGGTCAGCGCCCCGAGCATCACCGAGCGGCCGAGCCGCACCACCTGGTCGGCGCTCGAGTACGCCTGTCACACCCGCGACGTCCTGTCCGTGTTCGCCAACCGCGTGAGCCTCACCCTCGTCGAGGACGAGCCCGAGCTGGGGTGGTGGGACCACGAGGCCGCCGCCCTCGACGAGGGCTACAACGAGCAGGACCCGGCCGCGGTGCTGGCGGACCTCGACCTGAACGCCGACCGGCTGGCCCGGGTGCTCGCCACGGTCCCCGACGAGGGCTGGGAGCGCGCGGGCACGCGACGCGGCGCCGAGCGCTTCACGGTGGCCGACATGGCCCGCTTCTGCCTCCACGAGGCCCACCACCACCTGCGCGACGCCCGCCGGGCGGCCGCCCCCGCGAACTGAGCGGCGGCGCCCCCCCCGATTGACACCGGGAACCGGCTCTCGACCCTCCGATGAACGGATGGATGCGATGATTCGAGATTCGACCCCAGGTCAAGACAGGTCTCTGACCGTCGGGGCGACCCTGCGGCCGGTCGCGGTGGTGATCGTGCTCGTCGCGTCGATGGCGGTCCTCGCCGCAACGCCATTCGCACCGGTCGACGCCGATGCCAACGAGGCGCCGGGTGGACCGCAGGTGTTCCGGTCGATCACCGCCGGTGGGCGGTTCTCCTGCGGGATCCTGCCGCCGGGACTCGTGAAGTGCTGGGGTGCGAACCCGATGGGACAGCTCGGCCAGGAGGATCGGCGCAACCGGGGGGACGCCGCCATCGAGATGGGGGCGGCGCTGGCGCCGGTGGACCTGGGCACCGGCCGGACGGCGACGTCGTTGAGCGCGGGCCGGAACCACGTGTGCGCGGTCCTGGACGACGGATCGCTGAAGTGCTGGGGGAACAACGACTGGGGGAAGTTGGGAGACGGCCGGTCGTTCTGGATGAACCGGGGAGACGAGCCGGGCGAGATGGGGGACGCGATGCCGGCGGTCGATCTGGGGACGGGGCGGAGTGCGGTCGCGGTGAGCGCGGGGGAATCGTCGACGTGCGCGTTGTTGGACGACGCCTCCGTGAAGTGCTGGGGCAGCGGCGGCATCCTGGGCCAGGGCGACCTGATGCCTCGGGCGACCGCCGGTGACGAGGTCTCACCGGTGTCGCTGGGCGCCGGTCGAACCGCGACGGCCATCGCCACCGGGTACGCCCACACCTGCGCGATCCTCGACGACGGCAGCGTGAAGTGCTGGGGTGTCAACTCGTCGGGGCAGTTGGGACTCGGTGACACGGCCGCCCGCGGCGCCGGGCCGGGGGAGATGGGTGACAGCTTGCCGGTCGTCAGTCTGGGAACGGGCCGTACCGCAGTGGCGATCAGCGCCGCCGCCGCCTCCACGTGTGCACTGCTGGACGACGGGTCAGTGAAGTGCTGGGGCGGGAACTCGGCCGGCCAGTTGGGCCTGGGAGACACCGCGCCCCGTGGTGACGGGCCTGGCGAGATGGGTGACGTCCTTCCCGTCGTGGATCTGGGCCCGGGGCGGACGGGGCTGGCGGTGAGCATGGGATCGGTGGGGGTCTCGACCGCGTCGACGTGCGTGCTGCTGGACGACGGGTCGGTGAAGTGTTGGGGGGACAACGGCGCGGGCCAACTCGGGCTCGGTGACACGGTCGACCGAGGCGACGGTCCGGGAGAGCTGGGGGGCTCGCTCCCGCCGGTCGACCTGGGCTCGGGTGGGTCGGCCATCGGGGTGACGGCGGGCGGCGAGCACGCGTGCGCCGTCGTGGGCATGGCGCTCAAGTGTTGGGGCGACAACGGCGCGGGCCAACTCGGGCTGGGTGACACGGCCGACCGGGGTGACGGTCCGGGAGAGATGGGCGACGCACTGCCGGCGGTGGACCTGGACAGCCCCGCCACCGGTCTCGCCGGTTCGGTGGTCACCGCCGACGCGCCCTCGGTCGTGGCCGGAGCGTGGGTGGCGGTGCTCGATGCGGGCGACCTGTCGCTCGTCGGGAGCGATGTCGCCGACGAGAACGGCGCGTTCACGGTGGTCGTGCCGGCGGGCACCTACCGGGTCTACGCGCTCGACCCGGCCGCGAACCACGCCGGCGCCATGGTTCCGGGCACGGTGATGGTGGGCTCAGGTCAGCTCACCGCGGTGCAACCGGCGCTAGACGCGACCAAGGGCGCGGCGGCGGCCACGATCACCGAGGAAGGATCCGGCACGCCGCTGCCCGGGGTGTGGGTGCTGGCGTTGTCGGCGTCCTTGGCGAACACCGGGGCGGTCGAGCTGGTGGCAGAGACCGGCGGAGCGGGCAAGGTGGTGGTGTCACCCCTCACGGTCGGGGACCACTACGTGGCCTACGTCGACCCCACCGGCGCCCACGCACCCAGGTTCTTTCCCGCCGCCTCGGACCTCGGTTCCTCGACACCGGTGGAGGTCGACGCGGGCGCCGGGACCGTCGCCGACGTGGCATTGCCGGCGCGGGCGCCTGCAGGTGGTGGCGCGACGATCACGGGCGTCGTGACCGGCGCAGGCGGCGTCGTGGCCGGGGCCCGAGTGGTGGCGCTGCGGGCCTCGGACTACCAGATGGTGCGTGGAGCGGTGGTCGGCGGGAACGGGGCGTACACGCTGACGGTGCCAAAAGGTAGCTACAAGCTGGCGATCTTCGGTCCCGACGGCCGCCATCTCATGGAGTGGTACGACGACCAGCCGTCCACGGGGCTGGGGTCGGCGGCCACGGTGAGCCCTCCGGCAACCGCCGACGCCAGCCTGACCCCCACCACCGGCGCCATCGCGGGGCGAGCGTTCCCCGGGGCGTGGGTCGTCGCGATCGGCCCCACCGGCATCGCCGGCGGCGCGATCGCGGCGGCCAACTCGGACTACCGGCTCGCCGGTCTCGCGCCGGGAACCTACCGGGTCACCTTCGTGGACACCGAGAGCGGCTTCCAGGAGTTCTACGACGACTCGCCGTCCTACGACGCCGCCACCCCGGTGTCGGTGACCGCGGGCGCGACGACCGGCAACATCGATGTCTGACCCAACAATGCTGGGGAGGGCTCCGATGAACGCCGTCGAGGTGGGCGTCGCCGCGTAGGAGGCGCAGGACGAGTCGTCGGCCGGTGATGACGAGGAGGGCGGCGGGGGCTCCGTCGCGGACTCGCCTTCAGGCGCCGGCGTGCGGAGGGACGAGCTCGACCACCGGCTCGAGCCGGTGGGCAAACCGCCGCAGGCTGGCCAGCACGGCGGCGCCGGTGGCCACGATCAGCACCGCGTTGGCGAGGGCGCCGGCGGCGTCCCACGGCAGGCTCGTGGCCACGTAGAACGACCAGTAGCGGTCGAGCGTCTCGCCGAGGCTGAGACCCGGGTTCCAGGACAGCTCGCCGTCACCCAGGGCGAAGGGCCAGAACCACAGGTTCATGATCGCCCCGTAGAGGAAGCCCCAGATCCATCCGTACGCGGCGAGCACCCCCACCTCGGCGCCGGCGGGCAGCCGCACCGTCGCCCGGCCCACGAGGCCCGCACCGGCGCCCATCCACCCGAGGGCCAGCATCTGGAAGGGCAGCCACGGCCCGATGCCGCCGGTCACCACCGCCGAGAGCGCCATGGAGCAGATGCCGAGCAGCAGGCCGAACCGGGGACCGAACGCGGCGCCGGCCAGCACCACGAGGAAGAAGATGCCGCTGCCGCCACCCGGCAGGTCGAGCAGGCGCAGCAACCCCGACGCCGCGGACAGGACACCGAGCAGGGCCACGGTGCTGCCGTTCATCGTGCCGCGGCGGACCTCGAGGGTGACCGCGCCCACGACGAGCGCGCCGACGAGCGCCGCCACCAGGGGCGCGTCGCCGGCGTGGGCCTGGCTCGGAAGGGCCTCACTGGGCAGCCAGAACGGGTAGAGGAACGCGCCGGCCCCGAGCAGGAGCATCAGCAGGTAGACGGCGACCGGCCGGGCCCGCGCCCCCCACGGGTGCGGCGGGGCGGACCGGCCGGTGGTCGCGTCGGTGGTGGTCACCGTCATCGCTCGGGCCCCGACGCCGTGCCCGCGCCCAGCGCGGCGCCCACCTCGTCGACGGTCAGGAACGGGGGCAGGACCCGCAGCACCTGCGGCGCGAACAGCGAACCCGAAAGCACGTCACGGGCGGGTCCGTCGGCCACCACCTCGCTGGCGCCGAGGACGACGACCCGCGTGGCGCAGCGGGCCGCGAGCTCGATGTCGTGGGTGGCGAGCACGATGGCCCCGCCGCCGGCGGCGTGGCCGCGCACCGCCTCCTCCAACGCGGCGCGGGACGGCGCGTCGATGCCGCGGGTCGGCTCGTCGAGGAGCAGGACCTCGGCCCCGCCGACGGCGATCGCGGCGACGGCCACGCGCTGGCGCTCACCCGACGAGAGCGAGCGGGGGTGGCGGTCGGCCAGGGCCTCGAGGCGCAGCGCGGCGAGCCACCGGTCGACCCGGCCGTCGTCGGGCCGGCCCCGCAGCCGCAGCGTCTCCTCCAGCTCGGCCCGGACGGTGCGGGCGAAGAGCAGCACGTTCGGGTCCTGGGGCACGTAGGCCACGGACGCCTCCCCCTCGACCGTGCCCTCGTCCGGGGCCCGCAGGCCGCCGAGCGCCCGCAGGAGGGTGGTCTTGCCCGCGCCGTTGCGACCCAGCAGCGCGACGACCTCGCCGGCGCGGAGCTCGAGCGACGTGGGGTGCAGCGCCACGCGGGCGCCGTGGCGCACCCCGACGGCGCGAGCCGCCCGCACGACGTCGCCGGGGGCGGGAACGGGGAACGACACCGGGGGTGGCGGGCCCCCTCCCGCCTGGCGGGCGCGCACCTGCGCGTCCCGGACGGTGAGGGGCAGAGGCGTCCAGCCCAGCAGGCGACCGAGATGGGTGACCGGGGGCGCGCCGTCGTAGCCCGCCACGACCTCGGCGGGATCGCCGTCGTCGACCACCCGACCGCCCTCGACCCGCAGCGCACGGTGGGCGAGGGCGGCCACGCGCTCGAGGCGGTGCTCGGCGAGCAGCACGGTCGTGCCCAGGTCGGCGTTCAAGCGACCGACCGCGGCGAGGACGTCCTCGGCGCCCTGGGGGTCGAGCTCGGAGGTCGGCTCGTCCAGCACCAGCACGTCGGGAGCGGACGCCAGGGCGCCGGCGATGGCGCACCGCTGGCGCTCGCCGCCGGACAGGGTGCTGGGGGACCGGTCGCGCAGGTGGGCGATGCCGAGCGCGTCCAGCACCTCCTCGACCCGCCGCCGCATGGTCGCCGCGTCGGCGCCCAGGTTCTCGAGCACGAAGGCGAGGTCGTGCTCCACGTGGTCGACCACGAACTGGGCCTCGGGGTCCTGGTGCACGAACCCGACGACGTCGGCCAGGTCCCTCGGCCGGTGCTCGCGGGTGGAACGCCCGAGGACGCGCACGTCGCCCCCGAAGCGACCGCCGCTCGTGTGGGGCACCAGGCCGTTGACGGTGCGCAGCAACGTGCTCTTCCCGGAGCCCGACGAGCCGACGACGACGGCGAGGTCGCCCTCGGCCAGGCCCAGGTCGATGCCTTCGAGGGTGCGCTCGCGCTCGGGGTAGGCGAAGGCGACACCCTCCCAGCGGATCGCGTCGCTCATGGCGCGCCTCCGTCGTCCCGACGGGGCGCCGGCAACAGCGCGGGCACACCGAGCAGGACGATGACGACGGCCACGACGGGGGAGAACTCGGGGAACGCGGGCGGGTTGGTGGCCCACCGCAGCGCGGGGTCGGCCAGGCGGTCGACGACGACCAGTCCGATCGGGGCCAGCCACACCGCGGCGGCCACCCCGGCGTCGGCGGACGTGAACCGGCGGGGTCGGTAGCGCGTGAGCCGGCTGGCCTGCGACGCCAGCACGACCGCGACCACCAGCAGCACCAGTCCCAGACCGCCGAGGTAGGACGCCGTGCGCGGCGCGCGCCCGACCAGGGCGACGAAGGCCGCGGCGAGGCTCACCAGCGCCGCGAGCCCGCACCATCCCGACGCCCGCTCACGGGGACCGCCCCGCGTGCGGGCGAAGCCGCGCGAGTCCATCGACTCCGCGAGGTGGACCGCCCGCTCCATGCCGCTCTCGAGGACCGGGAGGAGCTGGCGCACGAGACGCCCCCGCCCGACCCGGCGGCCACCGGTGCGGGCCAGGTCGGCCTCGCGGGTCTGTTGGACGGCCACCATCGTCGAGGGCACGAAGGCGAGGCCCACCGTGGTGATCAGGCCCGGCTCGTGGAAGGCCCGCGGGGTGGCCTGGACCAGCTCGTGGTGCGAGACGACGGCGTTGAACGCCCCGAACACGGCCAGGACGCCGACGACGGCGAAGCCCTCCGCGGCGGCCTGGAGGACCACCGGGAGCTCGACGGTGCCGCCCACGGTGAACCCGCCGAGCAGGCGGGGCAGGGTCGCCTCGGGCAACGTGAACAGCACCTCGCCCACCCCGTGGGTGGTGAGGGCGGTGAGCACCACCCGCAACAGCGCGAAGGCGACGCCCAGACCCAGCAGCAGCGGGAAGGCCCGCGCCATGGCGGTGTCGAGCCGGTGCACCTCGACCACGAGCGCGGCGAGGCCGATCACCAGTGCGACGTAGACCGGGCTGGGGGCCAGTTGCACGGTGGCGGCGCCGGCCAGGGCCCACAGGAGCCACGTGACCGCGTGGAAGCGGGAGGAGGTGCGCACGACGAGGGCTCCAGCATGACAGGGTGGAGCCCATGGTCAGACGCCCGATCGGGGGCGAAGGGCACGGGCCACGACGTCGGGCGACCCGCGGCACGGCGGGCGCGCTCGTCCTGCTCGTGCTCGCCCTCGCCCTCGTGACGCCGGCCCCGAGCGCGGGCGCCGCCGCCCACCGGGCCGTGCAGGACCCGCCCGAGGCGGTCGACGACGAGACCGTCGAGGAGGTCGTGGGCGCGGCGGTCGGCTACCTCCTCGACCAGCAGGGCCCCGACGGTGGCTTCGGCGAGGGGGCACGGACCCCGAACGCCGTCTCCGCGCTCGCGCAGCGGGCCCAGACCTCGGACACCTGGAGCGCCAAGGAGGCCATCGACGCGGTCTCCGCGGCCGAGTCCGACGACGGGGCCACGCCGCTCGAGGCCCTCGACCTCCTCGCCCAGGACGACCCGCCGCCTGAGCTGGCGGCCCAGCTCATCAGCCGCGCGGTGGCCGCGATGGGCCTCGACCCCGAGAACTTCGACCCCGCCGGCGACGGCGATCCCGTCGACCTCGTCCGCCGCGTGGCGGTGGGCCGTCGCGAGGACGGCTCGTACGGCTCGTTCGCCGCCACCGCCGAGGCGGTGCTGGCCCTCACGCTCGTCGGGCGTCCCGTCAACGAGGCCACCGTCTCGCTGCTGGCCGACGCGCAGCAGGACAACGGCGGTTGGAACGCCGACGCCGACCCGGACGGCGACGCGGTCGACCCGGTCACCACCGGGCTGGTGGTGGAGGCCCTCGTCGCCGCCGGGGTGCCCGCCGACGGCGACACCCCGGTCGCCCGGGCGCGGTCGTTCCTCACCCTCACCCAGGACGCCTCCGGTGGCTGGCCGGCCGTGCGTGACGGCGAGCCCCTCCCCGACGCGACGGCCTGGGCGATGGGCGCGATCCGTGCGCTCGGCTACGACCCCGCCGAGGGCTGCTGGCGGGTGGGCGACGAGCAGGGGGAGCCCTACCGGTCACCCGTGGCGTCGCTGGTGGACAGCCAGCACGACGACGGGGCCTTGGCCGGCACCCTCGACCCGGTCAGCTCCACCTCGCTCGGCGTCCAGGCGCTGGTCGGGCGCTGGCTCCCGGTCACCCGCGCGCCGGCGGTCAGCTGTGGCGGTGACGACGCCGGCGGGCTCGCCGTGCCCCTTTCCCTGGTCATCCTCGTCGTGATCGCCCTGGTGCTGCTGGTGGGCTCGGTCGCCATCATGCGCCGCAGCGCGTCCTGACCGCGCGGCCGGTGGGCGCCGGGCCCGCACGACGGTCCTTGCCCACGGGCACCGGGCGCGCCTAGCCTCCGTCCCAGCAACGGTCATCCACGGCCCGGACGTCGTGGATGGGCCGCCGAAGGGGGCTCGCCCCCGGAGGTGGCAGGGGAAGCCGGTGAGAGACCGGCGCTGTCCCGCAACTGTGAGCGGCCTCGAGCCGTGAGCCAGATGACCTGCCGTCGCTCCACCGGCCCGCCGGTGGTCCCACCGACGAGCCGCGCACCGGCTCCCCAACCGAGGGCCCTCGTGGAACGGGGCCCGGGAAAGGTCACCATGACCCACCGACTCCGCCTGGCGCTGGCCAGCACCCTCGTCGCCCTCCTGGGCCTCGGCACCGTCGCGCCTCCGGTGGCGGCGGACGCCACCACCGACGCCGCCACGGCGTGGCTGGCCGCCCGCCAGGAGCCCGACGGAGGCTTCGAGGTCGCCGACTTCGCGCCCTTCGAGACCCCCGACGTCATCCTCGCGATCGCCGCCGGTGCCCAGAGCGGCACCCCCTGGAGCACCGGCGAGGCGCTCGCCGCCGTCCAGGCCCTCGACGCGAACGGGGCCGCCGCCGGCGGCACCCCGCTCGACTGGGCCGACGAGTACCTGACCGCGAACCCGCCGACGGCGGGCATCGCCGCGAAGTTCATCGTCCTGGTGGCCGGGCCCCTGGGCCTCGACCCCGCAGCGTTCGATCCCTCGGGGAACGGCGCCGTCGACCTCGTGGCCGCCATGGACGCGGGCAAGCTCCCCGACGGGTCCTACAGCCTTCCGGCGATCAACGACACGCTCTACGCGCTGCTGGCGCACGACGTGATCGGGCGTGACGCGCCCACCGACACGCTGGCCTACCTCCGCGGTGCCCAGCAGGCCAACGGAGGGTGGAGCTACGACGGCGCCCCCGAGGGCACCGACACCGACGTCGACACGACGGCGCGTGCCGTGCAGGCCCTCGTCGCCAGCGGGGTGCCCACCGGGGACGGCACCGTGGCGGCCGCGCTCAAGTACCTGGCCGATCTGCACCAGGCCAGCGGCGCGTGGCAGTTCTTCGGCAGCGACGACACGAACAGCACCGCCATGGCGGCCATGGCCATCCACGGCGCCGGCTGGCGCCTGCACAGCTCGTGCTGGCGGACTTCGTCGAGCAGCGGGGCCGCGGGCCCGTACACGAACCCGGTGGCCTGGCTCCGCTCCCAGCAGGTCACGAGCGGTGAGCCGGCCGACCTCGGCCGCTTCCTGAGCCAGAACGACGTCTTCAGCGAGGTCCCCAACACGTCCGCCACCTCCCAGGCGGTCCAGGCGCTGCTGCGGTCCTGGCTGCCGCTGTCGCCGGCGCCGCTCGCCCGCACGGAGGACTTCGACGACGTGCCCGCCTGCGCCTGGTACAGCCAGGCGGTGGCGTGGATGGCCGAGAACGGGATCACCCGCTTCGCGGGCGGCACCTTCGGCCCGAAGAGCGGCATCACGAACGGTCAGCTGTCGCTGCTCCTCTGGAACCTGTTCGACCAGCCGGGGCCCTTCACCGACCACCCGTACACGAACGTCGCCGCCAACGCGGCCTACAACGACGCGCTCGACTGGTTGCTCGACGCCGGCCTGATCAACGACGGCACGACCTTCCCGTCCAAGCGCAACGTGAACCGGGCCCGGGTCCTGAACCTGCTGTGGCAGCTCGCCGGCTCGCCCGCCGGGGCGCCCGACCTCGCCATCGCGGACGTCTCGGACACGGCGCCGTTCGCCGACGCCGTCGACTGGGCGATCGAGCACGGGATCGCGCAGCTGCTGCCGGACGGCACCTTCCGGCCCCGCCAGAAGGTGACCCGGGCCCAGGCGGCGCTCATGATGTTCCGGTTGGCGAGCACCCAGCCGGCGTGGGGCGAGGTGGCCCTTCCCTCCACCGTGGAGTTCTGACCGTGCGGCTGCGGAGTGCCCTGCTGACCGCGGCGCTCGTCGTCGCGTGCCTCCTGGCCGCGCTCGCCGGACCCGGGGCCCGAGACGCCGTCGCGAGCGGGCCCAACCGGGCCGTCGTCGTCGCCGACTCGGGCACGGGCGTGATCGTGCGCGGCATCGAGTTCTCGGCCGAGTCGATCTCGGGGCTCGAGGCCCTCCAGCTCGCCGGGCTCTCGCCGGTGGTGGAGGGCTTCCAGGGCGAGGGAGGGGCGGTCTGCGCGCTCGCGGGCGTCGGCTGCCCCTCGGACGGGAGCTGCCTCACCTGCGACCCGCGCGGCTACTACTGGGCCTACCACCGGGCGCCGGCGGGCTCGGGCGGCTACACGTACTCCCGGGTCGGCGCGGGCGCCACCCGCGTCCACGACGGCGACGTCGAGGGCTGGAGGTGGGGGACCGGCGCGGCGCCGGCGTACCACTCGTTCGCCTCGGTGTTCCCCCCGGCCCCCGCCCCGACCCCGAGCCCGACGGCACCGCCCGGGCCCGGCGGGGGCTCGGGCACCGGCGGCGGTCCCACCGGGGGCGGGTCGACCCCGGGCGCCCCGGCGGCCACGGTGCCCCCCGGCGGGGGCGCGAACGAGCCCGACACCACGTCGGCCGGGGTCGAGGCCGGGGCCACCACGACCACGGCCGCGCCGACCACCACGACCGAGACGGCCGAGGGGACCGACGCCGCGCAGGACACGGCCGACACCGACGATGCGGACGAGATCGCCTTCCAGGCCGCGCAGCCCGGAGGGCCCGACGACGGCGGTTCGGGGCGCGGCGGGCTCGCCTCGGCGGCCCTGTTCCTCGTGACCGTGGGCGTGATCACCGCGCTGGTGGTCCGGGCCCGGCGGCGCGGCACGCACGGGGGCCCGACCGCGCCGGCCTGAGCCCCCGACGGGCGGCCCGCGCCCTCAGGGCGCCGGGGTGAGCGCGGCGTTGCACTCGGTGATGCGGGCGAGCTCCTCGGGCGTGGCGGTCGCGATGAGCCCGGCGGACAGCTCGCTGAGCTCGGTGCTGAGTCGGGTGATCTCGTCGGCGTCGGTGTTCAGCGGGTCGTCGAACGCCGCCTGGAGCTCCCGGCCCAGGGCCTCCGCGGTGGCGCAGTAGCGGTCGATGGCGTCGCCCCCGCCGGTGCCGGGCGCGGCCGTGGTGGGGGTCGGCAGCACCAGGTCGGGCACCGTCAGGTCGGGGATGGTGAACTCGGGGATGGTGAGGTCCGGGATCGAGATGGTCGGGGTCGACGGCTCGTCGGGTTCCGGGGCGGCGGCGTCGTCATCGCCGCCGGAGCGGGCCAGGAGCAGGCCGGCGCCGGCCAGGGCCAGCAGCGCCATGACGGCCACGATGCCGACGAGGATGGCGGTGCGGACGCCCGAACCAGGGGTGGGGGCGCCGGCGGCGTAGGACGGCGACGGGCCCCCGGCGGGAGGTGGGGGAGGGGGGAGCGTGCCGTCGGACAGGTCGGCGAGGGGCGGGCTGGGGGGCAGCACCGCGCCGTCGACGGGGGCGTGGTGGGGGGCGTCGGCCGCCGGGGAGACGAGAGAGCGACGAGGTCACGCCGACGCCGCACGCGCCGCAGAACTGGGCGTCGGGGCGAGCGGTCGACCGCAGGACGAGCAGAGCACGGCGGGGACCTCCAGGTCCGTGACGGGGTGCGGTGGGGAGACGGCGGGTGCGGGCGGGGGAGACGGCGGGGTGCGGGTGGGGGAGACGGTAGGCGCGCCGACCGCGCCGGGTGCTGCGCCGCCCGGGTGGACGAACGCACGTTCGTCCGCGGGGCCCCGGGGCGGTACCCGGGGGCGGGTCAGCCGGGGCTGACCGAGAGCTCGAGGGCGCACTCGTTGATGAGGGCGACCTCGTCGGGATGGGCCGAGTTGAGCTCGGGCGTGCGGGCCAGGAGCTCGTTGGCCCGGCGCGCCAGGTCGATGGTGTCGGCGGAGTCCGCCTCGGGGTCCTCGACGGTGGCCCGGAGCTCCTCACCGAGCGCCCGGGTCTGCGCACAGAACTCCTCGACGTCGCTGCTGGCCGACCCCTCGACGACCCCCGCGCTCGTCGTGGGGTTCGACGCGGGTTCGTCACCGCTGCTCGAGCAGGCCATCAGCACGAGCGACGTCATCACGGCGAGCAGGAACGGGCGCACGAGGGTCCTCTCGGTCGGGTGGGCGCACCCGGGGGTCCCGGGCGGCACCGTGACCTTAGAGTCCCTCCGGGGCCCGGACGCGACCGGTGGGGCGGCGCCGTGCGCCGCCCCACCGAACCGCGGTCGTGTCGATCAGCCCTGCGAGTCGTTGAAGGTCGTCTGGCACTGCTCGAAGGTCTCGAGGTCCTCCGGGGTGAACGACGACGCCTGGGTCGCGAGCTCGGCGCTCTGCGAGGCGAGCTCCTGGCCGAGCTCGGTGACGGTGCTCTGGGCGTCGCTGTCGGTCGGATCGGAGCGCAGCGCCTCCAGGGCGTCGGCGAGCTCCTGGACCGAGTCGCAGTACGCCGAGATGTCGGCGTTGCCGCTGCCGCCGCTGTCGCCGGAGTCGCCGCTGTCGGTGGCCGCCGTGGTCTCGGTGGTGTCGCCAGAGTCGCCGTCGTCGTCGGAGCTGCACGCCGCCGCGGTGCCGGCGAAGAGCAGGCCGACCAGCATGAAGGCCAGGAACTTGCGCATGGGAGGGGGATCCTTCCGTCGGTGTCGGCCACCCGGGCTCGGGTGACCGTGGGATCAGTGTCGCGTAGCGGTCGGGTGCGGTCGTGAGTACCGGCTACTCAATCGGACCGTCCGCCGCTACTCACCGTCGGGCCCTCGCCCGGCGGCTAGTTTCGTCACATGACGAAACTCCCCCGATGTGGTTGGTGCGGGGCGCCGCTCGCCGATCAGCCCGCGGTGGGCCGGCGCCGCCGGTACTGCCGTCAGGGCTGTCGCCAGCAGGCCTACCTGGCCCGCAAGCTGGCGGCCGCCCACGCGCTGGGCGACGACGAGGTGGTCGTGCGGCGCGACGACCTCGTCGAGGTGCAGGACCGGCTGTACGCGCTCCAGGCGGCCCTCGAGGACGTGCGCGGCGACCTGGCCGAGGCCACCGGGCCCGACGACGTCCGCCGGGCCCTGGACTGGCTGGTGAGCCAGGCCGAGCCGGTGGCCGGGCTGTGGATCACCCCGGTCTCCGAGCGCCCGTGCTGACTTTACATAACGGAGATTCTGGGCGTTCTGTGGGTGGGGTTCTGTGGGTGGGACGGCGGTGATCCCCCGAGGGCGCCGGCCGCGGCGGTTCGGGCGGCGCGGTGCCGGGCCGATAGCGTGATGGCTCCATGTCTCGTCGCATCGACATCGAACTCACGAGCGAGCGCCTCGATGGCGTGTGGACCTGGCGCGCCGCCGGGGCCAAGCAGCCCAAGGGCGAGCTCGACGGTGGCCTGCTGTTCTCCGGAGCCAAGGTGGGCGATGTCGTGCGGGCCGACGCCGACTTCGACATCGACGGCATCACCGTCACCGCCGTGCTGCCGCCCAAGGGGGCCCGTCCCGAGCCCGAGCGCATCGAGGTGCTGGGCAGCCCGCGCACGCTCGAGCCGGTCACCACCACGCTGGCCAAGAAGGGCAAGGGCGGTCGAGACGACCGCCGCCGGGGCCGTGACCGCGACCGCGACGGCCGTCGCGACGGCAAGGCCCGGGGCGACCGCCCGGATCGGCGGCAGCGCCGGGGCGACCGCCCTGACCGTGAGCAGCGGGACCGCCCGCCCTGCGGTGACGGCGAGCGCCGGGGCCGCCCCGCCCGTCCGCCCCGACCCGAGGCCCCGGCCAAGCCGAAGCCCAAGCGACTCAAGGCCGGGCGCACCCATCGCAACGCCGTCCTGGCCGATCTCCCGCCCGAGCAGCGCCCCGTGGCCGAGCAGGTCCTGCGCGGCGGCATCCCCGCGGTGCGCCAGGCCGTCCAGAAGCAGAACGAGGCCGCCGCCGCCGAGGGCAAGCCGCCGGTCAAGGCCGAGCCCCTCGTCGCGCTCGCCGAGCAGCTCCTGCCGCGCCTGCGCACCGCCGAGTGGCGCGACCGCGCCGAGGCGGCCAAGGCGGACCTCGACGAGCTCGACCTGCGTGACCTGCGCTCGGTCATCGTGGCCGCCGACACCGGCGCCCGCGACGACGAGAGCCGCGCCCTCGCCGACGAGCTGCGGACCGCCCTCAACCGTCGGGTCGAGGCCGAGCACGCCGCCTGGCTGGCCGAGATCGCCTCGACCCTGGCGGAGGGCCGCTGCGTGCGGGCGCTGCGCCTCAGCTCCCGTCCCCCGAAGGCCGGCGCCCCGCTGCCCACCGACATGGCGGCGCGCCTGGCCGAGGCCACCGCCGCCTCCCTCACCGCCGAGGTCACCCAGGACCGCTGGGCCACCGTCCTCGACGCCCTGGCGTTCTCACCCGTGCGCCTCAACGTGGTGCCCGAGAGCCTGCCCGCCAACCCCTCCGAGGCGCTGCTCACCGAGATCGCCCGCCTGGCCAACCAGATCCCCCAGATCGCCACCGTGTTCGGCGTCGAGCCGGCGAGCTCGGGCAAGCGCCCCCGCCCCCGACCACCCCGTGGCGACCGCAAACCGGGCCGGCGCGTCCCTCCGCCGCCGCCGAAGGAACGCGCCGACACGGCGGCGGACGCGTCGGCCGCAGCCACCGGCGACGACGGGGCCGACTCCGGGGACGCCACCGCTCCCCCACCCCCGGCGGCCGACGCCGTCGGGGCCGACCCGGCGGCGGTGACGCCCGACGGGACCGCGGCCGAGGACGAGACCGCGCCGGAGGCCCCCTCGGGCGGGCCGGGCGCCGGTGCCGAGGCGCCCGACGACGGCGCGACCGAGCCAGCCGCCGCACCCGACGACGCACCCGACCCGGGCGAGGGGGCCGACGCGACCGCGGCGGACCCGACCGAGTCCTTCCCTCCCCCGCCGGCACCCGCCGCGAGCGGGGCGACCAGCAGCGACGCGGGTCCGCAGGACGCCGACACCGCCACCGGGGCCGACGACGCCGCCGGGGCCGACGCCGAGCCCACCGACGCCTGAGCCGGCCGACCGGGTCGGTCGCCGTCGGTCAGGGCGCGAGCACTCCGACCAGGTCGCCCGGGCGGCGGAGCACCTCGTCGCCGGGCACCGGCCGGGCCCGCGGGTTCCAGCCGGCCCACACGAACCGGCAGCCGACCGCAGCCGCGCAGCGGCGGTCGTGGTCCGTGTCACCCACGTAGACCACCTGGGCCGCGTCGAGGCCCAGGTGGTCCAGGACCGGTGCGAGCGACTTGCCTGCCCCACCGAACGCGTCGGCGAACAGCGCCACCTCGGGCTCCCAGCCGAGCCGGGCCAGCTCGGCCACCCCGCTGCTGGCGTGCTTGTTGGAGCAGACGGCCCAGCGCTCGAGGCCGGCCAGGAGCTCGTGGGCGCCGGCGAAGGGCTCGGCCGCCGTGGGGTCGTAGTGATCCAGGTAGTCCTGCACCTCGAGGCCGAGGCGGTCGCACTCGTGGGCCAGCGTGTGGCCGAAGGTGATGTCCTCCCGGGCGACACCCAGCGCCAGGAACGGCGCCACGAGCGCGTCGTCGGAGTCCAACAGGGTCCCGTCGAGGTCGAACACCGGCACGAGGCGGTCCATGGCGGCGATTCTCCCCGCCGGGCCGGGTGCGCTTCCAGACGGCGCGGGGCCCGCCGGTAGGGTTCGGGGATGATCGAGTACGAGACCAGGGGCCACGTGGCCGTCATCACCATCGACCGGCCCGAGGCCCGCAACGCCGTCAACGGCGAGGTGGCCCAGGGCATCGAGGCCGCGGTCGACCGCATGGAGGCCGACGACGACGTGTGGCTGGGCATCCTCACCGGCAACGGCCCGGTCTTCTGCGCCGGCGCCGACCTCAAGGCCATCAACGAGGGCCGCGGTGGCGAGCTGCTCACCGAGCGCGGCGGGTTCGCCGGCCTCGTGACGCGGCAGCGCACGAAGCCCGTCATCGCCGCGGTGGACGGCCCCGCCCTCGCCGGCGGCACCGAGATCGTCCTGTCCTGCGACCTCGTGGTGGCCTCCACCGCCGCCCGCTTCGGCATCCCCGAGGTCAAGCGCTCGCTGGTGGCCGCCGGCGGTGGCCTGTGGCGGCTCCCCCGCAAGCTCCCGATCAACCTGGCCATGGAGCTCACCCTCACCGGTGACCCGATCGAGCCCGAGCGGGCGTACCACTTCGGTCTGGTGAACGAGCTGTGCGAGCCCGGTGAGGCCCTCGACCGGGCCTTCGCCCTGGCGGAGCGGATCGCCGCCAACGCCCCACTTGCCGTCCGGGAGAGCCGGCGCATCCTGATGCAGTACGAGGACCTCGGCCTCGACGAGTGCGTCAACCAGTCGAACGCGGCGATCATGACCTTGGGCTCGACCGCCGACTTCTCCGAGGGGCTGATGGCCTTCATCGAGAAGCGCGACCCCAACTGGCAAGGGGCCTAGGCTCGCCGCCCCACGAGCGCAACCGTCTGACTACGCTGGCCGACATGGTCAGGGGCGGACGCATCGTGATAGCAGTCGTCGCCGTGCTGGGCGCGGTGGCCGGGTTCGGAGGAGCCGACGGCGTCGGTGCCGAAGAGGCTCCGGGGGTCGAGGCGGCGGCCGACGAGTGGACGACGGTCAGCGTCGGCGCCGCCCACACCTGCGGCATCCGGGTCACGGGCCGTCTCTTCTGCTGGGGGCGCGACACCGAGGGTCAGCTCGGCGACGGCGGGGCCAACGCAGACCAGGACCACCCGGTCGAGGTCGCCGGTGCCGCCACCGACTGGGTGGCGGTCAGCGCGGGAGGCGTCCACACGTGCGCCCGCAAGGCCGACGGCACCCTCTGGTGCTGGGGCCTCGACACCAACGGCCGGCTCGGCGACGGGCTGCCGAACGCCAACCAGGGCGCCCCGGTCCAGGTCGCCGGCGCGGCCACCGACTGGGTGGCGGTCAGCGCCGGCGGCACCCACACGTGCGCGCGCAAGGCCGACGGCACCCTCTGGTGCTGGGGCGCGGACGGCTCGGGCCAGCTGGGCGACGGCGGCACCAACTCCGACCAGGCCACGCCGGCCCTCATCGCCGGGGGCGTCACCGACTGGCGCGCCTTCGACGCCGGGGAGTCGCACACCTGCGCCCGGAGGGCGACCCGCCAGCTCCGGTGCTGGGGCCGGGACAACGTGGGCCAGTTGGGCGACGGCGGCACCAACGCCGACCAGGGCAGCCCCGTGGTGGTCCCGGGCGGCCGGTGGGCGCCCGTCGCCGGCGGGCAGCTGCACAGCTGCGCCCGCAAGACCAACGGGCGTCTCTTCTGCTGGGGGCGGGACTTCAACGGCCAGCTCGGCGACGGCGGGGCCAACACCGACCAGACCACGCCGGTGCAGGTGGACGGTGCCGCCACCGACTGGCGGCGCGTGGCTACCGGCGACAACCACACGTGCGCCCGCCGGACCGCCGGTCGGCTGTTCTGCTGGGGCAGCGACGCCGACGGTCAGCTCGGCGACGACCCCGCCAACGCCTCGCAGACCACCCCGGTGCGCGTCCCCGGCACCCGGTGGGCGGTCGTGAGCGCCGGCGGCAACACGACCTGCGCGACCAAGACGAACCGCACGCTGTTCTGCTGGGGCTCCGACCAGTTCGGCCAGCTCGGTGACGGCGGCGCGAACGCCGCCTCGGCCACCCCGGTGCGCATCCTCTGATCTGACGACCGCCGCCGTCGGCGGCCCGCGCCACCTCAGACGATCGTCGACAAGATGTCGTGGTCGTGGAGGAACTCGGCCAGGCCCGGGGCGAGGTTCAGCTCGGCCACGTCCCAGATCGGCACCCACTGCGCCTCGGCGGCGTCGTCGCCGGCCACCGGCTCGGCGGCGTCCAGCACCGTCACGGCGAAGTCGAGGATCACGGCGTGGTGCCCGTCGTCGATGCGCTCGGCCCAGCCGACGAGCTCGCCGCAGACGCCTTCGAGGCCGGTCTCCTCTCGGAGCTCACGCAGAACCGCCTCCTGCACGGTCTCGCCGGCCTCGATGCGCCCGCCGGGCACCGACCAGGTGCCCGCCGCCGCGCCGCGACCCCGCCGGACGAGCAGGAGACGGTCGTCGTCGACGACCACCGCGCCGACGCACGCCTCAGGGCGCATCGGCGTCGTCGCCGGTCTCCTGGGCCGGGTCGTCGTCGTGCGCCGACGCGGGCGGCTCGCCGTCGGCGGGGAAGGCCCGGTGGACCACGATGGCCCGAGCCACCAGTCCGAAGGTCTCGAAGAAGTTCTTGGTGGGCCGGTTGCCGGGCAGCGCCACCGAATCGACGCCGAAGCAGCCCTGGTCCTCGCACCAGTCGACCAGCAGGCCCATCATGGCCTCGCCCACCCCGACCCCACGGAAGTCCGGCTCGACGTACAGGTCGCCGATGACGCCGAGGCGCCCGCCGTCGCGCAGGTCGTTGTAGCGCGCCACCCCGTAGCCGACCACGGCACCGTCGACCGCGCCCACGACGACGAGGTGGTCCCGGCGGACGATGGCGGCGTGCATCGCCTCGTCGAGCGGCTCGGCCCGGCCCGCGGTGCGGGCCCACACGTCGCCGCCCTTCGTCGGACGGAGCTCCTCGATCACCGCCCGGGCCAGCTCGACCACCCGGTCGGTGTCGGTGGCGTTGGCGACGCGGGCGGATTCCATGGCCTCAGGATGCCTGGAGCTGGGCGATCTTGTTGAGGATCGTCTGGCGCCCGCGGGTCTGGCGCTCGTAGTCCCGCACCGCCTCGAGCTCGTCCGGGCCCAGCCCCTCGAGCCGCGGCATGACCTGGAAGGCCGACAGGCTGTCGTAGCCGGGGATCGCCAGGGCGCCGCCATCGGCGCGCGGCTCCGGGTCGGCGACGAGGTGCAGGTCGACGGCGTCGACCGCCTCGAGGTCCACGTCGACGGGAATCGGGTCGGCAGCCTCGGGGTCGTCGTCCTCGGGGCGCAAGCCGGCCACGTTCAACAGGCCCAGCACCAGCCCCTGCGCGTCGCTCCACGCCTGCTGGGCGCGCTCCTCGCCCCGCCGGACCGCGAACTTCCCGACGACCCGGGTGAACTGGACCTGGCGCCGGCCCCGATCCACGAGGTCGGGGAACAGCCGGCGACCCTCGAGGGCCAGCCCCAGCGGGGCGTAGACCACGACGTCCGCCACGCGGGCCACGACCGGGCGCTGCTCGCTCATCGCCTCAGACGCAGTCCAGGCAGAGCATGGCATCCTCGTCGGCCAGCTGGCTCGGATGCTTCACGAGGAAGCACGACTGGCACACGAACTCGCCGGGACGCTTCGGCTGGATGCGGCCGCCGCCCTCGGCGCCGTCGGGCTCGGGTGCGACCTGCTCCTCCTCCTCGTCCTCGTCGTCCTCGTCGGAGGCGGCGATGCGGTCTTTCAAGATGGCGTCGAGATCGGCCTCGACGTCGTCGGGGTCGGGCTCGTCGTCGTCCTCGTCGTCGGAATCGGCCTTGGCGCCACCCGCCGGCTTCTCCGTCCCCTCGTCCTCGTCGTCCTCGTCGTCGTCGTCGACCGAGTCCTCGAGGTCGTCGTCGCCGTCGACCAGCTCGTCGTCGTCGAGGTCGTCGTCGTCGAGGTCCTCGTCGAGATCGTCGTCGAGGTCGTCGTCGGTGAACTCCTCGTCGTCGTCCATCATCTCGTCCACGTCGTCAGCCATGTCGTCCTAGGAGGGGGGTCGTCGCTGCGCCGGTATTGGGCGCGGCGGGGATGATAGGCACACGGACCGCCCGTCGTGCGCGTCCTGCGGAGATCGATCGTCTGGTCGCCTCGTACCCGCTGGCGACGCGATCAGGCCTCACGCCCGCCCGAGGCGGCGCTCCTCGGCCCGGCGCTCGGACTGGAGGCGCTCGAGCTCGGCCTCCTCGGAGTGGTCCACGAAGCGCATCATCTCGGCGATGGCGTGGTGGCCGGCCTCCTCGGCGATGAGACGGTGCATCTCCTGGCCGACGAGCCGGTACGCCGGGTGCCCCTGAGGAGTGGTGCGCAGCTCGATGAGGTGCATCGCCGAGCGGGCGTTGAGGTTGATCATGAAGCGGACCTTGTAGGCCAGCGAGACCGCGTACGACGCCTGGTCGGGGAACGTCTCGGCCAGCGCGTCGTAGAGCGCCGCGGAGCGCTCCATCGCCTCGTCGAACCGGGGGGCCGCGCCGGCCTCGTCGACCGCCCCCGGCCGGGTGTAGCCGTGGTGGGGCGTGAGGCGCTGCCACTCGATGGTGAGCATCCGGTGGCGCTGGAGGTCCCGGAAGGCGCCGTAGTCGGCCAGCACGTCGAAGCGGTAGAAGGGCCGCTCCAGGGCCCGGCCCGGCTTGTGGCGCCGGTTGGCCCGCTCCCCCACGTACGCGCGCACGACCGCGAGGCGCTCGTCGGCGCCCATGGCGCGCACGGTCGCCTCGACCTGGCGCTCGGGCCGGTCGACGTAGGGGTAGAGCATGGACGCGACGAGCTTGACCTCGGCGTCGGGGTCGAAGTCGGTGAGGGTGACCACCGGCGCGGCGTCGATCGTCCCGCCGCCCGGGAAGAGCCGGCCGGCGAGGTCCTCCATGGCGTCGGCCGTGGACGACAGGTAGTGGCTCCAGGCGACCCCGCGGTCCTCGAGGTCGACCCGCTTGAGGAAGGAGGGGATGACCTTGCGGAGCTCGCCGAGCATGAGGTCGGCGTAGGTGCGGGCCTCGGGCAGGGGGTGGGCCCGCATGCGCAACAGCAGCTGCTCGTAGGCCTGGCCGGTGCCGTAGATCCCCACGTTGGACAGCGACGCCGCCGGCAGGATGCCCCGCAGGGCGTCGAAGGCCTTGGCCCGCACGGCCTGGCGGTAGACGAAGTCGGAGTCGTCGGGGTCCTTCGGGTACTGCCCGCGGAACCAGTCCTGCAGCACGGGCAGGAGCTCGCCGTAGGTGTCGAAGAGCCGGTCCATGTCGCCGACGTACCGGGTGCCGAGGGACGATCCGAGCACCTCGGGATCCCGGTAGAAGCGGTACCGGCCGCCGATGCGGGCGTCGTAGGCGATGTAGCGGGTGGACTGCTCGAGGTAGGCCATGAGCCGACCCCACTCGAGCACCTTGGTGAGCAGGTTCGAGGCCTGCTCGCACGCCAGGTGCACGCCGCCGAGCTGGGCCACCGAGTCGTCGCCGTAGTCGAAGAACACCCGGTCGTAGAGGTCCTCGGCCCGCTTGAGCCCGACCGTCGCGTCGATGGTGACGTCACCGCTGATGTCGAGGTCACCGACGAACTCGTCGAGGAACAGGCGGCGCAGGCTCTTGGGCGAGCGCGAGTACCGGGCGAACAGCGCCCCCTTCACGACCTCGGGCAGGTTCACCAGCGCGAACACGGGCCCGTCGAGGTTGGTGAAGTAGCGGCGGAGGATGTCCTCCTCCTCGGGCTCGTACTCCTCGGCGACGTAGACGCTCACGCGCGCTGCTGCTCCCCGGGACGCTCCACGACGGTGGAGGTTACGACCTGGGGGCGCCCCGGACGGGGACCACCGCGGACCCCTCGGATCAGTCGGCGTGGGCGGCGGCGAACTCGGCGCGCGCCGCCTCGACCTTGTCGGGCCGCAGCCACAGGTCGATCACGGTCATCGCCAGCGCCTTGGCGCCGTCGAGCACGGCCCGGTCGCCGGCGTCGGAGGCCGCGTAGGCCGTGAAGTCGGGCGAGTGGATGGACACGTTGGGCGGCGACACCGCGATCATCGGGTGGATGGAGGGGACGAGGTGGCTGACGTTGCCCATGTCGGTGCTGCCCACCACCCCCGGGACCTCGGCGGGGTCGAGCAGGGTGCGGCCCGTCGCGGCCGCGTTCTCGGTGTACAGCTCGACGAGGGTGGCGTTGTCGGCCATGTCGGCGTAGGCGGGCTCCTCCCACCGAGCGGTCATGGTGCACCCCGCCGCGTCCGCGCCCGCCTGCAGGCACGCCAGGACCCGGGCCTTCAGCGGCTCGAGGGTGCGCAGGGAGGCCGAGCGCACGTACCAGTGCGCCGAGGCGTGCTTGGGCACGATGTTGGGCTTGTCCCCCGCATCGAGGAACACGCCGTGGACCCGCTCGTTGGGGCGGATGTGCTGGCGGAGCGCGGCCACGTTCACGTAGCCGAGGACGGCGGCGTCGAGGGCGTTGCGGCCCCGGTGGGGGTACGCGGCCGCGTGCGCGGCCTCGCCCTCGTAGTCCACGAACACCTGCTGGATGGCGATGGCGTTCATGGCCATCAGGTCGCCGCCGGCCGGGTGGACCATCATCGCGGCGTCGACGCCCTCGAAGGCGCCCTGGTCGGCCATCAAGACCTTGCCCCCGCCGCCCTCCTCCGCGGGGGTGCCGAGGACCACGACCCGTCCCCCCAACTCGTCGGCGAGGGCGGCGGCGGCCAGGCCGGCGCCCAGGCCCGCCGTGCCGATGATGTTGTGCCCGCAGGCGTGGCCCACGCCCGGCAGGGCGTCGTACTCGCAGAGCACCGCCACGTTGGGGCCCTCCCGGCCCGACCGCGCCGCGAAGGCCGTCTCGAGGCCGTAGGCGTGGCGCTCGACGGGCAGCCCGTCCGCTTCGAGGATGCCGGTCAGCAGCTCGTGGGCGAAGTGCTCCTCGAAGGCCAGCTCGGGGTGGTCGTGCAGCTGGTGGGACGCGTCCACGAGCAGGTCGGCCCGGCGGTCGACCTCCTCCACGACGCGCCGCTTCGCCGTTGCGAGGTCCATGGCCGAACCCTAGCGACCCCGTCAGACCACGACCGTGAGCGCGTCGGGCTCGACCCGCATCGACAGCGCCCTCGCCGTGCCGGGCAACCGCTCCCCGTCGAGCCACACGGCGGTCCGGGGTGGGAGGTCGACCTGGAGCGCGGCGGTCCGCCGCTCGGTGATGCCCGGGTGCGGGACGTGCGCGCCCTGGGGGAGCCGCCGCCACGCCTTGGTGCGGTCCCGCAGCGACAGGTCGCCCGACAGCACGTCGAGGCGGCCGTCGTTCGGGTGGGACCGCGGCGCCGCGTCCCAGCCACCGATCCATTGCGCGTTCATCGCCACGAGCACCGGGCCGTGCCACCACGAGCGGCGAGCGACCAGGTGGGCCACGAACCAGTGCTGGCGGCCGTCCACGAGCACCGAGCCCAGGTCCACCACGGCCCGCGTGGCGTCGGGGGTGCGCAGCCGGGCCTCGTCGCCCCGCCCGCCCAGGGTCCGGCAGAGGTCGCCACCGAGCAGGCCCAGCGCAGGCGGCTCGTCACCGGCGCGGCGGGCCCGCTCGACGACGCCGCGGGCCTCGGTGTCGCTGCGCACGACGACGCCGCCGACGGGGAGCGGGCCGGCGTCGCCCCACGCCTCACCGCGGCGCACCGTCACGTGGCCCCGTCCCGACCCGGCCCCGCCTCCCCCACCACCGACGAGGCGGCCACGACGCCCCGGAACAGCGCATCGGCGGCGCGTCGCGCGGTACGGGCCGTGGCGGGCTCCGGCGCCACCTCGCCCACCTGGCGGAGCAGGTCGATGAGCTGCTTGGCGTTGCGCACGAAGTCGCCCCCGGACAGATCCTCGTCGTCGAGGACCTCGTCGAGGGGCTCGCCGGCGGCCCAGGCGTGGGCGAGGGCGAAGAAGGCCGGCTCCGGCGGTCGCGTGACGGGCAGCCCGGCCTGCTGCTCGGCACGGTCGAGCCGGGCCGCGAGGCGCTCGATCTCCGCGAAGCGGTCCCGGAGGCGTCGCGACGGGAACCACGGCGGAGGGGGCGGGACCGGGCTGCGGTGCTCGTAGGTGAAGCACGACACCAGGCCGGCGAGCGCCGCCGGGTCGAGGCCGTCGAGGAGGCCCTCGCACAGGCACTCGGCGATCAGCAGGTCGCTCTCGTGGTAGATGCGGCTGAGCACCTCGCCGCCAGGTGAGCGACCATCCGGCGAGGTACCTGCGCCTCCTCGAGGATGGCGAGGACGCGGTCGAACTGCCGGGCCAGCGATCCCGTCCGCCCCGGACCTGGCGCTCCAGGTCGGCCACCTCCTGGCGAGGCGCTCAGCCCGGCGGGCGGCGGCGACGTGGGCGTCGGCGTCGGGGCACCGGCCACCGGGTGGTCGACCACGCCGGGCCCCCGCCGCCGGGGCCCGCGCCGGCGCGCGCCGGAGCCGGTCGGGCCCACCTGCCGGAGCTGCTCGACCGCCGCACGCCGGAACTTGTCGTTGTTAGGCGCGCATGGCCTCCAGGCAGCCTCGACCCGCGCCACCACCTCGGGCGGACGGGCGAAGTCCGGCGCGCCCAGGGTCAGGACCTTGCGGCCGGTCGTGATGGCCCGGACGCGGACCGCGCCACGCTGCCGGTGCGCCACGGACAGGACGAGGACCCGGTCCTCGCCGTCGGCGGGGATGACGTCGCCGGGGTGCAGGCCGGCGAGGGCCGCCTCGATGATCCCGCGCGGCGCCGCGCCCCGGCGGGAGGCGCGATCGGGCAGCAGGGCCCGGTACTCGTCGACGTCGCCCCGCTCGCAGGTGGCGGCGTCTCGCTGCTCGGACCAGGCGGCCCGGCGCGCGTCGAGGCGCGCCTCGAGGCGCACGACGTCCCGATCGGCGCGGTACTGCGCGAACGAGCGGTTGAGCAGGTGGTGGGCCTCGTCGGGCGGGTACCGGCGCACCAGGTTGGCGGCCATGTTGTAGGTGGGGCGGAACGCCGACGACAGCTCGAAGGTGCGGCTGGCCGCGAGCCCGGCAACCTGGCCGAACGAGACGAACGGCGACCACAGCACGACCGCGTGGCCGATGGGGTCGATCCCCCGCCGCCCGGCCCGACCCGTGATCTGGGTGTACTGCCCGGGCGTGAGCAGCTCGTGGTGGTCGCCGGTGAACTTCGACAGCTTCTCGATCACGACGGTGCGGGCGGGCATGTTGATCCCGAGGGCGAGGGTCTCGGTGGCGAACACCACCTTCACGAGCCCTTCCACGAAGCAGGCCTCGACCGCCTCCTTGAACGGCGGCACCATGCCGGCGTGGTGAGGGGCCACGCCCGCCTCGAGGCCGGCGCGAAAGCGCGGCTCGCCGAGCACCGCCAGGTCGTCGGCGCCGAGCGCGGCGAGCCGCTGGTCCACGATGCGGCCGATGCGAGCCCGCTCGTCGGCCGTGGTCAACGCCACCCCGGCGTCGAGCAGGTGGGCGGCGGCGTCGTCGCAGGCGTTGCGGCTGAAGATGAAGTAGATCGCCGGCAGCATCTCGCGGGAGAGGAGCTCGTCCACGACCTCGAGGCGCCGGGGCGTGAACCACCGCCGGCGGGGCCGACCCCGGCGTGGGCCGTGGCGCGGCTGCTCGGCGTCGAACCGGTCGCCTTCGGGGTTGGGCCGTCCGTCGACCAGGGTGGGCAGGAGGCTGAGCGACGAGGTCTCCTTGTCGCCGACCAGGAAGAGGTTCGCGAGCTCGACGGGCCGCTCGTGCTCGATGACGGTCGCGGTCGGGCCCCGGATCGTGCCGATCCAGTCCGCGAGCTCGTGGGCGTTGGACACGGTGGCGGACAGGCACACGAGGCGGACCTCGGGGGGGAGGTGGATCATCACCTCCTCCCACACGGGCCCCCGGTAGGCATCCTGGAGGTAGTGGACCTCGTCCAGGACCACGAAGCGCAGGCGGTCCAGCGCCGGTGAGGCCGCGTAGACCATGTTGCGGAGCACCTCGGTGGTCATCACCACGACCGGCGCGTCGCCGTTGACGGCGTTGTCCCCGGTCAGCAGCCCGACCTGATCGGCGCCGTGGCGCCGCACGAGGTCGTGGTACTTCTGGTTCGACAGGGCCTTGATCGGCGTGGTGTAGAAGGCCCGCGAGCCGTCACCCCGGGCGAGCGCGGTCGCGACGGCGTGCTCCGCCACGACGGTCTTGCCCGACCCGGTGGGCGCCGCCACCAGGACGGAACGGCCGGCGTCGATCGCGTCGATCGCCTCCCGTTGGAAGGGGTCCAGGTCGAACCCGTCGGCGGCGGCTCCGGCCCGCGCCGCCACGTCAGGCGGCCGCCTCGGCCGCCCTGTTCTTGCGCCGGCGCATGAGCTTGCCCACGATGATGGCGGCCTCGTAGAAGAGCACCATCGGCACGGCGAGGACGATCTGGCTGTACGGGTCGCCGCTCGGCGTGAGGACCGCGACCACGACGAAGATGATGACGATGGCCCAACGGCGGCCCGACGCGAGCTGCTCGGGGGTGAGCAGCCCGGCCATCTGGGCGAAGATCAACAGGATCGGGAACTCGAACCCGATCCCGAACGCCAGCATCATGTAGACGATCAGGGTCAGGTACTTGTTGGGCGAGTAGATCTCCTGGAGCTCGGTCCCGCCGATGTCGATGAGGAACTCGAGGGCCTTGGGCAGGGTCCAGAACGCCAGCGCCGCGCCCATGACGAACAAGGTCACCGAGGAGGCCACGAACGGCACGGCGTAGCGCCGCTCGTGCTTGTACAGGCCGGGCGTGATGAACCGCCAGAGCTGCCACAAGATCACGGGCATGGCCAGCGCGATGCCGCCGTAGCCCGACACCTGGAGCCGCACCTTGAAGCCCTCGAGGGGGTCGGTGACGTACAGCCCGCAATCGCCGCCGCGGATGTCGCAGTAGGGCTGGACGAGGAACTCGAGGATCTGGTTGTAGAAGATCCAACAGACCAGGCCGCCGACGACGACGGCCACGATGCTCTTGAACAGCCGGGACCGCAGCTCGGCGAGGTGCTCGACGAGCGTCATGCGCCCGTGCTCGGGCTCGTCCACCGCCGCGTCGGTGTCGGTCACGTCGGCCACCGCAGCGCGCTACGCCTCGTCGGCCGTGTCGGCCGTCCCGGCCTCGTCGTCCTGGTCGGTGGCGGTGGCGTCGATGACCTCGGTCTGGTCCACGGGGCCACCGGGTGACTTCGGCTTCTCCCTCGGCGCCTTCGCGGGTGTCGCCCCCACCGGGTCGTCCATGGCCGACTTCAGCTCCTGTTGGAAGCCGTCGGCGATGCGCCGGAACTCGCCGAGGAAGCTGCCCACCTGGCGGGCCGCCTGCGGCAGCTTGTTGGGCCCCAGCACGAGCAGGGCCACCACCAAGATGACGAGCAGCTCCGCGCCGCCGATGTTGAACACTCGGAAACCCTACCGGCGCACGTGTGCGGTGGCGGTGGCGCGAGCGGCCTCGATGCGGGCCTGCACGGGCGGCAGCGCGGCCCGCACCTCGACGAGGGCCGCCACCTGCCGCTGGAGCTGGCGGCGGCCTCGGTCGATCGAGGCGACCCCCGCGAGGCAGCCGAGCGCGCCGACCACGAGCACCGCGGGCACGGCCAACCAGAGCACGTCCGGAGGTTAGCGCCCGACCGGCACCGCCGATCGGCTACCGGTCGGTGTCGGTGACGGTCCCGGAGGTCAGGGCCTGGAACCAGTCCTCGTCGCGCTGGAGCAGATCGTGGAAGTCGAGGAGGTCGTCGTGGGTGATCGGGGCGCCGTGGCGCCGTTCACCGAGCTCTGCGGGGAGCGGGTTCGTGGCCTCCTGCACGCCGGAGGCGAGGAGCAGGTCGATCGTGCGGGGCTCGGCCGACTTCACGACGGTCACCACGCACCCCGGGCACCGGAACGAGTACGTCCCCGAGCCGTCCGAGGCGCTGATGCGCACCTGGACGTCCGCCGTGGTGAACTCCACATCGCCGCAATCGGGGCAGCTGGCCCGGATGGTTGCCATCGCGATTCGCCCCTCCTCTCTCAACTCCCAGAGCCATCGGCACCGCCGGCGCCGGCCTTGAGGGCGTTCTGCGAGAAGGCGGCGGTCGGCCCCGACCGTGCGACAATCGGCGCCGTGGCCACCCGTCTCCCACCGCTGCGTGCCGTGCCGATCGGCTTCGCCCACCGGGGCGGCAAGGCCCACGCGCCCGAGAACACGCTCGACGCCTTCCGCCTGGCGCTGCGCCTCGGAGCGACCGGCCTCGAGTCCGACGCCTGGCTCACCGCGGACGGCCACGTCGCCCTCGACCACGACGGGATCGTGGGCCGGCTGCGCCGTCGGGCCTTCGCCGCGCTCGAGCGTCACCGGCTGCCCGGGCACGTGCCGACGTTGGACGAGCTCTACGCCACGTGCGGCACCGGCTTCGAGCTCTCGCTCGACGTGAAGGACCCGGCGGCCGCCCCGGCCATCGTCGAGACCGCCCGGCGGGCCGGCGGCGGCGCGCTCGGCCGGCTCTGGCTGTGCCACCCGGACTGGCGCACCGTGGCCTCCTGGCGCTCGCTGGCGCCCGAAATCCGCCTCGTCGACTCCACCCGGCTCCGTCGCATCAAGGAGGGGCCCGAGCGGCGTGCGGCCACCCTGGCCGAGGTGGGCATCGACGCCGTCAACCTCCACCACACCGACTGGACGGGCGGGCTCACGACCCTCTTCCACCGGTTCGGGCGCTACTGCCTCGGTTGGGACGCGCAGTACGAGCGGGCCCTCGTCCAGCTGCTCGACATGGGCATCGACGGGGTGTTCTCGGACCACGTCGACCGCATGGTGGACGCGCTGCAGGCCGCCCACGGCGACTGACGGCCCGGGCCGTCCCGCTCCGTCCGGGTCAGAGCGTCGAGATGTCCCCGAGGGGCCAGACCCGGAAGAAGGCGCGCCCGACGATGGTGTCCTCGGCGATGGGACCGAAGAACCGACTGTCGCGGGAGTCGCCGCGGTTGTCCCCCATCATGAAGTAGTGGCCCTCGGGCACCTCGACGGGGTCGAAGTCACCGGTGGTGACCCCCTCGTCGAGGTAGGGCTCGGCGAGCGGCTCCCCGTCGATCAGCACCTGCCCGTTCTGGCCCTCGACGGTGTCGCCCGGCAGGCCCACCACCCGCTTGATGAGGTCCGAGATCGGGCTGTCGGCCTCGCTCTCGGGCCGCTCGAACACGATGATGTCGCCGCGGTGCACGTCGTGCAGGTCGTAGCTGAGCTTGTTGACCAGCACGCGGTCACCGATGTTCAGCGTCGAGACCATCGAGGACGACGGGATGTAGAAGGCCTGGAGCAGGAACGTCTTGATGACGAGGGCGATGACCAGGGCGCCGCCGACCACCAGCACCCACTCGACCAGGCTGCGCACCCCCGAGCCGTGACCGCCCTCCGGGTCGTCGCCGGGCTCGACGGGTGAGGTGCCCTCGTCGAGGTCGAGGGCGGGGGGGTCGGAGGGGGACACGCAGATCGCAGGCTAACGCAGCGGCCCGTCGTTGCCGTAGCGACGCAGCACCCGAGCCGCCGCCTCCGAGCGCACGTCGGCGCCGCCGAGGCGCTCGTCCACCGCCACCGGGTCGGCGTCCGGCCCGAGCACGAGCAACAGCCGCTCCAGCCAGGGGCGAGCGGTCACGGCGAGGGTGACGCGGACGCGGCCGTCGTCGAGGGGCTCGACGTGGTCGCACGGGTAGTGCTCGGCCACCCAGCGGGCCTCGGGGCCCAGGTCGAGCACGACACGGGGTGCGTCCGGGCCCGGCTCGAAGGTCCCGGGCCGCGCCTCCGGCGCGGGCGGCTCGAAGTCGACGTCGAGGATCTCGGCCGAGGCGATCCGGTCGACCCGGAACACACGGTCGCCACCGGCGCGGTGGCAGTGGCCGGCGAGGTACCAGCGCCCGGCGTCGGCGAAGACCTGGAACGGATCGACCTCGCGGCGGGTGTGCTCGTCGCGGGCGTACGAGTAGTAGTCGAGCCTGATCCGCTGCCGCGACCGCACGGCACCGCGCAGGCGGTCGAGCAGGTCGGGCGCGACCTCGTCCGCCAGCCGCACGTCGACGGCACCCTCGTCGTCGATGCCGAGCGACCGGGCCAGCTTGGCGAGCCCTCGGGCGAGGGAGCCGTCGCCGTCGAACCCGGGCGTCGCCACCACACTGCGCCCCGCGGCGACGAGCGCGAGGCTCTCCTCGGGGGTGAGGCGCAGCGGGCGCCCGAAGGGCTCGGCGAGGTGGAGCCAGACGCGCCCGTCCTCGAGCACGACGTCGATGAGCGCGTCGGGGCTGAACGGGTGGACGCCGACGAAGGGCAGGAGGTCGAAGGCCTTGAGCAGGTCCGGCTCGTCGATCGAGAAGCGCCGGCAGACCTCGTCCACCCGGCTCCCCGGGTGGTCGACGATCCACGGCACGATGGCGAGCAGCCGCTGGACCCGTTCGCCGGCGCCCAGCCGGGTCACGGCGCCACCAGGGCACGGAGCCACGCGACCAGGTCGTCGCGCAGCTCGGGCGGTCCCAGGATCTCGGCGTGGTCGAGGTGCCCGAGGACGACGGCTCGGAACCCGGCACGGTTCGTAACGCCGACCGAGAACCGCACCGAGCCGTCGGCGCGCTCCTCGGTCACCGCCGCCTCGCCCAGCTCGTGGCGGGCCAGGGCGGCGTGGTCGGCGTCGACGAGCAGGTCGGCCACCACGGGCTCGCCCTCGCCGAGTTGCCAGGACGCCCGTTCGACACCGGGAACCGCTCCCTGCGGGCGCTCGAACGCCCGCGGGCGCCCCGCGGCGAGCTCGCCCTCGATCCGGTCGAAGCGGAAGTTGCGCTCCTCGCCACGCAGGTGGTCGAACCCGGTGAGGTACCAGCGGCCGAGCTGGAAGTCGAGGCGGTACGGGTCGACGGTGCGCGCCTCGCCGCGGTAGCGGAAGGTGAGGGGCCGGCGCTCGGCCACGGCCTGGAAGGCGACGGCGACCGCAGCATCGGCCGGCAGGCGGCCGAGGGGCTCGACCTCGCCGCCGCCCCCGTCGCCGCCGAGCGCGCCGCCGAGCTTCCACAGGCCGCCGAGGCCGTGGTCGCCGTCGAGCCCGACCGTGGACGCGGCCAGGTGCAGCGCGGCCAGCTCGTCGGGCTCGAGGCCCGGGTCGCGCAGGTAGTACTCGTCGCGGGGGATGCGGTAGCCCGTCTGGGGCGGATCGGTGCCCGGCACCGTCTCGACCCGCAGGGGCACCCCCATCTCGCGGAGGTCGTCCTTGTCGCGCTCGAACGCCCGCCGGAAGGTGGGCCCGGCCTCGTCCGGGTAACCGGGGACGCGCGCTCGGATCTCCTCGGCGCTGAGCGCCCTCGGCGTCTCGAGCAGGGCGGCGATCAGGTTCAACAGGCGCTCGAGCTTCTGGCTCATCGCAGCAGCGTGGCCGCGAGCGTGCCGGCGGCCCCGGCGGCCTGGAAGAAGGCCCGGTCCTCGTCGGGCCCGCGACCCATCGTGGTGACCCGCAGGCCGTGCTCGGCCAGCAGCGCGGGGGTATCGGGCTCGTCGACCGGGAGCGCCGTGACGTTGCCACGGGCGCCGAGGAGCGGGTGGGCGGCCACCAGCACCGGCGTGTGCACGAGGTCGAGCACCGTCCGGCTGTGGTGGCTCACCCCCCGGTGACGCTCCCGGGGGTCGCCCTCGGACACCCGCAGGCAGAGGACGGGTCGGCCCCCCAGCGCGGCGGCGGTGTCGAGGATGGTGGCGACCTCGACGGCCGTGGTCCCGAGCGTCGTGTCGGTGCCGACGACGCCGGGGCCCATCGCGACGACCACCGCGTCGGCGTGCAGTTGGTGTCGCGCCAGCGTGAGCGCCGACGCCACCGTGACCGCCTCGAGATCGCCGCCGAACGCGTGGCCGGCGGTGACGGTGGCGTCGACCAGGCCGTCGGCGCGCAGCGTCGCCACGAGGTCGGAGAAGGCGAGCGGCAGCGACGCACCGTCGGTCATCACGTACACCAGCCGGGCCGACGGGTCGACCGCCTTCAGGGCCACCGCCACGCACGGCACCTGGCTGTGCACGCCGCAGACCACGACGGGCAGGTCGTCGAGGCCCGTGGGGAGGTCGTCGAGGTGCTCCTCGGCCGAGCCGGTGTCGGCCTGGAGGCTCGTGTAACGCAGCTTCATGATGTGACCCGGCCCCTTGCGCCGCCACGACCGCCGGCTCAGGTTCCAGTGCACGACGTGCCACCCACCGGTGCCCAGGCCCCATTCCACCGCCGTCGTGTTGCACACGACCTCGTCGCCCACCGCCACGTCGCCGATCAGCTCGGTGAGGACGTACGCGCGGGCGGGCCCGTCGTCACCCGGTGACCCGTCCTCGGGGTCGGGATCCAGCACGACCGTGACCCGCTGGAGGCCCGGTCGCTCGGCCAGGATCTCGGCCACCCGGCCGCTGCGGAACGACGGCACCGGCGGTCAGAGCGAGGCGATCAGCTTCTCGACGCGCTCGTCGCGCGACTTGAAGGGGTCCTTGCACAGCACCGTGCGCTGCGCCTGGTCGTTCAGCTTCAGGTGGACCCAGTCCACGGTGTAGTCCCGCTTGCGCTCCTTGGCCCGCCGGATGAACTCGCCCCGCAGGCGCGCCCGCGTGGTCTGCGGCGGTTGGTCGACGGCGACGTCGATCTCGTCGTCGGTGCACATCCGGTCGACGAGCCCGCGTCGCTGCATGCGGTAGAAGAGCCCACGGTCCCGGTTGACGTCGTGGTACTGGAGGTCCATCAGCGCGACCTTGGGGTCGGTCAGGCTCAGGCCGTGGCGCTCGCGGTAGGCCTCGATGAGGTTGTGCTTGATCACCCAGTCGCACTCGCGGTCGAGTGACAGCGGGTCCTTCTCGATGCCGGTCAGGCAGTGCTCCCACATGTCGAGCGCCTGCTGCTCGAGGGGGTTCAGGCCCTTGGTGTCGGCGTAGCGCAGGGCCCGGGTGAGGTACTCCGACTGGATCTCGAACGCGCTCGCCTCCCGGCCGTTGGCCAGGCGAACCCGGCGGGTGCACGTCATGTCGTGGCTGATCTCGCGGATCGCCCGGATGGGGTTCTCGAGGGTCATGTCCCGGAACGTGACCATGCGGTCCTCGAGCATCCGCAGCAGGATGCTGGTGGTGCCGATCTTCACGAAGTTGGCGTACTCGCTCATGTTCGAGTCGCCCACGATGACGTGGAGGCGGCGGTAGCGCTCGGCGTCGGCGTGGGGCTCGTCGCGGGTGTTGATGATCGGCCGGGAGCGCGTGGTGGCGCTCGAGACGCCCTCCCAGATGTGCTCGGCGCGCTGGCTGATGCAGAACATCGCCCCCCGCGCGGTCTGGAGCACCTTGCCCGCGCCGGCGAAGATCTGGCGGCTGACGAAGAACGGGATGAGCACCTCGACGTAGTGGCTGAAGTCGTCCTGGCGGCTGGTGAGGTAGTTCTCGTGGCAGCCGTAGGAGTTGCCCGCCGAGTCGGTGTTGTTCTTGAACAGGTAGATGACGCCCCGGATGCCCTCTTCCCGGAGGCGCTGCTCGGCGCTGGCCAGGAGCTGCTCGAGGATGCGCTCCCCCGCCTTGTCGTGCACGACGAGGTCGTGGATGGAGTCGCACTCGGGTGTGGCGTACTCGGGGTGCGAGCCGACGTCGAGGTACAGCCGCGCCCCGTTGGCGAGGAACACGTTGGAGGACCGGCCCCACGACACGACCCGGCGGAACAGGTAGCGGGCCACCTCGTCCGGGCTCAGCCGGCGCTGGCCGCGGAGGGTGCAGGTGACCCCGTACTCGTTCTCCAGGCCGAAGATCCGGCGGTCCATCGCGTCAACCTACTGTGCGTCCGGCCGTTCCCCGCGACGCCGCGCGCCGCGCCGGATCAGCCCAGGAGCTCGGCCAGCTCGCCGCCCTCGATGCGACGGAACGCCCGGCGGCCGTTGCTGCGGGCCAGCACGGCCACCTCGAGGTCGTCGGCCACGAGGGTGCGGTCCGGGCCCCCGATGGCGGCGCACGCCGCCTTCAGGGCGTCGCCCAGCGAGAGCCCCTCGCCCCAGGCCTCCCCGAGGCGCTGGGCGATGGCCTCGGCCTCGCCGCCCAGCACGGTGAAGTCCGACTCGTCGACGACGGTGCCGTCGTAGAGGATGTGGAAGAGGCGGTCGCCGTCGGGGTCGTGGCCCACCTCGGCGACGAGGATCTCCACCTCCATCGGCTTCATCTCGTTGGTGAAGATCTGGCCGAGGATCTGGGCGTACTGGTTGGCCAGGCTGCGGGCGTCGACGTCGGCGCGGCTGAACGAGTAGCCCTTCAGGTCGGCGTGGCGGACGCCGGCGATGCGCAGCGAGTCGAACTCGTTGTACTTGCCGACGCCGGCGAAGCCGATGCGGTCGTAGATCTCGGAGGTCTTGCGCAGCGTGGCCGACGGGTTCTCGGCGCAGATGAGGATGCCGTCGTCGTACACGACGGCGGCCAGGCTGCGGCCCCGGGCGATGCCCTTGCGGGCGTAGTCCGCCCGGTCCTTCATCACCTGCTCGGGCGCCACGTAGAACGGCATGCTCACGAGGGATCGCCTCCGGGGGGAAGGGGGCCGCGCGTGCTGGTGAGCTGGTCGACGAGGCCGCGGAAGCGCTCGGCGACCTCGTCCTCGCCCACCGCCACGAAGCCGTCGGCGGTGATGGTGGCCACGTTGGGGTAGATCGCCCGGACGAGGTCGGGGCCGCCGGTGGCCGAGTCCTCGTCGGCGGCCTCGAACAGGGCCGAGATCACCAGGTCGATGACCTCCTCGCGGGCCAGCCCGGGCCGGTAGCCCATCTTCACCACGGCGCCGGCGTGCAGGCTCCCCGACCCGGTGGTGGCGTACTCGCTCTCCTCGTACCGGCCACCGGTGACGTCGTACTCGAACAGGCGGCCCTCCCGGCGGGCGGTGTCGTAGCCGGCGAACAGCGGCACGACCGCGAAGCCCTGCATCGCCGCGGGGAGGTGTCCCCGCACCATCTGCGAGAGCTGGTTGGCCTTGCCCTCGAGGCTGATGGTGGTGCCCTCGACCTTCTCGTAGTGCTCGAGCTGGAGCTGGAACAGGCGCACCATCTCGACCGCCGGGCCCGCGGCGCCGGCGATGGCGACGCCCGAGTAGCGGTCGGCCGGGAACACCTTCTCCATGTGGCGGTGGCTGATGAGGTGGCCCGCCGTGGCGCGGCGGTCGCCCGCCATCACCACGCCGTCGGCGAAGCGCACGGCCACGACCGTGGTGCCGTGGCTGAACGACAGCGGGCTGGTGGCACCGTCGGGGCCCGTGGCGAAGCGCGGCTCGAGCCCCTGGGCGCGGAGGAGGCCGACGAAGCTGGGCCCGGGATCGTCGGCGACCGGGAAGTGCGGGAGGGTCACGGCTCGGAGGCTACCGGCTCTCCGGTGGGGCGCCCGGATCCTCCTCGCCCCCCGCCGACCGGGTGCGGGCCCGCCACACCAGCGCGCCCGTGGCGGCCAGGCCGAGGGCCATGGCCCCGCCGACGAGCGGCAGCGCCAGGTCGCCGCCGTCGCTGCCGTCGTCGTCCCCCGTGGGCTCGTCGGCGGTGGCGGCTGACGCCAGCGTCGTGGCCGTGCTCGCCGTCGTGGAGGCGGCGTCGGCGGCCCGGAAGGGGCCGGTGACCTCGTAGCTGATGCCCTTGCTCTCGGGGCCGCCCCGCTGGGAGTTGAAGTACAGGCGGGTGCCGTCGGGGCTGAAGGCCAGCCCCGTCACCTCCGATGCGATGCCGCCGTCGGGATTGCCCTCCTCGACGATGCGGGCGAAGGGCACCGCGTCGCCGTCGGCGGTGAGCACCACCACCTCCATGTTGCCGCCGTCCTCGGCCACGTAGAGGTCGGCGGTGCCCGGCTCCATGATGAGGTTGTCCACCCCGGTGAGCGCGCCCGTGCCGTCGTAGACCACCTCCATCGTGGCCGCCTCGGTGTCGTAGCGGCGCACGTGGTCGTCGCCCTTGGTGGTGAAGTAGACGCTCCCCTGGTCGTACCAGATGCCCTCGCCCCCGTCGTAGGCCGTGCTCTCGGGCACCTGCTCGCGCGTGGGCGTGTCGGCGGCCGAGGGATCGGGCACCTCGAGCCAGGTCACGCCGCCGTCGCCGGCCTCGCGGGCCACCTCGAGCCGCCCGGCCGACAGGTCGGGGTACGCGTCCGGGGTGAAGCGGTAGAGCCGGCCGTCGGGGCGGTCCTCGGTGAGGTAGAGCTGCTCGGCGTCGGGGTCCACCGCCACCGCCTCGTGGGGGAAGGCGCCGAGCGCGGGCCGGGGCTCGCCCTCGCCCTCGGTGGCGGGGTCGCACTCGACC
>JACJWK010000009.1 GCA_020637195.1 Microthrixaceae bacterium
CCGACGTCGACACCGACCAGATCATCCCCAGCGACTGGCTCAAGCGGGTCGAGCGGACCGGCTTCGGCGCCGGCCTGTTCTCGGAGTGGCGCGACGACCGCGACTTCGTCATGAACCAGCCGCAGTACGCCGGCGCCTCGATCCTCGTGGGCGGCCCCAACTTCGGCACGGGCTCGTCCCGCGAGCACGCCGTGTGGGCGATCATGGACTACGGGTTCCAGGCGGTGATCTCGCCCCGGTTCGCCGACATCTTCCGCAACAACTGCACCAAGAACGGACTCGTGCCGGTGCAGGTGGACGAGGCCACCGGGCGCCGGCTGCTCGAGGCGGTCGAGGCCGACCCGACGCTGGAGATCACCGTCGACGTCGAGCGCCGCACCGTCTCGGCGCCGGCCGCGGGCATCGAGACCACCTTCCCGCTCGACGACAGCACGCGCGAGCGCTTCCTCCAGGGCCTCGACGACATCGACCTCACCCTCCAGCGCGCCCACCACATCGACGCCCACGAGTCCGGCCGCCCGAGCCACCTCCCCCGCGCCTGACGGCCTCCCCGGCGCCCCGCCGTTCTGTGCACAGAACTCGCGCCGCCACCGCGCGGATCCTGTACACAGAACGAGTCGGCCCCGCCTGACCGAGACTCCGGCCCGCACCCCACCCCCCGTTCTGTGCACAGAACCCGCGCCGCCACCGCGCGGATCCTGTACACAGAACGAGTCGGCCCCGCCTGACCGAGACTCCGGCCGGCACCCCACCCCCCGTTCTGTGCACAGAACCCGCGCCGCCACCGCGCGGATCCTGTACACAGAACGAGTTGGCCCCGCCTGATCGGGCCGTCGCGCCGGCGGGAGACGGGGTGACCGGGGCCGGGGGTCGTAACCTCGGGGCGTGGACGCCGACGTCGTGGTCGTGGGGGCGGGGGTGGCGGGCCTCGTCGCCGCCCGCCGCGTCCAGGAGGCCGGGCGCTCGGTGCTGGTGGTCGAGGCGCGCCACCGGGTCGGGGGGCGCACCCTGAACGACGAGGTCGGCGGCGTCTCGGTCGAGATCGGCGGGCAGTGGGTCGGGCCCGGCCAGGACCGCATCAACGCCCTGGTCGCCGAGCTCGGCCTCGTCACCCACCCCACCTACGACGAGGGCGCCACGGTCTTCGAGCTCGGCGGCGCCCGCAAGCGCTCGAAGGGCGACAACCCGCCGCTCAGCCCGATCGCCCTCGCCGAGCTGCTCCGGGCGCAGCGCCAGGTCGACAAGTGGCGCGACACCATCCCCCTCGACGCGCCGTGGGACGCCCCCGACGCCGACCGGCTCGACGAGCAGACCTTCGCCAGCTGGATCCGCCGCACCGTGAGGAGCCACGACGCCCGGGCCTTCTACGAGATCGTGTGCCAGGCGGTCTTCGCCACCGAGCCCGCCAACCTCTCGCTCCTGCACGCGCTCTTCTACCTCCAGTCGGGGCAGGGCCTCGAGCGCCTCATCGGCACCTCCGGCGGCGCCCAGCAGGACCGCGTCGTGGGCGGCACCGTGCTGGTCAGCCAGCAGCTCGCCGCCGGGCTCGGCGACGCCGTGCGCCTCGGCGAGCCCGTGCGCGGGATCGACCACGGCGCCGACGGCGTCACCGTCCGCACCGACGCCGGCGAGCACCGGGCCCACCGGGCCGTGGTGGCGATCCCCCCGACGTTGGCCGGCCGCATCGTCTTCGCGCCGGCCCTGCCCGCCGAGCGCGACCTGCTCACCCAGCGACTCCCTCACGGCTACGTCATCAAGGCCATGCTCAGCTACGACCGGCCCTTCTGGCGCGACGCCGGGCTGAGCGGCCAGGCCGCGTCGGACGAGGGGCCCGTGGCCGTCACCTTCGACAACTCGCAACCGCACGACGACACCGGGATCCTCCTCGGGTTCTTCGAGGGCCGCCACGGCGTCGAGTGGGGCCGGCGCTCCCCCACCGCGCGGCGGGCCGCGTTCGTGGACTGCGCGGTGCGCTACTTCGGGCCCGAGGCCGCCCACCCGACGGACTACGTCGAGCGGGACTGGGCCGCCGAGGAGTGGACCCGTGGGTGCTACGGCGCCCACTGCCCGCCCGGTGTGTGGACCCAGTTCGGCAAGGCCCTGCGCCTGCCCGTCGGGCCGATCCACTGGGCCGGCACCGAGACCGCCACCGAGTGGGCGGGCTACCTCGACGGCGCGGTCGAGTCCGGCGAGCGGGCCGCCCGCGAGGTCCTCGACGCGCTCTCGTAGCCCCTCGCCCCTCTGGGCGCCCGCGGCCGGCGGGCGATGCTCCACCGATTCCTCGGCGACCACGGGAACCAGGGAGGCGCGGCGCCTCGTCGTAGGTGTGACCGACGACACGGAGGCCTCCATGCGCCGCCCCCTCCTCACCCTGCTGTCCACCGCGAGTGCCGTGCTCCTGTCGGCCGCCGCCTGCTCGTCGGGCGACGGCGTCGAGCGGGCCCGCCTCGACACCGGCGGCGACGTCGAGCTGGTCGCCGCCCTGCAACCGGTGGACGACTGCGGGGAGCTCCTGGACGCGATCCAGGAGGCCGCGCTGGAACGGGTGGGCCCCTACGGCTTCGACGGCGGCCTCGCCTTCACCGTCGGCGACGAGTTCGCGGGCGCCGAGATCGCCGGCGATGCCAGGTCCTCCGCCCCGACCGCCTCCGCCGCGATCCCCGCTCAGACGACCCCGACCACCGCCGCCGACGTCTCCGGCACCAACGTGCAGGAGGAGGGGATCGACGAGCCCGACCTGGTGAAGGCCGACGCCGAGCGGCTGCTCGTCGTGGCGGGCGGCGAGCTGCGCTGGATCGACGTCACCGGCCCCGAGCCGGTGGAGGCGGGCTCGGTGGTCCTGCCCGAGGGCTTCGCGCAGCAGCTCCTCGTGGCCGGCGACCGGGCGCTGGTCCTGAGCTCCGGCTCCGGCGGCGGCCCGATGCCCCTCGAGGGCGACGTCGTGGCCGACTCGGGGATCTCGGCCGAGCCGACCGCCACGGCCATCGCCCAGGTCGACGTCAGCGCACCGGACGCGCTCGCGGTGATCGACACCCTCGAGGTGGAGGGGTCGATCCTCGACGCCCGCATGGTGGGAGACACCGCCCGGGTGGTGGTCACCTCGGCGCCCGACCAGCTCGCCTTCGTGTACCCGAGCCGGCCCAGCCCGGAGGCCGAGGCGCTGGCCGAGGCCACCAACCGGGAGGTGATCGAGGGCTCCGCCGTCGAGGACTGGCTGCCGTCGTACCGCCGCATCACCGACCCGCCCGGCAGCGACGAGGCGGTCGTGGACGAGGGGCCGCTCGTGGCGTGCGACGCCATGGCGCTGCCCACCGAGTTCTCCGGCTTCGGCACCCTGTCGGTGCTGACCTTCGACGTGCCCGACGAGCTCGGCACCGGCGACGCCACCGGCGTGCTCGCCGACGGACAGCACGTGTACGCGTCGGCCGACCACCTCTACGTGGCCACCACGGCGTACCCCGAAGCGCCCGAGGCCGACCCCGAGCAGGACTTCACGCCGCTGCCCCCGGCGCCCGAGACCGCGATCCACCGGTTCGCCACCGACAGCGCCGGCCCCGCGTCGTACGAGGTGTCGGGCCGGGTGCGGGGCCGCCTGCTCGACCAGTTCTCGATGTCGGAGGCGGCGGGCCCCGACGGCGCGACCCTGCTGCGGGTGGCGACCACCGACGACCTCACCCAGGAGAGCTACGTCACCGTCCTCGGTGACGGCGACGGCGAGCTGGGCGAGATCGGCCAGGTGGGCGGGCTCGGCGAGGGCGAGGAGATCTACTCGGTCCGCTTCCTCGGCGACATGGGCTACGTCGTCACCTTCCGCCAGACCGACCCCCTGTACACGGTCGACCTGAGCGACCCGGCCGACCCCACGGTCGTGGGCGAGCTCGAGCTGCTCGGCTACTCCGCCTACCTGCACCCGCTGGGCGGCGACCTGCTGCTCGGCGTGGGCCAGGACGCCACCGCCTCCGGTCGCACCACCGGCACGCAGCTCTCGCTGTTCGACGTGTCCGACCCCGCCCGGCCCGAACGGCTCCAGCAGGTGGCGATCCCCGGGGCGACCTCGGCCGCCGAGTACGACCACCACGCGTTCCTCTCCTGGCCCGACACCGGCCTGGTCGTCCTGCCCGTGCAGTCCTACGGGGGAGGGTGCATCGGCCCGACCGACGAGATCGTGCCCTGCGAGGACGAGTTCACGCTCGGGCCCTTCACGGGTGCCGTCGGCTTCCACGTGACCACCGACGGCATCGACGAGGTGGGCCGTGTCGTCCACGACGACGGCAGCGTGCTCGCCCGGTCGGTGGTCGTGGGCGACACCCTGTACACCGTGTCCGACACCAGCCTCGTGGCGAGCGACCTGACCACGCTGGCCCCGCAGGCCACCCTCGACCTGGCGTAGGCCGTCGCCCCCTCCCGTCGCCCCCTCCCGTCGCCCCCTCCCCACACCCCCTCCCCACACCGTCCGTTCTGGGTACTCCCCCGTGTCGCAGGCGTACCAGGGGAGTACCCAGAACGAGGGGTCCCGTGCCGGCCGACGCCGCCCGAGGTGATCCGGTCGGCGGCCCGACCGGACGGATCGGGCGTCGAGCGGGCAGGGTGGAGGGATGGCCGACCAGCACGTCCTCGTCACCGGGGCCAGCGGTTACATCGGCGGGCGCCTCGTCCCCGCGCTGCTCGCCGCCGGCCACCGGGTGCGCTGCCTGGCCCGCACGCCGTCCAAGCTCGATGACGTGGCCTGGCGCGACCGGGTCGAGGTGGTCGCCGGCGACGTGACCGACCCGGGCGCGGTGCGGGCCGCGCTCGAGGGGATCGACGCCGCCTACTACCTCGTCCACTCGATGGGCGGCACCGCCGACTTCGCGACGCAGGACCGGCGAGCGGCCGAGGCCTTCCGCGACGCCGCCGCCGACGCCGACGTCGGCCGGATCGTGTACCTCGGCGGTCTCGGCGATGACGAGCCCGGGCTGTCGTCGCACCTCGACAGCCGCCACGAGGTCGGCCGCCTGCTCGCCGACGGTCCGGTCCCCGTCACCGAGCTGCGGGCGGCGGTGATCATCGGCTCGGGGTCGGCGTCGTTCGAGATGCTCCGCAACCTGGTCGAGGTGCTCCCGGCGATGGTGACCCCCAAGTGGGTGCACACCCGCTGCCAGCCCATCGCCATCCGCGACATGCTCCACTACCTCGTCGCCGCGATCGACGAGCCCGACGCCGCGGGCCGGGTGCTGGAGGTCGGCGGCCCCGACGTCCTGACCTACCTCGACATGATGCGGGTCTACGCCGAGCTCGCCGGGCTGCGCCGGCGCCTCGTGGTCCCGGTCCCGGTCCTGACGCCGAGGCTCTCGTCCCTGTGGGTGGGTCTGGTCACGCCCCTGCCGAGCGGGCTGGCCCGCCCCCTCGTCGAGAGCCTCAGCGCCGAGGTCGTCGTCCGCGACCACGCGGTCGACGAGGTGCTCCCCCACGCGTGCCTGGCCTTCCGGGACGCGGTGGCCCTCGCCCTCCAGCGGGTCGAGGATCTCGAGGTGTCCACCCGCTGGTCGGGGGCCGACCTGCCGGGGCGCTCCCCGGCCGACCCCCTGCCGTCCGACCCCGAGTGGGCGGGCGGGACCATGCTGGCCGACGTGCAGGAGGCGTGGTCGCCGGCGCCCCCCGAGGCCGTGTTCGCCACGGTGCGCGGGATCGGCGGCGGCCGGGGCTGGTACGTCGCCAACTGGCTGTGGGCCCTGCGGGGCTGGCTCGACATCCTCGTCGGCGGGATCGGGCTGCGCCGTGGCCGCCGCCATCCCGACGACCTGCGGGTCGGCGACGCGCTCGACTTCTGGCGGGTGGAGGCCTACGAGCCACCGCGACTCCTGCGACTGCGGGCGGAGATGCGCCTGCCCGGCGAGGCGTGGCTCGAGTGGCGGGTGGTGCCCGACGACGAGTCGTCATCGACCGCGGGCGCCACGCTCCACCAACGGGCCCTGTTCCATCCCCGGGGGCTGTGGGGTCGCGCCTACTGGTACGCGGTGCTGCCCTTCCACGCCCTGATCTTCGGGCGCCTCTGCGACGCCCTGGCCGAGGCGGCGACCGCGAACCCGTCCTCGTCCCCGTCCCCGTCGAGGGCCATCTCGAGGCGATAGCGGTCGGGATCCGACCCCTATCGCCTCGAGATCACGGGTTCTCGGCGAGCCGGGCCCGGACCCAGGCCGGGACCTCGTCGCGCAGGCGGGCGTCCGCCTCGAGCAGCAGGTGGCCGGCCCCCTCGCACACGCGCAGGTCGCCGCCGCCGCCGGCGTGCTCGGCCACCAGCTCGCTGCACGCCGGGGGCAGCAGCTCGTCGCGGTCGCCGTGGAACGCGAGCAGCGGGGCGGTGAGCGACGGGACCACCTCGCACCCCGCGGACTGCGTGGCGAAGGTGACCACGCCGGCGCAGAGGTCGCCGAGGGCCACCCCGGCCCGGACCGCCACGGCGCCGCCGAAGCTGTGGCCCCCGGTGACCGCCCGCCGGGCGCCCGACCGCGACGCCAGGTCGACGGCCGCCAGCAGGTCGTGGGTGCACCGGTCGAGGTCGTTGGGCCGGCGCCAGCCGACCCGCACCACGCCGACACCGCTGCCCGGCGCGGCCAGCTCGCTCCCCAGGAAGGGGTAGAGCCCGTCGGCCGGGCCGAGCAGGCCGCCCATGGCGCCGCCGCCCAGCACCACGACGGCCTCGGCGTCGCGGTCGCCGTGCCACAGCAGGGTCAGCAGCCCCTTCAGCGTGAAGATCTCGAGGTGGGCCAGGCCCGGGCCGACCGCGACGTCCTGGCGACCGATGGCCTCCAGCCCCTCCAGCGGTCCCCCGGGCACAGGGCGAGGCTACCCACGCGAACCGGCTCCCGATTCGACCGCCGGAGCGGTCGAATCGGGAGCCAGAAGCCGGGCTCGTCGATCGCTGACGATCAGGGGCCGACGACCCGCTCGCGCTGCTCGCCGCGCTCGCGGATGCGGACCACCTTGTTGACGGCGTTGAGGAAGGCCCGGGCCGACGCCTCGACCACGTCGGTGGACACGCCCCGGCCCGAGACGGTGACGCCGTCGGACTCGAGCTGGATGATCACGTCGCCGAGGGCGTCCACACCGCCGGTGACCGACGAGACGTTGAAGTCGGTGAGGGTGCCGTCGACACCCGACGCCGCCTTGATGGCCTGGCAGGCGGCGTCGATCATCCCGTCGCCCTCGGCCGTGGCCTCGACCTTGTCGCCGTCGCGGGTGAGCACGACGGTGGAGCTGGCGGGGCCGATGTTGCTGCCCCGGAACTCGATCGAGCTCAGCTCGAACACCCGGCCCACCGAGCCCCCGAGCTCCTCGGCGACGATGGCCTCGAGATCGGCGTCGGTCAGCTGGATCTTGCGGTCGGCCAGCTCCTTGAACCGGGCGAAGGCCGCGTTGAGGGCGTCGCCCTGGATGGTGATGCCCATCTTCTCCAGCGTGTCGGCGAAGGCGTGGCGACCCGAGTGCTTGCCCAGCACGATCTGGGTCTCGCCCTGGCCCACCGAGGCGGGGTCCATGATCTCGTAGGTGCTGGCGTCCTCGAGCATGCCGTGCTGGTGGATGCCGGCCTCGTGGGCGAACGCGTTGCGACCCACGACGGCCTTGTTGTACTGGACCGGGTAGCCGGTGAGGCGGCTCACCAGGCGGCTGGTGCGGGCCAGCTCGTCGGCTCTGACGTTGGTGTCGAGCACCTCGCCGTCGACCGTGAAGAAGTCGGCGCGGGTGCGGATGGCCATGACGACCTCCTCGAGGGCGGCGTTGCCCGCCCGCTCGCCGATGCCGTTGACCGCCACCTCGACCTGGCGGGCGCCCGCCTTGACCGCCGCCAGCGAGTTGGCCACGGCCAGACCCAGGTCGTTGTGGCAGTGCGTGGAGATGACGTAGTCGCCGGGCACGACGTCGCGGATGCGGGCGAGGCGCGCCGCGTACTCCTCGGGGATGCCGTAGCCGACGGTGTCGGGGATGTTGAGGGTGGTGGCACCGCTGTCGACCGCGGCCCGGAGCACCTCGCACATGAAGTCGAAGTCCGAGCGGGAGGCGTCCTCGGGTGAGAACTCGACGTCGTCGGTGTACCGGCGGGCGTGGGCCACGGCGGCGGCGGCTTCGGCCGTCACCTGCTCCGGCGTCATCTTGAGCTTGTGCTTCATGTGGGTCTCGCTCGTGGCGATGAACACGTGGATGCGGCTGCGCTCGGCGTGCTGCACCGCCTCCCAGCACCGGTCGATGTCGGCCCGCGCGGTGCGGGACAGCCCGGTGATCACCGGGCCCTTCACCGCTCGGGCGATGGCCTCGACCGCTTCGAAGTCGCCCTGGCTGGCGACCGGGAAGCCGGCCTCGATGTAGTCGACCCCGAGGCGCGCGAGCTGCTCGGCGATCTCGAGCTTCTCACCCGTGTCGAGCGAGATGCCGGGCGACTGCTCTCCGTCGCGCAGCGTGGTGTCGAAGATGATCACCTGGTCAGCCATGGCGTTGGTTGCCTTTCGGGTTCGGGGTGTGCTTCGGGTCGGACGGTCGGGGGCGGCTCGGCGAACCGGGCCGGAAAAGCAAGAAACCCCCTGGCCCGGCGGGCACAGGAGGTTCGGCGAGCACCGGTATGGGGGCGCTCGCCCTACATAAGCAGGAGGCTCGTCGTCGAGTTTGCGGTCAGGTGGCGGGGCTCCATAGCTCGCATGACGGTCGCACGATACCGGCGATCCGTCAACCCCCGGCCACCCGGCGGGTAGTTTCGAGCCGTGGCCCGATTCCTGCGCGTCCTGCTCAAGCTGACGATCCTCGGTGCGGTCCTCGCCGTCGTGGTGAAGGTGCTCCAGAGCCGCAGTCACCCGTCGCCGGTCGTCGACCGCAACGCCTACAACTCCTGGGAGCCGTTGACCGACACCACCCCGGTCGCGCCGGCGGACGCCGACGGCGCCGAGGAGCGGGCGGCGGCGAAGCAGGCCGCGCTCGACGACGCGGAGGCGGCGAAGGCGGACGCGCTCGCACAGGCCGAGGCGGCGAGGCAGGCGGCGGTCGAGCAGGCCGAGGCGGCGGCGGCGCAGGCCGACGCGAAGGCCGGGCCGGCGCCCGCCGAGACGTCCGAGACCGACGATGCCCCCGCGCAGAAGGCCACCACCGCCAAGAAGGCCCCGGCCAAGAAGGCCCCGGCCAAGAAGGCCCCGGCCAAGAAGGCGCCAGCCAAGAAGGCGCCAGCCAAGAAGGCGCCAGCCAAGAAGGCGCCAGCCAAGAAGAGCGGCGCCCAGAAGGCGCCGACGAAGAAGAAGACCCCAGCCGAGAAGGCGACCGCCGACGAGAAGGCCGCCGACGACGCGACCCCCGGCCCGGCCGCCGACGACTGACGAGCCCACCGGCACCGGTGAGTCCGGTGGTCGGCAGCCGTCTCCCCCTCCATGAGTGAGAGCGCGCGACGTTTCGAGACGGTGGCCGCCGGGTTCACCGCCCGGGTGGAGGCGGTCGCTCCTGACGCGTGGGGGCGCCCCGCGCCGTGTGAGGGGTGGACGGCCCGCGACGTCGTCCGCCACCTCGTCACCTGGCTTCCCGGCCCCGGCTTCCTCCTCGGCGCCTTCGACGTCGACACGGGGCCCCTCCCCTCCGTGGACGACGACCCCGCCGGCGCCTGGTCGGTCGTGCGCGACGCGATCCAGCGCTCGCTCGACGATCCGGCCATCGCCGAGCGCGTCGAGGACTGCGGACCGCCCGGGCACTTGTCGCTCGCCGCCGCGGTCGAGATGGCCTGCACTCCCGACGTGCTGGTCCACACCTGGGACCTGGCGCGCGCCGTCGGGCTCGACGAGCGCCTCGACCCCGGCGAGGTGCACCGGATGGCCGAGGGCCTGCTCGGCGTCCCGCCCGAGGTCGACCAGGCCATGCGGTCGAGCGGCCACTACGGCCCCCGGGTCGAGGTCCCGGCCGGCGCCGACGAGCAGACCCGCCTGCTGGCGTTCATGGGCCGCCGCGCCTGAGCGACGCCGGTCAGGCGCCGGCGTCGAGGCGGGCGACCAGGGTCTTCGGCGCCACCTGGCGATAGGCATCCGCGCAGATCCCGGCCACCTCGGACCAGTCCGGCTGGCGGTCGAGGCGGACGCCGAGCCAGCCGCGGTGGCCGACGTAGGGCGGGACGAAGAAGCGGTCGGGCTCCTCGTCGACCATCTCGGCCTGGGCGCCGGGCGCGGCCGCCACCCACAGGGCGAGGCGTCCGTCGCCGTGGTGGTCGTCGTGGAACATCACGAAGCTCCTCTTGCCCCGCACGAAGAAGGTGGGAGCCCCGTGGCTGGGCCGCTCCTGCACCTCAGGGAGGCCGAGGCACGCCGCCCGCACCTCGGTGAGGGCCCGGGCCACGACGTCGGCAGGGAAGGCCATGCCCCCGTCCTAGCCGCTCGAAGGGTGGTCGTGCGGGCCCGGCGCACCGGAATCGGCCGCCCCACCGAGTGTCACACCCCCGTGGTACGACAACCGCATGGACGGGCACGGGGGCACGGCGGCCGCGGTGGCGGGCACGGGCGCCGACCGGGCCGTGGGCGCGCTGTTGGGGCTGGCCTGCGGCGACGCCGTCGGCACCACCCTCGAGTTCGCCCGGCCGGGCACGTTCGCCCCCATCGACGACATGGTCGGCGGTGGGCCCTTCGGCCTGGCGCCCGGTCAGTGGACCGACGACACGTCGATGGCCCTGTGCCTGGCCGAGTCGCTGGTCGACACCGGTGGGATGGACCTCGACGACCAGTTGCGCCGCTACCTGCACTGGTACGACCACGGCCACCTCTCCGCCACGGGTCGCTGCGTCGACATCGGCAACGCCACCCGCGCGGCGCTCGAGCGCTACCGCCGCACCGGCGAGGCGGTACCCGCCACCGTCGACGACGACGCGGCCGCCAACGGCTCGCTGATGCGGCTGGCGCCGGTGCCCGTGCGCTGGCACGCCGACCCCGGCGAGGCCGCTGCGCGCTCGGCCGCCGCGAGCCGCCCCACCCACCCCGCTCCTCGCCCGGTCGACGCCTGTCGCCTGCTCGGCGCGATGGTCGCCGGCCTCGTGGGCGGCGCGTCGTTCGACGAGGTCACCGCCGACGGGTTCTGGCGGTGGGGTGCGCTGCACCCCGAGGTGGCCGCGCTCGCCGCCGGGGGATGGCGGGGCACAGAGCCGCCCGAGGTCCAGGGCACCGGCTACCGCATCGACGCCCTCGAGGCCGCCCTGTGGGCGGTGGGCGGCGCCGACGACTTCGCCGCCGCGGTGCTGCGGGCCGCCAACCTGGGCGACGACGCCGACACCACCGCGGCCATCGCCGGCCAGCTCGCCGGCGCCCGCTGGGGGGCGTCGGGGATCCCCACCCGCTGGCGGGCCACGGTCACCGCGGGCGAGCGCATCACGTCGCTCGCCCAGCGTCTCTACCAGGCCGGCGGCGGCCACCTCGCCGAGCCACCGTGGCCCCACGACGGGCTCGTCCACGGCTGGTGGGTGGAGCCGGGGCGGGTCCTCGCCGGCGAGTACCCGGGCAGCCCCGATCCGGTCAAGGCCCGGCACAAGCTCGACGTGCTGATCGACGCGGGCATGCGCACCTTCGTGGACCTCACCACCGAGGCCGACGGCCTGGCCCCGTACGCCCCGCTCGTCGAGGAGCTCGCGGCGACGCGGGGCCTCGACCTGCGCCGGGTGCGCTTCCCCATCCCCGACCTCGACGTGGTCGCCGACGCCGACTACGACGTGGCCACGAGGCTCGTCGACGAGGGGCGGGACCGGGGCGGCGTGTACGTCCACTGCTGGGGCGGGATCGGCCGCACCGGCACGGTCATCGGCTGCCGGCTCGTCGACGAGGGCCTGACCTACGACGAGGTCACGGCCCGCCTCGACCGGCTGCGGGCCCCCACCCGCAAGGCGGCCCGCCGGGCGCCCGAGACCGTCGGGCAGCACGACCTGCTCCGCCGCCGAGCCCGCGCCTGAGCCACCGGGAGCCGGCCGTGCACTTCGAGTTCACCGCCCCCCTGTGGCGGTACCACGGCGAGACCGCCGCCTGGTTCTTCGTCACCCTCCCCGACGACGTCGCCGACGACATCGACGACCGCTTCGCCGGGGACGACCGCCCCGGGTTCGGCTCGGTGCCGGTCCGCGTGCAGGTCGGCGCCACCCGGTGGCGGACCTCCGTGTTCCCCTCGAAGGAGCACCGGTCGTTCGTGCTGCCCGTGAAGAAGGCGGTCCGGGTGGCCGAGGGCCTCGAGGAGGGCGAACCCGTCGCCGTGGTGCTCGAGGTGTGAGGGCCTCGACGGGGTGAGGGCGCTCGAGGTGTGAGGCCGCTCGACGGGGTGAGGGCGCTCGAGTTGTGAGGGTGCGGGTGAGGGCGCTCGAGCGGTGAGGGCGGCGCCCGTCAGGCGCCCGGCCGGTTGACCGCGTTGACCGAGTCGATGCCCGCGGCCGCCTTCAGGCGTTCGACGACGTCACCGGGCACGGCCGCCCCCGTGGCCAGGACCATCATGGCCGCCGAGCCGTCGGCCGAGCGGCCGAGGTGCATGTCGGCGATGTTGACCCCCGCCTCGCCGAGGGTCTGGCCCACGAGGCCGATCATGCCGGGCCGGTCGTCGTTGCGGACCACCAGCATGTGGTCGGCCGGCGGGATCTCGACCGTGTGGCCGTCGACGTTGACGATCCGGGGCTTTCCGTCCACGCCCCCGAGCGTGCCGGCGATGGCGTGGCCCGCCCCGCGGAGGGTGATGAGGTTGACGAAGTCCTGGGCGGCCGACAGCGACGTCTCGCGCACCTCGACCCCCCGCTCCTCGGCGATCTGCGGGGCGTTGACGTAGGACACGGGCTCCTCGGTGGACCCGCCGAACAGGCCCTTCAGCACCGAGAGGGTGAGGATGCGGGTGTCGGCCTCGGCCAGCTTGCCCTGGTACTCCACCTCGAGCACGGGGGTGACGCCTTCGCAGAGCCCCGAGAAGAGCTCGCCCAGCCGCTCGGCGAGGCCGAGGAAGGGTCGGACGGTCTCGGACGCCTCGCCGGCACTGACGTTCACCGCGAAGGGCACGAACTCGCCGGCGAGGGCCAGCGCCACCTGCTCGGCGATCGTGTCGCCGGCCTTGTCCTGGGCCTCGCGGGTGCTGGCGCCGAGGTGCGGGGTGACGACCACCTCGTCCAGGCCGAACAGCGGCGACTCGGTGGTCGGCTCGGCCGCGAACACGTCGATGGCGGCGCCGCCGACGTGGCCGCTGCGGATCGCGGCGGCGAGGGCCGCCTCGTCGACGATGCCCCCGCGGGCGACGTTGATGACCCGCAGGCCGGGCTTGGCCCTGGCCAGCAGCTCCTCGCCGACGAGGCCGATGGTCTCGGGCGTCTTGGCCACGTGAAGGGTGAGGAAGTCCGCGACGGCCACCAGCTCGTCCAACTCCATCAGCTCGACGTTCAGCTGGCGAGCGCGGTCGGGCGACAGGTACGGGTCGTACGCGACGAGGCGCATCCCGAACGCCGACGCACGCTGGGCGACGAGCTTGCCGATGCGGCCCAGTCCGACCACGCCGAGCACCTTGTCGCTGAGCTCGATGCCTTCCCAGCGGCTGCGCTCCCACCGGCCCTGGACCAGGGCGGCGTGGGCCTGGGGGATGTTGCGGGCCAGGGCGAGGAGCAGGGCAACGGTGTGCTCGGCCGCGGAGAGCACGTTGGACTGGGGGGCGTTGACCACCATCACGCCGCGCTTGGTGGCCGTGTCGACGTCGACGTTGTCGAGCCCCACCCCCGCCCGCCCGACGACCTTGAGGTCCTCGCCCGCGCGGAGCACCTCGGCGGTGACGGTGGTGGCCGAGCGGATGATCAGCGCATCGGCGCCCCGCACCACGTCGAGCAGGTCCTCGGGGGACGGGCCGAGCACCACGTCGACGTCGTGGCCGAGCCCCCGGAGGCGGTCGAGGCCGGCCTCGGCGATCTTCTCGGTGACAAGGACACGGGCCATGGGGCAATCCTGACCGTTGCCGCCGCCGGGCCGCCAACCCGTTCCGGGCGGGGGCCGGCACTAACGTTCGCGGCGATGGAGCGGGGGCCGGTAGGAGACACCGGGAGGCCGGCACGGCCGGCGCGCGAGGCGGTGACGGGATGACGGAGGGGTGACGGCGGGGTGACGACGGTCGACGTCCTCGTCGTGGGGGCCGGGCTGAGCGGGCTCACCGCGGCCCGGCGGCTGGCGGACGACGGCCTCGACGTGCTCGTCCTCGAACGCGACCGGTGGGTGGGGGGCCGGCTCGGCACCCGCCTCGTCGGCCGGGCGCTCGTCGACCACGGCGCCCAGTTCTTCACCACCCGCAACCGGCACTTCGCCGACTGGGTCGACACCCTGCTGGCCGACGACCTCGTGGTCGAGTGGTCCCGGGGCTTCGGCGGCAACGACGGCTACCCCCGGTTCGTCGCCCGGGGTGGCATGGGCGAGCTGGGCCGCATCCTCGCCCGGGACCTGCCCGTCCGCCTCGACGCCGCGGTGCGGGCGGTGATCGCCGGCGCCGAACGGTGGCAGGTGGTGGTCGAGGGCCAGGACGACACCGTCGAGGCCGCCGCCGTCGTGCTCACCGCGCCGGTCCCCCAGAGCCTGCGCATCCTCGAGGCGGGCGGGGTCGAGCTCGGCCACGACGAGGCCGAGGGGCTGCCCCGCATCTCGTACGACCCGACCCTGGCCCTCGTCGCCGTGCTGGATCGTTCGCCCGCTCTGCCCCATCCCGGCGCCGTGCAGCGCGACGTCGGCCCCTTCAGCTTCGTCGCCGACAACGAGGCCAAGGGCCTCTCCGAGGTCCCGGCGCTGACGCTGCACGCCAGCGCCGCCACGTCCGCGGCCCTCTGGAACGAGTCCGACTCGAAGGCCATCGCCAGCCTGCTGGACGGCGCCGAGGAGTTCGTGGGCGGGCGCGAGGTGCTCGAGGCCCACCTCACCCGCTGGGAGTTCGCCACCCCACGCTCGGTGTGGACCAACCGCAGCTGCACCGTCGCCGAGCGACCCGGTCCCCTGGTCCTCGCCGGCGACGCCTTCGCCGGGCCCCGGGTGGAGGGCGCCTGGCTGTCGGGCGACTCCGCGGCGACGAACGTGCGCCGGCGGCTCGGCGACGACCCCGTCACCGGCGCCTGACCTGGCCGGGCGCCCCACCGCCCGGTCCCCTCGGTCGCCCGGGCATCCCACGCGCGGGCCGCCCACTCCGCCGAACGCCGCACCCGCCGGGTGCCGGACCACGCCGAGGAGCTGATCCACACCGAGGTGCTGGACCACGGTCGGCCCCTCCCTCGACGGTCGCCGCCGGGGCCGCGGCGCGGCTCAGGGCAGGTGCCGGACCTCGACCGGCTCGAGGTCGTCGGCCGGCGTGAAGCCGAAGACCTGCGCGTAGAACGACAGCTCGGCCTCCAGTGCCCGCACGATGTTCTCGGCCTTGCGGAACCCGTGCTGCTCGCCCTCGAAGAGCACGTACGCGTGGGGTAGGCCCTTGGCGTCGAGGGCGGCGACCATCAGCTCGGCCTGGTTCGGCGGCACCACCTCGTCCTCGCTGCCCTGCAGGACGATCATGGGGCTCGACAGCCGGTCGGTGTGCTCGATGGGCGAGCGCTCGCGGTAGACCGCCTCGGCCTCGGGCCAGGGGCCGACGAGGCCGTCGAGGTAGCGGGACTCGAACTTGTGGGTGTCGCGGGCCAGCGCCCCCAGGTCGGCCACGCCGTAGTGGCTGGCGCCGGCGGCGAAGACGTCGGTGGTGGTGAGGGCCTGGAGGGTGGTGTACCCGCCGGCGCTGCCCCCGCGGATGCAGAGTCGGTCGGGATCGACGTCGCCCCGGTCGGCCAGGAACCGCGCCGCGGCGACGCAGTCCGCCACGTCGACGATGCCCCACGCGCCCTTCAGCCGGTCGCGGTACTCGCGGCCGTAGCCCGTGCTGCCCCCGTAGTCGACGTCCACGACGGCGAAGCCCCGGCTGGTCCAGAACTGGGTGCCCAGGCTCAGCATCGGGCGGGCGGCGGCGGTGGGCCCGCCGTGGCTGAGCACCAGCAGCGGCGGCTTCTCCCCCGCCGGCGCCTCCGCCTCGGGGTTGGTCGGTGGGTAGTACAGCGCGTGGGCGGTGCGGACCTCGCCGTCGGGGCCGGGCTCGGTCGGGAACTCGATCGCCTCGGGGACCGACAGCCACGCCGGGTCGAGCCCGAGGTCGCGCGGCGCCCTGATGAGCTCGTGCCCGCCCGTCGCCGGGTCGAACCGAACGATGGCCGACTCCTGCGTCGGCGAGGCGCCGACGAACAGGATGTGGCGCCCGTCCGAGACGACGCTGTCGATGCTGGTGAAGGGCACGTCGTACCCCAGCAGCTCGTCCCGGCCGTTTCGCCGGCAGGCGGCGACGACGGTGCCGTCGTCGAGGAAGGCGTAGCGGGACATCCCGAACACCCACGGCGGCGTCCCGATCTCGCCCTCCACGGCGATGACGGGATCTGTCGAACCCGCGCGGTAGAGGTTCCACCACCCGGTTCGATCGGAGACGAAGTGCAGCCCACCGTCCGGGGACCATGCGGGTTGCACGACCGACTCGGACGATCCGCGCCCACCCGCGACCAGGTCGGGCTCGGCCAACCCCTCGGTACCGATCGCCGCCGTCCAGAGGCCGGTCTCGTCCCAGGGCATGTCGGGGTGGTCCCACTGGATCCACGCCAGCCGTCGGCCGTCGGCGGACAGGCGGGGCGCGGCGACGAAGTCCGGACCGGTCAGCAGGACCTCGGGGGCGCCGGAGCCGTCGGTGGGGATGCGCACGAGCTCGTTGACCGCCTCGCCGCCGTCGGCGCCGTGGCGCTCGCGGACGCCGACCAGCCACGTGCCGTCCGGTGCGACGTCCAGGTCGGCGTAGCGGTCGCCCATGGGCGTCGCGGGCTCGGGCGTGATCGCGACCGGCGTCGCCCCCGGGCCGTCGAGGCGGTACAGCCGCTGGTCACCCCAGTTGGCGAAGAAGCAGACGCCGGCGGCGACCGTCCAGGCGCCGCCGCCGTACTCGTGGACGCGGGTGCGGGCGGCGAAGCCCTCGGGCAGCACGTCGACGCCCTCCCGCACGAGCTGGACCCGACCGCCCTCCTCGGGCCGACCCTCGCTCCACCACACGGCACCGCCGTCGGCGCGGTCCACCCGCACCTCGGACAGCCCGACCGCCGCCGAGATCACGGTCCCGGCCGTGATCGGCGACGCCCACGCCCCGTACGGCGCCACGTCCCGTGCCGTCACCGGCCGACCACCCGCGCGCCGGCGCGCCCGACGCACCCCGCCTCGCCTTCTGGGTACTGGATCGGACTCCAGGCAACAACGGGCAGTACCCAGAACGAGAGCCCCGCCGTTCTGGGTACTGGAACGAGCCCCTGACGACAGCAGGCAGTACCCAGAACGGGGCGCCGCTCGCCGCGGGTGGCGGTCACGGCGTCAGCCCAACAGCTCGGCGATGCGGCCGACGCCCTCGCCGAGGTCGTCGTCGCCGAGGGCGAACGAGAGCCGGGCGTAGCCCGGGGCGCCGAAGGCCTCGCCGGGGACGATCGCCACCTTCGCCTCGTCGAGGATGACCGAGGCGAGCTCGAGCGTGGTGTCGACGTGGCGCCCGCCGATCTCGCGCCCGAGCACGCCCTCCATGGACGGGAAGGCGTAGAACGCGCCCTGGGGCTCCATGCACGACACGCCGTCGATGGCGTTGAGCAGCTTGTGGATGGTCGAGCCCCGCCGGGCGAAGGCCTCACGCATCTCGGCCACCGCCGCCAGGTCGCCCGACACCGCGGCGAACGCGGCGCGCTGGCTGACGTTGGCGACGTTCGACGTGAGGTGGGACTGGAGGTTCACCGCCAGCTTGACCAGGTCGGGCGGGCCGATGAGCCACCCGACCCGCCACCCCGTCATCGCGTAGCTCTTGGCCACGCCGTTCAGCACCACGCAGCGGTCGGCCAGCTCGGGCACGAGCGCCGGCATGGACGAAAAGACGTGGTCGCCGAACGTGAGGTGCTCGTAGATCTCGTCGCAGATGACCCAGATGCCCTGGTCGAGCGCCCAGCGGCCGATGGCCTCCACCTCCTCGGGCGAGTACACCGCGCCGCTGGGGTTGGAGGGCGAGACGAACACGAGGGCCTTGGTGCGATCGGTGACGGCGGCGTCGAGCTGGTCGATCGAGACCTTGAACTCGGAGCGGACGTCGGTGGGGATGACCACGGTCGACGCGCCGCACAGCGCGACGGGCTCGGGGTAGGTCGTCCAGTACGGCGCCGGCAGGAGGACCTCGTCGCCCGGGTTGAGGATCGCCTCGCAGGCCTCGTAGAGGGCCTGCTTGCCGCCGTTGGTGACGACCACCTGGCTGGCGGCCACCGTGTAGCCCGAGTCGCGCTCGGTCTTGGCCGCCACCGCCTCGCGCAACTCGGGCAGGCCGGCGGCCGGCGTGTAGCGGTGGTTCCGCGGGTCGCGGCAGGCCTCGACCGCCGCCTCGACGATGTGGGCGGGGGTCGGGAAGTCGGGCTCGCCGGCGCCGAAGCCGATGACCGGCTCGCCGGCGGCCTTCAGGGCCTTGGCCTTGGCGTCGACCGCCAGGGTGGCGGACTCGGCGATGGCGCCGACCCGGGTGCTCAGGCGGACGTCACGGGCGCTGGGGGTCATGCGGGGTCCTCGGGGTCGAACGGGCGGGGTCGGGCGGTTCGGGCGGACCGCGGGCCGGGTGGGGCGGGGCTCGCCGATACGGATTCGCTCGGCCGCGGCACTGCCGCGATAGTGGCACGCGATGACCCCTCCGCCTCCCGAAATGCCGACCCTTCCCGATGTCACCGTCCCCGCCGAGCTGCTGCCCGGCGACGGCCGCTTCTGCTGCGGGCCCTCCAAGGTGCGCCAGGAGGCGGTCGACGCCCTCGCGGCGGCCGCACCGACCTACCTGGGCACGAGCCACCGCCAGGACGGTGTGCGCTTCGTGGTCGGCGCCCTGCGCAACGGCCTGGCCGAGCTGTTGCAGCTGCCCGACGGCTACGAGGTCGTGCTCGGCAACGGTGGCACCACCGCGTTCTGGGACGCGCTGGCGTTCGGGCTGATCGAGCGCCGCAGCCAGCACCTCTCGTTCGGCGAGTTCTCGTCGAAGTTCGCCACCGTGACCAAGGCGGCGCCCCACCTCGAGGACCCCGAGGTGATCGAGTCGCCGACGGGCACGCACCCCGAGGCCCACGCCGACCCCGACGTGGACGTCTACGCGCTCACCCACAACGAGACCTCGACCGGCGTCATGCACACGCCGCGCCGCGCCGAGGGCACCACCGCGGCCGACGGCCTCGTCGCGGTCGACGCCACGTCGGCCGCCGGCGGACTGCGCTTCGACGCCGCCGAGACCGACGTCTACTACTTCGCCCCCCAGAAGTGCCTCGGATCCGACGGCGGCCTGTGGCTGGCCGCGGTGTCGCCGGCCGCGGTCGAGCGCATCGAGCGCATCGCCGCGTCGGGCCGGTGGATCCCCGCGTCGCTCGACCTGAAGACCGCGCTCGACAACAGCCGCAAGGACCAGACGTACAACACGCCGGCGCTGGCGACGGTGTTCCTGGCCGTCCAGCAGGTCGAGTGGCTGAACCACAACGGTGGCCTCGAGTTCGCCGCCGGCCGGTGCGACCGGTCGGCCGACATCCTCTACGCGTGGGCCGAGGCCGGCGAGCTCACCACGCCGTTCGTCGCCGACCCCGCCGAGCGCAGCCACGTCGTGGGCACGATCGACCTCGCCGACGTCGTCGACGCCAACCAGGTGGCCGCGGTCCTGCGGGCCAACGGCGTCCACGACACCGAGAGCTACCGCAAGCTGGGCCGCAACCAGCTGCGCGTCGCCCTCTTCCCCGCCATCGAGCCCGACGACGTGGCCCAGCTCACCCGCAGCATCGACCACGTCCTCGCCGCCCTGACCCCCTGAGCGGCGCCCCAGGGAGACGACCCACCGCTTCTGGCTCCCGATTTCGGTGCCCGGGCACCGAAATCGGGAGCCAGAACGAGGCTAGAAAGGGCGGATGGCGACGACGGCAGAGGTGCGCGCGCAGCTGACGGGGCCCGGGGGGCCGTTCGAGGTCGTGACCGAGCAGGTCGGCGGCATCGAGATGAAGGTCTACAAGGCGTCGATGGCGTCGCTGCGCGAGGTGGCCGCGGCCGCCCAGGCGCGGGGCAACGACCAGCCGTTCCTCGTGTACGGCGACCTGCGGCTCGGCCCCGCCGAGTTCGTCGAGCGCGCCAACTCGGTGGCCCATCACCTGCACGACGACTTCGGCGTCGGCCACGGCGACCGGGTGGCGGTCCTGTCGGCCAACAACCCCGAGTGGTGCCTCTCGTTCTGGGCCACGGTCAACCTCGGGGCGATCCTCGTCGGCCTGAACGGCTGGTGGAAGACCGACGAGATCCTGTACGGGCTGCGCGACTCGGGCGCCAAGGTGCTCGTGGCCGACGGCCGGCGCTTCGAGCGCATCGCCGAGCACCTCGGCGACCTGCCCGACCTCGAGGCGGTGTTCCTCGTCGACGCCGAGACCGACGACGAGGACGACCCTCGGGTGCACGACTTCTCGGTGCTCGCCGGCGACCCCACGCCGGCGCTGCCCGACGTGCCGATCGACCAGGACGACCCGGCGGTGATCTTCTACACGAGCGGCACCACCGGCAAGCCCAAGGGGGCGATCTCCACCCACCGCAACATGATCGCCAACCTCATGAACACGCTGTTCAACGGGGTGCTCACCGGCGCGCTCGCCGCCGCCGAGGCCGCCGAGGCGGGCGACGAGGCGGGGCCCGCGCCCGGCCTCGGCGCCGGCCAGACGGTCTCGCTGTTCACCTCGCCGCTCTTCCACGTGTCGGGCTGCCACTCCACCCTGGTCGTCGGCCTGCTGGCGGGCCTGCGCCTGGTGATGACCGAGGGGAAGTTCGAGCCCGAGAAGGCGCTCCAGCTCATCGAGCAGGAGGGCGTCACGATCTGGGCGACCGTGCCCACGATGGTGTGGCGGGTGTGCGAGCACCCGGCCCGCCACGACTACGACACCTCGACGGTGACGAGCGTCGCCTTCGGGGGCTCGCCGTCGGCCGACGAGCTCCAGCGCATGGTGCGCGACACGTTCCCCAACGTGCGCACCACCAGCAACGTCTACGGCCTCACCGAGTCGAGCTCGGCGGCCACGATCATCTCGGGCCGCGACGCCCTCGAGAAGCCGACGTCGGTGGGGCCGCCCGTCCCGGTCGTCGACCTGAAGATCGTCGACGCCGAGGGCACCGAGGTGCCGACGGGCCACACCGGCGAGGTGTGCCTGAAGGGGCCCATCATCATGCCGGGCTACTGGGGCAAGCCCGAGGCCACCGCCGAGACCGTCCGCGACGGCTGGCTGCACACGGGTGACCTCGGCCACGTCGACGAGGACGGCTACCTCTTCATCACCGACCGGGCCAAGGACATGATCATCCGGGGCGGCGAGAACATCTACTGCGTCGAGATCGAGCAGCGCCTGGTCGACCATCCGGCCGTCGCCGACGCCGCGGTCATCGGGGTCGCCCACCCCGAGCTGGGCGAGGAGGTCAAGGCGGTCGTGCAGGTGGCGCCCGGCGGGTCGATCACCGAGGACGAGGTGCGGCGCTGGGTGGGCGAGGCGTTGGCCACGTTCAAGGTGCCCACCTACGTCGAGCTCACCGGCGACAAGCTGCCCCGCAACGCGTCGGGCAAGCTCTTGAAGAACGTGCTCCGCGGCGAGGGTGAGGTGTCCTTCTCCGAGACGATGTGACGCGGCATGACCGCCGCGCGACCCGACGGGGCCGCGTGGGCCGGACGGCCCGTCGTGCTCCACTCGCCGCGTCACGTGCCGATGGAAGGTCGTGGCGCTGATCGAGCGGGCGACCGACGCCGAGCATCCGCGAGCGGGACTCGACCGCGTGGTCGACCAGCCCGAGGCCCTCCGCATCCTGCGACGATCGGCCTGGTTCGTCGGCCTCGTGTGGCTCCCGCTGATCGTCCTGTGGCAGGGCGTCCCCTTCGCCCTCACCTTCGACGACACCTTCTACTACGCGGAGATCGCCCGGAACCTGGTGCACGGCGAGGGCTCGACGTTCGACACGATCAACGCCACCAACGGCTACCACCCGCTCTGGCTGGGCCTGTCGCTGCCGGCGTACCTCGTGGGACTCGACGGGGTGGCCGCGGTCCGGGCCCTGCTGGTGCTGCAGCTCGCGATGTGGGTCACCACGCTGTGGGTGGTGGCCGGGATCGCCGGCCGGCGGCTCGGGGGCACCCCCCGCGTCGTCCCCGTCGTGGCCGCCGGCGTCCTGGCGATGGTGGGGGTCAACCCCTTCGTCCTCCGGATGGTCGTGAACGGGCTGGAGTCCGCGCCGGTCGTGCTGGTCGCCGTGCTGCTGCTCGACCGGATCGACCGCCAGGACGGCGCGGTGCTCGGTGGCACGCAACTCACCCGCCTGCTCACCGGCGCGCTCTTGGGCCTGGCCTTCCTGGCCCGCACCGACGCCGCCCTGCTGCTCGTGTGCGTCGGCGCGTGGGCCCTCATCGAGGCGCGGGCCGCCGGGCGGGACGCCCGCACCCCGCTGGCCGAGGTGCTGGTGCTGCCGGCGCTCACCGTCCTCGCCTACGCCGCCATCAACCTGGCCTGGTTCGGGCACCTCACCCAGGTCAGCGGCGACGTGAAGCGCGCCGCCATCACCCCGGGCCGGGCGGTGCTGTTGATCGTGGCCGGCGCCGCCGCCGTGTGCCTGATGGCGTGGCTGACCCGCGACGCCGACCCCGACGCGTCGGGTCGGTTCGCCCGGGTTCGGGGCTTCTGCGCCCACACCGCGTGGTACCCGGCGTTCCTCGTCCTGCTGGGCGGCTACTACCTCATCCTGTCGACGCAGCTGTGGCTGTGGTACTTCGCCCCCCTCGGCCTGTACGTGGCGATCCTGCTCACGCTGGTGGCGGCGGACCTCGCCGACGGGGCCCGGCTCGAGTCACCGGACCGGCCCGCGCACCGGGCGGTGCTGCCCATCGCCGCCATCCTCGGCGTCCCCCTGGCGCTCGCCCTGGTCCTCCAGACCCGCGCGTTCGCCGATCCCGAGCTGCGCTCGATCCAGGAGGCCAACCGCGAGGCCGGGGCCTGGATCAGCGCCACCCTGCCCGCCGACGCGGTCGTCGGCTCGTGGGACGCCGGCGTGCTCGGCTACTTCACGGACCAGCCGGTGATGAACCTCGACGGGGTGGTCAACTCGTTCGACTACCTCGATGCGCAGGAGGACGGCACGCAGGCCGAGTTCCTGACCGACCGCCACCTGGCCTTCGTCGCCAACCACGGCGCCCTCGTCGACGGCGACGACCCCGACATCCACGAGGCGGTCGCCGACCTGCTCGGCGAGGACGCCGCCGACGGGCTGACCCAGGAGCACCGCGTCGAGTTCACCTACAGCGGCACCACCACCGGCACCGCCGGCCGCTCGTCGACCGACGCGATGGCCGTGTTCGTGTACCGCCTCACCGACTGACCCGAGGCGGTCAGCCCGCCACCAGCACGCCTGCGCGGATGAGGCCGTCGAAGTGTCGCTGCACGTGCGTCGCCACTCCCCCGCCGCGACAGCGCACGCCCGGCTTCGTGGCCGTAGGTCGTCGCCGAGGCGCCGGTTGGGATCGACGACCGTCCCCATCGGCGTCGACGTTCCCACCAGGCACCACTCCCGCACCCGGCGGCGGTATCCCGAGCGCTGCTCGTGCGGGTCCGACGGCCCGAGAAGGTCGGTGGACGACGAGTCGCTGAAGCTCGGCCCGCAGGGCGGCGCGGGTCGATTCGGCAGTGGCAGTCACGCGGGGATCGCCCGCATCAAGAACTCGTCGAACAGCGGGACCGTGAACGCCGTGTCCCCGTGGGCGGGGCTGTAGATCATCCCCTTGCGGATGAGGCCGGAGCGTCGGGGTGCCACCGACTCCACCTTGACCCCGAGTTGTGCGGCGACGTCGCCCGAACGGTGGGGGCCAGGACCGAGCTCGGCCATGGCTCGGAGATACTCCTTCTCCTTGGGGGTCAGCCGATCAAGTCGCACCTGGAAGAAGTTGCGATCGAGCTGGTCGAGCACCGACGGCCTCGCCGCGGCCACGTCGTCCTCGGTGATGGGTGAACGAACGGCCAGGTTCCACACGTGGTAGCCCCACTCCTGGAGGAAGTAGGGGTAGCCGTGCGACTCCTCCACCATCACCCCGAGTGCTGCGCCCGTGTACTCGACGCCCAGCTCCTGCGCGGGGATCTGCAGCGCCGCCTCGGCATCATCGGTTCCCAGCGATCCGATGGGTGGATAGTCGAAGAGTCGCTCGGCATAGGACTTGGCGTCGCCGGCCAGTCCGGGGAGCTGAGGCAGCCCGGCGCCCACGAGGACAACGGGCAGGTCGAGTTGGCTGGTCCGGTGGATGGCGGTGATGAGAGCGCTGAGCTCGTCCGTGTCGAGGTACTGCACCTCGTCGATGGCGAGGAGTGCTCCCGATCCCGCTTCGGCGACCGCCTCGCCGACGGCGACGAGCAGATCGGTGAGATCCTCAGACAGGATGCCCGAGTCCGCGGTCCCCGCCAGCGGCTCGACGCTCAAGGCGATCGACGAGCCGTCCGGCAGCTGGTAGCTGAACGACCGCAGTGCACCCAGTGCCCGGTTGACCGCACGCCGAGCCGGTCCGGCGTCCAGCTCCAGCAACAGCTTGCGCAAGCGGGTCGCCAGCAGTGTGCGGAAATCGCTTGTCTCCGGTGCCTCGATGTAGGCCACCCGCAGGCCCTCTCGGGCGGCGATCTCGGAGAAGCGGTTGAGCAGCACCGTCTTGCCCACACCCCGGAGTCCGATGGGCATGGAGCTCTTCCCCGGTCGGCGGGCGAGGGCACGCCGCACCGTCACCCCGAAGCGATCGATGAGCTCGTCGCGCCCGATCAGCGCCGGCGGACGGGTACCGGCACCCGGCCGGTAGGGGTTGTCGAGTTGGTCCACCTCAACGGACCTTACCACGTCTTATGTATCTTAGTGCGACAGACATAAGGCTCATCAATGCTCCTGCGTCGCCCACCCCGTCACGCTCGCACCACCTCGACCGTTCACTTGTGTGTGCAGGCGTGCGAGGTCCTGAGCTGCCATCTGCTCGGCTGCTGAACACGACGACGCCGGGCCGCTCGGGCCCGGCGTCGTCGGTTCTCTCCAAGGGTCGCCGCGGAACGACGCGGGCGGTCAGTCGCCGCCGCTGGCGTCCTGGACGGACTGCTTGCCCGCGGAGATCCAGGGCATCATGCCCCGCAGCTCGCCGCCCACCTGCTCGATCTGGTGCTCGCGGTCGGCCTGGCGGAGCTCCTCGAAGCGCCGGCGACCACCGCGGCTCTCGGCGATCCACTCCTCGGCGAACTTGCCGCTCTGGATCTCGTCGAGGATCTTGCGCATCTCGGCCTTGACCGCCGGGGTGATGACGCGCGAGCCCCGGGTGAGGTCGCCGTACTCGGCGGTGTCGGAGATGGAGTAGCGCATGCCGGCGATGCCCTGCTCGTACATGAGGTCCACGATGAGCTTCACCTCGTGGAGGCACTCGAAGTAGGCCGACTCGGGCTGGTAGCCCGCCTCGACCAGGGTCTCGAAGCCGGCCTGCACGAGCGAGGTGAGGCCGCCGCAGAGCACGACCTGCTCGCCGAAGAGGTCGGTCTCGGTCTCCTCCTCGAAGGTGGTGTCGAGCACGCCGGCACGCGTGCCGCCGATGGCGTCGGCGTAGGCCAGGGCCAGGTCACGGGCGTGGCCGGAGGCGTCCTGGGCCACGGCGATGAGGCAGGGCACGCCGCCGCCCTCGGTGTACGTGCGGCGCACGAGGTGGCCGGGGCCCTTGGGCGCGACCATGGCCACGTCGACCCACTCGGGCGGGGTGATCTGCTCGAAGCGGATGTTGAAGCCGTGGGCGAAGAACAGGGCGTCGCCGTTGGTGAGGTTGGGGGCGATGTCGGCCTCGTACACGTCGCGCTGCTCGGTGTCGGGGAGCAGCACCATGATGAGATCGGCCTCGGCGCAGGCGTCGGCGGTGGACAGCACCCGCAGCCCGGCGCTCTCGGCCTTCGCCTTCGACGAGGAGCCCTCCCGCAGGCCCACCCGCACGTCGATGCCCGACTCCTTGAGGTTGAGCGCGTGGGCGTGGCCCTGCGAGCCGTAGCCGAGGACCGCCACCTTGCGGTCGGCGATGTACGACCGGTCGGCGTCCTTCTCGTAGTAGACGTTGGCCATCGGGGGTCCTTTCAGGGGTTCTGGATCACAGGGGCCGGCCGGGGCCGGTCAGGACGCGCGCCGCACGCCCCGCAGGCGGGCCGGCCGCTCGATCTTGGGCAGCGCGACCCGTCCGGTGCGCTGCAGCTCGACGATCCCATAGGGTCGCAGGAGCTCCTCGAAGTCGTCCACCCGGGCGGGCTCGTCGTCGACCGAGACGGTGAGGTCCTCGTGGCCGACGTCGAGGATCCGCCCGCCGAACACGTCGACGAGCTGGATGACCTGGCCGCGCACGTCCGGAAGCGCCCGGACGGTGGCGATGAGCAGCTCGCGCTCGACCGCGTGGTCGGGGTGGAGCTCGGTGATCTTGATGACGTTGACCAGCTTGTTGAGCTGCTTGGTGATCTGCTCGAGGGGCGCGGACTCGACGTCGACGACGATGGTGATGCGGCTGAACTGGTCGTCCTCGGTGGGGGCCACCGCCAGCGAGTAGATGTTGAAGCCGCGGCGGGCGAACAGCGAGGCGATGCGGGTGAGCACGCCGGCCTTGTTCTCCACCAGCACCGACAGCGTGTGGTACGGCCCGGAGGTCGGGAGGGAGGTGCCCATCAGTGACCCCCCTCACCCTGCGACGGGTCGACCACGATGTTCGAGTTGGACTGGCCCGCCGGCACCATCAGGCGGGGGTGGGCGGCCTTCTCGCGGTGGTCGGTGTCAAACATCAGTGGCCCCCCTCACCCTGCGACGGGTCGACCACGATGTTCGAGTTGGACTGGCCCGCCGGCACCATTGGGTAGACCTTCTCCCGGTGGTCGGTGCGGAAGTCGATCACCACGGGGCGGTCGTCGATCTCGTTGGCCTTCTCGATGGCGGGCAGCACGTCCTCGGGGTCCTCCACCCGCATGCCCTCGCAGCCCATGGCCTCGGCCCAGAGCTTGTAGTCGGGCAGGTCGGGCGAGAGGTAGACCTCGGAGTAGCGCTCCTCGTAGAACATCTCCTGCCACTGGCGCACCATGCCCAGGTAGGCGTTGTTGAGGATCGCCACCTTGACGGGGATGCGCTCGGCGGCGGCGGTGACCAGCTCCTGCGCGGTCATCTGGAAGCAGCCGTCGCCGTCGATGGCCCAGACCAGCCGGTCGGGCCGGCCCACCTTGGCGCCGATGGCGGCGGGAACCGAGAAGCCCATCGTGCCGAGGCCGCCGGAGTTGACCCACGTGTAGGGGTGGTTGAACCGCCAGTGCTGGCTGGTCCACATCTGGTGCTGGCCCACCCCCGAGGCGACGATGGTGTCGTCGGGGGTGTGGTCGCGGAGCGTCTCGAGCACGAACTGGGGCTTCAGGCCCTCGCCCGGCTCGGAGGGCTCGTAGGTGAGGGGGTACTTCTCCTGCCAGCCGCTGATGCGGCTGCGCCAGGCGGTGCGGTCGGGCTGGGCGTCGGCGCCGCCGAGGGCGCCCACGGCACGGACCAGCTCCTCGATGACGAGCCGGCAGTCGCCGACGATGGGGACGTCGGGCCGGCGCACCTTGCCCAGCTCGGCGGGGTCGATGTCGACGTGGACGACCTTGGCCTCGGGGGCGAAGTCGGGCACCTTGCCGGTGACCCGGTCGTCGAAGCGGCTGCCGAGGGCGATGAGCAGGTCGGACTCCTGCATGGCGGTGACCGCCGTGTAGTTGCCGTGCATGCCGGGCATGCCCAGCGCCAGCTCGTGGTCGTCGGGGAATGCGCCCCGGGCCATGAGGGTGGTGACGACGGGGATGCCGGTGAGCTCGGCCAGCGCGCGCAGCGCCTCGGCGGCCCGGGCCTTCAAGATGCCGCCGCCGGCGTAGATGACGGGGCGCTCGGCGCGCACGATCAGCTCGGCCGCCTGCTTGACCATCTTGGGGTGCCCGCGGGTGGTGGGCTTGTAGCCGGGCAGGTCGACCGTGTCGGGCCAGTACCAGTCGAGCGCCGAGTCGGGGTTGTTGGGGTCGACGATGTTCTTGGGGATGTCGACGAGCACGGGGCCGGGTCGGCCCGTCGTGGCGATGTGGAACGCCTCGCGGATGGTGCGGGGGATGTCCTCGGCCCTGGTGACGAGGAAGTTGTGCTTGGTGACCGACATGGTGATGCCGGTGGTGTCGCACTCCTGGAAGGCGTCGCTGCCGATCGACGCCAGCGGCACCTGGCCGGTGATGCAGACCATCGGCACCGAGTCCATGTAGGCGTCGCACAGCGGCGTGACGATGTTGGTGGCCCCGGGGCCGCTCGTCACCATCGCCACGCCGGGCTGGCCGGTGGCGTGGGCGTAGCCCTCGGCCATGTGGCCCGCGCCCTGCTCGTGGCGCACGAGGATGTGGCGGATGGGCGAGTCGATGATGGGGTCGTACACCGGGAGGATGGCGCCCCCGGGGAGGCCGAAGATGGCCTCGACCCCTTCCATCTCGAGGCTCTGGATCAGCGCTTGGCCACCGTTGGTGGGTTGACCGTCGGCAATCATGGCGGTGGGTTCCTATCAGGTCGGGGCGGGGTCGGGAAAGGTGGGCGGAAAACGACAACGGCCCCCCGTCAGGGGAGCCGGAGGTGCGCACGCGGACGTGAGGGGGCGTGCGCTACGTGAGTACCAGGATGGTCGAGGGGCGAGACATCGCTCCCGAGGATGGCACGACTCCGGCGATCTGACAACCCGTTTCTGGGCCGGGACGCCGCCGGCCGCCCGACCCCCGGCACGCACCTAGGCTGGCGGCGCCCGACTAGCGCCCCAGGAGCCAACCGTGCAGATCGACATCAAGTACGACCCCGCGTTCGCCATCGCCTTCGTGAACCTGGCCCAGGGCGAGAGCATCCGCGCCGAGGCGGGCGCCATGGTCAGCCACACGCCCGGGCTCCAGATGGAGACCTCGACCCAGGGCGGGTTCATGAAGGGGCTGAAGCGCGCCGTCGGCGGCGAGTCGTTCTTCATGAACACCTTCACCGCCACCCAGCCCGGCGACCAGATCGGCCTCGCCGCCCCGCTGCCGGGTGACATCGCCCACTGGCCGCTGTCGGGCCAGACCGTCTACCTCCAGTCCGGCGCCTACCTCGCGTCCGCCATGGGCGTCGAGGTGGACAGCTCGTGGGGTGGCTCCAAGACGTTCTTCAGCGGCGAGGGCCTCATCGTGCTCAAGGTCTGGGGCACGGGCGACCTGCTCGTGTCGGCCTACGGCGCCATCCACGCCATCGACCTGGCCCCCGGCCAGAGCTACATCGTCGACACCGGCCACATGGTGGGCTGGTCCGAGGGTGTGACCTACCAGGTGTCCAAGGCCGGGGGCGGCTGGAAGCAGACCCTGCTCGGCGGCGAGGGCCTGGTGTGCACCCTCACCGGCCCCGGGCGCATCTACCTCCAGACCCGCAGCACCACCGACTTCCTCAACTGGCTGATCCCCAAGCTGCCGACGCCGTCGAACTAGGAGCGAGCTCGAACTCGAGGCGATGGCGGTCGGATTCCGACCGCCATCGCCTCGGGAACGGGGATCCGATGACCGGCTGCTACCCGGGGTCGTTCAACCCGCTGACCGTCGCCCACCTGGCCGTGGCCGAGGCCGCGGTCGAGGCCTTCGGGCTCGACCGCGTCGACCTCGTGGTGTCGCGGGTGGCGCTCGTCAAGGGCGCGGTCGAGCGGCCCCGGCTGGTGGATCGCCTCCAGGTGCTCGAGGACGCCGCCGCCGCCCGTCCCTGGCTCGGCGTGGCCCTGCGGGACGAGCAGCTCTTCGTCGACCTGGCCCGGGGCTACGACGTCGTGGTCATGGGCGCCGACAAGTGGGAGCAGCTCCACGACCCGTCCTTCTACGCCGGGTCGCCGGCGGCACGGGACGCGGCCCTGGCCGCACTCCCCCGGGTCGCGGTGGTCGACCGCCCGCCCCTGCTGGCCCCGCCCGAGCACCGTCTCGACGTGCACCCCGACCACCACCCGGTGTCGTCGAGCGACGTGCGGGACGGCCGCCACGAGTGGATGGCGCCCGAGGCGGCGGCGTTCGACGCGGCGACGGGCGCCTGGTCCGACCCCGCCCGCTACGGCGCCTGGCTCAGGCTGCCCCCGGACCCCGAATGAGCGGTTCCGGGTACTCGTAGGTGCTCTGTGGAACACCTACGAGTACCCAGAAGGAAGGGTCCTCGGGGCAGACGGGGCCCTAGGCGGACGTGATGGCGCCCTTCTCGGCGCCCTGGGCGAGCTTGGCGTACTTGGCGAGGACGCCCTTGGTGTAGCGGGGCTCGGGGAGCTTCCACTCGTCGCGGCGGGTGGCGAGGGTGGCGTCGTCGAGGTCGACGTCGATGGTGTGGGCCTTCACGTCGATGCGGATGCGGTCGCCCTCGCGCAGGAAGGCGATCGGCCCCCCGTCGACCGCCTCGGGGGCCACGTGGCCGACGCAGAAGCCGTGGGTGCCTCCCGAGAACCGGCCGTCGGTGATGAGCGCGCAGTCGCCGCCGCGGCCGGCGCCCTTCATGGCGCCGGTGACGGCCAGCATCTCGCGCATGCCCGGGCCGCCCTTGGGGCCCTCGTAGCGGATGACGACGACGTCGCCGGGGTTGATGGCCCCGCCGAGGATGGCCTCCATGGCCGCGGCCTCGCCGTCGAAGACCCGGGCGGGGCCCTCGAAGTGGTCGAAGTCGATCCCCGCCACCTTCACCACCGCACCGTTGGGGGCGAGCGAGCCCCGGAGCACGGCGATGCCGCCGATCTCGTGGATGGGATCGGCGAGGGGGTGGACGACCGCGCCGTCGGGCGCCGGCGGGGCGATGTCGGCCAGGTTCTCGGCCACCGTGCGACCGGTGACGGTGAGGCAGTCACCGTGCAGCAGCCCGGCGTCGAGCAGCTCCTTCATGACGACCGGCACGCCGCCGATGCGGTCGAGGTCGCTCATGTGGTACTTGCCGTGGGGCTTGGTGTCGGCGATGTGGGGGACCCGGGCCGCCACGGCGTTGAAGTCCTCGAGGGCCAGGTCGACCTCGGCCTCGTAGGCGATGGCCAGCAGGTGCAGCACGGCGTTGGTCGAGCCGCCGAGGGCCATCACCACGGCGATGGCGTTCTCGAACGCCTCCTTGGTCATGATCTGGCGGGGGCGGATGCCCTGCTCGATCAGCCGCACGACCGCCTGGCCGCTGGCGTACGCGAAGTCGTCGCGCCGGCGGTCGACCGCCGGCGCCGAAGCGCTGCCGGGCAGCGACATGCCCAGCGCCTCACCCACCGACGCCATGGTGTTGGCGGTGAACATGCCGGCGCAGCTGCCCTCGGTGGGGCAGGCCTGCATCTCGATCTCGCCGAGCTCGTTCTCGGTGAGGGTGCCGGCGGCGCAGGCGCCCACCGCCTCGAACACGCTGACGATGTCGAGGGCCTCGCCGTTGCGCTGGCCGGGCAGGATCGACCCGCCGTAGAGGAACACCGACGGCAGGTTGAGGCGGGCCGACGCCATGAGCATGCCGGGCAGCGACTTGTCGCAGCCGGCGAACGTCACCATCGCGTCGAGACGCTCGGCGTGCATCATCGTCTCGACCGAGTCGGCGATCACCTCGCGGCTCACCAGCGAGGCCCGCATGCCCTCGTGGCCCATGGAGATGCCGTCGCTCACCGCGATGGTGGTGAACTCGAGGGGGAACCCGCCCGCCGCCTTCACGCCCTCCTTGGCCCGCTTGGCCAGCCGGTCGAGGGGCAGGTTGCAGGGGGTGACCTCGTTCCACGAGGACGCCACGCCCACCTGGGGCTTGTCCCAGTCGTCGTCGGTCATGCCGACGGCCCGCAGCATCGCCCGGGCCGGCGCCCGCTCGAACCCGTCGGTGACCTCGCCCGAACGCGGCTTCATGTTGGTCATGCCGGGATCGTACCGGTGAGGCCGCCCGGGGCCGATTCCGCTTTACGCTGGCTCGGCCATGCCCGAGGCCACCCAGACGCACCCGCCGTCGTGGTGGCGCGAGACGGGACGCTCGTTCCTCGAGTTCCTCGGGATCACCGGGCTCGGCGTGGCCGAGCCCGTGCTGTCGTCGTTCCGCAGCGGCGCCGACGTCTTCGTGCTGCGCCACGCCGACGCGCTCGACGTCGTGGCCTTCGTGCTGGTCGTCGTGCTCGTGCCCGCCCTGGTGCTGCTCGGGATCGAGGCCGTCGCGTCGATCCTCGGGCCCCGGCTGCGCCGCCTGGTGCACGTCGCGCTGCTCGCGGTGGCGGCGGGCGCCGTGGTCCTCGGCACGCTGCGGGACCGGACGACGTTCGGCCCGGTGCTGCTCGTCGTGGCGGCGGTCGCCGGCGTCGCCGTCGCCGGCGTCGCGGTCTGGCGCTGGCCGGCGGTGCGGCTCTGGCTCCGCTACCTCGCGGCCTTCCCGGTCCTGCTGGGCCTCACGTTCCTGTTCGCCTCCCCCGCCGCCGACATCGTGCTGTCCCGCGACGAGGCGGCGGCCGACGCCCGGGTCGACGTGGGCGACCCCGCGCCGGTGGTGATGCTGGTGCTCGACGAGCTCCCCCTCGTGTCCCTGCTCGACGAGGACGACCGGATCGACCCGGCCCAGTTCCCGAACCTCGCCCGGCTGTCGGGCGACGCCACCCTGTTCCGCAACGCGACCTCGGTCGCCCCGTCCACGCCCGAGGCGGTCCCCGCGATCCTCACCGGCCGCTATCCCACCGACCCCGACGCGCTCCCGGACAGCCGCGAGTACCCGGACAACCTCTTCACGCTGCTCGGCGCCACCTATCAGGAGAACGTCTGGGAGGGCGTCACCCAGCTCTGCCCCGACGACGTGTGCCCCGAGCGCGACGGCGGCCAGGGCGGGGGCCCGCTCGGCAGCCTGCTCGACGACGCCGTCGACGTGTGGCGCCGCCACGTGTCGCCCGACCGCAGCGACGGCCAGGTGACCTTCCAGGTGCGCCAGTCGAACCCCAACGCACCGCTCACCGTCCACCGGTTCGTCGACTCGCTCGAGGCCGCCGCGGACCGGCCGCGGCTCGACTTCCTGCACGTGCTGTACCCGCACCAGCCGTGGTTCCACACGCCCACCGGGGCCGTGTACGACGCCCCCTTCGTGGCCGAGGGGCTGGACTCGACCTACCGGTGGCGAGACCAGCAGGTGGCCGACGCCGGCCGCCAGCGCCACCTGCTCCAGCTCCAACACGCCGACGCCGTGGTGGGCGACGTCCTCGACCGCATGGAGGAGCTGGGCACCTATGACGAGAGCCTGATCGTGGTCACCGCCGACCACGGCGTCTCGTTCCTCGCCGGCGAGCCCATCCGGGGGGTGTCCTCGCAGAACTACCACCAGGTGATGTGGACCCCGCTGCTGGTGAAGGAGCCGCGCCAGACCGAGGGCACCGTCGACGACCGGCCCCTGTCCGCGGTCGACGTGCTGCCGACGATCGCCGACGTGCTCGACGTGGAGGTCCCCTGGGACCTCGACGGGCGCTCGGCGCGGTCCGGCCCACCACGGGAGGACGGTCGCCGGCGGTTCTTCGAGTGGACGCTCAACGCGCTGCGTCCCACCGACGGACCGTACGTGGAGGTGGACGGCCCGACCGGCTTCCAGCGGATGCTGGACGAGCCGCCGCCGGGCCGGGGCGGTCGCGCGGAGCTTCGCTTCTACCGGTTCGGCGAGTGGGGCCCGCTCGTGGGCCGGCACGTGGACGAGCTGGACGTCGCCGGCGGCGCCCGCCTCAGCGGCCGCCTCGACCGCGCCTCCGCTTACCGGGACGTGGACCGCCGCAGCGGCGAGGTGCCCGCCTACGTGTCGGGTGACGTGCGCACCAGCGACGGCGACGTGTCCACCGTGGCCGTCGCGGTCAACGGCACGATCGCGGGCTGGTCGCACCTCCACGCCGGCGACGTCGGCGCCCCCGAGTGGTACACGATGGTGCCCGAGTGGTTCCTGGTCGGGGGCGACAACCGGATCGACCTGTACGAGGTGGCGGGAACGCCCGACGACCCGCGCCTCACGCCGGTCAGCCTGAGCTGACGGCAGGCGTCCGGTAGCCTCGTCGCCGCCGTCGAGGGGCGTCGGCGACCCGGGGGGTGGGTGATGTCGGGACGGTGGGCGATGTCGGGACGGTGGGCGACCTCGGGACGGTGGCCGATGTCGGGACGTGCGTTGCTGGGGGCCGCGGCCGTCGGCGCCGCGGCCCTCCTCGGTGCCGGCGCGGCGCCGGCCGCCGCGGTCGGCGGCGACCAGGTGACCTTCGGCGACCCCGCGGGCAACGCGTCGACCGACGGCCCGTTCGCCATCGCCGGCGGGCCCGACGGCAACCTGTGGTACACCGCGGTCCTGTCCGATCGCATCGGGCGCATCACGCCCGCCGGGACGATCACCACGTTCGGCCACGCCGAGATCGACGCCCCCGTCGGCATCGTGGCCGGGCCCGACGGCAACCTGTGGTTCACCAGCTCCGGCAACGACCGCATCGGGCGCATCACGCCGGGCGGCGCGGTGACCACCTTCACCAGCGCCGAAGTCGACAGCCCCCGGGGCATCGCGGTGGGGCCCGACGGCAACCTGTGGTTCACGAGCGCGCTGAACGACCGCATCGGGCGCATCACGCCCGCCGGCGCCATCACCACGTTCGCCGACCCCGGCGGCGCCGCCAGCACCGACGGGCCCGTCGGCATCACGGCCGGACCCGACGGCAACCTCTGGTACACCAACCTGTTGAACCACCGCATCGGGCGCATCACGCCGAGCGGCACGATCACCACCTTCGGCAGCGCCGAGGTGAACGGACCCGAGCCCATCACCGCCGGCCCCGACGGCAACGTCTGGTTCACGAGCCAGAACAACAACCGCATCGGGCGGGTCGCGCCGGACGGCACGATCACCACCTTCGCGGCCGTGGGCACCAACACGCCACGCGGGATCGTGGCCGGGCCCGACGGCAACCTGTGGTTCACCAGCGCCGGCAACAACCGCTACGGCCGCATCACCCCCACCGGTACGGTCGACGTGATCCCGTTCAGCGGCGGCACCGTGGCGGTGTCCACGCCGGTCGGCCTCACCTTCGGGCCCGACCGGAACCTGTGGCTCGCCAGCTTCGACAGCGACCGCATCGGGCGGGTCCAGGCGTACCGGTGCGCGGGCCGGGCGGCCACGGTGATCCTGGACCTGGGTGACGTCCCGACGAGCGGCGACGACGTCGTCGTGGGCACGGTCGGCGACGACACCATCAACGCGGGCGACGGCAAGGACACCGTGTGCGGGGGCCGGGGCAACGACACGATCCGGGGTGGCACACGGGCCGACCTCGCCAAGGGGGGCCTGGGCAACGACCTGATCATCGGCGGCAAGGGCAGCGACGACCTGCGGGGCGAGGGGGGCGACGACGTGGTCAAGGCCGGCGAGGGCAACGACGTCGCCGACGGGGGCAGCGGCAACGACCGACTCGTCGGCGGCATCCACCGGGACACGTGCCACGGGCGCACCGGACGCGACACCGCCACGCAGTGCGAGGTGGTGACCGGCGTCCCCTGACCCCGGGGGGCCCACGGCCCACCCCGAGCCGTCCGGTGGGCGCCGCCTGCGCTGGTCCGCCGACGACCGCGAGATCGTCCGCCTCGCCCTCCCGGCGTTCGGTGCGCTCGTGGCCCAGCCGCTGTACGTGCTGGCCGACACCGCCGTCGTCGGTCACCTGGGCACCGCGCAGCTCGCGGGCCTGGCCGTGGCCAACACCGTCCTGGCCACCCTCTTCGCGGTCTTCATCTTCCTGGCCTACGGCACCACGTCGGCGGTGGCCCGTCTCATCGGCGCCGGCGACCACCGGGAGGCCGCCCACCAGGCCGTGCAGGGCCTGTGGCTGGCCGTCGCGCTCGGGGTGGGCCTGGCCCTCGCCGGCGAGGCCTTCGCGGTGCCGCTCGTGCGCCTGCTCGGGGCCGAGGGCGCGGTCGAGGCCAACGCCCTCGTCTACCTGCGCGTCAGCCTCCTCGGCGTCCCGGCGACCCTGCTGACCTTCGCGGGCACCGGCTACCTGCGGGGCCTCCAGAACACCCGGGGCCCACTGGTGGTGGCGATCGGCTCCGCGGTGTTCAACCTGGCCTTCGAGGTGGCCCTGATCTGGGGGCTCGGGTTCGGCATCGGGGCGTCGGCGGCGTCGACCGTCGTGGCGGAGTGGGGCGCCGCCCTCGTCTACGTCTGGTGGGTCCGCGGCGCCGTCGGCGCCCACGCGGTCGCGCTCCGACCGCACGGCCGCACGATCCGCTCGCTGCTGGTCGTCGGCCGGGACCTGTTCCTGCGCACGGTGGCCCTGCGGGGCTCGCTCACCGTGGCCACCGCGGTGGCCGCCCGGATCGGCACCGCCGATCTCGCGGCCCACCAGATCGCCTTCGAGATCTGGTCGTTCCTGGCGCTCGCGCTCGACGCCATCGCCATCGCCGGCCAGGCGATCACGGGCCTCCGCCTGGGCGCCGGCGACGGGGCGGGTGCTCGGGAGGCCGGCCGCCGGATGCTCGAGTGGGGTGTCGTCGCCGGCGTCGTCGCCGGTCTGGGGGTGGGGGCCCTCCGGGGCCTGCTGCCCGACCTGTTCACCGACGACCCGGCGGTGCTCGCGCTGGCCGGGTTCCTGCTGGTCTTCGTGGCCGCCCTCCAACCGGTGAACGGTGCGGTGTTCGTGCTCGACGGCCTGCTCATCGGCGCCGGCGACCTGCGCTTCCTGGCCAAGGCCATGGTCGGGAGCATGTGCGTCTTCGTGCCCGCGGCCGCCGCCGTCCTGGTGCTCGACCTCGGCATCGGGTGGCTGTGGGCCGCGATCTCCCTGTTCATGGTCGCCCGCCTCGTCCCGCTCGCCTGGCGCTTCCACGGCGACGCCTGGGTGGTGCTCGGCCGCGCCACCAGCCGCTGACGACCGGTTGGCCGGCCGCCCTCGGCGGCCCGGTCAGCCGAGGCCGGTGCGCTTGCGCAGGACGACCGCCGTCTGGTGGTAGAAGTCCTCGTCGAGGACGTCGACCACGTCGAGGTGCTGCGACCAGCGGCGGACGAGCGCGTCGCGGGCGTGGAACACCTGGGCGTCCTTCGATCCCCGCCCGATGCTGATGACATCGGCGGTCCGCCCGAGCTCCTGCAACGTCGCCGCGTGGCGGCCGAGGATCCGGCCGAGCGGGCTGTCCGGCGCGGCCGCGTTCAGGCGGGCGACGAAGAGCTCGTCGTGGACGGTCACGTAGAGCACGCCGCCGGGTCGGGTCACCCGGCGCAACTCGAGCAACCAGGCCTCCTCCATCTCGGAGATGTGGGTGAAGACCGAGCCCGCGAACACCACCGAGAAGGTCCCGTCCTCGAAGGGCAGGGACGGGAGCGACGTGCACAGGGCGAAGCGGAAGGGCGGCGCGAGGTGTTGGCGAGCCCAGGCGAGCTAGGCGTCGTTCAGGTCGACACCCCAGACCTCGTGCTCCCGCGCCTCCTCGAGGAACCAGCGCATCACCCGGCCCGTGCCGCAGCCGAAGTCGAGCAGCGGCCCGTCGAACGCGCCGCCGGCGCGTCCGACGGCGGCCCGGAGCCGGCCGGCGTGCTCCTCGCCCAACTCGAGGTAGTCGTAGGCCCACTCCCACAGGTCCTCGGGCGGCAGGGGGAACTGGTCGGGCGCACTCGGCGCCTCCGTCGCGTGCCGGGGGGTGACGACGACCTCGGCGTCCGGGTCGACGGGCAGGAACCGAGCCCCCAGACTGAGCTCCAGCCGCAGGCGCTCGTCGACCACGTCGGAGAGCAGCAGCCGTCCGGTGACAGCCACCCGATCGTCGATGCGCCGGTTGACCAGGCGGGACAACCGCCGTCGCAGCGCACCGGCGAGGACATCGGTGCCAACCTAGTGACCCACGCCGGGCCGGGCGGTGCGATCGTCCGCCGCGTCAGAACGTGGTGGCGCAGTAGGGGGCGCGTTCGGTGCGGAACAGGGCGTCGGCGCGAGCGGCGGCGGCGGGGGTGCACTCCTCCACCCGGCCGCCGGCGCGGAGCAACGAGAACGAGGCCCCGCCCAGGTAGGCGGCGCCCAGATCGGCCACGTCGAGGCGCAGGTCGGGCGTGGCACCGTCGGCGCGCGTGCAGGTCGCGCCGTCGGGGCCGGCCTCGAGGCGGTAGGTGCCCGAGACCGCGGAACGGAAGGGGTCCTCCACCGCGAGGGCGAGACCGCCCGTGGCGGCGTAGCCCCGGACCGACAGGGCGCCGGCGACGTCGACGATGCGCAGCCACAGCTGGTCGGTGAGCGAGGTCACCGCGAGCTGGCGGGGCTCGACCAGGCGCCAGCGCAGCGGGTCGTCGACGGGGCGCATCTCCGCCCGGGCCAGGCGGACGAGGTCGACGTCGAAGCAGAACCGCCACAGCGCCGCCTCGACCCCGCCGTCGGCGCCTACGAGCTCGCGCACCCGCACGACGCTCTGGAAGTTGCCGTGCTCGGTGCGGGACTGCGGCTGGTAGCTGGCGTAGCCGTCGATCTCGCCGGCGGCGTCCTCGTGGACGAGGTGGAAGGCCTCGCCGCCGCCCTTCCAGCCCTCCCGGGGGCCGAGCATGATGTCCCACCAGGCGTCGGAGCGGGCCAGCGAGCCGGCACGGCCACGACGCCACCGGTCGTAGAACACCGGGAAGATCGAGCGGGCCTCCTGGGCGGACACGAGGTGGAGCCGGCCCGGAGGCAGGTCGTCGAGGTACTCGCTGTGGCGCGTGTCGATCTGCACCGACATCGAACTGGTGCCGACGCCGTAGCCGAAGCGCCGGTAGATGCGACTCTCCGAGGCGTTGAGCGCGGCGAGGGCGACCCCGCGCTCGACCAGGTCGTCCAGCTGGCGGGTGAACAGGCCGGTGAGCACGCCCTGGCGGCGATGGGTGGGCAGCACCGCCACGTTGCTGACCCCGGCGACGGGCACCAGCGCCCCGCCCGGCAGGGTCATCTCGAACGAGTAGGCGCTGGCCCCGCCCACGAAGCGGTCGCCGTCGACCGCGGCGAGGCACTGGTCGTACTCGGCGACGGTCTGCCACTCGGCCAGGTCCTCGTCGGGGGACCCGGCCGACCCGAACCCGGCGGAGATCGTGCGGAAGTAGGCGGGCGCCTCGTCCTCGGCGACGGTGCGGATCTCGACGGTCACGCCCCACCCTGCCACGGCGGCGGCCGGGCCCTCACCAGGTTTGGGCGGCGCGCGCCTCCAGCGCGTCGAGGTGGCCGAGCCACGCCGCCATCGCGGGGTGGGTGCACGCGGCCCGGGCCGACGCCACGCACGCCGCGAATCGCGCCGGGTCCCCGGCGGCGCCGAGGCGCAGCTCCAGGAGCGCCTCGTCGTGGTCGACCGCGGGCAGCAGCGCCACCGCCTCCTCCTCGGCCAGCACCCGTCGGGCCTCGGCGAACCAGTCGCGGGCCTCGTCGGGGGCGCCCCGCAGGGAGGCCAGCCACCCCATGGCCCACCGGGCGTCGACCTCGCCGTAGCGGAGGTCGGGCTCGAGCACCTTGGCCCGGAGGTTGGCCTCGATGACGTCGAGGTGGTCGGTGCGCTCGAGCCACCACAGCACCTCGGCGGCGTCGCAGACCATCATCGGGTAGTTGATGGCCCAACCCGGGGCCCGCTCGATCCCCACGATCACCCGTTCGAGGTCGGCCCGCGCCGCCTCGACCTGCCCGGCCCGGGCGTGGGTGCGCCCGTTCGAGGCGATGATGGCGAGCGCCGCCCACCGGGTGGCGGGAAGGTCGACGAACGACGTGTCCATGGCCGCGCCCGCCTCGCCCCGCACCCGGGAGGCCAGCGCGTCGGCGGCGAGGATCTGGAACACCGCGTTGCTCTCGGGGGGGGAGCCGCTCGAGCCAGGCGTGGCTCTCGGCGAGCCATCGGGCGGCTTCGTCGTAGCGGCCGAGGAGGGTCTCGACGCGGACGAGGAGCGCCAGGGCCAGGCCGACCCCGGTCAGCCCCCCTTCGGCCCGCCACCGCTCGATGCTGGCCCGGAACCGCTCGGCCAGCTCGCGCTGATGGCCGGCCGCCCACAGGGCCTGCCACCCGATGTCGTCGTCCACGACCGGCTCCCGCAGCATCTCCTCGGCCACGGCCCGCGAGGAGGGCATCAGGAACACGCTGCGGCGCACGCCGGAGGGCAGCGACTCGAACACCGCGGTGAGCTCGCGGCGGGCGGGGCTGTCGAAGGGGATGCCGGGCTGGTCGGGATCGTGGAAGTCGGCCTCGTCGAGCTCGGCCAGCCGGAGGATGAGCCACGTCAGGTCCCGACGGGCCGGGTCGAGCCACCGGCGGCCGATGGCGGCGAGGGCCCACTGGCTCTCGGCGGGCAGCCCGCCGATGTCGAGCGAGAACGCCCCGGCGAGCTGGTCGGCGGCGGCGTCGGCGCCCACGTGCCCGGCGAGCCACTCCCCCAGCTCCTCGGCCTCGGCCAGGAGGCCGGCGGCTGGGCTTCGGGCGAGGACCGCCGACTCGAAGTGGGCGCGCCGCACGGCTTCCTCGCGTTCGTCCCCCGCCGACAGCAGCTCGAGGGCGATGCCGTACAGGTCGCGGGCCTCCGCGTGCGCGTAGCGCGCCGCGGCGCCCTCGGCGGCGGCGACCGCGTACGGCACGCCCCGATCGCCGCCGGGGAGCGCGGCGCTGCGGTGCCAGTGGCGGGCCAGCGAGGCCGCCTGCTCGGTGGTCGGCTCACTGGCGAGGACCTTCTCCAGCCCCTCGGCGAGCGAACGGTGCAGCCGCACCTGTCGGCTCGGGTTGAGCTCGGCCACCAGGGTCTGGCGGAACAGCGCGTGGGTGAAGGCGTACTCGTCGAAGGCCTCGGTGGGGGCGACGACGCGGGCCTCGAGGGCCTCGTCCACCGCGTCCAGGGCCTCGTCCTCGCCGAGCCCTGCGACCTCGGCGGCCACGGCCAGCGGGAAGCCGGCATCGAACAGCGCCCCCACCGTGAGGAGCTGGTTGGCCGCGCCCGAGAGCTGGGACAGCCGGCGGCCGAGCACCTCCCGGATGCCCTCGGGGATGACGTCGGCGAGGTCGTCGGCGGCCACCCACGCGCCGTCCTCGTAGCGCAGGGCGCCGCTGTCGCCGAGGTGCAGGAGCAGCTCGCGGAGGAAGAACGGGTTGCCGTCGGTCTGGCGGGCCAGCAGCTCGGCGAAGGCCACGGGCACCTCCTGGCCGGCCACCTCCTCGAGCAGGGCGTGCACGTCGTCGAGGGTGAGCCCGTCGAGCGCGATCCGGGTGGGCTCGACCTCCCGCCGCAGCAGCGGCAGCGCCTCGGCGAGCGGGTGCCGGCGGTCGAGGTCGGTGTCGCGGTAGGTGCCCACGACCAGCAGGCGACCGCGCCGCGCTCGGCGGGCCACGGCCCGCAGCAGCCCGACGGTGGCGTGGTCGGCCCAGTGCAGGTCGTCGAGCACCAGCACCACCGTGGCCTCCTCGGCGAGGCGGCCGAGCACCTGGGTCACCGCGTCGTGGGCCCGGGCGGTGGCCTCGGCGGGGGCGATGTCGGCGGGCTCGGCGAGCTCGGGCAGCACCGAGCGCAACGCGGGCACGATGCGCCCGAGCACCGGGCCCTCGGGGCCGAGGGCGCGGTCCACCGCGGCCGAGGGCGTGCGCCGGCCCCACTCGGCGAAGGCCTCGACGAACGGCGCGTAGGCGGCTTCCTCACCGTCGTGGCAGCCCCCCGAGAGCACGAGGAGCGGCTCGTCGCCCCCGTACGCGGCGGCGCACGCCTCGGTGACGAAGCGGGTCTTGCCGATGCCCGGCTCCCCCGCCACCAGCACGAGCCCCCCCTGGCCGCCGGCGGCGGCGCGAAGGCGCTCGGCCAGCAGGGCGCGCTCGGGCGCGCGCCCCACGTACGGCGACCGTGAGCGCAGGTCCGTCGTGGTGGCCAGGGGCTCCCAGGCCACGGCGACGGCCTCCACCGGGTCGGGGAGGCCCTTGAGGTCGAGGGCCCCGACCGACGCCAGCTCGTGGCCGCCGCGGCCCCGGGCCAGCACCCGCACGATGTCCGACGCGAGGATCTGGCCGCTCGCGGCGGCGCCGCACAGCCGGGACGCCTCCACCACGGGCACCCCGAAGGTGTCGCCGTCCTCGACGGTCACGTCGCCGGCGGACAGCCCCACCCGGACGGCCAGCTCGTGTCGCTCGCGCCGGGCCATCACCTCCACCCCCTGCTGGAGCCCGACGGCGGCGGCCACCGCTGCGGCCGCCCCCGCGAAGGTCGCGAGCGCGCCGTCGCCGAGCCCCTTCACGAGCGTGCCGCCGTTCTCGGCCACCACGTCGGCGACGAGGCGGTCGAAGCGGCGGCGCAGGTCCTCGGCGGCGTCCTCGCCGATGGCGGCGCGCAGCTCGGTGGAGCCGACGAGGTCGACCACCAGGATCGTCGCCGTCTCGGTTCCCACCGTCTCCCCCCTGGGCGCCTCGGTCGTCGGGACCCCGGCGAGGGTACCCGGCGGCCCGGCCGGGTTCGGCGTGGAGGCTCAGCCCGCGGTGGTCCCCGTGGCGTCCGGCAGCGGGCAGCGCTGCTCGCCGTAGGTGAACAGGGCGTAGGCCGACTGGGCGATGCTGCCGTCGGGGTCGATCGTGGCCGCGCTCTCGAGGTCGTCGACGGTGGCGTACTCGAACCCGACCGCGTCGGCGTCCTGGCGGAGCGTGTCGAACGCCCCGACGACGGGCTGCACGAACCCGGCCATCTCCGCCGGTGCGGTCTCGACCAGCGCGGCCGATGCGACGGCCAGGCCGTCCCAGGCGGCCTCCACCTCGGCCGGGGTGGCGTCGGCCGAGGGCTCGGCCACCACCAGGTAGGCCCGCTGGAACGCGGCGATGGCCTCGCAGAAGCGGGGGGCGCCGTCGCGGGCGACGGTCGCCGCCGTGGTGGACGAGCTCGCCGACGCGTCGGTGGACGACCCGCCGCCGCCCACGCTGGCCGCGACGCCCGCGACCAGGCCGACGACGAGCAGCGCGGCCATGGCGATCGCCGCCCAGCGGACGGCGGGGTGGCGGCGCACCGGGGGCTAGCCACCCCGCCGCTGCTCGAGGAGCGCGGTGACGGCCTTGCCGTCGGCGTTGCCCTGGGTGGCCCGCATCACCTGACCCACGAAGAAGCCGGTGAGCTTGCCGCGGGTCTTGTCGTCACCGTTCACGTAGCGGTCCCATTCGTCGGCGTTGGCGGCGATGATGCCATCCACCACGTCGCCGAGGGCGTCGGCCGACACCGCCTCGAAGCCCTTGGCGCCGGCGATCTCGGCGGGCGAGCCGCCCCCGGCCACCATCTCGGCCAGCACGGTCTTGGCCTGGGTGGCGGTGAGCGCGCCGTCGGCCTCCATGGTCACCAGCTCGGCGAGGGCCCGGGGGTCGAGGGCGTCGGCCCCCTCGACCGCCAGGTTGTGGTCGGCGTGGGTCAGCACCCGCAGCGGGTCGGCACCCGCCGCGATCGCCGCCAGGACGAGGCCGTCCAGGCCCCGCTCGACCACGAGGGCCGCGTCGGCGGGGGTCACGCCGGCGGCCTCGGCGACCGCCTCCCGGCGCTCGGCCGGCAGGGTCGGCACGCTGGCCTCCACCTCGGCGAGCCACTCGGCGCTGGGCACGACGGGCACCAGGTCGGGCTCGGGGAAGTAGCGGTAGTCGTAGGCCTCCTCCTTGGAGCGCAGCGTGTGGGTGCGCCCGTCGGCCTCGTCCCAGTGGCGGGTCTGCTGGATCACCCGCTCCCCCGCCTCGATCAGGTCGATCTGGCGCCGGGCCTCGTAGTCGATGGCCCGGCCCAGCGACCGCAGCGAGTTGAGGTTCTTGATCTCGCAGCGGGTGCCGAACTCCTCGCCCGGGTGGCGGACCGACACGTTGGCGTCGACCCGCATCGAGCCCTCCTCCATCTTGGCGTCGGACACGCCGGTGGCGAGCAGGATGGCGCGCAGCTCGGCCGCGTACGCCTTGGCGTCCTCGCTGCTGCGCAGGTCGGGCCTGCCCACGATCTCGACGAGGGGCACGCCGGCGCGGTTGTAGTCGACGAGGGAGTGCCCGGCCTCGTGGATGCGGCCGCCGCCGCCGACGTGGGTCGACTTGCCGGTGTCCTCCTCGAGGTGGGCCCGCTCGATGCCGATGCGCTGGCCGCTGGGGAGATCCAGGTGCCCCTCGGCGTTGATGGGCTGGTCGTACTGGCTGACCTGGTAGTCCTTCGGCATGTCCGGGTAGAAGTAGTTCTTCCGGGCGAAGGTCGAGGGCTCGACGGTGCAGTGCAGCGCGCGGCCGAGGCGCATGGCGAACTCGACCGCCTGGCGGTTCAGCACCGGCAGCGAGCCGGGCAGGCCGAGGCACACCGGGCACACGTTGGTGTTCGGCTCGGCGCCGAACTGGTTCGGGCACCCGCAGAACAGCTTCGTGGCGGTCGCGAGCTCGCAGTGGACCTCCAGGCCGACGACGAGCTCCCACTGCTTCGTGCCTCCTTCGTCGGCACCCCTTCGGGATCCGGACTCCGTCATCGCTGCGCCTCCGCTCCGCTCCGGCACATCACCCGCCGAACTCCACGTCCGTGGCTCATGATGGCGCTCCCTCCTCGAGCACGGCCGCCGCCCGCAGCAGCGGGGCCTCGGCCAGCGCCGGCGCCAGCAACTGCACGCCGACGGGCAGGCCGTCGTCGCCGGCGCCGAACGGCACCGACACCGCGGGCTGGCCGGCCAGGTTCGACGGGATGGTGCAGATGTCGTTCAGGTACATGGTCAACGGGTCGCTCACCTTGGCGCCGAGCGGGAACGCCGTGGTGGGCGAGGTCGGCGCCAGCAGCAGGTCGAACGACTCGTAGGCGGCGGCGAAATCCCGGATGATCAGCGTGCGGACCTTCTGGGCCTTGCCGTAGTAGGCGTCGTAGTACCCCGCGGACAGGGCGTAGGTGCCGAGCATGATGCGGCGCTTCACCTCGGCCCCGAAGCCCGCGGTGCGGCTGGCCAGGTTCATCTCGGGCGTCGTGGGGGCGTCGACCCGCAGGCCGTACCGCACCCCGTCGTAGCGGGAGAGGTTGCTCGACGCCTCGGCCGGGGCGATCAGGTAGTAGGCCGACAGGCCGTAGGTGACCGCGGGCACCGACGCCTCGCCCACCTCGGCGCCGGCGGCGGCGAGCACCTCGGCGGCCTCCCGCACCCGGGCGGCCACGTCCGGGGCGATGCCCTCGCCCATGAGCTCGCGCACCACGCCGACCCGCAGGCCCGCCACGCCGTCGCCGAGCACGGACTCGAGCGCCGGCATCGCCTCGGGGATGGACGTGGTGTCGGCTGGGTCGTGGCCGCCGATGACCTCGAGCACCCGGGCGGTGTCGGCCACCGTGTGGGTGAGCGGGCCGATCTGGTCGAGCGACGAGGCGAAGGCCACCAGGCCGTAGCGGGACACCCGGCCGTAGGTGGGCTTCATGCCCACCACGCCGCACAGCGCAGCGGGCTGGCGGATCGAGCCTCCGGTGTCGCTGCCGAGGCCGACCGCGGCGAAGCCGGCCGCCACCGCGGCCGTGCTGCCGCCGCTGGACCCGCCCGGCACCTTCGTCGTGTCCCGCGGGTTGCGGGTGGGACCGAAGGCCGAGTTCTCGGTGGAGCTGCCCATGGCGAACTCGTCGAGGTTGGCCTTGCCCACGACGACCGCGCCCGCGTCGGCGAGGCGCCGGACGACCGTCGCGTCGTAAGGCGGCTCCCAGCCCTCGAGGATCTTCGACGAGCAGGTCGTGGCCACGCCCCGGGTGCAGAGGTTGTCCTTCAGGGCCACGGGGACGCCGGCCAGCGGGCCCGGGTCCTCGCCGGCGGCCACCCGGCGGTCGATCTCGTCGGCCGCGGCGCGGGCCTCGTCGGCGAGAACCAGGTTGAAGGCGTGGATCTCGCCCTCACGGGCGTCGATGGCGGCGAGGTGGGTGTCGAGCACCTCGCGGGCCGAGCGCTCGCCGGACCGGACGGCCTCCGCGATGGCGACCGCGGTGTCCGTCGTGGCGGGGGTGGCGTCGGCCATCACGGCTCCTGCCCGAGCGACGGCGGCACCCGGAAGCGGTCGTCCTCGACCGCCGGGGCCTGCGCGAGCACCTCGGCCCGGTCGAGGCTCGGCGTCACGACGTCGTCGCGCAGCACGTTCTCCAGCGGGACGGGGTGCGAGGTCGGGGGGACGTCGGCCACGTCGAGGGCCTCGACGTCGGCGGCGTGGTCGAGGACGGCGGCGAGCTGCCCGGTGAACTGCTCGAGCTCGTCGTCGCTCAGGGCGAGGCGCGCGAGGTCGGCCACGTGGGCGACGTCGTCACGGGTGATCTTCTGGGGCACCGCCCGAATCTAGAGGGGGGCACCGCCCGCGAGCTACGCGGTTGGGCGTCGAGCGCTCAGGAGGCGGTGACCTTGTCGGCGAACGCGACGGCGCGCTCCTCGATGAGGCCCTTGTCGTAGTCGAGGGTCGCGACGTGGTAGCTGCGCTCGCACGTGACCCGCTCGACCGGCCCCGACACGTGGGCGGCCAGGTGGTCGCTGTCGGTCGGCGGCACGACGTGGTCCTCGGGGCTCGTGAACAGCAGCAGCGGGCAGGTGATGCGGTCGAGGTGGCTGCCGAACTCCTCGGCGGCGTCGAAGAGGCTGAGCAGCGGCTGCACGGGGGTGCCCTCGTACGCGGACTCGGTGGCCTCGGGGTCGGCGATGTCCGAGCCGATGCCGGGCATGACCGACTCGCCGGCCACGACCATCTGCTCGACGAGCTCGCGCATCTCGATCGAGACCTGGGTGGCGGGGTTGATGCACACGATCCCGGCGATCTCGGGGTGGCGGGTGGCCAGCCAGCACGTCAGCGAGCCGCCCATCGAGAGCCCGACGACGACGACGCGGTCGCAGCGGGACGCGAGCGACTCGTACACCGCCTCGACGGCCGAGGACCAGTCGCCCCAGTGGGTGCCGAGCATGTCCTCGACCGAGGTGCCGTGGCCCGGCAGGAGGGGCAGCTCGACGGCGTAGCCGGCGCGGTGGAACGCCTCGGCGAGGCCCCGCATCGAGTTGCAGTTGCCCGTGAAGCCGTGCAGCACCAGCGCGCCGTGGCCGTTGGTGCCGTCGGCCGACCAGGGCTCGGCGCCGGGGATGATGGGTGCGGTCACGTCGGTCCTCCTGCGAGGTTCGTGGTCGGGGTCGACCCGGGTGGGGCGACGGGTGCGGTGGTCGGTGGTCCGGTCACGCGTACGGGTCCTCGAAGGCCGGCGCCGCCCACCAGTCCTCGGGGGCGGGCTCCCAGTCCGGGTCCTCCAGGATGCAGTTCACGGGGCACGGGTCGAGGCACTTGCCGCAGCCCGAGCACAGCTCGGGGATGATGATGACGTCGGCGTCGTGGTTGAAGATCGCTCCGAACTGCGGGGGGCAGTGCCGCAGGCACGCGTCGCAGTTGATGCAGATCGACATGTCGATGCGCAGCGGCGCCGGGCGCCACTTCGGGTTGCGCTCCCGGCTGGCGAGGCGCTCGGCGCGGGTCGACGCGGCCACCGCCTCAGCGTACCGAAGCACCCGGCCTCCGTCTTGACCGCACGGTCAAGAACGGCGCCGGGATGTCGGCTAGCGTCTGCGCCGATCCGTTCCGAGACGTCGAGGAGACCGACCGTGGCCAAGTACCCCTTCCTGAGCGCCGAATGGATGGAGGAAGCGCACAAGATCCGTGAGGAGTTCCACGGGAAGGTGTCGCCGCCGGCCCACGTGGTGCGCATGAACCAGGTCATCACCGACGTGCCCTTCAGCGACGAGCCGATCCACGCGTACATGGACACGAGCGACGGCGAGCTCGAGCTGGACCTCGGCGAGCTCGAGAACCCCGACCTCACCGTCACCGTCGACTACGAGACGGCCAAGGCGATCTTCGTCGAGCAGAACCCGCAGGCCGGCATGCAGGCGTTCATGGCCGGCAAGATCAAGGTCACCGGCGACATGACCAAGCTGATGGCCATGCAGTCCCAGGCGCCCGACCCGGCCGCCCAGCAGGTCGCCGAGCGCATCAAGGAGATCACCGAGTAGTCCCCGCGCCCTCCGGCGTCGGATCGGCTCCGACGCCGGAGCCGGGTGACCGACTCGCATCGCCACGGGGGGTGCTGCGCACGAAGGCGGCACACCCCAGCGAAGCGACGCACGCGAGTGCGCCCACGAGGTAGGCGTCGCCGTACGACGCCAGCTCGCCCACCACCTCCGCCCTCGACACCTGCACCGTCTGCATCACCTGGATGCCGGCCAGCAGCCCCACCTCGGTCATCATCTGCTGGGCCGCGCCCACCACGCCGAGGTCGCGCTCGTCGACCGAGTTGGCGATGGTGGCGGCGGTGGCGGGCAGCGCCGCCCCCGCTCCCACGCCCGACAGGGCCAGCGCGACCATGATGAAGGCGGCGGAGGTCGACGTGCCGACCGCGGCCAGCCCCACCATCGAGGCCCCCACGAACACCGAGCCGGCCATGGTCGACGTGCGCTCGCCGATGCGCACGGTGACGTACCCGAAGAGGGGGCCGGCGATGGCGAACGCGAGCGGGCGGGCGATCGACACCAGGCCCGCCCGGGTCTCGCCGTAGCCCAGCACGTTCTGGAGGAGCAGCGGCGTGAGGATGAACCCGCCCATGTAAGCGGCGTTGAGGAACACCTGGACGCCGATGGGGAAGGCGAAGTTGCGGCGGCGGAAGTACTCCAGCGGGATGAGCGGGTCGGAAGCGCGCCGCTCGACCCGCACGAACAGCGCCAGGAACAGCGGCGCGACCGCGAACGACGCGAGCACCGGCCCGCTCGTCCAGCCCGCCTCGGGGCCGCGGTTGATGGCGAAGAGCAGGGCGGTGACGCCGACGGCCAGCACCACCGAGCCGGCCACGTCGAAGCGCTGGCGCTGCTCGCTCCGGTCCGTGTCGGGCAGCACCGCGGCGGCCAGCCCGAGCGCAGCCAGCATCAGCGGCACCTGGCCCACGAAGATCATGCGCCACGAGAACGCCTCCACCAGCGGGCCGCCGATCACCACACCGAGGACGGGGCCGCCGGCCATCACCAGGGACCAGTAGCCGAGGGCCTGGACCCGCCGCTCGGGCGGGAACGAGCGGTTGATCATCGCCATCGACGCGGGCCCGGTCGCCGCCCCGATGCCGGCGGCCAGCACGCGGAAGGCGATCAGCGACCCGACGTCCCACGCCACCGCGGTCAGCGCGGCGAAGAACGCGGCCCCGCCGAGCCCCACCAGGTAGATGCGCCGGTAGCCCCACAGGTCGCCGAGCTTGCCCACGGACGGACCCAGGACGGCGAAGGCGAGCACCGGCCCCGTGATGAGCCAGGTGAGCGTCGTCTCCGAGGCGTCGAGGTCCTCGGCGATGGTGGGGATGGAGACGGCCAGGATGGTGATGGTGGACGACACCGCCAACAGCCCGAACAGGGCCGTGGCGAGGACGATCCAGGGGCCGCGCTCGTGACGCTCGAGCCGGCCCTGGACCCGGTGGCGCAGCAGCAGCGGCCACGGCACCGAGCCGATCTCGTCGGCCCCCGGGGCCTCCACCACCAGGTCGGCGTCGGGCGCGGCGCGCGGGTCGGTGGTGGCCATGGCGCCCCTCAGGCTACGAGCGCGCCGACGGGGCGCCGCGCGGCTCAGCCGGCCCCGCCGGCTCAGCCGGCGAGGCTGCGCTCGCGCACGGCGAAGAGGAGCCGGGCGGTCGCGGCGAAGCCGGTGGCGTCACGCAGGGCCACGATCACGGTGCGCACCTCGGCGCCGTCGAACGTGGTGAGCACGTCGATGGTGTCCTCGGTCTCGGCGAGCAGCTCCTGGCCGGTGGCCGGCCCGTACCTCCGCTCGAAGAGCTCCTGGACGCGGTCGACCGGGGCACCGACGAGGTCGTCGGCGCCGGCCCCGAGCGCCGCCGCGATGTCGGGCGAGGCCTCGGCGATCCGCTCGCCCCGCAGGACCAGCAGGTCGTGGACGGGCGCCTCGGCGTCGAAGTCCGCGAGCACGGCGCGGGCGGCCCCCACCCGCTGGGCCTCGTCGCCGCCGCCCTCGGTCCAGCGGGCGAGCCCGAACGGCACCGTGTCGATCACCTTCCAGTAGGCGTCGTGCTCGGCCTCGGGCGCCTCACGCTCGAGCCACGACCCGATGCGGTCGACCTCTTTCACCCACAGCTCGGCGTTGAGGTCGAGCGAGGACAGCACCTCGTCGTACTCCGCCCGCAGGTGGCGGTGGATCTCGGCGATGCGCGCCGGCTCGAGCCGGGCGATGCTGGCGTGCTCGGGGTAGTGGACGACGCTGACGTACACCCTGATGCCGCGGCGCTCGGCGAACTGCAGCAGCGGCCCGAACTCGTGGTAGTTCTGCGCCATCAGGCAGAAGTTGATCAGCGGCTCTGTGCCGACCCGCTCGCAGTAGGCGCAGAACCGGTCGACGTTCGCCATCACCCGGTCGTGGTCGGCGCCGGCCCGCACCCGCTCGTAGGTCTCGGCGGTGATGCCGTCGAGCGAGAAGGTGGGGGCGAACCGCACCTTCTCGAGGATCGCCTCGACCCGCTTGTTCCACTGGGTGGCGTTGGTGACCACCTGCACCTCGAGCTGAGGCGCCAGCTCGGCGAGGAGCTCCCACACCCGGTAGTTCTCGGCGGCCATGAACGGCTCGCCCCCGGCGAACTGCACCCGACCGAGGTGGGGCAGGAACGGGACGAGGTCGTCGAAGAACTGGTCGTCGTACACCTTGGGCAACGGTGGGCGCTTCTCGCGGTGGATCCGGATGGACGACGACAGGTCGCCGTTGCACTGGAGGCACTGGAGGTTGCAGGTGTTGGAGAGGTTGAACTCCATGGCGTGGGGCCAGGTGCCCGACCGGGGGTCCGAGGTGAGGTGGAGGGAGGCCTCGTCGTCGAAGGGACGGGGGAACGACGCCTCGCGCCCGACCGTGTCGATCTCCCACTTGCAGCCCTCGCAGCCCCGCGAGAAGTCGTCGACGGCGAGCCGCTCGACGAGCTCCTGGCGGCGGGGCCCGTCCCAGATCTCGGGCAAGCGCTGCGTCCCGATGTTGCCGAGCGGGTAGTTCTGGTTGCGGCAGCAGGCGCGCACGTCGCCGTCGGGCTGGAAGTAGAGCATCACCTGCGGGGCGTAGCAGGCCGAGTAGGCCGCGGGCTGGATCCCGAAGACGTGACGGCGCACCGCCCTGCGCACGGGCAGGGGCACCGCTCGTCGCAACCCGGTGGCCATGGCGCGAGGCTATCGGGTGGCGCCGCCGGCGGTCCGGGTCGCCTCAGCCACCGCCGGCGCCGCGTCGCTGGGTGACCAGCACGACGCTCGCCCCCCGGTCGACCTGGAGCCCGGCCGCGGGGTCGGTGCCGGTGACCACGCCGTTGGGCGGGCCGTCGACGCCGTCGACCACCAGGCCGGCCGCCTCGAGGGTGGCCTGCGCGGCGGCGACGGTGTCGCCGGCCACGTCGGGGATGATCACCGGTTGCGGGCCGCGGGAGACGATGACGACGACCTCGCTGTCGCGGGGCACGAGGGTGCCACCGGCGGGGCTGGTGCCGATGACCCGGCCCTCGGGGACCGTGTCGCTGTAGTCCTGGCCCCGCACGGCGACGAGCTGCACGTCGGCCAGGCGGGCGGCGACCTCGTCGTAGCCCAGCCCGGCGCCGGCGAGGCCGTCGGGGACGGCCCGGGGCCTCGGGCCCTTGGACACCACCAGCGGGACGAGGGTGCCGGCCGGCACCTCGTCGGGCAGCACCGCCTCGCCGAGCACGATGCCGGCGGGGACGAGCTCGCCCCACTTCTCGCTGACCGCGCCCGGCCGCAGGCCGACGGCCTCGAGCGCGGCGGCGGCCTCGCCCTGGGTGAGCCCCCCGAGCGTGTCGGGCACCGGGACGAGCTCGGCGCCTCGCGACACGGTGACCGTGAGGGTTCGGCCCTCTCGCAGCGACGTGCCGGGAGCGGGGTCCTGGGCGACGATCTCGCCGGCCCGGGTGCCGTCACGCCGGACCTGCACCCGCTCGACGTCCCAGCCCTGCCCCTCGACCAGCGGGCCCAGCTCGGCGACGTCGAGCCCCGCGAGCTCGGGCACGTCGTGGCGGGGCCGGAGGAGCTCGCGGGCGACCAGCAGGCCGGCGAGGAGGGCGACCACCGCGACGACGGCGACGGCGACGACCACGGGGCGGCGCCGCCGTCGAACCCCGAGGCCCGGGGCGGGCGCCACCACCGGGGCCCCGTCGGTGTCGCCGCCCGGTGGGCGACCCGCCGCCGGCTCGGGCGAGGCCCGGTCGGGGTCCGGATCGGCGTCGGGGTGGAGATCGTCGCCGTCCGCGAGGGGTTCGGGCGTCCCCGGGGTCGCCCGGCGGGCGCCCCACGCCTCCCGGGCCCGGCCCACGAGGCCGGCGAGCCCGGCGCCGACCGGCGCTGCCGCTCCACCCTCGGGGACCACCACGAGGTCGTCGCCGTCACCGTCGCCGTCGCTGTCGCCGTCGCCGGGGTCGGCCGCGGTCGGGAGGTGGGTGGGATCGGGGTCGACGAAGGGCGCCAGCTCGTCGGCGGGGAACGCCCCTGCCAGGGGCAGCGGCGCGGCCGGCTCGAGGCCGTTCGCCACGTCGGCCAGGGCGTCGCGGAGCTGCGCGGCGTCGGGGCGTCGATCGGGGTCGGCGCGCCCCGCCCACTCGAGCACCTCGGCCAGCGGGCCGAGCTCGGCGCCCACGGTCAGGTCCGTGTCCACGCGCGCCCGCAACGTGCTCAACGTGGTGTCGGTGGCGAAGGGCACGTGGCCGGTGACCGCCTCGACCAGCACCAGGGCCAGGGAGTACACGTCGCTGCGGCCCGTCGCCGCCTGCCCGTTGGCCTGCTCGGGCGAGGCGTACCGGGCGGTGCCGAGCACGGCACCGGTGGGCTCGGTCCACGCGGCCTCGGCGAGGGCCCGGGCGACCCCGAAGTCGGCGATGCGCAACCGGCCGTCCTGGCCGAAGAGGAGGTTGGCGGGCTTGATGTCGCGGTGCACGAACCCCTGGCGGTGCGCGAAGTCGAGGCCTCGCGCCGCCCCGAGGCCCACGTCGGCCGCCTGGGCCACCGTGAGTCGGCGGCCCAGGTCGAGCAGGGCCCGCAGGCTGCCGCCGTCGACGAACTCGGTGACGAGGTAGGGCCCGTCGTCGCTGCCGGAGTCGAGCAGCTTGACGATGTTCGAGTGGTTGAGCTTGGCCGACGCCTGCGCCTCGGCGCGGAACCGGCGCAGGAAGGTCTGGTCGTCGGCGAGCGCAGGGTGCAACACCTTGACCGCCACCTTGCGCTGGAGGCGCACGTCGTCGGCCAGGAACACCTGGGCCGACGACCCCGACCCGAGCGGGGCGACGAGCCGGTAGCGCGAGCCCAGGACCCGACCGATCTGGTCGGTCATCTGGGACAGCAGCACGCCGGAATCGTACCGGCTGGGTTTTCGACTCCTGGGGACCCACAATGGGAGCGTGACCTCCCCCGACGCCGCCGGCGCGCCCACTCCCGGCGCGCCCGACCCCCGCTCCCGCAACGCGGTGCGCCGCGTCGTGCTCGTCGTGCTGGTCCTCGTCGCGCTCGGGGGCCTGGTCGTCGCCGGCCAGCGCACCGTGCGCAACGGCGGCGCCGACGACGTGACCATCAGCGGGGGCGACGGGGCGGTCGAGGCGCTCATCCCCGGCCGGGAGGCCGAGACCCTCAGCCAGACCGAGATCGGCATCGACCTGGCGCCGGGCTGGACCGGCGAGCTCTCGCTGAACGGCGAGCCGATCACCGACGTGCAGCGCGTCGACGCCCTGAACCAGCTCCTCTACCGGCCCCCCGACGGCCTCGAGTCGGGCCGCAACTGCGTCACCGCCCGGATCTGGCGGTCGTCGGAGTCGAGCGACTCGGGCCGCGACGTCCGCTGGTGCTTCGAGGTCACCTGACCCGACCCACCCCCCGGTCGCCCGACGGCGGGCTCAGCCGGGGAGCTCGCCCTCGTCGAGGAGCCGCACGAAGGCGGCCTCGTCGAGCACCGGGATGCCCAGCTCCTCGGCCTTGGTGAGCTTGGACGCGCCCGGCGACTCCCCCACCACGACCGCCGTGGTCTTCTTCGACACGCTGCCGGGCGACTTGCCCCCACGGGCCGTGATCGCCTCCTCGGCCCCGTCGCGGCTGAACCCCGCGAGCGTGCCCGTGACCACCACGGACATCCCCGCCAGGGTCTGGGCCAGGGCCGGGGCCGCGGGGCCCTCGAAGTTCACCCCCGCGGCCCGGAGGCGCTCGACCAGGGCGCGGTTGGCCTCGTCGGCGAAGAAGCCGTGGACGCTCTCGGCGATGATGGGGCCGACGCCGGCCACGGCGGCGATCTCGTCCTCCGAGGCCGCCATCAGGGCGTCGAGGTGCCCGAAGTGCCGGGCCAGCAGCTGGCTGCCGGCCCCCCCGAGGTGGGCGATGTTGAGCCCGACCAGCAGGTTGGCCAGCGGCCGGTCCTTCGAGGCCTCGATGGCGGCCCGCAGGTTCTGCACCGACGTCTCGCCGAACCCCTCCAGGGACTGGATGCGCTCGAAGTCGAGGTCGTAGAGGTCGGCGATGTCCTCGAGCAGGCCCAGATCGAGGAAGCTGCGCACCGTCTGCTCGCCGAAGCCCTCGATGTCGAGCGCCCCCCGCGAGGCGAAGTGCTCGATGGCGGTGGCCCGCCGAGCGGGGCACCCGAGGTTGACGCAGTACGTGGCGGCCTCGCCCTCGAGGCGACGGAGGGGCTCGCCGCACACGGGGCACGCCCGCGGGAAGGTCCACTCGGGCCGCCCCTCGGGCCGGTCGGCCAGGACGGGCCGGACCACCTCGGGGATGACGTCGCCGGCCTTGCGCACCACCACGGTGTCGCCGGGCCGCACGTCCTTGGCCTTGACCTGGTCCTCGTTGTGCAGGGTGGCCAGCGCCACGGTGCTGCCCCCCACGAAGACGGGCTCGAGCTCGGCGAACGGGGTGGCCTTGCCGGTGCGCCCGATCGAGACCGAGATGGCCCGCAGCGTGGTGGTGCGCTCCTCGGGGGGGAACTTGTAGGCGATGGCCCACCGGGGGGCCTTGCTGGTGAACCCGAGCTGCTCGCGTGTGGCCAGGTCGTCGACCTTGACCACGACGCCGTCGATCTCGTACGGCAGGTCGTGGCGGCTCGCCTCCCAGCGGCGGCAGTACTCCTGCACCTCGTCGAGGGAGGCCACCGTGCGGATCTCGGGGTTCACCGGCAGGCCCAGCTCGCCCAGCCAGGCCAGGGTCTCGCTGTGGCGCGTGAACGCCGGACCGCCCTCGACCTCGCCGAGCTGGTAGGACCACCAGGCGAGGTCCCGGCTGGCGGTGATCGCCGAGTCCTTCTGGCGCAGGGACCCCGCCGCGGAGTTGCGGGGGTTGACGAAGAGCCGGGCCTCCGCGGCCGCCTGGCGCTCGTTGAGGGCTTCGAAGGCGGCGACCGGCATGTACACCTCGCCCCGGACCTCGACCACCGCGGGTGCCCCGTCGGGGAGGCGATCGGGCACCGTTGCGAGGGTGGCGATGTTGGGGGTGATGTCCTCACCCACCCGGCCGTCGCCGCGCGTGGCCGCCTGGACGTAGCGCCCGTCCTCGTAGCGGATGGACACCGCCACGCCGTCGATCTTGAGCTCGCACACGAAAGTGAGCCCGAGCCCGTCGCCGACGCCCTCGTCGGCCGCGTCCGCGTCGTCGCCGTCCTCGGCCGGGCCGGCCGACCCGTCGTGGCGCCCGGCGGCGAGGCGCCGGGCGAGGCGAGCACCCCAGGCCGCCAGCTCCTCGTCGGAGAACGCGTTGTCGAGCGACATCATCGGCTGGCGATGGACGACCGGCGCGAAGAGCGACGAGGGGGCGCTGCCCACCCGTTGGGTGGGCGAGTCGGGAGTGACCACCTCGGGGAACTCGTCCTCGAGCGTGCGCAGCTCGCGGACGAGCGCGTCGTAGTCGGCGTCGGAGATCTCGGGGTCGTCGAGCTCGTGGTAGCGCCGGTTGTGGTGCTCGATCCTCGCCCGCAGGGCGTCCACCTGGGCGGCGATGTCGGCGGGGACGGGCATCGCGGTCAGGCTAGAGCGCCGACCGGGGGCCCAGGGCCGGCGGGCGCGGGGCCGGGCCGGCGGGGCTCAGGCGCCGGCCGAGAGCCGGACCCCGACGGCCTGGTCGTGCAGGCGCTGGGCGACGGTGCGGGTGAGGGTCAGCACGTGGTGGGCCTGGGTCTCGCCGTGCAGGGCCAGCCCGCAGGCGGGGGTGATGAGGGCCTGGGTGCGCAGGAGCACCGGGTCACAGCCCGCCCGCACCATCTCGCACCAGAGGTCGCACAGTCGCCGCCACTGGCGGTCGGCGGTGGTCCCCAGCGGGCCGTCGGTCGGCACCGCCCCCCAGGCGACCCAGCCGCCCCGGTCGAGGAACCCGCCGATCGCGCCGGCGGCGTCCTCGAGGCCCGCGTCGATGGGCGCGGCCAGCACCTGCGGGCCCGACTGGAGCACGAGGCGCCAGTCGGCGTTGCCGCAGCAGTGGAGCCCCGTCACCGCGTGGGGCTCGACCACGGCGAGCGCCCCCGACACCAGGTCGACGGCGCGCTCGGGCTCGAGCGGGAACCCCGGGTGCATGCAGGCGGCCAGGCCGGGCTCGTCGACGAACATGAGCAGCGGCGCCTCGGGCACGGAGCGCGCGGCCAGGCCCAGGAGCGCGCCGGCGCGGGCCCGCACCGCCGTGCCGGCCGCCACGAAGGCCCGCTCGGCGTCGAGGCCCGCGGCGTGCAGCGCCAGGCCGAGCGTCACCGGGCCCGTCAACTGGAGCTTCACCCAGCCGGTACGACCCGCGACGGCGTCGAGGAACACCCGCAGCCCGAGGAAGGGCGGTCCGGCCAGCTCGGGGTCGGCGGGCGGCGCCTCGGGGTCGACCGCGTCGAGGTCCAGGTCGAGCGATCCGTCGTCCTGGATCGTCACGCCGGGCATGCCCCACGCCGCCTGGGCGATCATGCCCTCGAGGGGCGAGCGCCGGGACAGCGACGGCGCCGCCGGCAGCCAGGGGTGGCGGTCGAGGACGAGCGCCGTGGCCCGGTCGGGCTCGGTGTGGGGAAGGCTGCCGATGGACGTGGCCGAGCCGACCGGCAGGTCGATGGCCTTCATCGGCGGCGGCTCGGCTGGTTCACGGTGCGGCGGTCCCCCACGAGAGATACGGAACGGTGAGGCCTCCCGGCCCCGTTCCCCCCGCGCACTGGAATAGCCACGGCCCCGACGCACGCGCAAATCTCCTGACGTGCGAGTCACCTCGTCGTGGGCGTTCCGGGTGCTGTGGGTGCTGTTGCCGGTCGTCGCCGGCCCGACGCTGGCCGACGGCGTGGACCCCCGCAGCGCCGCGGTGCGCCTCGTGGCCTCCGTGGCGCTGTGGGCGGGCTGGGCCGCTGCGCTCGTCGTGTCGCTCGTGCCGAGCACGGTCAGCCTCACCGCCCTGCGGACGGTCGCACCGCTGGCTCCCCTCGCGACCGGGTGGGCCGTGGCCACGGCTCCCGGCGCCGCCGGGCCGGCGGACGCGCTCGCGCTCCTCGCCACGACCGCCGCCGCGGTGGTGGCCATGGCGCCGGGCCTCGGTGACCAGTTCGTGGACGGCTCGTCGTACGGCCCCGAGCGCCGCTTCGCCCTGCGGGTCCCGGCGCCGGTCGTGCTGGGCCCGCTCGAGCTCACGTGGGCGCTGGCGGTGGCGGGGCCGCTCGCCGGGCCCCTGCTGCTGGCGTCCGGGCAGTGGGCGGCGGGCGCCGCCGTGCTCGTCGTGGGCGCGCCGGCGACCTGGTGGGCGGGCCGGTCCCTGCACGCGCTCAGCCGGCGATGGCTGGTGTTCGTGCCGGGCGGCGTGGTCCTCCACGACCCCCTCACGGTCACGGAGTCGGTGCTGGTGCCCCGGGCGCGCATCGCCGCGCTGGGCCCGGCGGCCGCCGACTCGACCGCCTACGACCTCACCCAGCGCGCCGCGGGGCTCGCTCTCGAGGTCACCCTGACCGAGCCCCTGGCGGTCAGCCTCTACACCCCGCGTTCGCGCACGCCCCGGACCGAGGCGGTCGGGGCGCTGCTGTTCACCCCCACCCGTCCCGCCCACGTGCTGGCCGCCGCCGAGGAGCGCCACCTGCCCGTCGGCTGATGCGGGCCCGCCCGCGGCCGGGTCGAGCGCCGGCCCGGTCGGCCGGTGTCAGGCGGCGAAGCCCCCGCCGACGACGAGGTCGTCGACGTAGAGCACCACGCTCTGGCCCCGGGCGACCCGGCGCTGGGGCCGGTCCCAGCGCACCGTGGCGCCCTCGACCCGGGCGGTGGCGGGCGCGCCGTGGGCCGAGCACTGCGCCTGCACGGGGCCCGCGACGGGGCCGGCCGACCACGCCAGACCGTCCAGGGCCACCGTGTCGACCAGCAGGTCGTGGCGGGCCCCCACCGTGACCACCGGCGTCGCGCCGTCGCCCACGTCGGGGACCGAGACGTCGACCACGTAGCGGGGGGAGGTCCCGCCGGCGAGCCCGAGCCCCTTGCGCTGGCCGATCGTGACGAGCTCGACGGCCTCGGTGCGTCCGACCACGGTCCCGCGGGCGTCGCGCACCTCGGCCGGCCGCAGCGGGATGCGCTCGCCGAGGAAGGCCCGCCGGCCGCCGGCGGAGGTGATGAAGCAGACGTCCTGGCTGTCGGGCTTGGCGGCGGTGCGCAGGCCGAGCCGGGCCGCGTCGGCCCGCACGCCGGCCTTGCCCAGCTCGCCGACCGGGAAGAGCACGCGGCCGAGGGCGTCCTGGTCCAGGACGTGCAGCACGTAGGACTGGTCCTTGGCCCGATCGGCGCCGCGTCCCACCCGGCGGCGCCCGTCGGCGGCGACCACCACCCGGGCGTGGTGGCCCGTGGCGACCCGGTCGAAGCCGAGAGCCTCGGCGCGCCGCAGGAGGGCGTCGAACTTCAGGTGGCGGTTGCACTCGATGCACGGGTTGGGGGTGCGCCCCGCCTGGTGGTCGGCCACGTAGGGCCCGACGACGTGGGCCTCGAACTCGTCGCTCAGGTTGAACACGTGGTGGGCGATGCCGAGCTGCTGCGCCACCCTCCGGGCGTCCTCGACGTCGGCGACCGAGCAGCACCCCGTGTCGGAGGCCCCGCCCCACAGGCGCAGGGTGACGCCCGTGACGTCGTGGCCCTGCTCGACGAGCCGGGCCGCCGCCACCGACGAGTCCACCCCGCCCGACAGGGCGACGAGGACCCTCACGAGAACCGCCGCAGCCGATCGACCGCGGCGGGCACCGCGGCGAGGGCCCGGTCGACGTCGGCGTCGGTGGTGGTGGCCCCGAGGGACAGGCGCAGCGCGCCCCGCGCCGCCGAGCGTGGCACCCCCATCGCGGCGAGCACCGGAGAGGGCTCGACGGCGCCGCTGGCGCAGGCCGACGCCGCCGACGCGTGCACGCCGGCCTCCTCCAGCAGGAACAGCAGCGACTCGGACTCGATCCCGTCGATGCACACGTGGCAGGCGCCGGCGACCTTGTGCCGGCGGTCGGCGCCGCCGTCGGCGCGTCGCGCGACCCCGGTCTCGACCAGCCCGGGGACGGCCGCCACGAGGCCGTCGGCGAGACGATCGCGCTGCGCCGCGACCCGTCGCACCGTGTCGGCGCGCTCGGCGACCGTGGCCGACAGCGCCGCGGCCAGGCCCACGATGCCGACGACGTTCTCGGTGCCGCTGCGGCGCGCCCGCTCCTGGCCGCCCCCCCGCAGCAGCGGCGTGAGGGGCAGGCCGCCACGCACGACGAGCGCGCCCACCCCCTTCGGGCCGCCGAACTTGTGGGCGCTCAGGGACACGAGGTCGAAGCCTGCCGCGACCACCGCGACGTCGAGCCACGGCACCGCCTGCACGGCGTCGGTGTGGAGGGCCGCGGCGGGCTGGAGGCGGCGGACGGCCTCGGCGACGGCGTCGAGCGGCTGGACGGTGCCCACCTCGTTGTTGGCGGCCATCACCGACACGAGGGCCACCCCCGGGCCGCCCGCGGCGGGCTCGAGCATCGCCTCGAGGGCGTCCAGATCGACGCGGCCGAGGCGGTCGACCGGGACCGGACCGCCCCCGGCGTGGCGGGCGGGCTCGGCCACCGCCGGGTGCTCGACGGCCGAGCACAGCACCGGACCGGGCCGGGCGGCCGCGACGCCCGTGACCGCGAGGTTGTCCGCCTCGGTGCCGCCGCTGGTGAACACCACCTCGCCGGGGCGGGCTCCGACGGCCTCGGCCACGATCTCCCGGGACTCGTCGACGAGCTGGCGGGCGGCCCGCGCCGCCGCGTGGGCGCCCGACGGGTTGGCGAAGCTGCGGTCGAGCACGTCCACCATGGCGTCGCGCGCCTCGGGGCGCAGCGGCGTGCTGGCTGCGTGGTCGAGGTAGGCGGGCGGCGCGTCGGCCATCCCGTCAGGCTAGGAGCACCTCACGAGGGCGGGACGAAGCCGCCGCCGGGGGGCTCGCCCTCATCGCCCGGCCTGGTCGGTGCCGGCGGCGGCGGGGCCGGCGCCACCGGCGGCGGCGGGCGGGCGGGAGGCGGCGGGAGGAGGTGACGGCCGCCGGAGGCCGGCGGCGCGGGGCGAGGCGCCGGTCGCCGACTGGCGCGAGGGACGGCCCGGTGGGCCGGCCCGGGACCAGTGGCGGCCCCACCCGGGCCGGGACGGCGCCGGCGGTGGGCCACCACGGCCCGCCCCACGCGGGCGCCGCCGCCGGCCACCCGCCCGGCGGGCCGCCGTGGCGGAGCTGATAGGCCGCGGCCACGCACACGAGGAACGTCTCGGGGGCGAGGTTCGCGGGCGGGACGTGCCCCATCTCGGTGGCCACCGGGTTGGCCAGGCGCGCCCCGAGCGACCAGCGGGCCTCGGGCGTGAAGTCGGCGACGCGGAGCAGGTAGGCCCGCAGCACCTGGTACTGCTCGGAGCTGACGCTGGTGACGTCGAGGCCCGCGGCGTAGGGCTCGAGGCCGTACGGAGGGAAGAACGCCATCGCCTCGGCGGTGCGGTCCACCGGCGAGCGCTCGCGCAGGACGAGGGTGCCCGCCGCGAGGTCGCCGAGACGCTGGTTGTCGCGCGTCAACAAGATCACGACGGTGGCGATGACCCCGACCGGGATCAGCCAGAAGTCGACGAGGCCGAGCGCGCCCCGGATCGCGGCGTGGCGGAACCGGATCGGCGCCCCCTCGGTGGTGACCACCCGCAGGCCGGCGGCCGCCATCCCGAGCGTCCGGCCGTTCCAGAGCGTCTCCATCAAGATGGGGTAGCCGAGCAGGATCAGGAAGAACATCACGGTGGCGAACACGATCGCGACCCACTCCGGGATCGCGAGGTTGGCGGCATCGGCGGCACCGAGCACCAAGAACGCGGCGACGAACCCGGCGAACTGGACGAGCACGTCGAGGCTGAACTGGAGCACGCGGGTGGGGACGCTGGCGGTCTGGAACTCGAGCAGCACCGCCTCGGGGGTGACGATGCCCCGCGTCGGCTGGGTCACGCCGGACGGACCTCCCGCACGAGCACCTCCTGGGCCACGGTCGCCACGTGGAGGCCCTCGCCGTCGTACACCCGCCCCAGCGCCAGCGCGCGGCCACCGGTGAGGCCCTGGCCCTGGAGGGCGTGCAGGTGCCAGCGGTCGGCCCGCAGCGGCCGGTGGAACCAGATGGCGTGGTCGAGGGTGGCGGCCATGAACCGGTTCCAGTCCTCCTCGGTCTCCATGCCCGCACGGCTGGCGGGGTGGTCCATCAGCGCCGCCCCCGTGGGCATGTCGTCCGAGCAGTACGCCAACCCGCACGCGTGCAGGAGCGGATCGTCCCCGAGGGCCTCGGTGATGCGCAGCCAGGTGAGCGTGGCGCTGGGCAGGCGGTCGGGGACCGGGGCCGGACGGCGGTCGAGCAGCGAGCCCCAGTTCTCCGACGCGAGCCCCTCGGGCCCCACCACCCCCGGCGGCGGCTGGTGCAGCACGACCTCGGCCTCCTCCTCGGCCACCTGGAACGACGCCGACATCGAGAAGATGGCGCCCGCGGACTGCCGGGCCACCACGTTGCGGGTGACGAACGAGCGGCCGTTGCGGGTCCGGTCCACCTCGAAGCGGATGGGCTCGTCCATCACCCCGGGGCGGATGAAGTACGCGTGGAGCGAGTGCACGCGGTAGCGGTCCTCGACGGTGGCCGCCGCGGCGCGCAGGCCCTGGGCCGCGACCTGCCCACCGTACACCCGCGGGAACGGCACCGGCTCGCTGGTGGCGACGAACGTGTCCGGCCCGTGGGGCTCGAGGGCCATCAGGCCGGCGAAGGTGAGGGCCTCGGCGGTGGGTTCCACGACCGGCGACGGTAGCCAAGCCCGGGAGCGGCGCGTGCGCCATGATGGGCGGACCGTGGACATCGACCGCTACCTGGTGGCCCACCAGGCGTCCTGGGACCGGCTCGAGGAGCTGACCGCGCGGGCCCGTCGCGGCATCCGGCGCCTCGACCCCGACGAGCTCGACGAGCTCGTGGCGCGGTACCAGCGCACGTCCACGCACCTCTCCTACGTGCGCACGAACTTCGACAGCCCCGCGCTCACCATCCGGCTGACGCGCATCGTGGCCGCCGCCCGCGGGGTGATCTACGGCAAGCGGGCCCGCACCGTGCGGGCGGTCGGCGAGTTCTTCACCACCACCTTCCCCGCCGCGGTGTGGGACGCGCGCCGGTTCGTGGTGGCGAGCTTCCTGCTCACGTTCCTGCCCGCCCTGGCCATGGGCGCGTGGATCGCCAACTCCGACGCCGCGCTCGAGGCCACCGCCCCCGCGGCGCTGCGCGAGGCCTACGTCAACGAGGACTTCGAGTCGTACTACTCGTCGGCCCCGGCCGGGCAGTTCGCCACCGAGGTCACGGTCAACAACATCCAGGTGTCGATCCTGGCGTTCGCGGCCGGGATCCTCCTGTGCGTCGGCGCCGCCTACGTCCTCGTGCTGAACGGCGCCAACGTCGGCGTCGCCGCGGGCCTGTTCGTCGCCGCGGGCGAGCAACCGAAGTTCTGGGGGCTGATCCTGCCCCACGGCCTGCTCGAGCTGACCGCCGTCGTCATCGCCGGCGCCGCCGGGCTGCGACTGGGCTGGGCGATCATCGCCCCGGGCGACCGCCGGCGCACCGCGGCCCTGGCCGACGCCGGACGGCGGTCGGTCGTCATCATCATGGGACTGGTCGCCGCGTTCGTGACCGCCGGGCTCATCGAGGGCTTCGTGACCGGCTCCGCGCTGCCCACCTGGGCCCGCGTCGGCCTGGGCGCGTCGGTCGAGCTGGCCTTCGTCAGCTACCTGGTGGTGCAGGGCCGGGCCGCCGCCGCCCGCGGCATCACCGGTGTGCTGGGCGAGGTGCCCCGCGGCTGGGACGACGAGCGGGGCTGGGACGACGAGCGGGGCTGGGACGACGCCCCGACCGACGGCGACGGCCCGACCGAGGGCGACGGCGGCGGAACCGCCGGCCCTCAGAGCCGCCCGGTCGCCTTGACCGCCAGGTAGGTGTCGGCCAGCCGGGGAGCGAGCTGGCCCGGAGGCGCGTCCACCACGTGGGCGCCGAGTCCCCGCAGGCGCGCCACGGTGCGGCGGCGCTCCTCGAGGGCCCGCACCGCGGCGGTCTTGCGGTAGGCACCCGACGCGTCCCTCGGCGACGACGCCGCCCACCCGACGACGTCGGGGTCCGCCACGCCGGCCACCACCACGAGGTGGTTGCGCACGATCAGCGGCAGGGCGGGGAGCAGGGACTCGCCGACCGCCTGCTCGACGAGGTCGGTGAGGATCACGAGCATCGCCCGCCGCCGGAAGCGGGCCAGGGTCTCGGCGAAGGCGCCGGCGTAGTCGCTCTCGGCGAGTTGGGGCTCGAGCTCGTACATCGCCTCGGTGACCCGGGCGAGCTGCGTGCGGCTCTGGGCCGGGCCCACCACCCGCTGGACCCGCCGGTCGAAGGCCACCAGCCCGCACCGATCGCCCAGGCGGGTGGCGACCGCCGTCATCATCATCACCGCGTCCATGGCGTGCTCGACGCGGGGGACGTCGTCGACCCGTCCCGCCATGACCCGACCGTTGTCGAGCAGCAGCAGGACGGTCTGGTTGCGCTCGGCCCGGTACGTGCGCACGATGGCCCGCCCGGCGCGGGCCGTCGCCGACCAGTCGATGCGGCGGAACTCGTCGTCGACGGAGTACTCGCGGAGCTGGTCGAACTCGGTCCCACCCCCGCGCCCCTGGGCCGAGCGGAGCCCGACCTCGAGGATGCGGGCCTTGTTGATGCGCAGCTCGGCCTCGTCCCGGGACCGGAACGGCGGGAACACCCGCAGCAGGCCCGGGCAGGGCACCCGCCGCTGGCGCGCCGCGAGCCCGAGCGGCCCTTCCACCCGCAGCGTGACGCGCCCGAGCTCGAAGCGGCCGCGCCGGGCCGGGTGGATGGTCGTGCGCCCCTCGGCCCGGCCCCGCCGGGGGATGCGCACCCGGATGCGGCGGGTCCTCGGACGGAGTGACGGGGCCAGGTCGTCGGCCAGGGCCACCCGGAGCGGGCGCCCGAGCGGGTTGTCCAGGTGCCAGACCACCTCGCCCCGACCCCCGAGCGCGAGCACGCCGGGCAGGTCGCGCTCGACCGCCACGCGGTCGGGTCGCGGGGCCAGCGCCCAGTCGACGGCCGCGAGGACCAGCAACACCCCGTCGACCAGCAGCAGGCGCCGGTCGACGTCGAGGGCGAGGACGACCGCGGCGGCGAGCGCAGCGACCAGGGCGAGGCGGCGGGTGGGGACGGGCAGCACGAGGAGTGGGCTACCGGGGGGCGGGCACCGCGGCGAGGATCCCGTCGAGGACCCCGTCGGCGGTGACCCCCTCGAGCTCGAGCTCGGGACGCAACAGGAGCCGGTGGCGCAACGCCGGTTTGGCCACCGCCTTCACCTCGTCGGGCGTGACGAAGGCCCGGCCCGCGAGCCAGGCCCAGGCCTTCGCCGCGTGCAGCAGCGCGGCCGCGCCGCGCGGCGAGACCCCCAGGGTCAGCGACGGCGACTCCCGGGTGGCTCGTGCCAGGGCGACGATGTAGCCGAGGACGGGGTCCTCGACGCGGACGCCCTTCACCTCCTCGCGCGCGGCCAGCAGGTCCCCGGCCCCGGCGACGGCGGACAGACCGGTGGAGGCGAGGTCGTGCGGGTCGAGGCCGCGATCGTGGCGGGCCAGGACCACCCGCTCCTGCTCGGCCGTCGGGTAGTCGACGAGCAGCTTGAACAGGAAGCGGTCGAGCTGGGCCTCGGGCAGGGGGTACGTGCCCTCGTACTCGACCGGGTTCTGGGTGGCGATCACCATGAACGGCTCGGGGAGCGCCAGCCGCTCGCCGTCGACGGTGACCTGGCGCTCCTCCATGGACTCGAGCAGCGCCGCCTGGGTCTTGGGCGGGGTCCGGTTGATCTCGTCGGCCAGGAACAGGTTGGTGAAGACGGGGCCCTCCCGGAACCGGAACGTCGACGCCTCGCTCTCGAAGATCACCTGGCCGGTCACGTCCGACGGCATGAGGTCGGGGGTGAACTGGACCCGCTTGAAGTCGAGGTCGAGGGCCCCGGCCACGGCCTTGACGAGGAGCGTCTTGGCCACGCCGGGCACGCCTTCGAGCAGGACGTGCCCGTCGACCAGCAGCGCCGCGATCAGCCCGGAGAGGACGCCGTCCTGACCGACGACGGCCTTGCCCACCTCGGCCCGCACGGCGTGCACCGCGCCGCGCGAGGGCGAGGGGGCCGGCGACGGGGTGGCGGTCGCGGGCCCGCTCCCCGGGGGCGGTGGCGGGGGCGGCGGCAGGGCCGCGTCGTCAGGTGCGGGAACCATGGAGGAGCTCCTTGCGGATGGACTCGTGGGTCTGGGCGAGGGTGACGAGGTCGTGGTCGGTGGTGACGGGCGGTCCCGCCAGGGCCGCGTGGACGGCTTCGGGGTCGGCGCCCGTGCGGTCGGCGGCGACCTGCGCCACGACCTCGGGTGGCGTGGCGGCCGCGAGGCCGAGGTACCGGCACAGCGTGCGGCGCAGGTCGTCGCGGAGGACGGCCGCGGCATCGTCGGGCGACCGGGACTGCTGGAGCAGCTCGCCGACCGCGGCCACCAGCTCGGAGCCGGCGATCTGCACCGGCTGGGGCTCCTCGATGGGCGGTCCGAGCCGCCGGGCCCGCCACAGCGCGTAGACGACGAAGGCCACCACGAGCTGCGCCAGGGCCGCCTTCACCCCCGGGCCGATGAGGTCCGCCAGCCCCTCGTCGCCCGATCCCGGGACCGGCGGCTCGAGGAAGGCCACCGTCGTCCCCTCCCGGGGCGCCAGGAACGCGGCCGCGACCACGGCGTTGTCCAACGTCCCCAGGGCCTCGTTCGTGAACATTCCGGCGCCGCCGAACGACACCACGGTGCCGTCGTCGACCGCCGCCGTCACCACGAACGCGGCGTCGCCGTCGCCGTAGCACTGCCCCGCCGCACCGTCGGCGTCGTAGGCGAGGCCACCCAGGGTGTCGATGCGGCCGGCATCGGCGAGCGCGTCGATCGTGCACGGACCCGGCGGCGTGCTGGCCTGCACCAGCCCCCCGAGCAGCTCGGTGGTGCCGGCGGGGACCGGGGCGAACGCCGAGCCCGGATCGGCGACGACGAGGGTGCCACCGTCGCGGACCCACCGCTCGAGCTCCTCGGACTGGGACTCGGTGGTCTGGTCGCTCAACAACAAGACGACGTCGACGTCGCCTCCGGGCACCTCGGTGGTGGTCCGGACGTCGGCCCCCAGGTCCTCGAGCAGCAACACGAGCGCCTTCGCGCCCAGGGGGCCGGTGGCCGCCGGCGAGAGGGGGTCGCCGTCGGCCGGTGGGCGGCCGGCCAGCACGGCCACCAGCACGAGCACGACCCCGAGGACGACCCAGAACAGGAGGGCACCGCGGCGGCCACCGCGGCCGCCGCTCCCGCCGGCCGATGCGGGGGCGCCGACCGCCACGGCGCTCACGCCGGGACCGCCTCGGCTTCGGCGGCGCGGCTGGTGTCGACCGCTCGGCGCCGGCCGGACGCGCGCGTGACCTCGTCGGCGAGGTCGCGGAATCGGCGGTTCTCCGCCGCCCCGGTGGGCTCGTCGCCGTACCAGGCCGCCTCGAAGAGCCCGGTGGCCGCCGCGAAGGCGTCGGCCACGTCGGGCAGGACCCGGTCGACCTCGGCCCGGTACTCGCCGGCGGTCCGGCCCGGCACGTCGTCGACGTGACCGTGCTCGACCAGCGTGCCCACGAGGGCCCGGAACCGGCAGCGCAGGGCCGCCTTCCACGCTCCGTCGCGCTCGTGGCGCTCGGCCTCCTCCGCCCACTGCTCGGGGGTCCGACGGCGCTCGACGGTGACCGCGCCGGGGGTCGCCGGGTCGCGCTGGACGCTGCGACCCAGGCGGGCGAGGAGCAGGGCCGCCCCCACCAGCGCGGCGACGAGCACGACCCAGCCGAGCACCGAGGCACCGTCGCCGCTGACGAGCCCCTCGAAGACGCGGGCGAGGCGCTCGGTGATCCAGTCGACGGCGCGCTCGAACAGGTTGGGCTCGGGGCGACGGAACTCGGCGCGGCCCACGACCTCGTCCGCGGCCCGACGGACCTCCTCGGGGGAACGGGTGGGCGACGGCGGCTGTCCCGGCTCGGCGTGGGCGGGCGCACCGCCGGCGACCAGCGCGACGACGGCGACCGCGAGCACGACCGCGGCGGCGAGGGCGCCGCGGGGGGTGGGGCGGCGACGGGCAGCACCGCGGAACGCAGCGGCGCGGTCACGGGCGAGGGGCCGGCCGGGCGCCGGGCGGTCCCGGCGGTCCGCCGAGGCGTGGCCCGGCGCCCCGCCGGTCGCGCCCTCGCCACCGCGGGTCCGACGTGGGGGCCGGGCACGGGCCGACATGATGGCGGTCAGCATAGGACGGGCCCGCCGTGCGCCCGGGGAGCGCCGGCGGCCCGATCGAGCCCGACGGCCGGTCCGGTGGGCCCCGTCAGGGGCCGGCGAAGTGACGGTCGGCCTCGAGCTGGAGGTCCAGGCCCTCGGACCGCACCCGCAGGTCGAGGTAGAGCACGACGGCGAAGCCGGCCAGGAAGGCGGTGGTGACGAGGTTCGTGACCGCACCGCCCACCCCGAGCACGATCCACCCGCCGTCGGCGCCCAACGCCTGCGCCACGAGCTGGAAGACGAACGGCAGCATCGCGTTGAGCACGTAGTGGACGAAGCCGGCGGCGAGGACGGCCAGCACCACGGGCCAGAACCGGGTGCCGGCGAGCCGCTGCGAGCGGCGCAGGCCGCGGATCGGACCGAGATCCTCCACCACGATGGCCGGCGCGGCCACCTGCCACAGCGCCATCAACAGCACGGCGGGGAAGAGGAAGGCCAGCAGAGCGACGCCCTCGGCCAGGTGGGTGAGCAGCCAGGCGAGGAGCAGTGCCCACCACTTGCGGCCCGCCGCCCCCAGGGCCGCGCCCGTCGACACCTCACCGCCGGCCTGCCACGCGGCGACGAGGCGACCGAGGGCGCCGGCCACGAAGGGCAGGACCATCGAGGGCAGCAGCCCCGCCAGGAAGACCAGGCCGGTGTTGGCCGACGACGTGGTCGAGCCCGCCAGCGTCGGGTCGTTGAAGATCTCGCTGAACGAGGCGCTGGACAGCACGTCGCGTTGCACGAAGGCGGCGAGCAGCTGGGTGGGCAGCACGAACACCGCGGTGACCGTCAGCACGGCCCGGGGCCGCTCCTTCAACAGGCCCATCGCGGCGTCGAGGAGCTCGCCGACCGCCTGGGGCCGCAACGTCGGCCGCACCGCCACCGCATCCACGGGGCCCATTGTTACCGCGTGTCACCGCGCGCTCCCGCGGCCCTGCCCCCGGCCCGGCCGCCCGTCGCCGGCGCGGCGCCCGGCGCGCCGCCGCCCGCGGTCGGTGCGTCGGTGCCCCGCCACGCGGTCGGGCCCGGGCGCCCCGACCGGCGGGTGCGGGCACACTGGCACGATGGACCGCCACGAGCCCGAGTCGTACGGCGACGCCTTCGCCGACGTGTACGACGAGTGGTACGCCGACGTGTCCGACGTCGAGGGCACGGTGGCCCGCGTGGTCGAGCTGGCCGGGGACCACCCCGTGCTCGAGCTCGGCATCGGCACCGGCCGCGTGGCCCTGCCCCTCGCCGCGGCCGGCCTGTCCGTGAGCGGCATCGACGCGTCCGCGGCGATGCTCGACCGCCTGCGGGCCAAGCCCGGCGGCGGCGCCCTGGCCGTGGCCCGGGGGGACATGGCCGATGTCGACGCGCTGGCGCCCCCGCCCGGAGCCCGGTTCGGCGTGGTGTTGGCCGCCTTCAACACGTTGTTCAACCTGGTGGACGCGGACGAGCAGCGCCGGTGCCTGGCGGGGGCCGCCGCCCGCCTCGCCCCCGGGGGCTGCGTCGTGGTCGAGGGCAACGTGTTCGACCCCGCGGGGCTGGGGCCGGCGGGCGACTCCGTGGCCGTGCGCTCGCTGACGCCCGAGCGGGTGGTCCTGTCGGTCAGCCGCGCCGATCCCGCCGGGCACCGGCTCAGCGGGCAGTTCGTGGATCTGGTGGACGGGGCCCCGGTGCGGCTGCGGCCCTGGGCGCTGCGCACGACCACCCCCGCCGAACTGGACGACCTGGCCGGCGCCGGCGGCCTGGTGCTGGCCGAGCGGTGGGGCGGCTGGCGGGGCGAGCCCTTCACCGACGAGAGCGACGTCCACGTGTCGGTCTACCGCATCGCACCCGTCTGAGCCGGGCGGCGGGCGATCGTGCCCGCCGGCCGCTCAGGCGGCCAACGGGAGCGGCACGGCGTCGTCGCCCGCGCAGGGGCAGGGCGGGTCGAGGTCGACGCACGGGACCCGCCAGTCGTGGAGGAGGTGGCCCAGGGCGCACGGGCCGTCCCCGCCGCACTCGGTGGTGCCGTCGGCGTGGGCGATGGAGACCTCGTGGCAGTGCTCGAGGTCGTCGGTGCAGAGGGGGCATCGCATGGGTCGAGTATGCAGAGGGGGTATGACAGCCTCCCGCCGGGTCCGGGCGCTCGTCGTGCCCGGACTGGTGTTCCTGGCCACGGCGGTCGTGGCCGCCCGCGACCGACTCGTCCTGGGCGAGGCGGGCCTGGTCGAGGCGCTCAACGGCAGCGCGATCCTCCGGTCCTTCCCCGTGGATGCCGCGCTGGTGGCGATCATGGGGCTGGGCACGCTGCTCGGCGTCGGCCTCGTCGCCGTCGGCGCCGCGGTGCTGCTGCGCCCGTGGCAGGCGCCGGCCGGCGTCCTGGCCGCCGGCGCGCTCGGCTGGCTGGTCAGCCGGACCGCCAAGGTGGTGGTCGACCGGGGCCGACCGGTCGAGTTCCTCGACGCCCGGGGTCTCGACATCCACGGCAGCTACGCCGACATCACCGGGGCGGGCTTCCCGTCGGGCCACACGACCATCGCGTTCGCCGTCGCCACCGCCCTCGTCCCGTGGCTGCCCGACCGGTACCGCTGGGTGGCCTGGACGGTGGCCTCGGTCGTCGGTGTGGCGCGGGTGTACGTGGCCGCGCACTTCCCCCTCGACGTCGTCGGCGGAGCCGCGCTCGGCCTGTTCCTCGGCGGCGTCGTCAACCTCGTCCTCGACGCCCCGGTGGGCGCCGCCGAGCCCGGCGCCTGAGCGCCGCCGGCCGTCCCGCCGCCGGCGACTACAGGTGCTCGGCGGCCGCCGCCTGCACCGCGGCCACGATGGGGGGCCACTCGGCGTCGGCCTGGCGCCGCACCGTGACGAAGTCGTTGGTGGCGAACACCGCGGCCACCCCGTCGGCGGCGAGCACGGCGGCGGCGAACGGGTCGTCGGTGTCGGCCCCCCGCTCGAGGTTGATCATGGCCGGCAGCGTGCGGTCCAGGGTGAACTTCAGGGCGTCCGGATTGGGGGTGGGGCTGGGCTCGGCGTGGGCCATGGGGCAACCGTACGCTGCCGCGATGGCCCGGATCCGCGTCGAGACCACCATCGAGGCCCCTCCCGGGCAGGTGTGGGCGGCCATCGACGACGTCCGCACGCACCCCCGGTGGATGGAGGACGCGGTGGCGGTGCGGGTCACGTCCAGCCAGGACGCCGGCGTCGGGACGACGTTCGACTGCGACACGAAGGTGGGCCCCCTGCGCCTGACCGACCGCATGGCCATCACCCGCTGGGACGAGGCCCGGGCGATGGGCGTGCGCCACGAGGGCCTCGTGGTGGGCGAGGGCGAGTTCGAGCTGCTGGCCGAGCCCGGCGGCCGCACGCGGTTCGTGTGGACCGAGGAGCTGCACTTCCCCTGGTGGATGGCCGGCGCGCTCGGCGCCGCCGTCGGCGCCCCCGTCCTGCGCCGCATCTGGCAGCGCAACCTCGCCAACCTCAAGGCGCTCGTCGAGTCCTCCTGACCCCGGGCGGGTCCCGGTGCACGCCTGGACGCGCCGGCGTGCCCGGCCGTGCCCGATCGACGGGAGGCACCGCTACGCGACGGCGAGGCAGGCGTAGGTGAGGGCGCCGGCGAGGGCGACGCACAGGCCGAGGGCGGCGGCGTCGGACGGCAGCGACCGGCGCAGCACCAACAGCACGTAGCCCGCGGCCATGCCCCCGACCAGGCCGCCGAGATGGCCGCCGATCGAGATGCCCGGCACCACGAAGGTCAGCAGCAGGTTGATGGCCAGCAGGCTGCCGATGCCGCTGTGCCAGGGGTTGATGCCCTCGGCCCGCTGGCCGACGATCGCCGCGCCCATCAGCCCGAAGACCGCGCCCGAGGCCCCGACCGTGAGCACGTTGGGGTCGAGCACCAACACGCCGAGGGACCCGGCGACGAGCGACGTGACGTAGGTGGCGAGGAAGGGCCACTTCCCCATCCGAGGCTCGAGCATGGAGCCGAGCAGCCACAGCATGAACATGTTGAAGGCCAGGTGCAGGAAGTCGGCGTGGAGGAACCCCGACGTGAAGATGCGGTACCACTCGCCGGCGCCGACGCCGACGGCGGTGACCCCGTCGAAGGTGCCCTCGCCCACCAGGCCGCCGCGGACACCCAGGTCGTCGGCGCCGCGGAAGCCGAGGCCCACCACGTAGACGACCACGTTGACGGCGATCAGCACCTGGGTGACGATCGGCCGGGCGGGGGCCATCGCCGAGCGTCCGTGGTAGACGCGCTGGCGTCCGCTCTTGGCGCACTCGGGGCAGTGGAAGCCCACCGATGCCTGGATCATGCACTTCGGGCAGATGGGCCGGTCGCACCGCTGGCACGACACGCCGGCCCGGGCGTCGGGATGCCGATAGCAGGTGGTCACCTCGGTGGGCACTCTGCGAACCTATCGGCCGAGACGGCCGGCGAAACCGCGGCGAGGAGCCCCACCCATCGTGCCCGAGCACTCCATCGACGACGACGGCGCGGTCGCGCCCCAGCGTGAGCGGAGCCACGATCGCCTCGGCGCGCGCCTGGCGCAGCTCGCCCGCGCCCCCCAGCTCCTGGTGGCGTGCGACTACGACGGCACCGTCGCCCCGCTCGTCGACGACCCGATGGCCGCGCTCCCCTACCGGGAGACCGTGGTGGCCATGCGGGCGCTGGCCCTGCTGCCCCAGACCCACGTCGCGGTGATCTCGGGGCGCTCCCTGCGCGACCTGGCGACGCTCAGCCGCATGCCCCAGGAGATCCACCTGGTGGGCAGCCACGGCACCGAGTTCGACATCGGCTTCGACGCCGGCCTGCCGCCCGAGACCACCGCCCTGCGGGCCGAGGTCGAGGTCGCGCTCCGCGCCATCGCCGCCCGCACCGAGGGGGCCATCGTCGAGCCCAAGCCCGCCGCGGTCGCGTTCCACTACCGGACCGTGGCCGCCGGCGACGTGGCGCCCTGCCTCGCCGAGATCGAGGCCGGCCCCGGCGCGCTCGCCGGGGTGCACCTCCGCCACCTCAACCACGTCGTGGAGCTCGCGCTCATCCCCACCGACAAGGGCAAGGCCCTCGAGGACATCCGCCACCGGGTGGGCGCCTCGACCGTGCTCTACCTCGGCGACGACGTCACCGACGAGGACGCCTTCGCCTCGCTGGCCGGCCCCGACGTCGGCGTGAAGGTGGGCGACGGCGACACGTCGGCCGAGTTCCGCGTCGCCGGCACCGTCGCGGTCGCCCGCCTGCTGGCGCAGCTCAACGAGCAGCGCGCCGCCTGGCTGGCCGGCGCCGGCGTCGTCCCCATCGAGCACCACTCGATGCTGAGCGACCTGCGCACCGCGGCGATGGTCACCCCCGACGCCGACATCGTCTGGTGGTGCGTCCCCCGCATCGACTCCGCGGCGGTCTTCGCCGAGCTGGTCGGGGGGCCGGCGGCAGGCGCGTTCCGGGTCGGCCCCGCCGGCGGCGGGCGCCCGTCGGGCCAGCGCTACGTCGGCGACACGCTGCTCCTCGAGACGAGGTGGCCGGGCCTCACCGTCACCGACTACCTCGACTGCTCGGGCGGTCGGCCCGACCGCCTCGCCGGTCGCAGCGACCTCATCCGGGTGCTCGAGGGCGACATCCGGGCGGTCGTCGAGTTCGCCCCGCGCCTCGACTTCGGCCGCTACGCCACCCGGCTCGCCGTCCGCGACGACGGCATCGAGGTCGTCGGCGCCTCCGACCTCATGGTGCTGCGGGCCCCCGGCGTGTCCTGGGAGCTGCTCGAGGACGGCCTGCACCAGACCGCCCGGGCCGAGATCGACCTCCACGACGGTCCGGTCACGCTCGAGCTGCGCTGCGGCACCGCCAGCCTCAAGGCCGACGCCACCGACGAGGCGGACCGTCGCACGTCCACCGACGGGTTCTGGTCCGACTGGGCGGCGGGCCTCGACACCCCCGACCTCGCCGGCGCCATGGTGCGCCGCAGCGCGCTCGTCCTGAAGGGCCTGTGCCACGCGCCCACCGGCGCGATCCTGGCGGCGCCCACCACCAGCCTGCCCGAGCACCTGGGCGGCGTGCGCAACTGGGACTACCGGTACTGCTGGCTGCGCGACGCCGCCCTCTCGGCGGCGGCGCTCGTCCGCCTGGGCAGCGCCGAGGAGGCCATGGCCTACCTCGACTGGGTGCTGCGCATCCTCGAGCAGCGTGACGATCCCGAGCGCCTCCACCCGCTCTACCTGGTGACGGGTCGCCACCTGCCCCCCGAGGCCGAGATCGCCGAGCTGGCGGGCTACGCCGGCAGCCGGCCCGTCCGGGTGGGCAACGCCGCCGAGCGCCAGGTGCAGCTCGACGTGTTCGGCCCCATCGTCGACCTCGTCCAGCTGCTCGTCCAGGCGGGTGCCCCCCTCTCGTCCCAGCACTGGCGCCTGGTGGAGGCCATGGTCCACGCGGTCGAGCGCCGCTGGCACGAGCCCGACCACGGGATCTGGGAGATCCGCAAGCCGCCCCGCCACCACGTGCACTCCAAGGTCATGTGCTGGACGACGGTGGACCGGGCCCTCGCCGTGGCCGAGCACTTCACCGACCCGGACCAGCACGAGTGGCGGGCGCTGCGCGACCAGATCGCGGACGACGTGCTCGAGCACGGCTGGAAGCCGGGCGTGTCGGCCTTCACCGCCGCGTACGACGGCTCCGACCTCGACGCCTCGGTGCTGGTGGTGGGCCTCTCCGGCCTGCTCCCGCCCGACGACCCCCGCTTCGTGGCCACCGTGGAGGCGGTCGAGCGCGAGCTGCGGGAGGGACCCACCGTCTACCGCTACCGGGCCGACGACGGGCTCCCCGGCACCGAGGGCGGGTTCCACCTGATGACGTCCTGGCTGGTCGACGCGCTGCACCTCGTCGGGCGCACGGCCGACGCCCGGGCGCTGTTCGAGCGGCTCGTGGCGCTGGCCGGGCCGACCGGCCTGTTGGCCGAGGAGTACGACCCGGACCACGGGCGCTCCCTCGGGAACCACCCGCAGGCGTACTCTCACCTCGGCCTGATCAACAACGCCCTCACCCTGGCCCGGGCCTGAGTCGGCCCCGCCCACCGCCGATGGACCTCCCCGCCCCGACCCACCCCTGCTGAGCGCCCGTGGTCTTCAACTCCCTCCAGTACGCGGTCTTCCTGCCGGTCGTGTTCGTCCTGTACTGGCGCCTCGGCCGCCGCGGCCAGAACCTGCTGCTGCTGTTCGCCTCCTGGCTGTTCTACGGCCTGTGGGACTGGCGGTTCCTCGGCCTGATGTGGCTGACCACCGCGGTCGACTACCTCGTCGGGCGCTACCTCGACACCCACGAGGACGACCGCAAGCGCAAGCGGGCGTTCGCCCTCAGCCTCGGCCTGAACCTGGTCATCCTCGGCTTCTTCAAGTACTTCAACTTCTTCCTCGGGTCCGCCATGGACCTGTTCGACACGCTGGGCATCCAGGCCAACGAGCCGACGCTGCGGATCCTGCTGCCGGTGGGCATCAGCTTCTACACGTTCCACGGCATCTCGTACACGTTCGACGTGTACCGCCGCGACATCGAGCCCGCCCGCAACGCGCTCGACTTCGCCGTGTTCGTCGCGTACTTCCCCCAGCTCGTCGCCGGGCCCATCGGCCGGGCCCACATCCAGCTCCCCCAGTTCGAGAACGAGCGCCCCCGCCTGCGGGCGGACCAGGTGCAGTCGGGGCTCGCCCTCATCGTGATGGGGCTGTTCAAGAAGGTGGTCATCGCCGACGCGATCGCCCCCTACGTCAACGAGGCGTTCGCCGACCCCACCAACCAGTCGTGGGTCACGCTGCTGGCGGCGACCTACGGGTTCGCCCTCCAGATCTACGGCGACTTCGCGGGCTACTCCGACGTGGCCCGCGGCTCGTCACGGCTGCTCGGGATCGAGCTGCCCATCAACTTCGAGCAGCCCTACCTGTCGCGCAACCCGACCGTGTTCTGGCGCACCTGGCACATCTCGCTGTCGAACTGGCTGCGCGACTACCTGTACATCCCACTCGGCGGGAACCGGGGGCGCCGCTCGCGCACCTACCGCAACCTCATGCTCACCATGCTCATCGGCGGGCTCTGGCACGGCGCGGCGTGGACCTTCGTGGTGTGGGGCGGCCTGCACGGCCTGTACCTGTGCGTGCACCGCTACTACCAGGAGGCCACCGACCAGGTGGGCGCCCACAACCGGCCCCGGCGCTTCACCGCCGCCGACGTCGTGCCCGCGATCGTCTGCTTCCAGTTCGTCTGCTTCGCCTGGATCTTCTTCCGCGCCGAGAACTTCACCCAGGCCTTCGACGTGATCCGGGGCATCTTCTCGTTCCAGGGCGGCGCGGTCACCCCCGGCTTCGTGCCCCTGCTCGTCATCGTGGCCGCCATCAGCCTCGTCATCGACCTCGCCCAGCGCAACCGCGAGACCCACACCCCGATGCTGGCGCTGCGCCCGGTGCTCCAGGGCCTGCTCTACGGCGGGTTCATCCTGGGCATCATCCTGTTCAGCGGCGGCGAGGCCGTCCCCTTCATCTACTTCCAGTTCTGAGGGCCGCCGCCGCGCCGGCGCTCAGCGGCCGGTGAAGGTCGCCTTGCCGGGGCCGTGGTCGAGGAAGGACCGGACGCCGATCTCGGCGTCGGCGGTCGAGAAGACGTCGGTGAAGGCCTGCGGCTCGGTGGTGGCGCCGTCGATCGCGGCCTTGGCCAGGCCGTGGGCCACGACCGGGCCGGCGGCCAGCTCGGCGGCCCACGCCAGCGCGGTGGCGTGGAGCTCGTCGGGGGCGACGACCCGGTCGGCGAGGCCGATGGCGAGGGCCTCGTCGGCCGTCACTTGGCGGCCGCTCAGGATCAGCTCCTTGGCCCGGGAGACGCCCACGAGCCGGGGCAGGCGCTGGGTGCCGCCGCCGCCGGGGATGATCCCGAGCAAGATCTCGGGCTGGCCGAACACCGCCCTCTCCGAGGCGACCCGGAAGTCGCACGCCATGGCCAGCTCGCAGCCGCCGCCCAGGGCGTAGCCGCTGATCGCGGCGATCGTCACCCGGGGGAAGGCGGCCACGGCGTCGAGGACCCGGTGGAAGGTGGCGGCCACGTCCGCGGCCCGGTCGGCCGAGAACTGGGTGACGTCGGCGCCGGCGGCGAAGATCCGGTCGCCGCCGGTGACCACCACGGCGCCGGGCGGGTCGGCGGCCAGGCCGGCGACCGCCTCGCCCAGCTCGTGCAACAGCTCCTGGCTCAGCGCGTTGACCTTCGGGTGGTCGAGCGTGACCACCGCCACCCCGTCGTCACGCCGCTCGACCCGGACCAGTCCGTCAGCCATGGCCCGGACCTTAGAGGCCCCCGGTTCCGGCTCCCGATTCGACGGGGGCGGCCGCCTGGGGGCTCAGGCCTCGGCGAGCAGCCGGTCGGACGCCGACCAGGGATCGAGCCGCCGCGCCAGCACGTCGGCGTGCAGCCGGTCCCACTCGTCGCCGCCGCAGAGCTCGAGGGCGCGGGCGTGCAGGCGCTCGGCCACGATGGCCCGCAGCTCCCGGTCGAGGCGCTCGGCCCGCCGCCGCTCCAGCAGGCCGGTGGCCTCGAGGTGGCGCTCGTGCTCGCCCAGCGCCGACCAGAGGTCGTCGACGCCTCGCCCGTCGACCGCGACCGTCTCCACGATGGGCGGGCTCCAGCCGTCCCGGGCCGGCGAGAGCGCCAGCATCTGCTCGAGGTCCCGCCGGGTGTCGGCGGACCCGGCCCGGTCCGCCTTGTTGATCACGAACACGTCGGCGATCTCCATCAACCCGGCCTTGGCCGCCTGCACCTCGTCGCCCCAGCCGGGGTTCACGACGACGACCGTGGTGTCGGCCGACGACGCCACCTCGACCTCCACCTGACCCACGCCGACCGTCTCCACGAGGACGCGCTGGTGCCCGGTGGCGTCGAGCACCCGGATCGCCTCGGGGGTGGCCAGGGCGAGGCCGCCCAGGTGGCCGCGGGTGGCCATGGACCGGATGAACACCCCGTCGTCGAGGGCGTGCTCGCCCATGCGCACCCGGTCGCCGAGGATGGCGCCCCCCGAGAACGGGGAGGACGGGTCGACGGCCAGCACCGCGACGTCCAGACCGTCCCGGCGGATGGCGCCGACGAGGGCGCTGGTCAGCGTGGACTTCCCCGCGCCGGGGGCGCCGGTGAGCCCGACCGTGCGGGTCGAGCCACCGAGCGGGTGCACGAGCCGACCGACCGCGCGCGCCTCGGCGCCTCCCCGCTCGACGAGCGACAGCAGCCGGGCGAGCGCGGTCCGGTTGCCGTCGCGGGCGGCGGCGACGAGCGTCGCCGGGTCACGGGTCATCGAGGGCCGAGGGTACGCGGGGCGGCCGGGGGGACCGCCAGTCCGGTGCGGCGGCCGGCGGCGCGGGCCGAGAGGGAGACGCTAGAGGGAGACGACCGTCTCGTCGTTCTCGCCGAGGCTGATCACGCTGGTGACGCCGGGCACCCGGTCCTTCAGGATGCGCTCGACGCCGGCCTTCAGGGTGAGGGTGGACGCCGGGCAGCTCACGCAGGCGCCCACGAGCTCGACGGTGACGACGCCGCGGTCGTCGATGCCGTGGAAGAACAAGTCGCCGCCGTCGGCCTGGACGGCGGGGCGGATCGCCTCGATGGTGTCGCGGAGGCGCTGCTCGACCTCGGGGTCGGTGGCCACCGTGCCCACCGCCTCGCCGTCCGCGCGCTCGTGCTCCTCCACGGGGGCCATTCTACCGGTCATGGCCGTGCAAACCCGGATCGGCCCCGTGGTGTTCCCGCACGGGGGCACGGGTCGGGTGGGGCATCCGCGGGCGGCCCACCTACCATCGGTCGTGATGTCGGTGACGATCCTGGCGCACCAGGGCGGCTGGGACGAGGCCCTCGTCGTCGCCGTCCCGATCGCGCTGTTCGCCCTGATCCTGTGGGGCGCCAACCGGCGGGCGGCCCGCCTGCAGGCCGAGCGCGACGGCGCCCCCTCCGACGCCGACTGAGCCCGCCGAGCGGACCCGGGCCCGTCAGTCGAGGCGCTCGACGTCGGCGCCCAGCGCCTGCAGCTTCTCGACGAAGCGCTCGTAGCCGCGGTCGATGTGGTCGGCGTCGGCGATGACGGTCTCCCCGTCGGCGCCCAGGGCGGCGACCGCGAGCGCCGCGCCGGCCCGGATGTCGGGGGCGCGCACCGGGGCACCCGACAGCCGCTCGACCCCCCGCACCACGGCGTGGTGGCCCTCGGTTCGGATGTCGGCGCCCATGCGCACCAGCTCGTCGACGTAGCGGAACCGCCCCGAGAAGAGGTTCTCGGTGACGATGCCCACCCCGTCGGCGAAGGCCAGGAGCACGACGAGCAGGGGCTTGTAGTCGGTGGCCAGGCCCGGGTAGGGCAAGGTGGACACGTCGACCGAGCGCAGGCGCTGGCTGCGCAGGGCCCACAGCCCGTCGGGGTCGGGTGAGATGCGCATGCCCATCTCACCCAGCTTCTGGACCAGCATCGACATGTGGTCGGGCCGGGCGCCCTGCACGGTGATCTCGCCCCCCGCCACCCCCACCGCGGCGAGGTAGGTGGCGGCCTCGATGCGGTCGGGGACGATCGCGTGCTCGACCGGCGACAGCTCGTCGACCCCCTCGACGGTGATCGTGGAGGTGCCGGCGCCGAGGATCTGGGCACCCATGCGGTTCAGGCAGGCCGCCAGGTCGGCGATCTCGGGCTCGCGGGCGGCGTTGTCGATGACGGTGGTGCCCTTGGCCAGCACGGCGGCCATCAGGGTGTTCTCGGTGGCCCCCACGCTCGGGAAGTCGAGCAGCACCCGCGTGCCGAGCAGGCGGTCGGCCCGGGCCTCGATGTAGCCGTGGGCGGTGGTGAACTCGGCCCCGAGGGCCTCGAGGGCCCGCACGTGCATGTCGATGGGCCGGGGACCGAAGTCGTCGCCGCCGGGCAGCGCCACCCGGGCCCGCCCGAAGCGGGCCAGCAGGGGACCGAGCACCACGATGGACGCCCGCATCCGCTCGACCAGCTCGTACGGCGCCTCGGGGCGCAGGTCGTCGGGCGAGTCGATCGTGACCGTGTCGCCGTCGTGGGTGACGACCATGCCCATCTCGGCCAGCAGGTCGCCCATCCAGGTGACGTCGGCGATGGCCGGGACGTTGCGCAGGGTGAACGTGCCCCGGGCCAGCGTCGTGGCGGCCATCACCTTCAGGACCGAGTTCTTGGCCCCGCTGACGGGCACCGTCCCGGACAGGGGGCCGCTCGGGCGGACCACCAGACGCATGCCTCCACGGTACTTTCCCCCGGTGGCGCCGAAGAAGGTCGTGACCGTGCACCGCCTGGCCGCCGGGGCCCAGGGTGCCGCCGAGCGCGAGCGCCTCCTCGCCCCCCGGGACGACCTGGTGCTGGAGGAGCCCGACCCCGACGGCGGCTACCGGGCGGCGGAGGGGCCCTTCGTGGCGTACCACCGGGACCTCGACGAGGGCACGGGGCCCGACGGCGCGCCCGTGCTCACCGAGACCACCGAGTTCCAGCTCGGCATCGGGGTGTGGAGCGTCGTGTTCAACCCCCTGGTGGCCCGCTCGCTGCGGGAGCGGCGCGCCGCGGGGTCGTCGCCCTGGTGGGCCCCGCCGGACCGCCTCGACGCCCGTGCCGCCGCCGTGCTCGGGATGCTCTGCGCCCTCGTGATGGTCAGCGGGTACCTCGGCACGCTCATCACCCAGACCATCACGTTCGCGGCCGACGAGTTCGGCGCCGACGACCGTGCGCAGGGCGGCGCGCTCGCGGCGGTGCGCGTCGGGGTCGTGTTCTCCCTCGCCGTGATGGCCCTGGCCGACCGGCGCGGCCGCCGCCAGATGCTGATCTTCTCGGCGGTCGCCGGGTGTGCCGCCACCATGGTGGGCGCCCTGGCCCCCAACCTGTTCTGGCTGGGCGCCTCCCAGACCGTGGCCCGGGGGTTCGCCACCGCGCTCGCCCTGCTCGTGGCGGTGGTGGCCGCCGAGGAGATGCCCGCCGGCTCGCGCGCCTACGCCATCAGCGTCCTGGCCATGACCGCCGCCCTCGGGGCGGGCATGGCCGTCTGGTTCCTCCCCCTCGCCGACCTGGGCGTCTCGGCGTGGCGCGTCCTCTACCTGCTGCCGGTCGCCGGCATCGCCCTGGCCCTGCACCTGCGCCGCGACCTGCCCGAGAGCCACCGCTACGAGGTGGCCCACGAGCGGGCGCCGACGCGCGCCCACCCGCGCCGCGTCGCGCTCCTTGCCGCCTCGGGGTTCCTGCTCGCGGTCTTCACCGCCCCCGCGTCGCAGTTCCAGAACGAGTTCCTCCGCAGCGAGCACGGCTTCACCGCCCTGCAGATCACCCTGTTCACGCTGGCCACCTCCACCCCCGGCGGTCTCGGCATCCTGATCGGAGGCCGCCTCGCGGACCTGCGCGGCCGCCGCCTGGTCGGCGCCGTCGCGGTGGCCGGGGGGGTGGGGCTGACCGTGGCGATGTACCTCGCGCAGAGCTGGGGCCTGTGGGTGGCGTCGGCGGTGGGCTCGGTCGTGGGCGCCGCCGCGGTGCCGGCGCTCGGCGTGTACGGCCCCGAGCTGTTCCCGACCACCAGCCGGGGGCGCACCAACGGCATCATCTCCGCCGTCGGCGTCGTCGGCAGCAGCGCCGGCCTGCTGGCCGCCGGCGCGCTGTCCGACTCGCTGGGGAGCTTCAGCCCGGCCATGGCCCTGCTGGCCATCGGCCCCGCGATCCTGGCCGTGCTGATCGTGGTGGCCTACCCCGAGACCGCCCACCTCGAGCTGGAGGAGATCAACCCGGAGGACCGCGTCGACCGGCCCCGCCTCGGCGAGGGCGAGCCGGAACCGCCGCCGTAGCCGAACGCCCCCGTCACCCCGCCGACCCGTCGCACCACGCGCCCGCCGGTACGCTCGCCGCCATGGTGCGCCGAGCACGGACCCGAGCCCGTGGCCGGGCCGTCCCCGTGGTGGCGCTGCTCGTGCTGGTCGCCGCGGCGGCGTCGTGCGCCAGCACCTCCACCCCGGTCGACCAGGCCGTGCCGACGAGCGCCGCCGTGGGCGCGACCACGTCGACCACCGTCGACCCGTGGCAGACCGTCGTGGCCACCACCAGCGAGTCCACCCTGGCGGTGTACGACACCCCCGACGCCGCGACGCCGTCGCACGACGTCGAGGCCCCCGAGGGCCCCGGCGTGCCCCTCACGTTCGTGGTGCTCGACGACGGGGGCGAGCGCCTCCACGTGCAGCTGCCCGAGCGACCGAACGGCAGCACCGGTTGGATCGACCGCGACGGCGTCACCCTCCAGCACCACGACTTCCACATCACCGTCACCCTCGACGAGTTCCGCATCGAGGTGTTCCGTGGCGACGAGGTGGTGCTCGACGCACCGGTCGGCGTCGCCGCCGACAACACGCCCAGTCCGGGCGGCACCTACTTCACGACGTCGCTGCTCCAGCCGCCCGACCCCGACACGGTGTACGGCACCTACGCGTACGGGCTGTCCGCCTTCTCGGACGTGCTCGAGTCGTTCGCCGGCGGACCGGGCCAGCTCGGGATCCACGGCACCAACGACGACGCCAGCATCGGCACCCGGGTCAGCCACGGCTGCATCCGCATGCACAACGCCGACATCGAGCGGCTCGTCCCCCTGCTGCCCCTCGGCGTGCCGGTCACCATCGTCTGACCAACGCAAGGCGCCGGCCGCCGGCGGTCCCGGCGTTCCCGCCGGACGACCGGACCGGCCGATCAGAGGCCCGCCAGCCACTCCCCGACCGCGGCGACGACCTCGTCGTCGCGGCCCTTCAGGTCGTGGCGGCCCCCGTCGAGCCACACCGTCGTCACCGGGCCGGGGATCAGCGCCAGGGCCTCGGTCAGCTCGTCGGGCGTGGCGAACGGGTCCCGGGTGCCCGACACGAACAGGCAGGGCAGGTCGAGCTGCGGCAGGTGCTCGGTGCGCAGCTTCTCGGGCTTGCCGGGCGGGTGCAGGGGGTACGAGATCAGCACCAGGCCGGCCGCGGGCATCCCCTCGGCGACCGCCATCGAGCACATGCGCCCGCCCATCGACCGCCCGCCGAACACCAGGCCCGACGCCTCCACGCCGAGCTGCTCGGCCACCACCGTCGCCTCGTCCTTCAAGAAGGCCACCAGCTTCGGGGCGCGGTCGGGCGCCTTGCGCCCCTCGCGGCGGTACGGGAAGTCGACCCGGGCCACCGGCAGCGGGGCCAGGCCCCCCTCGAGGGCCACCAGCGTGCTCTGGTCCCTCCCGCTGCCCGCACCCGGCGTGAGGAAGACCCCGGTCACCGACGTCATCGCGGACGAGGGTACCGACGTCGGGCCGGGCGACGGGGAGGCGGGGTCACGCGCCGAGCAGGATGCGGCGGGCCTCGGCGAGGTCGGCGATGCGCTGGGCCGCACCGTCGGTGTCGCCACCGTGGTCGGGATGGGCCTGGCGCAGGCGCTCGCGGAAGCGGCGCTGGACGTCGGCGCGCTCGGGCCGGAAGGGCCCCGGATCCGCGGCGGCCGTGAAGCCGAGCAGGTCGAGGGCCCAGCGCAGCGGGTCCTCGAAGGCCGACGGCGACCAGGCGCCGGCCCCCTGCGCCCCCGAGAGGTGGGCGATCAGGGACGGACCGAGGTCGCCGTACCAGCGCAGGCCCTTGCGGATGGCGCTCATCACGGGCCGGCGCTCGACGGGGTCGAGCTGCCCCGCGGCGTACACCGCGCCGAGCACGTACTGCGCCGGCGCTCCCTTGTCGTCGAGGTCGAACTCCATGGCCTCGCCGTCGCCGAGCAGCCGGTGGCGGCTGCGGGTGAGGCCCACCTGGTCGGTCTGGAACCGGTAGCGGAGGCGGGGCTGGGGGATGCGACGGCCCTCCTCGAGCTGGACGATCAGCCGGTGCAGGTCCGGGAGCAGGTCGGGGTCGAGCCCGCCGACCGCATGGGCGGCGATGCCGCCGAGCAGCACGCCCCCGAACCCCGGGGCCGGGTGGACCGGCAGCGCGCGGTGACCGAGGGCCACCCGGCGGGTGGGCGCGATCGGGCGCGAGTGGAAGACCTCGAGCTCGGCCAGGATCACCCGCCGAACGCTACCGGCGCGCCCGGCGAACCCTCGGGTCGGGGCCCGACTCGCCGGCGACGATCAGACGTAGTTGCGCAGCAGCGTGCGCAGGCCCGCGGCCCGCTCGACGATGAGGTCGTCGTCGTCGACGTCGTTCTCGAAGTCGTCGGCCAGGGCCCGCGCCCGGGCGACGATCTCGTCCCAGACGCCCCGCTCGAAGCCGAACGGCAGCGCCAGCGCGCCGGCGCGGGCGGCGGCGTCGACGAAGGTCAGCACGCCCTCGCTGTCGCGGGCGTCGTGCATCAGGCGGTCGGACGCGACGAACAGGTCGCCCAGCACCTGCTGCGCGGCGAGCCCGTCGGCGTCGTCGGCGAAGGAGGCGTCGAGCACGTCGCCGTCGAGGTCGAGCTCGTCGAACACCTCGTCGACGCGGCCCTCGTCGGCCTCGAGCACGACGACGTCGCCCTGGTCGTCCCACTCGTAGGGGATGCCCGCCACCCCGAGGCGGTCGGCCAGCGCCGAGCGCTGCTCGTCGGTCCAGTCGCCCACCTCGTACGCCACCTTCTCTGCGTCGGCGGGCAGCGCCGGCGCGGTCACGACCTCGATGCCGTCGATGATCTCGTCGGCGGTGTCCTCGTCGGCGGCGCCCACGACGAGCGTGCCCCCCTCCCACACGTGGGCGATGCCCTCGTTGGTCAACAGGCCGTCGAGCAGCAGGCGCGACTCCCGGGGCCAGTCGTCGAGCTCGTACTCGACCTCGTCGTCCTCCGCCTCGAGGTCGTCGCCCGGCGCACCGTCTTCCGGGACGGCGTCGTCCGGGACGGCGTCGTCGCTCACGTCGAGGCCGGGCTCGCGGCCCCGGTCCTCGCCACCGTCCTGGTCGCGTTCCTCGTCGCGCTCACCGTCGTCCCGGTCGTCGCCGCCCACGTCGCCCTCCTCGTCCTCGTCGCCGGCGGGGCCGCGGACCTCCTCGTCCGGATCCGTCGGCACCCCCGGGTCGTCGACCATCGGCGGATGTTACCGACCGGTCAGAACACGGGCCGCTCGACGTGGCGACCGAAGACCTCGGCGAGGGTCGTCATGATCTCGCCCTCGGTGGCGTACGCGTGCACCGCCTCGAGGAGCGCGGGCATCAGGTTGGCGTCGGGGGCGTGGGCGTCGGCCTCCAGCCGTGCCAGGGCGGCGTCCACGGCGTCCCGGTTGCGCCTGGCCCGGACCTCGGCGAGGCGCGTCACCTGGCGCTGCTCGTCCTCGGCGGTGATGGCCAGCAGCTCGGGCTGCTCGTCGTCGTTGCCCTCGGTGAAGCGGTTGACCCCCACCACCACCCGGCGGCCGTCGACCACCTTCTTCTCGAAGTCGAACGCGGCGTCGGCGATCAGGCCCTGGAACCAGCCCTCGTCGATCCCCGCGTAGACGCCCTCGAGCATCGAGCCGGCGCCCTTCCGCTCGATCTCCGCGAAGAGCGCCTCGGCGGCGGCGTCGATGTCGTCGGTGAGCTGCTCGACGAACCACGAGCCCCCGAGCGGGTCGGCCACGTGGGCCACGCCCGTCTCGTGACCGATGACCTGCTGGGTGCGCAGGGCGATGCGAGCGGTCTTGTCGGTGGGCAGGGCCAGCGCCTCGTCCATGGAGTTGGTGTGCAGGCTCTGGGTGCCGCCGAGCACGCCGGCGAGGGCCTCGATCGCGGTGCGGGCGATGTTGACCTCGGGCTGCTGGGCCGTGAGCGACACGCCCGCGGTCTGGGTGTGGAACCGCAGCCGCAGCGACCGCTCGTCCCGGGCGCCGTAGCGGTCGTGCAGCCAGCGCGCCCAGATGCGGCGGGCGGCACGGTACTTCGCGATCTCCTCGAAGAAGTCGATGTGGGCGTTGAAGAAGAAGCTGAGGCGGGGGGCGAAGTCGTCCACGGCCAGCCCGGCGTCGCGGGCGAGCTCGACGTACGCGAAGCCGTTGGCGAGCGTGAAGGCGAGCTCCTGGGCGGCGGTGGAGCCCGCCTCGCGGATGTGGTACCCGGAGATGGAGATCGGGTGCCAGCGCGGCATCTCCGCGGTGGCGAACCGCACCGTGTTCTCCACCAGGCGCATGGCCGGCCGGGGCGGGAACACGAACTCCTTCTGGGCCTGGTACTCCTTCAAGATGTCGTTCTGGAGCGTGCCGCTGAGGCGGCGGCGCTCCACGCCGGCCTTCTCCGCGGTGGCCACGTACATCGCCAGCAGCACCGCGGCCGGCGAGTTGATGGTCATCGACGTGGACACGGCGCCGAGGTCGATGCCCGCGAACAGGTCCTCCACGTCGGCCAGCGTGTCGACGGCCACGCCGCACTTGCCCACCTCGCCGGCGGCGTGCGGGTCGTCGGAGTCGCGCCCCATGAGGGTGGGCAGGTCGAACGCGGTGGACAGGCCGTCGCCGCCGGCGGCGAGGATGGCGCGGAAGCGCTGGTTGGTGTCCTCGGCCGTCCCGAAGCCGGCGAACATGCGCATCGTCCAGAGCTTCGTCCGGTACATCGAGGCGTAGGGGCCGCGCGTGTACGGGTACTGCCCCGGGTGCTCGCCGTCCTCGGGGCCGTAGACGGGCTCGTAGGGCAGGCCCGACATGCTCTCGAACTCGGCCTCCCGGGGCGCCGCCGCCTCGTACGCCTCGCGGTAGCGGTCTCGGGGGGAGGGGGTCGCCATGGCGCCAGTCTTTCAGGGCCACGGTGGGTTCCTCTAACGTCCCCGCCATGAACGCGGACGTACAGGTACCGGACCGCAACCTGGCCCTCGAGCTGGTGCGGGTCACGGAGGCGGCGGCCCTGGCGGCTTCTCGGTGGATGGGCCGGGGCGACAAGGAGGGCGCCGACGGCGCCGCCGTGGACGCCATGCGGGCCATCCTCGGCACGGTCACGATGGACGGCATCGTCGTCATCGGCGAGGGCGAGAAGGACGAGGCGCCCATGCTGTTCAACGGCGAGGAGATCGGCGACGGCTCGCCGCCCGCCACCGACATCGCGGTCGACCCCATCGACGGCACGACCCTCACGTCGCAGGGGCGGGGCAACGCCATCGCGGTGATCGCGGTCTCCGAGCGGGGCTCGATGTTCAACCCGGGCCCCTGCGTCTACATGCACAAGATGGCGGTCGGCCCCGAGGCCGCCGGCAAGGTCGACATCCGGGCCTCGGTCACGGACAACCTGAAGGCGGTGGCCGAGGCCAAGGGCGAGTCGGTCCGCGACGTCACCGCGGTCGTGCTCGACCGCGACCGCCACCAGGACATCATCGAGGAGATCCGCTCGGCCGGCGCCCGCATCCGCCTCATCCAGGACGGCGACGTCGTGGGTGGCATCTCGACGGCCTGGCCCGACTCGGGCGCCGACATCCTCTTCGGCATCGGCGGCACCCCGGAGGGCGTCATCACCGCGGCGGCGCTGAAGGCCATGGACGGCGAGCTCCAGGGCATCTTGTACCCCCGCAACGACGAGGAGCGCTCGGCGGCCGTCGAGCAGGGCTACGACCTCGACCAGGTGCTCACCCAGGACGACCTGGTGGCCAGCGACAACTGCTTCTTCGCGGCCACCGGCATCACCGACGGCGAGCTGTTGAAGGGCGTCCACTACGACGCCCGTGGCGCCACCACGCAGTCGCTGGTGATGCGCTCGAAGTCGGGCACCGTGCGGGTGGTCAACGCCCGCCACCGGCTCGACAAGCTGCGCGAGTTCGCGGCCGTCGACTACGCCTGACCCGGACCACGCCGCCGCACCGCACCACCGACCCGCACCACCCACGGCACCACCGAGGAAAGGGGCCCCGATGGCCGACGAGGACACCACGCAGGCGAAGGACTTCCAGGCCGACGTGCCGGCGCCCAACGACCCGTTCTTCCTGAAGGGCTCCAACAACCTCGACTGGGGCCTGAAGAACCGCCTCGCCAACATCTTCGACCCCTCGTCGGGCCGCACGGTGATGCTGGCGTTCGACCACGGCTACTTCCTCGGCCCCACCTCGGGGCTCGAGCGGGTCGACCTGGACATCGTCCCCCTCACCCCCTACGCCGACACCCTCATGCTCACCCGGGGGATCCTGCGCACGGTCATCCCCCCGACCTACACGCGGGGCATCGTCCTGCGGGCGTCGGGCGGGCCGAGCATCCTGCGCGAGCTCTCCGACGAGCAGCTGGCGGTCTCCATCGAGGAGGCCGTGCGCCTCAACGTCGCGGCCCTGGCCGTGCAGGTCTTCATCGGCAGCGAGCACGAGACCCAGTCGATCCACAACATGACCCGCCTGGTCGACCTGGGCAACCAGTACGGCATCGCCACCCTGGCCGTCACCGCGGTGGGCAAGGAGATGGCCCGCACCCCTCAGTACTTCCGCCTGGCCACCCGGATGTGCGCCGAGCTGGGTGCCACCTACATCAAGACCTACTACGTCGAGGACGAGTTCGAGACCGTCACCGCCGGCTGCCCGGTGCCCATCGTGATCGCCGGCGGCAAGAAGATCCCCGAGCTGGACGCGCTCGAGCTGGCCTACAAGGCGGTGCAGGAGGGTGCGGCCGGCGTCGACATGGGCCGCAACATCTTCCAGGCCGACCACCCGGTGGCCATGATCCAGGCCGTGCGCAAGGTGGTCCACGAGGACGTCAAGCCCGCCGAGGCGTTCGAGCTCTACCAGACCCTCGGCCGCGAGGGCTGAGGGCGCGGGCGGCGTGACCGAGGGGGCCGGCGGGGGCACGGTCGTCGAGCGCCTGCGGGCGCTCGGGCCCACGGTCAGCGTCGGGATGCTCACGGCCGACCTCGGCAACCTGGCGCGCGACATCGCCGTCCTCGAGGGCACCGGCGTCGGCGTGGTGCACTTCGACGTGATGGACGGGTGCTTCTGCCCGATGACGACCATCGGGCCGCCCGTCGTCGCCGCGGTGCGGACCTCGATGCTGAAAGACGTCCACCTGATGATCGAGGCGCCGCTGCGCAAGGTGGCGGCGTACGTGCAGGCGGGGGCCGACCTCGTGACCGTCCACCTGGAGTCCGACCGCTACGTGCGGCGGGTGCTCGTCGAGCTGGGCGACCTGGAGAACGTGAACGACCCGGGCCGCGGCGTGGCGCGGGGCGTGGCCCTGTTGCCGGGCACCCCCGTGGCCGCGCTCGAGCCGGTGCTCGACCTGGTGGACTACGTGCTGGTGCTCGCCGTCGATCCCGGCTGGGGCGGCCAGCGCTTCGGCCCCCCGACCCCCCAGCGGGTCGGCGAGCTGCGCACGCTGCTCGACGAGGCCCGCCGCGACGTCCTCGTCGGCGTCGACGGGGGCGTCACCCGGGCCAACATCGGCGAGGTGGCCGCCACCGGCGCCGACGTGATCGTCACCGGCAGCGCCGTGTTCGACGGCGTCGACCCCGGCGCCAACGCCCGCTTCATGCTCGACGCCCTCGCCCGACGCGACGTCCTCCCCGCCTGATGCGGAGCCGCTGGTCCGACGACGACGCCGCCGCCGCGGTCGCCCGGTGGGGCGCCGAGCACGGCGAGGACCTCGCCCTGCGCACCTACACCAGCCGCCTGCTGGGCGGCGAGCCCGCCCTGGTCCTCCACGGCGGGGGGAACACCTCGGTCAAGCGGACGGTCACCGACCGCTACGGCGACGACCTCGAGGTCATCGCCGTCAAGGCCTCGGGCCACGACCTGGCCACGGTCCCCCCCGAGGGCCACGTGCCGGTCCGCCTCGACCCGGTGCGGCGCCTGCGGTCGATCGAGCGCCTCGACGACGCCGAGATCGTCAACGAGCTGCGCCTCGCGCTGCTCGACCACACCGCGCCGACGCCGTCGATCGAGACGCCGGTGCACGCCCTGGTGCCCCATCGCTTCGTCGACCACACCCACGCCGACGCGGTGCTGGCGCTGTCCAACCAGGTCGGCGGCGAGGACCTCGTCCGCGCCGCGATGGGCGACGACGTCATCGTGCTGCCCTACGTGTTCCCCGGCTTCGAGCTGGCCCACGCCGTGGCCGACGCCCTCGACGCCCAGCCCACCGCCGTGGGCATGGTGTGGGGGAAGCACGGCGTGATGACCTGGGGCGCCACCGCCCGGGAGTCGTACGAGCGCATGGTCGACCTGGTGAGCCGGGCCGAGGCCTTCGCCGCCGCCCGGGGCGCCAACCCCCCTCGTTCCGGGTACTCCCCCGGCGCCCTCACGACACCAGCCAGTACCCAGAACGAGGGGTCGGCTCGGGTGGCGCCGGTGGTGCGGGGGGCGCTGGCCCGGCGCACCGGCGACGCCGACCGGCCGTACCGGCGCGTGGTGCTCGAGGCCGTCACCGACCCCGACGTGGTCGCCGCGCTGTCCGAGCCCGGGGCGCGCGAGCGCCTGGTCACGCCGCCGCTCACCACCGACCACCTCATCCGCACCCGGCCGCTGCCGGCGTGGCTCGAGCTGGACGAGGCGGCCGTCGCCGACGACGAGGCGCTCGCCGCCGCGGTCGGGTCCGCCGTCGACGCCTGGGCGGCCGACTACGACGCGTACCTCGACCGTCACCGGTCCCGGCTTCCCGCCGGGGTCCGCCCGTTCGACCCGTCGCCCCGCATCGTCGCCGTGCCCGGCGTGGGCCTGCTCTGCGCCGGCGAGGACGCCGCCGACGCCCGCATCGTCGCCGACATCGCCCGCCAGACCGTCCGGGCCAAGGCGGTGGTGGCGGCCATGGGCGGCACCTACGAGAGCGTCCCCGAGGATCACCTCTTCGACATGGAGCACCGGCCCCTCCAGCACGCCAAGCTGCGGGCCGCCGTCGACCCCCCGCTGGCCGGCCGGGTCGTCCTGGTCACCGGCGCCGCCGGCGCCATCGGGTCGGGCATCTGCGAGGGCCTGCTGGCCGACGGCGCGCACGTGGTGGCCACCGACCTCCCCGGCGACGGGCTCGACTCGCTCACCGTCGCCCTCGACGGGCTCGCCGCCGGCCGGGCGCTGGGCGTCCCGCTCGACGTCACCGATCCCGAGTCGGTGACGGGTGCCTTCGCCGCCGCCAGCGAACGCTGGGGCGGCGTCGACGGCGTGGTCGTCAACGCCGGCCTCGCCCACGTGTCGGCGCTGGCCGAGATGGACCTCGACGCCTTCCGCCGCCTCGAGCGGGTCAACGTCGACGGCACGCTCCTGCTCCTGCGGGAAGCGGCCAACCACTTCGCCCGCCAGGGCACGGGCGGTGACATCGTGCTGGTCTCCACCAAGAACGTCTTCGCCCCCGGCGCCGGGTTCGGGGCCTACAGCGCCACCAAGGCCGCCGCCCACCAACTGGCCCGCATCGCCACCCTCGAGCTGGCCCCCGCCGACGTGCGGGTCAACATGGTGGCGCCCGACGCGGTGTTCTCCCACGAGAGCCGCCCGTCGGGCCTGTGGGCCGAGGTCGGCCCCGACCGCATGAAGGCCCGGGACCTCGACGCCGAGGGCCTCGAGGCGTACTACCGGGACCGGAACCTGCTGAAGGCGCGCATCACCGCCACGCACGTGGCCCGTGCGGTCAGCTGGTTCCTGCAGCGCCCCACCCCGACGACGGGCGCCACCCTGCCCATCGACGGCGGCCTCCCCGACGCCACCCCCCGCTGACCACCGTTCTCGAGGCACGAGCGGTCGGAAACCGACCGCTAGTGCCTCGTGTCTCCGCCCGGTCCGGAGCCGGCGGGGTGACGGAGAGCGTGGACGAGGTCGCGGTTGCACCCGGAGGCGAGCAGCACCTCCTGGTCGGCGGCCAGGTGCCGCACCGTCGGGGCCAGCCGGGCGAAGCCGACGAGGGCGAACGCGAGCCCGAGCGGGTACAGCCACCAGGCCGTGAGGAAGAAGCCGACGAAGCCGAACAGGGCGGGGGCCTGGGCGGCGGCGACCCGCAGGAAGAACCGGGTGCGGTACGTCGCCGCGAGACTTGCGTCCGAGGCGCAGTCGAGTGGTCGCTCCACGAAGGGGACGCCGACGAGGCCGCCGACGCCGACGGCGAGAACGAGCCAGGGCGCGAAGGCCATCGGGTCCTCGAGGGGGCCGGCGTAGATGAACGCCAGCACCACCCCGAACAGCCCGAGCGAGACGAGGAACGCCACGCAGAGCTGGCGCAGCAGGACCAGCCCGTCGGCGCCCCGGGCGTCGGCGCGGCGCTGCTCCGCCGCCATCCCCCCGGGCACCAGGATCATGACGAGGGTGCGCAGCGAGAGGCCCCAGCCCGGGTCGTCGTCCACCGCGAGAGCCTGTCACACCGGCCCGCCTCAGAGGCGCCGGCGGTACTGGGCGAAGTCGTGGCCGCCGACCCAGGCGGGCAGGAGGCACTCGAGCTGCCAGCCGAGGTGCTCGTAGAACGCGGCGGCGCCCGTGCCCGCCTTCGTGCGCAGGGCCAGGCTGGTGCACCCGCGGGCGCGGGCCTCGGCCTCGAAGCGGGCCAGCAGGTGCCGCCCGATGCCCTCGCCCCGGTGGGCGCCGTCCACCATCAGCCCCGCGACCCACCCGAGATCGGCCCACGACGAGCCCTCCACCACCCCGACCGGGCGGCCGTCGCGGCGGGCGGTCACGACGAGGGGCTCGTGCGGGCTGACGAAGCCGAGGTCCTCGAGGTCGGCGCGCACCCAGTGGGGCTCGGCCCACGCCGCCACGTCGGGACCCGGCGTGGCCGACACCGTCAGCTCCAGCTCCAGGCCGCCCCGGCCCACGACCGCCCTGCCGCCGAGGCCGGCGTCGGCGACCGGTCGCCACACGTGGTGGTCCAGCTCGTCGTCGCGGACGTTCTCCAGCACGGTCACGTGGCCGACGACCACGTCGGCCCGGTAGTCGGCGAGGGCGGCGATGCCGGCGTCGACCCGCTCAGGCCCGGCGGCGATGGAGATCGTGACGTGGGGCACGTAGGAGGCGTGCTGGGGCGGACGCTCGAGCGGGCCCGCGACCAGGGCGGCCTGGAGCTCGTGCAGCGCCGGGAGGCCCGGCCCGCCGACGGCGAGGTAGAGCACGTTGCGGTTGCCGTCGTCGCCGAAGGTCGTGGCCGGGCCGAGGGTGAGCGACAGCGGCTCGAACCGGGCCGCCGCCGCCCGCACTACGGCCAGCGCCGCGGGCACGTCGTCCTCGCGCAGGTTGGCGGGCGGGATCAGGGTGACGTGGGGCGCCACCCGGGCCCGGTTGGCGTCGCCGCAGGCGCGGCGGAGGCCCTCGACCTCGGTCGCCACGGGCGGCGGGACCAACAGCGCGACGGCGAACCGGCGACGGGGCACGCCTCAGCTTCCCCCACCCGGCACGAACTGGCTCCCGATTTCGGTGCCCTGGCCCCGAAATCGGGAGCCAGAACGCCAGGGGGCGTCAGCCGACGGTGCTGAGGCCGCCGGCGACGGCCAGGCGGACGTGGGCCCGCCGCAGCGCGGCCTCGGCGGCCATGTCCTCGCCGTTCTGGAGGGCCTGCTCGGCGCGCTCCTTGGCCCGGCGGGCCCGCTCCTCGTCGATCTGGCTGGCCAGCTCGGCGACGTCGGAGAGGATCGTGACGCGGTCGTTCGCCACCGAGATGAACCCGCCGTGCACCGCGATGGTGTCCTCGGTGCCGTCGGTCATCATCACCCGCACCGGATGGGTGGCGATGGCGGCGAGGTAGGGCGCGTGGCCGGGCAGGACCGCGAAGTCGCCCGAGCCGAGGGCGCGGGCGATGATGCGGTCGGCCTCGCCCTCGAAGAGCACCCGCTCGGGCGACACGAGCTCCACCTGCAGCGCCACGTCAGCCCTCCTGCAGCTGCTGGGCCTTGGCCCGGACGCTGTCGGCGTCGCCCACGTTGAGGAACGCCTGCTCGGGCAGGTCGTCGAGGTCGCCCTCGACCAGCTGGGCGAACGACTCGACGGTGTCGGCCACCGGCACGGTCACGCCCTTCAGGCCGGTGAAGACCTCGCCGACGTTGAACGGCTGGGAGAGGAAGCGCTGGACCTTGCGGGCCCGGTCGACGATGACGCGGTCCTCCTCGGACAGCTCGTCGAGGCCGAGGATGGCGATGATGTCCTGGAGCTCCTTGTAGCGCTGGAGGACCTCCTGCACCTGACGGGCCACCTCGTAGTGGCGCTGGCCCACGACCTCGGGGGCGAGGATAGTGGAGGTCGACGCCAGCGGGTCCACCGCGGGGTAGATGCCGAGCGAGGCGATCTGGCGGGACAGCTCGGTGGTGGCGTCGAGGTGGGTGAAGGTCGTGAACGGCGCCGGGTCGGTGTAGTCGTCGGCGGGCACGTACACGGCCTGGAGCGAGGTGATGGAGCGGCCCCGGGTCGAGGTGATGCGCTCCTGGAGCTCGCCCATCTCGTCGGCCAGCGTGGGCTGGTAGCCCACGGCCGAGGGCATGCGGCCGAGGAGGGTGGACACCTCCGAGCCCGCCTGCACGAAGCGGAAGATGTTGTCCACGAAGAGCAGCACGTCCTGCTGCTGGACGTCGCGGAAGTACTCGGCCACGGTCAGCGCGGAGAGGGCCACCCGCAGGCGCACGCCCGGCGGCTCGTCCATCTGGCCGTAGATGAGGGCGGCCTTCTCGATGACGCCCGACTCCTGCATCTCGATCCAGAGGTCGGTGCCTTCACGCGTGCGCTCGCCCACGCCGGCGAACACCGACACGCCGCCGTGCTGGGTGGCGACCCGGTTGATCATCTCCTGGATGAGCACGGTCTTGCCCACGCCGGCGCCGCCGAACAGGCCGATCTTGCCGCCCTGCACGTAGGGGGTGAGCAGGTCGATGACCTTGATGCCGGTCTCGAACATGAGCGCCTTGGGCTCGAGGGTGTCGAACGCCGGGGCGTCGCGGTGGATCTCCCAGCGCTCGGTCACGCCCTCGAGCGGCTCGCCGCCGGTGTCGAGGGGCTCACCGATCACGTTGAAGACGTGCCCGAGGGTGACGTCACCCACCGGCATCGTGATGCCCCGACCCGTGTTGCGCACCGTGGTGCCCCGCGTGAGGCCGTCGGTGGGCTTGAGGCAGATGGCGCGGACGCGGCCCTCGCCGATCTGCTGGGCCACCTCGGCGGTGATCGTGATCTCCTCGCCGGCGACCGTCATGGTCATCTCGAGGGCGGTGTTGATCTCGGGGAGGGCCCCGCGGGGGAACTCCACGTCCACCACCGGGCCGGCGATGGAGACGATGCGGCCGTCCTTGAGCTCGGTCTCGGGGGCGGTCTCGGTCATGGTCATGGCGGGAGGGCTCCTCAGGCTGAGCGGTGAGAGAGGGATTCGGGTTCGAGCAGGGCGGGCGGCAGGTCGAGGTGATCGCCGCCCTGGCCCTGGTGGAGGGCCTCGGCGCCACCGACGATCTCCATGATCTCGCCGGTGATGGCGTCCTGACGGGCCCGGTTCATGATGCGCGAGAGGCTGATGATGAGCTCCTCGGCGTTGTCGGTGGCCGCCTTCATCGCCCGCTGGCGGGCGGCGTGCTCGGAGGCCGAGGCGTCGAGCAGGGCCGCGAAGAGGCGGGCCTCGACGTAGCGGGGCAACAACTCGTCGAGGATCACGTTGGGCGACGGGTCGAACTCGATGCTGGCGTGGGGTTCGGTGCCGCCGCCGCCACCGTCACCCTCCTCGGTCTCGAGGGGCAGGAAGCGCCGCACGACGACCTCCTGGGCGCCGGCCGAGAGGAAGCGCTGGTAGACGAGGTCGACGGTGTCCACCTCGCCCGCCTCGAACATGGTCCGCACCACCTCGGACACCGCGCGGGCGTCCTCGTAGTCGGGCCGGTCGGTGAGGTCGTAGAACGACGCCGCGATGTCGTAGTTGCGGAACTTGAAGTAGCTGTTGGCCTTCTTGCCGATGAGGATCAGCGCGTAGTCCTGGCCCTGCGCCCGGCGGGCCACCAGCTCGCGCTCGGCGGCGCGGATGACCGCCGAGTTGTAGGCGCCGCACAGGCCGCGGTCGGAGGTGACCACCACGAACGCCGAGCGCCGGGCCTCGGAGGCCTCGCGCAGCAGCGGGTGGTCGCTCTGGGCGCCGAGCCCCACGAGGTCGAGGATCACGTTGGTGATCTGCTGGCTGTAGGGGCGCGCCGCGTTGGCGCGCTCCTGGGCCTTCACCACCCGGGTGGCGGCGATGAGCTCCATGGCGCGCGTGATCTTCTTGGTCGACTGGACGGACTTGATCCGCCGTCGGAGGACCCGCTCCTGACCACCGGCCATGGGCTAGGCCTCGTCCTCGTCGTCGCGGTCGATCTCCATCTCGGGCAGCGTGGCCTCGGTGCGGCCGCCGGCCATCTCGAGGTCGGCCTCGCCGACCTCGTCCTCGGCGACGCCGGGCACGCCGGTGGCGCCGGCGCTGGCCTGGAACGTGTCGGCGAACTCCTGGACGGCGTCGCCCAGGGCGTCGCCCTCGGGGAGGGTGCCGTTCTCACGGATGTGATCGAGCAGGTCGCTGCGACGGGTGCGCATGTGGTCGAGCAGCTCGGCCTCGAAGCGCCGCACGTCGCCCACGGGGATCACGTCGAGGTAGCCGCTGGTGCCCGCGAAGATGGCGACCACCTGCTCCTCGACGGGCATGGGCGAGTTGAGGGGCTGCTTGAGCAGCTCGGTGAGGCGGTAGCCGCGGTCGAGCTGCGCCGCCGACACCTTGTCCAGCTCGGAGCCGAAGGTGGCGAACGCCTCGAGCTCGCGGAACTGGGCGAGGTCGAGCTTGAGCGTGCCCGACACCGACTTCATCGCCTTGATCTGGGCGTCGCCGCCCACCCGGGACACCGAGATGCCCACGTCGACGGCGGGACGCACGCCCGACTTGAACAGGTCGTCCTGGAGGTAGACCTGGCCGTCGGTGATGGAGATCACGTTGGTCGGGATGTACGCCGAGACGTCGCCCGCCTTGGTCTCGATGACCGGCAGCGCGGTGAGCGACCCGGCGCCGTTCTCGTCGGAGAGCTTGGCGGCGCGCTCGAGCAGCCGGCTGTGCAGGTAGAAGACGTCGCCCGGGTAGGCCTCACGGCCCGGCGGGCGGCGCAGCAGCAGGGCCAGCTGGCGGTAGGCCTCGGCCTGCTTGGAGAGGTCGTCGTAGATGATCAGCGCGTGCTCGCCGTTGTCCATCCAGTGCTGGCCCATGGCGCAGCCGCCGTAGGGGGCGAGGTACTTGAACGGGGCCGGGTCCGAGGCGGGCGCCGCCACCACGACCGTGTAGTCCATGGCGCCGTGCTCGCGCAGGGTGTTCACGGTCTGGGCGACCGTGGAGCCCTTCTGGCCGATGGCCACGTAGATGCACTTCACGCCCTGACCCTTCTGGTTCAGGATCGTGTCGATGCAGACGGTGGTCTTGCCCGTCTTGCGGTCGCCGATGACGAGCTCGCGCTGGCCCCGGCCGATGGGGGTCATGGCGTCGATCGACTTGATGCCGGTCTGGAGCGGCTCGTGCACCGGCTTGCGACCGGCGATGCCCGGCGCCTGGATCTCCATGCGGCGGGTCTCGGCACCCTCGATGGGGCCGGCGCCGTCGATGGGCTCGCCGAGGGCGTTGACCACCCGGCCCAGCAGGGCGTCGCCCACCGGGACCGAGAGGATCTGGCCGGTGGCCCGCACCGTCGAGCCCTCCTCGATGGCCGCGACCTTCTCCGACACGCCGAGGATGACCGCGCCGATGCTGTCCTCGTCCAGGTTGAGGGCGAGGCCGACCGTGTCGTGCTCGAACTGGAGCAGCTCGTTCACGGCGCAGTCGGGCAGGCCCGACACCGTGGCGATGCCGTCGCCGACCTCGAGCACGCGCCCGACCTGGCTCATCTCGAGCTCGGGCCGGAAGCCCTCCAGGTTCTTCTGGAGGGCGGCGGTGATGTCGGCGGTGTTGATGGTGAGTTCAGCCATGGGGCGGGTTCCCTCTTCCTCGGGAGTCCGGGAGTTTGCGGCGGTGCGCCGCCCGGAGGTGAGCGACGTCGGCGGTGGGCCGGCGCGGGGCCGGCGGGCGGATGGTTGCTAGAGGACTTCGCGCAGCTGCTGGAGCCGATGGCGGACCGAGCCGTCGATGACGGTGTCGCCCACCTGGGCGACGACGCCACCGAGGACGGTGGGGTCGACGATGACCTTGACCTCGACGGCCCGGCCGGTGACCTTGGCCAGCGCGGCCGCCAGGCGGGCGCGCTGGTCCTCGGTGAGGTCGATGGCCGAGCGGACCTCGGCGACCTCCTTGTCCCCCGCGTGGGCGCTCATGGCCACGAAGGACTCGATGATGCGCCCGAGGTCGCGGGCGCGGCCGGTGGCGACGACCATCGACACGAGTGCGGTGGTCGTGTCGGTGGCTCTTGCCCGACAGCACGTCCTCGACGATCTGGCTGCGGCGGTCGGCCGGCAGGTGCGGGTCGCTGAGGGCGTTGCGGAACTCGTCGTTGGCCTCGAGCACCCGGGCGAACCGGAACAGCTCGTCGGCCACCTCGGAGAGGTCGCCCTGGGCCGCTGGCCACGCCGAACATGGCCGTGGCGTAGGCGTCGATGATCTCGTCGGCCACGATCAGCCCCGGGCGTCCACGCTGTCGATGTAGCTCTCGACGAGGGCGACGTTGGTGTCGCGGTCGAGGCTCTTCTGCACGACCTGCTCGGCGGCACCGATGGCGAGCGCGGCGACCTCGGCCTTGACGTCGGCGAGGGCCTGGCCCTTGGCGGCGTCGGCCTCGGCCTTGGCCCGCTCGCGGTACTCGGCGAGCTCGGCGTCGATCTCGGCCCGGCGCTGCGCCTTGTAGTCGTCCATCTCCGCACGGGCGTCGTCGCGCATGCGGGTGGCCTCCTCACGGGCGCCGCGGAGCTGGTCCTCGTACTCGGCGCGGGTGGCCTCGGCCTCGTTCTTGGCCGTGTCGGCCGCCTCGAGGTCGCTGCGGATGCGCTCGGCCCGGTCGTCGAGGCCCTTGGCCATGGCCGGGTAGCCGAACTTCCACAGCAACAGGAGCAGCACCAGGAAGGCGATGCCGCCCCAGAGGACCTCGTTGGCCTCGGGCAGGATGGGGCTCGGGGCCTCGTGGCAGTCGTCGACCGTGCCGCCCTCCTCGAGGATGTGGATGCACTCCTCGCGGAGCTCCTCCTCGGAGACGGCGTGGGCGGTGCCCACGCCGGCGACCAGGCCGAGCAGCACGACGGCGAGCCCGGCGAACAGCAGTCGGAAGCGTCGCATGTGCGTCAGCCCGAGATGATGAAGGCGAGCACGAAGCCGAACAGCGCGAGCGCCTCGGTGAACGCGATGCCGAGGAACATGGTGGTGCGCACCATGCCGGCGGACTCGGGCTGGCGGGCCATGGCCTGGATGGCGTTGCCCACCACGATGCCGATGCCCACGCCCGGGCCGGCGGCGGCGCCGACGTACACGATGCCTCGACCGATCGCGGTGAGGCCCGCTTCGAGCTCACCGGCCTCGGTGGCGGCAAGGGTGACGAGATCAAGCACGGTTTCTCTCCTAGTGCTCTGGGTGGATGGCGCCACCGATGTACACGGCAGCGAGGATGGTGAAGATGTAGGCCTGCAGGAAGATCACCAGCACCTCGAAGAGGGTCATGGCGATCAGGACCGCGCCCGGAAGGATCGCGGCGAGCGGGAAGAACTCGAACATGGCGGTGGTGAGCACCGCGAAGCTGACGAGCAGCAGGTGGCCGGCCAGCATGTTGGCGAAGAGTCGCACGGCGAGGCTGAGGGGTCGGACGAAGAACACCGAGACGAACTCGATGGGCGTCACCAGGATGTAGAGCGGCCAGGGGACGCCCGGCGGGAACAGCACCGACTTCAGGTAGCCGAACAGGCCGTTCTTGATGACCCCGACCACGTTGAAGATCACCCACACCATGATCGAGAGCAGGGCCGGGAGGGCGATCCGGGCGGTCACCGGCATCTGCAGGGCCGGGATGATCCCCCAGGCGTTGCAGATCATGATGAAGACGAACAGCGTGCCGAGGAACGGCGTGTAGCCCAGGCCGTCCTTGCCGATCGTCTGCATGATGATGCCGTTGCGGATGAAGTCGATGAAGGACTCACCGACGCCCTGGAAGCGGCCCGGCACCATCTGGAAGTTGCGGCCCGCCGCCCACATGAAGACGAAGGCGATCGCCACCGACACCCACATGAGGATGACGACCTTGTTGATCGCGAGGGGGCTGCCCTCGAAGAAGATGTCGGGCCACTCGGTGACGTGGCTGACCGGCGGGAAGTCGAGCGCGAGCAGGGTGGTCACCCGTCAAGCTCCTTTGGTGCGGGGTTTGAGGCCGGGAAAGGCCAGCGAGGCGGATACGTAGCGGGTTTCCCAGAACAGGAGCCCCAGGTAGGTGACGAGGATGGTGGCACCGAGCGGCGCCATCTCGATCCACGACTGATCTTTGACCACGGCGATGGCGAGCACCAAAAGGAGCATGCGCACCAAGAACCCGCCGAGGGCGGTGGCCAGCAGCACCGACGAGCCGTAGCGGGCGGCCCAGCCGAGCATGCCGGCGGCGAGGAGGAAGTTGGCGAACACCAGCACGAGGCCGTACGCGCACGAGCTGACGCCGGCCCAGCCCCAGACGGCGCCGCACACCGCCAGGAGCACCGGGGTGACGACGAGGCCGTGGCGCACCATGTCCCGGGCGAGCTGGCGCTCGACCGGGGGCACGTCGGCGAGGGCGGGATCGCTCACCGCGGCGACGGTGGCGGCGAGGGTCGGCGCGGTCGCCGGCGCCGGCTCCTCGGAGGGCCGCGGCGTGGGCAGGACCGGGCTCATGCCGGCTCGCCCCCCGGCCGGCCTCGCCGCAGGATGCGGTCCTCCTCGGCCTGCATGGCCCGGCTGTAGTCGGCGTACATGCGCCAGGCGACGTAGCCGAGGGTGAAGGCGCCGAGGCCGATGGCGAAGAAGGGCCCGATGCCGAGCCAGCGGTCGACGAGGTGGCCGGCCGCGGCGAAGACGAGCGGCGTGAGCACGAGCTCGACGGCATTCCCCAACGCGAGGGAGAAGCCGTTGTTCAGTTCTCGCCGCTCGCTGTGGTCCACTCGGGCCCGGTCCTTCGCTCGGGGAGCGACGAGGGGTCTCGCCGCCGGAGCTGTCGCGACGCCAGTATCGCCGCTTGTGAATCTTTTCGCAATCTAGGCGAGCCCCTGCGACGCCGCAAGTTGCCGGTCAGCTTCGCCGCGCCCTCAGGCCGGGGGGCCCACGAGCGGCACCGGGCAGTCACCGGTCGGTTCCACCACCGTGCCGTCGGCCAGCGAGTACCCGAACGACGCGGCGGTGGCCACCACCTCGGGGAGGGCGTCGGCCAGCAGGCGGGCGTCGTCCTGGTGCTCGTCGCGCCACTCGGCCCGGTACGCGTCGTCGGCCTGGGCCCGCACCTCGAACGGGGGCGGGGGCTGGGCGGACAGGCCCACCAGCGCCTGGACCCGCGCCACGAACGGCGCCGGCCCGGCGAGGAAGTCCTCGAAGCGCAGCACCACGGCCCGCCGGAGGTGGGGCAGGTCGCGGGCCAGGACGGCGTGGGCGACGTGCCAGTGCAGGACCAGCTCGGCCATCGAGGCGGACGACCACCGCCGGGTCGCGAGGGCCACCGAGGCGGGGTGGCGCACGATGAACACGAACGCCGAGTCCGCGAACAGCGCCTGCAGGAAGCGGGCCCGGACGATGTTCGGCGGCGACTTCTCGACCACCACGGCGGCGCCGGGCGGGAGGTGGCGGCCCCACTCCTGCTCGAGCCGGTCCCGCGACGCCGGGACCGCGAGCGGCGACGCCTCCGTGAGGTGGCTCGCCGGGTCGAACGCGAAGTGCCCCGGACCGCCGTGGGCCCGGGCCGTGGTCATGACGGTCTGGAGGTGCTGGCCCTCGTCCTCGGGGGCGCCCGTCCCCGAGAACCCGGCGACGTCGGGGTGGGCGCTCAGCGCCCGGTGCAGCAGCGACGTGCCGCTGCGGTGGAGGCCGCCGAGGAACAGGCGGGTGGGGGCCGCACGCTCGATCATCCAGCGGACCTCCCGGCCGTCACCTCGCGAGCGCCCCACGGGGGCCCGCCGGCCGGCACGCGCCGGCCGCGACCGACGCTAATTGCCGTTGATCGACCAGTGCCAGGGCTCGCTGGGCAGGTTGTAGAAGCCGTACCGGGAGGCGTTGCCGGCCAGCCAGAGGTAGCAGGCACTCGACCGGTAGCTGCAGTTGTCGAAGTCGATGGCGAGGCCCCGCTCGTGCATCGACGTGCCCGGGATGGCGGTCGGCACACGGCACGACGAGGGCGACGAGGTCCACACGTCGGGGCAGCCGTTGATGGTGCGCAGCTGGATCTGGCGGGTGTTGCTGCGCCAGCCCGAGCCCGTGAGCACGAGGCCGTCGCCGCGGGCCGCGTTCAACATGGCCTCGACCTGGCCGGCGATGGAGGCGTCGACCGTGATGCCGCCGACGGTGACGGTGCTCCCGCTCCCGCTCACGTCGACCCCTGCGGCACGGGCCGCGGCGGCGGCCTCCTCGGCGGCCTTGCGCTCGGCCTCGGCGATCTCGGCGGACAGGCCGAACTCCTCGAGGGCCAACTCGTCGTCGGCGAGGCGGACCGAGTCCATGCGCTCCTCGACCCGGGTCTGGAGCTCGCGCTGCTCGTCCTGGGAGGCGCGCAGCTCCTCGAGCCGCCGGGCCACCTCGGCGTGGTGCTCCTCGGCCCGCTGGGCGGCGTCCTCGGCGCGTGCCCGGGCGTCGGCCAGGTCCTCGCGGGCGGCCTGGAGCAGGTCGGCCACGTCCTCGTTGCGGTTGCCGGTGATGTCGACGAGCGCCCGGCGCTCGGCGGCCTCGGTGGGGTCGCTCTCGGACAGCACGTCCATGCCGCTCTGCGTCGAGCCCTCCCGGATGTACGAGTCGACGAGCAGCTGCTCCTGCTGGTCCTGGAGCGCGTCGATCTCGGCCTGCTTGGCCTGCTCCTCGGCGCGGGCGGCCTCGGCGTCGGCCTCGGCCTGCGCGGCGGCGCGCTGGGCGTCCTCGACCCGGGCCCGCTGGGCGTCGACGTTGCGGCCGATGGCCTCGAGGGCGGCGGTGATCTCGGCCAGGTCGGCGTTGAGGACGTCGAGCTGGCCCGCCAGCTCGGCCCGCTGGCGCTGGACCTCCTCGCGCTCGGTCCGGGGGTCGGCGCCGCGCGCGGCGAGCACGGGCGTGGTCACGAGCGCGACCGCGACCAGCGGCACGCACACCGCCGCGACTCGCCAACGAACAGGAGGGAACTGCACTGGCCTACCCCTGGGTCCGAAAATCCGTCATGGAAACGTAACACCCACCGCGGAAAAGGGAAACTGGAGTTGGTGGTGTTGTTCGTGTTGCCACTGTTGTCACCGGTCCCGCGGCCCCCGTCGCGGGACCGTCATGTGTCCTGCTCGACCTCGACGGTCGGCCCGTCGGCGGGCGCTTCCCCATCGGCGGGGTCGCCCGCCGGGTTGAGGCGCGACCGCTGGAACCCTGCCCCGAAGAACACGTAGAGGCCGAACCCGAGGACCACCACGCCGATGGGCACGAGGGCGTCGCCCTTGCCCGTGTAGGTGGGGTAGAGCACGAAGACCGACAGGGCGAGGGTCCACCCCCACAGGATCAGCACGCTGCGACGCTGGCCGTGACCCAGGCGCATGAGGCGGTGGTGCAGGTGCTCCTTGTCGGCGTTGGCCACGCCGGCGCGCCGGGTGGCCCGGCGGATGATCGCGAACACCGTGTCGAGGATCGGCACGCCGAGGATGAACAGGGGGATGAACAGCGGCGCGAAGAAGAAGTAGACCTGGCCGCTGAACGGCTCGCTCGAGCTGCCCCCGACCGAGATCGTCGAGGCCGCCATCAACAGGCCGAGGAGCAGCGCTCCCCCGTCGCCCATGAAGATGCGGGCGGGGTGGAAATTGTGGGGCAGGAAGCCGAGGCAGATGCCGGCGGTGATGATCGCCAGCAGGGGGCCCACGTTGCCGGGCTCCAGCACGCCCACGTCACCGAGGCGCTCGCCGTACAGGAAGAAGCTGCCCGCGGCGATCGCCACCAGGCCCGCGGCGAGGCCGTCGAGGCCGTCGATCAGGTTCACGGCGTTGGCCATGCCCACCACCCAGAGGACCGTGAGCAGGGCCGAGAGGTCGGGCGACAGCACCACCAGGTCGGCGAAGGGGATCCGGAAGAACAAGATCGTGACGCCCGCCACGGACAGGACGCTGCCGGCCAGCACCATGCCGGCGAGCTTGGCGGGGGCGGAAACCTCGCGGAAGTCGTCGATGACGCCGACGGCGAAGATGATCACGGCGGCGATCACGACGCCGAGCGGCTCGGTGCTGGCCGCGAAGACCTCCTCGAACCGCCCCGACCACCACGCCACGAGCATCGCCACCAGGAATCCCGCGAGCATCGCTCCGCCGCCGAGCGTCGCCGTCGCGCGCGTGTGGACCCGGCGCTCGTCGGGCGCCACCACCGCGCCGACCCGGATGGCCAGGCGGCGCACGAGCGGCGTCAGCACGACCGTCACCGCGAAGGCGACCGCGAAGACGATCAGGTAGTCGGCCATGTCCGGACCAAGGTTACGGAACCGCGCCGCCCGTCCCGGCGACGGCGCCCGCCCACCGCTCCCCGGCGACCGGGCGGGGCCACGCGAGTACGTTGCTGGGCCGGACCCGACCCGGGGAGGAACCAGCCACATGGGTGACCTGGCCGAGCTGCTGGCCGACACCGTGCCCGCCGAGCACCTGCTCGTCGGCGACGCCGTCAACGAGGACTACGCGCACGACGAGGCGCTGACCGCCACACCGGTGCGCCCCGGCGCGGTGGTCCGCCCGGGCAGCACCGAGGAGGTGGCCGCGGTGCTGCGGGTGGCCGACGCCCACGGCCTCCCGGTGACCGCGCGCGGGAGCGGCACGGGGCTGTCCGGGGCCTGCATCCCCGTCGACGGCGGCATCGTCGTGTCGTTCGAGCGCATGAACCAGGTGCTCGAGATCGACACCGACAACCACATGGCGGTCGTCCAGCCGGGCGTCACCCTCGACGAGCTGGACCAGCAGCTCGCGCCCCTCGACCTCGTCTACCCCGTGTTCCCGGGCGAGTACAGCGCGTCGCTGGGCGGCAACGTCAACACGAACGCCGGCGGCATGCGGGCGGTGAAGTACGGGGTCACCCGCCACCACGTGATCGGCCTCGAGCTGGTGCTCGCGTCGGGCGACGTCATCCGCACCGGCGGCAAGGTGGTCAAGGCCACGGCCGGCTACGACCTCACCCAGCTCGTGCTCGGTTCGGAGGGCACGCTCGCCCTCGTCACCGAGGCCACCCTCAAGCTGTACCCCCGCCAGCACCACGCGGCCACCGTGCTCGTGCCCTTCGCCACCCTCGAGGGCGTGTCCACGGCGGTGCCGCGCATCGTCGCCAGCGGCGTCGGCCCGCTCATCCTCGAGTACATCGACCTGCTCACGATGGCGGTCATCACGGCCCAGGCCGGGCTCGACCTCGGCATCCCGGAGGACGTCAAGGAGAAGGCCCTGGCCTACCTGGTGGTGGTCATCGAGGGCACGCAGGAGGACCGGGTCGAGGCCGACGTCGGGCAGGTGGCCGAGCTGGTGTCCGAGCTCGGCGCCGAGGACGTGTACGTGCTGCCGAGCCACGCCGGCGCCCAGCTCATCGACGCCCGCGAGAAGGCCTTCTGGGCGGCGAAGGCGAACGACGCCGACGACATCATCGACGTCGTGGTCCCCCGGGCCTCGATGCCCGAGTACCTGGCCGCGGTGGCCGAGGTGGCGGCCGAGCACGAGGCGTGGGTCCCGGGCTGCGGCCACGCCGGGGACGGCAACGTGCACCTCTCGGTGTTCCAGAAGGACCCGGAGAAGCGGGACGCGATCATGCGGGGGATCATCTCCGCCGGCCTGGCCCTCGGCGGCGCCATCTCCGGCGAGCACGGCCTCGGCACCGAGAAGAAGAAGTACTTCCTCGAGTTCGAGGACCCGGTGAAGATCGAGCTGATGCGCCGCATCAAGGCCGGCTTCGACCCCAACGGGATCTTGAACCCCGGCACCGTCCTGTGAGACGCCGGCCGTGAGCCCCCGCCCCCCTGCCCCCGTCCGCACCTGACCCAGGAGCCCCCCGTGAACGGCGCCCGCGCCCTCATCCGCACCCTCGTCGACGCCGGCGTCGACACCTGCTTCGCCAACCCCGGCACCTCCGAGATGCACTTCGTGGCCGCCCTCGACGACGTGCCCGAGATGCGGGGCGTGCTCTGCCTGTTCGAGGGCGTCGTCACCGGGGCGGCCGACGGCTACGCCCGCATGGCCGACAAGCCCGCCGCCACCCTCTTGCACCTCGGCCCCGGCCTGGGCAACGGACTGGCCAACCTGCACAACGCGCGCCGGGCCGGGACGCCCATGGTCAACATCGTGGGCGACCACGCCACGGGCTACGGCCAGGACGTGTTCTTGACGTCGGACATCGACACCGTGGCCCGCAACCTCGAGGGCTGGGTGGGCACGGCCCGCTCGTCCGCCGACGTCGGCCGCCTGGCCGCCGAGGCGGTCGCCGCCGCCGCCGGGGCCCCGAACCAGATCGCCACCCTGATCCTGCCCGCGGACGCCTCGTGGTCCGACGGCGCCGAGCCCGCGCCGGCGCGCGCGCCCGCCGCGCCCGCCACGGTCCCGGCCGTGCGGATCGAGGAGGTGGCCCGTGTGCTGCGCGGCGACGGGCCGGTGGCCCTCGTCGTCGGGGGCACCGCCACCCGGGAGGCCGGGGTCACCGCCGCCTCCCGGCTCGGTGCCCACACCGGCGCCAAGGTGTACTGCGAGTGCTTCCCCACCCGACTCGAGCGCGGCGCCGGCGTGCCCGCGCTCGAGCGCCTCGGGTACCTGGGCGAGTTCGTCCAGATGCAGCTCGAGGGCATCCGCCACCTGGTCCTCGTCGATGCCGACCTGCCGGCGTCGTTCTTCGCCTACCCCGACAAGGACACCGTCCTCGTGCCCGACGGGTGCGAGGTGCACGTGCTGGCGGGCCCCGGCGACGACGCCACCGGCGCGCTCGAGGCGCTGGCCGACGCCGTCGGCGCCCCGGCCGACGCCGCGACCGCCCAGGAGCTCGCCCTGCCGGACCGCCCGACCGGCGAGCTCGACCCCGAGACGCTGGGCGCCGCCATCGCCCGGCTGCTGCCCGAGCAGGCGGTGCTGGTCGACGAGTCGGCCACCGCGGGCCTCTGGACCAGCCTGGCCACGGCGGGGTCGCACCCCCACACGCTGCTGACCCTGACCGGGGGTGCGATCGGCTACGGCCTGCCCGCCGCCACCGGCGCCGCGCTCGCGTGCCCGGACCGGCCCGTCGTGTCCCTCGAGGCCGACGGGTCGGGGATGTACACCCTCCAGGCCCTGTGGACCCAGGCCCGCGAGGACCTCAACGTCACGACGGTCGTCTACAACAACCACGCGTACGACATCTTGAACCTCGAGCTCGGCCGGGTGGGCGCGGGCGAGCCCGGGCCGAAGGCCAAGGCGATGTTCGACCTGCACGGCCCCGACCTCGACTTCGTGAAGCTGGCCGGCGGGATGGGGGTGCCGGCCAGCCGGCCCACCACGGCCGAGGAGTTCGCCGACGCGTTCGAGATGGCCCTGGCCGAGCCCGGCCCCTACCTCATCGAGGTCGGCCTCACGTCACGGTTCTAGGGGCCCGGGCGGCGCCCGCCCTCAGGCCGACGGCGGCCGGTCCCCACCGGCACGCCGCCGGCTCCGGCGCTCGGTGCGCAGCTTGGCGGGCTTGTCCGAGCGGGTGGACTGGCGCACGGCGTCGCGGAGGATGACGCCGACCGTGGCGATCATCACCTTCATGTCCTCCCACGGGGACCAGTGCTCGATGTAGTAGTTGTCGAACCGGGCCCGCTCCTCGATCGACGTGTCGCCCCGCAGCCCGTGGATCTGGGCCAGGCCGGTGAGCCCGACGGGGAGGCGGTGGCGGTCGGCGTAGTGGGTGACCTGGGCCGAGAAGCGACTGACGAAGTGGGGGCGCTCCGGCCGGGGCCCCACGAGGGACATGTCGCCCCGCAGCACGTTCCAGAGCTGGGGGAGCTCGTCCAGGCTGAGGCGGCGCAGCCACTTCCCGATGCCGGTCTGGCGGGGGTCGTCGTCCACCGACCAGGTCACGTCGGCGTCGGTGTTCACGCGCAGGGTGCGGAACTTCAGCACCTCGATCTCGTGGCCGTGCTGGCCGATCCGGCGCTGCCGGAACAGGATCGGGCCCGGGCTGCTCAGCCGGACCGAGAGCGCGAGCACGCCCAGGAGGGGGGCCAGCACCACGAGCAGGGTGGCCGAGACGACCACGTCGGCGATCCGCTTCACCTTCCAGGCGCCCGCGCGCAGGGCGGCCCGGCGCACCTGGAACAGCGGGATGCCCCACACGTGCTCGACGTCGGGCCCGCCGGGCGAGAACCCCAGCTCGAAGAAGCGGGGGACGACGTGCAGCTCGACGTCGTGCAGCCCGGTCGAGCGCAGGGTGGCCACGAGCTCCTGCTCCCCCCTCGGCCCGAAGGCCACGAGGACCCGCCGGACGTCGTGCTCGTGGATGACCTTCTCGAGGTCGGCCATGCCGCCCAGGAGGTCCAGGCCGGGCTGGGAAGGCACGTCGTCGATGAAGCCCACCGGCACGAGGCCGTACTCGGGGTGCTCGTCGAGGAGCCGCGCGAGCTCGATGCCCACCGCACCCGCGCCGACGATGAGCGCGTTCTCACGCAGCTGGCCGGCGCGACGGGCGGTGCGGATGACCGCGTAGGTCGACGTCCGGCCGACGACGACCGCGGCCCCGGTGACCGCCACCTGGTCGAACAGCGTGCCGGGGAGGTCGATGAACGGGGACAGGCCCCCGATGACCAGCAGCGGGATGCCGGCGCCGAGCAGGAGCCGGGGCAGCTCGGACAGGCTGCTGAGGGCCAGGTGGCGCCGGTACGTGCCCACCATCCCCAGCGTGACGAACACGCCGGCGGCGTAGGCGACGTTGGCCCACCCCACCGACGGCAGCACCGCCAGCCCCACCAGCGCGGCGGCCAGGTCGGCGACGACGCGCAGCGACCACGGGCTGAGCGGCCCGCGCCGACGGCGGACGGTGCGCGGCGCGTCGTCGCGGTGACCGCTGATCGCGACGAGGGGGCCTTCGGCAACTGCCATGTTCGTGGTGCCGCCGTTCTCCGAGCCGAGCCGATGGGACTGCCTCCTTTCGGTCACCCGGCGGGCGGGTTGAGGGCGCACCCGACCGGATCCGGCGCGCTCAGGCTCGCACGAGCGACTCGGCGATCCCCGTCACCGCGGCCGTGAAGCGTGCCTCGGTGAAGCGGTGGGCCGACGCCGACACGTCGGCCCGGTCCCAGTCGACGGCCGCGGCGGAGCGCACCGCGTCGACCAGGGAGGCGACCGTCGGCTCGGCGAACAGCACGCCGGACCGGCCGGGCTCGACCGAGTCCCGGGCACCGCCGGCGTCGAGGGCGACCACCGGCGTCCCCGCGGCCATGGCCTCGACCATCGTGATGCCGAAGTCCTCGACCCCGGCGAAGACCAGCCCGCGGGCGCCCGCGAGCAGTCCCGGCAGCTCGTCGTCGGGCACCCGCCCGGCGAAGCGGACGTTGGCCGGCGCGGACGCCTCGAGCTCGGCCCGGGCCCGACCCTCCCCCGCCACCACCAGGGGCCAGCCCAGCTCCCGGAACGCCTCGATCACCAGGTCGACCCGCTTGTAGGCGACGAGCCGCGAGAACGACACGAAGTAGTCCCCCGCCGGCGTGTCGAGGGCGCCGGCGAAGCGCTCCACCTCGACCGGGGGGTGCACCACCTCGGCGTCGCGCCCGTACGCCGACCGGATGCGCCCGGCCACCTCGGTGGAGTTGGCCAGGAAGAGGTCGGGACGACGGCTGCGCCGGCGGTCACCCGGCTTCAACAGCGCGGCCGCGGCGCCGGTGAGCCCGGTCGACAGGCCCCGTTCGCCGGCGAGCTGCTCACGCTCCCAGAGGAAGCGGGGCGGGGTGTGGCAGTAGACGAGGTGCGGGGTCCCGGGTCGCACGCGGGCGTTCAGGGCGAAGGAGTGGAAGCTGGTGATGACGAGGTCGGCGTCGGGCACGCGCAGGGTGTGCATCGCCGGCGGGATCAGGGGCAGCACCCGCAGGTGGGCGCCCCTCCGCGTGGCGAAGCGCTGGAGGAAGGTCGTGTGCACGGGGTCCCAGCCCGGGAACTCGGGCGCATAGAAGAGGCTCGTGTTGACCCCCGCGCCCGGATAGGCCCGTCGCAGCGCCCCGACGACCTTCTCGCTCCCGGCCAGGTTGGTGAGCCACTCGTGGACCAGCTCGACGCGCACGGGATCGAACCTACAGCGGCCGTAAAGAGTGCCGGGGCGGGGCCGATAGGCGGGGGTCACCCGCCGCGGTGACCGGTCCACGCCGAGGGCGCCCGGGAGAGAGCGAAGGTCCTGGCCACCATGGAATCCACGAACCCGCTGCACGTCGTGTGGGGCTACCGCTGGTGGCTCCTCGCGTTCGCGTCCGTCACCGCGGTCGTGGTCTTCGGGCTCTCGTCACTCCAGGCCCAGCAGTACCAGGCCACCGCGGTGCTCCAGGTGGTGTCGGGGCGAGCGTCGGCGAACGAGTTCGTCTCGTCCGAGGAGCTGTTCCAGAAGACCAACTTCTACGCGTCCCTGGCCCGCACCCGCCCCGTCGAGGAGGCGGCCGCCGCGGCCCTCGACCCCGGGGCCGACGATCCCGACCTCGGCGCACCGGTCGACATCTCGGCCCGCGCCGACGTGCAGCTCCTCGACGTCACCGCCACGTCGGGTGACCCGGAGACGGCCGCCGACGTCGCCAACGCGTACGCCGAGGCGTTCTCGACGTTCATCGCGGACCGCCAGGCCGCCGAGCGGGAGAGCACCATCGACCGGATCCAGGCCCGCGTCGACGAGATCGACCAGGGCCTGGCCGTCGACCCCGAGGACGTGGCCCTCACCACCGAGCTCGACCAGCTCCAGACCCAGGCGGCCGAGGTGCGGGGGGCCCCGAGCGACGCCGCCACGCTCCTCGAGGAGGCGACGCCGCCCGACACGCCGGTCGCGCCCAAACCCCTGCGCAACGCCATCTTGGCGTTCCTCGCCGCGCTCGTGGTCGGATCGGCCGCCGCCTACGCCCGGTCGGCGCTGACCGACCGCTACGCGAGCGCCGAGGAGGCGGCCCACGACCTCGGCCTGCCCGTCCTGGCGTCGGTGTCGCGCTCGAGCCCCGACACCGCCGAGGCCGTCGAGGCGTTCCGGGTGCTGCGCACCAGCGTCTCGTACGCGCTCCGCGAGCACGTGGGCCCGGTGCTGATGGTCACGAGCGCCACGCCCGGCTCGGGCAAGACCCACATCTCGATCAACATGGCGCAGTCGTTCGCCGCGGAGGGGCGTCGGGTGATCCTCGTGGACTGCGACTTCCGCCGCCCCGCGGTCAACAAGCGCCTCGGCATCCCCATCAAGCCGGGCATGACCGACCTGGTGGGCGGCACGGGCGCCCAGAGCCCGGAGCTGGCCGGTGGGCGCCTCCCCCTGTGGTCGTTGCCCGTGCCCGGCGCCACCGAGTACCTGGACGTCGTCCCCGCCGGCAGCAGCATCCTCGACCCCGCCGCGGCCCTCACGACCGACCGCGCCGCCCAGGTGTTCGACAACATCAGCGCCCAGTACGACCTGTCGGTCATCGACAGCCCGCCGACGCTCCCGGTGGTCGACCCACTCGTGCTGGCCCACTACGCCGACGGCGTGCTCTTCGTGGTCGACGGCCGCAAGGACCGCCGCAGCGACGTGCGCCGGGCACTCGAGACGCTGCGGGCGGTCGACGCACCGGTCATCGGCTTCGTGTTCAACAGCGCCTCGGCGCCCGAGCGCCGCTACAGCTACTCCGACCAGCGCGGGCTGCACGAGGCCGAGGTCGTCAGGGCATCGGCGTGAGCGCCCCCCGGGTCCGGCTGCGATCCGGGGTCGGGCCCCTCCTCCTCGTCGCCGGCGTCCTTCTCGGCGTGCTCCTGTGGGCGGGCATGGCCGTGGTGGGCCCGGCGGTCGCCCTCCTGCCGATGGCGCTCGTCATCTGCTGGTGGCTCTTCTGGCACCCGCTGCCCACGCTGGGGTTGCTGTTCGCCACCACCGTGCTGATCGAGGGCCAGTCCGAGGTGTGGCCGGTGACGCTCGACCGCTGGTACGGGACCATCGGCCCGACCCCCCTGCACCCGCCCGACCTGCTCGTCCTCCTGCTGCTCGGCTGGGTGGTCCACGAGCGCGTCCGCACGACGCGACCGGGCCCGGGGCTCGGCCCGTTCGCCCCACCGATGGCGCTGCTCGCCGTCGCGCTGGCCTTCGGCCTGGTCACCGGCTACCTCGGGGCCTCCGACCGCATCGACCTCATCGGCTCGGCCCGCGTGCTCGCGCTGTTGCTGGTCGTCCCGCTCGTGACCGCCGAGGTCCTCGGTCGCACCGCGCGGACGCGCGCCGCCGTCGGGTTCGCCGTCGCCCTCGTCGCGGGCCGGGCCGCGATCGCGCTCGCCGGGGTCCTCACCGGCCGTGCGCCCGGCGCCCCGGGGTCGTCCGGGGTCACCGCCGCGGTCAGCGCCGAGGCCAGCACCTTCTACGAGCCCACCATGAACTTCTTGATGGTGGTGACGGTCCTCGGCATCACCGTGGCGCTGGTGCGCCGGCTGTCGCTGCCCCGTTGGCTGCTCCTGGTCGCGCCGATGCTCCTGGTGACGATCGCGCTCTCCTACCGCCGGAGCTTCTGGATCGCCACGATCCTGGGCCTCGTGCTGGTGCTGCTCGTCGCCACGGGCCGGCGGGGCCGGCCCTGGCTCGTCCTCGGCGGTGCGGCCGTCGTCCTGGCCCTCTACGTGGCGATCTCGGCGGGCGGCTCCACCGACGCGACCAACCCGGTGCTCTACCGGGCCGAGTCGCTGAACCCGTCGAAGCTCACGACCACGACGGGCGACCGGTACCGCCTCGACGAGCAGCGCAACGTGCTCGCCGAGCTCCGCGCCCATCCTCTGACCGGTCTGGGCCTCGGGGTCCCCTGGACGGTGCGCTTCGCGCTCTCCGAGTACCACGAGGGTGGTCAGCTGTACACCCACGTGACGCCCCTCTGGTTCTGGCTGAAGCTGGGCCCCCTCGGCCTGGTCGCCTACGTCTGGCTCTGGGCGATCGCCATCCGCACCGCGTACCGGGTCTGGCGACGGGGGTCGGACGGGCGCGTCCGGGCCGGCGCCCTGGCCCTGGCCGCCGGGTTCTGCGGCCTGATCGTCGCCGAGCTGACCGGCCCGTTCACCGGGATCGACGTCCGCATCACCCTGGTGGTGGGCATGTGCTTCGGCTGGCTCGTCGCCGCGGCGGCCGCGATCCGCCCCCCGACGGGAGCCGAGGACGACGACGCCCGGCGCTACGCCGTCGCCGCCCGGTAGACGGCCCGCGTCGCCTCGACCATCGCCTCCGCCCGGTGCCCGCGGGCGATCCGGTGGGCGGCGCCGCTGGCCTCCGCCGGTGCCGCGAGCGCCCGTTCGACCGCTTCGGCCCATCCCCGCTCGTCACCGGGAGCCACCACCTGCACGCCCAGGGGGTCCGTGGCCGTCACCAGCTCCCGATGGGGGGCGATGTCGGACAGCACGAGGGGAAGACCGACGGCGAGGGCCTCGAGCGGGGTGAAGGGCAGGCCCTCGTAGGCCGACGGGGCGACGAGCACGTCCGCCGCGGCCATCTCCTCCGCCGGCGACGGAGCGAAGCCGACCAGCTCCACCTGGCCGCCCAGGTCGTTCGCCTCGGCGGCGGCGGCGATGTCGCCGGCGCGCGGCCCGTCCCCCACCACCCGCAGCTCGGCGTCGATCCCCCGGGCCCGGACGGCCGCGAGCACCGGCACGAGGTGCGAGACGCCCTTCTGCTCGGTCAGCCGGCCCACGAACAGCAGCCGCGGGCGGCGAGGCGGGCCGGAGGGGCGCCGAGGTGCGGCGCCGACCGGCACTCCGTTGGGGATCACCGCGATCGGCGGCGGCCGCCGCCAGCGCGCCTCGGCCTCTCGTGCGGCGGCGTCGCCGACGACGATCATCGTGGCGATGCGCCGGTTGGCCAGTCGTCGGGTCGTCTCCCAGTGGGGGCCGGCGTGGCGGAGCTGCGGGAGGTGGTCGGTGATCACCGACGGGCGACCCCAGGGCAGCAGGAGGAACGACGCGCCCCGGAACGCGAAGGGGTCGACGAAGTTCCAGTGCACCACGACCGGATCGTGCTCCCGGACCGCGGCCCGGATGGGACCGGGTCGGGCGCGTCCCGCGATCACCCGGGTGTCGGGTGCGATCGCTCCCAGACGCGGGGCGAGACGGGCGGCGGCGTCGGCGTCGGCGACGAACACGACGGCCGCGGTCGGCACCCCCGCCGCCACCAGCCCCGATCCGAGGATCTCGAGGTAGCGCTCCGCGCCGCCGAAGGCGCCGGGGAACTCGTGTACGAGCAGGACCGGGCCGCCGGTCACGGGTCCGACTCCGGCTCGGGACGGTCCGCGACGACCGACGTCGGCTCGGGGGCGGCTTCGACGGGCACCCCGGCGAGCCGACGACGCAGGTCGGCGATCCGAGCCTCGCGCCCCTCCACCGGCCCACCGACCTCGGCTCGGGTGACGAACCACCGCCACCACCGCGGGGGACGGGCGCCGCCGTGATCGGGGGGATCGAAGCGCACGACGACGGGGTCACAGCCGGCCAGGCGGGCCGCGACGGGGGCCCAGGCGGGCACCGGGACGGTCGACGGGACGAGCACGCAGGCACCGGCGCCGAGCAACGAGCGCCAGGCCGCCACCGGCGAGCGCAGGCGCTCGACCCCGGTCTCGGGCCGGTCGGTGCCGGCCACCACCACTCGGACGTCGCCGTCGGCCCCCATGAGGCCGCCGAGGTCGTCCCAGCGCAGCGCGCCGGTGGGAAGCAGCGCGACGAGGTAGGCGAGGGCGCCGACCGTCACCTGCGCGAACGGGGGGAGCCACCACGAGGCCAGCAGGGCCACGGCCAGCACCAGCGACGCCCGGGCCGCGCGCAGCACGCGACTCCACGGCCAGTGCACCCCGAGGTGACGGCGGATGGCGAGCACCAGCCCGACGACGACCGAGACCTCGGTCACCGCGGTCGCCACCGCCGCACCCCGGTAGGACCACGGTGGGATGAGCGCGACGTTGAGCGCGACGTTGACGAGCAGACCGACGAACGAGACCGCGAGCAGGCGTCCCTGCTGGTGGCCCGAGACGAGGACGGCCGAGAGCACGGTGCCGAAGAAGATGCAGGGAGCGGCGATCGACAGGATGGCCAGGGCGTCGCCCGCGCCGGCGAACTCCGCGAAGCCCGGCACGGCGGGGAACACGCGCGGCGCGGTCAGGAGGCCCGCGACCGCCACCGGGAACGAGAGCAGCGCGACCAGGTGCATCAGGTGGCCGTAGCGGCGCTGCAGGACGGCGGTCCCGGCGACGACGCTCGCCGCCACGACCGGCGTCAGCACGGTCATCGCCAGCGAGGGCACCACCACGAAGGTCTCGAGCACCCGGTAGGCGGCACCGTACTGACCGACGTCGTCGTCGGGCTTGACCGCCGCGAGGATGAGCAGGTCGAGCCGGTAGTAGAGCGTGATGCACAGCTGGGCGAGCCCGAGCAGCACCGCGGCCTTCGCGAGCGTGGCCCAGATGCGGGGCCGGGGCCGCCAGTGCAGGTGCCCCGCCTGGCGGAGGGCCACCGTGCCGACGATCGCGAAGTTGGCGACGTTCGACGCGACGAACACCCAGAGGAAGGCGACCACGCCGCCGTCGCGCACCGCCACGGCGTAGGAGCCGACGGCCAGCACCACGCCCTGCACCACGGCGGCGACCGACACCCACCCCATGCGCAGGCGCACCTCGAGGACCACCTGGAACGACTCCAGGGCCAAGACGACGAGCAGCACCCCGGCGACCAGGGCCGCCTGGCGCTCCACCGCCGAGTAGCCGCCGACGAGCAGCACGATGACCAGGACCCCGTAGGCGAGCGCGCCGGCGACGACCCGCAGGTAGAAGAGGTTGGTGACGAGGTCGCGCTCGCGCTCGGGCTGCTGGGCGATGTCGCGCATCGCGATCGCCCGGACGCCGAAGTTCGTCACGTAGGCGAAGAGCCCGTAGAACGCGACGGCGAACGTGTAGGCACCGACCCCGTCCGGCCCCAGGGCGGCGGCCACGAGAGCGAAGGCGACGAGTTGCAGCCCGAGCGTGGCGATGCGACCGGCACCGAGCGCGACGAAGCCGCGCGTCATCCGGCGGGCGACGCGTCCGTGGCCGGGCAGGAGGTCGGGCTCGACCGCCTCGGTCACCGGCTCATCTCCGTGGGGTGCTCAGAGGCGCGGGCGATGCCGGAAGTGCACCACACCGCGCCAGTAGCTCGCGAGGTACGCCCAGGGAACGAGGGTGGCGACCGCGACGACGGGAACCACGTCGCGGGGCCGCACCTCCTTGCGCCAGGCGAGCGCCACGACGTTGGCCAGCCAGCCGACGAGCAGGGCGGCCAGCCCCGCCCGGGCCACGCCCGGACGACGCGTGGCCAGTCCCACGGCGGTCAGGCCGGCGCCCGCGGCGAAGGTGACGGCTGCGTCGTGGCGGGCCCGACGCAGGGTGACCGGGCCCAGCATCCGGCTGCGGTTCAGCGCCCGGAAGGCCTCCGGGTGCTCACGACTCAGGAGCGGGTCGAAGTAGTACCGGCGAGCCAGCTTCACGGGGGTCCAGAACGACGGGGGCAGGGGTGGGTGGACCACGAGCAGCTCGGGCTCGTAGGCGAAGCGGCGTCCCTCGGCCTCGAGCCGGAAGGCCAGCTCGGCGTCCTCGCGGAAATGGACCCGGCGCGCGGGGTCGTAGAAGCGCTCGTCGAACCCGCCGACGGCGCGCAGGACCTCCGTGCGGAAGATCAGGTTGGCCGCCACGCGCTGCTCCGGCGGCACCGCCTCGGTGGCGTGGGCGAACGGCGTGGCCGGCTCGTCGCCCCCGATGGCCATCCGGCCCTCGATCACGTCGGGCGGGTCGGCGACGGCGACGATCCCGGTGAGGCGCTCGAGCCAGTCGGGGGCGGGGACGACGTCGGCGTCGAGGAACGCGACCCACGGGGTGTCGACGAGGGCGAGGCCGGTGTTGCGGGACGCGCCCGGCCCCCCGTTCGCCTCCCGGCGCACGACCTCCAGCACGAGGTGCCCGTCGGCGCGCTCCTCGAGGCCCGACGCCAAGGGCACGTCGTTGGCGTCGTCGACGACCACCACGCGCACGGTCTGGCCCGCCGCCTCGGCCTGGGGCTCGAGGGCGTCGAGGAGCGGCGCCACCACCCCCAGGGTGCCGCGCACCGGGATCACGAGGGTCACGAGGGCCACGTCCTCCCATCGGATGGCGCGGAGGGCCCTTGAGGCGACGGCCCGGTACCCGCCACGCCCCCTCAACGGCGGCCCGGCGGGGCCGATGGGACCTGACCATGGCCCGCTCCTTCACCGACGCGCCGGCTGCCGGCGGTCGGGCGCGACCCGTCGGGCCCCGGGGCCCGGGCGACTGGCCCGTCGCGCCGCGCACGGTCGCCGTGCTGGCGACCCTGCTCGCCGGGGCCCTGACGCTGTTCCACCTGGGCCACAAGAGCCTCTGGCTCGACGAGGGCTACAGCCTCGGCCACGCCCGGGCCCCGTGGGCCGAGTTCTGGACCGTCCTCACCGAGCGGGAGGCCAACGGCGCCCTGCACGCGCTGGTGCTGTTCCCGTGGATCCGCATCAGCGACGCCGAGTGGTGGGTGCGGCTGCCGAGCGCCGTCGCGGCCACCGCCGCCGTCCCCCTCCTCTACCTGCTGCTGCGCCGGCTCTTCGACGACCGCGTGGGCGCGCTCGGCGCCGTCCTGCTCGCGCTGAACGGCTTCCAGCTCCAGTTCGCGCAGGAGGCCCGCACCTACGCCCTCACCATGGCGCTCGCCACCGCGAGCACGCTCTGCTTCGTGGCCTTCGTGCAGGACGGGCGACGCGGTCAGTGGTGGGCCTGGGTGGCGACCTCCGCGCTGCTGCCCTATGCCCACCTCTTCGGCTGGCTCGTCCTCGGCGTTCAGGCGGCGGCGGCCCTGCTCCGCGGCGGCGGCCTGCGACGTCCGGCCCGGCGACTCGTGGCCGGGTTCGCCGCGATCGCCGTCGTCGCCGGCGCCGTCCTGGTGCTGATCGCCGTCGGCGCCCGCGAGGGGCAGGCCGAGGGGATCCCGACCGTCAGCCCCGTCCGCTTCGTCGGCGTCTACGCCCGGGTCGCGGGCAACGGCGGCGTCGCGCTGCTGCTCGCGTTCCTGGCGCTCGGCGGCTACGTCGCGGTGACCGTCGGCCGCGAGCTCTGGCCCCCACGCCCGTACCGGCCGACCGAGCGACAGTGGGGCACCCTCCTGCTCTTCGCGTGGCTCCTGCTGCCGCCCCTGGCCATCGGGCTCGTGTCGCCGGTGATCCCGCTGTTCGGCGCCCGCTACTTCGTCATCCTCGCGCCGCCCGCGGCCGGCCTCCTGGCCGTCGGCGTCTCGAGCCTTCCACCGCGGTGGCCCCGCCGCATCGCCGCCGTCGTGGTCGTGGGCCTGCTCGTCGCCTCGACACTCGGGTGGTACCTGCGCCCGCCGGCCGACGACGCCCGGGCCGCGGCCCGGGCCATCTCGAGCCAGGTCGAGCCCGGGGACGCGATCGTCTTCCTGCCCTGGTTCGGGGTGTTCCCGTTCGACGCCTACGCCCAGCGCGACCCCCGGATCGAGCAGTCGCTCGACGCGGTGTGGCCGCCCACCGGCTGGGGCGAGTTCCTCCCCGACCACCGCGACCATCCCTCACCCACCGAGGTCGAGCGGGCGGTGGCCGACCGCGACCGCGTCTGGCTCGTCCTGCGGGACGGACGGGACGCCGAGAGCGACCGGGACGTCGATGCCTTCGTCGAGGCGCTGTCCCGAGGGCACGTCGAGGCGGAGCGCCTCGACCTCGACGGGCTCGAGGTGCGTCGGTACGACCGGCCGACGCCATGACCACCGTGGCCGAGCCCGCCGCTCGCGGCCCCGAGGGGGACGGTCCGGTCGAGATCCCCCGACGACGGGTGAGGTGGGTCCTCGGCGGGGCCGTGCTCGTGGCCCTGGCGCTCGGGCTCGTCCAGCTCGGCACCGACAGCCTGTGGGTCGACGACGGCTTCACGCTGACCCACACGAGCCTGCCGTGGGACCGCTTCTGGCAGGTCGTGGGCGAGCACGAGATGAACGCCGTCGCCTATTCCACGCTCATGTTCGGCTGGGTCCGCCTCGGCGACGGCGAGTGGTGGCTCCGGCTGCCCTCGGTGCTGTTCGCGGTGGGCGCGGTCCCGGTGGTGTTCCTCCTCGGACGCCGGCTCTTCGACGAGCGCGTGGGCCTGACCGCCGCGTCCCTCCTCGCGGTCAACGCCTTCGTCGTCGAGTACGCGCACGAGGCGCGGACCTACGCCTTCACGATGCTGGTCGTCTCGACGAGCATGCTGCTGCTCGTCCGCTACGTGCAGCATCCCGCCCGTGGCCGGTGGTGGGCCTGGGTGGCGGTGACCGCGGTCGTCCCCCACGCCCACTTCTTCGGGCTGCTCGCGGTGGGTGCGCAGGTGGTGGCGCTGCTGGCGCGGGGACGGCTGCCGACGCCCCGGCGGGGGCTCGTGGCGGGGTACGCCGCGGTCGCCGTCTCCGCCCTGCCGATCGCGGTCTTCCTCGCGGCCGGGGGCGACCAGGGCCAGGTCGACAACGCCCCGGCGCTCACCCCCGTGCGGTTCGTGGGTGCGTTCGCCCGCCTGGTCGGCAACGGCGGGCCCCTGCTGCTCGCCCTGGCCGGCGTGGCCATCGCCGTCGCGCTCTGGGACGCCGTCGGCCGGCTGCGGGACGAGCGCGGCGTCGGCAGCGAGCGATCCTGGGCCTTCGTGCTCCTGGTGGCCTGGGTGGCGGTCCCGGTCCTCACCGTGGCCGCCCTCTCGCCGGTCAAGCCGCTCTTCGGGGCACGCTGGTTCCTCCTCACCGCGCCGGCGCTGGCCCTGCTGACGGCGGTGGGTGCCTGGCGGCTCCCCCGGCGGGCGGCGATCGGCCTCCTCGGCGCGATCGTGGTCGTGTCGCTGGCGGCGACCGCGGCCTTCTACCCCCGTGACGCCCACGACGACTTCCGGGCCGCGACCCGCTACGTGCTGGACCGGGCCGAGCCCGGGGACGCCATCGTCTTCCAGCCGTGGTTCACGCGGGTGACCTTCACCAACTACGCGGACCGGCGACCCGACGAGCGGGACCGCCTGGTCCCGCTCGACCCCGCCCCGGACTGGGGCGAGTGGCTGCTGATCGACGAGCCGCCGGACCTGACCGCCGAGCGCGCCGACACGCTGATCGACGGGCACGACCGCGTCTGGGTGCTGGAGCGCGCGGGGACCGAGGACGCCCCGCAGGCCGACGACGCCGCCACGATGGCGCGGGCCCTCGAGGCCCGGGGGTTCTCCCCGGTCGACGAGCAGTCCTTCCCCGGCCTCGACGTCACGCTCTACGAGGCGGGCTGACGCCCGACCGGGGGCGTCGCGGTCAGGGCACGAGGTCCGCGACGACCCCGGTGACGGTCGGCGCGAAGGCGTTCCAGTCGTAGCGCCGCTCCACGAGGGAGCGCGCGGCCGCGGACAACCGCACCGCGAGCTCGTCCTCGGTGAGGGCCCGGACGGCCTGCCGGGCCAGGTCCTCGGGGGTGTCGCCCAGCAGGAGGTGCTCGCCGTCGACGGCGTCGATCCCCGCCGCGCCCAGCGGCGTCGACACCACCGGCGTGCCGGCGGCCATGGCCTCGAGGATCTTCAGGCGCGTGCCGCTGCCCGCCCGGAGGGGCACCACGAGGGCCCGGGCCTGGTGCAGGCAGGGCACCACGTCGTCGACCGGGCCGGGGACGGCGACGTCGGCGGCCGCCAGCGCCCGCACGGCGTCGGTCGGGTTGCGACCGACGAGCTCGACCGTCGTGTCGGGCACCGCCGCCTGCACGAGGGGGAGGATCTGCGTGACGAGCTCCCTCGCCGCCGACTCGTTGGGGCGGTAGCCGTACTGGCCGACGTAGACGAGGGCGTGTCGGGCGGAGGGCGGGGCGTGGGCGACCGCGGTCGTGTCGACGCCGTTCGGCACCACCTCGACCCGAGCGCTGCCCCAGCGCCCGAAGACGGCGGCGTCGGCGTCGCTCGTCGCCAGCACCGCGGCCGACGACGCGACCGCGGCCCGTTCGACCGGCGCCATCTTGGCCGCCTCCCAGCGCCACCGGGCGCGGTGGAGGCGCCGCTCGTCGGTGCGCGCCAGGGTGGCCATGATGTCGGTCTCGACGTTGTGGGCGTCGAGCACCACGGGGGCCCCGGACCCGAGCGCGAGGTCGACGAAGAAGGGCGACGAGGCCACCACCAGGTCCCATCCGCCGCCGGCGGCGAGCCGGGCCAGCCCGGGCGAGTCGAGCAGCGCGGCGAGGTACGGGCGACGCCAGGAGCGCCGCAGGGCGCGGCGCCGGGAGAAGTCGTGGGGGACGCCGACCAGGTCGAAGGGCTCGTCGTGGGACTCCGGGGCGTCGCCGAGCGCGGCCACGGTCACGTCGCCCGCGCGGGCCAGCAGGCGGGCCAGGTGCCGCACGCGGAGCCGGTAGCCGCCGTGCGCGGGCACGGGCGGCTCGTAGGAGCACACCAGGATGCGGCGGTGCGGCACCGCGGTCACCGATCTCGGGCCCGGGCCCGCTGGTGCTCCTTGTAGTTCGCGGTGCCCACGTGGAACAGCTCCTCGAAGTAGCGCTTCTGCTGCGACGACATGATGCCGAGGCTCAGCAGCTGCACGGCGATCACCAGCGTGAAGCCGCTGACGAAGTAGGCGTGGGGGCGCGAGTCGAAGGTGTTGGCGAACGCCTCGGACATCCGGGGCTCGAAGCCGCCCGACAGGTGCGAGTACTCGTGGAGGATGTTGTAGCTGAGCCAGCCGAGGTTGTAGAGGGCGAAGGCCAGGATCACGAGGCCCGGGATGATGAAGAAGGCCACCGGCCGGAACATGAATCCCGAGAACACGTACGCCGACGTGCTCTTGCCGAGCTGCATCTTCGACTCGCGCTCGGGCGCGGACGCCTGCTGGCCCGTCCAGTCGAGGTGGGCGGGGACCTCGATGACCCGGGCGTTGAGCAGCTGCGCCTTGTAGAGGATCTCGGTGTTGATGTCGGTCCCCATCGACCGCAGGCTCAGGCTGGACAGGAAGGGCCGGTCGTAGGCCCGGACCATGCCGGTGAGGGTCGAGAGCTGGCCCCCCGACGAGGCCGACAGGAAGCGGTTCGCCCCGCGGCTGAGGACTCGTCGGCCGAACGGGATCCCGGTGGTCCGCCCACCCTTCATGTACGGCGAGGCCACCGCGATCTTGGCGTGCTCGGCCCGAAGCTCGGCGAGGAGCAGGCCGATGTGGTCGGGCGAGTAGCTCAGGTCGCAGTCGATGGTCACCACGTAGTCGCCGTGGCAGGTGTTGAACGCGTAGCGGAGGGCCTGGCCCAGCCGGAAGTTGACCGCGTGGTGGAGGACCCGCACCTCGGGCCTCGTCCGGGCGAACGCCTCGGCGATGTCGCCGGTCTCGTCCTGCGAGCCGTCGTTGACCACGACGAGCTCCCAGTCGTACTGGTCGGTGAGGGCCTGGAGGTACGCGTAGAGCTCGCTCAGCGACTCCATGAGGATGAGGGCCTCGTTGTAGGCCGGCACCACGACCGACACGGACGGCCGGTGGCCCTCCGGCCGAGGCTCGTCGAGGTCGGCGTCGACCGCGTGCTCCAGCGTGCTCACGACGGCTCCCTCACCCGGCCCCGGCGGTCTCGCCGGCGAAGTGGGGCGTCACGACCTCGAGGCCGCTGCGCGCCTCGATGTGCTCGACGTGCTCGAGCATCGTCACGACGTCGTACCGCTGCGCCAGCTGGTCGACGAACTGTCCCACGAGCTCGGTCTTGGCCCGGCCGGCCATGCCCATCGCCGGGAAGAAGGCCAGTTCCTCGACGTCGTCCGCGCCGAGGAAGTCGAGCGGGTGCAACAGGATCGAGGGCTCCACCTTCCGCAGCCGGCACAGGCGCAGCGCGGTCGCGAAGTAGGCGCGGGCCAACGCGGGACGGATGCCGGCCAGGTACAGCAGGTAGCTCACGTGGATGGGGACGCGCCCCAGGGGCAGCGTGGTCACCGGCACCTCGGTCAGGGTGCGGTCGCCGACCCGCCAGAGGTAGGGGTGGATGGGGCGAAGCCCGTCGCTCCACGTGCCGAACAGCCCCGACCGCTCCGCCTTCTGCTCCTCGGTGAGGCGCGACGTGCGGAAGTAGTACGCCCGGGCGAGCGGCCCGATCACCATCGGAAGGGTCGAGGCGTCGTAGCGGTAACCGCGCTCGACGAGGAGCTCCAGGGTCGTGGTGGAGAGGCTGTAGCCGGGGCCGCGGAAGCCGACGGGGCGGGCCCCCGTGGCGGACTCGATCGCCACCTCGGCCCGCTCGAGCTCGCCGGCGAGCTCCTCCCGGTCGTAGCGGTGGAGCCACGGCTCGTGGCGGTAGCTGTGGTTGCCGATCTCGTGGCCGGCCGCGGCCAGGGCGGCGAGCGGCTCCTGGTTCCGGGGCTCGTCGGCGTCCTTGCCCACGACGAAGAAGGTGATGGTGAGGCCCCGCTCGGCGAGGAACCCGAGCACCCGGGGGACGAGCACGTCGAGGTACGAGTCGTAGCGGTCCCAGCCCGTGTCGCCGTGGGTCTTCTGGTACGACCAGAGGTTGTCGGCGTCGAGCGACAGGCTGGCCCGGGGACGGGCGGCCGGGGTCATGCGAGCGCCGCCGTCGACCGGGGGGTGTCCCGCTCGGCCCGGGCGATGGCCGCCAGCGCGTCGTCGGCGAGCCCGAGGGTGTCGTCGACGTTGAGGGTGGCGTGGACCAGGTGCGCCGAGCCCGCGAGGTACAGCCCGGGCACCGAGGTGACGATCGGCGGCACCCGCCTCGAGTAGTCGAGGGTGGGGACGGCGAACACGTGGCGGGCACGCGACACCTCGAACGCGAGGACGTCGTCGTCGTCGAGGTGCGGGTGCATCCGACGCAGGTAGGGCAGGAACGCCGCCCGGAGGTCGTCGTCGGTCGCGTCGAGCAGCGGGTCGTCGGGCGCCACGTACTTCGGCAGGTACACGAGGGTGTGACCACCGACCTCGCTCGGGTCGATCAGCGACGTCATCTCCACGACCGCGGTGAACGGCGTGGCCGGGTCGCAGATGTTCGTGAGGTAGTAGGGGGCCAGCGGCCGGCGCAGGACGAGCGACGCGCACACGATGCCCTGGTAGCGCACGCCGGTGAGGCGCTCGTGCTCGTCGGCGGCGAGGTCCGGGCACACCGCCGCGGCCAGCGGCGCCGCCGTCGTGACCACGACCCGGTCGAAGCGCTCGGCGCCGTCCGGGGTGCTCAGGGTGAAGCCGTCGTCGTCTCGGGTGACCCGCTGCACGGGCGTCGCGGTGCGCAGTGCGACGCCGTCGGCCTCGAGGCGGTGGGCGAACGTCTCGAGGGTGCGGGCGTACCCGCCGCGGACGTAGCCGAAGAGCTCCTTCTTCAACCCGCTGCGCCGCGCGGCGTACAGGCGCTGGATGGTGGACCAGATGAAGGCCGCCGACGCGTCCCGGTAGGCGTCGCCCAGCTTGGCCCGCAGCAGCGGGAGCCAGAACGTCTCGAAGGTCCGCGGGCCCGACCACCGGCGCAGCCACGTCTCCACGTCGATCCGCTCCATGCGCTCGCCGTCGCGGATGCGCGAGCCGTACAGGATGGTGCCGCCGAGGCGCAGCTTGTCGAACAGGCCGAGGGGCGGGAAGCGCAGGAACTCGACGGTGTCCGACACCGAGTACAGCTCGCCGTCGGCGTAGCAGCCGGTGCGGGTCTCGACCCAGCGCACCTCGTCCTCGAGCCCGAGCTCGCGGAGCAGGCCCCGGGTGCGGGCGTCGGACAGGAGGGTTACGTGGTAGTGCCGGTCCCACACGAGCCGCTCGCCGCCGGGGAGGTCGATGGACCACGCCGACGCGAGCCCGCCGAGGTCCGGCGCCGCCTCGAGCAGGGTCACCTCGTAGCCGGCGCCACGGAGCCGGTGGGCCACGGTCATGCCGAGGATCCCGCCGCCGACGACCGCCCAGCGCGCGGGCCCCGCCGCGGTCACGACGGGCGCTCCGTCACGCGGCCGGCGGTGACGGCGTAGCCGCGCCCGCAGGAGCCGCACGTCAACCGGTCGTGGTCTCCGAGCGCCGCTCCCGGGCGGACCCGGACCAGCGGCGGCCCGCAGCGGCAGACCAGGCCCACCGTCGCCGCGGGCAGGCCGGCCACGAGGTGGAAGTCGGGGACGTCGCGGGTGACGACCGCCCCGGCGGCCACCATGGCGAACCGGCCGACGTCGACCCCGGGGCCGATCACGGCGCGGGCCCCGATGGTGGCGCCGGCGGCGACGACGGTGCTGGTGGTGTCCTCGTCGGGATCCGACGGCCGCAGCGCCGACAGGTCCGGCGTCGTGGCCCGGGGGTACCGGTCGTTGGTGAACACCGTGCCCGCGCTGACCATCACGCCGTCCTCCAGGGTGACGCCGGTGCACAGGTACACGAAGGCGTTGACCTTGACGCGGTCGCCGATCTCGACGCCGTAGGCGACGTAGGTCTTCTCGCCGATAATGCAGTCGCGCCCCACGCGGGCGGGACCGCGCAGGTGGGCGTGGTCCCACACCGCGGTGCCCTCCCCGAGGGACACGCCCTCCTCGACGAGCGCGGTCGGGTGGACGCGCGCCATCAGGCCGCGCTGCCGCCCCGGACCTGACGCGCCGGCGCGCCGGTCGCGGCCGCGGGGACGGGCACCCAGTGGTCGGCGGCCAGCGACGCGTACGCCTGCTCGATCACGCCCACCGAGGCGAGCGCGTCGTCCGCGGTGATGAGCAGCGGCTCCTCGCCGAGGATGGCGTGGCAGAAGTTGCGGACCGCGCCGCCCATGGCCTCGACCTTGTCGTAGCCCGTGCCGAACGACACCCACTCGGGGCTCGCCACCTGGCGGAAGCTCGACCCCTTCCACCCCACCCGGATCTCCCCCTCGGTGCCGAAGATCGAGACGTAGTGGTCGAGGCTCTTGTCCATGCTCCACGACAGGTCGATGCTGCCGATCACGCCGTCGACCGAGCGGAGGAAGACCCGCACCGTGTCCTCGACGTCGAGTTGCTGGGTGCGCTTGCCCTCGACGGCCATCACCTCGCCGATGGGCCCGAGGAAGAACCGGGCGATGTCCACCGAGTGGGTGCCGTTGTCGATGAGCACGCCGCCGCCGGCGATCCGGGGGTCGGCGTTCCAGCGGCCCGACATGTCGACGCGGGAGGTGAAGGCGTTCTCGAACAGCATGAGGTCACCCAGGATTCCCGACTCCACGATGTGGCGGGCCCTCGTGACGTCCTGGGCGAAGCGGAACTTGGCGGCCATCGTGAGCAGGACGCCGGCCTCGTCCGCGGCTCGGATCATCCGCTGCGCCGTGGCGACGTCGACCGCGAGTGGCTTCTCGCACAGGACGTGCACCCCGCGGGACAGGAAGGCGAGGGCGATGTCGCCGTGGGTGGCCGGTGGGGTGGCGATGACCACGCCGACGGGATCGACCGCGTCGAGGAGCTCGCGGTGCGAGCCGAAGGACCGGGCCTCGCCGAAGCGCCGGGCCAGGCGGGCGGCGGCGGCCTCGTCGACGTCGGCCACGGCGACGACCTCGACGCAGTCCGACGCAGCCACCACGTCCACGTAGGACTGCGCGATGCGACCGGCCCCGACGAGGGCCAGCGGGAGGGGACGGTCGTGGGTGGGCGTGCTCATCGGGCCTCCCGGGTCCGCTCGGCGACCGCGTGGGCGAGCGCGGACGCCAGGTGGTCGACGTGCTCGTCGGTGAACCGCTCGTTCCAGGGGAGGACGAGGACCGACGAGAGGTAGGACAGCGTGCCCGGGAACCGCTCGTCGGCGTAGTCGACCGCCTCCGGGCGGGCGTGGGTGAAGGGGAAGCGGCTGTCGCCGAACGTGCGCTGCTCGGCCAGCACCCGGCAGCGGAAGGCCGGCTTCTGGATGTAGCGCGGCGCCGAGGGGACCTCCACCTCCCGCAGGGCCGCCGCCAGGGCGTCGGGGCCGCCCGGGAGGCGGTCGGCGTCCACGTGCAGGGGGTAGCGCCAGTACACCGCCGTGTCGTCGGGCGCGACCGGGGTCGGGACCACGGCGTCGAGGCCGGCGAGCTGCTTGGTGAGGCGCTCGGCGGCGGCGATCCGCCGCTCGACGCCAGCGGGCAGCTTGGCCAGCTGGGCCCGGGCCACCGCGCTGGCGAGCTCGGTCGTGCGGTAGTTGAGGGCCACGAACTCGTGGTCGGGGCTCGCCTCGCCGTACGGCCAGGCCTTGTTGACGAACACCCGCATCCGGCGGGCCAGCGCGTCGTCGTCGGTCAGGACGAAGCCGCCCTCGCCGGTGGTGATGTGCTTGCCCTGCTGGAGGCTGAAGCAGCCCACCGCACCGAGTGTCCCCACGAGGGCGTCGCCGCTGCGGGCGAGGTAGGCCTGGGCGCAGTCCTCGATGACGGGGATCCCCCTCGCCTCGGCCAACGCCAGGATCGGGCCCAGGTCGCACGGGTTCCCGAACAGGTGCGTCACGACGATGGCCCGCGTGCGCTCGCTCAGGCACGCGGCGATGGCGTCGGCGGTGACGTTGCCGGTGCGCGGGTCGACGTCGGCGAACACCGGGACCGCCGACTGGTACAGGATCGGGGTGATGGCGCCCATGTCGGTGATCGACGTGGTGACGATCTCGTCGCCCGGCTCGGGGTCCACCGCCGCCACCGCGGCGTGCACCGCGGCCGTGCCCGAGGACAGGGCGACGGCGTGCGCCACGCCGAAGGTCTCGGCCAGCTCGGCCTCGAGCGCCGGGGTCTGCGCGCCCTTCGTGGCCGTGAGGGTGCCCGAGGTGATCACCTCGGTGAGCAGGTCGATCTCTTCCTGGCCGAGCGTCCGCCCTGACGCGGCCTGGTCCGTGGGGAGGGAGAGGGGCGAGGTCACCCGTGTCCCGTCGGCCGCGACGGTGCGTGGTTGAAGGGAGCCGCCCCGACACAATGGGCGGGTGAGCCAGGACCGCAGCGGCCGCGTGGCCATCGTGCTCGGGACCCGCCCCGAGATCGTCAAGCTGGCCGGCCTCGTGCGCCTCCTCGGCGAGCGGTCCTGGGTCGTGCACACCGGCCAGCACTACGACGCCGAGCTGTCCGACGTGTTCTTCGCGCAGTTCGGGCTCCAGCCCCCGCTCGACGCCCTCGACGTGGGCGGGCGCACGAGGGGGGCCCAGATCGGCGAGGCCACGGCCCGCCTCGACGCGCTGTTCACCGACGAGCGACCCGCCGCGGTCGTCGTGCAGGGCGACACCAACAGCGCGTTGGCCGGCGCGCTCGCGGCCAACGCCGGCGGGATCGCGCTGGTGCACGTGGAGGCCGGGCTGCGCAGCCACGACCGGGCCATGCCCGAGGAGCACAACCGGGTCCTCGTCGACCACGTGGCCGATCTGTGCCTGGCCCCGACCGCCACCAGTCGCGCCAACCTGGCCGCCGAGGGCATCCCCGACGAGCGCATCGCGGTCACCGGCAACACCGTGGTCGAGGCCGTCCAGCAACTGCTCCCCGAGCCCGACGAGCGGCGCGACCTGCTGGACAGCCACGGCGTGGCCCGCAACGGCTTCGTCCTGTCCACCTTCCACCGCCCCGAGAACGTCGACGACGCCGAGCGGCTCGCCACCATCCTCGGGCAGCTCGGGGCCCTGCCGGTGCCGGTCGTGTTGCCCGTGCACCCGCGGCTCGCCGCCCGCGTCGAGGGCTTCGGCCTGCGGCCGCGGCTCGATGCGCTCCACGCCGTGCCGCCCCTCGGCTACCGGGAGTTCCTCGGCCTGTTCGCGGAGGCCGCGCTCGCCGTCTCGGACTCCGGCGGCGTGCAGGAGGAGGCCAGCGTGGTGAAGCGCCCCGTCGTGGTGGTGCGCCGCTCGACCGAGCGACCCGAGGTGCTCGGGACGTTCTCCGAGCTGGTGGCCGTGGGACCCGACATCGGGGTCGCATCGGAGCGATGGCTCGACGACCCGGTG